>NZ_BAAGQW010000001.1:2279598-2381521 GCF_054783275.1 Ferruginibacter profundus | reverse complement strand
TAATTAATAGAAATGAATTTCTATTCAAAAGCTTCTGTTTGTAAGGTCAAAGATTTAATCTGTTTCGTATTGGTCTTGTGCTGGGTTATCGAAATTTAAGGGTGTTCTTAAAATTACAGCCAACGTTCGAGGCTTGCCGCAGGGCTGGTATTTTTTAACTGTCTGCCCGGCAACTGAAGCCGATTGAAAAACTGAAGTTGAAGTTAACAACTAAAAGCTCAATAGAATTCGGTCAAGCCCGATATTAGCTGATAGTAGTTAAACTGCTGATTGTTACTACGTCCGCCAGCCCTGCGGCAAACCTTTTGTTGCCTGCTGGCGTTTCATTAGGGGCGTCAATTCTCCACGTTCGCTTCTTCTCCTAGGAACTCTTTGTGTAAGTTGTCTATGTCAACCTTGTTCTGGTATTTCTCAAAAAGTGGATTTGGATATTTTGCAATCGCAATTGTTAGATACCTTCCCAATGTTTCCCGTCTAAACTTGTTTCTTGCATTTATGGTTTTATCAAATAATTCTATTGTCTTTGCGTTGGGATATTTTGCTAATGCCTGATAAAGTATTCTCCATTTACTATAGTCATAGTATTTGTCCTTCCATTCTGTTTCAAATACTTTAATTAGCAGCGGATAAAAAGTAGTATCTGGGAATTCTCTAACTGCCCAAATAGCATAGTATTGAGTTTTGTCATCAGAAAAATAGCTTGTAATAATTTCTTTATCCTGTTGCCTTTTATACTTTGCCAATGCCAAAACTGAAACTGGAATTCTTTCGTTTAGAGCTATATCTCTTATTCTGTCGTAATACAAAGTGTCGCCATTAATTCCTTTAATTCTCCCTTCTTTGTACGCAAGACGATTTTTTGGGTCGTAAAATAGTAAGCTGTCAACTCTTGCAATGCTTGGATAATTGTTTATCCAATAGCTGCTGTCTTTGGTTGCCAGATAAAAGTAAAATGTCTGCAGAAAATAGTCGCCTGTCATTTGTTGCGAGCCAATACACCCTTGTTGTATAGAAACTAAACTTGTGTCATAGAGATGCGATATTACAACAGGAATAATGTCAACACTGTCTTTTGAACAAAGAGATTGAAAGGCAGCACATTTAACAGTAGTATTCTTGCTTGCCGTCAAGGCTAAAAGTTCTTTTGATGTTGAAATCTCTGTCAATTGGTTTAGACGGTCATATTGATTTGACTTAATACCAGGATACCCAATATATAATCCGTCCAACTTGTTATATTTAGCAATGCTGTCAACAAGAGATTCTACTTCAGGTCTAATGGTTTGACCAAAAGTTAGTAGCGGAATAAAGCAGATAGCAAATATTTTTAAACTTACGGTCATTTTGATGCTTGTGTTACGCTTGCAGCCAAAGTGTGTATTTATGTTATTATACGCTATTAGGTTAAATAAAAATATATTGAAAATCAAAGCTTTAATGTTATACATTTTGTATTTAGCGTAGCGTCAATGAGATTTAACTATTTTTTTAATATGTCTGATCTTGTTGTAAAAAATATGGCGTTGCCAACCCTGACTCACATGCTTTCAAGGTGCGGCTGCATATCCTAAATTAAGAATTTATTTATTAAAAAATAAAATATTCAAATGCAACTAATTTAAACTCAAAACAGTCGGCTACCAGTCTATTGCTTCCTGCTTCCACAAATCATCAAATGGGCTTACAATATTTACCAGCTGCTTTTTACTTACATGCAGGTAACGCTCCGTTGTCTTAATATCAAAATGGCCCAGCAGTTCTTTTATGTATTTTATATCGGTGCCCTTATCAGGCAGGTGGGTGGCAAAACTGTGCCGCAGGCTATGTATCCCCACTTCTTTTTTTACCCGGCTTTATTCTTTTGCTGCAGTAACGGGGGCAGTAACGGCGTGTAGCCCGTGGGGTAATTGCGGTGCAAATTTAAATATAGCCACCACAATACAAACAATACGCTCTTACAACTCCAAAGTAAACAATCCGCATTATGGCTGCTTTGCAGCTAACAGCTTTTGCAACAGCTCCACTTTCTCTCTTTCACTTTGTAACAAACGTTCGTAAAGTTCTTCATTTTTATTAACTGCTTCCATCCATTTTTCTACAGGGTTAACGGTAAATGTGGGGTAGTAGTTATAGCCGTTCGATTGGTCATTAAATGTGTTGGAGATAATATTCACTGCAACTTCTTCATCAAAATTCTTAATCGCCTCCAGTGGTACCTTCAATACCCCGGCCACCTGTTGCAGCAAGGCCTCGTCAATCTGCTCTTTGCTTTCCAGCAGCGATATCTTTTTCTGGTTCCAGTCTGCGCCCAGGTCGTGGGCAAGGCTTTCCTGTTTAATGCCCAGCATCTCTCTAAAGCGTTTTACATTGCGGCCCTGGTGTATTGTTTTTTCCATATAGTATTTGATTGTGTGTTTACAAATATAACAACATTTATAAGTATACCCTCTCGTATAAAATACTCTTTTTTTAAGATAAATTATATCCTTTGCGGCGCCCGGGGTACCTCCCGTTTCTATAAGGGTAAAAAGCATCCTGGTGCTTAACAAAGTGGTTAGTGTTTGCTGCTGCAGGCCGGGCTATGCGGTGCGGCACCTGGTAACAGGTAAACCACAATACCTGGCCCTCTTTTACCGGTGCCTTTATCCGTTAGGGTTAGTGCCTCAAACAGGCAACCTGGTTTTACCTACATAAATCAATAGTGTTAAAATTTGCAACTAACCGGCGCCGCTGCAGCAAGCCAAATTTATACACGTATATATTTTGTCCTCATCCCTTCATGATGAATCATTGTAATCAGATCAATGCCTGGTTGAATAAAAATATAATCACAAGGTTGTGTAAATTCCATATTCAACAGATCCGGGTATACAATTTCCATAAAGTAAATCATATCCTTAAAGTAAAAAACAGAAAAAGCCTCCTGATCTCTGAAACACTCATCGGTTACAATGATCGTTTCGCCGCCTGCAGGTGTAAGTTTTGCAAATGCAATATCTAAATAATCCTGGTTACTCAATTCGTAGGTATTGTCTTCCCAATTCAATATCGGGCGCCATTTAAATTGTACGCCGCATTGTTCGGCAAACTGGTGAATAGAACCTGGCGTTAAAACAAAATTAATGCTATTACTTTCATTATTGAATATCTTTTCAATGTGCTTTTTTACAACGGCAAACGGTATTTTTTTATAAATAGGTGCTGGCATAGTAAGTTATCTTTTTATAGCATCTTTGGCGGTAATTACGGTTATCCATAATAGATACTATAAAGTTATTATTGTTTTTAATTCCGGCTGCACGCAATAATTTATTGGCCTCAGCAGGCCTGTTTTTTTGTGGCCCAGGCCGTAATTTTTTAAGAGGCGCCGTGCAAACAAAAAAAATCCCGGTTGCAACAACCGGGATCCTTCATACTAAAACTGCAATTATTTTATACCATACTTATACTTATACTTGTCAAACAACTGTGTTTGCTTATTGGTAAGGTTTACTTCCCTGCCTTGTATAAAGGCGTGGGTAATGCTATTGCTTTTCATATCCAGTATATCGCCGTCGCTTACCACTATATTGGCGTCTTTGCCGGTTTCTACCGATCCTGTTTTATCAGCAATGCCCAATATTTTTGCGGCGCTTAAAGTAATGGCAGTTAAAGCTTCTTCTTTAGTAAGGCCATTGGCAGCAGCAGTGCCGGCTTCAAAAGGCAGGTTGCGGCTGCGGGTGTTTTCGTCATTATCATTCAACGCAAATAATACCCCTGCTTTTTGCAAAACTGCAGGTGTTTTAAAAGGCTGGTCAATGTCATCATCCACCATCGTTGGCAGGGCATGTAATTGTTCCAGCACCACAGCAATATTATTTTGCTTTAAAAGATCGGCTATCTGCCAGCTGTCCGATGCGCCTTCCAGCACCACATCAAAGCCAAACTCTTTTACAAAGTCAACCGCCAGCAGCATCTCCTTTACAATATTGCAATGGATAAACAGTTTTTGTTTTTTGCTGAACAAACCTTTTACCGCTTCGTATTTTAAATTGGTATTCTCATGCGTTGGCTCTGCCAGGTAAGCCTTGGCTTCCCTGAAGAAGGCTTTCACGCTTTCCACCTGCTCAAGGCCTCTTTTTACAGGGTCAACAGGTGGTTGCTGCCCGCCACCAAAGCCACCACGGCCACGGGTACGTGCTAATAAAGATGGCATGCGAAAATGTATGGCGCCATCCATTTTATACACCGCATCCTCCCAGTTCCAGGCATCTAACTGTACTACAGAAGAAGAGCCGGAGATAAGCCCGCCACCCGGTACGGTATTGGCTAATAAGATGCCGCTGGTACGTAAAGTGTTGATCACTTTGCTATCGGTATTATACGCCACTATAGAACGGATGCTGGGGTTTAGCTCTCCCAGTTCTTCTGCATCAATGGTGGCCCTTACCGCAGGTACTTCCATCAAACCCAGTTCGGTAGACGTTAAAATTAAACCGGGATAAATATGTTTGCCCTTGCAGTCAATTATTTTTCCGCCGGTAGAAGTAGTGGCACCTACTTCGGTTATCTTACCGTTTGTGATCACTACATTACCACTGGTAATTACATTGCCATTGCCTACATGTATGGTGGCATTGGTTAAAGTGATGGTTTCTTTTTGTACCGGTGCAGGGTACACTGTTTCCTGTGCCCGTGCAGTAGCAAAACTACATACCGTTAAACAAGCTATTAATATTTTTTTCATCAGTATTTTTTTAATTATCAATTATCCATTATTTCATTATCCATTATACACTACTGCCCGTCCAGTTCATCCGCATCTACCTCTAACAGGCCATGGTGTGTATGATCCATACAGGTATTCACCACTTCAAATCTTGGCCTTGGCCTTTGAAAATTGCCTCTGGTACCCCCCGGTGCATCGGATGATTTTTTTGCGGCCGCTAATTTTTGTATCAGCCTTGCTTTTTCGGCCTGGTTGCGTTTGCGCAATTCCATGTCTTTATCCCTGTCAAAATAAATGGTACCATCTACAATAGTGGTTAATGCATTGGCATAAATGCTCAAAGGGTTATCGCTCCATAAAACAAGGTCGGCATCTTTACCCACTTTTATGCTGCCCACTTTAGCATCTACATGCAGCATTTTTGCAGGGTTGATAGTTACCATCTTCAATGCATCTTCTTCGCTCATGCCACCATACTTCACGCTTTTTGCAGCTTCCTGGTTTAAGCGGCGTGCCATTTCTGCATCATCAGAATTGATGGCAACATTTAAACCCACCTTATTCATAATGTAGGCATTGTAGGCAATGGCATCCACTACTTCCATTTTATAATTCCACCAATCGCTGAAGGTAGATGCGTTGGCGCCATGGGCTTTCATTTTATCAGCTACTTTATAGCCTTCTAAAATATGGGTAAAGGTGTTTATTTTAAAACCAAAATGTTCAGCCACCTTCATGGTTTCATTTATTTCGCTTTGTACATAAGAGTGGCAGGTGATAAATCGCTTGCTGTTCATGATCTCTACCAGGGCATCCAGTTCCAGGTCTCTTCTTACCACCATGGGTGTGGCACCTTTCTTTTTATTATTTTCTTCTGCGGCTTTCCATTGTTTCTGGTAATCGCTGGCTCTTTGAAAAGCATCCATCTGCACTTCTTCCACACCCATCCTTGTATCGGGGAAACGGGTATTGCCTTGCGAGCTTGAACTGCGTTTTACATTTTCACCCAATGCAAATTTGATGAAAGGGTCGGCACCTGCAAATTTCAGGTCTTCTGCGTTTGCGCCCCAGCGTAATTTTATCAATTGTGTTTGCCCGCCAATGGTATTGGCCGAGCCATGCAGTATATGAGAGGTAGTAACACCACCGCTTAACTGCCTGTAAATATTCACATCTTCGGGGTTAAGGTTATCACCAATCCTTACCTCAGATGTTACACTTTGCCCGCCTTCATTAATAGAAGCGGCAGCAATATGTGAGTGTTCATCAATAATACCCGGTGTTAAATGTTTGCCCTTGCCATCAATCACTTTTGCTGTAGCATCAGACAAGTTTTTTCCAATGGCGGCTATCTTGCCATCTTTTACCAGTACATCGGTTTCTTCTAATTTACCTGCTGCATCACTTGTCCATACGGTAGCATTTTTAATAAGTATGTTTTCCTGCTTTGGCGCTTCTTCCCAGCCATAGCTTACAAAAGGATACGTTACTTTACCCAGTGTTAATGGCGTTTTGGCTTTAACACTATCTGCTTTTACTTCCAGGGCATGGTCAAAACTTGCCGACCATGTAAATGTGTTGCCTGCAATATCCCTGCCCATACCATTCCAGGTATCGCCATTGGCCGTACCGCTTAAAATAGTTTCTTTAGCCTCTCTGCCGCGGCCTTCGGTATAACTCAGTTTTACCAGTTTACCATCGTAACTGTATTTACCGGTAAGGGTGTCGGCAGCAATAAAGCTGGCCACACCGCCATCTTTTAATTCTAGCGAAAATGCTTTGCCATTGCCGGCGGTATATTTATAAGCGCCTTTTACATCGTACCAGCTATCTTCTTTTACGGCATTCTTAATACCCTGTGTCCAGTTTTGAAATACCGTGGTTTTTTCGGCAAAGATGGGGCCGGAGGTAATTACAAAATTGGCGATCTTGCCATTATCTAAACTACCCAGTTTATCGTACACACCTAATAATGTGGCGGGTGTTTTGGTTAATGCTTCCAGGGCCCTGGTTTCTGTTAAACCATATTCAATGGCTTTACGCAGGTTAGGCATAAAATCGGTGGTATTGGCAAGGTCTGCTGTAGAAATACAAAAAGGAACCCCTGCTTTTTCCAGTGCTGCTGCATTGCCCGGTGCCAGTTCCCAATGTTTCAGATCGTCCAGGCCCACAAAACGCAGGTCGTTCGGGTCATCCACATCCATTGCTGCAGGATAATTTAAAGTAAGAATGTAGGCAGCTTTTGTAGCGGCAATTTCTTTAATGCGCTGGTACTCGTTACCGCCACCTTTAATAATATATTGCACACCAAACTCGTCGCCTATTTTATCGGCACGTAAATCGTTCCATTTATCGCTGGCATCAAATATCTGTGGCAGGCTTTGGTTATCGTTCCAGCTTTTTAGAGAGAGGTTAGTGCCTTCCTTAGCCGGAGCAGATTTATACCATTGGGCATCTAAATAGGTCTGGCGCAATAAAGCGATCATACCCATCATAGAATTAGGATAGCTCTGTGTGGAAGTACCTTTACTGAACGAATAAAAAGCCGCTGCCTTATCTTTTAATACAGTAAAGTTATCGGGCTGTGTAGCCAGCGAAACCAATGGGCCGGTACCACGGGCAATACCATCTTTCTGGTGGGTGAGTGCGGCGCCAAAACCAAGGTCACGTAAGGTTTTTGCTTTGGTATCATCGCCGGTAAATAATTTGCTGCCATCAGTCTCGCTTTTAATGGCCTGGTTCCAGCCAAATGCACCCTTGGTGCCCGAAGTAATCTGCTGTGCGGCAAAAAAGCCACCGCCGCCTTGCTGGCGTTGCGGGGTTACAATACCGTAATCGCTGAAGATGTCGATAAAGGAAGGATAGATAAATTTTCCTTTACAATCAATTACCACCGCATCTTTAGGGATGGCGATATTGGTACCTATATTTTCAATCTTCCCCTGCCTTATTACCAATGTGGCATTTTGTAAAGTGCTTTGGGCATCTTTTACAATGGTGGCATTGGTAAAAGCATAGCTGCCGTCTTTGGGGCTGGCAACATCATTAACGGGAAAAGTGGCCTGGGCATTGATCTGTAAAGTGGTAATTACAAACGCCAATACCAGTGCCGGAAATTTTAATTTTTGCATGAAAAGAAGTTTTGGTATTAAAAGGAATGAACGATAAAAATAACGAAACTATCTGTTGAACAATAACCATTGGTGTAATATTATGTGAGTGGAGATGAGAATTATATAAAGATGGTTAGTTGTTGTTTATATTGTAAAAAAACTGCAAGAGAATAGTAAAAGGGGTTTAAATAACATGCATCCCCTTGCAGCTTGTCTCTTGAAGCTAGATTAAATACCGGAAAGAGAAAAAGTATTGGCAACCTTTATCAGCTTTATAAAAACCGTATTTTTACATCCCATTATGAACATTGCCTCTTATATAGACCATACGGTTTTAAAACCCACCACCACCATTGCCAATGTAGAGCAATTGTGTGCCGAAGCAAAAGAGTACGGCTTTGCCGCTGTTTGCGTGCCCCCTTTATTTGTAAAAAAAGCAAAGGAATTAACAGCGGCAACTAATGTAAAAGTGGCTACTGTTATCGGTTTCCCGTTTGGCTACTCGGCTATTGAGGCCAAGGTGGCCGAAATAGTGCTGGCCATTATTGATGGCGCCGACGAACTGGATATGGTAATTAACATCAGTGCCATAAAAAACAACGACTGGCAGTTTTTAGCCAACGAGATCAATACGGTAATGCCGGTGATAAGAAGTAAAGGCAAAGTAATTAAAGTAATTATTGAAAGCGGTATTTTAACCGACGAAGAAATTATTACCTGCTGCGATATTTATGGTGCCGCCGGGGTGGATTTTATGAAGACCAGCACCGGTTACGCCGAAACAGGAGCTACCATTGCTGCGGTGCAACTGATGCGTAAACATTTACCGTCTTCCATAAAAATTAAGGCAAGCGGTGGTATAAAAAACTATAGTTTTGCTGCAGCGTTGGTGAGTGCAGGGGCAAACAGGTTAGGATGCAGCAGTAGTGTACAGATTGTTAAAGAAGCCGGCCGGTAAATTGATGGAACAGTTTTTGCAAAAACGGATGAATATGAAACAAACGATACTATTATTTTTTGCGTTGCTTTTTTGGGTGGCCGTTAAGGCACAAACTGTAGCTGCCGACACTGCAGTTACCGGTAAAATAACTATTAATAAAGACCCCCGGCTGGACATTTTGGCCAAACAGGAAGCTGAAATTAATAAAGCCACTGTTGGGCTGGGTACAAAGGCTGCCAAGGGCTACCGCTTACTGGTACTAAGCAGCAACGATAATGAATATGCTAAAAAAGTAAGGGCTGCCTTGCTGCAGCGTTTTCCCGAACAAAAAGTGTACATGACCTTCCAGGCGCCTTTTATAAAACTAAAATTTGGCAATTTTGTAGAAAAAGATGAGGCAGAAAAATACCGGAAAATGCTCACCAGCTCTAAAATAGTAACAACTAATATTTACCTGGTACCGGAAATTGTAGAGGTAAAAGTGGATAAGAGCAAAGAAAATGAAGATAGCCAACGGTAAGTAGTAACACCTGGATGGGAAAACTCAATAATGCTGTCAGATTCACCACTGACGATTCACCATTCATGTCTCACGTCTCACGACTCAATTATGCTGAAAGAAAAAATACAACAATTAGCCCGATTATATGCCAGCGAATTTATTGATGTAAGGCAGCATATACATGCCCATCCCGAACTGAGCTATAAAGAATTTGAGACCTCAAAATTTGTACAGCAAAAACTACAGGGCTGGGGCATTCCTTTTGAAATAATGGCCACTACAGGTGTGGTGGGTTTAATCAAAGGAAAAAATCCGGAAAAAAAAATAATTGCATTGCGTGCCGATATGGATGCATTGCCCATTACAGAAGCCAATGATGTGCCCTACAGATCATTACACGAAGGCGTGATGCATGCCTGCGGCCACGATGTACACACCACCTGTTTATTAGGTGCTGCAAAAATTTTAAATGAACTGAAAGACGAATGGGAGGGTACGGTAAAATTAATTTTTCAACCGGGAGAAGAAAAGAACCCGGGAGGCGCCAGTATAATGATCAAAGATGGGGTACTGGAAAACCCTAAGCCACAAAAAATATTTGCCTTGCATGTGCATCCCGGGATGGAAGTGGGGCAATTGAGTTTCAGGGGAGGTATGATCATGGCCAGTGCCGATGAAATTTATATTACCATTAAAGCAAAAGGTGGCCATGCAGCAGCACCGCATTTAACCGCCGATACCATTTTAATTGCATCGCATTTGGTAGTAAGCCTGCAGCAGATCATCAGCCGCAATAACAATCCTTTCAATCCTTCGGTATTATCCATCACTTCTTTTAATGGCGGTAATACCACTAACGTTATCCCCAGCGAGGTAAAACTGATGGGCACTTTCCGTGCTATGAATGAGGAGTGGCGTTTTAAAGCACATGAGCTGATAAAAACACAAACTATTGAACTGGTAAAAACAATGGGTGCAGAAGCGGATATTTTAATTGATGTCGGCTATCCCTTTGTGTTAAACGACGAAGCATTAAATGCAGTGTCCCGTAAAAATGCTGAAGACTATATGGGAGCCGCAAATGTAAGCGAAACAGAATTAAGAATGGGAGCCGAAGATTTTGGTTATTACTCTCACCAGGTACCGGCCTGCTTTTTCAGGTTAGGGGCAGGCAATAAAGCAAAAGGCATTACCAGCGGTGTGCATACGCCCACATTTAATATTGATGAAGGAGCGATAGAAGTGGGGATGGGGATGATGGCCTTTTTGGGAAGTGGAGAATGAGAAAGAATGCTCAATTTTCAATGTTCAACGAACAATGCTCAGGAAGAATGTACCTGTATTTTAACTTGAGAATTGAGCATTGAACATTTTCCTGTAAATTGAATAGCGGTTGCATAAATTTTACATGTAGCTAAAAAATAAAAAATTATATGAAACTTGCTTTCCATGGTGCTGCAAGAACCGTTACCGGTTCAAAACACTTACTCAGTTTAAAAAACGGCAAAAAATATTTACTGGATTGTGGTATGTTCCAGGGGTTGGGAAAAGATACCGATATGATGAACCGCCAGTTTGGATTTGATCCCACTGAAGTAACCACCTTAATTCTTTCGCATGCGCATGTGGATCATTGCGGGCTTATTCCTAAATTGGTAGCGGATGGTTTTAAAGGAAAAATTTATTGCACACCGGCTACTAAAGAATTGTCTGCCGTATTAATGGAAGACAGCGCCGGTATACAGGAAAATGATGTGAAATACGAAAATAAAAGAAGGGCACAGGAAGGCTTACCCTATTTAAAACCTTTGTACACCACCGACCAGGCTTTGGCTGCAGTGGATCAGTTTGTAACAGTAGAGTATGATACCTGGTTTACCATTGATGAAAGTATAGACGTGATGTATACCGATGCCGGCCATATCATTGGCAGTGCAGCGGTGCATTTAAAAATTAAGGAAGATGGAAAAATAACCAGGTTAACTTTTAGTGGTGATGTGGGCAGGTATAGAGATGTAATATTAAAATCACCGGCAGAATTTTCGCAGGCAGATTATATTATCTTGGAATCTACTTATGGTAACAGCCTGCACGATAATGCCATTACCACACCTGACCAGATACTGGAATGGGTGGAGAAAGCCTGCCTGCAGAAAAAAGGGAAATTAATTATTGCAGCTTTCAGCGTAGGCCGTACACAGGAAATTTTATTTGCTTTAAATCAGTTGGAATTAGAAAGACGATTACCTGATGTGCCGTATTATGTAGATAGCCCGCTGAGTGTAAAAGCCACCGAAATAGTAAAGCATTACCCGCAGTATTTCAATAAGACCATACAAAAAATATTGGCCAGCGATAATGATCCGTTTGGATTTAAAGGATTGAAATTTGTGCAGTCGGTTGATGAATCAAAACTGCTGAATTTTAAGAACGGTCCTTTTGTAGTGATCTCTGCAAGTGGTATGGCAGATGCAGGAAGAGTGAAACATCATATCAGTAATAATATCGAAAGCAGCCGCAATACTATTTTAATGACGGGTTATTGCGAACCCAATTCGCTTGGTGCCAAATTGCAGCAACCCGGAAGAAAGGAAGTGAATATTTTTGGGGTTACGCATGAGATCAATGCCGAAGTAGGCAGCATCCGCAGTATGAGTGCCCATGGCGATTATGATGACCTGAGCCAATTCCTTGCCTGCCAGAACCCGAAACAGGTACAACGTTTATTTTTAGTGCATGGTGAATATAATGTGCAACAGGATTTTCGGCTACGGTTAATGAAGAAAGGCTATGATGTGGAAATACCGGAAATGCATAGTGAAGTAGGATTGGGATGACAAAAGATAACAGGATGAACCGCTAATGCGGTTCTTTTTTTTGAACGCAGATTTTTATGATGGTTATGATCAGTTAAGATTAATATGCGTAAACAAAAAGCTTGTTTATAGAGCTTGTTATCCGATAATTCCTGTCAGTGTAAATCATGATCATCATAAAGATCCGTGTTCCGGCCCCGGCGCCGAATGCGGCTAACTAAATAAAAACTCCACATCCTCTTTCGTAAGCTGTTTTACAAATCCTTCATTATCGCCGATCAGGTTTTCACTCAGTTCTTTTTTACTTTGTTGCAATTGCATAATTTTTTCTTCAATGGTATCCTTGCAGATCATTTTATAGGCAAATACATTTTTCGTTTGCCCGATACGGTGAGTACGGTCAATGGCCTGTTGCTGCACTGCATTATTCCACCAGGGATCAAACAGGAAAACATAATCGGCAGCGGTTAATGTAAGCCCCGTATTGCCCGCCATCAGGCTGATGAGGAATACCTGTGTAGTATTGTCCTCTTGCTGAAAATCGGCTACCAGCTGGCTTCTTTGTTTGGCAGGCGTACTGCCATCTAATAAATAAAATGAAATGCCTTTTTCTGTCAGTGTATCTGCAAGCAATTGCAGCATTTTTGCAAACTGGGAAAATACCAGCACTTTATGTTTACCCAGATTACCCAGTTCTTCCAATAGCAGATCTGTTTTAGCAGAGAGCCGGGTGCTTTGTTCTTCGGCTGGTAATAACATCGGCGAACTGCAGATCTGTTTCAGTTTCATAATGCCCTGCAGCACTGCCAGTTTGGTTTTACCAAGGCCATTGGTTTTAATATCAGTAAACAGGTTGTCTTTGATCTGGCTTTTAATGCCATCGTATAGATCTTTTTGCTGTGTACTCATATTGCACCAGAGTACCGATTCTGTTTTTTCGGGCAGGTCTTTAGCTACCTGGTTTTTAGTGCGGCGTAAAATAAATGGTGCGGTTAATTTCTGCAGCATCCATATTTTTTCTTCGTTATGGTCTTTATCAATGGCATCGGCATATTCCCGTTTAAAAAATTCCCTGCTGCCAAACATGCCGGGCAGTAAAAATTCCAGCTGGCTGTACAAATCAAACGTATTATTCATTACCGGTGTACCACTAAGGGCTACACGACAATTGCCCTGTATTTGATTTACTGCTTTGGTAATTTGTGCTGCCGGGCTTTTAATATTGTGGCTTTCATCAATTACCACCACTTCAAAAGGTATGATTGACAATGCTTCAATATCAGAACGCAAAGTACCATAACTGGTGATGCATACGTCGGTGGTTTTGTGGCTTACACTATCCAGGTTGCGTTGTGTACCATGATGTACATAGCTACGCAGGTGTGGTGCAAACTTTTCAATTTCAGCCTGCCAGTTGTAAATTAAAGACGCCGGGCAAACAATTAAAGCCATGCCCACAGGCGTAGCTTCTAATCTGTCGGTGATAAAACAAATGGTTTGCAAAGTTTTACCCAGGCCCATATCATCTGCCAGGCAGGCTCCGGCATTAACTTCGGCCAGCATCTTCATCCATTCAAAACCTTTTTGCTGGTAAGGCCTTAACGTAGCTTTTATTTTTTTTGATACGGGATACACTATCGAGTTGATATCCTGCCATTTTTCCCAAACCTGCCACCAATCGGTACTGATGCTGAGCGATAAATTCTTTTCTGCTGTTGCATTGCTATGTTCACCAATGGCCAGCCATTTGGGTGCCAGCAATGTTGAGGGATTGCTGATCTTACTATGTTTTATTATAGTGGCAAACTCGGCCAGCCAATCTTCATGCAATACGCCTAATGAGCCATCTTTCAGCATCACCGCTCTTTGCCCTGCCAATATTATTTTCTGCAATTCATTTAAGGGCACTAACTCTTTTCCAAAATGTAAGGAAAAAGTTATTTCAACTTTGCTGTCGTTGATATTGCTGATTACAAAAATAGTTTCGGGCTTATGTGGCGAATACCTGAAGTGCGTAAGCATATCAATGCCCGCCAGTTCAATATTCATTTCCAGTAACTGGTGGTATACTTTTAAAAACCATTGTTTCTTTTGAGCATCAGCAAAGCTTACATAATACCAGCCATTTAATTGTTTGGGAAAATTAGGGTGCAGACCTTCCAGCAATTTTTTAAAATCCAACTCGGCCTGTTTATTTCTTTTAATAAAAACCTGTTGCCCTTCCTCCGTGGTTTCAATCTGTTCTTTCCATTCGCCTTCTGCAATATTGCCATCATAGATCCATTGCGGCGTAAGCACTAAAAATGAATTGCTGATCTCACTCAGCATTACCCTTTGCGTGGGTACAATATTTTCAACCAGGTTAACAGCAAATAAATTATTTCTTTCAACAGTATAATTTTCTTCCAGTACCGCTAAAATGTTTTTTGCAAAGGCAGCGCCATCGGCATCAATGGTTTTATTTTTTTTGATCCATTCCAGCGTTTGGTAATCTTTATTCTTAAGAATAAAATATTCATTCTTACTTTCCAGTAAAAAAGCAAAACGCCTGAAATCATACTCGGCATAGGCAATGCCATTGATGGTGATTTGTGTAAACAATAAAAAATTATTGTTTTGTTTTTCTACAGTAAAACTAAGTGAGGGTGTATAATTGCTGAATGTACAGGGTGCTATCATCAGGTTACCTGTTGCAGGATTGGGCAACTGGTGATAACATTTCAGTAAAGGGAAAAATGGTTTTACTGTTTCAAAAAGTTGCTGCAGCTGCCTGTTGTAAGCAGAGCCTATAAACTGCTCTGCCCCGATACCTGATTTCTGTTGCCTGTATTTTTTTACCAGTTCGTCTTCAATAAGTTTTACTTTTTCCGGTAGTAATGCTGCTACGGCTTCTTTAGCCACCGGTGGTAATGCAGGAAAATATTTAGGCAGATCCCTGGGAGATAATTCCTGCGAACTGTATTGAACAATGCCTTGCCCTTTTTTTAAGGTTAATAAATGAACAAAAGGATTTCGCTTGAGTAACTGAAGGGGTAAAAAAAGGATACCGGTTTTTACTGCAGCGGATAATGTTTCGGGAGTCATCAGGTTAGGAACGTTAAACTATTTTAAACAGGTATTGCCACACCTGGTTTATTAATTAAAAACAAAATGATACCAGTTGCTATTAAAATCTTTCTACTTTAAATGCACTGATATTGATAGAAGTGGTTTTACGCTGAATGATCTCTGTTACCAATTTGCCGGTACCTGTGCCTTCACTGATACCCAGCATGGCGTGGCCACCTGCAATCACCACATTCTCGTACAAATGATGTTTGCCAATATAGGGTAAACCATCCGGTGTTACGGGCCTCAGGCCATTCCATATTTTATCAACAGGAGGAAAATCAATTTTTAAACCGGGGTAAAAATCCAATGCAGAATCGTAAATGCCTTTCATGCGTTTTACCAGTACTTTATTGTTGATGCCACTTAATTCCATGGTGCCGCCAATTCTTAATTGATTGCCCCATGGAGTAATGGCACATCGGCCATCAACTAAAATAGCGGGGTATTTAATATTTTTTTCTACCGAAGGATAAGTATAACTGTAACCCTTACCCGGTTGTAATAATAATTTTATGCCCATCATTTTTGTCACCACCGGCAGCCAGCTACCCGTTGCAACCACAACTTCGTCGCAGGAAAATTTTCCCTTATCAGTAATTACAGCAGTAATTTTTTTAGTCGCTTTTTCAAAACCCGTAACTGTGGAATGAAGCTGCAGCTTTACTCCTTTACTTACCAGGTAATCCCTAAGTGCCACCATCATTTTACCGGGATTAAAATGGCAGTCATCTTTAAATAATACGGCGCCGGCAACATCTACTTCTACGTTGGGTTCTAATTTTTGTACGTCTTCTTTTACCAGGCGTTCTACTTTCAGGCCCAGCATTTCGGCATCATCTGCCATATGAAATTCATGGTCCAGTGTTTTTTGTTGTTTACACATCATCAGGCAGCCGATCTGTTCCATATCAAAAGTGTCGCCGATATCGTTGCGGAGATCATTAATAAGTTTACGGCTCAGCTGTAAAATATTATTCAGGTGCGGCGAATTTTTTTCTACTGTTGCGGCATTGCTGCTTTTCCAGAAATGATATCCCCATTGCATCAGGTCCAGGTTCAATCTTGGTTTAATATAAAAAGGAGACGTAGAACTCAGCATCCATTTTAACCCCTGGCTGATAATGCCCGGGCTGGCCAAAGGCACAAAATGGCTGGGAGAAATATAACCCATATTACCAAAAGAACAGCCATCTGTAATATCTCCACGTTCAATAACCGTAACGTTGTAACCGGCTTTATTTAAGTAGTATGCACTGGATAAACCTATAACACCACCACCAATTACAGCAATTTCACTCATAATCAATTATTAGTTTTTACTTCCTTAATTACAACTGGCAAATTACTAACTAATGTGCTTACATCTTCAACTTTATGGCAAAATTTTCGGCTGCAAAAGCAGGAGGGGTGGGGGCATGCCTGTATTTGAGTGCTGCCCTGCAGCAATTGTTATCACCTGTTTTTTTTAACGCCTGCCGGTTATTTAATTTTTTGTGGACTTGCGGATGGTTAATACCGAGGGAATAACAACGGTTTCATTTGGTATAACAAAATTCTTTTTTTCCAATGCTTTTACCAGTGTGGCAGCAGCGGCCTGCCCAATTTCGTAAGCCGGTTGTGTGATGGTGGTAAGCGGCGGATTTAAAAAAGAAGCCGTATCTAAATTAGAAAAACTGATCATCTGCAGGTCGGCGGGAATTTTTATATTCAGGTCTTCACAAACCTTATAAATGATGATCGATAAATTTTCAATGGAACATAAAATACCATCGGGCCTTTTAGCAGCTTTTAATTTTTTAAGAAGGATGTTATAATTATGCTCGAAGTTGGTGGTGCAATTGATAATATTGGTATCGCTGAAGGGTATACCATTATCTTGCAATGCTTTTTTATATCCTTCCATGCGGCAGCTGATGATGTTAAGATTGCCGATGATAGAAACAAAATGCGGATTCTTACAACCGCTCTTTATCAAATGAGTAGTGGCAGCATAAGCACTTTCAAAATCGTTGGTGGTAACTTTCACGGTGTTGATCTCATCAAATACCCTGTCGAAAAAAATAACCGGCACTTCCTTATCAATTAACTCACTGATATGTGTACTGGCTGTTGTTTCTCTTGATACCGACAGCAGCACCCCATCCACACGGCCGCTTTCAAAATCTTTTAAGATCGCTTTTTCGTTCTCAAAATTCTCATGTGTTAAATAGATGAGTACATGGTAACCTTTTGCTTTAGCCACCGATTCAATACCATTGATAGATTGAGAAAAAAAACTGTTTACCACTTCAGGTATCACCACGCCAATGGTTTTACTTTTTCTTTTGCGTAAACTGCTGGCGTATGGGTTGGGGGTATAGTTCAGCTCTTCGGCTAATGCCAGTACTTTTCTTTTTGTTTCTGCGCTTATCTCGTGGCTGTCTCTTAATGCTTTTGATATGGTAGAAACAGAAAGTTGTAATTCTTTTGCCAGTGTTTTAATAGTCAGTTTGTCCATCTTAATATTCTTGATCCGCCTGTTTATTGGTTTGTAAGCTACATAAATTTCCAGTAAAAGCGAAAACGGTTGCGTAAATAAAAATAGCCCGATGCGTCGTTTGTAATTTATAAAATGTCAATTTAGTGTTACGATTTTTAGATCAGACACTTAAAACTATTGCACTATATGGCGTCAACAGCAAAGCAATTGCTTCCCGGCGAAGTAAATCCACTGCACAGTCTCGACGAATGGGAGGAAGACGTTCTGGAACGTTATCCCGATCCGAAAGCTATCGCAAAAGACAAATCCACAGAAGCGTACAGAAATTATGAAGCCCCTGCAAGGGATACGGTAAAAGAATTTTACCGCCTCAATCATACGTACCAGACTTTTGATTTTGTTAAAGAAAAACAAAATAATTTTTTAAAATTTGATAAGAAGGAGATGCCGGTATGGGATGCATTCCAGTTTTTAAATCAACTGGTAGATGATTCCGATCCTGATACTGACCTGGACCAGTTTCAACATCTATTACAAACCTCTGAAGCTATAAGAAGAGACGGGCACCCCGACTGGATGGTGATGGTGGGATTGATGCATGACATGGGAAAAACGCTTTGCCTGTTTGGTGAACCGCAATGGGCGGTAGTGGGTGATACATTCCCTGTAGGATGTGCCTATTCTGATAAAATTGTGTACCCGGAATTTTTTAAAAATAACCCTGATTACAACGACGAACGATACAATACAAAATTTGGTGTTTACACACCGAATTGCGGATTACGCAATGTTGATATGAGCTGGGGACATGATGAATATGTGTACCAGATGATGAAAGACCATTTACCGGAAGAAGGTTTGTATATGCTGCGGTACCATTCTTTTTATGCCTGGCACAGGGAAGGAGAATACAGCCATTTATTAGATGACCACGATAAGGAAATGCTGAAGTGGGTAAGTTTATTCAATCCTTACGACCTGTATTCAAAAAATCCCACACCACCCAACTGGGATGAACTGAAACCTTACTACACGGAGTTAGTGGCAAAATACCTGCCGGCAACTTTAAAGTTCTAACCATTTTTATTCGAGAATTGACCAATTAAATAATCTAACCAAAACAACCAATCATGCGCTTGCTATTCCAACAATTTTTAAAAAGCAGTACTGCTGTTCTGCTGCTTTTATTTGTGCTGCCGCTTTGTGCTGTGGCACAAACGAAATCGGTTTCCGGTATTGTAAAAGATGCCAAAGGCGACCCTGTTCCTAACGTTACTGTAACGGTAAAGGGCAGTAAAACCGGGGTTGCTACTGCAGCTAACGGATCGTTTACTATTAATGCTGCATCCGGTGCCACGCTGGTATTTACTGCAGTAAATTTTGAAGCTGCAGAAATTAAAATTGGCGCTGCCAATAGTTATGATGTGGTACTTACTGAAAAACAAACCGTACTATCTGATGTGGTGGTAGTGGGATATGGTAAAAGTTCACGGAAAAATTTATCCAGTGCTGTAACAACAATTAAACCCGACGACTTTAATAAAGGTGCTATCGGCGATGTAGGGCAATTGTTACAAGGTAAAGTTGCCGGTGTAAATATTACTGCCAGTGGCGATCCTAACCGGTCTGCAGCAGTTATTTTACGTGGTGCGTCTACACTAAACAGTTCGCAGGGGCCGTTTTATGTAATTGATGGTATACCCGGGGCTGATATAGCAGTGGTGGCTCCTGATGATATTGCCACTATCGATATTTTAAAAGATGCTGCGGCTACTGCCATTTATGGTAACCGTGCTGCCAATGGTGTAATTATTATCACTACCAAAAAAGGAAAGAAAGGACAGTCGCTGGTAACCTACAGTGGTTATGTTGGCACTGAAAAAGTTTCCAGCGAACTGAAAATGATGGATGCTGCACAACTGAGGGCATTTGTTACTAAAAACAACCTGGCTTTTACGCCGGCCGATGATAAAGGTGCCAATACCAACTGGCAGAAAGCAGTTGAAAAAAACAGTGCCTTATCGCACAATCATAATATTTCTTTAAGTGGCGGTAACGAGCATACTACTTATAATGCCAGTGTAAACTACTTAAGCAAAGAAGGGATTTTGTTAAACAGCGATCTTACAAGGGTGATTGCACGTATAGGCTTAGAACAAACTGCCCTTAATGATAAAGTAAAGTTTGGTATCAATGTAACCAACTCTAACAGTAGCGCCGATGACCTGCCTTACAGGAATACCATCTTATTACAGTCTGCGCTTTACCTTCCGGTATCTCCTATAAAAAATGCTGATGGTTCTTATTTTGAAAACTTTGTTAAGTCCGGGTATTATAATCCTGTATCCATGCTTAACAATGCACAAATGAATACCAAGTACAATTTACTGATCGGAAGTTTTAACACCCAGGTTAAACTGCCTTTTGGATTAACCTATGACCTGAATCTTTCTTACCAGAATTCATCTTACCTCTATGGTGCTTACCTGAATAAATATTTTACCAGTAAGTACAACAGCATGTACGATAATCCTGATCCGGGTTATAGCGGACATACTTTACAGGCTTTTGGTTCAAACGGTCAAGCTACAAGAAGTTCTTTCCAGGACAGAAAAAAAGTGCTGGAAACATTCTTAACATGGGATAAAAAGATCGGTTATCATAGTATCAATGTAGTTGCAGGATATTCATGGCAGGATAATATTATTGGTGATGGTTTCCAGATCACTACCAGTAATTTCCCGGTTGATAATACCAGCTATAACAACCTTACCTTGAGCAGTCCGTCTACTTACGGCAGTGGTTTATATTTTGGTGCCGGCGGAGCGTATCAGCATACCCGTTTGATATCTGACTTTGGCCGTTTGAATTATAACTACAAAGAAAAATATTTATTACAGGGATCAATCAGGAGAGACGGAAGTTCAGTGTTTGGAAAAAATAATCAATGGGGTTATTTCCCTTCTGTAGGTGCTGCATGGAGAATTACACAGGAAGATTTTATGAAAAATCAAACGATCTTTTCTGACCTGAAATTAAGAGGAAGCTATGGTGTAACCGGTAATGCCTCCGGCTTTAATGCGTATACAGCGCAATTTATTTCCGGAAGCCTGGGTACGTATTATTATAATGGTGTAGGTTTAACATCTGCCTATGGCCCGACGCAGGCTGCAAATTTTGACTTGCAATGGGAAAAAACAGCCACTACCAATATCGGTTTGGATTTTACCGTGTTGAAAGGGAAATTAAGCGGATCGGTTGACTGGTATGAAAAAAATACTACCGGAATGATCTATGGCTACAGGGTAGATCCGATACTGGTTCCTTCTGGCAGAATTACTGCTAATGGAGGTACTATTAATAACAAGGGTATTGAGTTAAGTTTGAATGCTACCCCGGTTGCTACAAAAGATTTTACATGGAACAGCAGCATCAACCTGGCACATAATAAAAATGTGATCACCAAATTAACCAATCCATTATTTATTGGCGGAGATTCTGTAAGTGTAAGTTATCCTGAAGGTAGCGGCCAATCGGGAAGCTCATTGCAACTGTTGAAAGAAGGCCATCCTTTAGGACAGTTCTTCACACTGGAATATGCAGGAAAAAATTCAGCAGGCGTATCACAATTTGTTGCTGCTAACGGAAGCTTAACTACTACTCCTACCAGGGCCGATTACCGCTACGAAGGTGACGCACAACCTAAATTGGTGATGGGATGGTCGAACAGTCTTAAGTATAAAGATTTTGATTTTAATCTTTTCATCAGAGGCGTATTTGGCAATAAAATATTTAATGCCACCCGTGCAGACCTCTTCAGGCCTACTACTGCAATGAGTACCAACATACTGGTTGATGCAGCAGATGAATCACCTGCGGATGGAAATGCCTATAAATATTCCAGCAGGTTTATCGAAAGCGGTAGTTACATCAGGTTCGATAATGCATCACTGGGATATACCATCAAAGGCATATCTAAATATATCAAATCGATGAGGGTGTATACTTCTGTAAATAATCTTTTTACCATCACTAAGTTTAAAGGTATTGATCCGGAAGTTAACCAGGGTGGAATTGCACCGGGTGTGGATTATAATAATTTTTATCCTAAAACAAGAACCGTTTTAGTTGGAGTAAATGTTTCCTTTTAATTAAAACTTGTTAAATAATAAATCATGAAAAAATTAATAGCTTATATTGTTCTTCCTGCATTACTGCTGAGTGCAATAAGTTCATGTCATAAATTAGATGTTCCTATCACCACACAGTTAACCCCTGATGTTTTTCCCAGGGATTCAACACAATTTATCGCCGCTTCGGGTCCTGTTTATGTAGCACTGAGAGGGAATTATGCTGCAGAATGGTTCTTTCAGCAAACCTATTCTACCGAAGAAGGCATCATGCCTGCGAGAGGTGGTAACTGGTATGACGGCGCACAAAATGTGCAGATGCATTACCATAACTGGACCAAAGATAACGGGTACGTAAATGGTAACTGGGATTGGCTGTCTACTGTAATTGGTTATGCCAACCAGACACTTTCTATATTAGGTACTACAGAACCAGCCGGTGCTGCTAAAAATACCAATATGGCTGAAATTAAGATGGTGAGGGATTTGGCTTATTTCTTTATGATGGATAACTATGGCAATGTTCCGCTGGATACAGTGTATGGCGATTTTTCTCCGCATACAAATGTACCAAGGGCACAAGTGTTTAGTTTTTTAGAAAATGATATTAAAAGCTGCATACCAAGTTTAAGTACAGTAAACGGTGTAAGTACTTACGGACGCCCCACTGTGTATTGCGCTTATGCGTTGCTGGCAAAAATGTATTTAAATGCTGAATACTATACAGGTACCGGAAGATACAACGACTGTATTGCGGCATGCGATTACGTGATCAATTCGGGTAAATTCAATCTTGCCACTATTGCTAACTACCTGCAAATGTTCTATCCGCAAAACGGGCCAACAGCACCGGGCAGCAAGGATGAATTTATATTTGCTATTCCTTACGATGCTACTTCGGTAGGTAATTATGGCCGCTCCGCCAATTACCATGCAAGGTATGATGTACCACGTTCAATGGGGCAAGTGGCTCCGGGTGCTGGTTACAACTACTTTAACATTCCTTACACACCTGGTGCACCTGCCAGTACATTGCCTGAGTTCTATGCTAATTTTAATGATCCCAATGATATCAGGAATAAACAATGGTTAACCGGTTTGCAATTCCGCCCGGATGGTGTAACGCCAATAACTATTACTACTACACTAAAAGGATACGACCAGTTTTATACTGGTGTTGATGCACCGTATACCTACCAGTTAAATCTTACACCCAATATCGTTTTAAGGCAATCAGTTCCGTTATTCGATTGCGGTAATGATGAAATTGCATGGAACATGGGATATCGTAATATTAAATTCTATCCTGATGCTACTTCAACCAGCAGGAACCAGAATAATGATATACCTGTATTTCGTTATTCAGATATCATCCTGATGAAGGCAGAAGCAATCTTAAGAGGAGGAACTGCCACATTGGGCCATACACCGTTATCGCTGGTAAACTCTTTAAGAGCCAACCGCACCACTTCGGCACCACTGGCAACAGTTACTTTAAATGATATTCTTGCAGAACGCTCACGTGAATTTGCATGGGAAGGATGGCATAGGAATGATGTGATCAGGTTTGGCAAATACGAAGGTACATGGGGCTTTAAGACGAATAATGAAACCTACCGCAGGATTTTCCCAATACCAACAGGTGCATTTGCAGTTAACCCTGCTTTGGTACAAAATCCCGGTTATTAATTTCTTACAATAGCAGTAGTACAATCAATCAAAGCCCGGAGTTTTTACTTCGGGTTTTAAATTTAAATTGTAGAAAATTACAGTAGTATGAAACCTCAGTCAATTCTTGTTGTCACTTTTGCCATTTTATTTGCGGCAGTTGCTGATGCACAGGTGTTAATTAAAGATAGTGTGCATTATGTACAACCGTCAACGCTTACCACAGCTCCGGGTGCTTTAAATTTTATTGCCATGGGTGATTGGGGCAGGGTTGGCGCCGATCATCAAAAAGAAGTAGCCGCACAAATGGGCAAAACTGCTGCTGAAATAAAATCGCAATTTACCATTGCCACAGGCGATAATTTTTATCCCAGCGGAGTGATCAGTGAATCTGATCCGTTGTGGCATTATTCCTTTGAAGATATTTATACCGCATTTTCCTTACAATGGGATTGGTATCCTGTATTGGGTAATCATGATTATAAAAGTAATCCTGATGCACAGGTGGCTTATTCAAAAATCAGCAGGAGATGGAAAATGCCGGCACGGTATTATGCTAAAGTAATTTCAATACCAGGCGATACAGCCAGTAAGATTTTATTTTTATTTATAGATACCAACCCCTTGATACCTGAATTTTATGCCAATGCTGATTACGGGCCTAATGTAAAAAAAGCAGATAGTGCACAACAGAAAAAATGGATCGCAAAAGAATTAAGTAGTACTTCTTCGCATATAAAATGGAAAATTGTAGTAGGGCATCACCCTATGTTTACCGGCGGCAGCAGGTTTGAAGGTTACGATACCAAAGCCATTCGTAATTCTTTAAAGCCTTTGTTTGATAAATATGGTGTGGATGTTTTTTTAACCGGGCACGAACATAGTTTGCAACATTTGGTGAGCGGTAAAACACAACATTTTATTTCCGGCGCTGCTTCAGAAAAAACAGCGGCACGTTTAGTGCCTGAAAGTAAAATGGCTGCATCGGAATATGGCTTTATGGTTTTTTCTGTTACAACAAATAGTTTAACGGTACATACGATTGATCAGAATGGTAAAATAATTTATACCACCACTATTAATAAATAACAGCTTTGATAAAGCTGCAAAAATTGCTTTCTGTAAAAATATGAAACGACATTCTTTTATAAAAATGAGTGCACTGGCCATGCTGGCGCCATTAAGCAATGACCTTTTTGCAGGAGCAAGTGCTGCAAAAACTGTTTTACCCGGAGATGATATTTTTGAAAGAATGGTAATTGCAAATGATGTACAGGTTGATGGTTTGCTGCAAACAGTAAGTGTGGCTAATTTTAATTTTGGCAGAAAAGCAGGCTTTGATTTTGCTACATTGACCGCATCGTATTGTTATACCGGATCAAAATATTTTAAAAGTCCTTTAGTAGTTCCTAAACTGGAAATACTGATACAGGAACTCACGAAATTTCAAACAGCAGACGGCACGGTAAACGTGGGTAATTTAGAATCTCCGCCTGATACGGCTTTTTTATTGGAACCATTATCTGCTGCCGCTTTTCTGCTGGTAAAAAACAAAGGAGCCGAAACAGCCGGCATTAACAGTCAGTTAAAAACATTTATTATTAAAGCTGCCGATGCATTGGCAACAGGCGGTGTGCATACACCTAATCACCGCTGGGTGATTTGTGCGGCACTGGCACGTGTACACAAAATTTACCCCGATAAAAAATATACTGATAGAATTGAAGACTGGCTTGGCGAAGGTATCTATATGGATAGCGATGGGCATTATCCTGAAAGAAGCCGGATATATTCCGGTGTGGAAAATAATTCTTTACTCACGATGGGGCGCTTGCTTAACAAGCCAGCTTTATTTGAGCCGGTAAGAAAAAATTTAACGGCTACATATTATTACATGGACCCCGGTGGAGAATTAGTGACTACTGATTCCCGCAGGCAGGACCAATATATGACTAAAACAATTGTATCGTATTATTTATACTACCGGTATTTAGCCATAAAAGATAATAACAGCAATTTTGCAGGTATTGCCAAACTGATTGAACAAATGAATGGCTTTGAGGATGAAATAATGAACAGGTCTTTATTTCATTTTTTAGAAGATGAATTATTGCAACAACCATTACCAGCTGCTATTAAACCTTCGGTTGATTACGAAAAATATTTCAGCACCTCTCAATTGTTACGGATAAGAAGGGATAATACCACTGCCACAATTTTTGGCGGTGTGGATTGGCCGGTAATTATTGCATCGGGCCGGTCAAATAGTCCCAATTTTTATGCGTACAGAAAAGGCAATGCGGTATTAAAATTTATGCGCTTATCAGCAGCTTTTTTTGGTATGGGATATTTTTACAGCGAAGGCATAAAGAAGGAGGGCCATAAATATATACTGCATAAAAAAATAATGGTGCCTTATTATCAACCGCTTCCAAAGAATAAAAGAAAAGCTAGTGGCGATTATACATTATCACCCAGTATTGATGATCGCTTCTGGAATAAAATGGATTTTAAAGACAGGCCGGTAAGCAATGTTAAAACACTGGATACAACCATCACTTTTGCAGAGAATGGTAGTGCCAACGAACTTACATTTTTAGTGAGCGGACTTAAAGGCGTTGCTGTTACCATTGAATTATGTTTTGCAGAAGGTGGCAAATTAACCGGTGTAACAGAAGCTAAGGACGGCAATAATTTTTTAGAAACAGGGATGGGAAAATATGAATTTGGAGAAGAGAGCATTCAGTTTGGCCCGGGAGCAGTAACGCACAAAACGATTACAAACCTGGAAGGTGAAAGATACAGCACACATTTTGGTAACCTGCATACCAAAGGCATGTATGTATACATTACTGGTACAACACCATTTATGCACCAACTCATATTTAGTTAGAATATATGACAGAACAATCAATCAATATAAAAAAGCCTGCAACAAGATTATTATCTCTTGATGCATTGCGTGGCTTTGATATGTTCTGGATCATCAGTGGCGAAGGTATCTTTCATGGTTTAGCCAATGTAGTAGTAACAAAACATTCCTTATACCGTAACCCGGCTGACTGGCAGATTGCTGCAACAGGCGATCTGAATTTTTGGGAGCGAATTGCCGTGGGTATCAGTAACCAATTGCATCATACACCATGGAACGGTTTTACTTTTTACGATATTATTTTTCCGCTGTTCATTTTTATCGCTGGTATTTCTATGCCTTTTTCATTCGGAAAGCAAATTGAAAATGCCGGAGCTAATATGGCTATTGCAAAAAAAAATATTTATCGCTCATTGATAAAACGTACACTGATCCTTCTCTTTTTAGGTATGGTGGTAAACGGTTTATTCAAATGGCAGGGCTATGAAAATACAAGAATGGCAAGTGTATTAGGTCGTATTGCATTGAGTTGTTTTTTTGCTGCCATCATTTATTTAAACAGCTCATTGCGTACCCGGATTATTTGGTTTGCAGGATTATTATTATTGTACTGGGCTGCAATGGTGTTAATTCCGGTTCCTGGTTATGGTGCCGGTGTACTTACGCCCGAAGGAAACCTGGAAGCCTATATCGACAGGATATTATTACCCGGAAAATTACATCGTGCCGTATACGATCCGGAAGGATTATTGTCCACTATTCCTGCTATTGGCAGCGCTATGCTGGGTGTTTTTACAGGACAGTTTTTGGGCCATGAAAAACTAACTTCAATAAAAAAAGTACTGGTATTAATTGCGACAGGTATTGTATTGCTGTTAATGGGCCTGTTATGGGATATTGTTTTTCCTATCAATAAAAATATGTGGACAAGCGCTTTTGTTTTATATGCAGGAGGATGGAGCGTATTACTGTTCGCTGTATTTTATTATGTGATTGATGTGGCAGGATTTAAAAAATGGTGTATGCCTTTTGTGTGGGTAGGCTGCAATTCAATTTTAATTTATATGGCAGCACATGGTGTGGTGAATTTTGAATCTACGTCAACATTTCTTTTTGGTGGATTGTATAATAAAACGCCGGAAATGTGGCATAGCGCATTATTATGGACGGGTGTGGCACTTATTCAATTTGCTGCATTGTATTTCTTGTATAAGAAGAAGTGGTTTTTAAAAATATAGGATTTCATATAGAGAAGTCAGTTTTTTAAAAGCCGGCTTCTCTTACAGCTTAATTAACGATTACAAACTATTGAACTAATGAACAAATTACAGACAGCGGACTACATTGTATTTATTATTTATTTCATCCTCGTATCTTCTTACGGCATCTATATCTACAATAGAAAAAAAGCCAAAGCAACAGATTCAAAAGATTTTTTCCTGGCAGAAGGTTCGTTAACCTGGTGGGCCATTGGTGCTTCATTGATTGCTTCCAATATTTCTGCTGAACATTTTATCGGTATGAGTGGTTCGGGTTTTGCATTGGGCCTTGCCATCTCCACCTACGAATGGATGGCAGCAGCTACATTGATCATTGTTGCCATCTTCATCATCCCCATGTACCTGAAGAATAAGATATTTACTATGCCGCAGTTTTTAGCCAAACGTTACGACGGTACGGTAAGCACCATCATGGCAGTGATATGGCTGCTGCTATATGTATTTGTAAACCTTACTTCAATTATTTATCTCGGCGCATTAGCAATATCATCTATTGCTCCCATCAGTTTTGAATGGTGTGTGGCAGGGCTGAGTATTTTTTCTATCATTGTAACATTGGGTGGCATGAAAGTAATCGGCTACACCGATGTATTCCAGGTTTTAGTATTAATTATTGGCGGATTGGTAACTACTTACCTGGCATTAACATTATTATCAGAACAGTTTGGATTTGGTAAAGATATTTTTAAAGGCCTTTCCATTTTACGTAAAGAAGCACCCGAACATTTTCATATGATCTTTGATAAGTCAAGTCCGCATTATATGGAATTACCAGGCATGTCGGTTTTAATTGGTGGTATGCTTATTAATAATCTGGCTTACTGGGGATGCAACCAATACATTGTGCAAAGAGCCCTGGGAGCTGATTTAAAAACTGCCCGTAAAGGCATTTTATTTGCCGCATTTTTAAAAATGATTGTGCCGGTAATTGCAGTATTGCCTGGTATTGCCATGTATGTAATGCATCACAATGGGATGTTTCAAAAAGAAATGTCGGATGCTGTAACAGGGGCTATAAAGCCAGACCATGCGTATCCCACCCTGATGAATTTATTGCCTGCAGGATTAAAGGGTGTTGCCTTTGCAGCATTAACCGCAGCCATTGTTGCATCGCTTGCAGGTAAAGCCAACAGCATCTCCACTATTTTTTCTTTAGACATTTATAAAAAGTATATTAATAAAGATGCCAGCGAAAAAAAATTAGTGATCACCGGAAGATGGGCTGTGATAATTGCCATGCTGATTGGCGCCATTGTGGCACCTTCATTAAAAACATTAGACCAGGCATATCAATTTATACAGGAATATTCAGGGTTTTTCTCGCCGGGTGTATTGGCCATTTTCTTATTGGGTATGTTCTGGAAAAAAACAACTGCCGCAGCTGGTTTGGCAGGTGCATTGTTAACGGTGCCTATTTCAACGGTATTAAAATTTTTGCCGGGCTGGACCAACGGTGCTTTCCCCAACTATCCTTTTTTAGACAGGATGACCATTGCGTTTTTTCTTTTGGTCATCATCATGGTCACTATCAGTTTAATAAAACCTAAACCTGCAAATGATACGCATGTTATAGAAATGGATACGGCATTATTTAAAGTATCACCCGGGTTTATTGTAGGGTCGGTAATTATCTGTGGTATTTTAGCGGCACTGTATACCGTGTTTTGGTAAGGTGGTGAGTGGTGAGTGGGCGTTTTGCGAATAAGGTTATTTAAAATTATTGAAAGATGAGATTTTTTGTTGTTATTATATTGTATTTGTTGTTGCCAAATGCTACGCAGGCACAATTAAATATTGCCGCATCAAAAGCATTGTTGCAAAGAACAGTACCAGGTCATACGGCAGCATTTATAATTGAATCTTTGCCGCAACAAAACAATAAAGATGTTTTTGAAATAGAAGGCCGTAATAATAAAATTGTATTAAGGGGCAATGATGGCGTTGCCATTGCATCGGCACTATATTTTTATCTTAATGAATATTGCCATGCACAAATAACCTGGAATGGCACTCATTTAAATTTGCCCAAAACTTTACCGGAAGTAAAAACAAAAATTCATAAAGCCACACCATACGAGTATCGTTACTATTTAAATTACTGCACTTTTAATTATAGTATGAGTTGGTGGGACTGGCCACGCTGGGAAAAAGAAATTGACTGGATGGCATTGCATGGTATCAATATGCCGCTGGCAATAACAGGAGAAGAGTACACCTGGTATTTAGTGTATAAGGAAATGGGATTTACAGATGATGACCTGAAAGATTTTTTTTGCGGGCCTTCTTATTTCTCCTGGTTCTGGATGGGAAATCTTGATGGCTGGGGCGGGCCGTTACCAGTAAGCTGGATGAAAAATCATTTTGAATTGCAGAAAAAAATCATTGCACGGCAAAGAGCTTTAGGTATGAAACCGGTATTGCCTGCATTCACCGGGCATGTGCCGGCAGCGTTCAAAAAAAAATTTCCGCATGCCAGGCTCAAACAAACCAACTGGACCAATGGTTTTGCAGATACTTATATTTTAGATTCCGAAGACCCGATGTTTGCGATGATCGGTAAAAAGTTTTTACAAAAGCAAACCTCTTTATTAGGTACCGACCATTTGTATTCGGCCGATACCTTTAATGAGAACGAACCACCGAGTGATGATCCGGAATTTTTAAGTAAGCTGAGTGCAAGAGTGTATGATGGTATGCACCAGGCCGATACTGCTGCAATATGGGTAATGCAGGGTTGGTTGTTTTATAGTGATAGAAAATTCTGGGCAGCTAAACAAACGGAAGCGTTGTTACAATCTGTGCCCAATGATAAGATGATATTGCTTGACCTGGCAACTGAGATAGAGCCGGTATGGAAACGTACCGATGCATTTTATGGCAAACCATGGATATGGAATATGCTGCACAATTTTGGTGGAAACACCAGTCTCTTTGGCAGGATGGAAACTATTGCAACTGAACCTGCCCTTGCATTACACAATGCCAAAAGCGGTAACATGAAAGGCATTGGATTAACGATGGAAGGCATTGAACAAAATCCGGTGCTGTACGAATTGATGCTGCAGAATACCTGGCAGGATGAAGTGATCAATGTGGATGAATGGCTGCCGCAATATATTTTCAATCGCTATGCTGTAAAGAATACAAATGCTTTGAATGCATGGAATGTATTACGTAAAACAGTATATACAGTGCCTGCTGATAAATACAAGCGTGACGGTTCAGAATCAATTATACAGGCAAGGCCAACATTGGATTCGTCCGGCAGGTGGGCCAATACAAGATTGAACTATAATGCTAAAGACCTGTTGCCTGCATGGGATGAAATGATGAAAGCAATTCCGGACTGTAAAAACAGTGATGGCTTTCAATATGACCTGGTTGATATAGCAAGACAGGTACTGGTGAATTATGCCAGCGTATTGCAACAACAATTTGTAACCGCATATAAGGAAAAAGATATTACAGCTTTCTTAAAATACAGTCAACAGTTTATTGAACTGATTGACGATGTGGATCAATTATTAGCGACTAGAAAAGATTTTTTATTGGGCCCGTGGATAGCCAGTGCAAGAAAATGTGGTGCCACAGAAAAAGAAAAAACATTGTATGAGATGAATGCAAAAGACCTCATCACACTTTGGGGAGATGAGAATTGTCCGCTGAATGAATATGCCTGCCGCCAGTGGAGTGGTTTACTCAGCGATTTTTATAAACCAAGGTGGGAGCAGTTCTTTGTAAAAGCATTAGCGGCATTAAAAGAGGGAAAGGAAATAGATAAAAATAGTTTTGCAAAGGAAATTAAACAATGGGAGTGGCATTGGGTAAATGCAAGAAAAGATTATGCTGTTGCAACAAAAGGCAGCCCTGTGGCAATAACAAAAATGCTGTATCAGAAATATTATGCAGTTATAGAGAAAGCGTATTAAATATTTTTATCACGAACATGCTTATTTCTTCCCGTAGGGAAGCCAGTTGGGAATAACAAAAATGCACAATCAGAAATAGTATGGCTTTATAGAAGAAATGCATTAAACGTTCTTATTTCTTCCCGTAGGGAAGCCAGTTGGGAATAACAAAAATGCACAATCAGAAATAGTATGGCTTTATAGAAGAAGTGCATTAAACGTTCTTATTTCTTCCCGAAGGAAAGCCAGTTGGGAATAACAAAAATGCCCAATCAGAAATAGTATGGCTTTATAAAAGAAGTGCATTAAACGTTCTTATTTCTTCCCTTAGGGAAGCCAGTTGGGAATAACAAAAATGCCCAATCAGAAATAGTATGGCTTTATAGAAGAAGTGCATTAAACGTTCTTATTTCTTCCCGTAGGGAAGCCAGTTGGGAATAACAAAAATGCCCAATCAGAAATAGTATGGTTTTATAGAAGAAGTGTATTAAACGTTCTTATTTCTTCCCGTAGGGAAGCCAGGTGGGTAGAAAAAAAATAGAATATTGTTTTCCCGTTCCGTAGGAACGAGAGGTGCAATGGAATTAAAGAATAGCATGCCAAACAAATAATGTAATAAATTTAAGAAGTTCAATAGGGTTAATTATGCTGAAAAGTGCAGCCCGAAGAATTCATTTGAATACCAATGAAGCAAAGTAGCATTAACGCAGGTCGTTTCAAAAAAATAATAATTGCTGTAGCAATTGTATTGTTATGGTTGCCACAAACAACAGCGCAAGGCCTGTTGCAATACGTGCAGCCGCTATCCGGCACCGCACCCTCCACTACTGTTGCGGCAGTAAAACACAGTGAAGCCGGCAGCGAAGCCAATGCCAACACAATCCCCGCCGTTACCTTACCTTTTGCAATGACGCAGTTTACTGCCCAAACCAGGGTAACAGAAAATAAATGTATTCCCCCGTATTTTTATAAAGACAGCCTGTTCAGTGGCTTTCGTGCCACGCATTGGATCAGCGGCAGTTGCACACAGGATTATGGAAGTTTTACCGTGATGCCGGTTACAGGAAAATTAACAACACTGGTAAACGATTATGCCATTCCATTCCATCACAATAATGAAATTGCAACTGCGGCTTATTATAAAATATCATTTCCCGGGAAAAATTTAACTGCAGAAATAACCGCTACAGCAAGATGTGGTGTAATGCGGTTTACCATGCTGCAGGATGATAGCCTGTATTTATTGATCACCCCAAATAGTGATTACGGCACCTGTACAGCAAAAGTCAATGCCATTGCAAATGAAGTTATGGCTACCAATGCCGTACATCGTATTTACCAGGGTTGGGGCAATAAGGCAGGTTTTGATGGTTGTGTTTATTTTAAAGCCAATAAAAATATTGCAGCATCGGGTGTTTTTAATGGTGCTGCTATTATTAGTGCAGATACGATATCGAATAAAAAAGATGCCGGAGCTTATATTGGCTTTTACTTAAAAAAAGGGGAGTCGGTAGAATTGAATGTGGGTACCTCCTTCAGCAGTATTGAAGGTGCAAAAAATAATTTGCTGCAGGAAATCGGCAACGAAAATTTTGATGCTGTTTACGCAATTGCAAAACAAGTATGGGAAAATGCGCTGCAACAAATACAGGTTACCACAAAAAGTGAAAAAGATAAACGGATTTTTTACACTGCCATGTATCATGCCATGCAGCACCCCAGGTTGATGAGTGATGTGGATGGTGTGTATCCGAAATTTGCCGGTAATTATGAATTGAAAAAAATGAGCCATGGGAATTATTACGATGATTTTTCGATGTGGGATATTTACAGGGCGCAATTGCCCCTGCTGGAAATTTTAAATCCGGCACTTACCAATCAATGGGTACAGTCTATAATCAATAAAGGAGAACAAGGTGGTTGGTTACCGATATTTCCCTGCTGGAACAGTTATACTGCAGCCATGATCGGCGATCATGCTACTGCTTTTATTGCATCGGCTTACAATAAAGGTATTCGTAACTACAATGTAAATGCAGCGTATACTTTAATGCGAAAAAATGCTTTTGAAACCCCTGCAGATTTTAACGACTATAAAAATGGTTTTGGCAGAAGGGCTTTAACTTCCTACTTAAAATATGGTTTTATACCAATGGAAGATAGCGTGCAGGAAGCCTTTCATAAAAAAGAACAGGTGAGCAGAACACTGGAATATGCTTACGATGATTATGCATTGTCGGTTGTGGCCAGGGGATTAAATAAAAAAGATGATTACCGGCAGTTGTACCAACGTGCATTAAATTATAAAAATGTATTTGATAAAACTGTTGGTATGGTTAGGGGGAAATATACCAATGGTAAATGGGTTGAAAGTTTTCATGCAGATAAAAGAGAATCTTATATTACCGAGGGCACACCCAGGCAATATACTTTTTATGTGCCACAGGATGTAAAGGGGGTATCAAAAATAATGGGCGGCACAAAAAAATTAGAGAATGCTTTGGACAGTCTATTTACAAAGAATGAATACTGGCATGGTAATGAACCGGGACACCAGATTCCGTTCATGTACAACTATACGGCTTCACCTTATAAAACCCAGCAGGCAGTAAGAAAAATTATTGCAGAAGAATACAGTGATGGTGCAGGTGGCTTAAGTGGCAATGATGATGCCGGCCAGATGAGTGCCTGGTATGTGTTTGCAGCAATGGGCTTTTATCCCGTTGATCCGGTAAATAATGAATATATTTTATGCACTCCTTTATTTGATGCGATAACAATGCAATTGCAGCACAATAAAAAACTGGAGATTGCTACGAATAAAAAATCAGGTGACGCTGTATACATTTATAAAGTACTTTGGAACGGAAAATTGTATACTAAAAATTATATCACTTACACCATGATTTCCGGTGGCGGCAAACTGGAAATATTTTTGCAGGACCAGCCTTCTTCATGGGGTTCTGCTGTAAATTGCAGGCCATCATCTTTAAGCAAATAAAATAAATGAAGACCAATACTTTTTTAACCCTGATCTTACTATTGCCTTGTTTTGCTCTTGCACAACAGGATACAAAGTTGTGGTATAACAAACCTGCTGCCACCTGGACGGAGGCCTTGCCCGTGGGTAACGGAAGATTAGGTGCCATGGTTTTTGGCGGCATTAATGAAGAGTTGATACAACTGAATGAATCAACTTTGTGGAGCGGTGGCCCGGTAAAACAAAATGTAAATCCGCAGGCACCGGAATATTTACCCCAGGTAAGAGCCGCTTTATTTAAAGGCGATTATGACAATGCCAACAGGCTGGTAAAAAAAATGCAGGGCTTGTATACCGAAAGTTATATGCCGCTGGGTGACCTGGTGATCAAACAAAATTTTAATGGAGTTGAACCTGCTGCTTATTATCGTGAGCTGAATTTGCAGGATGCCATTGCAACGACAACGTTTACTACTGGCGGAGTTGCATATAAAAGAGCAGTATTTGCATCTGCCCCCGACCAGGTGATCATCGTGCGGCTTACTGCAAATAAAGCGAAACAATTAAATATTACCGTGAATGCAAAAAGTATTTTGCATTATAAAAATGAAAGTACGGGTAATGATGGCATCATCTTAAAAGGTAAAGCACCGGCGCATGTTGACCCCAGTTATTTCAGGGAAAACAAAGAGCCGGTAATTTATAACGATACTACCGGTTGCAGGGGCATGCGTTTTGCACTACTGATAAAAGCAGCAAGTAGAGATGGAAAAATTACAACAGATACCAGCGGTATTCACATTGCTGATGCTACTGAAATAATTTTGTATTGCACGGCGGCTACCAGTTTTAATGGTTATGATAAATGTCCTGATGCAGAAGGAAAGGATGAAATAGCATTGGCAAAAAATTATTTACATAAAGCAATTGCTAAATCATACACCAGTTTAACTGCAGCGCACCTTGCAGATTTTCACCGGTACTATAACAGGGTATCGCTGCAATTGAACAATGGTAAAGACAGTAAAATAAATTTACCAACGGATGAAAGAATGGAGGCATATAACAGGTCCGGGGAAGATGCCGGGCTTGAAGCATTGTATTTTCAATACGGCCGTTATTTACTCATCAGCAGTTCCCGTACACCGGAAGTGCCTGCAAATTTACAAGGCATCTGGAACAAGGAATTAAGAGCGCCCTGGAGTGCCAACTATACCACCAATATCAATGTGCAGATGAATTACTGGCCTGCCGAAGCCGCCAATCTTTCTGAAATGACACAGCCTTTATTCGGACTGATAAAAAATTTATCTGTTACGGGTACCCGAACAGCTAAAGAATTTTACAAAGCTAACGGGTGGGTTACACATCACAATGCTGATATCTGGGCATTAAGCAACCCTGTAGGCGACATTGGCAAAGGCGATCCCAAGTGGGCCAACTGGTCCATGGGTGCCAACTGGCTTACCCGCCACTTGTGGGAACATTACTTATACACCGGCGATAAAAAATTTTTAAAAGATACTGCTTACCCTTTAATGAAGGGGGCTGCATTGTTTACCCTGGATTGGCTGGTACCCGATAGCAGCGGGCATTTGGTTACTGCACCCTCAACTTCCCCGGAAAATGATTATTACTATGATGGTAAAAAAACAAGCGGGCTTTCTGTAGCTACCACTATGGATATGGGCATTATCCGTGATCTCTTTGGTAATCTTGTTGCAGCATCAAATGTTTTAGGTATTGATGCTGCTTTTCGTGATACCATAATTAACACAACCAATAAACTCTACCCATTTACCATTGGCAGCAAAGGTCAGTTGCAGGAATGGTATAAAGATTATGAGGATGTTGATCCGCATCATCGCCACGTATCGCATTTGTATGCTTTATATCCTGCCAATTTAATTTCTTCCAGTGCCACGCCGGAGTTGGCCAATGCAGCAAGACGCACTTTGGAAATAAGAGGCGATGAAGGTACGGGGTGGAGCCTGGCATGGAAAGTGAATTTCTGGGCAAGGTTGCTGGATGGTAACCATGCCCATTTGTTATATAAAAATTTATTGCGTTTAACCAAAGAAAATAATACCAATTACAATAGAGGTGGTGGCGCTTATCCAAATCTCTTTGATGCCCATCCGCCGTTCCAGATCGATGGCAATTTTGCTGGCGCAGCAGGGCTGATGGAAATGTTATTACAAAGCCAGGGCGGCGAAATATTTTTATTACCTGCCTTGCCTGATGTTTGGAAAACCGGTACAGTAAAGGGTTTGGTGGCAAGGGGAAACTTTATAGTGGATATTAATTGGGCCAATAATAAATTAAGTAGTGCAACATTGGTTGCAAAGAATGGAGGTGATTGTGTTATCAGAACCAATCAGCCGGTTATTGTGCAAGGTGTAAATGCGGTATCAGAAAGGTCATCATCTATCGGTTATGTGTTGATATTTAAAAGTATAAGAGGAAAGACGTATAAAATTGTAGCAAAATAAAAGGTTGTTTTTATTTTTTGTTTTTACACGGGCATTTGGTTTTCATGGCATCATCGTTGTGTCATTTCCCGAAAGCACTCGGGATACGGCAACTCAATATTGAACATTTATCGAAGCAAAGAATTATGAGACGTAAAATATTTACCAGTTGTATTTTTTTAATAGTGATCATCACTACATCTGTTGCGCAAAAAGTATTCAACATCAAAAACTTTGGTGCAAAAGGTGATGGAAAAACAGATGACGCTCTGGCTATTCAGAAAGCCATTGATGCCTGTACAAAGACCGGCGGAACAGTCTTTGTGCCTGCGCCGTACACTTTTATGACGGGCCCCTTTACTGTAAGATCTAATATAGAATTATTTGTTGAAGGTGGCGCTAAACTATTGGCCAATCCTGACGAAAAAGTGTATACGAAAAGTGCTTTCCGGCAAAACCCCGGCGAAGGTATGATCTGGATCGGCGGCGAAAATATCAGCAACCTCACCATCAGCGGCTCGGGAGAAATCAACGGTAATGGTATTTCTTTTATGGGGCCCGAGCTGGAAGATTCGTATGTGCTGAAACCGTTTAATAGCAAAGATCCCAGGCCGCATGTGTTAACGATAGTAGGCGGTAACAATATCCGCATTAAAGATATTCATATCGGCAATTCCGCTTATTGGACAGTGCACCTGGTGGGTTGTAATGATGTAACAATAACCGGCATCACTTTATTGAACAATTTAAAAGTGCGTAACAGCGATGGTATCGATTTGGACCATAGTAAAAATGTACGCATCAGCAACTGTTATATTGAAAGTGGCGACGATTGCATTTGTTTAAAAAACAGGCGGGAGTATGAAGAGTTTGGCCGCTGCGAAAATATCACCGTTACTAATTGTACCATGACGGGCAGAAGCTGCGCCATAAAAATTGGTTCCGAAAATATGGACACCATCAGGCAGGTACTGTTTAATAATTGTATCATTAAAAAAAGTAATCGTGGTGTGGGTATTCAAAACCGGGACGAAGGTGTGGTGAGCGATGTGGTATTTTCTAACATGATCATTGAAGGACATTTATTTACCGATGTATGGTGGGGAAAAGCAGAACCGATCTACATCACAGCCTATCGACGTGCAAGCGGCAATAACAAAGATGCCAACTGGCGTTTTCCAAAAGGCGCAACAGAAGGAAGGGTGGGAGAAGTGAAAAATATCTATTTCAGCAATATTAAATGCACCAGTGAAAATGGTATTTATGTAAGCGCAGAATCAAACGATAAAATTTCAAACATCTTTTTTGATAATGTAGATGTATTGATTGATAAAACCACGGCCATTGCCGGTGGTGTTTACGACAGAAGGCCATGTGCTGTTGAGGGATTTGTAAAAGGCAGCACCTCTGGTTTTTATTTTGATGCGGCAAAAAGTATTACAATAAGAAACTGTAGTGTACAGTGGGGCAATAATAAACCTGGTTATTTTGCCCATGTTATAGAAAGTAAAAATGTAGATTCGCTGAAAATTGTGAATGCAGAAGGGCAGGCAGCATTCCCCGGCAAAATGGATATCATAAAACAATAAGAACTTAAATATACGAGCAACAATGAATTCAATACTTAGTATGCAGCAGACGATGCGTTGGTATGGCCCCAATGATCCTGTAAGTTTAGCAGATATTCGGCAGGCAGGTTGTGCCGGTATTGTAACCGCGTTACATCATATTCCCAATGGTGAAGTGTGGCCAATAGAAGAAATTGAAAAAAGGAAAAAAGAGATTGCAGCTGCAGGTATGGTATGGAGTGTGGTGGAAAGTGTTCCGGTACATGAAGCCATCAAAACACAAACAGGCGATTTTAAAACATACATTGAAAATTACAAGCAGTCCATAAAAAATTTGAGTGCCTGCGGTATTACTATCGTTACATATAATTTTATGCCGGTACTGGATTGGACGAGGACTGATCTTGGTTATACCGTTGCTGATGGCAGTAAAGCGTTGCGTTTTGAAAAAGCAGCCTTCATTGCTTTTGATCTTTTTATGCTGAAAAGAAAAAATGCTGCGGCTGATTATTCAGCGGCTGCCATAAAAAAAGCCGAAGAGAGATTTGCAGGTATGACGGACGAAGACAAATTATTATTGCAACGTAATATCATTGCCGGCCTGCCGGGTAGTGAGGAAAGTTTTACATTAGAGAAATTTCAACAGGCATTGGATGCTTATGCTGGCATTGATGCTGATAAGCTGAGAGCACACCTCATTTATTTTTTACAACAAGTGATTCCTGTTGCTGATGCCTGTGCTGTAAAAATGGTGATACATCCCGACGATCCGCCTTATCCCATTTTAGGTTTACCAAGAGTAGTGAGTACAGCTGCGGATATTGAAGCCCTGGCAGCAGCAGTACCTTCTTTAAATAATGGCTTATGTTTTTGCACCGGCTCGTTTGGTGTACGGGCAGATAATAATTTGCCGGCCATGGTAAAACAATTTGCCGACCGCATCAACTTCATTCATTTAAGAAGTACAGAAAGAAACAGCGAAGGCGATTTTTTTGAAGCCAATCATCTGGAAGGTGATGTAGATATGTATGCGGTGGTAAAAGAACTTGTGGGCGTAATGCAACAAAGAAAAATTTCCATTCCTATGCGACCAGATCACGGGCACCAGATGCTGGATGATCTTAAAAAGAAAACCAATCCCGGTTATTCTGCTATTGGCAGATTAAGAGGGCTGGCAGAATTAAGAGGTTTGGAAACGGGAATTATAAGAAGCCTGTAAAAGAGAAGTCAAGTTTTAAAAACCTGGCTTCCCTGATTTATTGAATAATTGTACTGGTTTTGATTTTAATATCCTCTGCAGAACTGCCGATTCGTATCTCATACTCACCCGGGTAAACAACATAGGCATGTTGCTTTTCATCCCAGTATTCCAGGTCTTTTTTAGCTACAGAAAGAGAAACATTTGCAGCGGCCCCTTTTTTAATGCTGATACGTTTAAAGTTCTTCAATGTAGTATTAGGCTCGCCTTTATTTTTATTCACCCTGCTTACATACAATTGTACCACTTCTTCTCCATCAAAATTGCCGGTGTTGGTTACCTTGAAATTAATAGTATACTCATTTTTTGTTTTGTTAACGGTAAAATCAGCGTAGTCAAAATGCGTATAACTTAAACCAAAGCCAAATGGATGTAATGTGCGACCGGTAAAATAACGGTAGGTTCTTTCATTCATTGAATAGTTATCAAATGCAGGCAGGTCCGCAGTGGATTGATAAAACGTAACCGGTAATCTTCCTGCAGGATCGGAGTTACCAAAAATAATATCAGCTGCGGCATTACCACCTTCTTCGCCGGGATACCAGGCAATGATAACCGCATCTGCAATTTTTTCAACCTCAGCTAATGCAATGGCAGAACCGGTTGTGATCACCACAATTAATGGTTTGTTTGTTTTTGCTCTCAGCTGTCGTAAATATTTTAATTGAGCATAAGGAAATTCAATATCTTTTTTATCACCACCCGCCTCGGATAAATAAGCGTCCCCGTTTTCTCCTTCTAACAATGGCGATAATCCCATTACGGCAATCACGGCATCAGCATCATTAAGCTGCCAGTAAATATCCTGCATCGTGGTATCCGTTAAATTGCAACCCTGGTTATACGAAATAATGGTGGAGGCACTTACAGCACCGGTAATGCCCTCTAAAAAATTTACCGCTTTGGAAGAATTGCCATTGTAATTTGCCATCAGCACATTGCTCACATTGGCATTGGGGCCGGTTACCAAAATATGGTTGATATTTTTCTTCAATGGCAGGCTGTTATTTTTATTACTCAGCAATACCATCGATTGTGCAGCGGTTTGCCTTGCCAGCAAACGATGCGCCTCATTGTCCACCACGCTCTCTTCAATTGTATTGAAAGGGTTTTTATCAGCAGCATCAAACAGGCCCAATTTAAAAAGCGTGGTTAAATTAATTTTTAACGAAGCGTCAATTTCTTTTTGTGTAATTAATTTTTTGTTCAATGCGCCGGTAAGGTCTTTTAATGTATTGCCACATTCTACATTTACATTGGCTTTAATGGCAAGTGCAGCAGCTTCTTCGGTTGTTCTCACAAATTTGTGGAAAGTAAAAATATCATCCAGTGCCCAGCAATCAGTAACCACATAGCCTTTAAAATGCCATTCATCTCTTAAAATATCCTGTAATAAAAATTTACTTGTGCAACAAGGCAGACTATCGGTGCGGTTATACGCACACATTACACCACCTACTTTTGCTTCAGTAACCAGGGTTTTAAACGCCGGCAGGTAAGTATTGCGCAGGTCATTATCGCTTACCATTGCGTTAAACTCATGGCGCAAAGGTTCGGGGCCGCTGTGTACTACAAAATGTTTGGCGCAGGCCACTGTTTTATAATAATCGGGATTATCACCCTGCATGCCTTTTACAAATGCACTGCCCATGCGCCCGGTTAAATAAGGGTCTTCACCATAAGTTTCATGGCCACGTCCCCAGCGGGGATCACGAAAAATATTGATGTTCGGGCTCCAGAACGTAAGCCCTAAATATTGCGCCCGGTTATTATTTTTTACGGCAGCATTAAATTTTGCCCTCGCTTCATCGCTGATGGCATCAGCCACTTTATTGATCAGCGAATCATTAAATGTGGCTGCCATACCAATGGCCTGCGGAAAAACAGTGGCCCGTCCTGCTCTTGCCACACCATGCAAAGCTTCGTTCCACCAATTATACCTCGGTATATGTAATCTTTCTACACCGGGGGAATTGTATAATAACAAACTTATTTTTTCTTCGGTGTTTAATTGTTTAATAAGATCATCTGCTCTTTTATCAATGGATAAAGCCGGGTTTTGAAAGGCATAGTTGTATTGAGCATAAGTTGCCGGGCTAAGCCAGAGCAACAAAAAAAATAAATAATAATACCTTCTGTAAATCATTTTTTAATGGTTGAATTTTTTCATAGAAAAAAGCATTATTTTTTTGCGCCATATTCACCTGGCTGCAAAAATGTAAAACGGGTTTCAGAAATACATGGCCCGGGTATTATAAAGGCCTTACTCCACCTTCTGATTGCCACCACTCATACCAGCAATAGCCAGCCGGCAGTTGCGGCGGGGATTAGAATATTTTTCATAAATTGTATTCTGAAACAAGCCACGGCTGCCATACACACTATATTTTCTTAATATACGTTTAACTGTGTATAGTTACGAAAAGATTTATAAATTATGGAACAATACGGAAAGATTTTACTAATTGCCATGCCTGCATTTTTATTGCTGGTATTATTTGAAAAATGGTATGGCTGGCGCAAGGGAAAAGACACTGTAAGGAATATGGATATGATCTCCAGCCTTAGCTCCGGGGTAACCAATGTTACCAAGGATGTACTGGGTATCAGCTTTGCCATCATTTCTTACGACTGGCTGCTCGATCATCTTGCTGTAACGCATGTTAAACTAACCTGGCTTACTTATGTAATTGCATTTATTGCGCTGGATTTTGCGGGCTATGTGGTTCACCTGGTAGATCATAAAGTAAATTTTTTCTGGAACAGTCATATCATTCATCACAGCAGCGAAGAATTTAACCTGGCCTGTGCATTAAGGCAGAGCATTTCGGTATTAATAAGATTGTTTGTGATTTTATTATTACCTGCTGCCATATTAGGTGTGCCGGCATCAGTAATTGCTATTGTGGCACCATTGCATTTGTTTGCTCAGTTCTGGTATCATACACAGCATATTGGCAAAATGGGTTTTTTAGAAAAGATCATTGTTACACCATCACACCACCGGGTACACCATGCCATCAATAAAGAATACATTGATAAAAACCTCGGGCAGATATTTATTATCTGGGATAAAATATTCGGCACATTCCAGGAAGAGTTAAAGGAAGTACCACCTGTATATGGTATTACAAGGCCCGTACATACCTGGAACCCGATAAAAATAAATTTTCAGCATTTATGGTTGCTAACAAAAGATGCATTGCGTACCAGGAGTTTTAAAGATAAGATACGCATCTGGTTTATGCCAACCGGTTGGCGCCCTGCAGATATGGAAGCCAAATACCCGGTATATAAAATTACCGATGTATACAATTTTAAAAAGTATACCACATCAGAATCAAAACCTTTATTGGTATGGAGCTGGATACAACTGATCGTATTACTGTTATTGGTAAGTTACCTGTTTGGCAATATTGTTACCATTGGTACACCTGCAATTTTTGTATATGGCTTATTTATTTTTTTATACGTGTATGCTTTTACCGAATTAATGGATGGCAGCCGCTATGCCATTTTTTGGGAAGTAGCTAAAAGTGCCGTTGCCATTGCATTGATCTTTTTAATGAACGACTGGTTTGGTGCCGATAAAATTTCTTCGCTGATAAGCTATGCGCTGATTGAGTATTTTGCCCTCTCTGTTTTTATGGCTATCTGGCTGCAGCAAAAAAATAAAGCCGCCGGGGAAGAACTTGCCATGAGTTAACTATAATCAGGCAGGTGTTCCCGGGCTGTCCTCATCAATTAATACACATCAACCGTTTTCGCAAACGATTGCTACAATGAAAAATTTGCCGTAACTTTTTTTTTCAGTTACAATTAATAAATTACAGTGCCATCTCTTATTTATTAATAACCAGGCATATGAAAAATATAGCTTTTACCGCCATCTCTTTTTTAATTGGTAGTATCATTTTTTTTGCAGGATGTAATACTGCAGGTACAAAAAAAACTGCAGATACTGCTGCACCTGCCGATCGTAAATGGTGGAAAGAAGCCGTGGTGTACCAGATATATCCCCGTAGTTTTAAAGACAGTGATGGTGATGGGGTAGGAGACCTTAAAGGGATCATTTCAAAACTGGATTATATAAAAAGCCTGGGTATAGATGCCGTATGGCTCAACCCCATCTACTCTTCTCCCAATGATGACAATGGTTACGATATAAGCGACTACCGCAACATTATGAAAGACTTTGGTACCATGGAAGATTTCAACGCTTTATTAAAGGGTATGCATGACCGTGGTATTAAACTGGTGATGGATTTGGTAGTAAACCATAGCAGTGATGAACACGACTGGTTTAAACAAAGCCGCAGTTCCCGTACAAGCCCTTACCGTAATTATTATCACTGGTGGAATGCGGAAAGAGGTAAGCCTCCTTACCGGTATAGTTTATTTGATATTAACCATGATGCATGGAAATATGACTCGTTAACCAATGCCTATTACCTGCATTATTTTTCCCGCAAACAACCCGACCTGAATTGGGAAAATCCAAAACTGCGCAATGAAGTATACGACATTATGAAATTCTGGCTGGATAAAGGCATTGATGGTTTTAGAATGGATGCTTTTCAATTTGTGGCAAAGGATACTACGTTCCCCGCTTTTCCTGCCGGCTTCGAAAAAGATTTTATTAAATATTATGGCATGGTTTCGCCCATTCATGATTATTTAAAAGAAATGCATAAAGAAGTATTTAGTAAATACGATGTGATGAGTGTGGCCGAAGGTGCAGGCAATTCTTTTGAAGATGCTCATAATTTAGTGGATGCCGACAGAAATGAGCTGAATATGGCTTATGCATTTGATGCGGTAGACCTGGCTAAGCCCGAAGGGTATAGTGTGGTTAAATTAAAAGAAATTTTTACCCGGTGGGATAGTGCCTTTGCAGAAAAAGGCTGGTTGTCTATTTATTTAGCCAACCACGACCAGGCAAGAATGGTCAGCCGTTTTGGTAATGACAGTGCTGCATTCCGGGAAGTATCTTCCAAAATGCTGTCTGCTTTTTTAATGACCATGCGTGGCACACCTTACTATTATAATGGTGATGAACTGGGTATGACCAATATACGTTTTGATGATATTAAAGATTATAAAGACATGCCTACACTGAATGAATACCAGCATCAGAAAGCTATTGGCGGCGATATGAAAAAATTTATGGAAACCATTAAATTCAGTTGCCGTGATAATGGCCGTACACCTTATCAATGGGATACTACTGTTAATGCAGGCTTTACAACCGGCACGCCATGGCTAAAGGTAAACAGCAATTACACTGCTATAAATGCAGCAACGCAGGATAAAGATGCAAACAGCTGCCTGAATTATTTCAGAAAATTAACTAAACTGCGTAAGGACAACCTGGTATTGGTTTACGGTAAATATACTTTACTCGATAAAAATAATCCCGACGTGTATGCGTATACAAGGGAGCAGGAGGGTAAAAAATTACTGGTCGTTTTAAATTTCAGAAGTACAGTAAGTAGTGTAAACACTGGAATTGATGTTAGCAAAGCAAAAGTTTTACTCAGCAATTACCCTGCACCAAATGATAACACAAAATTGCGTCCATACGAAGCTGTTATTTACGAAATAAAATAAACTTTGTGATTACGGAATTACTAACAACAAAGCATACAATTGTAGGCAGCACAATTATTCATTATCAATTAACCCATTATCCACTATAAAGACCCACCTTCTACCAGCAGCGATTCTATAGTAAGTTCCTGTATAAAAGTACTTCCGCCAAGGCAGGCCATCATACTGCTGAAGGCAAGTTTGCCTAATTTGTTGCCACTGGTTTCCACATAAGTGGTTTCGGGATAATACAATTTGGGTGCAGCGCCATTGCTGATAGTGATCACCGCAATATCTTCCGGTACTTTTAATGCCTTTTGCTGTATCACTTTCATCACACCAATCAGTATCTCATCACTCATACAAAAAACGGTATCCGGTTTTTCTTTTAGCTGTTTCAGCATTATTTCTTCCGCCTCTTCAGAGCTGGAGGCATGATCGGTGATCAGTTTTATTTTATTTACTTTTTCGTTAATCGTATTGCTGAAAGCTTCCAGTCTTTTCTTTGTCATTAAAAGATGTGTGTTACCAAAAATGCCCAGCACTTTCTTCTTCTTTTTATTTACAATGGCTGTAGCTGCAAGGGTTGCCGAAAGGGCATCTGCAACACAAACTTTATTGCAGTTACTGCTATCCGGTACTTTGTCAAAAAATATTACCGGGATATCCAGTTCTTTTAATTTTAAGAAAGGTTCAATGTTTACAGTATCCGGCGAGATACAAACAAACAAGCCGGTGATCCTGTTTTGCCGGCACAGTTTTAAATTAGTGATTTCAATGGCAGGGTCGTCACCCGATTGCAGTATCATTAATGAATAACCATTTCTGCGGCTCTCTTCTTCTACTGCAGCAATAAAGGAATTGTAAAACCAGTTGGAAATAGAGGGAACAATCAATCCGAATAATTTACTGTTACTGGTACGCAGGTTAATGGCATTGGCATTAGGTTCATAATCTAAAGTGGTGGCCAGCTCCACTACACGTTGTTTGGTTTTATCCGAAATATCAGGGTGGTTTTTTAGTGCCCTGGAGATAGTAGAAATACTAAGGCCCAGTATCTCTGAAATTTTTTTCAAAGTAGTGTTGTTCATATTAGCAGCAAGTTATTAGTACCAGGTTTATAAAAAAATTTGCACAGCAACCGTTTTCGCAAACAATTTCGCAAACGTTTGCAGCGAATTTAAGGATTTAGTGTGTATTTCAGACATATTTAAATGTAGCTTTAATACAGAAATATTACAGTTTTTTTAACCTTTCGGTTGCTTTTGCGTTAAATTTTTATGGCACTTGCTATTGCTATGGTTATAAAACTGTGTTTTTCTGTCATTCATTGTTCATTCCAAAAACCAAACGATTATGCTTCTTGCTATTATGAGAAAGACTGCTATGCTCCTGCTGGCAGTAATCGGGTTTACAGCGTTTGCTAAAGCCCAAACGGTTACCGGCACGGTAACTGATTCAAAAGGAGATCCTATATCCGGGATTTCTGTTACCGTAAAAGGGTCTACAAAAGGAACCTCTACAAATGCTCTTGGTGTTTACACATTAACAGGAGTTGCTAACGGAGCTACTTTGTTATTTTCCGGAACAGGGTTTACTGCACAGGAAATAAAAGCAAATAGTGGAATTGTAAATGCTACTATGGCCGCCAACATTTCCAACCTTAACGAGGTTGTGGTAATTGGTTACGGTACTGCACGCAGAAAAGATGTTACTGGTGCTGTAGCTTCAGTACAAGCCAAAGATTTTAACCAGGGGGTTATTGCAGCTCCTGATCAGCTTCTTCAAAACAAAGTTGCAGGGTTGGAAGTTACCAGTAATGGAGGTCAGCCAGGTAGTGCTGCCACAGTTAAAATCAGGGGTAACAACTCTATCAGGGCGGGTGGTAATCCTTTATATGTAATAGATGGTGTTCCATTAGATGGAAGGTCTGCAAGACCAAATTTTGGAACCGGTGTTTTTGGTTCTACTCCCGATGCTAACCCATTAATATTTGTAAATCCAAACGACATTCAGGATATCACCGTTTTAAAAGATGCAGCTTCAGCAGCTATCTATGGTTCACGTGGTGCTAATGGTGTAATTGTAATTACAACTAAAACAGGAAGTTCAGGAGCATCAAAAATAGAGTTTGGATCAAGCTGGAGTGTGAACGCCGGATTAATGAAAAAATATGAAATATTAGATGCTGGAGAATTCAGAAGTGCATTATCTAAATATGCAATAACAGGGCAGGATAAAGGAGCAAGTGTAGATCCGTTTAAGGAACTGATGAATAAAAAACTATCTCAAAGTTATAATATGGCTTTGAGCGGGGGTAATGAAAATGGAAAATTCAGGGCTTCATTTTTAGCTTCTTCTTCTAATGGTGCTTTTAAAAATTCTCAACTGGACAAATATGTTGGAAATTTTACAGGACAGTATAAATTTCTGGATAAAAAACTTACTCTGGGATTTAACTTGACAGCAGGCCACACAACAGAAGACATTATTGCCGTTTCAAACACAGCAGGTTCACAAGGTAATATTATCAGTTCTGCCTTACAATGGAATCCAACAACAGCATTTAAAGATGCAAGCGGAATCTATGTTTATCCTACCAATGGTTCGGGTAATCCCTTAGCATTGTTGGATGGTTATAATGATATAGCTAAAATAAATTCAGTTTTGGGTAATGTTACCGCAGGGTACAAAATAATGGATAATTTAGAGTACAAGTTCTTATTTGCATTAAATAACAGTATAGGCGAAAGATATACCAATATCTATGGTTTCTTACAAGGCTATGCTGGTTTATCCGGACAGGGTTTTGGTGCAATCTCTAACCAAAAACTAAATTCGCAAACTACTACGCATACCCTGTCTTATAAAACAGAGCTGACTAAAAACATAAGTTTTGATGCGGTAGCAGGTTTCGAATACTGGAAAACTAATTTCCAGAATAGTTCATTCTCTGCTTCAGGGTTTAATACTAACCTGAGCCAGGCTACTAAAATTGATATTCCTTATACAGCAATGTTACAAAATGGAATTGCACAAAATGCACCTTCAATTTATATAGATCCTAAAACTGAATTGCAATCTTATTTTGGCAGGGTTGGGTTTAACTATTCTGACAAATACTATCTTTCTGCTTCTGTAAGGGCTGACGGATCAAGTAAATTTGGTGCTAATAATAAGTACGGTTACTTTCCTGCTGTAGGTGCTAAATGGGCCATCAGCAATGAAGCTTTTATGAAAGGCAACAGTTATTTATCTAATCTTGCATTAAGAGCTTCATGGGGTATTACAGGTAACCAGGAGTTTCCGGCAGGTGCTGCACAGGAACAGTTTTTATTTACACAAAACAATACAGTTAGCCAAATCAATGTGGCCAATCCTGATCTTCAATGGGAACAAACAAATTCTTTTAATATAGGACTTGACTTTAACAGCAAGAATGGAAAAATTTACGGAAGTATTGACTATTACAACAAAAACACAACTAAAATACTATACCAAAGCACAGCTATTCAACCAGCACCAGCTTCAGTATATTTTATCAATTTACCAGCTAACCTGATAAACAATGGTATAGAAATCAGCCTTGGTGCAAGTGTGATTGAAAAAGCGGATCTTTCCTGGGATGTAAGGTTTAATTATGCCCACAACAAGAATCTGTTAAAGAATTTTACTCAAAACGGACAGGATATCAAAATACAAACCGGCCAGATCAACGGGCAGGGAGTGTCAGGTACATTAGGTCAGATTATTACCAATAACCAACCGGTTAACGCATACTACTTAAAAGCATTTGGTGGTTTTGATGCCAGCGGCAACCAGATCATTGGTACTAATCCGGCTATTGCAGGTGACCCTAATCCGAAAGATAACTACGGTATTAGCTCAACCTTAAGGTATAAAAAATTGAATCTGGTAATCAATTGCGGTGGTGCAGCAGGTTTCTTAATTTACAATAATACAGCTACCAGTGTTACCAATATTTCTGGTATTTCTAATGGCAGAAACATTGATAAGAATGCCTATAATTCTGCAGAAAAAACAAGTAGTCCGGTAGGTGCTTCTACAAGGTTTTTGGAAAAAGGAAACTTCTTTAAGCTGAGAAACGTTTCATTATCTTATAACATTGGTAATGCAGGTAAGTATGTTAAAAATCTGAATGCATTTGTTAACGCAACCAATTTGTTTGTGATCACTAAATTCTCTGGATTTGATCCGGAAGTTAACGTAGATAAGAGCAACAATAATTACCCATCACGTTCAATTGAATATATACCTTACCCAACGGCAAGGGCTATATCATTTGGCTTTAAATTTTCACTATAATCCTATAATTCATTATAAAATCAAAATTTATGATAAAGTATAAAAATATTAAAATACTCTCCCTGCTTTTAGTTACAATGGCAAGTTGTACTAAGCTGGACGAGAGTTTAAATAGCAGGTTGACCAACGGGCAAACTGCTAACGCCCTGGGTTCGGCAGGTGTGGGGTTATTATTGCAAGGTGCCTATGCCGATTTAGGCGGACCATTTACTGCACAGGACCTGCTTTTCTGCCTGGAAGAAAACGTAACTGACGAAGCACTGGTACCAACAAGAGGTGGCGACTGGGATGATAATGGTGTTTGGCGTGTGTTGCATAACCATACCTGGAATGCTGATCATGCTTATGTATTAAATGTATTCAATGCTTTAAATAAATTAAACTTTGATGCTACCAACGTGTTAGGATTTTCTCCTTCACCTTCACAGGCAGCACAGGCAAAATTCTTAAGGGCTATAGCATTGTATTACCTGTTGGATCTTTACGGACAATACCCTGTAAGAAATCCCGGGGATAATTTATTGAATGCGCCAACTGTAAAAACCGGTGCCGCTGCATCTCAGTTTATCATTGACGAATTAACTGCTGCTATTCCTAATTTACCTACTACCGGTGGAGCAGGTGTGGCTACAAAAAATGCAGGTAATACCTTATTGATGAAATGTTACCTGAACAGGGGTGCATGGAATAACAGGGCTACCCCAACATTTGCAGATGCAGATATGCAACAGGTTATTACTATTGGTAACAGCATAATTTCCAGTGGTAACTACAGTTACATGAATGAGTATTTCAAAAACTTTGATGTTAATAATGGTGCTTCTACTGAAAACATCTTTACCATTATTAATAATTCCGGTTCTTCTTCAAATGTTAGTGACGTTAGGGGAGAGTGGTGCAGAACATTGCATTACAACCAGGAAACCAGCACCAATCCTAATGCAGGATGGAATGGCTTTACAACTATCAGTGATTTCTATAATAGTTTTGGCGCTGTAACCCCAATGGTGGGTGTTACTAATTATGCTACTGATAAAAGCGGACGTTATGCTGATACTGCTGTTGATTCAAGAGTTGGCGGAAGGTATTACCCTGGTGTAACCAATGCTTCAGGACAAAGACCGGGCTTTATGATTGGCCAGCAATACAACGAAAATGGTGTTGCATTAAAAGACAGGAAAACGCCTGCCAATAACCTGGCATTTGATCCTGCTATCGCAAATGATATGAAAGAAACAGGAAACAACCTTGAAATTACTGGTATCCGTGTTGAAAAATATGGCCCTGATTTCAGTAACGGTTCTACCTACTACCAGAACAATGCAGGTAATGATGAAGTGATCTTCAGGTATGCTGATGTGGTATTAATGGTTGCAGAAGCAAAATTACGTGCTGCTGCACCTGATGCAGCCGGTGCGCTTGCTTTGGTGAACGGCTTAAGGGTAGCAAGAAAAGCTGCTCCGTTGGTTGGGCCATTGGTTTTAGCTAATGCTGCTAATGTGGAAGATCCTAAAACTTTATTAGCTGAAAGAGGTAGAGAATTATATTGGGAAAAAGTACGCAGAACAGACCTGATCCGCTTTGGTATGTTCTTAAAAACCTGGCAGTATAAACCAACAGATGATCCTAAATACCTGGTATTCCCTGTTCCAAGTCAGGCGTTGGCAGCAAATCCAAACCTGGTACAAAATCCTGGCTATTAATTAACCATGTTTAATCATATTATATTCTAACTTTGAGAAAGGTCAATTCAATTGGCCTTTCTTTTTTTATTGATACTTTCTGAAAATCAGTTATGACGAACTTGTGTACCAGATGCCTTATTGTTTTGTGTTTCCTGTTACTCAACTCCTGTACATCAAAACCAAAGCAAACCTTGTTTGAACTGGTAAATGATACGGGGATTAATTTTGTAAACGAAGTGACTGATGGAAAAAAAGAAAACAGTTTTTTATTCCGGAATTTTTATAACGGCGGCGGCGTTGCCATTGGTGATATCAATAACGATGGCCTGGCAGATGTGTTCCTTACCTCCAATGCCGGCAACAATAAACTATACCTCAATAAAGGCAACCTGAAGTTTGATGACATCTCCCGGTCAGCTGGTATAATTGAAGATGATAAATGGAATACCGGTGTGGTATTTGCAGATGTGAACGGAGATGGCTGGCTGGATATTTATGTTTGTTCTTCCGGCCACATGCAAACCGGTAACCGGAAAAATAAATTGTATATCAACAATCACCTTTCCCCCTCTGCCGGTGGAAAGGGCAGCGGCGAGGTTACCTTTACAGAATCCGCCGCACAATATGGATTAGATATTTCAGCCTACACCACACAGGTTTCATTTTTTGATTACGATGATGATGGCGACCTGGATTGTTTTATGATCAATAACAGTCCCATACCCGTAAATCAACTGGAGTTTGCCAACCAGAGAGATCTGCTGGAAAGTAAATGGCCGGTGGGCCAGTTTTTAAAAGGTGGCGGAGATCATCTCTTTAGAAATGATAATGGCAAATTTACTGAAGTAACACAGCAGGCGGGCATTCATGGAACATTGATAAGTTTTGGCATGGGGGTTTCCGTTGGTGATATTAACGGGGACGGGTACCCTGATGTTTATGTAGCTAATGATTCTTACGAAAGGGATTACATGTATATCAATCAAAAGAACGGTACATTTAAAGATATGCTGGAAGAAAAAATGCAACATACCAGTTTTTCTTCCATGGGGGCCGATATTGCCGATATCAACAACGACGGCTATCCTGATATTTTTACCACTGATATGTTGCCGCTTTCTGACTACAGGATAAAAACTACAGGTGCTTTTGATGATATTGATATGTTTAACCGGAAAGTAAAAGCAGGGTTTTATTATCATTATGTAAAAAATTGTTTGCAGCTGAATAGTAAGAACGGCGATTTTATTGATATAGGTAATTATGCCGGTGTAAGCGCTACCGATTGGAGCTGGGGTGCTTTACTATTTGATATGGATAACGATGGCTGGAATGATATTTATGTATGTAACGGTGTTAATCATGATGTAACGGATCTAGACTTCATGAATTTTTTTGCTAATGATGTGGTGCATAATATGATATTGACCGGTAAGAAAGATGAAGTAGACCGGGTGCTGAAAGAAATTCCGAAAACACCGCTTAAAAATAAAGTGTACAGAAATGATCACCAATTGAAATTTACTGATATTGGTGATGAATGGGGATTTACCCAAACTACTTTTTCCAACGGAGCTGCCTATGCCGATCTTGATAATGATGGCGATCTGGACCTTATTGTTAATAATGAGAACCAGCCGGCATTTGTTTACAAAAGCAATGCAAGAGAACTGAATAAAAACAACTATCTCGAAATTTTATTAAAAGGAAAAGGGCAAAATACATTTGCTGTGGGCAGCAAAATACAAGCTTATGTAAACGGGCAGGTGCTTACACGTGAAGTAATACCAAGCAGGGGGTTTCAATCTTCTGTTGATTACAAACAGGTAATTGGTATCGGCAAGCTTACTGCGGTTGATTCATTGGTGATTACCTGGCCCAACCGTACAATTAAAAAATTCATTCGCCCGGCAATTGATCAATTGCTGGTAGTACAGCAGGACGATGAAAAAGAAATAGCTGATGCCACACCAATGGCAGCAACAGCAACTATTTTTTCTCCCTTGCCAACAATTTTTGATAAACACCAGGAAAACGATGTGGTGGATTTTTATGCAGAAAGAAATATTCCGCGGATGCTTTCACAGGAAGGGCCCAAAGCTGCAGTGGGTGATGTAAACGGCGATGGGCTGGAGGATGTATATATCGGCGGTACACCCGTACATGGAGGGCAATTGTATTTTCAAAATGCAAATGGCGTATTTGTAAAAAAGGAAGAAAAAGCTTTTCAGCAGTTTTTATCTTTTGAAGAGGTGGCTGTAAATTTATTTGATTGCGATCATGACGGCGATCTTGATCTGTTGATCTGTCCCGGGGGAAATAATAACGAGGTCAACAGCAGGGAGATGCAATTGCGGTTATTTAAAAATGATGGTAAAGGAAATTTTACCATTGATATCAATGCTTTTCCGGCAACAGGGATGAACATAGCGGTAGCTGCAGTAAACGATTTTAATAAAGATGGCAACCCGGATATTTTTATTGGTGCCAGGAATTATCCGCAGGTGTACGGAGAAAACCCTACGAGTTTTCTTTTTGTAAATGACGGTAACGGACATTTTACAGATATTGCGGCAAGCAAAAATCCCGACATATCAAAAATTGGAATGGTGACGAATGCGGTGTGGGCAGATGTTGCAGGTGATACGGCAAAAGAACTGATCGTTGCCGGAGAATGGATGACACCCCGGATTTTTTCTTTTAAGAAAGACCGGTTTGAAGAAATAAAAACAAACCTGGATGATTTATTTGGCTGGTGGCAAACCATTTGTGTGGCAGACGTAAATAATGATGGCAAACAGGACCTGGTAATTGGAAATATCGGCGAGAATTTTTACCTGCATCCTGCTGCAGGAGAACCTGTAAAATTATGGCTGAATGATTTTGATCAGAACGGCACGGTAGATAAAGTGGTTACATATACTATTGACGGAAAAGATAAACCCGTTGTAGTTAAGCGTGACCTGGAAGAACAATTGCCGGTAATAAAAAAGAATAACCTTAAACACATTGATTACGCTAAAAAATCAATACAGGAACTGTTTACTCCACAGGTGTTAAGTAAGGGCACTGTAAAGCAATTCAACTATTGCTCTTCTGTAATAGCGGTTAACAATGGCAATGGCAATTTTACAATTCAAAAATTACCATTGATGACACAACTGAGTTGTATAAACGCTGTTTATTGTACCGACCTGAATAATGATGGTTTTGCCGACCTGGTATTGGGAGGTAACCAGTTTGGTTTTTTACCACAATACGAAAGACTGGATGCAAGTTTTGGCGATGTGCTTATCAATAATGGCAAAGGCGGGTTTACCTGGCAGGGCCCTTTTGAAAGCGGGTTGCATTTGCGTGGGGTGGTAAGGGATATTGAAAAGATAAAACTGAACAAAACCGATGCACTGCTGTTTTTGCAGAATAATGATTATCCTGTTTTATATAAAATAAATAGCTGGCCCTATACCAATAATAGTAAAACAAAGTAAGTACATAAGTGAAACGGTACGCCGACATAACAGGGAAAAAGACTGCAATGCTTGCAAAAAGTAATAACAGATGGCTTGTAGTGGTTGTTATTTTAATAGCCTTGTCATCCTGCAGGCAAAAGGAAAAAGAACGGCAGGCTCCGGTGCTTTTTCAATCGATGGATAATACGGGCATCATCTTCAACAATAAAGTACAGGATAACGATTCCATCAATATTTTTAACTACCGCAATTTTTACAATGGCGGAGGAGTGGGTATAGGAGACATTAATAATGACGGTTTACCGGATGTTTTTTTTACAGCTAACCAGGGCAGTAATAAATTATTTTTAAACAAGGGCAATTTTAAGTTTGAAGATATTTCTGCAAAGGCTGGCTTTGCTGATAAGTTGCAGTTTAGTACCGGCGTTGTACTGGCAGATATCAACAATGATGGCTGGCTGGATATTTATGTATGCAATGCAGGCAATATGAACAATGCTGCGTTAAGAAAGAACCAACTCTACATCAATAATCATGATCTTAGTTTTACAGAGCGTGCAGCCGAATTTGGCCTTGCCGATTCAGGTTATTCCACGCAAGCCAGTTTTTTTGATTATGATATGGATGGCGATCTCGATTGCTTTATAATAAACAACAGCCCTGTGGCAGTAAGCAGTTTGGGGTATCCGCACCAGCGTGATCTTATTGCCGCTAAATGGGCAGTAGCAGATAATTTGAAAGGTGGTGGTGACCACCTGTATAGGAACGATAACGGGCATTTTACAGAAGTAACACAGCAGTCGGGTATTCACGGGTCGCTGATGAGTTTTGGTTTGGGTATAACCGTTGGTGATATTAATGGCGATCATTATCCTGATATTTATGTATCCAATGATTTTTTTGAAAGGGACTACCTGTACATCAATCAGCAAAACGGAACATTTAAAGATGAACTGGATGACAGGGTGCAGCATACCAGCTATGCCTCAATGGGTGCTGATGTTGCTGATATCAACAATGACGGGTACCCTGAAATATTTACAACCGATATGCTGCCGGCGGATGACTACCGGCTGAAAACAACTTTAAGCTTCGATGATATTGATCAATACCGTTTGAAGGAAAGAAATGATTTTCACCACCAGTTTTTACAAAATACCTTGCAGTTGAATACCGGCAACGGTAAATTTATTGATATAGCAAATTATAGTGGTGTAAATGCCTCTGAATGGAGCTGGGGCGCATTGATCTTTGACGCAGATAATGACGGGCTTAACGACCTGTATGTATGCAATGGTATTTTCAGGGATCTTACCAACCAGGATTTTTTAGATTTTGATGCCAATGCGATCAAACAAAAAATGATTGCCACCGGTAAAAAAGACCTTACTGAATTAGTCAGTAAAATTCCTTCTATTGCCGTACCTAATAAAATGTACAGGAACCTGGGCAACCTTAAATTTGCCGACGAGGGCGAAAACTGGGGATTTGTACAAAACTCCTTCAGCAACGGAGCAGCTTATGCAGACCTGGATAATGATGGCGACCTGGATATTGTGGTGAACAATGTGAATGAACCGGCAATGATCTTTAAAAATAACAGCAGGGAACAAAACCATAATAATTACTTTGGTATTTCTTTGCAGGGAACTAATAAAAATACATTTGCAGTAGGTGCTAAAATTGTTGTTTATGAAGGTAACCAGCAATTAAGCAAAGAAATAATGCCCAGCCGCGGCTTTCAATCATCAGTTGATTATAAACAGATCATTGGTATAGGAAACAAAACAACCGTTGATTCCATGACCGTTTTCTGGCCCGATCTTACCTTCACTACAATCATTCATCCGGACATTAATAAAGTAACAGTGCTGGCAAAACCAGCCAACAGTAGTAAAATAAAAGTACCGGAAGAAAAAAAAATAACTCCTCTGCTGACCCAGGTGCCTTCAATATTTGATAAGCATCAGCAACCAGACTATACCGATTTTTACCGGGAGAAAGGCATCCCGGAAATGCTGTCGCACCAGGGGCCCAAAGCAGCCGTTGCAGATGTTAATGGTGATGGTATGCAGGATATCTTTATCAGCGGCACCTCGTTGCATTATGGCCAGCTGTATCTTCAGACAGTTGATGGGTTTGTAAAAAAAGATATTGCCGATCTGAAACAATTTGCAGAATTTGAAGATGCGGCTGTTTTGTTTTTTGATGCAGATGGGGATGGCGATATGGATTTATTTATAGGCGCAGGAGGTAATAATGCCGAACCTGCTACAAGGCCATTACAACATCGTTTATTCATCAACGATGGAATGGGGAATTTTAAGATCGGTTATAATTCTTTTCCACTGAATAAAGATAATACCGGCATTGCGGTGGCCTATGATTTTGATGGTGATAATGACCTGGATATTTTTGTTGGTGCCAATGGGGTAACGCAGGAGTATGGTGTAACACCGCAAAGCCATATCTATATCAATAATGGCAAAGGAATCTTTACAGAAATGCCCGACAATAAACTGGGTGGTATTAATGTTGCAGGAATGATAAACAGTGCTGTAATGTGTGATGTGGATGGCGATACAACAAAAGAGCTGGTGCTTGCCGGTGCATGGATGAGCCCGCAGGTATATAAATTCAGTCAGGATCATTTTGAAAAAATAAGCACCAGTATGGATAGCTTATACGGCTGGTGGCAGGCTGTTGCTGTTGCAGACCTTAACGGAGATGGAAGGGAAGACCTGGTACTCGGAAATATCGGGGAGAATTTCAATTTGCACCCGGATGAAAAAAATCCTTTAAAATTGTGTTATGGTGATTTTGATGATAACGGAAGAATCGATAAGATCGTAACTAAAACCGTTGCCGGAAAAGATAAGCCGGTTTTTATGAAACGTGATATCCAGGATGAATTACCATTTTTGAAAAAACAAAACCTGCATTACGCAGAATATGCCAATAAATCAATGGAGGAATTATTTACGCCGGAGCAATTAAAAAAAGCAGTGATCAAAAAAATCAACTATACAGCTTCTGTAATTGCAATAAACAATGGTAATGGTAAATTTACCATGCAGCCGTTACCGGTAATGGTACAGATGTCTTGTGTAAAAGCAATTGTTTGTAAGGACCTGAATTTTGATGGTGCTCCGGACCTTATACTTGGCGGCAATGAATTTAATTTTCAACCACAACTGGGTAGGCTGGATGCCAGTGCCGGCCAGGTATTAGTAAATGATGGCAAAGCAAACTTTACGCTGTTGCCGTTTTCCGGCCTGGCCTTAAAAGGAATGACGAGGGATATACAACCCGTTATTACTAAAAAAGGCCGGGAGTTTTTATTCCTTCAAAATGATATGGTGCCGGTTTTATTTCAATTGCAGGCGCCGGCATCAAAAAACAAAAAAACGAATTAGTATTCATGTACACTAGTATTAAAAATATCACCAGGCTGGCGTTCTTATACGTTCTTGTTACTGCGGCGTCTTGTAACGGGCACGAGGAGAAGTTGCAGCCGGCAACTCCTTCTTTATTTGAAACATTAACTGATGCACAAACAGGATTACATTTTGCCAATACGCTAACCCCAACGGATTCTTTCAACATGTTTCATTACATGTATTTTTACAATGGTGCAGGAGTGGGCGCAGGCGATTTTAATAATGATGGTAAGATCGATCTTTTTTTTGCCGCCAACCAGGAAGAGAGTAAAATGTACCTGAACGAAGGCAATTTAAAATTCCGTGATGTAACAGCTGCAGCTAAAATACCCCTGGACAGATCATGGAGTACAGGCGTTTCCGTTATTGATATTAATAACGATGGCTTACTCGATCTGTATATCTGCAAAGTAGGTAACTACGAAATTTTACACGGAAAAAATCAGCTGCTGATCTGTAAAGGTATTACTGACGGGATACCCTATTACGCTGATGAAACTACCCAATACGGGCTGGATTTTTCCGGCTTCAGCACACAGGCCGCATTTTTTGATTATGATATGGATGGCGACCTGGATATGTTTTTGTTGAACCATTCTGTTCATCAGAATGGCACTTTTGCACCACGCCAGGATTTTCTGGGCACCTACAATGTATTATCCGGCGATCGCATGTTCCGCAATGATGGCAATAATCATTTTACAGATGTTACAAAAGCAAGCCGGATCAACAGTTCTGCAATAAGCTATGGCCTGGGTATTGCTGTTGCTGATATTAACCTGGATGGATGGCCTGATCTTTATGTGGGTAACGACTTTCACGAAAATGATTACCTCTATATAAACCAGCACGATGGCACTTTTAAAGAGCAGGGAAGCGACATGCTGATGCATACCAGCCAGTTTTCTATGGGTGTTGATGTAGCCGATGTTAACAATGACGGGTACCCTGAAATTATCTCTGTGGATATGCTTCCTTCTGATCCTTATATTTTAAAACGTTCATTGGGGGAAGATGAGTACGATATTTTTTATCACAAAATAAGTATCGGCTACAACTATCAATACACCAGGAATAATTTTCAATATAACAGGCGCAACGGCATGTTCAGCGAAACTGGATTGTATTCGGGTATCTATGCATCCGACTGGAGCTGGGCACCGCTTTGGATGGATTTTGATAACGATGGGCTGAAAGATCTCTTTATATCCAATGGCATTCCCAAGCGTATGAATGATATGGATTATGCTAATTTTATTTCGGATGGTGAGATACAAAAGCAATTGCATGGCAGTAAAAGTGGCGAAAAGGATATGGCGCTGGTCAATAAATTTCCCGAGATAAAAATCCCTAACCGTTTTTTTCGCAACAAGGGGAATTTGCAGTTTGAAGACATTAACACGGCAGATGCCCTGCCTACTTTTTCCAACGGGGCAGTATATGCAGATCTTGATAATGATGGAGACCTTGATGTGGTGGTCAATAATGTTAACCAGCCCGTACTGGTATACCGGAATAAAAGCAACGATAAAAAAGATAAACTTTTTGCTGCAATAAAATTAAATGGCCCGGCTGCCAATAGTAATGCCATTGGGGCTAAAATAATTTTGTATGCAGACAGTAGTATAAGAACCTATGAAAAAAATCCGGCAAGGGGATTTGAATCCAGTATGGAAGAACCTTTGCACATCGGGCTCACCAATACAAAAGTTGACTCTGCTTTTTTAGTATGGCCCGATAATAGTTTTCAAAAAATTGACTTAGCTACAAAAACATCAGCACTGAGTTTTACTTACGTAAAAGGCCTGCCCAAATTCAGCTATGCAAGAATTACGGGTTTTCATAAAAACGAAACCCGGCCAATGGAAGATATCACTGCGCAAACCGGTTTAAATTATGTACACAAGGAAAATTCATTCATTGAATTTAACCGGGAGTTTTTAATTCCGCACATGGTATCAACTGAAGGGCCAGCTTTGGCAGTTGGGGATATTAATCATGATGGGCTGGAAGATGTTTTTATCGGCGCTTCCCGAACATTTAAGAATGCCATTTTTTTACAACAGGCCGATGGTAAATTTACCCGGCTTGATCAACCGGCAATGGCATTGGACAGTATGTGTGAAGATGCAGGTGCACAATTTATTGATGTAAATAATGACGGGCATGTTGATCTTGTAATTGCAAGTGGCGGCAATGAATACTATGGTACTGATGAGCATTTAAAACCCCGTGTTTATTTAAATGACGGCAAGGCAAATTTTACAAAACTGGAAAATGCTTTCGGGGATATTTTTGAAACGCAGTCCTGTATTGTTCCCTATGATTTTAATGGCGATGGCTTTACCGATCTTTTTATTGGCGGCAGGGTAGTACCATGGAATTATGGAAAAATGCCGGTATCATATTTATTACAAAACGACGGCACAGGAAAATTTAAAGATGTAACCAACCAGTATGCCGCAGAACTGGCTAACGAAGGCATGGTTACAAATGCTTTGTGGTTTGATATTGACAAAGATGGCGATAAAGACCTGTTGGTTTGTTGTGAATGGGGAGGTATTGATGCATTCATTAATACCAACAGGGTATTTACCAAACAAGCGCTGAGCACCAATAAAGGATGGTGGAATTTTCTATTGCCGGTTGACATGAACAATGATGGCAATACTTCGCTTATTGCCGGTAACCTTGGTTTAAACTCACGGTTGCATGCTACCCCGGAACAACCTGTACGGTTATACTATAATGATTTTGACGGAGATGGTAAAAACGACCAGGTACTCACTTATTATGTTGGAGGAAAAGAAATTCCGTTTACCACAAAAGATGAATTACAAAAGCAGTTGCCTTTTATAAAAAAGAAATTCTTGTATGCAGCAGATTTTGCAAAAGCAACATTGGATGAAATTTTTACGGATGCAAAACTTAAGTCTGCACAGGTATCAACAGTAGATTATTTTTCTAATGCAGTATTGATCAACAAGGGGAATTTAAATTTTACTACCGAAGCTTTGCCCTGGCAGGCGCAGTTGACCTCTTACCGTACTGCAGTGGTGGTAGATGCCAATGCTGATAAACTGCCTGATGTATTGCTGATGGGCAATTACTACGATAACAATATTCAGATGGGGCGCTACGATGCAGATTTTGGTACGCTCCTTATCAACAAGGGCAATGGTAAATTTGAAACAGAAAATATAAACGGCTTACAGGTTAAAGGGCAGGTGCGTCATATAGCACCTATCACTATTAATCATCAGCCTGCATTTATACTGGCTAAAAACAATGACAGCCTCAGGGTTATCCGTTTTACAAAACCACAATAACTACATTACCGGGTAATACAACCTCGTGATCCATTTAGAGGTATCAGGTTCTGCAGCCCTGTTAGTGATCAGTAATTCAAAAGGGATGGCAGGGCTTGTTCTTTTGGCATCTTCTTTATAAATATCAAATAATTTCATGCTGTTTCTGATCGTATTCGGGCCACCTTTAATCTCCGTTATCAGCATCTTGCCTCCGGGTGGCATCAGCTTAATATGAATGTCGGCTGTTTCAGAAACTTGTTTGTTAACAGGAAGGCCTACCATAAATTCATAATGGGATGAATCTATCTGTCTTACATTCAGCATCGGGGAATTGGTTGCCGAAGCGCCCTGGCTGCTGGCATAGTCCTGTAATTTTTTTACCTGTCCGTATATTTCATCCACACCAGGTTGATGGTTGCTGCTGCTTTTTGTACTGATCAGTAAGGAATCTGACAGCCGTATTTCCTTTACTTCAATACCGTAAATATTCAGCGGGTGTTCCAGGTAGGTTTTCATTTCGTCCATCAGGCCGGCCATACTTTCTTTTAATTTTTTTGCAGCGTAATAATATTTTAACCTGTTGAAAGGGTTTGAGCCTGCAGGTATTACCGCCACCCAATGCAACGATGAAGAATCGGTTGTCATCTCCAGCGGAATCAAATTGCTTTGTACATTTATCGCATCCGAAGTAATACCAATTATGTTACCATTAAAAATGATCTTGCTTACACTAAAAGTAAAACCTTTGTATGTAAAGGTACTGTCTGTTTTAGCAGCAACATTTCCAAAGCACTGGTTTATCTTTTCCTTACTGGTAAGTAATTTGGCTACAGCAGCACGGAAAGTTTTAATATACCGTACCTCAGATACCGTAATATCGCCGGGGATTAAAATATAAATACTGCCCACTGCAATAACGGCAATAAACAAAAGACCTAAGATCCATTTTTTCATATTGATAATTAAAATAGCTTAAAAAAAATGCGGTTTGGCATGTAATATAAAAAATCGTTGCTTACCATGCTGTTTTCATTTTCCATATACTGATATCAGAGAAAATACTTTTTTCGCCACGGCTGAATAATTCAATGCCATTATCATTTGGCCCCGGAAAAAGCTGGGCTGTAAAAACCGCCAATCCGTTATTCACAAAAATTTCGGCAATACTGTTATCAAAATAAATATGTAATTGAAGTTGCTTATTTTGTAAGGGTATTATTTTTTCAAAACGACTGGCTTTTTTAAAATTTTCGTTGAATGTGGTATTGCCACTTTTGCTTCGGTCAATATAAAAAATCTGTTGTGCGGCATCGTAACCAATTTCAAAATAATTATTATTGCCTGCTGCAATTTTAACACCACTTACAGATGATGCTGATGGCATAAGTGTAAATTCCATTTCAAATTGCGTGCTTTTAACGGGAAGTATTTTTTGACCACTCACCATTTCTTTTGCAATAGTAAAATTTTCTTTTCTTAAAGAATTGAGTAATGCAACAGGCTTTTGAATCAATACCCATTCGTCGTTTATTTTTTTTACACTTAAGTTTCTTGGCAGCGACATCGCACTTTTCCAGGGTGTGGTAGGAATGTCGTTGGCATAATTCCAGTTATTGACCCAGCCGATTGCTGTGGGTAAATGTGCTGCCGGTAATTGATTGTAGGCAATGGCTGCATAATAATCGGGGCCATAATCCGGCCGGTTAATTTTATTGGCAGGGTTTTCATTGGTAAATCGTACGCCATCAAATTCTCCCACAAAATATTGCATACTGGCATTCTGCGACATTTGCAATACCCATTTCTTTTTACCCGGAGCTCCTTCAACGGGTACTTGTGTTAAATCGGGGCATTCCCATACTGCAGCAGTATCTCCGGCCGGGCCAAAATCACTCAGGTGATTCCAGTCTTTTAAATTTTTTGAACTGTAGAATTGCACGATATGCTCAACAGGAAACATCAATGCCATCACCCAGTATTTTTTAGGTTCGTACCAGAATATTTTAGGATCACGAAAATCTTTTTTATGCAGGTCAAGCACGGGGTTGCCGGCGTACTTTGTCCAGGTAATACCATCATCAAGGCTGTATGCAATACACTGCGATTGGTTTACATTTTCAATATGCCCGGTATACACGGCCACCATTGGTATTTTCCCGTTTTTGCCAAAACCACTGCTGTTGTTTCTATCTGCCACACAGGTACCGGAAAAAATCATCACGCCATTCACTTCGGGAATTGCGATGGGTAAATGTTTCCAATGCACCAGGTCTTTACTGGTAGCATGCCCCCAGGTCATATGACCCCATTGATTGCCAAAAGGGTTGTGCTGGTAAAATAAATGATACGTGCCGTTGTTATACACCAAACCATTGGGGTCGTTGCACCAGTTAAGTGCAGGTGAAAAATGAAACTGCGGACGATATTGTTCTGTATACAATTTTGTTTGCGCCTGCAGCACCAATGAAAATGCAAATGATATAAAAAGAAAATGTTTTTTTAATCTCATGACACAATAAATTTTTTGATCAAAGAAAAAATATTCAATACTAAATGCATATTATAAAATCGGGTACTACTTTCAGTGAGACTACATCATATTGATGCACTTGTCTTACTTTGAGTATTCAATTTTGAGTATTGAGCATTGAAAATTGCCCCTCCACCCGGCCCCTCCCGGTAAATTTCATTACGCACTTAATTTCTTCTCCAGCTCTTCTAATGATACACCCTTTGTCTCCGGCATCCGGGTTAATACCCAAATCAATTGCAGCACCATCATGCCCGCCAGGAAAGCAAAGATGATCCATGGGGCATCTTTTAAAAAGCCCTTGGTTTTATCTAAAAAAACCGGTGTTATTAAAGTAATGATGGCCGCAAATACCCAATGCACACTGGCTCCAAAGGATTGCCCCAGTGCACGGATCTTATTGGGAAAAATTTCTGAAATAAAAACCCATATCACCGCACCTTGTCCTATTGCATGCGAGGCAATGAATAGTAACAGGAAGGTCATCAGGAAAACAGGACCAGCGGCTGTTTTAAAAGCGTATGCCACCATACCCAGGCTGATGATATATCCCAGCGAACCAATAATGAGCAAAGTTCTTCTGCCTAAGCGGTCAATAAGAAACAAACCTACAAAAGTGAAAATTAAATTAGTGCCGCCGATAGCAATGGAGTTTAATAAGGAATGTTTTTCATCCAGACCTATCTTGGCTAAAATTTCAGGGGCATAGTATAAAATAAAATTAATGCCCGATAACTGGTTAAAGAAGGCAATAAAAAAAGCCAGGGCAATAATTTTTTTATTTTTTGCAATAAAAAATTGCGATGTATTGCCGGCAGCTGTTTCATGGTTGTTGCTTTCAATGATGGCGCCGATTTCTGCAGCAGGGTTTTCAACACCAAGGGCAGTTAATATTTCTTTAGCTTTAGCCAGGTCATTCTTTTTGGATATCAGCCATCGTGGGCTTTCAGGCACTCCTAACACCATCAGGGTATATATTGCAGAAGGTATTGCCAGCACACCCAGCATCCATCGCCAATCGTTTACACCGCCAACACCTTTTAAAAAATAATTTGATAAATAGGCCACCAGTATGCCAAATACAATATTGAACTGGTACATGGCACCTAATCGCCCCCTTGTGGCAGGCGTTGAAATCTCAGAAATATAAGTGGGGGCAACTACTGTAGATATACCAATGCCCACACCGCCTATAAACCGGAAGAAGGAAAAAGTATAGGTGTCTTGCGCAAGTGCCGAACCAAAGGCAGATATCGCAAACAATATACCTATCCATAATAAAACTTTTTTTCTGCCAAATTTTTCTGTAGGAATGCCGCCGAAGATGGAACCCAGCACTGTTCCCCATAAGGCCATCGACATAATAAAAAAGCCATGAAAAAGCGGAGAGGTATGCCACAGGTCTTTAATGGGTTGGTTGGCCCCGGATATCACCACCGTATCAAACCCGAAAATAAAACCGGCCAATGCAGCTACAATGGAATAGCGGAAAAGTTTGTTTTGATTCATAAGCAAGTTTTAGCAGCAGAAAGTTAAGCAAAACAACTGCTAATTGACCAGTTATACTTTTTTTAATCTACTGCAAACGATTGATGTTTAAAAAAAGATGGCGTAAACTTTTTTGTAAAGGAATACCTTTAAAGAATAAATTTTGATTATGCTAAAGCTATATGTCTTGCCGGCAATGTTATGCTCATTGGCCTTCCTTTCCTGTAATAATGCTGCGGAACAAAAAACAACCGCTATGGAAAATAAACCCGAAAAAAAATGGTGGAAGGAAGCGGTGGTTTACCAGATCTACCCAAGAAGTTTTAAAGACAGTAATGGTGATGGCATTGGTGATCTGAAAGGCCTTACCTCAAAACTGGATTATGTAAAAAACCTGGGAATAGATATTGTGTGGCTGAATCCGATCTATGGCAGTCCTAATGCAGATAATGGTTACGACATCAGCAACTACGACGATATCATGAAAGAATTTGGTACCATGGCAGATTTTGATGTGATGCTGGCGGAAATGCATAAACGTGGATTGAAATTGGTGATGGACCTTGTGGTAAATCATTGCAGTGACGAACATGAATGGTTTAAACAGGCACGTAGCTCGAGAACTAATCCTTACAGAAATTATTTTCATTGGTGGCCTGCAGAAAAAGGCAAGCCTCCATTCAGGCCCGGCAATTTTGAAGTGGATGGAAGCGGCTGGCGTTTTGATTCTTTAACCAACAGTTACTATTTACATTACTTCAGTTACAAACAACCCGATCTCAATTGGGAAAATCCAAAACTACGGCAGGAGATCTATGCAATGATGAACCGCTGGTTTAAAAAAGGTGTGGATGGTTTTAGAATGGACGTTATTCCATTTATTGCCAAAGACACCACATTTCCGGTGATCACTCAAAAAGACCTGGATGAAAAATACGAAGGCCGCTGGGATGTGTACCAGGCAAGTGGCCCCGGATTGCATGATTATTTACAAGAGATGAACAAAGAAGTGTTGAGCAAATATGATATCATGACTTTAGCCGAAGGCGCAGGCACTACCAAAGCAACGGCAATGAATTTTGTTGATCCCGAAAGAAAAGAGTTAGACATGGCCTATCACTTTGATGGGGTTAGTTTAGGTTATGTGCCGGGATATTTTAAAAAGATGGACCCCAACTGGAGCTTAACGGCATTCAAAAAAATTTATTCCGATTGGGATAGCGTATTCGCCAATAAGGGATGGGGCACAATTTACTTAGGCAATCACGATCAGCCACGAATGGTTACACGCTGGGGTAATGATGCACCGGAATTCAGGGAAGCTTCTTCTAAAATGCTTACCACCTTCTTATTAAGCATGAGGGGTACTCCATATTATTATTTCGGCGACGAACTCGGCATGACCAATATTAAATTTGACAAAATTGAAGATTACAGGGACATTGAAACCATTGCAGAATATGGTAAAGTAAAAAATACCGGAGGTGATTTAAAAGGATTTATTGAAGACCAGAAAAATGGTGGGGCAAGAGATAATGGCCGTACACCATTTCAGTGGGATGCAGGCATGAACGGAGGTTTTACAACAGGTATGCCATGGTTAAAAGTAAATGATAATAAAAATGAAATTAATGCTGAAGCTGAAGAAAAAAATCCCGGCTCGGTATTGAACTATTTTAAGAAAATGGTAAAGCTGCGGAAAGACCAGAAAGATGTTTTGGTTTACGGAAAATATACGCTGCTGGATAAAGATAACCCCGATGTATATGCTTATACCAGGGAAGACGGCAATAAAAAAGTATTGGTATTATTAAGTTTCCGAAAAACAGGCGGCAGTTTTAACCTGGATAAGATGCAATTGGGCGAAGAGTGGATCAACAACCTGCAGCCATTAAAAGTAAATGGAAATACAGTTACATTACAACCTTACCAGGCTTGTATTGTACAACTAAAATAATCACCCCGGGCCGTGTCTTTACCGGCCGGAATTTTAACGAGGATCATGAAGACAGTTATAGAAACGCACTCATCAAAAAACTATATGAAAAAAATATCTCTCGCAACTATTCTTTTAATTACCTGCTGCAGCTTGTTTGCACAAGACCCATGGAAAATTACAGCTACCAATATTGATGCAAAAAATTATTATGGCGTAACAGTTGCCAATGGTATGATAGGCATTGTAAGCAGCCCCGAAGCATTTAAAGTAAAAGATGTGGTGCTTGCCGGCGCATACGATCTGTACGGACGTGGCAGGGTAAGTAATTTTTTAAAAAGCTTCAATCTCTTAAACATGTACATTGAGGTGGATGGTAAAAGATTGGGTAACGCAGATGCTACCGGTATGCAGCAGCAACTGGATATGCAACATGCCAGTTTTACCACTTCATTTAATTATAAAGATGTGGCCACCATCAGTTACACCTATTATGCTTTACGCCAGTTACCCTATTCAGTGTTGATGGATATTACGGTAACAGCAAAAAAAGATTTCAATTTAGGCAGTGCTTCCCAGATGGAAGCGCCGGATGCATTAAAGGAGGTGCAGAATTACTATAACGAAATAGACAGGCCGCATACAACAATCAGCTTATTAACCTCAACAGCAAAAAGCCCTACAGGTAAATTACTGATGTGCGCCAGCAATGCTTTTATTTTTACAGAAGCACATGGCAGCGAACCAAGGGTGATTCATGAAATGTGGGATAACAATATGCACCTGATGAAGTTTGCAAAAAAAATGAAGGCAGGTGAAACTTACCGCTATGCAATCGTGGGTTCATCCATTACATCGGCTCATCACAACGATCCGTTGAATGAAGCTGAACGCCTCACCATCTTTGCAAAATTACAAGGCAGAGACCGGTTGATTGAAATGCATAACAAAGCATGGAATGATTTATGGAAAAGTGATATCATCATCGAAGGTGATGCACAAAGTCAGCAGGATATTCACAGTATGTTGTATCATTTATACTCTTTTGTGAGAGAAGGCTCATCTAACAGTCCGAGCCCGATGGGATTAAGCGGCCTGGGATATAACGGTCATGTATTCTGGGATACTGAGTTGTGGATGTTTCCCGCTATTTTACAATTGCATCCCGAAATGGCGAAGAGTATGGTGGAATACCGTTTTGAAAGACTGGAGGCCGCTAAAAGAAATGCCTTTGGCAAAGGTTATAAGGGAGCAATGTATCCATGGGAGAGTGCCGAAACAGGCGTGGAAGAAACGCCGGTATGGGCATTAAGCGGCCCTTTTGAACATCACATTACAGCTGATGTAGGCATGGCGGCATGGAATTATTATTGCGTAACACAGGATAAAAACTGGCTGAGGGAAAAAGGCTGGCCGGTGTTAAAAAATACGGCAGATTTCTGGGCAAGCCGTGTGGAAAGAAACGGTCCGGGCCATTACGATATTAAAAATGTGGTGGCAGCAGATGAATGGGCAGAAAATGTAGATAATAATGCCTTTACTAACGGTGCCGCTAAAGCGAATTTAAAAGCTGCTACGGAAGCAGCAAAAATTTTAGGCATAGCTGCTGATGCAGATTGGGTGGATGTGGCCAATAATATTCCCATTTTAAAATTAGCCGATGGCACCACCAGCGAACATGCGGCCTACAATGGAGAAGGGATTAAACAGGCTGATGTAAATTTACTGGCTTACCCTTTAAAAGAAATTACCGATGCCAGGCAAATTAAAAAAGACCTGGATTATTACTCCGTTCGTGTACCCGACGAAGGCACGCCTGCAATGACGCAGGGTATCTTTGCTTTGCTGTATTCCCGTATCGGGGATGCTGATAAAGCCTTTCATTTTTTTAAAGATGCGTATGTGCCTAATTTAAATGCCCCTTTTAATATAATTGCCGAAACCAAAGGCGGTACTAATCCTTATTTTGCAACGGGTGCCGGAGGTATTTTGCAGGCAGTACTCAATGGCTTTGGTGGCCTGGAAATTACCCCGGCAGGAATTACGCAGATAAAATCAACTTTGCCAAAACAATGGAAGAGTATTACAATTACCGGGGTGGGACCGCTTAAAAAAACATTTATAGTGAAATGAAATTTAACCATTTAAAGCATATCAGAACAAACAGAGCTCCGCTTTAAAAAGACTGTTATGTTTTCCTATATGTCCTTAAATGTCTAAATGGTTATTTCTGATTTTAAAATATATTTCTAAGTAATGCAATCTCAAATAGTTAAAAATTTGCCGGGTTGAGATAAAAAATGGGCATTTCAAACGTTTGCAGAGAAATATGCCAAAGAAAGAATAGAAAAAACCTGAGAAAACCGGATAAATATTACTATTTTGCACAGACCAGGATGAAGAAACTAGCTGCTATACTACTTTTGGGAGTCTTTGTATTCAACTTATTTGGGTACCGGCTTTTTGTATCCTTCATGGTAAATAATGCCAATCAATCCCTGGAAGCAGCCATCGATAAAAATAATTACAACGAAGACCAGCTCATCTCCATCAAAAAAGCTATTAATTTACCTTACTATAATAACACCAAAGATTTTTCACGTGCCTATGGCGAAGTGGAAGTAAATGGTGTGTTGTACCAGTATGTTAAAAGCCGCATTTATAACGATTCGCTGGAACTGCTTTGCCTACCTAATATTTCCAAACAACAAATGCTGGAATCGAAAGATAATTTTGCGCAATCCACTTTTGACCTGCAAAAAGATACCAGCAAAAAAGCACCCGGTTCGGGCAAACTTATTTCATTTGTGAAATTATTAAGTGAATATGTAAAACACAGCGACTGGACTGTGGCGCCTTCATATGCCACCACCATCGCTTTACAAAATACTGCTTATTATAACGCCAACTCCGGCAGTTTACACAAAGCTACTATCGAGCAACCTCCCGATACGTTCAATAGCTGATTACCATTTTAAGACAGCTTGCTATTGAACGATATTTTTTATCGTTCACCATTTATTTATTAAACAATTTATGAAAAGATTTTCTGCGGCTTTAGCTGCAATCGTTTTGTGCTGGTACTCCTGTACTAATGATAAACCTGCACAGGCAACTTACTTTACCAATGCATTCTCGTACAGTAAAACTGTAAAAGAACTGAATGAAGTAGTAAAATTTGTAGGTTTCTCGCCCATCGTGGCATCGCGTAATTATGCCTATGCCAATATTGCGGCGTACGAATGTATTGCAGCCGGCTATCCAAAAGAATATAACTCTTTGGCCGGGCAAATACACGGGCTTATAGCTATGCCGAAACCTGATGCTGCTAAAAAAATTGATTTTGAATTTGCATCTTTACTGGCCTTTTGTAAGGTAGGCGAAGCCGTTACCTTCCCCGAAGGCAGTATGAAGGAATACGTTGACAGTGTAAAGAAATTTGCAAAAGACCAGGGCATGCCTTCTGCTATGTTTGATAATACACTGGCTTTTGCAGATACTGTTTCCAAGGCAATACTGGCATGGAGTAAAAAAGATCATTATGCCCAAACACGCAGCGCATCACGCTATACGGTGCTGGATTCTCCGGGCCGCTGGGTACCCACACCGCCTGCCTATGCAAGTGCCCTGGAGCCTCACTGGAGAGAGATCAGGACAATTGTGATGGACAGTGCCAGCCAGTTTGCACCGCCACCACCCATTGCATTTAATATGACCGATAAAAACGGTCCGTATTACAAACAGGTGATGGCAGTAAAAAATGCAGTGGACAGTTTAAATCCTGAACAAACACATATTGCTGAATTCTGGGACGACCTGGGTGGTAAACTAAATGTTGTAGGACATATCCAATTTGTTACCAAGAAATTTTCTCCTCCGGGCCACTGGATGAATATTGTGGGCATTGCTGCACAAAAAGCAAAAGCCAGTTTCAGGAAGACCGTAGCTGCCTACACACTTACCTCCATATGTATGTTTGATGCATTTATACAATGCTGGGATGAAAAATTCAGAAGCAATATGATAAGGCCCGAAACGGCTATCAATAAATATATCGACCAGGACTGGAGGCCCTATTTACAAACACCACCATTTCCCGAATATACCTGTGGCCATAGCACGGTATCATCAGCATCTGCAGAAGCATTAACAAAAATGTTTGGCGATAATTTTAATTATACCGATACCAGTGAACTGGAATTTGGTATTGCCAATCGTTCTTTTACTTCTTTCAGGCAGGCAGCCCAGGAAAATAATATGGCTAGATTTTATGGTGGCATACATTTTCATCCAAGTTGTTTGGTAAGTAACGAATGCGGGAAAAAAGTGGGTGACTTTATTGTAGGAAAATTAAAAATGGAAAAATAAAATTTTATAATCAACAACTACTGCTAACAATTATTTAAACATCTTTATTCGTTTTCGGGTAAAGACAAAACAGACAGACAATGAAAAAACTATTAACACTGGCCGCAATCTTTTTAATGGCACAGCACAATGTAAACGCACAGGGTTGCGTAGCCATTAAGGGTACTGCAGGTATCTGCAGCAAACCTTCTGATGCAAAAGGTTGGGAATTGAATCTTAACAACCGCTACTTTAAATCCTACAAACATTTTGTGGGAACAGAAGAACAAAAACAACGTGTAGATCAGGGCACGAATGTAATTAATCATTCTTATGAGCTTGATATCACTGCTACCAGGACCATTAATTTAAGATGGTCTCTTGCTATCACATTACCGATCATGGATTTTAAACGCAGTTCACTATACGAGCATGCTAACGTAGGAAGATATTCTACAGGATCATTTGGTATAGGTGATATTCGCTTCTCAGCTTACAGGTGGATGTTTGATCCAAAAACATCACACAAAGGGAATGTGCAGTTGGGCCTTGGTTTAAAATTGCCAACAGGTAATTACAACTACCAGGATTACTTTCATACCGCAAAAGCAGATTCTTTGTTACTTGGCCCGGTTGATCAATCCATTCAACCCGGCGATGGTGGTACCGGTTTAACTTTTGAACTGAACAGTTTTTATAATTTCTCTCACAAATTAGGTGTTTACGGAAGTTTCTTTTACCTGGCTAATCCAAGGGAAGTAAACGGTACTTCTACAGCAAGAGGCGGTACGGTTTCCGCCACGGCAAAAAAATACAATACCGATGTGATGAGTGTTCCTGATCTGTTTATGGCCCGTGCAGGTGTAAGCTACATGGTGCATCAGTTCAACTTTGCAGGCGGTGTAAGAGTAGAAGGGTTGCCTTCTAAAGACCTGATTGGTGGCAGCAAAGGATTCAGAAGGCCTGGGTATATTATTTCTGCAGAGCCTTCCGTAACCTATGTAGCAAAAAAAGTAAGCTTTAATCTTGCTGTTCCTTTTGCATTAAAGAGAGACCGTACACAAAGCGATGCCGATAAAAGACAAACTATTGATACCGGCACACACAAACAAGGTGATGCCGCTTTTGCCGATTACCTCATCAGTGCCGGTATGACCTTTAAATTATAAATTATTAAATCCCCTTGCGCTTGTAAAGAATAATTGCAGCAGCTTTTACTTTTTGATAGTGCAGGGGGCTTAAATCTTTTTTATGCAGAAAAATATTTACAAAAAAAATAAAATAGCCGGTATTATAATTTGCTTTCTGTGTATTCAACAACTAACATTTGCACAAACCGATATTGATGGTATAATGATGCAGAAGAATTTTTTCTGTGTTGGTCCTACAGTGGGTACCAGCAGCTGGAAAAATTATTGGGAAGGCACTTTTAAAAGAGATAATGCCAACTTAGGTACCGTAAGCAGCACCAATGCCATGATAATGGGTAACTATGGTGTAACCCATAAACTGAACCTGCTTTTTGGATTGCCTTATATTAAAACAAAAGCAAGCGCCGGAAATTTAAAAGGGCAAAAAGGCTTGCAGGATATCAGCCTTTGGGCCAAATGGGTAGCTAAAGAAAAAAAGATCGGTAAAGGAAATCTCAAAGCGATCTTGATTGGCGGCTACTCGGCACCGGTATCAAATTATTATATCGACCTGATGCCATTGGCTATTGGTATGCATAGCAAAACCGGCCACTTCAGGTTAATGGCAGATTACGAAATGGGAGATTGGTTTGCTACCATATCCGGCACTTATATGTTACGCAGTAATGTAACCTTGGACAGAAATACGTACTATACTACCGAAATGCATTACACCGATGAAGTGAAAATGCCCGATGCCAGTGATTTTAATTTCAGGATCGGCTACCGCAGCAGTACCTGGATCATCGAGGCAATTGCAGATAAATTCAGCACCCTGGGCGGTTTTGATATCACTAAAAACAATATGCCTTTTGTAAGCAATAATATGGATGCTACAAGACTGGGCCTGCATGTAAAATATGATACTGATTTTGTGAACGGCCTTTCATTTGTTGCTGATGCCAATACCACTGTTGCAGGAAGAAACATAGGACAAAGCAGTAGCTTTGGCGGAGGTATTTTTTACATCCTGGATTTCAGCAAAAAGAAAAAGGAAGAAACTAAAAAATAAATTTCATGTTGCCATCGTCAGTAACGATTGCAAATAAATATCACAACAATGAAAAAAATATTTTTACTCATCAGTGTTTTAACTGTTTCGGCAATTACAGTTTTTAATTCCTGTTCAAAAAAGATAGACGAAGCCAATGCTGCCTATCCGCTTATCAATCCAACCAAAGCTGATGCCAATGCAGGAACATGGAAACCCATTCTATTAACTTCTGCCGGCGAATTTGCCTGTGCAGCACCAATTGCAACCACATCGCCGGATTATATTCTGCAACTCAACGAGATCAAAAGTTTTCAGAATAATATTACCAATGACGAAAAAGACCTGGTGAACTACTGGGGGGCCGGTGCTGTATTACGCTGGAACGAAATTATGAGAGAGCTGGTAGCCAAACATAACCTGCCTCCCTATCAGAATCCCGATGGTTCTTACCCTTTTCCTAATGCCAATAACCCGTTGGCATACCCGCTGTTCCCGTTTTCTAATCCGCCTTATGCGGCAAGAGCATACGCTTACCTGAGTGCCGCACAATACGATGCCTGTGTGGCTGGTTACTATTACAAATCGTTGTACAACCGTGCCGCGCCATTTACTGTAGATGCAACCATACAAACATTATTGCCAAAATCTACTTTACCTTCTTACCCGAGCGAAGATGCGGTGGTAATGGGTGCTTCAGTAGAGCTATTAAAATTATTATTTCCCGGCGACCAGGATTTTATCAATCAAAAAGCTGAAGAACACAAAAGAGCAAGACTGATTGCCGGCGCTAATGTGCGTAGCGATTTAGATGCAGGTGAAGCCTTAGGCAGGGCAGTGGCAGCAAAATTCATTGCCAGGGCAAGGGGCGACCGTGCAGGTGCTGCCATCGGTACGCAGGCGCAATGGACACAATTTGAAACAGATGCTGTTGCCAAAGGTGAAACGCCATGGATCAGCCAGGAAACACCAAAGCGTCCGCCAATGTTGCCATTATTTGGTAAAGTAAAAACATGGCTGTTTGATTCTTTAACAATGGTCACTACTATTCGCCCCGGGCCTCCGCCATTAACAGGGTCGGCACAGTTTAAATCAGAAACAGAAGAAATTTACCAGATACAAAAAAATCTCACCAGGGAACAAAGAAGCATTGCCACATTCTGGTCGGATGGGGCAGGAACTTACACTCCACCGGGCCACTGGAATTATATCGCCGCCACAGAGTTTGCGCAATTGGGCTTCAGCGAAGCAAGATGGGCACGTAACATGGCGCTCCTCAACATGAGTATAATGGATGCCGGTATTGTTTGCTGGGATGCAAAATATATTTATTTTAATCCTCGTCCCATGCAAATGGACACCCGTATAAAAACTGATATTGGCCTGCCTAATTTTCCTGCTTATATAAGTGGTCATAGCACCTTCAGTGGTGCGGCAAGCACAGTGTTAGGGTATATCATTCCGGCAAAAGCACAACAATTTATTGATATGGCAAAAGAAGCATCTGTTTCCAGGATGTATGGTGCTATACATTTCCGTAGCGATTGCGAAGTGGGGCTGGTTGCAGGAAATAAAGTAGGCAGCTATGCTATCGCCAGGGGGCATATTGATGGAGCGGAGTAATTTTTTGGATGGCGTTGTAAAAAATACAACGCCATTTTACAGGTTTAAGAAATTATTATTGAATGAAAAAAGTTGTCGTAATATTTTTATCACTCATGTTTTGTGCTACAGCTCTGTTAGCGCAACAACATAATACGGGCAAGGATACATTGGTAAGAATAAAGTCTTTAGACAGCCTTATCTTTTATTCTACTTTGTATCAAAATATTCTTAAACAACTTCCATCCCAACAGGGTACCTATATTTTCGCTGGTAAAAAAACTGAAGTGATCAGTCTTACCAACACAATCGCAGATATTACCAATAAAACAGGAAGGCAGGTATTTGCAAAAATTCCAGGTGTTTTTGTTTATGACATGGACGGCTCCGGCAACCAGGTAAATATTGCTGCACGAGGGTTAGATCCTCACCGTGGCTGGGAATTTAATATCAGGAAAGATGGTGTGCTGACAAATTCTGACATGTACGGTTACCCTGCGAGTCATTACAGTATGCCATTTGAAAGTATTGACCGTATTGAATTAGTAAGAGGCACCGGTTCTTTACAATATGGTGCACAGTTTGGGGGTATGCTGAATTATATTTCCAAACAGGGGGATACCAGCAGGCCGGTTGCTTTTGAAAGTATCAATACTGTTGGCTCTTTTAATTTGTTAAGTAGTTACAATGCCATTGGCGGAAAGCTGGGAAAATTCAGGTACTATGCGTATGTACAAAAAAAATCGAAAGACGGCTATCGTAAAAATGAACATACCGAGTCAGAAGCGGAATCTGTAATGCTAATATATGAACCGAATAAAAATTTTTCTCTCCGTTTAGAATGGGCAAGATCAAAATATTTGTACAGAATACCAGGCCCATTAACGGATAGTATGTTTACCGCAGATCCCAAACAGGCAACACGTAGCCGTAATTATTTTAGCCCCGATATTCATATACCTTCTGTAATGGTTAATTGGCAGGTTGCTGCTCAAACAAAATTACAGTTAACTACTTCGGCGGTTTTGGGTAGAAGAAGCAGCGTAATGTTTGATAAACCTACCAATATTGCTGACACTATTGTTACGGCCACATTGCAGTATAATAACCGCCAGGTGGATGTAGACAGGTTTAATAGTTACACAACAGAATTGCGTTTGCTGCAATCGTACCGTACAGGAAAACAAAGCAGTTCTTTTGCAGCCGGTTTGCAGTACATGAATAACGATTTGCATCGCACTCAATTAGGTAAGGGTACAACGGGTAGCGATTATGACCTCACGCTGGCAGACCCGGTTTGGGGAAGAGATGTGTATTTTAAAACAAACAATCTCGCCTTGTTTGCTGAAAATAAATTTCAGCTAAAAAATGATCTTTCTGTAAACTTTGGAGCAAGAGTTGAAATGGGGAAAACAGATATGAGTGGTAAGATTGTTTATTACCCGGCCAACCAGGTACCTGTTTCAATCGAACACCATTTTCCTTTACTGGGAATAAATATCTCTTATAAACCAGGTAAAAATGCAGAGCTGTATGGCGGATGGTCGCAGAGTTACAGACCAATGCTTTTTAAAGATTTAATTCCTGCTTCGTTGTATGAAAAAATTGATGCTAACATTAAAGATTCCAAAGGCTATAATGCAGAGTTTGGAATAAGAGGAAGCTGGAGATTTTTAAGATGGGATATCAACGGTTTTATGTTGCAATACAATAATCGTTTTGGCACAATAGCACAAACTGATAATGCAGGAAATTTTTATACCTACCGAACAAATATTGGTAATTCTTTTACAAAAGGGATGGAGATCTTTATACAGGCCGATTGGATGCTGAATAAAAAAACAAACCTGTCTGTTTTTACTTCTACTGCTTTTGTACATGCCAGGTATACAAAAGCAATGGTAAAATCGGGGAACACAAATATTAACATTGAAGGGAATAAAGTAGAAAGTGCACCAGATGTGATAACACGTAATGGTGTTACACTAAGGGTTAGAAAAGTAAGTTTTTCTGCTTTGTATAGTTATACCGCCGAAACCTTTGCTGATGCATTAAATACAGTTCAGGCACCTAAAGCAACTGGTGCTGTTGGTCTGGTACCTGCTTATGGTATATTGGATATGAATGCAGCTTTCAGGTTTTCTAAAAACCTGGAATTAAAAATGTCGATTAATAATTGTATAAACAAGCAATACTTTACAAAACGTCCGCTATTTTATCCGGGGCCGGGAGTCTGGCCATCTGACGGACGTAATGGAAATATTACGCTTGCGGTACGGGTTTAAAATATTTGTTATAATCGTTTGGTAACAAAAATCGTATAAACGTTTGCCCTGCTTGTCTAAGCAGGGCGGGTTTTACGACTCTTACAACAGAATTGGAAAAATAAGAATCGTTCTTTTTAAAATATGGAATAAAATCGTTTGGTAACAAAAATCGTGTAATCGTTAGTGCTGTTTTTCTAAATAGCGCAGGTTTTACGATCAGTTTTTATTTTGGAAACAAAGAATCGCATAAACATTAGCCCTGCTTGTTGAAGCAGGGCAGGTTTATCGATACCACAAATTGTTATGAAAAAATTATTCTACTTCGGTTTAATCGGCCTGCTGCTTTTTGAAGTTGCCAATGTGTATTTTATTATGCCGATGCCGGGCAGCCAGAAAATGAACAGCATTGATGTGGCCTATTTTTTATACCAATGGCGTTGGGTTTTCAGAAACTTTTTTGTGTTGTTGCTTTTGATTGGTTTATTTAAAACACACTGGAAACGAAAATGGACAGTGGCGATACCAATACTGATTGTTGCCGCTGTAATTTATATGGCCAATTTTGTAATGGCTGCAGATCATATGTTTTACCAACCTAAAGATGTGTTGATGGTAAACGCTGCAGATAATATTGTAGATACCAACCGCCTGGTAATCGGTATTGTAAATAACGGGGAAGCCAAAGCTTATCCGGTAAGATTTGTAGGTTATCACCACCAGGTACAGGATACCATTGGGGGCAAACCTGTAATAGTAACTTATTGCACGGTATGCCGCACCGGCCGGGTGTACGAACCTTTGGTAAATGGAAAGCCGGAGCAATTCCGTTTAGTAGGTATGGATCATTTTAATGCAATGTTTGAGGACGCTACTACAAAAAGCTGGTGGCGGCAGGTTACAGGCGAAGCCATTACAGGTAAATTAAAAGGGCAAATGTTGCCCGAACTATTCAGCACACAAACTTCGCTGTCGCAATGGTTACAGCTCAATCCTAACTCACTGATCATGCAACCCGACCCTGCTTTTATAGATGATTACGATACTACTTTAAACTATGAATCTGGTAAAAGTAAAAGCAGACTAACAGGTACCGATAGCCTGAGCTGGAAAGATAAATCCTGGGTGGTAGGCATAAAAGCCGGCGCAGTAAAAAAAGCCTATGACTGGAACAAGCTAAAAGCAGCAAGGATTATCAATGATAAAATCGACGGGAGAAATATAGTGGTAGTATTGTCGGATGACGATAGAAGCTTTTTTGCTTTTGAAAATCCAGACGCAGTAAACAGTTTTACTTTGCTTAATGATACTTTAGTGCTCAATAATTTCCGATACCGTATCAACGGAAAAGCTTTCGGTGCTAATGCAGATTTAAAGCCATTACCTGCTTACCAGGAATTCTGGCATAGCTGGCGAACGTTTAATAAAGGCACATTGCAGTATTAAAAAATAGCTATTTCTCAGTTGCCGTTAAAAAAGATTGGACATCAGCAATCCATTGTTCTTTATAGTGGGTTAAATAATTTTCATGCCCGGCAAGCGGATAGGTCTTTAATGCTTTTGAACATTTTAAATTGACGTAAATTTCATCAATTTCTTCACGGCTTACATTCTTGTCTTGTTCACCGTAAAGCAGCAGGGTAGGGCAATGTATTGTTTTGGCATACTCAGTTGGCCGGTGGCCGAATGCCCGGAAATCATTTTCAACACCTCCCCAGAATACAAGCAGTGCCGCCATGGGAAATGAAGGTACTTTCATATTGTTGAATCTTGCACAGGTGGTTTTGTACATCGAACCAAAAGGGCATTCAATGATTATGCCCGATGGATTTATCTGGTAATCATTAATGGCTTTCATTATTGCTACTGCACCTAGTGAAGTACCAAATAAATATATTTTTGTTTCGCCCTGCTGCACTAAATAATCAAATGCAGTTTTTACTTCTGCAGCTTCTTTAAAACCGATGGTGGTTTGATTACCTTCTGAACCACCGCTGCCCATAAAATCTACCAAAAAAGTGCTGTAACCTTGTTTAATAAATTCATCCGACTTATCCAGCAGTGTAGACTTTTCGCCACTATAACCATGAAACAAAATAATAGTGCCTTTGGAGCTATCTGTTTTTATGCTCCAGCAAGCAATTCTTTTATTACTTTGTAATTGTATGTTTTCAAATTTTTGTGATGGAATTGCAACATTTTCGGGCCTTGGATTATTTACACCAAAAAATAAAGCCTGAACTTTATCCTGGAAAGATAGTTTGTCAGGGCTTTTGGTCTTAGCTGCACCTGCAGATATAAAATGGGTAAACTTATAAGCGTGGAAGGCAGCCACAACATTCATCAAAATAAAAACAATTACTACTGACCAGAGTAATCTCTTTTTTAATTTTTTAATTTTCATAAAAGTTCCTTGTTGCTGAAATTTTGTCAATCCATCTTTTTAAAATACAATTCATGTTCCCCCTGTTTCCATATACTTGCTCCTAAAGCCTGCAAGAGTAACATGTCTTCATCAAAAACCCTGGCAAAAATATTACAGCAATCCAGTCCTTTTCCCTCGCCATAATAAATGCCCATACACCCCGAAGTTTTTGTTCTTGCTGGTTGTAATGGGCCAATCACCACTTCGCCGGGTAGCGTGAAAACGGAAGCATTCTCCTGGATGATGTTTAATGCCGGTGCATTGTCTGTCCAGAATTCCTGTCCCGAAACCCGGGCATGAATAAATACCCTGCTGAAAGGGAGTTGTTGATCAAATGCCATTACTGTTACGGGTGCCATATCAGTATAATAACTAAACCGGATCACTACATTGTTTTTTGTGCTAATGAAAAATCCCTTCATCTTTACTGTTTTTCTTTCTTTGTTACAATAAAATTATAGCTAAGAAAAATTCTTTCAACACAATTTATGAATTTTTTATTGAGTTTTGAATTGAATAGGTAAGGATAAACTATTTCTGAAATGCAGATTTCTGCAGGCACAACGCAGTGTAGTAATGTGGGAGTAAGATCTATTATTCTTATTTGTTTTAATAATTAATCAGCAAAAATTATGGCTTTGATGTTTATATTAAACAGAGACTCAAAGTACTTATACATTAACCCTCACCCAGTTAATCGCCACATCCATCACAAACATGCGGTTGAGCTTTAACACGATCTTGTTGCTGTTATGTTTGTCGAATTTTATTCTTACAAATGCAGGCTTGCCATCGTTAACTGCATAAATAACACCTTCGTATCTTTTTTTACGGGAGTTATAGCACAGGTTTTTCAAAACGATATAGCCAATACTATCTGTTTTTCTCTCAGAAGATTTGATAGCAGCAATAAATTGATTATCGTCGGCTTCTTTTATTTCATACACCCGGCTGCTATCCGAAGAATACCATAAACCGGTTAGTTTTTGTGCCTTAATTGTAGTTATACAAACTATAGAGATAAATAACAGGAAGACTTTTTTCATTGATGGAATTTTAATTGTAGCGGCCGAATCTTTTGGTGCCATACCAGATATCTTTTAAAGTAAGCCCCACATGAAACTGTACATAATTTTCCTTTATCTGGTTTAAATATGATGAACCCCTTTTGCCTATTTCTATACCTGCGCTGGCAGATAGTAGGCGGGAAAGATTTTTCCCTCCGCCAAATGATACCCCATAATCATTGATATGCTGGTTGTTGATCACTAAATAAGATTGCTCCATTTTTACACCCCAGCCGAGGTAATACTTTTCTATTACATAATCAGGTGTACTTACTCTCTTGCTGTATTCCATGCCTGCACTAAGTCCGTATGCATCTTTGGTATAACTGTTTTGATAATATAATTTCTGTGCAGGCCATTTATTATAACTACCCTGCAAATGCAATGATAAACCACTGTTGTTGGCAATACTATATCCGGCACCAAATGAAACAGGAAGTTTGAATTCAATATTTACAGGATCTGAAGTTTTGATTGTGGTGCTGTTTTCTGTATAATCTGTAGTATTCTGCCCTTTCAATTTTGTAAAGGCCGATGCTGTTACACCAACAGTATGTTGCCATTTTTTTCCTGCTTTGGTATAATACTGTAGCCCGCCCTGCAAGCCGGCAGCATTATAAAATTTGTTTTCATTTTTTATTACGTCAAGGCCAATTACAGTATTGTAATATTCTGTGGTGTTTTGCATGGCCCCAAATAGCCACGATGCTGTTGCCCCGACGGAAAAATGCTTTTTATATTCTTTAGCAATAGAAAAATATGATTGATAAATGCCGCCGCTGCCATCAGCAGATTTGATAAGGTCGGTATTGCCATCATTAAGGGCAGTAGTGGTAACATACTTGTAATTGGCGCTGCTGTAGGGTTTTAAACCAAATGCAAATGCAACAGTAGGCGTTACTTTAAAAGCAATGGTAGCCCGCTTTATAATAAAATCCTTTGATGGCAATGTTAAAGTATCTGCCCCCGGTAATTTAAATTTGCTAACTCTTCCCCTGAAGGAGAAATCTAAATTGATGGCTTTATATGGCATTACAGTAAGTGAAGCAGGATTAGAAAAATTATAGAAACCAGCCTCTCTTCTCGAAATGGCTGCACTGCCCGAAGCACTGTACCTGCCGTAATCATTGGTTTCAATATCACCAATACCTAATATAGAATAAGGTGAAGAAACATTTTGTGCACCTGCGGTTACAGCTGTCAGTAACATAAAACAGCACAGGATAAAATATTTTTGAAGCATAGTGGTAGTTTATAAACCCAGCACATACAATTTTAACTGTATAGGCCGGTTATTATTTTGATCATTTACTATTAACCTTTGCAAACCCCCGTCCTGGTAGCCTAGTGATGGATACAGTAATAATGCGGAAGTTGAAGCCTGTCCTTCGCTGATCTTTGTGTCAATGAATTTGGTGATATCAAAACTGTAATAGGTATTTTCATTGTACAAATTATCTACCACAAGATTACCGGTTTGTAATGCAGGATTAACACCATCATCATACAATGCAGATAATAACTCATTCCCCTGGTCGGTACCGTACATATTTAATGTTTTGGGCAATTGGTATGGATAGCCTGATGATGTAGCATCCGGTTTTATCACTAATATTGCTTTTACCACTTTTATATAGGGGTGTAATTCTTTCAGACTTAACAAACCTGGAAATGAAACTTTTATGCAGGCTCCCAGGTTACTGTTTAAAAAAGATTTATTGCCCGATGCCGTACTTGCAATTACCTGGGTTTTCTTATTCAGAAAAGAAGAGAAATTGCTATTCGTAAATCTGAATCCTATATTGTTGAACTGCTTTGCAATTTCGTAACGGAAGTCCAGCGTTTTTGCCTGCGGCGATGTGCCGTTTTGATGGTAGTTCAGCTTTAGCATCACAGAGTCTGTATCAGCTGTAAAATATGCCAGCGAATTGGTCACTACAGAATCTGTAGTGATATAAATACCTTTAAAGTAATTAATGAAATTTTCCTGCGTGGTAATATCAAGGTCATTGCTTTTGAATTTTGAAAGTAACTCCTGTCCTAATACATCAGAAAGTTTTACGCTCACTGCAGTACCTGATTTGCTGTTCAGGTTTATTATCTGTTGCCCTATCATTACAGGGTTATAATTAAAAGTAGTGGTATTGTAATAGGTATCAGAGTTATCGTCTGTTTTGATATTTTGTGTTAACCGGAAAACATTGATTTTTACAGGCTTTGTACTATCTCCATAAAATTCGCCGGAAGGCTTTATCAGCAATTGAAGCGAATCAAACAGGATTGTTTCTGTTACATTCAATAATGGGTTAGTGGCCGGTAAATTAATTTGCGAATACGAGCCTGCTTTAACTACACCAAAAACAGAATCGTAATGATAACCTATGCTTAATACCTGGTGACCGGAGGTAATAAATGAATCGGGTTTGTAGGTGGCAATATCTGTTTTGTAATTATCAAAATAAGTGATGTTGGGGTCTGATGTGGAAGGTGTTGCACCAAAGGTAATATCAACTTTGTCGCAGGAGGCCAATATAATCGTCAGCACAAACAAGCAAAAAAAACTAGGGAGATGTTTGTGAATTGTCATGTTCCGTATTTTGAATTTATTAGTTAAAGAAAGGATGTAAAAATGGGGTATCTTCTGAATGGTATTTCATCAATACCCCATAAACAAAACCTCATGCTCAATTCTTCGATGTATTAAAATAATGCCGTTTTAAAATTTAATTATCATTTGTATTTACTTCATCGTTAGGAAAGAACTTCCACAGGTCATCAAAACGGGTAGAGCTGTTATTACCCGTTGTTATATAGCCCTGGTTTTTTACGGTAAAGGAAAGGGCGCCTTCTCTTGCAGTACCTTCAAAAGTTGTCTTCTCTGCCCAGGTATCATTGGCAATATCATATTCCCAGGTGGTACCTATAATGCCGCTCCTGTTACCCGTAGTGAGGTAGGCTTTATTGTCCATTATAAAAGCAGTGGCATTACTTCTTGTAATGTAAGTAGCATAAAGGTCATCATACGTATCATCACTTACACTCGTGATCTTTCTCTTCTCTGTCCAGGCATTAGTACCGGGGTCATATACCCAGAAGTCATTAAGATAGCTGCCGTTATTAATGCCGGTTACCACATAAGCTTTGCTGTTGTAAACAAATGCTACCGCATCCATTCTTTTATCGCCTGTTAAACTGGCAAGCTGTGTCCAGGTATTCGTTGCGGGGGCATATTGCCAGAGGTCTTTAAGATAATTACCATCATATCCCGTACATACGTAGCCGTTATCATTGATAGAAAATGCAACTGCGCCATATCTTGCTGTGCCGCCAAAGCTGGCCACTTGTTTCCAGGAGTTGGTTGCAGGATTGAATTCCCAGAAATCATTTAATTTATTAATGCCGTCAAACCCGGTGCCCACATAACCTTTGCCACTTGCTGCAAAAGCTACCGCACTGTTTCTTGCCACTCCCGGAAAGTCAGCTCTTCTCAGCCAGGTAGCTGTGGTTTGATTGTATACCCAAAAATCATTCAGCCTGTTGGTGCCATCATAACCGCCGCCAATATATACACTGTCGCCAATAGTAAAAGTTACGGCTTCTGTTCTGCCTACCCCTTCAAACTCCGATCCTCTTGCCCAGTTGCCCACAATAGTAGTGGTATCGCTGCTGCTTGATTTACTACAGGAGCTCATAACAGCCACCAGCGCTAATAAAATAAAACTAAATTGAAAATAGGTTTTGTTTTTTTGCATACACATGTTTTTTTTCAATGCAAATATTTTTCTAAAACCTGTTAAAGAAAATGTTAAAGGGATCAAGGATGGCAAAACTACCGGTGAAATGGACAAATCTACCGTTGAAATTACGCCGGCAGAAATGCTCTTTTTTTACTTAAAATACTTTAACAATACAAAACGTTAAAACAACGTTGTAAATTTTTTTTAACAATAATGCTGACACAAATTTGCCGCTTGTTTAATAACTGCTATGATAGAATTAGTAAAAGAAAAGAAGATACTCAACAGGCTCATTATATTGATACTGGTCACTATTCCATTATTCGGGTTATTAGGTGGCACTCCGTTCCTTACATTTAATATCAGGGAGCTGAGTAATTTTTTGCCGGGAATTTACTTTGTAGCCATTATTACTTTATTGTTTTGGATACTTAATATAGGCCTCTTACTACTGGCTGAAAAAATAGCTCTGCTTAAAAGAATATTCCCCCGTGCTGCAATAAGCATAGTAGTGGGTATTGCCTTATCAACCACTATATTTCATTATTTCAGGCTTAATAATCCTCCGCCCTTTAGAATAGAAGCAAAGGATGCCGGCGGTGACAAGATAATAAGTTTTGGTATAGGGGAAAAGGCAAAGGCATTTAAGTTCTCCCCGGGGGATTCTAATTTTATTCCTATCGAACGGCCTGTGTTTAGGCAGCAATCCAATCATTTTTTTTTCTTCCCGCAAATAGTACGTTCCTTAACCATCAATCTCATCATTCTTACATTATGTGAATTGGTCTTTCTGTATTTCAGAAAACAAAAAATTGAAAGCGAAAATGCCCGGTTAAAACAGTTTAACCTGGAGGCAAAGAACAACCAGCTTAAAATGCAATTGCATCCGCATTTCTTATTTAACTCTTTAAATACGTTACGGCTGTTGCTGAAAAAAGATGCAGATAAGGCAGAAGACTATTTATTGAAATTATCGGAGATGTTACGTTTTTCCACTACCTCTGCTTTGCATGATACGGTGGATGTGGAAGACGAATTAAAACTTTGCCTGAGTTATTTACAGATGCAGAAAGTACGTTTTGGAGAAATGCTGCATTTTTCTATTGTTAATCCTCAATTGTTTGAAGTTAAAGGTAAATTACCGGTGTACTCTTTGCAACTGCTGGCCGAAAATGCTATCAAGCATAACTCCTTTACTAATGAGTCGCCGCTTACTATTTTTATTGAGTACGATGTTATGACAAATGCAATTACTGTTAAAAATAAAATTCAACCCAAGCGCATGATGGAGGTAACCACAAAAGTAGGCCTCAAAAACCTGGAAGAACGGTACAGGTTATTAAGTAACGAAAGCATAACAATTGTTAACGATGGGAAAGAATTTTCAGTAAAAATAAAAATATTACCACCCAACCAAAACAACAGAGAAGTAATCATTAAAAATAATTAACGCTGATACCCGGATAACTAATAAACCAGCTAACCGATTAACAAATAAACTAACTCCCATGAATGTTGTTTTAATTGAAGATGAAAAATTAGTCTCCGAGGATTTATCAGATATCCTGCTTTCATTAGATGGCGATATCAACATCAGCCAAACCATCAGCTCGGTAAAGGAAGCGGTAAGCTATTTTAAAAACCACGACTCGCCGCAATTAATTTTCAGCGATATACAATTAGGAGATGGCTATAGTTTCGAAATCTTTAAAGAATTGCAAACTACTACGCCGGTTATTTATTGCACCGCTTTTAACCAGCATGCGTTACAGGCTTTTGAAAATAATGGTATCGCTTATGTGCTAAAGCCTTATTCTAAAAATACTATTAAGCAGGCTTTAGATAAATACCAGTCGCTTAAAAAAACATTCGGCCGGCAACAGCAGGTCAACTACGATCATTTGCTGGCTGCTATTACCGGGCAAACTGTAAAGCCGCAAACCTTATTGGTAAATTTCAAGAATAAAATAATACCCGTAAAAATCGCTGATGTAGCTTTTTTTACCATAGAAAATAAAGCTACTTCGCTGGTAACTTTACAAAATCAGCAGTTCGCCATCAGCCAGACATTGGATGAATTAGAAGAAATTTGTGGTAACTGCTTTTTCCGTGCTAACCGGCAGTTTTTAATTAATAAAGTAAGTGTAAAAGAAGTACTGCACTATGGGCTGAGAAAATTATTTGTGAACCTTGCTGTGGAAACACATGAGGAAGTGGTGATCAACAAGGTAAAGATCACGCCTTTTTTAAATTGGTTGAAAGGCTGATATTACTATATACGAAGTAACATTTTACTTCAATTGCAGGCAATTTTTTTCAGCCTGATCCCTTTTTCAAAAACTACTGCACCGGTATTTTTAAATACCATGGCACCATTCTTTTCTTCCATTGCACCATAGCCTTCTGTGGCAATACTATCCTTAATTAAAAATATAACCTGGCGGGTTGAGGTTTTCCCTTCCGACATAAATTTATAATCAGCTACCAGTGTGTCACCTTTAAACTGTCCCTCAAATTCGCCGGTATTGCTGTCTTTTTCAAAAAGTTTATAAGAGAGCTGTCCGGTACCAATATGTTCAAAAACTTCTACTTTCAGCTTAACGGTATCTCTGCCTGTTGAGGATTAACATGTGGACGCAGGAATCATTATTTTATTTTCAACAGCTTTGGTAGTATCCTTTGCCAAGGCTTTGGATGAAGGTGTTTCAGTGGAATTGTTGCAGGAGATACTGGTAAGTGCTAGTGATACGCAGGCAAATAAATATTTCATACCATAAGGTTTAAAGTTGATCAATACCAAAACGCAATTACAAAACTTTACCCTGAGTTTTGTAACTGACTATCCAGTAATAGTCAAGTTCGGTAAATTCCACGGTACTGGCAAACTCTTTTATTTTATGCAGCACAAAATCTTTTGCAGGAAAATTTTTACGCACTAAGTGTGTGCTACCGTCTGCCAACGACCTTGTTTGAAAAGTATTGCCTTCTGCATCAGTTTCAGTCACGGGCAGGCTACTTCCCGCTACAAATTTATTATCCATAAAAACAATGGTGCTGCCCGGTGCTACGCATCGGCTGGCTTTGGCGATAAATTTATGCAGGTCTTGCAGTTGAATATGGCTCCAGATAAATCCACCGAATAAACCCTCGTATTGTCTTGGTGGCTCGAAGCTGTAAAAATCAGCAATGCCAAATATTACATTGTTGTACACATAACTTTTGTGTTTTGCAATATCAATAACGGTATCGTTAATATCGGTAGCAAAAATAGAAGTGGCTGTGGTTGCAATTTTTTCTGTCCAGTAGCCGGTACCGCAACAGATCTCCACAATATTTTTATGAGTAAAAATTTGCTGCAGAATTGTTGTCGCTAATTGCAGGTCGTTTTGCCTTTCCGGCTTTAGATAAATATTTTCGTATTCTTTTGCTCTTTCTTTATAATAGCTGATCAGGTCGGTATTCATATAGTAACTTCATTTATTCCACTTCAATAAAGTTAACACCAAATCACAGCTGGTTAAAATAATAATGTACTGACAGCGGGAGCCATCAGTACATTATTAGTATACCTGGACAATTTTAGGCGTTCAATAAATTGACCTGCCCTCTGTGATAACTCTGGTGATTCGTTCTGCCGATCAATACATTCAATTTATTACGTAGTGGTTCTTTAGCAAAATCCTCATCCGAAACAGCTGTATGCTTCGATAGCCAGTCAGCTGTAGTCATCTTGCTGAAATGATCGCTCAATGTGTTGTTCAATTTTTCCCAATCATTTTTTAAAATTGCAATAGAAGGAATATCGGCAACTGCTTTATCCGGATTTTTGATAAACATTGCTTCGTATTGGGGAAATAATCTTTTACCCAACCCAAACAAAGGCAACATACCATCATTGCTGGCAATTAAATGGCCGAGTAAATAGGTGGGCCTGTTACGCCCCGGGGCCACTTCTTTCAAATAAACATCATCGCTGTATTTATTAAAGAAATCGGTCACAGTTTTATTTTGTGCCTGCCAGGCATTTATGATTTGTTGAATGATCTGTTCTGTCATTAGTAATTGTTTTAAAAAAATAAATAAATCTTACCAGGGTAATTCTTCACCCAGGTGCATGAACTTTCCACTGGGACCATCCTCGCCAACTAAGGCTAATTGTACACTTGTTTTTGCACCATCAACAATTGCCATTGGTGCTTCGTCTCCCCCCATATCAGTTTTTACCCAACCCGGATGTGCAGAGTTTACTTTAATATTTGTGCCTTTTAATTCTTCTGCCAATTGTACTGTAAACATATTCAACGAAGCTTTAGAAGCATTGTAGGATAAAATACGGAAACCTGCAATCGGGCTGTCTTCCTGCGAATGAACACCAAGCGAACCTAAAATGCTGGAAAGGTTTACAATACGGCCTGCATCACTTTTCTTTAATAATGGGATCAGTTCTTTGGTTAAATACACAATACTGAAAAGGTTGGTGTTGAAAATGTATTCAAATTCTTCAGCTGAAGTATCTAAATTCCTGGGTTCAAATGCAGTCTTTGGAGCTACGCCGGCATTATTAATGAGGATATCCAGCTTGCCAAATTTTTCAGCAAGATAAGTTGCAGCTGCAGTTCTTTCTGCAGCCTTGGTTACATCTAATTGCAGGGCATATGCATCAATGCCGGTAGCAATTAATTTATCGGCAGCAACTTTAGCTGAGCTTAACTGGCGTGCAGCTAACACTACGGCAATACCTTGTTCTCCTAATTGTTTGGCGGTTTCAAAACCAAGGCCACGGTTAGCACCTGTGATAAGGGCTACTTTTTTTTGATTGTTGTTCATTTTATTTGTTTTTGTGTTTGATTTAAAATGGATATTTCTTATTGTATAAAATAGACCATTTGGTCTATTTTTAAGCAAAAAAAATTACTTTATTGAGTATGATTCAATTTCATTTTTTAAAGCGCCGATCAGTGTTTTCATTTGTGCATTACTGTTAGCTACACGGCAGATCAATATGCCGCCTTCCAGTAAAGTGAACATCTTTAAGGCAAACTCATCAGCGTTAAAATCTTTTGAAAATTCTTTGTTGGCAATGCCATTTTTAATGATACCTGTAATTAAACGGATTGAATTTTGTATAGCTGTTTTTATTTTATCTTTTATCACCGGGCAACCATCGTCCGACTCCACACCAAAGTTCAGTACAGGGCATCCACCACTTATCGTTGGCGACAAAGGTGTTTTGTAAGTGTCTATCACTGCAAACAATTTATCTTTTGCGGTGTCAGCCGCAGTAACAAGTGCACTTGTTTTGCCGCATACTTTCTGCATCAGGTAATCCACTGCGGCATGCGAAAGTGCCTCCTTATTTTCAAAATGACTGTACAAACAACCTTTGGCCAGTTGGGTAGCCTTCAACACATCATCAATAGACGTACCCGCAATTCCCTTCTCATTAAAAAGAGGAGCGGCCTGTTCAATGATAAATTGTTTGGTTCTTTCTGCCTTGGTCATAGCTGTTTTGCTTTCTGTGTGTAAAATTAGACCAAACGGTCTAATTTGCAAAATTTATTTGGCATTTTTTTGCCGGCATCTGAAGAACAGTAAAATACCAGGCAGTGCAATAAAAATTACTTATACCCAGGCAACTCATAATTACCCAAACCAGACTTATATGTAATGAAGCGTAGCTATACCCTCAAAAATGCCATCCGTTTTAACCCTACAGGGAAAAAATATAATGCAATTGCCAGCGTAGCGTCTGTTAAAGAAATCAGGCAACATAAAGAGTACTTTGAGTTTGACTTTGAAAAATTAGCAAAGGAGGGAGTTATATACAAAATTTGCAAAGAAAGGGATGACGATATGATACTTGGTTTGGTGGCTGTAAAGCAGAGTAAGGGTGTTTTAGATTGTGCTAACATGGAAACAAATAAAATAAATAAGACTCCAATATGCTTACATGATGGTATCGGCAGATCCATTATTGCCCTGTGTTGTAAGATATCCTTTGATATGGGCACAGATGGCTTCATTACTTTTGAAGCAAAAAATAGACTGATGCCTTATTACAGGCGCTTTGGAGCTCAACATTTAAACGGGCTACGCATGTTTATTGATACGGAAAATGCTAAAAAATTAGTCGATTTATACTTTTGAAATTCTTAAATTTACAAAATGAAAAAGGTTGAAAAAAAAGAGATAGCTCTGGATGAAACTACCATCGGAGGTGCATGCATGAGTGGTAAGTTTATGACTAAGAAGGAAGAACGGGAAACAGCTGTTTTTATTGAAAAATACAAAGCAGATAAAATTGCAAAGCAATCTAAAAGGTTATTATCTAAATAAATCCGTTCAGGTAAAATTAGTTTCCGCCCTGTATTTTGCAGGGTTTTTTATTAAAACCTCCGGCTGAACCCCCAAAACAAAAAAGCCTTTCAGATCTGAAAGGCTTTTTCTTGAAGCTATCCCCCTTGCGGCTTGTAGCTTTTCGTACCACGTACGGGATTCGAACCCGTGATTCCTCCGTGAAAGGGAGGCGTCTTAACCCCTTGACCAACGCGGCGTCTTTTATTAAAGGACGGCAAAGATAACGTGTGGCAGTTTTTCAGCCAAATATTTTAAGAAAATGAGCAAGAAATATTTTTAAAACCTTTGCGGTGAACAAAATATCAGTTGTCCACAAGACCAATATCATCAAAATAATTGGGTAATATGTCTTTTACATACTGTAATTTTGCGGTCTCAAATTAAAAGTTAATCATTTAAATCACAGTTATGAGTACAGTTAAAGTTGCAATTAATGGTTTTGGACGTATCGGACGTTTGGTGTTCCGTCAGATTTATAACATGCAGGGTATTGATGTAGTGGCGATCAATGATTTAACCAGTCCCGCAGTACTGGCTCATTTATTAAAGTACGATAGTGCACAGGGCCGTTTTGGTCAAACCGTTACACATACCGAAAATTCAATTGTAGTAGATGGCCACGAAGTAAAGATATATGCACAAAAAGATCCTGCACAGATTCCATGGGGTGCACATAATGTAGACGTAGTGATAGAAAGTACCGGTTTCTTTACCGATAAGGCAAAAGCAGAAGCGCATTTAACCGCAGGTGCAAAACGTGTGGTGATCTCTGCACCGGCAACCGGCGATTTAAAAACAGTGGTATTTAATGTAAACCACGCTATCCTCGATGGTACCGAAACCATCATCAGCTGCGCCAGCTGCACTACCAACTGTTTGGCGCCAATGGCAAAAGTATTAGACGAAAAATATGGCATCATCACTGGTTTAATGAGCACTATCCATGCGTATACCAACGATCAGAATACACTGGATGCACCTCATCCAAAAGGCGATTTGCGCAGGGCAAGAGCCGCCGCTCAGAATATCGTGCCTAACAGCACCGGCGCTGCAAAAGCAATCGGCCTGGTTTTGCCTAACTTAAAAGGTAAATTAGATGGTGGTGCCCAAAGGGTGCCTGTTATCACTGGTAGCGTAACTGAATTATATAGTGTTTTAGGTAAAGATGTTACTGCTGAAGAAGTAAATGCAGCAATGAAAGCAGCCGCTAACGAAAGTTTTGGTTACAACGAAGATGAAATTGTAAGCAGCGATGTTATAGGCATCACTTACGGTAGCTTATTCGATGCTACCCAAACCCGTGTTATTAAAACCGGCGACAAACAATTGGTAAAAACAGTTAGCTGGTACGATAATGAAATGAGCTATGTATCTCAATTGGTACGTACGGTACATCATTTCGCTGGTTTAATTAAATAATCGGTGTAAATCTGTGTAATCCGTGGCTGATTTTTTTTTGAACTGGTTTCAAAAACTTTATTTGGCTTCATTGGCGCAGCATGGTATATCCCGAATTAGCGGGACGCTTGTACATTAGTTCTTTGTTCAACGCATTCAAAGCAAAGCTTCTTAAGTAATTAAGAAGCTTTGTATATTTTATAATCTTTAAAACTAAGTTCCCCTTTAGGGGACAGGGGTATGAGTACATTTTCCAACCACAACTTCTCCGGCCAAAAAGCCCTGGTACGTGTTGATTTCAACGTACCTCTCGATGAAAACTTCAACATTACCGACGATAACAGGATGACGGCTACCATCCCTACCATAAAAAAAATACTGGCCGATGGCGGTAAAGTAATTTTAATGAGCCACTTCGGTCGTCCGAAAGGAGGTCCGGAAGATAAATACTCTCTTAAGCACCTGGTAAAGCACTTATACGCTTTATTAAACCCTGCAGGAACGCCGGAAGATAAAACGACCAACGTTTTCTTTGCAGATGATTGTATTGGAGAACAGGCCTACATTACTGCAAATATGCTGCGTAATGGCGAAGTATTATTATTGGAAAATTTGCGCTTTTATAAAGAAGAAGAAAAAGGCGACGAAGCTTTTGCAGAAAAACTAAGTAAACTGGGCGATGTATATGTAAACGACGCATTCGGTACAGCACACAGGGCACATGCCAGCACTGCAGTAATTGCAAAATTCTTTCCGGCAGATAAAAAAATGTTTGGCTTACTGATGGAAGGCGAAGTACTGAGTGCAGAAAAAGTATTGCACCAGGCAGAAAAACCATTTACTGCAATCATAGGTGGAGCAAAGGTTTCAGATAAAATACTGATCATAGAAAATTTATTGCAAAGGGCAACGGATATCATCATCGGCGGCGGTATGGCATATACTTTCTTAAAAGCAAGAGGCGGCAAGATCGGCGGTTCACTTTGCGAAGATGATCGCTTGCAAACAGCGCTGGATATTTTAGCAAAAGCAAAAGAAAAAAACGTAAGCATTCATTTACCCGAAGATTCTGTTATTGCAGATAAATTTGCGGCTGATGCTAATACAGATGTTCGCCCCAGCGATGCTATTCCTGATGGCTGGATGGGATTGGACATTGGTCCGAAAGCAGTAGGTATCTTCAGCGAAGTGATCAGGAATTCCAAAACCATTTTGTGGAACGGCCCCATGGGGGTTTTTGAAATGGAAAAATTTCAGAATGGTACTAAATCTGTAGCGCTGGCGGTTGCAGATGCCACAGCTGCAGGTGCGTTTAGCCTTGTAGGTGGTGGCGATAGTGTTGCTGCAGTAAATCAATTTCATTTGGCAGATAAGGTAAGTTATGTAAGCACCGGCGGCGGCGCCATGCTGGAATATTTTGAGGGAAAAGTATTACCGGGCATTGCTGCAATTAAAGAGTAATTACTAAAAAACAGGTTGTTGTAAAATATCAGCGCTTCTCAATCGTCTTCTTACAATAAACGAATGACGAAATTGGAAAGATTAACAACTATTAACGGTTACCTTTCCGTTGATCAAGAATTAATCTTTGTTGTATAAAATAATTATTACTTTTAACAACTTAACTTTTTAAAACATAAACACATGAAACGTTCAGGTTTAATAATTCTCGCCATTGTTGCTGTATTAGTAATATGGGGCATCTCCACCCAAAGAGGGTTGGTTGGCCAGGATGAAAATGTAAAGAATGCATGGAATAAAGTACAATCTGCTTACCAGCAAAGATCTGACCTGGTAGGCCAATTGGTGAACACCGTAAAAGGCGTGGCTAATTTTGAGCAAAAAACGTTAACTGATGTTATTGAAGCCCGCTCAAAAGCAACTTCTATCAATTTAAAAGCCGATGATCTTACACCGGAAAATATGGCTAAATTCCAGCAGGCACAGGAACAACTGAAAGGTTCATTAAGCCGTTTACTGGTTGTTGCAGAGCAATACCCGCAATTAAAAGCTACAGAAAACTTTACTAAGCTGCAGGGACAGTTGGAAGGTATTGAAAATGGTGTAAAAAGCGACAGGAATAATTTTAACGATGCGGTACAGACGTACAACGTAAAAGTGCGTGCTTTCCCCGGAAATATATTAGCTGGTTTATTTGGTTTTAAAACCAAAGAAGGTTTTAAAGCAGATGCCGGAACAGAAAAAGCTCCTGAAGTTAAGTTTTAATAAACATGGCAAATAATCCAGGCAAAAAATTTTGGCTGACAGCAGTAATCATTATTGCGCTGTTAGCCATTTTCTTTTTTACCAGTTACAATTCGCTGGTAAAAAAGCAGGAACAGGTAACTAAAACCTGGAACAACGTGCAAAGCGATTATCAGCGCAGGCTGGACCTGGTACCTAACCTGGTCTCCACGGTAAAAGCATCGTCTGATTATGAAAATCAAACTTTGATTAAGCTGGTAGAAGCCCGGGCTAAAGCGGCCCAGTTAAATGTTACCGGCGACGCCAGTTACGAGAACTATAAAAAAACAGAAGCTGCAAATGCTGAGCTGGTAGCTTCTGCAAATAAAGTAATTGCTGTAATTGAAAAATACCCCGATCTTAAAACCACCGCCAGTTTTGTAAGATTGCAGGATCAGCTGGAAGGCACAGAGAGGAGGATAAAATTTTCCAGGAACGATTTTAACCAGGCTGTGATGGAATACAACAAAACTGTCCGCTCTTTTCCATCCAGCATTGCAGCAAGTGTATTCGGGTTTAAATTAAAAGAGGGTTTTCAGGCAGATATGGGAACAGAAAAAGCTCCCGAAATAATATTTACTAAATAAAATACCGTGGCATTATTTCCTTTTTTTACAAAGAAAAGATTGTTATCAGTTGCTGATGAAGAACTGGTGGTAAACGCTATACGGGCCGCTGAAAAATATACCAGCGGCGAAGTAAGGGTGTACGTGGAAAGTCATTGCAGGTTTGTTGATCCGGTTGACAGGGCAATTGAAGTTTTCTTTGGTTTAAAAATGGAACAAACGGATGATCACAACGGCGTATTGATCTATGTGGCTTTAAAAGATCGGCAATTGGCGATCTATGGTGATGAAGGGATTCATACAAGAGTTGGAAAAGAATATTGGCAAAAGGCTGTAAAAGAAATGCTGCAGCATTTTAATAAAGACAATCATGTGGCAGGACTTTGCGAAACCATTGCCATGATTGGCCAGACTTTACATAATGAATTTCCTTACGAACCTAACGACGATAAAAACGAATTGCCCGACGAAATTGTATTCGGCAAATAATACACCCCTTAATGAAATTTATTAAACATATTCTTTTAATCCTGGCGGTATTTGTGATGGCACAATCCTTTGGGCAAAATATACCCGGCCGTCCTTCTCCGCAAAGATTGGTGAATGATAATCTGCATTTGCTGACAGCCGACCAGGAGCAGGCACTGGAAAAAAAATTAGTTGATTTTGATAATCGTTCTTCTACCCAAATAACAATAGTAACCACAGATGACATTGCAGGTATGAATGCAGGCGACTATGCTGTGGAAATTGGGAAAAAATGGGGTGTGGGTAATGCTAACTTTGACAACGGGGTTGTTTTTTTAGTATACAGAAGTAAAGACAATACCACCAGGAAAGTGTTCATAGCAACAGGTACTGGTTTAGAAAATGTGTTGCCCGATTATACCTGTTCGGAAATCGTAAACAATGAAGTGATTCCCTATTTAAAAGGGCAGGATTATTATGGAGCTCTGAATAACGGCACCGAAGCTATTATAAAAGCCACAGAAGGAAAATATACCGCACCCAAAGGTTACAATAGCAAGGGTAGCGGCGGCAAGCTTGTTAAAGCTATTTTCATTATCATTCTCATAATTATCTTCCTCGCCATTAACTCAAGAGGCGGGGGCGGTGGTTCCTATATGAGCCGCAGGGGGTACCGGGGTTTTACGGGGCCTACTATCTGGTGGGGCGGTGGTGGTGGCAGTGGCTGGGGCGGCGGCGGTAGTTCCGGTGGCAGCAGTGGCGGCGGCTTTGGCGGTTTTGGTGGCGGCGGCTTTGGTGGCGGTGGTGCCGGCGGAGATTGGTAATATTTCAATTCATGCCAATGAAATTTTTTCTGCTATCCCTTTTTTATTTGTTTTCTTTACAAGCCTTTACACAAAAAGGTGCTTCAACTTCATTTTACAAGCCAAGGCCCAAAACCTTTATTCCTGTAAACGATTTTGCAGGCATGTTTTCCAAAGAAGAAAAAGCACTACTCTCAGAAAAAATACTGCAGTACAGGGATACAACAACCAATGTAATCGTAATCATTACTCAAAAAACTTTAAAGGATACAAACACCGGCGAAGTATATCAATTAGAAGAGGCCGCAAAGCATTACTTTAATAATTGGGGTATTGGTTTAAAAGAAAAAAATAATGGGCTTCTTTTCTTTATTGTAAAAGATGATAGAAAGATTAGGATCGCTACAGGAACAGGTATTGAAAATATTTTAACCAACAAGGATTGCCAGGAAATTATAGATGATAAGATTATACCACATTTTAAAAACAAAGAATATTATTTGGGGCTTGATGAAGCTATTGAAAGTGCAATGCAAACATTGTCACCTGAATTATATACACCGGCAAATTCATCAGCTGTAACATCTGATGATAGTCTTTTTCCTTCAACCAGTCAAAGCTATTCTTATAACTCTGCAGAATCTGGTAGCCGGTCAACTGGTTTTCCTTCTGTTGTAATAATCATTTTTGTAGTTGTTGTTTTATATATGGTATTAAAAGTACTTATCAGTAATAAACCTGGTAATACAGTATATAATTCATCTGGAGCTTACCCATCAACATCTTCAAATAGCAGGGCATTAATGTGGTTTTTTTCTGGTTTATTCTTTAGCCGTATTTTTAATAATCGTAATTCAAATAACTATCAAAACAGTTCTTACAACGATCACAACTCCGGCTTCTCAAATAATAGTTTTGATTCTGGCTCTGGCAATAGCTTCAGTTCTTCTGATAGTTTCAGTTCATCTTCATCTGATAGCAGTAGCTCATCTGATGGAGGCAGTTCTGATGGGGGTGGCGCAAGTGGTAGCTGGTAAAATATTCAAAATAAAAAAATGCCCTCAACTTTTTGAGGGCATTGGTATAATTAAGCAGGATTACTTTATTTCCACAAACCCTTAATATAATCTGTAATTTCTGCACCTTTAGCTTTTCCTAATTTATCTAATCCTTCTTTAATTGTAGGATCAACAAAACCTCTGAATTGCTCTGGTACCAGGTTTCTGAATTTCATTATCATGTCAATGCCTTTTTTAACATTGGTGATATTCTGCACTTTTTCAAGATAAGCAGCAAATGTGGCACTGGCACCCACTTTTTCCTGGCTTAAAGGAGATTTATCATAACTGCCTGCAACCAGGTCAAAATCAGCTTCTGTACCATTACTCATGATAATATCAGTCACTGCCGTACTAAGGTCTCCTTTGGCATCAGTACTGTATTTTTTTGCCAGGGCATAAGCATTGGCAGGTTCTAACGCTGCAAGTCCGCCTAATGCTGCACCTGCAACACTGTAAGAAGAATCCCCAACATTGGTTTTAAATAATTGCAGGTATTTAGAATCGCCGGTGGCAGCCAGGAATTGCAAAGCTGCAGCTTTTGCTTTTTTATTTTTTTCTATGGTTGCTAATGCTTCAATAGCTTTAACCACATCTGCATCTTTAGCTAATTTACCGGCTACAATTTTATTGATAGTGTACTCTCTTAATGGGGCATACTTGTCTTTTAAACCTTCAGTAAGTTCTTTCATGTTATTTTTAGCAAAATACTGCAGGGCTTCCCTTCTGTCCATATACAATGGCGCATACTTCATTTGATGAATAAAATTTGCAGCAGTTTTATTATCCTTCTTTTCGCACAATAAAATTTTATCGCCATCTACATTTATCAGGTCGGGCTTTTGCGTATAGCTGAATGTAAAAGTGTCAATTTGGTTTTCCACCCAAACATTATGTCTTACTTTTTCAGCACCGGTATAAATATCAATCGCAATTGGTAATTTAAATATCTTACCGGTGTTTTGTGTCTGCTCAATAATTACAGACGCCTTGCCGTCATTATATAAATAATCTATCTTTAATTTAGGATGGCCATTGCCAAAATACCATTGGTTCCAGTACCAGCTTAAATCTTGCCCCGTAACCTCTTCAAATGCAAGGCGCATCTGGTCCGATTCACCATTCCTGAATTTATTGGTGTTCAAATAAAGATTTAAAGATTTAAAAAAAGCATCGTCACCTACATAATTACGCAGCATGTGCAATACACGGCCACCTTTCTGGTAGCTCACCAGGTCAAATACATCTTCTTTATCGCTGTAATAAAACCTTACCAGGTTCTTTTTAGCAGAATTGCTGTCAGAAAGGTATTGTGCCAATCCCTGGAAATTCTCTTCATCACCCGCATCCTTACCGTGTTTATATTCCATCCATAAGGTCTGGCTGTAATCGGCCATCGATTCATTCACTGTAATATTGCTCCAGCTTTCTGTAGTTACCAGGTCACCAAACCACTGGTGAAACAACTCGTGGCAAATAACAGTTTCCCAGCTATTACCTTCGGTTAACTGCCTTGCATTCTGGTAAGCACTTTCCTGGTGTAAGGTGGCGGTGGTGTTTTCCATTGCACCACTTACATAATCCCTGCCCACAATCTGGTTGTATTTCTGCCATGGATATTCTACACCCAACTTATCAGAATAAAATTTCATCATCTCAGGCGTTAAACCAAACACACCTCTTGCATATGGAGCCTGTTCTTTTTCTACATAATAACTTACTTCCTTGCCTTTATAACTGTCTTTAATAACTGCAAAATCGCCTACACCCATAAAAAATAAATAGGGAGAGTGGGGCAGGTCCATTTTCCAGTAATCGGTACGGGTGCCGTCAGCATTTTTCTTCTGGCTTATCAATAAGCCATTGCTTAATGTTACATACCTGGCAGGTACGGTCATGTAAATCTCATCGGTTGTCTTTTGATTGGGTTTATCAATCGTGGGCATCCATACACTATTGGCTTCGGTTTCACCCTGTGTCCATATCTGCGTAGGTTTGTCTTTATCTTCTCCAGTCGGGTTGATAAAATATAAACCTTTGGCATCATTGATTGCCGCACTGCCTTTAACCTTTACTTCGTTAGGCTTGCTGGTGTAATCAATATATATAGTGTAGTTTTCTCCTGCTTTATAACTCTTATCAAGGTGTATCCTTAATTGCCAGCCATCATAAGTATATTTCAAAGGCAACTTTGAAGCGCCTTTCATCATGGCAATTTCTTTAATATCCATTCCTTTTGCATCCAGCGTTAATGAATCGGTGGCATAAAAGTGTGGTTTTAAGGTCAGCCATTCTTTACCATACATCCAGGCCTTGGCATAATCAAACTTTACATCCAGTTTGGTATGTACCAGGTCATTGATCTTGGTGCTGGTAGCCCTGTAGATTTTCTTCCAGCTGGTATCTTTGACCGGGGCAGCATCTTCATCCTGTGCCATCATTAAAAAAGGGCTTGCAGTAAGTGCAAGCATAAAAAGCGTTTTCTTCATATGTTATGTTTAGGGGTCAAAAATAAGAGGAGTTTTTACAAAGTGTAGCCAATTTTTATATAAATGGTAAAAGCATTGTATTAATAAGTATTTTTGATAAGGCTTGTAACATGAACTTTCAATTCCCGGGATTGATCTTAAAACCTGTTGTAGGGCCGTTTTAATAAATAATAATTCTTTTATTGAGATGAATAAGGTGTATAAAAAAGCGTTCTCTTTTCTTTCGGCTATAATCCTTTCTTCGCTTAGCTTATTGGCACAGCAAAATCATTTCATCTATGTACAAACAGAAAATAAGCAACCCTTTTATGTAAAGCTCGAAAAAAAAATACTCAGCTCTTCAGCATCAGGCTATCTTATCATTCCCAGGTTACAGGATGGTAATTATGCAATCACCATCGGCTTCCCCAAAAACGAATGGCCCGAACAGAATGTTACATGTACCATAAATAAAAAAGATGCCGGGTATCTGTTAAAAAATTTTGGCGATAAGGGCTGGGGCCTATTTAATCTTCAAACATTGGATGTAGTAATGTCTGGCACCAGGCCCGGAGATAAAGCGGCGGCAAATGATATCAAAACAGATATTTTCTCCAATACACTTTCAAATGTTGTTAACGACCCTTCGATCCTTACAAAAACAGAAGAGAAAACAACAGTTAAAGAAGAAGTGAAGCCGCCGGTAGAAGCGGCAACAAAAAAAGAAGAGGAATCAAATAAAAACATTGGTCTTGTAAAAGAGACTCCCGTTATTACAAAACCGGAAGATAAGCCAGCTATTAAAGAGGAAGTTAAGCCCGTAGCAGAAACAATAAAGAAAGAAGAAACAGCAAAACAGGAGCCGGATAAAATAGCCAGGTTGTTCAGCATCAAAACTGCCGAAGGAACAGATTTGGTATATACAGATATTGTAAACGGCCGGGCGGATACTATAAGAATTTTTATTCCTGAAGAAAAAAGGGGAGTAGTGGAAGCTACACAGCCCGAAAAAAAAATAGAGCAACCTGCAATTGAAATTCCTAAAAAGGAAGAACTTAAGCCGGAAGCTATAAAGCAAGAAGAAATTAAAAAGGAAGACCCACCCAAACAAACAAAACAGGAAGAAATTAAAGAAGAAAAATTACCGAAAGCGGAAACACCAAAGGAAACAATAAAAAAAGAAGAGGTTAAAACCAACGAACCCAAATTTATTGATATTGAATTACCCAACCCCAACTCAAAAAAAGATACCGTTGTAAAACAGGAGGTACCTGTTCTTGTTCCGGAAGAAAAAAAGATTACCGAAGTGCCGGTAGTTCCGGCGAAGCCCAAAGAAGCTGTTAAACCTGTAATAGCCAA
>NZ_BAAGQW010000001.1:804598-2274598 GCF_054783275.1 Ferruginibacter profundus | reverse complement strand
AAAATAATCGGGCATCAAACCATGAACCGAAGTTCTAAACCGCATCTTTGAGATGTGTGTGGTAGGGGAGCATTGAAATCTGCTGCGAAGGTGTGAGGCGACTCATGCTGGAGCGATTTCAAAAGAAAATGTAGGCATAAGTAACGATAATTAATGTGAAAAACATTAACGCCGTAAACCCAAGGTTTCCTGATCAATGTTAATCAGATCAGGGTTAGTCGGGTCCTTAGGCAAACCCGAAAGGGGTAGCTGATGGAAAGTTGGTTAATATTCCAACACCTACTATAGTTTCGATGGGGTGACGAGGTAGTGAAAGATCCGCGTTCTTACGGAATAGAACGTTAAAGGGTGTAGTTATAGGCAGTGTAGGTAAATCCGCACAGCTTGGCGAACCTGATAGTACAGCAAAGCTTCGGCAGCGCTGATAGTGATCCTAATCAAACCTCCGAGAAAAACCTCTAAGTTATGACTATAGCAGCCCGTACCGTAAACCGACACAGGTGGGTGGGATGAGTATTCTAAGGCGCTCGGGTGAGCCTTGGAGAAGGAACTAGGCAAATTAACGCTGTAACTTCGGGATAAAGCGTACCGATTTCGGTCGGTCTCAGTAAAATGGTACAACCAACTGTTTAGCAAAAACACAGGGCCCTGCAAAATCGAAAGATGACGTATAGAGCCTGATACCTGCCCGGTGCTGGAAGGTTAAGGAAGGATGTTCGGCGCAAGCCAAAGCTTCTGACTGAAGCCCCAGTAAACGGCGGCCGTAACTATAACGGTCCTAAGGTAGCGAAATTCCTTGTCGGGTAAGTTCCGACCTGCACGAATGGTCTAATGAGTTGTACACTGTCTCCTCCAAGAGCCCGGTGAAATTGTAGTATCGGTGAAGATGCCGGTTACCCGTCACGGGACGGAAAGACCCCATGAACCTTCACTACAACTTTGCATTGATTTTGAATTTTTGATGTGTAGGATAGTTGGGAGACTTTGAAGTGGTGTCGCTAGGCATCATGGAGTCGTCGTTGAAATACCAACCTTTAAACATTTAGAATCTAATCCCTAACGGGAAACAGTGCATGGTGGGTAGTTTGACTGGGGTGGTCGCCTCCTAAAATGTAACGGAGGCTTGCAAAGGTTCCCTCAGTACGGTTGGTAATCGTACATAGAGCGTATTAGTATAAGGGAGCTTGACTGTGAGACATACATGTCGAGCAGGGACGAAAGTCGGCTAAAGTGATCCGGCGGTTCTGTATGGAAGGGCCGTCGCTCAAAGGATAAAAGGTACTCTGGGGATAACAGGCTGATCTCACCCAAGAGCTCATATCGACGGTGAGGTTTGGCACCTCGATGTCGGTTCGTCACATCCTGGGGCTGGAGAAGGTCCCAAGGGTTCGGCTGTTCGCCGATTAAAGTGGCACGTGAACTGGGTTCAGAACGTCGCAAGACAGTTCGGTCCCTATCTGTGATGGGCGCTAGTAAATTGAGAGGACATGACCTTAGTACGAGAGGACCGGGTCGTACGTTCCGCTGGTGTATCTGTTGTGCCGCCAGGTGCAATGCAGAGTAGCTATGAACGGCCAGGATAAACGCTGAAAGCATCTAAGCGTGAAACCTTCCTCAAGATGAGTTTACTTTTAAGGGTCGTCGGAGACTACGACGTTGATAGGCTATAGGTATACAGGTGGTAACATCAAAGCCGAGTAGTACTAATTGCCCGTAAGCTTTATTTTTTATTTTTCTTAGGAGAAATAATTATATTTAATTACTCTTCTTTACAACTTATCCCAATATGTTATATTATTTATTGTCACTGGTTATCTTTTTAATCAGCTCGACATGACCGTCTTATGGTGGTTTTGCCGAGGGTGTTCACCTCTTCCCATACCGAACAGAGAAGTTAAGCCCCTCATGGCCGATGGTACTGCACAACAATGTGGGAGAGTAGGTAGCTGCCATATTCATTTAAAGCCCTTCAGTTTACTGAGGGGCTTTTTTATTTGTGTCATTTGAAAGATACTGGCTGGTGATGGTGTGTCCCCAACTTGTTGGGGAGGAGAGTAGGTAGCTGCCATATTCATTTAAAGCCCTTCAGTTTACTGAGGGGCTTTTTTATTTAAGTCATCTGAAAGATACTGACTGCTGATGGTATTGTCCCCAACGTGTTGGGGAGGAGAGTAGGTAGCTGCCATATTCATTTAAAGCCCTTCAGTTTACTGAGGGGCTTTTTTATTTGTGTCATTTGAAAGATACTGGCTGCTGATGGTATTGTCCCCAACGTGTTGGGGAGGAGAGTAGGTAGCTGCCATATTCATTTAAAGCCCTTCAGTTTACTGAGGGGCTTTTTTATTTGTGTCATTTGAAAGATACTGGCTGCTGATGGTATTGTCCCCAACGTGTTGGGGAGGAGAGTAGGTAGCTGCCATATTCATTTAAAGCCCCTCAGTTTACTGAGGGGCTTTTTTATTTGAGTCATTTGAAAGATACTGGCTGCTGATGGTATTGTCCCCAACGTGTTGGGGAGGAGAGTAGGTAGCTGCCATATTCATTTAAAGCCCTTCAGTTTACTGAGGGGCTTTTTTATTTGTGTCATTTGAAAGATACTGGCTGGTGATGGTACTGTCCCCAACTTGTTGGGGAGGAGAGTAGGTAGCTGCCATATTCATTTAAAGCCCTTCAGTTTACTGAGGGGCTTTTTTATTTGTGTCATTTGAAAGATACTGGCTGGTGATGGTGTGTCCCAACTTGTTGGGGAGGAGAGTAGGTAGCTGCCATATTCATTTAAAGCCCTTCAGTTTACTGAGGGGCTTTTTTATTTGTGTTATTTGAAAGATACTGGCTGCTGATGGTATTGTCCCCAACGTGTTGGGGAAGAGAGTAGGTAGCTGCCATATTCATTTAAAGCCCTTCAGTTTACTGAGGGGCTTTTTTATTTGTGTCATTTGAAAGATACTGACTGCTTATGGTATTGTCCCCAACCTGTTGGGGAGGAGAGCAGGTAGCTGCCATGTTCATTTGAAAAGCTTTTCGGGAAACGGAGGGACTTTTTGTTTTACCAATGTCTCTTTTTTCTTTAATGATTAAGCCTGTCCCTTTCCTGGTAGATCTGCCGGAGCAGATTAGCATGTAGATGTACATCCATAAAGTATATGTTATCGGAATTGTTATTACTCTTTTTGATAAAGGAGAATGGCGTGGAACTATGGGCAGTTTTTTTGTTACCTGCCTTTCTGTTTCTCTGTATTTATAGCGGGTTAATCTGATCACCTGCTAAAAGAGATGTTTTTTAAATAAGTGTAATGGTAGTGTATTTCGATTGGGCGGGAACTTACAATATCATCCCGTACAATTTAAATTCAGAAGATTAAAAGATTACCAGAACTACTGAATAGTATTCCGCTGGGTATTTTGGACAAGAGAAAGAAAACTCTTTGTAAGCAGAGGTTAGCAATAATAAACAAGACAGCTTTATTCAACTTTTTTCTCAATTCGCCGGTCGGGAATAAACCATACTGCAGCCACAAGTAAATACATAGAAAAACCAAGCCATGAATTAATAAAGGAAAGCCCGATACCAACAATATAAAATATAACGGAAAGAATTCCTTTACGGTCTTTGCCCAGGGCTTTTGCAAGTAACGAATCCTTACCCTGGATATCTGCAAGGCAATGTGCTAAAAAGTAATAAGCAATTCCCGCCATCATGGCAATAAATCCATACAAAGCTACCGGCCAGGTACTAAAATGATTTTCACCCATCCAGGCTGTGGCAAAGGGAAATAAAGACAACCAGAAAAGCAGGTGTATATTATTCCAAAGTACTGTTCCCGTTACTTTGTGAACGGTGTGCAACATATGATGATGATTATTCCAATAGATACCAATATTTATAAAACTCAGTACATAACTAAAAAATGTTGGTAGTAGAGGAAGCAATGCTTCCGGTGTATTACCATGAGGCACTTTCATTTCTAAAACCATAATTGTAATAATGATTGCAATAACGCCATCACTAAATGCTTCCAACCTGCCTTTACCCATAAGTGTTATGTTTATAAAGCGCAATATAATTTGCTGCAGTTAATTGCAGGTATATTTTGCCCTGTTATTTTTACTACCAGGTAAAAATAAAAATCCCTTCATTGCTGAAGGGATTTGATATGAGTTTATTTTTATAATATTAATAATCTCTGTTACCGCCACCGCCGTAACCGCCGCCGCTTCTGCCGCCGCCTCTGTTACCGCCGCCGCCATAACCACCGCCGCCGCCTCTGTTACCGCCACCGCCGTAACCGCCGCCTCTGCTACCACCACCGCCGTAACCGCCGCCGCCACTTTTCTTGTAGCCACCGCCGCCACCGCCTTCCTGGCGTGGTTGAGATTCGTTTACGATTAATTTACGACCCTGAACTTCAGTTTCGTTTAATGCAGCGATTGCAGCTTTAGCAGCTTCATCGTCTTCCATTTCAACAAAACCAAAACCTTTACTGCGGCCGTTCATTTTGTCTTTAAGAATTTTTGCGCTAGTTACGCTACCGTGTTCTGTGAAGAGATTCATTAAATCATCATCAGTCATTGACCAACTTAGATTTCCTACATAAATGTTCATTGTAAAAACTTTTAAATAAATAAATAAAAAACGATAATGACTTAGTTGAACAATGAACTGAATCGGACTTGTAAAAAAGCTACTTCAGCCAATAGCGAAAAACTAAAACCATTAATTCCTCATAAAGATAGGGGTTTTGTTCATATATTGTTATAAAAGCATAAAAATTTAAAAAATCATGGTTCCGCCGCTTTGCAGTGGTTATCTAAGGGTTTAACAAACAATTGTTTGTACTAAAAAATCCGCCCTGGTAGGGACGGATTTTTTAGTACAATTTCCGGAATAAATCTAAACTTATTCAGATATTACTTCAAATTCAACCTCAGTTTCGTTACCGTTACCAAAGTCAATTTTTGCTTTGTATGTACCTAATTCTTTTACATCATCAATGATAGTGATGCGGCGGCGATCGATCTCATAACCTTTTTGATCTTTAATAGCACGAGCTATCTGAACAGAAGTTACGCTACCAAATATTTTGCCACTGGTACCGGTTTTAGCACCAATTTTTAAAGCACCATTTTGTAAAACAGCAATTACGCTATTCAATTCAGCCAATAATTTAGCTTCTTTTTTAGCTTGTTGTTTCTTTTTTTCTTCCATCATTTTCACGTTGGAAGGACTTGCTTCTACAGCCATTTTTTGAGGAATAAGATAGTTACGGCCATAACCGTTTTTTACTGTTACCAGTTCGTTTACACCGCCTAAATTATTTACATCCTGTATTAATATTACCTGCATTGTTTTGCATTTTTACCCAATTCCGAAAGCTTTCGGGACTTTCCCTACTAAAAGGTTAGGGTGGTGAAAAAAAATTATTTCAATAAATCTGTAACGTAAGGCAGAATGGCCATTTGACGGGCTTTTTTTACTGCATCACCTACTTTACGCTGAAACTTTAAAGAGTTTCCTGTAATACGGCGTGGCAATAATCTTCCTTGTTCGTTAATGAATTTTTTTAAAAATTCAGCATCCTTATAATCGATATAATGGATACCCATTTTTTTAAAGCGGCAATATTTTTTTGGACGCTTTTCCTGCTTAATGGCAGTAAGGTATTTTATTTCATTTTTTGCCATGGCTTAAGCTTCGGATTTTTCGTTAGTAAATTTGCCGCCACTTTTCTTTTTGGCATTGTACTCAACGGCGTACTTGTCGAGTGCAGTGTACATGTGACGCATCTGAGATTCGTCACGTAAAAGTTGAATTTTCAACTTTTCATTGAAGCTGGATGGCGCTTTATACTCCATTACCCAATAAAGACCAGTGGTCTTTTTAGCAATGGGATAGGCCAGTGATTTTAATCCCCATGGGTTACTGTACACAACTTCACCACCGTTTTCTACAACGAGGTCAGCATATTTTTTCTGAGCGGCTTTAAATTCGTCGTCAGATAGTACAGGGGTAAAAATCACCATCAATTCGTAATTGTTCATTTCCCTTGTTTTGTTGTTTAAAAAATTGTTTATTCCCGTTCGTTTTAAACGGGCAGCAAAGGTAAGCTTTTTAATGGATAATGAGGTAATGAATAACAGATAATTTTAGTGCGTATTGAACGGTTGTTTACCAACGGAGGTACCATATCAGGCATTGTTTTGAAACCAGTATGCAAAACAGTGCTTAACCGGCTTAAAACCAGCGGTGTAGGAAGGTACTATTTATACAACCCGGTTAATTTACCAGCCTGTAAACAGGGTAACGGTTATGTCCTGGTTCGTAGTAAGGCGAGTTTTTATAGATAAAATCAAGCTGGGCAGGCCCGCTGGAAGCAAATTTGGGGTCTGCTTTTTTCTTTTCCTCCAATTTATTTTTCAAGTCCGGATTTTTTTGCAGCACTTCTGCAGCGAGGTCTTCCCAGCGGTAATCGCTATATCCTTCTTTTTGCTGCAGTACGGCATCAAAAAAATTCCAGGCAAAAAAACTGTCATCGCCGGTTGGCTCCAGCATTTCTACGATGTAGCGATTGGCGCTTTGATTCATCGGTATAAGATAATCTCCTTTTAAAAATTTTATTTTTTGTTTTAGGGCCGTAATTTTTACAGCAGAATTTTTATGGTGCTTTTCATAAGGACGGGGAAGGCTTTTGTAATCATCAATGTGATATGCTTCTACTTCTATTAAAGTATCATTGCTGAATTGTTTTACGATCACATTGTTCAGCTTTAATAAATCAACTGCGGCATACCAACCTTGCGGAATGATATATGCAGAAGGAGCAGTTACAACATTGGAAGGTTTAAATACATTGAAAAATCTTACTTGTTTGGTAAATGGTTTGCTTCTGTCGTAAAACATTCTTTGCAAGCCTGTGGCATTACTTGGTTTAAAACCTTGTTCATATCCTTTAAAAGTGATTATTGAATTTTGTGTAGTATCTACAGCCCAACTTAAAGCCCGGTTTTTCTCTTTTATCACTTCTGCCCTTGCATTTTTACGTTGTGCAATTAGTTCACCGGCATTGGCGGCAGTTTTTTCAATCATTGTTTGCATTAAAGCATAGGTGGAAAGCACCCTGTCTTTAAATGGTTTTAGCATATGCGTTTCCGGTACAAAGCCGATGGTTTGAAATAAAGCTGCATAACCTGAAGAATAGCGTGGCGGATCGTAAAACATTTCCATTCCTTTATCCGGTGTTTCAGTTTCAAAATTTACATAGGGCACCATATCCCATTTTTTTTCTGCCATGCCTTTATACAATTGCGGTTCAAAACTATTTTTCAGCCATTCGCCTAAACCGGCACCCAGCTTATTGTATTGAGTAGTAAGCAACGTCATAGTATGTTGGTAATCGGCGCCATCGCTTACGTGATTATCCATTAAGATATCGGGATCGAGTAAATGAAAAATTTGTGCAAATGACCTTGCTTCCCTGCTGTCGCATTTTGTAAAGTCCCTGTTAAGGTCGAGGTTTTGTGCATTGCCACGAAAACCATATTCCTCAGGGCCATTTTGATTGGCCCTTGAATAGGCATTCCGGTTAAGGCATCCGCCAATATTATATACAGGAATAAATGCCAGTGCAATATTGCCAGGAAGCTGAACTTTGCCCAATATAATATCTCTTACCAGCATCATGCTTGCATCAATACCATCAGGTTCTCCGGGATGAATACCATTATTGATAAGAATAACAGCTTTGTTTTGTTTATGCCATTGTGCAGGATCAAATTTTCCATCTTTACTCACCAGTACAATATGCAGAGGATAGCCTGCATCGCTCATGCCCATCTCTTTTACCATTACCATCGCAGATTGTTGATCTAATTTTTTATACCAGTCAATAGCTTCAAAGTAGGTGGCACTTTCGAGGCCATTGGTTTTTTCGAAGCGGCATTGCTGGGCACTGGTAGTATGAAAAATAAAGAAGATAACTGAAAAGAAGAGGACTGTTTTTCTCATTGCGTTGATAAGTTTTGGTGAAGCTACAATGATTTTTTCTTTGCCGGAAGCCGTTTATAAAAAAATAACAGCGACTGCTAAAAACCATTAACCAGTAATTAACTTTAAACAATGCAGGGCTATGTGATTTAAATTTGAATTTTGCGGAGTATCTTAAAGGAAATTATGAGGTCATCTGCTACAAGGTTAATAATTTTTATTACTACAATTTTAATTGCTGTTATTATCGGCCTGCAGATGCATTGGCTTAATAAGACTTATTCTTTTGAGAAAAAAGAATTCAGGACTTCAGTAGTAAAATGTATCCGTGGGCTTTATGAAGATCTTGACCTGGCAGATGAGCCCGGCACTAATCTTACTAAATTAATTGAGAGCCCTAATGAGAATACTTTTATTTTCAGGGTAGATGATGTTCCGCCAAGAGATACGCTTATCAACGCATTGATGAATGAGTTTGATGATTTTAAAGTGTACACCGATTGTAAAGTGGCGGCTTACGATGATAGTACTAAAAAATATGTGTACGAGGCATTTTTGCCAACAGCTGCATCAATTCATCCAGTTTCCATTGATGTTGATGCTCCCAATTCTGTAAAGGATTATTCTTTTGTGTATCTTAATTTTCCTAACCGGAGCAGTTATATACTGGGTAATATGAGTAACTGGATATTTACGATCATCCTGTTATTGCTTTTGCTGATTGGCCTTGGGGCCAGTATCTATTATTTGTACCGGCAAAAATTTCTGAATGATATTCAAAAAGATTTTATCAATAATGTTACACATGAATTCAGTACACCGTTAACGGTGATAGATCTTTCTACAGATGCTTTGCAAAAGCCGGGTATTGCAGCTAACCCCGAAAAATATAATAAGTATGTAGCATCTATCAAATACCAGAATGAGTATTTGAAAAAACATATTCAAACCCTGGTAAAAACAGTGGTTACAGAATCCTATCATCTAACGCTTGATAAAACCGCTGTTCACCCCGAAGAACTGATAAAAAGAGCTATTGTTCAGTTAGAGCCTATTGTATTGCAAAAGAACGGCAGGATCATTTTTGAGGAACCTGAAGAAATGAATGAAGCCATTATGGCCGATAGTGACAACCTGTATTTAGCCATTTTTAATATTATCAGCAATGCGGTTAAATATTCGGAAACACCTAAAATTATAATTACCACGGGGATGCAGCATTTTAAATATGTTATCAGCGTAAAAGATAATGGTGTGGGAATAGCAGCAGCAGAGCAACAAAAAATATTTAAAAAGTTTTACCGTGCACAGAATGGGAATATCCATAATGCCAAAGGGCTTGGATTAGGTTTGTATTTTGTGAAAAAAATTATAGAATTGCATCATGGATTGGTAGAAGTAAACAGCGTGGAAGGGATTGGAACTGAATTCAAGATTATTTTACCCATTAATTAAACTATCATGGAAATAAAAGGCCGGGTTTTACTTGCAGAAGATGATATTCACTTAGGAGATGTGATGAAAGATACACTTGAAGATGAAGGATATTCGGTGTTTCATTGTACGGATGGGCAACAGGCAATTGACCTGTTTGATAAGGATAAATTTGATATTTGCCTGCTTGATATTATGATGCCGGTAAAGGACGGTTTTACGGTTGCAAAAAAAATAAGACAACAAACTGATATAGTGCCCATTATTTTTATCAGTACGAAGGCATTGCTGGAAGATAAAATTGAAGGATACCACAGGGGTGCCGATGATTACATTGTAAAACCTTTTCAAATGCAGGAATTGTTGTTGAAAATGGAAGTGTTTTTACGACGCACCAAAAAAATGTTTGCTGATAATTTACAGGAATTTTCCGTTGGTAAAATTCATTTTCAGTTTACTAATTTAAAGATGATCACACCAGAGGGTACTATAACCATTACGCAAAAAGAAGCGGAGTTATTAAAATTCCTATGCCTGCACCCCAATAAAATTTTAAAACGTGATGAGATATTAACCGCAGTTTGGGGTAAGGATGATTATTTTTTAGGAAGAAGCATGGATGTGTTTATGACAAAGATACGCAAGCTGTTAAAAGCAGATCCTTCGATTGTGCTGGAAACGATACACGGCATGGGCTTTCGTTTTACAATTCCCCAGTAAAAATGTCAATGCTGTAGTTTTTTTGGGGTTAACATTTGCTTAACCCCTGTTTAACCAATATTAATTCGGCTTAACCAAAGTGCAGAGTATGTTTGTGTTTCATATAACAGTACCATATGCTTTGGTGGTTTTTCAATATGGTTTAAAGGGTATTTTTTAAATACCCTTTTTTATGTTTTACGTGTTATCCTTTCTAGTTACCATTTCATTCTTCCCAGGCCTTACAGTTAAATACATTTACCATTTGCGTCAAAAATAAAAAGATACGGGAAAAATAAAAACCACCGGTTGGTGGTTTTTATTGTAGTTTTTTGGATGCTTAGCCTTTTTTGTTAGCCTTAAATCTTTTGTCCGGGGTACCGTCTTTTTTAACGGGGCCTGTAGCAGCAGGGGCGGCAGCTTTGTTGGCTTTAAATCTTTTATCCGGAGTACCGTCTTTTTTCATTGGCCCGGCAGCAGCTGGCGTAGCGGCTGTTTTTGCAGCGGGCATGCTTACCACTTTAGCTGTAGTAGCGGGTTTTGCAGTTTCTTTTTTTACTGCTTCCATTTTGGGTTTAGCTGCCGGCGCAGCTGCTTTGGCTCCTGTTTGTGCAATCGATAAGCTGGCGAATCCTACCAGCGCAAGGGCTGATAACAATAATTTTTTCATGATGGTAAAATTGTTGAAATGAATAATAAACAAGTTTACAAATTTGATTTGGCAAAACTGCTGCTGGTGACACAGTTAACTTGCGCTTAACCAAGGTTAACAAAGTTATAAAACACTATAATTGCTTTGGTTATGCGGCCTTTTGGCGGTGAGATTAGGAAATGGATGCAATAAAAAACCCGTCATAAGACGGGTTGCTGTAAATTATTTTGAAGGCAGTATTATTTAGCCAGTGCGTTAACTCTTTTAGCCAGTTTGCTTTTTAAGTTAGCAGCTTTGTTTTTATGGATGGTGCCGCGTTTTGCCAGCCTGTCGATCATTGAAGCAACTTTTGGAAATTGTTCTGTTGCAACAGCTTTATCGCCTGCTTTTAAATCACGTATTGCATTACGGGTTGTTTTACCGTAATAGCGGTTACGTTCGTTACGCTTTGTACTCTGACGCACATCTTTTTTAGTAGCTGAATGGTTTGCCATTTAAATCTATTTTTTGGGCTGCAAAGATAGGGAGAAATAATTGATAATTGAATAATTAATAATGAATAATTTTTGGAGTAGCCTCATTTTTAGCTATTTTACCCTTTAAATAATTGTATGAACCGCCTGTTATTACTTTTTTTACATATAGTTTCCCTTGTTTTACTGGGTTTTGGATGGGTTAAAGATATGCTGCATATAGAGATCAGTGCCCATTTTATAGTAAACCTCAGTCTTTTTAATGAAGACCGGAGTGTGCTGGGTACATTGCAAACCTTGTGGCACAGTGGCAATTACTGGCCTTTTTTACTCATTTTTTTATTTGGAATTGTGGTGCCACTGGTAAAATCGGCAGTAATTTTTTATTTGCTGGCGGTTAAAAATGCCCACCCGGGCTGGTTTGGTTTTGTAAACGCCATCAGTAAATGGGCTATGGCAGATGTGTTTGCCATCAGCATCCTGGTAGCTTTTTTAGGGGCCACGGCTATGGAAAATACAAAGGCCAACCTTGAAATTGGCTTTTACTGTTTTACAGGATATGTAATATTAAGCGCCATTATAGTACTGCTGTCAGGAAAAATCATCAAAAAGCCTGAAACTTCTAATGCATAATTAACGATATTTGCATACTTATAAAAAAGGCTTTGGGTTGAAGGTTCTTGTTCAGTAGTTTGTTGCCCTTGAAGTGTTCCTCCGATCGGGATGTACCATGCAACGACACTGAAGCCAATAGAATATCTGCTGCCGGGCTCTAAAAAATTACCCCAGTTTATTATGAAGGATTTTCAATACATCACTAACTCTCACCCCGGTTACATTGAAGGTTTGTACAATGATTTTGTAAAGGATCCCAATAGCGTGGATGCTGAAATGCGTAAATTTTTTGAAGGATTTGATTTTGCAGTAAGTAGTGGTGCCAAAGTAAATGGTACTACAGCGGCTACTACTGTATCAACTATCAACGAGCAGTCATCATCAAACAGCCAGATCGATTGGATGAGTGAGATAAGGGTGTACCGTATGATACTAGGCTACAGAAATAAGGGCCATCTGCTGGCAGATACCAATCCTATACGTAAGCGTAAAGACAGGGGCGCCAATATTGACTTAGAGTTTTATGGCTTTACAGACGCAGACCTTAATAAAACTTTTAATGCCGGTAACCTTATAGGCCTTGGTACAACCACACTCAAAAATATAATTGAACATTTAGAAAAATGCTACACCGGGCATTTAGGCATAGAATTCAAATACATCAGTAATCAAAAGAAAATAGACTGGTTAACCAGTGCTGTAGAGAAAACCATGTTGCAGCCGGTTGGCCTGCCGCAAAAAAAACGCATTCTTCAAAAATTGAATGAAGGCGTAATGTTCGAAAAGTTTTTACACACAAAATATATAGGTCAAAAACGCTTTAGCCTTGAAGGTGGCGAAACTACTATTGCTGCATTGGATGCAATAATAACAACTGCTGCTGATAACAATGTACAGGAAGTGGTAATTGGCATGGCGCACAGGGGAAGGCTGAATGTGCTGGCCAATATCATGGGTAAAACGTATGAACAGATATTCAGTGAATTTGAAGGAACAAATGTACCGGATACTACAATGGGTAGCGGTGACGTAAAATACCATTTGGGTTTTAGCAGTGAAGTAACCACGGCTAATGAAAAAAATATTCATTTAAAACTTTGTCCTAACCCTTCGCATTTAGAAGCGGTAGATCCGGTAGTGGTGGGTTTTGCAAGAAGTAAAGCTGATATTTTATACAAAAGTGATTACGATAAAATATTACCCATCCTCATTCATGGCGATGCTTCTGTGGCCGGCCAGGGTATTGTGTATGAACTATTACAAATGAGTGGTTTGCCGGGTTATTATACAGGCGGTACCATACATTTTGTTATCAATAACCAGATTGGTTTTACTACCGATTTTGAAGATGCCCGTACCGCTGATTATTGTACATCCGTTGCAGCCATGGTGCAGGCGCCTGTATTACACGTAAACGGAGATGATGCAGAAGCCGTGGTAAAAGCTGCAGAAATTGCAACTTTATACCGCCAGGAATTTAACAGCGATATTTTTATTGATATGGTTTGCTACCGCAGGCATGGACATAACGAGGGCGATGAACCGAAGTTTACACAGCCGCAGTTGTACGCCTTAATTGAAAAACATCTTAATCCGAGGGAAGTATATACACAATACCTGATCGAGAATGGAGAAGCGGATGCAAAAGACCTGGCAAAGGAAATGGAGCAGAAGTTTCTGGCAGAGTTACAGGAGCGGCTGGATGAAGTGAAACAAAATCCCCTGCCTTATCACTACCAGCAGCCCGAAATTGTATGGAAGAGTTTACGTAAGGCAAAGGCCGATGACTTTGAAGTATCTCCCATAACTGCCATTAAAGAAGAGGAATTTAAAATGTTGTTTGATGGTTTAATGAAATGGCCGGAAGGGTTTAAGCCATTGCGTAAGATAGATAAACTGATACAGGATAAACTGAAATTGTATAGTGATGAAAAGAAGGTGGATTGGGCTACCGGAGAGTTAATAGCCTACGGCAGTTTGCTGGTGGAAGGCAAGGATGTGCGTATGAGCGGACAGGACGTTAAGAGGGGCACTTTCAGCCACAGGCATGCGGTTATATACGACGAGACTAATAACACCGGCTATAACAGGCTGGATCATTTCTCGGGCACACAGCAGCCTTACAGGATATATAATTCTTTGTTGAGTGAATATGCTGTACTGGGCTTTGAATATGGCTATGCCATGGCAAATCCTAATGCACTGGTAATTTGGGAAGCCCAGTTTGGTGATTTCTGTAATGGTGCCCAAACCATGATAGACCAGTTTATAGCAGCTGCGGAAACCAAATGGCAACGTATGAATGGTGTGGTAATGTTATTGCCGCATGGTTACGAAGGGCAGGGGCCGGAACATAGCAGTGCCAGGATGGAGCGTTTTTTACAGCAATGTGCCGAGTTGAATATGGTGGTGACCAATGTAACTACTGCAGCTAACTTTTTCCATGTGTTGAGAAGACAGCTGGCCTGGCCATTCAGAAAGCCATTGATCAATTTTTCTCCTAAAGCAAACCTGCGTCACCCGGGTTCTTATAGTTTAATGACTGAATTTACTTCGGGAGGGTTTAAGGAAGTGATTGATGATACAGGAGTGAAAGATGCAGGTGAAATTAAAAAAGTATTATTCTGCTCCGGTAAAATATATTTTGACCTGCAGGAAAGGCAACAGAAAGAAAACAGGACCGATATCGCCATCATTCGTTTAGAACAGATTCATCCTTTGCCACAAAAACAACTGGATGAATTGTATAAAAAATACAGCAAAGCTATCTGGTACTGGGTACAGGAAGAACCATTAAATATGGGGGCTGCTACTTTTTTAAGGATGACATTGAAAAATATTAATTTTTATATTATCAGCCGCCAGGCAAGTGCGGCTACGGCTAGTGGTTATAGTAAAGTGCATGCCAAAGAGCAGGCGCAGATCATTGATACAGCTTTCAGCATTTAATAATGCTTTACCTATTTTAAAATCAAGAGGGCTGGTAAAAATACCGGCCCTCTTTTTTAAACACCTTCAAAGTTAAAACTTAGTTTACATTACTATTTTAAGGTTCTCATGTAGTTTACTACAGCCCATATGCCATTGGCATCGGTAATTTTCTTTTTGAAAGATGGCATGTCTTTACGTCCTTCAAAAGTTTTGTAAAATAACGCACCATCAGTTTGTGACTGGAAGGCAGCTTTTGTGAAATCACCACATTCAGTATCTAACTGAGATGCCTTAGGGCCATCGCCTTTACCTTTAGTGCCATGGCATGATTTGCAATGGGTGTTGTACAGGTCTTTTCCTGTAGCAACAGAAGCCGCATCACCTTTAAGCGGATTAACCTTTGTTTTGTAAGCATCTGGCACCGGCCAGTCTTTCTGGAATGTTTTAGGAACAAAGGCAAATAGGCCTAATGCTATAAAACAAATAATGAGAGCAGGAATTTTCTTTTTCATTTTTTTTAGTTTTAAGAATTAAAATTTTATGTGTTTGCAATAGTTGCTGTGTGTGGCTCTTCTTTTCTTAACCTGAATAATTGTACCACAATTACAACATAGTGGCTCCATACAATTCCCATTAAAATAAAGAAGGTGATAAGCATCCATAAAGGCGGATGGGAGCTCCATAAGGCCCGGGGCTGGTTTTCAATTTTATCGGAAACCGGTATGCCCCATTTTTGTATTACAGACGCTTCAAGATTTCCAAAAGTTTCATTTTCATCAAGCTTTGCCACCAGTGTAATATTTCCGCCGGCATCTCCCGGAAGGTTGGCAGGAACTTCTACAGTGGCTTCGCCATCATCATCGGTAGTGCCTTCGCCAATTTTTAATAAGCTGAAAGAACGGTGAACGAATATGCCCACTACGGTGCCTTTAATAGGTGTGTCCTTTCCTAAATCTACCAATTTTATTTTTACATTCAAAACGGAATCTTCTTTTACAGCTGTAATATCCAGCCTTGCTCTTTTTACAGCAAGTTCTTCTTCGGCAGCTTCCATTGATTTGTTACCGGCAAATACTGCTTTAAAATGAATTTTGCCTTCCTTGTCTGCGGATACAGCAGCAGTTTTATAATTGAAAACCGCAACGCCGTTTCTGTCGGTAATAGCATGGCCAAGGGTTACTGTAGCGGTATCAATTACCTGTAAAAAGGTAACTTTAAGCAAAGGCAATTTTAAAAAGGTACCTTTTATTTTTGCTTTAAGTGTGGCTTTTAATTCAATGCTATCGCCTGGCTTTTGTATGCTGGTGAATTCTGCAGACGGAGAGATGAGTGATGGTTCTTCTTTGGCTGCCGGTTCGTCTTTTTTTGTACTGTCTGTTTGTGCAGTTGCATTGCCGGGTAAAATCAGCATGGCTGATAATACTGCCGGGATAACCATCCGCTGCATTTTTTTTATTAATCGGTTCAGTATTGAAACTTGTTTCATAAAATTTCTTTTAAGCGGTTTGTATAACTTCTTTTTGTATGGCGGGTTGCTCATGATGATCGTGATGTGCGTGTGCATGAGGGTGATGTGGTTCTTCCAAACCAGATACCGGTACCACGGTCACAAATTTTGAAATAATGGTAAAGAATAAAAAGAAAGTAGCAATGCCGGCAAAGGTTAAAGCCCATTCAGGCCATGTAGCTGAGTATTTTACATAAGCTATTCTTGTATCCTCCATTGGTAAAGCCGGTGTTTCTAATGTAGGCACAATGATTAAATAGCGTTTAACCCAAAGTGCTATCACCATAAAAAATGATGCCAGTGCTATCCAGTTTGGTTTCCTGGTTTTTGGAAGTGCAACAATAATAATAGGAATAATAATACCGGTGAAATTTGCAAACAACGTCCACCATCCATATTGCGCAGGATTAAATAGTTTGTTGATCACTTCGCTATCCCATTTTGCAGAGCCAAACCAATCGGTAAAATATTCGGAGAAAGTAAAATAGCCATAACCGGCGGATAATACCATCAGGCAATAACCCAGATTGGTAAAATGTTTATCCGTAAAATAGTTTTCCAGTTTGTACATTTTCCGGTATACCCACATTGCAACAATAAGTACTCCGCAACCAGAGTATAAAGCACCTAAAACAAAGTAAGGCCCAAAGATGGTACTGTGCCAGCCTGGCCTCAACGTCATACCAAATATCCATGATAAGATTGAACTAACGATAATGGATAGGGGAATCATGATTATAGCCAGTAAGTTCTGGGAAATGATCAAATGCCTTTTCTGGCTTGCCGCACCCCTGTAACCTATTGCTAATATTTTATACAGTTTTTGTTTCCATGCAGGGATGTTTAATTTAGCATCACGATATACCGCAAAATCTTTTATTAATGCCATGTATAAAAAAAGTATGCTGCCTACAAAATAAGTCATAATGGCGAGTACATCCCATGTCATTGGTGATTGTATCCTCGGATAAATAAACAAGTGATGCAACCTGTCGAAGCGGCCTACACACAACAAAATAAATATCGGGCCTACAATAACAGATATCACCGTCATCATTTGTGCTAACCTGATAATGGGTTTGCCCCAGGGCACTTTAAATAAATGCAGCAAACCTGCAATGATAGCACCGGCATAACTGAGGCCGATAAAAAATATAAAATTAACGATGAACAGGCCCCACACCACATTATCCCTCATGCCTGTAACAACGTGCCCTTTGCTGATCTGTAAGTATAATGCATAGCCGCCCACCATTATCCAAAGCAGAAAAAAAACTGACCATATCAGGTTCTTTTTTCCAAACTTTTCAATATTGGGTCTTTGGTAATTAAAGGCTTCCTGCTGGTATGTATTGAGTTCCATAAAATGTATGCTTTAAATGATATTAAATGTCGCTTTCGTTAAGGTCTTTTCTTTTCCTCTTCAATGATATCTTTAAACCTTGCTTTTAATTTATCAGGCAGGTTTTCATAACCTCTTTCTACAGGGAATTGCCTGTCTTTTGGAGGCAGATAATAAACCCTTGGTTTAGTACCCAGTTCTTCCAGGAACCTGTAAGCTGCACGGTCTTTTATCAATTGTTTAAAGCCGATGGTTTCATCACCGTTGGTAACAGTGTCTTCATTTTCATCACCAAAATAAAATACACCATTGGGGCATGCTTCTACACAAGGAGGCAGTAAACCTTCTCTTGACCTGTCCGGGCAGAAATCACATTTTTCTACTGTGCCAACTTTTGCAGGCACACCGGTTTCGGCATTATAGGCAAGACCTTTTATTTCGAAAGGCATTTCAGGTTCGGCCCAGTTGAACACACGTGTTGAATAAGGGCAGGCAGCCATGCAAAATTTACAGCCGATGCAACGTTCATTATCAATGAGCACCAATCCATCTTGTCTTTTGAAAGTAGCATCAACAGGGCAAACTTTTACGCAGGGAGGGTTATCGCAGTGAAAGCACTGTTTAGGAAACCAATAAGGTGCGGCGTTGTCGCTGTCCTTCATTAGTTTTACGGTAAGCCATTCTGTATCTTCGGGGCGATAGTGATGTTTCTGGCAGGCAGATACACATTTGCGTGCATTCTTACAACGTGCCAGGTCTACCACCATTACAAATTTCTTTCCGGGTATACCTACTCTTTGATCGTGTTGTGATAAAACCGCCATATTCTCCTGGTGATTGAGGTAAGCAGAATCAATTTCAACTATTTCACCATCGGGTGATAATAATCTTACTTTTTCAGCTGCAGGAGCTTTTTTTGATGAGCAGGAACAGTTTAAACTGCCACAGGCTGCTGCTGCAACAGTTACCACGGCAGCGGTTTTAATAAACCCCCGCCTGCTGTTATTGTCTATTTCATCTTCTTGTTTCATGATGTTGGTTTGATTAGGTTCAACTATTTTTTTCTTTAGAAGGATTTTGCATCCAGTCGTAAATTTCTTTGTTGGTGGCTTTCTGGTTTTTCTTTGCTGCATCAAGCACTGTTTGTTCTATTTCCACCAGTTTACCTTCGGCAGTAAGCATTTTTACCATACCGGGCCTGGTTGTTTTTTTATCTGTTGCAGATAAAAGTGATAAAAACCACCGGCGGGATTTGTCTTCAGCTTTTTTATTGTCTCCCATATACTGTTGATTTTCTTTTGTTCTGTGAAAAATGTAGCTGCAATTTATCCAGGCAGCAGAAATAATAGTATGATATCAATCAAGCGGCAACCTGAGAAATATCAGGTACGCCGCTGCAGTGACCATGAGCAGAGCATGACATGATAAAGGTCATAAACCGACCAATCTATTGTCATAGAACTGTAAAAGCAGCCGGGATATTTTTGATATACAATTTTAGAAATAAAGTTGGTCACATAATTAAATAGAAATCTTTCCAAAAAATAAATTAACGTGTTATGAAAAAATTTTCAATAATCAAGGGAACAACACTCTTCCTGGGTGTTATGTTGGTGTCAGCATCCGTTTTGCAGTGCAAAAAAACAGGAGATGTAGTAAAAGGACTTGACAGGTCATTTAAAGGAACTTCAGACACTACATTGTATGCTGCTTTTTACGAAAGTAATAATGTAGGTACAGCCGATGTTGTTGCTGATGTAAATGACGTTGTTAAATTCAGGGGTGTACAAACGATCCTGCATGAATACTGTGCCACATCAAATTGCCACGGCGGCCCTATCGGCCCTAAGTTTGACTCTTATACCGATGTAATGCGGTATGTAGTGGCTGGTAATCCTGATGGCAGTAAATTATGGGAATATATTACCACCAATAATTTTGATAAAGCAATGCCGCCGGTTAACTCCAATCATGAATTGGGCATCAGCGACAAAACTTTAATTTATAACTGGATAGTAAATGGTGCAAAAGAAAAACCGGACCTTAAAGATTTCAGACCAGCTGCCATCACTCTAATTAATAATGGTTGCGGATCTGCCAACTGCCATAACGAAGCCACTGCTACCGGTGGTTGGGCAAGAAAAGGATTGATACCCGGCTTGACCGCTGCTGATACAACACAATTTACATTTACGAATCAAACAACTGGTGCTGTTACTGTATACTGTTTGCTATCAAACAAAACTATACGTGACCAGGTTTGGAATTCTTATAAAGACAGTGTAAGAAAATTTTATTCTGATACATTGGCTTATGCAAGCTACAGGCCATGGAAAACTTTTGCAACCCCACGTTCTGCAAGCAGTACAAGAGGACCATTGCAAACCTATGATGATATATTGCTTGATATCATGTATCCAAAAAGTGCAAGAAGTAATTCATCTGTTCAGTACACTGATCCTGTAACATTAACACAGTACTATGTAAAGGGAAATTATTTGAATGTTACCAGTTCTTTAGTTTCCAGGGTAGATTCCACTTTGTTATTAGCGAATCCTTTCTTAGGTGTGTATGCAACAAATCAGCAAGGTGATATGGCTTATGGAGACGGTGGTTTAAAATCAAATGAAGTGGCGCTGATCAAAGCATGGTATTTCGCTGATCCTAATATTCCTGATGTATGGAAATATGGTAATGCCAATGTGGGCATCTTTAAATACAGGAAAACAGGAAACATCATTATCAAACACTAATTAATACAATCATCCTTAAATTTCAGGAATATGAAAAAGAAAATAATAATGGCAGCTACAATGACTTCAATGCTGATCTATATGTTGTCATCCTGCTACAAAAATAAAGAAGACATTCTTACACTACCAACAGTATCATTCAGGGGAGAAGTAGTACCCATTATTGCATCCGGCGGTTGCGGTTGCCATATCAATGGTAAAGTTTCCAATGCCGTTGCATTTGCACATGGGGATACAGTTTTTTATGATGCTATACTTTCAAGATCATCACTGTTTAGTGCATGGGTTAATGGCGGAACACACCCGGGCGGAGGTATCATTGATTTTAAACCCAATGAAAAAGTGTTGATTAAACAATGGATTGCAGAAGGTGCAAAAGATGACGGCGGCGGATGTACTGTAACCGGAGCATTAAGCTATGCTACCAATATCGCACCGATTTATAACACTACCTGTAAAGGATCAACCTGCCATGGAGGAATAGCTGTAGCATTGGATTATAACAAACTGGTGGCTGATAAAGATAAATTAACTACTATGATGAGCAGTAGCGGTAACGGACACCCGGGTGGAGCGTTAAGCTTAAGTTCCTGCACAGTAAAAATATTTACAGAATGGATCAACCAGGGGTTACCAAAATAATTTTAAAAAACAATAATGAAGTTTATCAAATAAAATAAGACATTATGAAAAAGATATTATCACTACTGCTTGCTTCCATGGTTATTTTTAGCTATGCTGTAGCACAGGATTCTGCCGCAGTAGAAGCTAAAGAAGCACCAACCGCAAAATATGCGAGGGCTACTTTTAACTCTACCCGTATCATCAATATGCAAAGCACAGAGATCGTAAGTAAAGGTGCATTGGAGTTTATGGTTAGTCACCATTTCAGTAATATCTGGAATAAAGATGCAGGCTCACAAAATGTTGGCCAGTTGTTTGGCCTTAACTCAGGTGTTGCACATACCTATTTATCATTTGCTTATTCACCAACCAACTGGCTTAACCTGGGTGTTGCAGCAGCGGGTAGTTCTAAATACGAAGGCTGGGCAAAATTCAGGGTGTTACGCCAGCAAACAGGATTGAAAAATATTCCTGTATCCGTAAGCTACTTTTCTTTAATTAACATCAATACTGCAAAAGATCCTGACCAGACATTTGCCGGAAATAAAATAGCTTTTGTAAATCAAGTATTGATCGCACGTAAACTGTCTCCTAAATTTTCTGTTGAGTTGATTCCTTCATGGGTACACTTTAATATTGTTCCTTATGGTATTAACAACAGTAACGAAGTATTCGCATTGGGTGCCGGTGTTAAATACAAAGCAAAACCAAAAATGAACCTTACACTGGAATACTCACGCCAGCTTAATATGTACGAAAACCTCATCACCAAAAACGGAGCTATCCTGAATTATTATCCTAACCTGCTTGCTGCAGGTATAGAAATCAATACCGGGGGTCACTTGTTCCAGTTCTTTGTGGGAAGTACAACAGATGCCTCAAATGTTGATCAGCTGGCAAGAAATAACAGCAGCATAAAAGATGGCAACTTTGCTTTTGGTTTTACCATAAACAGAAGCCTGAGTTTGAAAAAGAATTAGTTGTTTAAGTTTGATGAATGATAAAAGAGCCGGATATTATATGCCGGCTTTTTTAATACCCTTATTTATGTGGCAGTACACTGTCTTCAACAATGGCAAATGCCTTTTCGGCTTTTAAAGGCGTAACAAGGTAAGTACCTGTAAATTTTCCAAAAGCGGGTAACACCGCATATTGTTGTGTAAAATAAAAACAGGGGAAACGCAATGATTGCTTGCCTAAACCCCTGATGCTAACGGCAGGGTGTATGTGCCCGCTAAAAAAATAGGCAGCAGTAGTTTCATCTCCGGCATCTTCCATCTGGTGCACAAAAGCAAAATTATTTTTATGCCAGATCTTTTCAACGATCTCAACGCCGGCTTCTTTGTACCATGCGTCGGGTACAATATCATGATTGCCTTTTACCAGCAGCATAGGAATATGTTGCAGGTCTTTTCGCCATTTTAAAAATAATTCATGTTCTTTATTTTCTACACTGTGAAAAAGATCGCCCACTATTACCACCAGCAGCGGCTTGTAAAATTGTATGGCAGCTACAAAACGTTGCATATCTTCTTTCATAATTGCCGCAGGCACACCAATACCGCTTTTTCTGAAGTGCCCGGTTTTGCCTAAATGCAGATCTGACAGGATGAGTATTTTTTCCTGCTCCCAAAACACCGTGCGGTTGCTGTTTAAAATAAAGTCATTTTTATTGATGGTATGTTTAACGAATGATGCCATTTGGTTTAGTACATTGAATTTTAAATTCGATAAAATTTTTTAACGCCATAGTGCATTTTTTTTGCCAGGAATGACACTGCTTTTTCTGGTTATTTTGTATTAGTTCTATTCGTGTAATTAGTGGCAACTAGCTATCCTTCCCCAACTGCTCCTGCATCCTTTTCACCCTGTCTTCCAGTTTTTCTGAAGAAACATTCTCTCTCATACTATCTACTTTAAGCGGAAAGCAAAATGGTGTTAATTGCTGCGGCCAGGTAATAATGATCTTACTTTGTTGAATTCTTTGCAACATATCTCTTAATCTTGTTTCTTCCATCTGCTGGTCAAATACTTCCCGGTACGCCTGTTTTAATAAAATATTATTCGGTTCATATTCTGCAAATACTTTAAACAGCAGTGATGCGGAAGATTGCAAATGTCTTGCTTTTTTATATTCGCCGGGATAACCCTGGAAAATTAGTCCTCCAATCACGGCAATATCCCTGAATTTACGCTTGGCCATTTCTGTGCTGTTCACACTGCGCTGAATGTCTTCAAATAAATTTTTATCAGTGAATAATTCATACACATTGCTATCATCCAGGGGTATTGGCTGATCACTCAGTAATTCAAAACCATAGTCGTTCATGGCAAAGGAAAAAGTGATAGGCGTTATCTGGCTGATGCGCCACGATAAAATTGCTGCCATGGCTTCATGTACCAATCTTCCTTCAAAAGGATACACAAATAAATGGAAGCCGTCTTTGGTTTCAATATGTTCAATCAGTAATTCATTTTCTTTGGGCACCTGAGATAAAAGATTTTGCAAATCAAATAAAGGCCTGAGTACTGTAAGTTCCGGTATCTTATTTTTTTGCTGGCTTACGGTAAGGGCCTGCCGCAATTTTTTTCCCATATTGCTGCTCAGGCTCATGCGGCCGCCCTGCCAGCTGGGGATAATACTTTTTTTAGCCGTTGATTTTTTTACCAGTACCGTCATGTCTTTTATCATCACCAACTCTAAATTTCTGCCGGCAATTGTAAAAGAATCTCCTGGCTCTAATCTGGATATAAAGTATTCTTCAATTACACCAATATAGCCGCCACTGAAAAATTTTACTTTAAGCATCGCATCACTTACAATGGTACCTATATGCATACGGTGCTGCATTGCAATACGGCGGTTGTTGATCTTATACAAACCGTTGTCCAGTATTTCTACTTTTTTAAATTCGTCGTATTGATTTAGCGCAATTCCCCCTGCTGTAATATGCAATAAAATTTCAGCAAATTCGTCTTTAGTAATTTCTGCAAAACAATAAGTAGAACTTACTTCTTCAAAAATTTCCTCAGGGTAAAAACCATCTGAAATGGCAATGGTGCATAAATATTGAATTAACACATCAAAGCAAAGTAGTTGTGGTACTTTACTTTCAATAAAATTTTCTTCCACGGCTTGTTTTAATGCGGCGGCTTCCACTAATTCTAAACTATGCGTAGGTAAAAAGTAAATCTTACTAACAGCTTCGGGGCTATGGCCACTTCTTCCGGCTCTTTGTAAAAATCTTGCCACACCTTTTGGTGAGCCTACCTGTATAACGGTTTCTACTGGCCGAAAATCGACGCCGAGGTCTAAGCTGGCGGTACAAACCACAGCTTTTAATTTTCCACTATGCAAATTTTCTTCTACCCAAAAACGCAGTTCCTGTTCAATGCTGCCATGGTGCAAGGCAATGGCACCGGCCAATTCAGGTGCTGCGGTTAATAAGGCCTGGTACCACATTTCAGTCATACCGCGGGTGTTGATGAAGATCAATGTAGTGCGGCTGTTATTTATTATGGGCAGTACCTTATCTACCAGCTTAATGCCTAAATGACCGGCCCAGGGATATTTTTCAATCTCATCAGGAAAAATGGATTCAATTTCAATTTTCTTATAAAGATTTGCTTTTACAATCACCCCCTCCTCTTTCAAGGAGCTCAGCAATACTTCTTTTGCTTCTTCCAGGTTTCCGATAGTAGCAGAAATGCCCCAGATTGAACATGCCGCATTCGTGATCCGGTATTTCACATTCACAATTCTGGAAATAGCTAATTCTGTTTGCACACCTCTCTTACTACCGAGTAATTCATGCCATTCATCTACTGCAATTATTTTTAATGATGCAAAAACATCAGGATAATTTTTTTGTGCCAGCAATAAATGTAAACTCTCCGGTGTAATGATCAGCACTTCGGGCATCTGCCTTTTTTGTTTGGCCCGTTCATTTACTTCGGTATCTCCGTTGCGGATACCAATTTTCCATTGCATATCCAATGCTGCAATTACCTCATCCATAGCACGGGCAATATCCTTTGCCAGGGCCCGTAATGGCGTTATCCATAAAAGTTGTAAACCATTATTTTTTTTGGTGTGATATTGTTTGGGATGAGCGTTAATGAATTGAATAAGGGCACCCAGGAAAACGGAATAGGTTTTACCGCATCCGGTAGGGGCATTCACCAGGCCATTTTGCCCGTTTAAAATATGTTGCCAGGTCTCCGTTTGAAAAGGAAAAGGTTGCCGCTCATTTTTTTTAAGCCAGTCTGTAATAATGGTATAGCCGGTGCTTTTCTCCAGGTTCATAAGGGCAAATTAAGGATTGCTAAACAATTTGGCTAAAACAATTTTAGGATTAACCCCTGGGCAGTTACAGACCCCGCCAGCGGTTAATACGGGATGAATAAATATCCTGTAAAATTATTGACGCTTGCAGCCCTATAATTTTATACTTTTGCAGTCATTTTTAAATGATAGTTATATGTTTAATTCGTTAAGTGAGAAATTAGAAGGTGCGTTTAAGAACCTAAAAGGCCAGGGCCGTATTACCGACCTTAATATTGCCAATACCGTAAAAGATATCCGCCGTGCATTGGTAGATGCGGATGTGAACTATAAGATTGCTAAAGAATTTACAGATAAAGTAAAGGAGAAAGCGATTGGCTCTAAGGTGTTGCTGGCCGTAAATCCCGGACAGCAAATGGTAAAGATCGTTCAGGACGAACTGACAGAATTAATGGGGGGCAGCGAAAGCGAATTCAATATTACCGGCGCCCCGGCTATTATTTTAATTGCAGGGCTGCAGGGTAGTGGTAAAACCACATTCAGCGGTAAGCTGGCGAATTACCTTAAAACAAAAAAAGGTAAATCACCATTGCTGGTGGCAGCAGATATTTACAGGCCGGCGGCGATTGACCAGCTGGAAGTATTAGGCGGCCAAATAGGAGTAGATGTTTTTGCAGAAAGAGAAAATAAAGATGCGGTATCGATTGTACAAAATGCAATAAAGGAGGCAAAGAGTAAAAATAAGAATGTGATCATCGTGGATACTGCCGGCCGTTTGGCGGTAGATGAAGTGATGATGACTGAAGTGGCGAATATTAAAAAAGCTATCAATCCTCAGGAGATTTTATTTGTGGTGGATAGTATGACGGGACAGGATGCGGTGAATACAGCTAAAGCATTTAACGACCGTTTGGACTTTAGTGGTGTGGTATTAACCAAATTAGATGGTGATACAAGAGGTGGTGCTGCGTTATCAATTAAATACACGGTAAACAAACCAATAAAGTTTGCAAGTAGTGGAGAGAAGATGGATACACTGGATGTGTTTTATCCTGAGCGTATGGCGCAACGTATACTGGGCATGGGTGATATTGTGAGCCTGGTAGAAAAAGCGCAGGAACAATTTGACGAAGCTGAAGCAAGAAAACTGGAAAAGAAGATCCGCAAAAATCAATTTGATTTTGAAGATTTTAAAACGCAGTTGCAGCAGATCAAAAAAATGGGTAATCTTAAAGACCTGATGGGTATGATACCCGGTGTAGGTAAACAAATAAAGGATGTTGATATCAACGATGATTCTTTTAAAGGTATAGAAGCGATGATCAACAGTATGACTTTAGAAGAAAGAAGAAATCCCGACATCATAAATCCAAACCGCAAACTGCGTATAGCCAAAGGCGCCGGAAAAGATATTGCTGAACTGAATGCTTTCCTAAAACAATTTGAGCAAATGAAAGGCATGATGAAGATGATGAATAAAATGCCTATGGGAAGAATGCCGGGAATGGGGAAACGTTAAATTTAATATTGATAGAATTATTTTGCAGTATTTGGAATAAATTTAGTTTCAAAACCAACTGCATGATTTCAAGAACTATTACTTTCTTAAGTTTATGCTTCGCTTTATATGCTTGCAGCTTTCACAGGAACGAAGCTATAAATGATTTTTTTGAAAAAGGGAGCGGTTTAGGCGATACCAGCAAATTAAGCTTTATTTTTCTCAGCGACCCTTTGGCCTACAAAGAGAATATTCAAAATATAGTGATTGCTATTGCGGATAATAATCGATTAGACGGGCCTGTTGTAGGATATGGCGGGATTAGAAGTGATCAATATAAAAGGTATGAAATGCTTGCAAAATATGCTACAGATTCTTCTCTTATCAATTTAACCAATCATAAAAATCCCGTAGTAAGGGTCTACGCCTTTGACGCACTAATTAAAAGAAATTATTGGGCATTGAGGTTAGTATTTTGGGAACATGCAAAAGACAATGAAAAATTACAGGCGCTTCAAGGGTGTATAGGATATTATACTACAGTGAGTGAATCCATGACTTCTGCTTTGGAATATTATGAGCACCAAAAAAAGTCAGGCAAACGAAAATAGTAGCTGCTTAAGAATAGCCGGGCACTAAACTTTTGTTAATGCAATTCAATTAAATATAACGCTTTAAAGTTATTAACGAATTATCGCTATATTTAATTCGTAATTGTAAACTTATGCCATCCCTAACTAAAGCGTTGTGTTATTGCTGCATTGCAGTTATCTTTCTTACTCCCATAACAACTTCTGCACAAACAATAGAAAATACTATTAACCTCTATGGTACAAATTTTTCGCAGGAAAAAATTCATATCCATTTTGATAAAGAGGCTTATCTGCCCGGAGAAACCATCTGGTTTAAAGCCTATCTTTTTGAAGATTATATACCTGCTGCAAAAAGTACCAACTTTTATACTTCATTGTATGATGAGAATGGTAAACAGGTACAGCAACTGCTTTGTCCTATTTTTAATGGTACTGCCGATGGACATTTTCAGATACCCGATAGCTTGCTGAGCAAACAACTCATTTGCCGTGCCTACACCACATGGATGTTGAATTTAGATACTACATTCTTATTTACCAAAGCCATCAGGCTGATAAATAATGATGCCAAAACTGACAGCAGTAAAACTGCAAAAACGGTATCTCTGCAATTTTTTCCGGAAGGCGGAGATATAATTGAGGGGGTAAGAAATACCATTGCTTTTAAAGCCAACTACAATAATGGTTTGCCTTTTGAAATAAATGGGGTCATAAAAAAACAGGAAACCGGCGAAGTGGAAATACCTGTAAAATCTGTACATGATGGTATGGGCAGGTTTGATATTGAAGTTTTGCCCAATCAAAAATTTTATGCAGAGTGGACGGATGACAAAGGCGTGTTACAAAAAACTTATTTACCCCAGGCAAAATCAACTGGTGTATCGCTTAAGCTGGCGCAGGTAAAAGACAATGTGATATTTAATCTTACCAATAAAACGGCTAAGGATAGTTTGCATGTATTGATGTACCTGTACCAAAAAGTCTTTTATAAAAATGACCTGTTAGTACCATCAAATGAACCTTTTACGGCTACTGTGCCGGTAAACGCATTACCCAGTGGTATTATGCAGTTAACGGTGTTTGATGCCAACTGGCAACCGGTGGCGGAACGTGTGGCGTTTATCAACAACAATAATTATGCACTCAATGCCAAATTAACCAACACAGCAATCAGTACACAGAAAAGAGGAAAAAATATTATTGAGATTGAAGTAGCAGATACCATTCTTTCAAACATGTCTTTAAGTGTTACTGATGCAGAATTAAATGATGGTGTATCAACCACAAACATTGTTACCAATCTTTTATTAGGTGGAGATGTAAAAGGGTATATCCATAACCCGGCCTATTATTTTACCGGTAATACCAATGCAACCTTAAAATCTGAGTTAGACCTGGTAATGCTTACCCATGGCTGGCGCAGGTACAATTGGGATAATATGCTGGCAGCAAGAACGCCGGAACTGAAATATCCGCAGGATAATTATTTAAGTATTTATGGAAGAATAGGGAAGCAGACACAACAAAAACTGGATGCTGCAGAACTGGTGAACCTGATTATAAAAAGTAAAGACAGTTCCCAGAATTTTTATTTTGTAAAACCAGATGCAGAAGGAATAATTAAACAGACCGGTTTAGTATTTTATGATAGTGCCAGGGTGCAATTTTCTTTCAATAAAAATAAACTGCTGAATCCCGAAATGGTTTTTAGTTCTTCCAATTATACATATCCGCAACCCGTTACTATTGCAAATGCCGGTAATTATTTAATACCCGATACCGCAGGAACAAAATTTAACCAGGCCGCCTCTGTGTTTGGATATTATATTAAGGACAATGCCCTGCAACAATTTAATAAAAAAAAAACCATGCAAGCGGTATTAGTGAAAAACGGAGGTTGGCACAACTGGAAAAATGACCCGATTTTTAAACTGGATCAAAAATATGCCGATGGCGCTTTCAGGGGGGTGGCAAATTCTTTTGCGTATGATGTAATGCATGATGAAATGGCGCCTGCTAAGATGGATATCTATAACTACATGATAGGTAAAGCGCCGGGCCTGGGAGTATACTTCAGGCAAGGAGAAAAAACATTGGTGGTTTACCAGGGTACTCCACCATACGTTGCCTGCAAATTATACGTTAATGAAAGGCCGGTTGAAAATGAAGAGCTCACCAGAATAAATATCGAAGATATTGCCTACGTAAAATTTATCCCACATCTTGCGATTGTTCCGGGGTTACCACCGGCTATTTCCATTTATCTTAAAAAAGGCGATAACCTGATCGATAACCGACCTAAAGATTCTGACTTAAGAGTAGTGAAGGTTGCAGGCTATTCACCTCAAAAAGAATTTTATGCCCCTGATTATTCGCAAAGTAATACTATAACAGGTACCGATGCCCGAACTACTTTATTGTGGCAGCCTTACATATTAACTGATGCCACCAATCAAAAAGTACCCATCACTTTCTACAATAATGATTTTACAAAGAAACTGCGTATTGTACTGGAAGGGTTTAACGACGAAGGGAAGCTGATCCATATTGAAAAAATAGTGGAATAAAATCATAATAGCTTTTGTGCAAAGGCAGCTGTTTTGAATCATTGCATCCAAACCAAATCACATGAGAAAAAACCTTTTGCTTTTGGCCCTTTATCTTTTGCCGGCTTCAGCATTCTCTCAGCAACCGGACTACTATTATGTAGCCGGCAAAATAATTGATGCCATTACCAGAACACCATTGCCCGGTGCTTCAGTCTTTGCTCAAAATACTACTATTGGCACAGCCGCTGATGCGGAAGGCAATTTTAAATTGAGCCTGCCCGATGGAGGATACGACCTTATCATCACCTGCATCGGTTACCAACCAGAGATTATAAGGATCAGTGCATCTGAAAATAACAGTAAACACACAGTAATTGAATTAAAGCAAAAAGATAAGTCGCTTAAAGATGTAGTTATATCCAATGAATTGGCCGATGGCTGGGAGAAGTATGGTGCTTTCTTCCTGGAAAATTTTATAGGAAGAACCACTAATAGTAATTCCTGCTCTATTGCCAACAAGGAAGTATTAAAATTTTATTTCTCCGCTAAAAAAAATACCTTAAAAGTGTTGGCAGATTCTCCATTGATAATTGTAAATGAGGCACTGGGGTACAGGATAAAATATACACTGGTTACCTTTAATTATGATTATGATAAACTTGTAACTTTTTACAAAGGATATCCTTTCTACGAGGAAATGGAACCCAAAGATGCAATGCAGAAAGTAAATTGGGAAGGTGCCAGGCAAAAAGCTTACAATGGTTCTATGATCCATTTTATGAGAAGCCTCTATAGTAAACAACTGAAGGAAAATGGGTTTGATATTAAATACCTGAAAAAAAGATCTGGTGAAAAGGAAACCCTTGTACCGGTTTTAAATTATTACCAGTTTCTCAGCTACGAAATTGATGACAGTACACAAGATGTAATGGTATTACCGGAGAAAAATGAGGTGGTTATTATTTATAATAAGGATGCTCCCGAACAAACTTATGTAAAAGCCGACCCCACCGCATCTCTAAAATATCAGTTATCTGTTTTAACCTTTAAACCTGCACAAGTAATTGGTGTAGAAGTAAATGGGTATTATTTTGAACAGACCTGTATTACAAAAAGCGGCTACATGGCCTGGATGAGAATGGCTGATACCTTGCCTTATGACTTTAAAATAAAATAATTTTTTGTCCCTGCGAAAATAATTGATACACCTGCCGGAACCTGGTATCCGGCAAGTGTCTTTTGCATATCCACCCTTGTTAGATACGCTTCAACAAAACTGACAACTTATGACAATCGCTAACCGCTGCTTTTTTATGGTAAATCTCTTATTTGCATTATCTGCCGGTGCACAGACCATAGAAAAAAAAGATGCCGCTGCAAATGCCATTATTTCTTTTGAAATCATGCATGTGCATTTTGATAAGGACACCTATCTGCCCGGCGAGACCGTCTGGTTTAAAGCCTACCTCTACAACGTAAATGCAATTTCTATTGCAGCTACCAATTTTTATGCGGCCATTTATGATGATAAAGGAAAACTGATTCAGCAAAAACAATATCCCATAGTTGAAGGTAGTTGCTACGGAGATTTTGTAATACCTGATAGTATAGAAAGCAACCGGATACAATTCAGGGCATTTACAAAAGCAATGATAATTGAAGACAGTACTAATGTGTACCAGAAAATTATAAATGTTTACAACAAAGCCAATAATACAGAGAATGTTGCATTAAACAAAGGCGAACAATTACTATTCTTTCCGGAAGGAGGCCACGTAGTAGCGGAGTTGCAAAATTATATTGCTTTTAAAAGCACTTATGCAGATGGAAAACCTGCGCAGACAAACGGACAAATTATAGAAGTGGAAAGAAATAAAGTAGTGGATACTTTTTTTACTAATGCAATGGGCCTTGGCAAACTATTGTTGATCCCATCTCCCAGAAAAAATTACAAAGCGGTCTGGAAAGATGATAATGGCATTGTAAGGGAAACGCCTTTGCCAATGATCAATCGTTATGGTGTTTCTTTTCATGCAGAAATAGCGGAAAAGAAATTGCAATACCTGGTGGCAAGGAACCGTACCAACGACAGCTTAAGCGAATTGCACCTGCTGGCGCAAATGGGCAATTACAAAGTGTATAAAGCAGATATTGTTTTACCAAACGAAATGGAAATGGCCCAGGTTGGTTTTTCTATTGATTCTATACCCGCAGGTTTAATGCAACTCACCTTATTTGATAAGCATTGGAACATATTGCAGGAAAGAATGGTGTTTATTAATAATGAAGGGATGCAGCAACCGGTTATAAAAAGAGATACGATTGCTGCAGGTCCTAAAGCAAAGAACACAATTACTATCAGTTTGCCCGATACGATATTCACTAATTTGTCAGTGTCGATAGCGGATATTAATTTTTACGACCCTTCCAGTACCCATTCTATTACACAAGACCTTTTGCTAAATACGCAATTAAATGGCCTTGATCTTAATCTGGGTTCGGTGTTGTTAGCAGATAAAAAAAATATCATAGACCTGGTTTTGCTTACACAACAATGGAAAAAATATGATTGGCAAAAATCGACAGATCAAGTGAACCTTGCCGGGGAGCCGTTAGACAATTATATAACCCTTGCTGTTAATTACAAAGAAAAGAACCAGGTATTGCCCGAAGGCGAATCACTTAACCTTATTATAAAAGGCACAGGGGCAGCAAAACAATTGTATAACCTGAAACCCATTAATCAAACAGCATTCAAAAAAAATGAGCTGTTATTCTTTGATTCTGTAAAAGTGATTTATCAGACAGATAAAAATAAAGCACTGGGTAGCTACATGTCGGTTTACAAAGATGATACCTTGGCTGTACCTGCGTTAGTAAATGTTTTGCAGCCACAAAATATTGCAGCATCTGTTAAACCAGAAATACAAAACAACAGTCTTGCTTCTTTCCTGCTGTACAAACCCGGCAGGTTCAATGCTGAGCAAACCATTAAAGAAGTTGTAGTAAAATCCAGGTTAAAACATAATCCGGAATTGGTACGCATTGAAGAACTGGATAAAATATATACTACAGGAATGTTTAGTGGAACCGTAAGAGGTTTTCAGTTGAATGTATTAGATGACCCTACTGCTAAACCCAATAGCGACGTGGCAAGCTATGTAACATACAGGATATCGGGTGTAAAAATAATTGATGATGAATGGTCTCATGAAAAATATTTTGTGGCAGAAGCTACTGTAGGATTAGGATGGAAACAAATTCAGCCAATTCCCATGTTTCTAGATGAGCAGCCGGTTAAAAGTATAGGTAATTACGATTTGTCACAGGTGGCTTACATCAAATACATTCCGGGTATCGTTATAAATAGTTCTTTCAGGTCTACCATAGGTGCTATATATGTTTATTTAAGAAAAGGAAATGAAGCAGAGCCAGAAGGGAATAGTAATATGCATTCGGTGTACATTAAAGGCTATAATACACAAAAGGATTTTCTAAATCCTGATTACAACAATAAGGATATAGCAAAAACACCCGACTTGCGCACTACAGTTTACTGGAACCCTAACGTTATAATGGATAAAACGAATAATACCATTAAAATTGATTATTTTAATAATGATATTTCAAAGAAACTACTGCTTAAAATTGAAGGAATAAATGCAAAGGGGCAATTAATTTATATCGAAAAAGTAATTGAGTGAAATGGTTAAATGGATTGTAATAGTAAATCTTTTTTTTGTTCTGCCTGCTTATGCCCAGACGGAAGAAAAAAATAGTGTGACTGCTGATTCAATTATCTCATTTGAAACCATGCATGTGCATTTTGATAAAGATATTTATTTGCCCGGAGAAACCATTTGGTTTAAAGCCTACCTCTACAGTATAGACGAAGTGTCTTATGCTGCCACTAATTTTTACGCCGCTATCTATGATGATAAAGGAAAATTGATTCAGCAAAAGCAATACCCTATTATAGAAGGGAGCTGCAATGGCGATTTTGAGATACCCGATACTATTGAATATAGCAGGATACAATTCAGGGCATTTACAAAAACCATGATTGCAGAAGATACCAACAACGTGTATCAACGGGTAGTTAAAGTCTATCAAAAAAATAATAGAAATAGTAATCCTGCTGTTAAACAAAAATCACTGCAGGTTTTTGCTGAAGGAGGGCAGGCTGTTGCAGAGTTGCAAAACTTTTTTGGGTTTAAAGCAATGTATGCAGATGGTGCCGCAGCAATAATAAAAGGCGAGATAATAGAGGTGGAAACCGGTAAGGCAATAGATTCTTTTTTTACTGATAGTACAGGAATGGGTAAGCTGCTGTTAATACCCCGGCCACGTATAAGTTATAAAGCAGTTTGGGAAGATGATAATGGTATTGAACAAGAGCTTGCGTTGCCCGCTATTAAAAGATTTGGTGTATCATTTCATGCGGAGGTTGTTGGCAGGGAATTGCAGTATACACTTGCCAGGAACAAAACCAACGATAGCTTAAGCCTCCTGCATATCGTGGCACAGATGGGCAACTACAAAGTGTACAAAGCTGATTTGGTTTTGCCCAATGAAATGGAACTGTCAACTGCAAAGTTCCCTGTCGATTCTTTGTCAACCGGCTTAATGCAACTTACTTTGTTTGATAAAGGATGGAACAAGTTACAGGAACGTTTGATTTTTATTAATACTGATGATAATAGTGGGCAGGTTACCGTGACATGTGATACCGTTAGTATTTTACCTAAAGGAAAAAATATTCTAAGTATCAGGTTATCCGATACATTGTTCACCAATTTATCTGTTTCAATAGCAGATGTCAATTTTTATGACCAGGCAAACACACATTCTATCCGGCAGGATCTTTTATTAAATACCCGGCTTAAATCACTAACACAAAACACCGATGCATTATTACAATCAGAAGACCGCAATGCCATTGACCTGGTTTTGTTATCACATCAATGGAGAAAGTTTGATTGGAAAAAAGCAATAGATAAAAAAGAAATTAAACCGGCACTGTCAGACCACTATATTTCACTGGGTGTTGAGTATAAAGAAAAGAACTTAACCTTACCGGCGAATGACGGGCTTAACCTCTTTATAAGTAACAACGGTATGGGTAAACAGTTTTATAATGTAAAACCTGCTGGTCCTGCTACATTTAAAAAATCTGATCTTGTATTTTTTGATTCTGCAAAAGTGGCTTATCAAATGGATATCAATAAAGCAGTGGTAAATTATCTGACCATAAAAAGAGAAGATACTATGCCTGTTCCGCAATTGATTTCTGCCTTGCCTGCAGAAATCTATGCTGCTACCGTAAAAGCAGCATCCCAAAATAACAGCTATGAAAATTTTTATTCAACTGCCCATACAAAATTTAATGATTTGCAAACGATCAAAGGAGTGGTGATAAAATCTAAGTATAAAGGCAATCCGATAACAGAGCGTATAAATGAATTGGATAAATTTTACACCTCCGGTATGTTTAGCGGAACAACAAGAGGCTTTCAGTTAAATGTAATTGATGATACATTTGGCGTTGCAGCAAATCGTGATATAAAAGATTATTTGCGTTTCAGGTTACCGGGGCTGAATTTACGTGATAACAAGTTTGGTGAAAAACGTACAATGATTGTTCCTCGCAATGGAACAAATGCCGTAATTGATACTATTTTTCTTACCAGGATATTTATCAATGAAGTGGATGTAACTCCTGAGCCTATACCTACTCCGTCTGGTCCCATTAGTCCGGGAGATCCTATGGAGCTTTTAAATTTGGCTGATATTGCGTATGTAAAATATATTCCCGGTATAGTGATCGGTGCAGGTTTTAATACTTCCACCGGGGCTATATTTATATACACCAAAACCGGCCGGGAAAAAGGCCCTCCGGTAAAAGGTTTGCCCTTTGTATATATCAAAGGCTACAATTCGCCCCGGGAATTTACCGGTCCGGATTACAGCGACAAAACACAGCTGAAACAGCCCGATTTTCGCACTACATTATACTGGAACCCTTATGTAATACTCGATAAAACCACCCGTACGTTTAAAATTGACTATTATAATAATGACGTCTCAAAAAAACTCCTGCTTAAAATAGAGGGCGTAAATGCCGCCGGCAAGCTGGTTTCAGTAGAAAAAATACTGGATTAAAGGGCCTTTTACAGCTTCCCAGTAAAGATTTTTAAAATATTTTGGCTAATCGCTGTTTCGTAATTATCTTCGTTATCCTTTTTTAAGGAGAAACCCTATTTAGTAACAACCAAAAATTTCTATTTTATGGCTGTAAAAATGAGACTGCAAAGACATGGCTCAAAGAAGAGACCATTCTATTTCATCGTAGTCGCAGACGGCAGAAGTCCACGTGACGGTAAATTCATTCAAAAATTAGGTACGTACAATCCTTTGACGGTTCCTGCTACAATTCAGGTAGATCGTCAGAAAGCATTGGATTGGCTGCAAAAAGGTGCACAACCCACCGACACTGTACGCCGCATCCTTTCTTTCAAAGGCGTGTTATACCTGAAGCATTTACTGCGTGGTGTAGGCCTGGGTCTGTTTGATGAAGCAGCAGCTATGGAGAAGTTTACGAAGTGGAGCAGTGAGCATGATGCTCATATTGCAAAACGCCAGGGTGCACATAAAAAGGCACGTATGGACAAACGTAACCAACCAGTAGTTCGCAAAGTTGAAGCTCCCGTAGCTTCAGCAGCACCAGCAGAAGAAACCAAGACAGAAGAATAATACCTCTGTTTCGTTAATTCATTTAAGTTCCGTTATTTTTTAGCGGAACTTTTTTTTTTACATGGTCTTACGCCCACGTCTGACCATGTAATTTTAATGCCGGAATAAACAATAATGTGCAACCTGAAAAGCACGCTGCTGACACGACTAATAATTAAACTATTTTTGCAACGCAAAACAGCTGTATTTAAAACCGGCAACTAAAAACTACCCCATGGCAGAATATTTTAAAATAGGTAAACTGGCTGCAAGTACCGGCTTAAAAGGCGAACTCGTATTACAGCATAACCTCGGTAAAAAAACAGCATTCAAAGGCCTGGAAGCTATTTTTTTAGAAGAGAAGAAAGATAGTTTTATGCCGTACTTTATTCAATCTGCACAAATAAGAAGTGAGAGCGAAACGGTAATAAAATTAGAAGGTATTGATATAATGGAAGTGGCCAGGAAATTAACACCCAAAGAAGTGTGGATAACAGCAGATGATTTTAAAAAGTTTGCCGTCAAATCTTCACCCATTGCCATGCTTGGCTTTATGATGGTGAATGATGGCGAAGAGATCGGTGTGATAGAAGAAGTGATTGAGCAACCGCACCAGATACTTTGCAGCATCACCTACAATGGCAAAGAAGCATTGATTCCTGTTCATGAAGATAGCCTGGAAAAACTGGACACAAAAAACCGTAAAGTATTTGTAACACTTCCGGATGGGTTACTGGAAATTTATAAATAGAAATTTTTAATCCCTTCTCCTCTGCATTGCAGAAGTGTCAATGCTAAATTCAGTAAATTACAGTGTGAAAGCTCCGCAACGCATCATAGCACACTTCGACCTTGATTCATTTTTTGTTTCGGTAGAAATACTGAACAATCCTTCATTAAAAGATAAACCTGTAATTGTTGGCGGCAGGGAACGTGGTGTGGTTGCAGCATGCAGCTATGCCGCAAGAAAATTTGGTATTCATAGTGGTATGCCTTCTAAAAAAGCATTTCAGTTATGTCCGCATTTAATTGTTGCCAATGGCAGCAGGGGAGAGTATAGCCGCTACAGCCGCTGGGTTACGCAAATTATTGCAGCTAAAGCGCCGCTTTTTGAAAAAGCCTCTGTTGATGAATTTTACATCGACCTAACCGGGATGGAAAAATTTTTTAACCCGCTGCAATGGACCATCGATTTGCGCCAGGAAATTATTAATGAAACCCAACTACCCATTTCATTTGGATTGGCCAGCAATAAAATGATGGCTAAAATTGCTACTGACGAAGCCAAACCCAATGGCTATTTACAGGTGCCATTCGGTATGGAAAAAGAATTTTTGGCACCTATGCCAGTCAATAAAATTCCGGGAGTAGGAGATCATACTTATGAATCTTTGAAAGCAATGGGGATATACACCATCAAAGATATCAGCGAAAGAAAAATTGAAGAATTAGAAGAACGGTTAGGCAAATGGGGTGTTGACTTATGGCATAAAAGCCATGGTATCCATAATGGTGAAGTATCGCAATACCACGAGGCAAAATCGGTAAGTACAGAAAATACTTTTGATGAAAATACAACGGATGTTGATTTTTTAATGAGCGAATTAGTAAGAATGGTAGAGCGTATCGCTTATGAACTAAGGCAGGATGAAAAAGTGGCCGGCTGTGTGGCAGTAAAGATCCGTTATCCTGATTTTGAAACCACATCAAGACAAACCACTATTCCATATACCTGTGCCGATGATGAAATTATCCCGGTAGCAAAAGAATTATTTAAAAAATTATGGAAGAAGGGCAGCCCGGTACGACTGCTGGGGGTACGTTTGAGCGAACTTACCAATGATGCGGTGCAAACTAATTTGTTTGATGATGTGGAAAGAAAAACAGACTTGTACAAAGCCATCGATAATGTAAAAGGAAGATTTGGAAAGGCTTCAGTTAAAAGAGCCTCTTCAAACTGAGGTTAAATTCACGATTCACCACTCACGATTCATGACCCTTATTCCGGTGTATCAATCAGATCATGCAATGTTTTCTTTTCTAAAATTTTCAGTGTAGCATCTCTTGTATAAGCCATGGCTTTATTTAAACCGCAGGTGGCTTCATCGCAATCTTTACATTTTTCATAAAAATTCAGGCTTACGCAGGGTATCATGGCAATAGGTCCATCCACTATACGGATGGCAGAAGCCAACGTGGTTTTTTTAGGTGAATTAGCTAAAAAATAACCGCCGCCTTTACCTTTCTTACTATCTAAAACGCCTTTGTTTTTCAACTGCAAAAGAATACTTTCCAAAAACTTGATGGGGATCTTTTTCTTCCTGGCAATTTCAGAAATTAATACCGGCCCCTGACCGTATTTAGACGCCAGGTAACCCAGGGCTTTAAGTCCGTATTGTGTTTTTTTAGAGAGCATAGCATCAAATATAACACAAAGTTAAAAAATATTTTTAAATAATAGTCTATTTAATCAGTAGAGTAATTATATTTGTGACTTAAATAACATTATTATGAGTTTAAGACTAGGGGACATAGCTCCCAACTTCCAGGCAAAAACATCTTTGGGCGAAATTGACTTTTATGAATATTTAGGTAATTCATGGGGTATCCTGTTTTCTCATCCTGCGGATTATACACCTGTATGTACCACCGAACTGGGCCGTACTGCCGCTTTAAAAGATGAGTTTGCCAAACGCAATGTAAAAGTACTGGCATTAAGTGTTGACCCTGTTGATAAACATTTAGGCTGGATCGGCGATATTAACGAAACACAAAACTGCTCTGTTGACTTTCCTATTATTGCGGATGACGACAGGAAGGTTTCTGAATTATATGATTTTATTCATCCTAATGCTTCCGCAACGGCAACGGTGCGTTCTTTAGTAATTATCGGGCCGGATAAAGCGGTGAAATTAATCATCACTTACCCTGCATCTACCGGAAGAAATTTTGTGGAAGTATTAAGGGTAATTGATTCTTTACAACTTACCGCTAACTACAGTGTGGCTACACCCGCTAACTGGGCAGCCGGCGAAAAAGTAATTGTAGTACCTGCAGTAAGTACAGAAGATGCTATAAAAAAATTCCCTAAAGGTGTGGAAATTGTAAAACCTTATTTGCGTTATACACCACAGCCAAATCTTGATTAATCAGTTCTTGTATTTTTAGTTTAAGCCGCTCTTTGAGCGGCTTTTTTTTGCCACGGATTACACAGATTTTCACGGATTATTTTATCTGTGTTAAATCGTGTAATCCGTGGTTTATTTTTTAAGAGAGTTTTTTTAGTTGCTGCAATAATGCCCTCATATCTTTCGGGAGTGCTGCGGTTAAATTAAAATCATTGCCTTCGGCATCAGTAAATTTTAAGCAATAAGAATGTAGTGCCAGGCGATTGAGCATCGGCTTTTCTTCTTCATCGTGTTTGCTCAGTTTAAATTTCTTTTTGAGCGAAGATAATAACACGGGCTTACCATCTCCATACAGGTCATCGCAGGCTAACGGGTGGCCCATGTTTTTGCAATGTACCCGTATCTGGTGTGTACGCCCTGTATGCAATTGAAATTGTAATAATGAAAATGATTTATGCTCTTCAATTACTTCATAATCTGTAACCGAAGGCTTGCCATTGCGGTGCACTACCATTAAACCTTTGTGAATGGTATGTTCGCTGATAGGCGCATCAATAGTGCCTGATTTTACGGCAGGTGAACCATGCACAATGCCCTGGTAATATTTCTCCACTCTTCTTTCTTCAAATGCAAGCGATAAAAATTTATGAGCAGCTTCATTCTTTGCAAATACTATAAGCCCGCTGGTATCTCTATCTATACGATGTACAGTAAAAATGCTGCCATATTTAGTGATCAGCATATCTTTTAATGATACTTCACTCTGTGTTCTGTCGGGGATAGATAAAAGGCCGGCAGGTTTGTTGATGGCAACAAAATTTTCATTTTCAAAAACAATAGCTTCTGAAAGTTTAAAAGGCGGAGCACTTCTTTTATTGCCGGAGAATTCGAATTCTGGTAACATTAAAACTTATTTCTTTTTTGAAGCATTCATGTATTTCAACAGGCGGATTTCTTTATCACTCAGGTAACGCCACTTGCTTCTTTCTACATTTTTTTTGGTAAGATTTGCGTACATCACACGGTCAAGGCCCTTTACATCATAACCCAAATGCTCAAATATGCGGCGCACAATACGGTTGCGGCCACTATGTATTTCTATACCGATGATGGATTTGTCTTTGCTATCAGCATAAGCCAGGCTGTCTACATTAATTTCACCGTCTTCCAATTTTAATCCTTTCACGATCTTATCAAAATCAGTTTTTGCTAAAGGCTTGTCTAATTTTACTTCGTAGATCTTTTTTATTTCGTAGCTGGGATGCGATAATTTTTGCGTCAGGTCACCATCATTGGTCAGCAATAAAACACCTGAAGTATTTCTGTCTAAACGGCCAATGGGGTATACTCTTTCTGTAGTGGCTTTTTGTATCAGCTGCAATACTGTTTTTCTTCCCTGCGGATCATCAGTAGTGGTAATATAATCTTTTGGCTTATTCAATAAAATGTACACCAGGTTCTTGGTAACAAATAATTTTTTGGTATTAAAAACCACTTCATCCGTTTCTTTTACTTTATAACCCGGCTCTGTTGCAACAGTGCCATTTATTTTTACTTTACCGGCGATGATTAAGGCCACGGCATCCCTGCGGGAGCATACGCCGCAATGCGCCATAAATTTATTCAGCGGCATTACACCGGTTGGTGCATTGTCATTTGCTGCAACTGCTTTTTCCGATTTGGAATGGGGCGTTTTTGCAGCGCCGCCTGTAGGTTTAAATTTTGGAGTAGTACGGGTGCTGTTGTTATCGGCTACAGGTTTTGCCTCTTGCTTACCGCCTGTTGCCAATTTCCCTTTTGAATTATCAGCAGCCTTTGGCGCCATACCATTCTTCTTTGCCATCCTGGCCTGGTATTCTTCTTCTTTTTTCTTTTCAAAAAAAGCATTGCGCTCTTTACGATAGGTTTTCTTTTCCTGGCGTATTTCTTCTTTAATAACGCTGTTCTTTTTCTTTACGGTAAATTTCTGAAACGGAGACTGGCTCATACTATGAAGTGATTTACTGTTTTACAACAGGAGTGAGGTGCAAAGGTAACAAAAAAAAGCGAATCCGGGGATTCGCTGTATTACATAGGGGTAAAATGTTTTTATTTCACTGCCTTCTTCTCCGTTCTTGCTTTTTTCATGTCCTCCATTTTCTGTAACTGGTCAGGGGTAAATATTTTTTGGCGTGCCGCCTTCATTTCAGTTTTTAAGGCCATCAGCTTTTCTTTTTTTGCGGTTCTGTCCATGCGCTCATTTTCTTTAATAGCTTTTGCTTTTGCCATCATCTCTTCGTGCTGCGTTTTCATTGAAGTCACCTGCTTATCAGTAAGGTTTAATTTTGTTTTCATCTTATCCAGGTGTGCAGTGTAATGCGCTGCTGCTTTTGCCTTCTGCGCTGTTTTTAACTGCGCCATTTTATTCTTCTGTTCCGGGGTAAGCAGGCTTTGCATTTTTGCTTTTTGTTCTTTCTTCAATGCTGTCCTTTGGTCACGCTGTTCTTTTACAGTAATGTTCTCATTACTGTTCAATGCTTTCATTTTCTTTTTAAAATCTTCCCTGTACACGGTAGCCTGTTGTTTTTGTGCGTCAGAAAAATTTAGTTGCTGCGCCATGCGGTGATGGCGGTGCATTCTCCTGATCTTATGGTGGCGATGATGTTTACCGGGCTGTTTTCTTACTTCCGGTCTGTTGCCGGGTTTAACTGTTGCCGGAGTTGTTTGGGCACTGGCTGCAACTGAAATAATGGTGAGTGCCAGTATGGCTGCTAATATTTTTTTCATGGTAATTTTTATTTGTTATCAGACGTTGTATTGGGAGCAAGGTTTAATGACCTTGTATGCTGATGGCGATGTTGCCGTCTTAAATTCATGTTAATGCGGTGGTTGCGGATGCGGTCGGTTTTTATTGCCCGCTTTTTGAAACGTCTTTCTTTTTTATGAGCATGCCTTACAGCGCCGCTGCCTCTTTGTGCCTGGGCCGCCACAGACAACAGGATAAAAAAGATGGCGGCGATGATGATTTTCTTCATGGTAAAATTTTGTATTTACCAATGACTTAAAATGCGGGAGAAAGTTTAATGGGATAACAACATGGTCTGACGCCCCGTCTGACCATGTTACCCCTTATTCGCTAATTGTCCGCAGGCAGCATCAATATCTTTTCCCCTGCTGCGGCGCACCCGTACATTCACCCGGTGCTTTACAAGATGATCGGTAAAAAGTTGGGTGGTATCTTCATCCGGTTTGATGAAGGCCGCGCCTTCAATGGGATTATACTCAATTACATTCACTAAATGCGTAGGTATTTTGCGATAGATCTTTACCAGGTCTTCAGCATCTTCAATAGAATCATTCACATCTTTCAGCAAAATATATTCTAAAGTGATATCGTTTTTGGTATGCTCGTAAAAATAATTCAGTGCTTCAACCAGCGCTTCAATATTATTGCTTTCATTAATGGGCATGATCGTATCACGCTTTTTATCAGATGCAGCATGCAGCGACAATGCCAGGTTAAACTTCACTTTATCATCGCCCAGTTTTTTTATCATTTTGGCAACGCCTGCAGTAGATACGGTAATACGTTTCGGGCTCATACCTAATCCTTCGTTGCTGGTGATTTTATCTATTGCCTGTAATACATTGGCATAATTCAGTAAAGGCTCACCCATGCCCATAAAAACTATATTGCTCAGTTTTTTGTTGTACACTTTTTCACTTTGCTGGTTCAGTTGGGCCACCTGGTCGTAGATCTCATCAAAATTCAAATTTCGTTTGCGCTCCATTTTACCGGTGGCGCAAAAGGAGCAGGTAAGGCTGCAGCCGATCTGGGACGATACACAGGCCGTATTTCTCTTTTCCGTGGGAATAAGCACCCCTTCAATAAAATGCCCGTCAAATGTCTTAAAACGTGATTTTAAAGTGCCGTCGCCGCTGATCTGTGTGGCATCGGTGGTAATTGCCGGCAATGTAAAATGTTCAGCTAATTTGATACGTAACTCCTTGCTTAGGTTGCTCATATCATCAAAACTGGTGGCGCTTTTCTTCCATATCCACTCATAGGTTTGTATGGCACGGAATTTTTTATCCCCTATAGATTCAAAGTATTCTTTTAATTCGGGAAGGCTGAGTGTTCTGATATTTGTTACTGCTGACATGCTGCAAAGATAAACAGAGATTAATTATTATCGGGATTTCGTCAATTTGACGCTATTTCCGTTATTTGTAGTTTAATTTACGCTTCAATAAAAGCTCAGTAAAGAGATAAAGTACAAGAGTGCCCCGAATGCTTTCGGAGTAAACTCTGCCAATTAAGATGAACATAGCTTCTTAACCGGGCTCCAAAAAAATAATTATGCAAAATGTATATGTTGTTGATGCTATAAGAACGCCGATTGGAAAATATGGTGGCGCTTTAAGTAATATAAGGCCGGATGACCTGCTGGCCTACGTTATTAAAACTTTGATAAAAAGAAACGATGCCATTGATGTAAATGCCATTGAAGATGTGATTGCAGGGGCGGCTAACCAAAGCGGCGAAGACAATCGTAATGTGGCCCGTATGGCAGCATTGCTTGCCGGGTTACCCGTAACCGTTAGCGGTAATACAGTAAACCGTTTATGTGCCAGCGGGCTGCAGGCCATAATGGATGGGGCAAGGGCAATTGCCTGCGGCGATGGTGATCTGATTATTGCCTGCGGCGTTGAAAGTATGAGCAGGGCACCCTTTGTAATGCCCAAGGCTACAACAGCTTTCTCCAGGGAAAACCAGGTTTTTGATACTACACTGGGCTGGCGATTTGTAAATAAAAAATTATCGGAATTATATTACCCTTATACCATGGGAGAAACGGCAGAGAATGTTGCCCGCCAATGGAATATCAGCCGCAATGCACAGGATGAATTTGCCATGGAAAGCCAGCAGAAATATGCCCGTGCATTGGCAGCCAATAAATGGAGGGATGAAATTATTCCTTTACAGGTACAGGTGGGTAAAGATGTTTTTGATTTTGATAAAGATGAACATCCCCGTTTATCCAGTTTAGAAAAACTGGGGCAATTAAAGCCTGCATTTGCAAAAGATGGTACCGTTACAGCAGGTAATTCTTCCGGCATTAATGACGGCGCTGCTGCTATGTTACTGGCCAGTGAAGCGGCTGTAAAAAGATATGGGCTGCAGCCTATCGCAAAAATTGTAAGCATGGCTGTTGCCGGAGTTGACCCTTCGGTAATGGGTGTTGGGCCCGTGCCCGCAACCAAGAAAGCTTTGGAAAGAGCAGGGCTTACCGTTGCCGATCTTGACCTGGTGGAATTGAATGAAGCGTTTGCATCACAATCTATTGCCTGTATTTACGACCTGGGTTTAGACCTGGAAAAAGTAAATGTAAATGGAGGGGCCATAGCATTGGGGCATCCTTTAGGGTGCAGCGGTGTAAGAATTTCTACCACATTGTTGTATGAATTAAAACGCCGCAAAGCAAAATATGGATTGGCTACCATGTGTATTGGTGTAGGCCAGGGCGCTGCTGTTATTTACGAGGGTTTATAATTTGTACAGTAATTTTTTTACCAGGCGGAAATTTACCACTACTGATAATACCAGTAATACCAGTGCAATGGCAATTACACTCCAATGTATAAAGGGTGAAAGCTCTTCTTTACCTTTCATAAAAAAACGCTGAAAGCTCCAATGTAATAAGGCGGTTGCAGATACAGCAGCAATAACTACGGCAACGTACACCGGTATCCATTTTTTAGCTACGGTTTTACTCAGCCACTGCGGCGAATACCCCAATGTTAAAAGTAATTGCAGGTTTTCTTTGCTTCTGGCAATCATCAATTGTAAATAGAAGGAGAATAACACCATTGCCAATAAAATAACCAGTACACCAAAGCCCGCTAATCCGCTTACTATTGCCTGCAATACTTGTTTTATCCTGCCGAATTTTGTTTTGTCTTTATTAACGTGGTAGTTTTTTTGTTGTAAGAAATTCAGCAGCTCAGGATTGTTAGCATCTTTTGTTTTTATATAAATTCTGGACGGGTTGAAATTATCGATACCTGCATATTTTTTATTTGCCCATTCTAAAAAACTTTTGGGTAGCAGTACTGTATTGATCCTGTCGCTGAGTGCCACAATATTTCCTTTGTAAGAATCCCTGGCACCATTGCCGGAACAATCTAACTGAATAAAAACAGACGCAATTGTTTTTTCAGAAAACTGCGGCAGGTCCCTGCTGGGGGCAAAAAGCGTATTGTAAATTTCAAAATAATCTGATGATACAATAATTGGTATCACCTGGTCTCCGGGAGCCCATTTAAAAGAAGACGGCAATGTATCTAAAAAACTATTGTCAATGGCTTCTGCAAAAAAATCGGTGCTGAAGGGAAGCATACTGCCGCCATTAGCGTCTATTACAAATTTGTTGCCGATCAATGGCGATACATCATCAAGGAACTTCTGTTGTTTTAATTCTGCTAAATCGGCGGCAGAAAAACTATGATCGCTTACCATATTCTCATCGGTGATATTTTTGGTAATGGCTATAAAATCAAACCCGTTTTTTTTAGGACTTTTATTTTTTAAAAGCTCATTAATGTTGATATACATCTGCACCGAACATAATAATAATAACACACCAATACCCAATCCGATATAGCTTAACCAGCGGCTGGCTTTATTTTCACCGGTATTTAAAAAAGGCGCTATGTTTTTAAAAGAAAGCATTGAGTAGGTTGATTAGTTAATTGTTTAACTTGTTCATTTGGTTATAAATGCAATGTTCTGTCTGCTTTAAAATATTCTATGGCTTTTAGATCTGCCAGTATTATGGACGCCTTTCTTAATTCTGCTTCTTCTTCCATTAATTCCATGGCTTTTTTTCTATTGTTCTCATCCAGGTGGCTGAAGGGTTCATCTAACAATAAAAAATGAAAGGGTTGTTGTAGAGAACGGATGATGGCAATGCGTTGCTGCTCGCCATAGCTACACGTTGTACAAAGTTTATTTAACTTATTTTCTATGCCCAGCCGTTTTGCCATTGCTGTAATTTTACTTTCAGTATGGTAAGGATTTAGCTGTCTTTTAATATCTAAATTTTGCAACACGGTCTGTTCAGGAAATAAACGCAAATCCTGGAAGACAATGCTGATACTTTGCTGCCTGTACATGGCAAATTTTTCCGCATCAAAATTTTTGATGGAATTGCCGTCATACAAAATAATGCCGTTGTAATCCTTTCTTAAGCCGTATAAAAAATGAATGAGTGACGTCTTACCGCTGCCACTCGGCGCAACGATCTGTATCTTTTCGCCGGTATTAAAAACAACATTGCTGTTCCATAGCTGTGAGTTGGAAATCTTTTCTTCTTCAATAAAAGTGGGAACTAAATTTTGCAGTTGTATTTGCATGGGCCGAAGATAAAATAAAAACCTATAAGGTATTACTGCTTATAGGTTTTTAAAATTGTTACCTGTAATTATTTATGCTTTTTAACTGGTGGCGGTGGAACAGCAACGCTTATAGAATCCGGCTTTATTTCTTCAATTGTAACATCGTTCATCTGACGTTTTTTATCCCGTTCCATTTTCAGCTTACCTAACAATCCTACATATTGATTCAATTGTTTTAAGCTGTTGGTGTTTTTATCCATTAAATTTACTTCAAGCGATTGCGTAATTCCTCCATCTTCGAATTGGCCCCCTTTCATGTACAAATTGTCCCACATTTTAACAGACGCATCATACACAATTTTTGCGCTGCTGTCTTTGGTTAAATTACTTTCTATTGCTTTTAAAATAAACTGGAAGTTTACATAGCCGCCAACGGGGTTACCACTGATCTTACTTAAAAAATCAAAATTATTATTCGCTTTTCCGGCAATATAATTGTCTGTATTTTCTTTTACATTACCAATAGCAAAATATTTGCCGTCACTTTTATAACTAACGGGTATACTGGCAGGTAAATTACCTCCCAGTTTTTCTCCTGCTTTAATTAAAAGATTAAACGCATCCTTATCACCAATTGAAGCAGCGAAAATAACATCAGGTTCTACAATACCATCATTGTTTGTACCCATACTGTTGGCCGTGTCGGTATTGGCTTTTTGTTTCAGGTCTGTCAATGCAAATACAATATCTCCTTTATTTGCTTTAATAAAATCATCCAGGCCAAAACCTGCAAATGCAAGTCCCATATTAGCATAGCCTTCCACACCCAGTAATTTCAAGAATTCTTTTATGCCCTCTGGTTTAAAACTCATGGCAAATACGGCAGCAACATCTTTAACAGGCAAATGCTTTATCATGTCCTCATCAATATTTTTACCGCCATATTTTTTATACAACTCAGTTAATTCTTTACCGGCATAACTTTTAGCATCCATTAAAATCTTTCCGTTTTCAAAATTAATAGCCGCCGCCGTAATACTTCCTTTGTATAAATTATCCAGTTTCAACATTGCTAATGCCGGATTATTCATACCGCTCTTATACAATTCCTCGCTGTTCATCCAGAAATGAATATCACCTGTTTTTTTAACCATTTTTGTGAACTTCTCGTTTTCGCCAAGTGAATTACTTTCTTTGATATCAAAAAGCTCTTTACAGGTGTTAAACAGGTCCCTCGTCTGCTTATCCATGTAAGCATGCATGTCCAGTTGCGGCGCATTTACTATCAATAAAAATCTTTCTTTATTCCAGCCCACACACATGGGTGATTTACTGATGAATTTAATGCCATCTTTTTCATTTTCACTTCCGCCTTCGCTGGCATCCAAAAAGAACAACCTGAATTTTTCTGCATCTTTAACTGTTCCTGTAAACCCGATAATGCCGCCTGCTGAATCTTTTTGTGCAAAAAATGACAGGTCGGTTTTTACATCAATACCACTGTTATCGGGATTATTCAACGCATTTTTTACAAATGGCGGAACAGTGCTATCTGCATACATTTCCTGGAACAAGGGATTTTGTTTTACTTCATCCCATGGTAATTTGGTAGACAAGGAAGCCCCGTTGATATGTACAGCAATGGCGGCATCTTTCGGCACATACCTGCCTTCCTTATTGTTTTTTTTGCAGGATGCTAAAAGCAGGATTGATACAGCAACCAGTAAATGGATACGAAAACGTGTTTGCATAAAATTGATTTTTGATTGATACGATAAAATTATTTTAGTAACCTTTAATTACTGTTAAAAAAAATGGCCAGTTTTTCAAACGCTACCTGATGTTGCTCACTTGTTGACAGGTTTTTTACCTGGCAATGGTTTTGTTCAATTTCTTTACTGCCAATAATTACTGCGAAAGGTATATTCTTTTTTTCGGCATAACTGAATTGTTTGGCAATTTTCGATTCTTCACGGTGGTACAGTTCGCAGGCAACACCGGCTTTGCGTAATTGCTGCATAATAGTAAAGGCAAATGCACTTTCCTTTTCGCCCATGTTAAAAAACAAAGCTTTTGTACTTATCTGTAAGTTCTCCGGAAATAATTGCAATTCTTCCAGCACATCATAAATCCTGTCTACACCAAAACTAATGCCCACACCAGGGATACCCGGCACGCCGAATAAGCCTGTAAGGTCATCATACCTGCCGCCACCGCCAATACTGCCCATTTGAACGGTTGCCGGTGCTTTGGCTTCGTAAATAATACCGGTGTAATAATTTAATCCCCGTGCTAACGTAAAATCAACAACAATATTTTTGCCGGCAGTATGTTGTAATATCTTTTTTATTTCTTCAAGCCCTTTGGCGGTTTCATCAACCGTGCCGATCAGGTTGATCAGCTGCCCGATTTTTTCGTCATTGCTGCCGCTGATGCCTACATAGCTTTCTATTACCGCCACCTGGCTTTCTGTCAAACCCTTTTCAGCCAGTTCAATTTTTACTTTATCGATGCTTATCTTATCTAATTTATCTATAGCAGTAGTTATAGCAACTAATTTATCAGTAGCATTACATGCTTTAGCTAAAGCGGATAAAATCTTACGGCTGTTGATCCTTAATTCATAACCGGTTAATCCAAGGCGGGTAAATACCTCATCATAGATTAATGCAAACTCTGCATCGTTCATTAAAGAATAGCTGCCTACCACATCTGCATCGCATTGGGTAAACTCACGATAGCGGCCCTTTTGCGGCTTGTCTCCTCTCCATACGGGTTGAATCTGGTAACGCCTGAAAGGAAATGTAAGCCTGGTGTTATTCATTGCTACATACCTGGCAAAAGGAATGGTAAGGTCGTATTTTAATGCCTTTTCAGTGATATCGGTACTGTTTTTGCCTTCCAGAATTTTTTCAAATCCTGCTTTGGTTTTTTCTATTTTTTCTACACGGTTAAGCCCATTGTTTAGAATTTTGAAAATTAATTTATCGCCTTCTTCTCCGTACTTGCCCATTAAGGTTTCTAAATTTTCCATTGCTGGTGTTTCCAATGGCTGAAATCCATACAATTCAAAAACAGTTTTAATAGTAGAGAGAATATGATTTCTTTTACGGATCACTTCTGCCGGAAAATCACGGGTGCCCTGGGGAATCGATGGTTTGTTGTTCATGGTGGTGAATCGTCAATAGTGAAAAGTGAATGGTGAATTTTATAGGCGGCTGTTCGCTGCACATTTTAAAATTCTGCAATTCACTGCACTGTATTTTGTTTTTATTATTTATTGTTCAGTTATAAATTGAAAATGGGTTTTTATTTTAACAACTGCTGTCACTCACCACTCACGATTCACCATTCACGCCTCACCACTTGCTCACACGCTTTATCAATCAGCTCAAAAACTTCATGATATCCCTTCTCAGGTCCGTACCAAGGATCGGGCACTTCCAGGTTTTTACCGGGAAATAATTCATTCAGCAACAGGTCAGTTTTTTTTAAATCAAATTTGTTCTTTGCAATTCGCTTCATGTCATCCAGTACATCTTCAGCCATCGCATAAATTCTATCATAGCGGTCAAAATCTTCGGCCACAAATTTCCTGCTTCTTTGTTTACTGATATCGATTCCATTTTGCCATGCCACTTTAATGCTTAAATGATGTGGTGCTTCGCCTGTATGATAACCATTGGTGCCGGCGCTTTCCACTACCCAGTTCAATCCGGCTTTCATCACTTTATCCTGTAAAATCCCTTCGGCCAATGGGCTCCTGCAAATATTGCCGAGGCATACCATCAAAATCTTCATGGCGCAAAGATAAGCGGCAAGCTTCAAGATTCAAGCTACAATGGGCAGTTGTAAAACCAGCATTTGGTTGAGATAGCTGCAAGCAATAAGCCGAAAGCTATAAGCTACAAGCTTCAGGCACAAGGGGGAATAGGTGCAAGGGAGAAGCAGAAGATTTAAAACCGCATACTTATCCCTTGTAGCCATTCCCCCTGCGTGTATCCCCTTTATGGAATATTACCACAACTTCATCTCATTATCAAACAAGCGCTTGTTTCAAAATATTCATTCATCATCCGGCAATACTCCCGGAGTAAAACTACAGCAATGAAAACAGATCTGATTTTGAAAAGCGAAGTACTGGACATTCTTTTTGAAAACCGCAATAAAGCATATGGTGCTTACGACCTGCGTAAATTTTACGATAACCGGCTGATAAAATCTTTGGGGCTGATGATAGCGGTAGTGATAATATTATCAGCATTTACTTTTATCCCTAAAAAGAAAACTGTTGAAGACAACCAGGGCTATATTCCAACAATGGGATATGTGATACCTCCTGCAAAAGACAAAGTAAAGGAACCGGAAAAGCCCAAAACAGCCCCGCAACCCAAACAAAAAGCACCGCCTACTCAAATATGGACTATACCTGTAATTACCACTAAAACAGATTCGGTAAAACCTTTGGCAAAACTTTCTGACTCTGTAGCTATTGCCAGTGTTACAGGCACAGGCAAGCCCGGTGACCTGCCGGTCATTGGAACACCGCCGGGGGATGAACCAGGAGGTGGTGGAGGAGATGCACCAGTAGTCGCAAAACCTTCCACCAATACTAATACCGTATTGGATTATGCAGAAGTGATGCCTTCCTATCCCGGTGGTATGGATGCATTAAGAAAATTTTTACAGAGAAACCTTACCAACCCCAGGGATATGGAAGAAGGAGAGCTGGTGAATGTAAAAGTGAGATTTGTGGTAGGGTACGATGGTAAGCTGCAAAGTTTTGTTACCGTTGAAGATGGGGGCGACGAATTTAATAAGGAAGTGGTACGTGTGTTGAAGAAAATGCCTGCCTGGATACCAGGAAAATCAAACGGACAAAATGTGGCAGTTTATTACACCATTCCTGTAAAGTTTGTAGCTGCCAACTGATTTTACGACATAAATTCAGTAATTTGGCAGCCCGGTTTATTTAAGACTGTAAGACTGGTAAAGCCTTACAGTTATTTTAATAAAAACTATTTTATGGCACTGGATGAATTTGAAAGAGAACAGTTATCAGAAAGGGATAAAAATATTATCCGCATGCGAAGTATCACCAATTACACCATGGGTGTGTTTTTTATCGCAGTGGGTTTTTTCTTTATGTTTCCTACTAAATATACCATCGGCTTTTTAAGTAAATACGATCCAAGCACTATGAAAATGTTTGCCGTAATATGCTGGGTATATGGCTTGTTCAGGTTATTCAGGGGCTATAGTAAAAACTATTTTAAGGACAGATGACTAAAGAGCTTGTTTGTGCAGTAAAAAAATATGCCGGCTATATCACTGTTGTTTGTTGTGTATTGCTATCAGCCTGTAACAATAATTATAAAGGAACAGAAACCGATTCTCCTACCGAAGGGGTTATTAATATCAGTGTGGATGAATCTTACAAACCTATAATAGAAGAACAGATAAAAGTTTTTGAATCCTCTTTTCCGGGAGCAAAAATTATTGCACATTATAAAACAGAAGCCGATTGCTTTAAAGACCTGTTGAAAGATTCTGCCACCCGGATGATCATTGCTACTCACGGGCTAAATGCAAAAGAAGAAGATTATTTTAAAAATAATCTGGGCTATGTGCCTGCCTGGAATGATCTTGCTTCGGATGCGATTGTTGTAGTGGTAAATGGTAAAAGTAATGATACACTGTTTACCAGGGAGAGGCTAAGGCAACAACTATCCGGCACATTGGGCAAAAAACAAACTTTTGTTTTTGACGGGTTAAATGCAACCAGTATAGTAAGATTTGCCGTCGATAGTATTTTAAACGGCGCCAGGTTTGACAGTACTATTGTAAAAGCCGTAAAAAGCAGCAAAGAAGTACTGGATTATGTGGCCACAGATGAGAACGCTATTGGCTTTGTTGGCATCAGCTGGATCGGCAATCCTGAAGACAGCGCACAGGTGAATATGTTAAAGAAAATAAAAATGGCTTACATAAAATGCGATCGTTGCCCTGATTCACCTTATGTAAAGCCCACACAATTAGGCATCTTAACCAGGAGGTATCCTTTGGTACGTGGTTTGTATTACATAGTTAAAGAAAGAAATGCAGGGCTTGGAACAGGGTTTGTAAGTTTCTTAAAAAATGAACGGGGGCAACTGATTTTCAGAAGGGCATACCTGGGGCATAAAATGAGTTTTGCCATAAGAGATGTAAAGATCAATGAAAAATTATAAAAAGTTTATTACGATTTTTGAATACGGTATCTGTAAAATTAATAACATTGTAAAGTATAAAACAGCAAATTAAAATGAACAAAATTAAAGCAGCCTTATTTTTTCTGACTACAATGCTTGTTGTAAACTTTGTTAACGCACAAAGCATTGAAGAGGGCAAAAAATTTTTCTACTACGAAAAATACAAAAGTGCTAAAGGTGTATTTGAAAAACTTGTAGCTGCAAATCCTAATAATGTTGATGCAGTGTATTGGTTAGGGCAAACCATGATAGCACCTGACGACAATAAAGATATTGCTGGTGCAAAAGAATTGTACCGCAAAACGCTGGAAGCTAACAGCAACAGCGCATTGCTTACTGCTGGCATGGGGCATATTGAATTGCTGGAAGGCAAAACACAGGATGCCCGTAACCGCTTTGAAACAGCCATTTCATTAAGCCAGGGCAAAAGTATACCTGTATTGAATGCTATAGGTTTGGCCAATGGAGATTTTAATATTAAAAACGGCGATGGTGCCTATGCAGTTGAAAAGTTGAAACTGGCTACCACATTAAAAGGATTTAAAGATCCTGAAACCTATTGCCTGTTAGGTGATGCCTATCGTAAACTGGCAGATGGGGGCGGCGCATTAACTGCATATCAGAATGCATTAACATTAGATCCCAAATATGCAAGAGCTAAATACCGTATTGGTAAAATTTATCTTACCCAGGGTATTACGCAGCAGGATATTTATATGCAGTATTTTAATGATGCTATAGCTTTAGATGCAAATTATACTCCTGTATACTATACTTTGTATGACGTGTATTATAAAACCAATGTTGTAAAAGCAGGTGAATACCTGGAAAAATACCTTGTATTAATGGGAGAAGATGAGCCACAGGCTTGTTACTTCAGAACTACCATTAAGTATGCGCAGGGCTTATTTGCCGAAACAGTTACACAGGCAGAAAGTTGTATTGCTTCAGCTGGAACAAATGCTGACCCTAGATTGTATGGTTTGATTGGCTATGCAAAAGATAAAATGAATGATTCAACAGGAGCAAAATCTGCTTTTGAAAAATTCTTCCAATTTCAGAAACCTGAAAAAATCGGGCCAACAGATTATGAAACTTATTCAAAGATTTTGTTGAAGTTCCCGGGTAATGAAGCTTTAGCCGGAACCTACATTAATAAAGCGGTAGAAGCCGATAGCACAGAAGCTGGTAAAGTAACCTTGTTAAAATCAGTTGCCGTTAAGTACGAAGCTCAGAAAAATTACGGCGAAGCTGCCAATTGGTATAAGCGGATAGTTGACCTGAAGAAAGTGCCTACTAAAACTGATGTATTTAATGCCGGCTATAGTTACTACCGTAGCGGCAACCCACAGGCAAGTATTGATGTATTCAATATCTACACTCAAAAATTCCCTGATGACGTACTAGGTTTTTACTGGGTGGGTAAGGCTTCTTGGGTTATTGATACTACAATGACGTTAGCCATGGCCAACCCCGCTTTTGAAAAAGTAATACAATTGGGCGAGCCAATGACCGATAAATCAAAAATAAAGACCCAATTGATGACAGCTTATAAGTATATGATTATTTATGATGCTAATATTAAAAAGGATAAACCAGGAGCTTTGGATTATACTGACAGGGCATTTTTACTCGACTCTACTGACGTTGATGTAAAAAACTACAAAGTATCTATTCCTAAACTGAATATGAATGCTGCGCCTGCAAAGCCTAAAACAAATACTCCGCCAACGCCTCCGGTACCACCGGCAAAGCCTGCCACCACAAAACCTGCAACGGGGACTACAGTTCCCAAAGCAAACTCGACTAAAGCGGCTCCTGCAAAAAAAAAGTAAAATCTAAAAATTAAAAGATATAACCCCGCTACCAAAAAGTAACGGGGTTTTTTGTGCTACATAATATTGATTATTGCAATTGCTGCCTTATTTTTGCGGATAATCTAATAATTAATATCCGATAATGCAGTTTTTCTTCCTCCAGGTGGCCAATACCAACACTACAGCTAATTATTTACCTATTGCTTTGCAACTGCTTTTTGCCGTAGGTTTAATTGCCACCATCATTGTGCTTTCTAATTTTTTAGGGCCTAAAAGAAAAACCAGTGACAAGCTGCAGAATTTTGAAAGTGGTATTGAAATAAAAGGTAATGCACGCCAGCCTATGGCTATTAAATATTTTTTAGTTGCCATTTTGTTTGTGTTGTTTGATGTGGAAGTTATTTTCTTTTATCCCTACGCAGTAAATTTCAGAGAGTTAGGTAAAGAAGGATTTATAGCAGTAGCCATGTTTGTGGCATTATTTGCAGTAGGCTTCATTTATATTATTAAGAAGGGAGCATTGGATTGGGAAGATTAAACCAATAGCGATATTTTATGTTGATTAGGTAGCTACATATTATGAGAAGTTCAACAATTTTAAATTAAAAACTATGAGTCGTCCGGTACAATATAATAACCACATAAAATATGAAGGTATCCCTGAAGGATACATGGGCGAGGGTTTTATGGCTACTAACTTTGAAAAAGTGGTAAGCATGGCCCGTAAAAATTCCATCTGGCCTTTACCTTTTGCCACTTCCTGCTGTGGTATCGAGTTTATGGCTACGGCTGCCAGTCATTATGACCTGGCGAGGTTTGGTGCCGAGCGTATGAGCTTTTCTCCACGCCAGTGCGATTTAATTTTAGTAATGGGAACCATATCTAAAAAAATGGGACCGGTTTTACGCCAGGTATATTTGCAAATGGCAGAACCCCGTTGGGTAATGGCTGTGGGTGCCTGTGCCAGCAGCGGCGGTATTTTCGATACCTATTCTGTTTTGCAGGGTATCGACCAGGTAATACCCGTAGATGTTTATGTGCCCGGTTGTCCGCCAAGGCCCGAAGCGATCCTCGATGGATTTATGAATATACAAAAACTGGTAGATGCAGAAGGATTGAGAAGAAGGTATAGCGATCAGTATAAAGAACTTTTAGCAGGATACGGAATACAATAAAGAATAAAGCCGCAAGCTTCACGCTACAAGGAAGTTTGCGAAAGGTTTGTTGAAGCTTGTAGCTTGAAACTTGAAGCTAATGTTAACCAACGAGATAATTAAACAAAAACTAACTGAAAAATTCGGCGACCAGTTGTCTGACTGGCAGGAGCCTTATGGTATGTTGACTTTTACAGCAGCCAAAGACCTCAACATTAAAGTAATGCAGTTTTTGTATGATGATGCAGAACTGCGGTTTCAGTTTTTAACCGACCTGCAGGCCGTACATTATCCCGAGAGAAAAGGAGAGGAGTTAGCAGTAGTGTATCATTTGCATAACCTGGTTGATAATGTAAGGATACGTTTTAAAGTATTTACCGATATTACAAAACCTGATGTTTTTACAGCAACAGCATTGTACCAGTCGGCTAATTTCATGGAAAGAGAAACCTATGATTTTTTCGGGGTGAATTTTGTAGGGCATCCCAATTTGATACGCATTTTAAACGTAGATGAAATGGATTACTTCCCTATGAGAAAAGAATTTCCATTGGAAGACCAGACGAGGATTGATAAGGATGATGAAATGTTTGGCAGAGGGTAGCCTCTCTTCACCAACTATTGGGGTGTAATTAAAGAGGATATTGTGAAGAGGATATGAGAAGAGAAAAATGCTAGTAATAAATATTTATTAATAAAACATAATCAAAGTCTCCTTCAGGGGATTTAGGGGCATGACTGACTTATCACACATATTATTACCCGAAGGCTCAATAGAGAAACAAACAACCACGCTTAACCTGGGGCCTACGCATCCGGCTACACATGGTGTGTTTCAGAATATCCTGGAGATGGATGGTGAGCGCATTATGAAAGCTACTTCTACAGTAGGGTACATACACAGGGCTTTTGAAAAATTGGCGGAGCGCAGGCCATTATACCAGATCACTCCCATTACCGACAGGTTGAATTATTGTTCATCGCCCATTAACAATATGGGCTGGCATTTAACCTGCGAAAAATTACTGGGTGTACAAACACCCAAACGTGTTGATTATTTACGCATCATAATAATGGAGCTGTCACGTATCAGCGATCATTTGATCTGTAACTCCATTGTGGGGGTTGATAGCGGCGCTTTTTCAGGATTTTTATACCTGATGCAATACCGTGAATTAATTTATGAAATATATGAAGAAGTATGTGGCTCCCGCCTTACTACTAATATTGGGCGTATTGGCGGTTTTGAAAGGAATTTCACAAATACAGCGTTTGAAAAACTCGAAAAATTCTTAAAGGAATATCCAAAAACTTTAAAAGAGTTTGAAAAACTGTTTACCCGTAACCGCATATTTATCGAACGTACTGTTGGCTGCGGACCAATATCGGCAGAGCGTGCCCTGAATTATGGTTTTACCGGGCCCAATTTACGTGCTGCCGGGGTGGATTATGATGTACGGGTGCATACTCCTTACAGCAGCTACCAGGATTTTGATTTTACAGTGCCCGTGGGTACAACCGGCGATTGCTACGATCGTTTCTTAGTGCGTAACGAAGAAATGTGGCAGAGCTTAAGTATTATAGAGCAGGCCTACCAGAAAGTACAGGAATTTAAAGGCGAAGCAGCAGAAGTATTTCATGCCGATGTGCCTGCCTATTATTTGCCGGAAAAGAAAGATGTGTATACTAAAATGGAAGCGCTCATCTATCATTTTAAAATCATCATGGGAGAAACTGATATTCCGGTTGGCGAAGTATACAACAGTGTGGAAGGTGGCAATGGAGAATTAGGTTTTTATTTAATCAGCGATGGGGGAAGAACACCTTACCGTTTACACTTCCGCAGGCCCTGTTTTATTTATTACCAGGCCTATCCCGAATTGATTAAAGGTGGTATGATGAGTGATGCAATTATTACGATGAGTAGTTTGAATTTAATTGCAGGTGAATTGGATGCTTAAGCATTGAATAATGTACAATTGATAATTAATAATGTTTTCTGTTTGAAGGGTATTTGAAATTTTACAGAAAATAAATACGGGGAAATGATACAATTTTCAGAAGAGAAATTAAATAAGGTAGCGGAGATCATCTCCCGCTATCCCGAAGGCAAACAAAAAAGTGCTTTGCTGCCGGTATTGCATTTGGCGCAGGATACATTTGGAGGATGGTTGGATGTGCCGGTAATGGATTATGTGGCTACACTATTAAAAATTGAACCTATTGAAGTATATGAAGTAGCCAGCTTTTACAGCATGTATAATTTAAAACCTGTAGGTAAATACATGTTTGAAGTTTGCCAGACCGGTCCCTGCATGTTGAACGGTAGTGATAATATCATTGATTACATCAAACAGAAATTAAATATTGGTGTGGGTGAAACCACTGCCGACGGCATGTTTACTTTAAAGACAGTGGAATGCTTAGGCGCCTGCGGCTATGCGCCTATGATGCAATTAGGAAAGAATTACAGGGAACATTTAACTAAAGAAAAAGTGGATGCAATAATTGAAGAATGCAGGAATGCTGCTGCATTAAAAAATTAATACCATGAAAAAATTACTTACAGCCCTTTTTCTTTTTGTATCTGTAGCAGCTATTGCACAAACCAAAGATGAAAAAGAATTGACTGAAAAAACCTATTTACTGAGCCATACCGTTTTCGGCACAAAAGATAGCCTGACCCTGGAAAAGCTATTGGCTAAAACAGTCACCTATGGCCATTCCCACGGTAACCTGCAAACCAGGGAAGAGATGATAAAAGGGGTAAGCCGTAATCAATCCAATTACACCGATACTGCAGTTTCAGGCATCAAAATATTTATAGAAGATAAAACAGCAATAGTGCGGTATCTTTTTAAAGCAAAAGAAAATAAGAAAGACGGTACTGTTACTGATCTTGATTTTAGTATGATGCTGGTTTGGATAAAAGAAAAAGGCAAATGGAAATTAATGGGCCGGCAGGCGGTAAGTTTAAAGTAAGATGAAATTATATTTCGTTATATTAAGTTCTTTGTTTTTTATCTCCGCAGTGGCACAAACTGCCGATGAAAAAAAACTGGTTGAAACAGTAAAAGAGTTTCACCAGGCACTGGTAAAAAAGAATACGGTGGCTATTAACCAGCAAACGGATAAGGCATTGAGTTATGGGCATAGCAATGGGTGGATACAAACAAAAGCTGATCTGATTAAGGATTTTGAAAGAGGGTATATCAGTTATCAGAGTTTTAAAGAAGATAGTATAGCCGCTGTAATAAATGAGAACATGGCCAATGTGCGGTTTGTAGCAGATATTACTGCAACATTGAATGGAACAACAACAGTCAATAATTATCATTTAAGGGTTTTGGAAGTGTGGGTGAAGAAAAGTAAAAGATGGGTGTTGTTTGCAAGGCAGGCGGTGAAGGGATAATTAAAAAGAAAACACAATTAAAGCCCTTTCAGGGGTTTGGGGTATATGAGTAAAAAATTATTATTAGCAAACGCAAATGTTCCTGGCATCCGCAGCTACGAAGTGTATCGCCGTGAAGGAGGTTACCGCAGTGTGGAAAAAGCTTTAAAGATGCAGCCGGCTGAAATTGTTGAAGAAGTAAAGAAGAGCGGCTTACGCGGCCGTGGTGGTGCAGGTTTTCCTACGGGCATGAAATGGAGTTTTATTGCCAGGCCCGAAGGGGTGCCGAGGCACCTGGTGGTAAATGCAGATGAAAGCGAACCGGGTACTTTTAAAGATCGTTACCTGATGGAATTTATTCCGCATTACCTGATTGAAGGAATGATCGTGTCTTCGTTTGCGTTAGGTAGTAATGTAAGTTACATTTATATCCGTGGCGAATATGCATGGATCGTTGATATTTTAGAAGAAGCAATTAGAGAAGCCAGGCAAAATGGTTTTCTCGGTAAAAATATTTTAGGCAGCAATTTTGATTGTGAGATCTATGTACACAGGGGTGCAGGCGCTTATATCTGCGGGGAAGAAACCGCATTGATAGAAAGCCTTGAAGGTAAAAGAGGTAACCCTAGAATTAAACCACCCTTCCCTGCTATTAAAGGTGTTTGGGAAAGGCCAACCGTTGTAAACAATGTGGAAACCATTGCAGCCGTTGTTCCTATCATTAATGAAGGCGGAGAGGAATATGCAAAGATTGGCGTAGGAAAAAGTACCGGTACAAAATTAATTTCTGCCTGCGGCAATATTAATAAACCCGGGGTATATGAAATTGATATGACCATCAGTGTGGAAGAATTTATTTACAGCGATGAATGGTGTGGTGGTATTCCTAACGGAAAAAAATTAAAAGCCTGTATTCCGGGTGGCTCATCAGTGCCGATCTTACCTGCAAATTTATTGCTGACCACTGCCAAAGGCGAAAAGCGGTTAATGAACTACGAAAGCTTAAGCGATGGTGGTTTTGCAACCGGTAGTATGATGGGTAGTGGTGGATTTATTGTTTTAGATGAAGACCAGTGTGTAGTAAAGAATACGTATACTTTAGCCAGGTTCTACCGTCACGAAAGTTGCGGCCAGTGTAGCCCTTGCCGTGAGGGAACCGGCTGGATGGAAAAAATATTAAAGAAGATAGATAGCGGAAAAGGGGAAATGAAGGATATTGATCTGTTGTGGGATATCCAGAGAAAAATTGAAGGGAATACTATTTGTCCGTTAGGTGATGCAGCAGCATGGCCTGTTGCTGCGGCGATCAGGCATTTCAGAGATGAGTTTGAATGGCATGTGTTGAATCCTGAAGAGTGTTTAAGAAAAAATTACGGACTGGCGCATTATGCTGATCCGGTTCATGTGGCAGTACCTGCATAAAAAATTAGAAAGAACGAATCATTTATATGGCTGACGAAACAAAACCTGCACCACCTGCAAACTTTAAAGTTACAATAGATAATATTTCTATTGAGGTGGCTCCTGGTACAACAATATTAAATGCTGCCCGCCAGATCGGTGGCGATGTTACACCTCCTGCAATGTGCTACTACAGCAAGTTACAGGGCAGTGGTGGTAAATGCCGTACCTGTTTGGTTGAAGTGGCAGCGGGTTCAACAGCTGATCCGAGACCAATGCCTAAATTGGTAGCCAGTTGCAGAACAACTGTAATGGATGGCATGATCGTAAAAAATATTACCAGCGATAAAGTAAAAGATGCAAGAGCAGGGGTGGTGGAATTTTTGTTGCTGAACCATCCTTTGGATTGCCCTATTTGCGACCAGGCTGGCGAATGTCACTTACAGGACCTGGGATACGAACACGGTAAAGAAGGCACCCGCTATGAATTCAGTCGCCGCACTTTTGAAAAAGAAGATATCGGGCCTTATATACAATTGCACATGACAAGGTGCATACTTTGTTACCGTTGTACTTACGTTGCAGACCAGATTACTGATCACAGGGTACATGGTATTTTAGACCGTGGTGACCATGCGGAAATATCTACTTATATTTCCAAGGCAATAGAAAATGATTTCAGCGGCAACATGATCGATGTTTGCCCTGTAGGTGCATTAACAGATAAGACATTCCGTTTTAAAAACAGGGTTTGGTTTACAAAACCTGTGGATGCACACCGTGACTGTGATAATCCGAAATGCTGCGGCAAAACAACCTTGTGGTTACGTGGCGATGAAGTGTTCAGGGTAACTGCCCGTAAAGATGAATGGGGCGAAGTACAGAGTTATGATGGCAAACCGGGATGGATCTGTAATACCTGCCGCTTTGATAAAAAGAAAACCAGCGACTGGACCATTGAAGGGGTTACAAAAGTAAACCGTCATTCAGTAATATCACAAGGCCATTACCAGGGATTGGTAATGCCTAAAGAAACAGTAAAAGAAGTTATGGGTGGCCGTGACCCTAAACTTTTAATGAACATACATAATGTAAGTGAGGTGAATAACCCTGCAGTACATTTAAGTAAAATTGCCGGCCCGGCACATATGCAGGATTTTGCAAAATCAGCAGACCATGTGGAAGGTGCGGGAGAATCAACCCAATGGGGTTTAACAAAAGAGTAAAAATATTTTAATAAAGGATTATGCTTTTAGCAATTGAGCTGGGATTTATAATAGAAAAATTAGTGTTGATACTCATTGTGGTGATGGGGTCATTGGTTATTGCCATGTATGCCACCTACGGCGAACGTAAAATTGCTGCTGCGTTGCAGGACAGGCGTGGCCCAAACCGTGCAGGCCCGTTCGGGCTTTTACAACCACTGGCCGATGGGTTGAAATTATTTTTTAAAGAAGAGATCATACCTGATTTTTCTTCTAAATTTTTATTCATTCTTGGCCCGTCAATGGCAATGCTTACAGCCATAATGACCAGTGCTGTAGTGCCATGGGGCGATAAAATACATTTCTTTGACAGGGATATCTCTTTGCAGATAGCCAATGTGGATGTAGGGATATTGTATGTTTTTGGTGTGGTAAGTATGGGCGTGTATGGTATAATGATAGGTAGCTGGGCAAGTAATAATAAATTTTCTTTGATGGGAGGTTTAAGAGCTGCATCACAGATCATCAGCTACGAACTGGCAATGGGCATTTCGCTTATCGCATTAATAATGGTTACAGGCCGGCTCGACCTTAAAGAAATAGTATTACAGCAGCAAAGTGGTACCTGGTGGAATGTAGTTTACCAGCCACTGGGTTTCCTGATATTTTTAATTTGTGCTTTTGCAGAGTGTAACCGGGCTCCTTTTGACCTGGCAGAAGCAGAAAGTGAATTGATCGGTGGGTATCACACAGAATACTCTTCCATGAAACTGGGCTTTTATTTATTTGCAGAGTACATCAACATGTTCATCAGCAGTGTAATAATGAGCACTTTGTTTTTTGGCGGCTACGACATTCCGTTTGTAAATGAACAACACCTGCAGGAAAGCATTGGCCAATGGGCTGTATTACTACAGGTATTGTGTCTTTTAGCTAAGGTGATTGGTTTTATATTTTTCTTTATGTGGGTTCGATGGACGATACCACGTTTCCGTTACGATCAGTTAATGAATCTTGGCTGGAAGGTTTTAATACCTTTAGCTTTGATCAATATGCTGGCAACTGGTGGCGTACTTTTATTCTTAAACAAATAATTAAATAAACCCTAAAACGGTTTTATACATATGCAAGCATTAACAAACAGGGTAAAACAGGTAGAAAGAAAGCCATTAAGCTTTATGGAGCGTTTATACCTGCCTGCAATTTTTAAAGGGATGATGATCACATTCGGTCATATGTTTAAAAAGAGGCCCACTATAAATTACCCGGAAAAGAAAAGGCCGTTCAGCCCTGTGTTCAGGGGTTTGCATGTATTGAACAGGGATGCAGAAGGCAGGGAAAACTGTACAGCCTGCGGATTATGTGCTGTTGCCTGCCCCGCCGAAGCCATTACAATGGAAGCGGCAGAAAGAAAAGCCGGCGAAGAAAATTTATACAAAGAAGAAAAGTATGCAGCTAAGTATGAGATCAACATGCTGCGTTGTATATTCTGCGGACTGTGCGAAGAGGCTTGTCCTAAAGATGCGATCTATTTAAGTGAAACATTTGCGCCATCAGATTACCAGCGTAAACAATTTATCTATAGTAAGGATGAATTATTAATACCCCACCCGGTAAATGAACCGGAGGCTTACAAAAAAGCATTGGGTAACAAGGCAACAATTAAACATTAAAAAGTAACAATTAGTAATGGGGCTTACACAAATAATATTTTGGCTTTTATCGGCACTGGCAATTGGTAGTGCTTTGATGGTGATCACCAGGAAGAATCCAGTACATAGTGTGCTGTACCTGATCGTTACATTCTTTGCCATATCCGGTCATTATATTTTATTGAATGCACAGTTTTTAGCGGTAGTGAATATTATTGTTTATGCAGGCGCTATCATGGTATTGTTTTTATTTGTGGTAATGCTGATGAATTTAAATGCCAATACAGAGCCACAAAAAAATAAATTATTACAGTTTGCAGGTGTTATTTCCGGAGGAAGTTTGTTTTTGGTTCTGGTGGCGGCGTTAATTAAATCAAAAGAGGTAAGCAATGCGGTAGAGATGCAAACAGGAAATTACGGGTTAGTTAAAAATTTAGGACAGGTTCTTTTTAAGGATTACGTATTGCCTTTCGAAATAAGCAGTGTATTATTTTTAAGCGCAATGATCGGGGCTGTTGTGATCAGTAAAAAAGAACATTAATTTAATTGTAACCCAAACAAAACAAACAACACAACATGAAGAAGGTAATTATTTCCTGTTTTATTTCCTGTATGATAGCTGCCTCAGCTTCTGCACAAATTGATTTTGATAATTTAAAACTCGACAATATTTTAGGTAAAGTATTGAATGTAAAACGTGGCTTTGCTCCCAAATTCTCCTTAGGCAAGGTGTCCATTCCAAAAATTGCAAAAGTGGCCGAGATCATCGGGCTTAAAAAAAGTGAACAGGCCATTAAATTGTTCAACACTTTTAAAACAGGGCGTACGGTATACAAAATAGCTTCTTACGCAGGCGGTGCTATTGCAGCGTATAGTGCTATAAAAGCAATAGATAAATCTGCTTTAAAAGAAGATTATCAAAAGCCGTTGGTTGGGGCATTAAGTACTTTGGCAACAGGCCTTGTTGTTAAATTCTTAACCAAAGGTGCTTCCTATAAGGCGGTAGATGTTTTTAACGGCGTTGTAAAAAGAAAAATCAAGGATATTTTATCAGTAGCACCTGCATCTTCAACAATAGGCATGGGTGTTTACGTGAAACTATAGTTTATGGAAATTAATTGGTACATCAGTTTATCAGTGGCTTTATTCTGCATAGGGATAATAGGCGTATTAACACGCCGTAATGCCATCATTATTTTTATGTGCATTGAAGTAATGCTTAATGCAGTCAATTTGTTATTAGTGGCGTTCTCTAAAATGCACGCTGCCGCCGCCATTGGCAAATCAATGCCATCGGTAGTGAGCGACGCACAGATATTTGTATTTTTTATAATGGTGGTGGCAGCGGCAGAAGTAGCCGTAGGCCTTGCCATAATTGTAATGATGTACAGGAATGTACATTCGGTGGATGTAAATTTTTTAAACAGGTTAAAGAACTAACAGGGCATGAATAACGTTTTACAAATGGTTTGGCTGATACCTTTTTTACCGTTGGCTGGTTTTTTAATCAATGGTTTGGGAAGAAAGCAATTGTCGAAAACACTCAGTGGTGTTATTGGCAGCGGGGTTATCTTAATTTCTTTTGCAATCAGCCTTTACGTTTTCTTTAGTGTTAAAAGTGGCAATACACATGTTGCCCATTATTTCAATTTTATAAATATTGAAACACTTAAAATTGGTTTCGATCTGCAGATCGATCAGTTATCATCTTTATTCTTATTAATTATTACCGGGGTTGGTTTTTTAATTCATGTGTATTCCACAGCATACATGCATGATGAAGACAGTAAAGATTTTGCAAAGTATTTTGCCTACCTCAACCTGTTTGTATTTTCGATGTTGCTGCTGGTAATGGGAGCCAACTATGTGATCATGTTTATTGGATGGGAAGGAGTGGGCCTTTGTTCTTATTTACTGATCGGGTTCTGGTTTAAAAACACCAGCTATAACAATGCTGCTAAAAAAGCATTTGTAATGAACCGCATTGGCGATCTTGGCTTTTTACTGGCTGTGTTCTGGTTGATAACCAAATTGGGCACTGCAGATTATCATACTGTATTTGCGGGAGTTTCTAAACTCAGCTCCACAGATATCACCGGTATTACCATGCTGCTATTTGTAGGAGCAATGGGTAAAAGTGCACAGATCCCATTATATACCTGGTTGCCTGATGCGATGGCAGGCCCAACACCCGTATCAGCATTAATACATGCGGCAACAATGGTTACTGCAGGTATCTACATGATTGCACGTAGCAATATATTGTACACCATGGCTCCCACCACACAAGCTGTAGTGGCTATTGTGGGGTTAGCAACTGCAGTATTAGCTGCAACCATTGCACTTAAACAAAACGATATTAAAAAAGTATTGGCTTATAGTACTGTCAGCCAGTTAGGATATATGTTTTTGGCATTAGGAGTAGGCGCTTATACCGGGGCTGTATTTCATGTAATGACGCATGCCTTCTTCAAAGCATTAATGTTTCTTGGTGCTGGTAGTGTGATACATGCAATGGGAGGAGAACAGGATATGCGTAATATGGGGGGATTAAAAAAATATATGGGTACAACCCAGCTTACTTTTTTAATTGGCTGTTTTGCTATTGCAGGTATGCCTCCATTCTCCGGTTTCTTTAGTAAAGATGAAATTCTTGCACATGCATTTGAAAAAAATCCTGTGTTATGGGGTGTTGGTGTGTTAACAGCTTTTATGACGGCTTTCTATATGTTCCGCTTATACGCCATGACCTTCCTTGGGAAATTCAGAGGTACGCACGAACAGGAGCATCACTTACATGAAAGCCCTAAGGCAATTACAATTCCCCTGATAATATTAGCTATTCTCTCATTAGTGGGAGGACTTGTTGGCATTCCAGAAGTGTTTATGCATGGGGGGCATAGACTGGAAGCATTTTTAGAACCCATTTTTAACGGTAGTAATCAGTACGTAAAAGCACATGAAATAGTAAAAGAATTGAGCCATACTACCGAATATGCATTGATGGCGATTTCTGTAGCCGGTGCATTAGCAGCACTTTTATATGCCTGGAACAAATTCAGTAAATATGAAAAAACTGATGTTGCTGAAACCGGACTGGGCAAAGTATTGGAGAACAAATGGTATGTAGATGAATTGTATGATACCATCATTGTAAAACCCATTCAATCTGTTGCTGCATTTTTTAATAATGTATTGGAGAAAAAAGGTATTGATGGTTTTGTAAATGGAGTGGGTAAAGCTGTGAATTATGGCAGCCGCCAGGTAAGGTTATTACAAAGCGGCCATGTGGGCAATTATGTATTGCTGATGGTAATAGGAATTTTAATTTTATTTATAGTACAATTGTTTTTGAAATAAGAAGTTACAGATATGCAAAATCTTGGGTTACGTTTCCCTGAATTATTAATATGGTCTCCGCTGATTGCCGGTTTGCTTTGCTTTATCATAAAGAATGATAAGAATTCAAAGGCTGTGGCTTTATTTTCTTCAATTGTTACTTTGGCCATTTCATTTGCCAGTTTAATATATGCAGATGATAAACAGCTAAGCGGATTAAAAGACAGTTATGTATGGATGCCTTACCTGGGGGCCAGTTTTAATATAGGTTTAGATGGCATGGGGCATTTACTTACTTTGCTAACGGCATTTTCTTTTCCTTTGATTTTTGTAGCTACCTATAAAAATGAATACAAAAACGCCAGTGCTTTTTACGGTTTGATGTTATTATCACAAGCCGGATTAATGGGAGTGTTTACAGCAATGGATGCATTGGTATTCTATTTCTTCTGGGAGCTGGCATTAATACCCGTTTACTTTTTATGCAGCCGCTGGGGTGGCGAAAAAAGGATTCAGGCTACATTTAAATTTTTTGTGTACACGTTCACCGGTTCTTTATTAATGCTGGTAGGTATTATCTATGTGTATTTACAAACACCGGCTGTATTTGATGCCAATCATGTATTGGTTTCAAATCATTCTTTTTCCATCAATTCTTTTTATGCGTTGCACATCCCTTTTGAGCAGCAGTTCTGGTTGTTCTGGTTATTCTTTATAGCCTTTGCCATTAAAATGCCCATATTCCCTTTTCATACCTGGCAGCCGGATACCTACGAGCAGTCACCAACTGCAGTAACCATGGTGCTGAGTGGTATTATGGTTAAGATGGGGGTATTTGCAGTATTGCGCTGGCTGGTTCCTGTTTTTCCTGCCGGGGTTGAAAAATACAGCCTGTTTGTGACAGGGCTTTCTGTATTTGGAATGATCTACGCCAGTTTGATTGCCATAAAACAAGACGACCTGAAAAGACTGGTGGCCTATTCTTCCATTGCTCATATTGGTTTGATGTGTGCAGCCATTTTTTCTTCTACATCAGTTGGGGTACAGGGGGTAATGATACAGATGTTCAGCCATGGTATCAATATCATTGGCCTGTGGATCGTTATTGAACTGATTGAAAAACAAACCGGCGTTAGAAAAATATCCAAGCTCAGTGGTGTTGCTCATAAAGCACCTGTGCTTACCATAATGCTGGTAGTAATTGCTTTTGCAAACATCGCTTTGCCATTAACCAATGCATTTGTAGGAGAGTTTATGATGTTTAATGGTTTATTTACATTTAATGTGTGGTATGCTGCAATTGCAGGATTAAGTATCATATTAGCGGCCGTATACACTTTAAATATGGTGCAAAAAGTTTTTTACGGAGAAACCAATTCAGTTACAGCGAGCATAAAAGAAATTGCGTTGAACGAAAAAATAATATTAGCTGTAATAGTAGTGGCTATATTCTTAATAGGTGTTTTTCCGCAGCCAATGTTTAATTTAACAAAGGATGCCGTAACATTAATAACAGGAAAAGGAAAATAATTAATTACAAAACTTAATTATCTGCCGTTGGCGGAACAGGGTATGAACGAAATTATATTATCAGCAATTTGGGGAATAGTAATGATGCTGGCGGGTGCATTTATAAAAAATAAAAGCACGCCGAAATATCTTGCCATTGGCGGTTTGGTACTTATTATTGCTGCCAATTGCCTGGAACTTTATTACAGGGAATCTATCTTCACTTTTGATGTAAAAGATATGTTGAATGTAAATGGCTCAGATACTGCCTATCATTTAACTTTCATTACGATAATGCTTGTAGCAACACTGCTGTATTTTTTACTGAATGGTCGTGATTTTGAAAAAGTAGGAGCGAATGTATCGGAATATTTTGCGCTGATATTTTTTATTCTTTGTGGTGTGGGCATAGTAGCCACTTTTAATACATTGCTGATGTTATTTATTGGCATAGAAATTATTTCTATCCCTTTATATATTTTAACCGCCAGCGATAAACGAAACCTGAAAAGTAACGAAGCGGCATTGAAATATTTTTTAATGGGCTCTTTTTCCACGGGTGTTATGCTTATGGGGATAGCGTTTATCTATGGCGGCACCCCGTCAGCTTCTTTCTTTTTAGATAAGATCAATATCGGAACAGGGGTAATGTCGCCGCTTATTGCAGTGGGCCTGGTGCTTTTAATGGTCTCTATGGCTTTTAAAGTATCTGCTGCTCCTTTTCATTTCTGGACGCCCGATGTGTACGATGGTGCCCCTACGGTATTTACTTCCTTTATGGCTACTATTGTAAAAGCTGCTGCATTTTATGCTTTTGTGCGCTTGTTTGAAAAAGCTTTTGGTACCATACAACCACAATGGCAAAAACTGATTGTAATAATTACGGCTGCTACTTTATTGATTGGTAACCTCACTGCTGTTTTTCAGCAAAGTGTAAAACGCATGCTGGCTTATTCAAGTATTGCACAGGCAGGTTTTATGCTGTTTGCATTGTTTGCTTTAAACAGGGAGGCCAAAGAAGGCCTGGTGCTTTATACAGCTGCTTACAGCCTGGCTACTATTGGTATTTTTGCAGTGCTCATCAAAATGAATGATTACACTATTGACGGCTTTAACGGGTTGGCTAAAAAGCAACCTGTACTGGCTATCACCGCCACCATATTTTTACTCTCCCTTACCGGTATTCCATTAACAGCAGGCTTCCAGGCTAAATTTTATATGCTGCTGGCAGCTGTAAAAAACGGGCATTTCATGTGGTTGGTTATCCTGGCTGTATTATGTGCAGCAACCAGTGCGTATTATTACTTCAGGGTTATACAGGCAATGTATTTTAAAGAAAGTAATGATAATGCCACTGTACAGGATTGGGATATAACGCCGGCATTTAAAGCCCTGCTTATTGTTGCAGCCGCCTTAATTATCATCCTGGGTATCTATCCCAACCTTATCATCGACTGGTTGTATTATTAAACATTTTGACCGGCAGCACTACCGGGAATAGTTTCTTTTAAAAGAAACCGGCACTATTATTTACTGCCATTCATAAAAGTTTTTCTTCAGCATCTGTTTTCTGTTGTTAACTTTAGGTATAATAAGTTTCAATGACTTTTAAAGACACAGTTAAACTCTCCTGGGGTAATATTACGGGCAACAGGCTACGGACTGTAATAACTGTAATTATTATCGCCCTGGGCATATTTGCATTAATACTTATTATTACCGCAATACAGGCAGCCAGCAACAGCCTTACTGATAGTTTCTCCACTATGGGAGCCAATGCTTTTAGTGTAAGATTTAAAGACAAGAATATCCGGTTTGGGGGTGGTGCCCAACGCACTATCATTAAAACCAATAAATCTGCCTTAAAACAAAAAAACTCCAACATCGGAAAAATTATTACCTACGAAGAAGCTAAAGAATTTAAAGAACGATATCCATTTCCGGCTAAAGTGGGGCTTGCAATACGGGGAGCTGGTGGCATAGTGGTGAATAATGAAAATAAAAAAACCAATCCTGATATTAATGTTACCGGTGGCGATGAAAATTACCTGGAATTAAATGGCTACAAGATCGCTTATGGTAGAAATATCACTGCTGCAGATGTTGAGTCGGGACGTAATGTTTGTATACTTGGCAAAGATGTGGCAGAGAAATTATACCCTGGCAATGCTGCTAAAGCCGTTGATAAAATAGTAAGTGTAGATCATATACCATACAGGGTGCTTGCTGTTCTGGATGATAAAGGGTCCAGTGCTTTTTTAAGTACAGGCAAAGTGGTCATTACATCGTACAATAATATCCGCCGTTTATATGCTACACAAAATTCTTCTTTTGCCATTGCGGTAATGGTACCTGATATCAACCTGATGGACGCTGCTATTGGCGAAGCCAGAGGCGCATTCAGGCCAATAAGAAAACTGGACCTTAAAGAGGAAGACAATTTTTATATTGATAAAAGCGACAGCATTGCAGAAAAATTCCTTTCGGCATCGCAATATCTGCAATATGCAATGATTGCTATTGCACTGATCACTTTAATTGGCGCAGCAATAGGTTTAATGAATATTATGCTGGTCGCAGTAAATGAAAGAACAAAGGAAATTGGTTTGATAAAAGCATTGGGCGGAACAAAGAAAGATATACGTGACCAGTTTTTATGGGAAAGTGTATTGATCAGCCTGATGGGCGCAATTGCAGGTATTATTGCTGGTGTTTTGATAGGTAATGTAGTGGCCATTCTGCTGAAAACCGGTTTTGTAATTCCATGGGCCTGGGTGATAGCCGGTATTTTTGTGTGCTCACTGGTAGGCTTAATCGCCGGTTTGTATCCTGCAATTAAAGCCAGTAAATTAAATCCCATTGATGCTTTACGATACGAATAAATACAGCAGGTAAATTGATCATTCCATAACACTCATAACACTATAAAGTAAAGAGGCGCTTCACAATGGAAGCGCCTCTTTACTATGTTGTAATTTTAGTATTGAATTATTTGGGATCTAAAATCTTTCTTAACCTGTCACTTAAATCCTGTAAGTGGTACTTAGTGGCTTTGTCTGCAGTACCTGCAGCGGCGGCATCAATAGCTGCTTTTAATTCTCTTGCGTTACCTTTCAGGTAAGAAAGAACGTCAGATTTTTTAGTATCAACTGATGGGGCCGGGCCATTGCCAAAATTAATAACAATACCTTGCTGCGGAGCCGGGTTGATAAGTGCGCCTAATCTTTCTACATAAGATTTCTGAAGGTTTCTCCTGTAAATATCAATGGGCTTTTTAGTGCTCAGCTCGGTAAAGATGCTCTGCTTAAGATCACTCAACAGGTCATTTACTGTATACGCCTGGTTGCCGATAGCAGCTTCTGCATTCAGCATTTTTGTCATTGTTGTGGTAGATAGCATTCTGCCTAAAGCTGTTTCCTGCAATGATAAAATTGTTGCAGTAGGATTTCCACCTGTTTTACTGGTGATGTCTTTATTAATAAGCCATGTAGGTGTGGTAAATACCTGCTTGTTAATAAAATCAGCAGCTTCCTTCTGCGTTTCTTTGCTTACATATTCGTACACGTTACCTGGCTGGTTATTCTTTTTTAAAGTTTCGTATACGCCACCAAAATTATAACACACATGCCCGATATACCTGCGGAATTGGGTGGTTAGCTGATCGTACATATTGCTTAAATCACCGTAATCATCATTAGGTTGTTTTGTCCAGCTGATAAGATTAGGCAAAATGCGTTGCAGGTTCTTAATACCATAGGCAGATGCTTTCATGGCATTATCACCTATACACTCACTCTGGTCACGTGGATCATCGGGCTGCCCCTGGCGACCATAATAAAAGCGTTTATCATTTGCTTTAGCCTCAATCCATTTATCTAAAATAGGTACTTCGTCTTCGGCAGTAGCAGCTTCAGGAATCATTTTGTAACCCCATTCAATAGCCCATTTATCGTAATCACCAATGCGAGGGTAAATACCCGGTGCAGTAATATTATCTTCTGGTTGTGCCACATAATTAAAGCGGGCATAATCCATTATACTGGGCGTGTGTCCGTTGGCTTCAACCCATGCTTTATTGCGCAGGTTTTCAACAGGTACACCTGCAGAAGAACCAAAATTATGAGGTAAACCAAGTGTATGGCCTACTTCGTGAGAAGATACAAAACGTATCAACTGTCCCATCAGCTCATCATCAAAAACCATTTTACGGGCTTTAGGATCAATGGCTCCGGCCTGTATCATATACCAGTCGTGCAATAATTTCATTACGTTATGAAACCAGCCGATATGGCTTTCCATAATTTCGCCGCTTCTGGGGTCGGTGGTGCTTGGTCCGTAAGCATTTTCAATTGGCGATGGTTTATAAATAATAGCACTGTTACGGGCATCTTCCAAACTCCAGGTACTGTCCTGCTCTTTTGTAGGCGCTTCCTTACCCATGATCGCATTTTTGAATCCTGCTTTTTCAAATGCAACCTGCCAGTCGTTAATACCCTGTATCAGGTAAGGCACCCATTTTTTTGGTGTGGAAGGATCGATATAATAAACGATCGGTTTTGCTGGTTCCACCAATTCGCCACGTTTATATTTTTCCATATCCTCAGGCTTTGGTTCCAGCCTCCAGCGTGCAATCATGTTGATGTCTTTTACGCCTTGCGGATTAGCATCAAAATCTGTAAAGCCGGTGCTGAAGTAGCCTACACGGTTGTCTTCATACCTTGGCTTCATTGGCTTTTCCGGTAATATCAGCAGTGAACTGTTCATTTCCAGGGTTACTGTGGCCTGGCTTGGTGCAGAAGGAGCGAAGCCTGGCATTGGAGCCCCAGCACTTTTTGAAAATGTTTTAACGGTGGTAATTTCAATATTGGTGGCATAAGGCCTTACACTTACAATGTAAGATTTATCGGGTTGAAAACCTCCTACCTGGAATGATGATTTTGCAAAACCTGCAAAGCCAAAAATTTCATTATCTGCTGTGATATTGTCTGTAACATCAATAACAATACCGCCACCGGCGCTGTCAGAAGCATTGGCTTTAATATCAAATGCCATGGCAATAGGTTGTACGTTACTGTTCATTACCGAACGGAACATCGGTTTGGTACTGTCAGGGTTTACATTGTAAGAAATGTTCTTAAGAAAGATTTTGTTGTTGGGCCCTTTTTCAAAACGGATAACATTGTTACCAATTTCATCGCCTGCATAACCATTGAACTGCTTGGGGCTTTCTACAGATGATTTAGATACACGGTTTATTATTAATATATCCCTGCCCAGTAAACGGGGCGGTAATTCAAAATAATATTTGTCTTCTACCTTGTGCACAATAAACAAACCTTTGCTGGTTTTTGCTTTGTCTGTAATAACCTCTTTATAAGGCTTTGGGCCTGCTTTTGCAGCTGCAGGAGGCATGCCGGGAGCAGTAGTTGGCGGCATGGCAGGCTTATCCTGTGCCGTTACGAAAAATGCAAACGATTGCGCCAAAAGCGCAAGGCAGATTTTCTTGTTACTGTAATTAAATCTCATGTGTTTAGTTTTATTTTGAACAGATAATGTTAATAAACGAAAATATCGAATACCATTTGAAATATCAGTATTTATGGATAAAAGGTAAATAAATAATACGGTTGGAAGAATTTGATTTTTTTTGTGCAAAATGCGGAATCCGGCATCAGTATTAAAAAAATAAAAAAAATTATACAGTCAGTTGTTGCTTTCGATTATTTTATTAACTTGTGCGTTCCTACTTAAAAAATGTGTAGAAAAACTGATTGTTTGATTATATTTTTTTAGTAGAATTGTGCAAGCAAAGTTTAAACAACAAAAATTCAAAATTAACATTTTCACTAACTAAAAATTGAATGTCATGGCAGAATCAAAACCATCTGTAAAACCAGCAGCTTCAGTGCAGGTAAAAAAATCAGGAAATGCAATTTCTCTTTTAGCTCCAATAATATGTATTATTGTTGGGTTCATCATTTGGCGTTTTTTGCTGGGCGCCTCATCAAACTTTGACAAGCCGGGAACAGGATGGTTTTGGCCAAGTCACGAAAAACCAAAAACTGCTTTAAGCAAAATGTACCTTGGAGGTATCATCGTTCCGATCCTTATCGGTTGTTTTTTAACCGTTCTTACTTTTGTGATCGAGCGTTTCTTAACTATCTCTAAAGCAAATGGTACAGGAAGCAATGCAGATTTCATCCGCAAAGTGCAATATCACTTAGCTAATAAAAATGTTGATGCAGCTTTGGCTGAATGCGACAAACAAAAAGGTTCTGTAGGTAATGTAATGAAAGCTGGTTTACACCGCTACAAAGACATGATCGGCAATACTGAATTAAGTACCGACCAGAAGGTAATGGCCATTCAGAAAGAAGTGGAAGAAGCTACCTCACTGGAACTGCCAATGCTGGAAAAAAACCTGGTATTCCTTTCAACTATCGCCTCTGTTGCAACCCTGTTAGGGCTGTTGGGTACGGTAATGGGTATGATCAGGGCCTTCGGTAACTTAGGTGCTGATAGTGGTGGCGGTGCTGCTGCAGAACAATTGTCTGTGGGTATCTCTGAAGCCTTGTATAACACTGCATTAGGTATTGGTACTTCTGCCATCTCTATTATCATGTACAACATCTTTACAACTAAAATTGATGGAATTACTTACGGTATCGATGAATCAGGATTTACTTTAACGCAAAGTTTTGCTTCTTTATACAAGTAATTGTTATGGAAGTTTATGAGTTTTGCATCTATTAAGTATCAATAATTAAATTTTAGTAATGCCAAAAGTTAAAATACCACGCAAGAGCACTAACATCGACATGACGGCGATGTGTGATGTGGCTTTTCTGCTGTTGTCGTTCTTCATCCTGGCAACAAAAACAAAACCACCAGAGGCTGTACCTGTGGTTACACCTACCTCGGTGTCTACAAAAGTTGTAAAAGACGAGGCTATTGTTGTAACACTGGGAAAGGACGGAAAGGTTTTCCTGATGCTTAACGACAGGAAGCATAAAGATGATATCATTGATGATATCAACAAAACAAAAGGATTGGGCTTAACAACAGCGGAAATAGCTAAACTTAAAAAACTGGATTTTATCGGGATGCCTTTTAGTAAACTAAAAAGTTTTCTTGATTTAAGTGAATCTGTACCTGCTTCAAAAATGGACGGTATACCTACAGACAGTACGAATAATGAACTGGCAGATTGGATTAAAAGTGTTTCTAATGCATTTGCAGGAGAAAGTATGGACAATCTTAACCTGTTGGTAAAAGGGGATAATGCGGCCAAATATCCTGCTTTTAAAGATATTAAATCGGCTTTTAAAAAAGCTGATATCTTTAAATTCAAGATCGTAACCAATCCTGAGGGAATTCCTGCTGATTCTGAATTAGGGTTGCATCCGCCAAAACCAGAAGCTGTTAAATAATTTTAATTAACATCCCGTTGTTAAAGGGATAAAAAAAGTACTGATATGGCAGAAATGGATACATCGTCGGGTGGTGGCCATAAGAAAGGCCCCGGCGTCAAAAAACCGAAAAAATTATCTACCAGGGTAGATCTCACTCCAATGGTTGATCTGGGATTCCTGTTGCTTACATTCTTTGTGTTTACTACAACTATGAGTACACCAAAGGGTATGGCAATGAACGAACCTAAGGATGATCCGCTTAACCAGCTGAAAGTAAAAAACTCTGGTGCTATGACCCTTTTGTTAGGGAAGGATGACCACGTGTTTTATTATTTCGGAGAATTGCTACCTGAAACAATTAGCGAACAATTCAAAAGTTCTAATTTTAAAGACATCAGGGAGATAATAGCTACAAAAGCAAAGAATACACCTTTGGGTGATTTAATGTACATCATTAAAGCAAACAAGGATGCTACTTTTAAAAATGCTATAGATATCCTGGATGAAATGACGATCAGTAATGTTCCCCCCGGCCACTATGCAGAGGTTGATATTACACCAACCGAAGAAATGCTAATTCAAAAAACAGAAGAAGCTAACGTCGGGAAGTAACTTTATGGAATTGTTTCAATTTTGAATCTAATTAACAAAGTCTATTACAATGGATATAAACAAAATTTTAAGTGCCGACGTCCTCGATATTATTTTCGATGGAAAAAATAAGCAGTATGGCGCTTATGATCTCCGTAAATCTTACAACAAGCGGCTAACCAAAGCTTTGTTGATAACAGCTGCCCTTGCGCTGCTGATATTCTTAAGTTCTGTTTTTGCCAATATTATGGGCAAAACAAAGAAAGAAACTATCGATGTGGTAGATACCCAGATGGCGGAACTGAAGAAAGAACCACCACCACCGGTTGTACCACCACCACCACCACCAAAACCACCACCACCACCGGAGATCAACCAGGTTAAATTTACACCTCCTAAAATTGTAAAAGATGAAGAGGTAAAACCTGAAGAAAAGATCGAAGAGATCAAGGAGGACGCTGCCATCAGTAATAAAACTGTTGAAAGCGATAATAAAGAACAAATTGTTCAGGCTCCGATAGAAGATAAAGGAACCGGTGTTGCTGTTGTACCTCAAAAAGAAGATGATGAGGGTAAGATCTTTACAAAAGTGGAAGTAGAGGCAGAGTTTCCCGGTGGAGCCGCTGCATGGAATAATTTCCTGAAGAAGAACCTTAATGGCGATGTGCCAACTGATAACGGCGCTTCTGAAGGTACTTATACCGTTGTAGTAAAATTCATTGTAAGTAAGGATGGTAGCTTAAGCGATATCTCTTGCGAAAATGATCCCGGATTTGGTATTTGTGATGAAGCGAAAAGAGTAATTAAAAAGACCAAAAACTGGACTCCGGCAATTCAAAACGGACGTAACGTGAACGCTTATCGCCGTCAGCCAATTACCTTCCTGGTACAATCTCAATAAGCTTTACAGCAACAAATATTTTTTTAAAACCTTTCGGTAATAACCGAAAGGTTTTTTTTATGCCTTAACTGCTGTAATTATTTTACAGGGCTGGTACAATAAATAATTCTTCTGTTTGTAAAAAAGAATGCGGCATGAAATACTACAGCGGGTGAAAGTTTTTTCTTTGAAAAACTTTTATCAAAAAAAATACAAAAAAATAATTTTATGGAAGCGCTTTTGTTTTGAATCTAATTAGCAAAACTAATTATTATGGATACTAACAAAATCTTGAATGCAGATGTTCTTGATATCATTTTTGATGGAAAGAATAAAAGTTACGGAGCGTATGCACTTCGTAAATCGTACAACAAAAGGCTCGTTAAAGCTTTGGCAGTAACGGGACTGGTTGCACTATTATTTTTCTTCAGTTCTGTTTTTGCAAACATCGTTGGTAAAAACAAAAACGAAACTATCGAAGTAAAAGACATTGAAATGGCGAGGGCACACGATAATCCGCCGCCGGTAGTACCTCCGCCACCTCCACCACCGCAAACCGCACCACCGCCACCACTTAACCAGGTAAGATTTACGCCTCCTGTGATTGTAAAAGATGATGATGTGAAACCAGATGAAAAAATTGAAGATATAAAGGACAACCAGGCTATAAGTACGGTAACCAAAGAATCAGACAATACAAACCAGGTGGTACAGGCCCCTCTTGAAGAATCTAACAGCGGTGCCTTTGAAGCACCAAAGAAAAATGAAGATGATAACAAAGTGTTTTTAAAGGTTGAAAAGGAAGCCGCTTTTGATGGCGACTGGGTTAGTTTTTTGAAAAGAAATCTCAATGCAGATGTGCCTAATGATAACGGGGCACCCGAAGGAGTGTATACTGTGGTTGTGAAATTTATTGTAAGTAAAGACGGCAGCTTAAGTGATATCAGCTGCGAATCTGACCCCGGTTATGGTATTTGCAAGGAAGCGATTAGGGTTATTAAAAAGACCAAGAACTGGATTCCTGCACTTCAGAATGGAAATAACGTTAACGCATACCGGAGACAGCCCATTACTTTCCAGGTGCAAAGTTTATAAAAGAATAATGATCACCGCATTTGTAAAACTTCCGGCAACTGGCCGGAAGTTTTTTTATGTGCAATTTTATGGAAAACAAATCTTTTACTGTCTATAAGAAAACTAATTATTATGGCAGAGATACAAACTTCAACAGCAAAACCTAAACACGGTAAAAAACTAAATAAAAAAAGTACCAGGGTAGACCTGACGCCGATGGTAGACCTGGGTTTTTTATTGCTTACATTTTTTGTTTTTACCACATCAATGGCAAAGCCAAGGGCAATGAACCTGGTTACACCTTATGACAAAGACAGTGCGAAATCAACAATCTGCGAAACCTGTGTACTTACCGTTATGCTTGATAAAGACGATAAGATTTTTTACTACGAAGGCATGCCCGGAGATAATGCAGTAGTTAAGGAAACTACTTTTGCACCAGACGGAATAAGGAAAGTGCTATTACAAAAACTAAAGGCAGTAAAGGAAGCCAAAGGAACTGCCAATGATATGGTGCTCATCATAAAACCCGGCAGCGAATCGGCATTTAAGAACTTTGTGGATATGGCAGATGAAGTAACCATCAATAATATAAAACATTATTTCTTGGATGAGATTAATGCAGAAGACGAAAAATTGCTGGCAAAAAACAGGCTGTAAGTTTATCCTTTAGCAGGCAGAGAAAGTATCTTTGCAACATGATGCAAAAACTTTCTGGTTGGGATGATACTATTGTAGCCATAGCTACTCCGCAGGGTATCGGGGCAATAGGGGTTATCAGGTTGAGTGGAAAAAATGCAATTGCCATTACCAATCAATTATTTCCTGCTAAGGATTTAATGGCACAGCCTTCACACACGCTACATGTAGGATTAATTAAAGAGGCTGATACAGCAATTGATGAAGTAGTGGTTTCGTTATTTAAGAACCCCAGAAGTTATACCGGCGAAGATGTGGTGGAAATCAGTTGCCACGGAAGCCCGTATGTGCAGCAGCAGGTTGTGCAGGCTTGCATACGTAAAGGCGCAAGACTGGCAAAGCCCGGGGAATTTACCCAACGGGCATTTTTGAATGGTAAACTGGATTTAACCCAGGCAGAAGCAGTGGCAGACCTGATTGCCAGTAATACAGCTGCATCACAACAAACAGCTTTACATAATATCAGGGGAGGGTTTAGCGATGTGCTAAAAAAATTAAGGGCAGAGCTGATACAGTTTTCGGCATTGATAGAGCTGGAACTGGACTTTAGCCAGGAAGATGTGGAGTTTGCAGACAGAAAGAAATTTTACGCTTTAATAGAAAGTGCAGAATTAACCACAACCGGTTTGCTGCAATCCTTTCAGTTAGGCAATGTGATTAAGAACGGCGTTAGCGTTGCCATTGTGGGCAAACCTAATGCTGGCAAATCTACCTTATTAAATACATTGCTTAACGAAAACAGGGCTATTGTAAGCGAAATTGCGGGCACCACCAGGGATACCATTGAGGAAGTGATCAACATAGACGGAATACTGTTCAGGTTAATTGATACAGCCGGTATACGTGATGATAGCAGTGATATCATTGAACTGATAGGCATAGAAAAGAGCAGGGAAAAAATTGAGCAATCTGATGAGGTGATCTATATTTTTGATGTGAATACCGAAACGGCAGGTGAGCTTCAGGCTGCTGAGGCTTTGATAAAAGAGAAAAATAAAAATTATTTACTGGTGGGCAATAAAACTGATGTGGCAGGCGATGCGGCGGCAGCAGAAAAATTTGCAGGCGAACAGGTGTTATACATTTCAGCCAGGGAACAACAACATATTAATTTACTGAAACAAAAGCTGGTTGATAAGATCATTAAAGGGAGCCTGAATACGGAAAATACCATTGTGACTAATGCACGGCATTACGAAGCATTGCAACAGGTACAGGCATCATTAACTGAAATTAAAAACGGGCTTGATAATACTATTACCGGCGATTTACTGGCACTGGATATACGCAGGTGTTTACATTATATTTCAGAAATTACGGGAGATATAACGAATGAAACAGTGCTGGATCTTATTTTCAGCCAGTTTTGTATTGGAAAGTAAAATCAGCGGGGCCGTTTTTTAGCAGCTGTACTTTTATTATTGATAAATACCTCTCCATCCTTTGTATCGTTGGCTAATTGTAAAATGGTTTTTGATACAAATAATTTTATCAGTTGCTGTTTGATGGTTTTGTATTGTGCATGCATAGGGCAGGGTTGTACTTCCGAACAAAGTTTTAACCCGAGTACACATTTTTCCAATATCTCATCTTCGCCCATGGCCAGTAAAATGGCACGAACCGGAAGGCGTTTTGCTTTTTCCGTAATAAAAAAACCTCCATTGGGCCCACGGGCAGAACTAACAACTTTATTATCTTTTGTAAGGGACTGTAAAATTTTTGCAGTAAACGATTGCGGGGAGTCAATAGCCTTCGCTATTTCTTCTATCCCGATCTTTTTTTCTTCGGTACTTTTTTTAGCAATATAAATAGTTGCCCTGAGGGCATATTCTGTTGCTTTTGAAAACATAGTGATTGTTTTAAAAAAGAAAACTACAGATTTTTTTTCATTCCAGGTTAATATGCTGTAAAAGTATTGCCTGGTATCCATTCAGCATAAGAATCTTTTGTTTCAAACAATTTTAAATGAACCAGTTTTATAGCTGGCGGAAAGACTTTGCCCAGGCTGTGTTTAATATGCAGCAATATGTTTTCTGCGGTAGGTTCAGCTTTCCAGGACACGAGATTTTCCTGGGATGCAAACGATGGGTGATCCGACAAAAAAGCTTCCGATAATACAACTTTATGGTCGAACACAGTGATAATGCTATTATTTACCAGTTGCCTGATTTCTTTAAAGTCGGTGATAAAGCCCGGGGCAGGTACATGATCCGGGTAATCTGTTGAACCGGAAATGGTTACATGGAGTTCATAGGAGTGCCCGTGAATATTTTTACAGGCACCCTGGTAACCATGTATTGCATGCGCCATTTCAAAATGAAAAATTTTTGTGAGTAGTAGCATTTTAAATCAACCTGTTGGTTTATAAAATAAATAAAGACAAAATTATCTTTATTTAGTATCTTTGCCTAATAATTGTAAAATAAAATACCATTTATTGCCTTTTGGACATTGATAGCCTAATGAATTTTAAGGTGGCACAATTTTTTGAATAATTGACCAGGTGAAATGAAACAACAAAAGGATTATAAAATTCCTGCAGCATCAGAAACAGTAAAGACTGAAGTGGTGTGCCCCAATGATACCAATCCAATGGGGATACTACAGGGCGGAAAGCTGGTGGAGTGGATGGATATTGCAGCAGCAGTATGTGCGCAAACTCATGCAGGAAAAATTTGCGTTACGGCTTCTATCAACCAGGTTGATTTTAATGCTGCTGCAAATATTGGCGATATTATTACCATTTGTGCAAGTATAACAAGGGCTTTCAATACTTCGGTAGAGATTTTTGTGCAGTCTTTTGCAAGAAAGGTGTTAGTGGGTAAAAAATACCTGATCAGCGAGGCTTATTTCACTTTTGTGGCGCTTGATGAAAAGGGTAATGCAGTGCCTGTACCTGCGGTTAAGCCTGTAAGCACAGCGGAGAAAGAAAGATTTAATGCAGCACTGTTACGCAGGAGAAAAAGTAATATAAAAAAATAACGTAGTAGTTGTAATAATGAAAGACAGGGAAATTGAATTGTTATCTCCGGCAGGCTCGTTCGATTGTATACGGGCTGCGATAGATGCCGGGGCAAATGCAATATATTTTGGAGTGGAGCAACTGAATATGAGGACGAGGTCATCCGGTGGCTTTTCCATTAATGATATCGGTAAGATCAGCAAGAACTGTAAATCAGCAAAAATCAAATGCTACATCACGCTTAATACAGTGATGTACGAACATGATATGCAGTTGTTGCAAAGTATTTTAAAAGAGGTTAAGAAAGAGGGTATTGACGCAGTGATAGCATCGGACTTTGCGGTGATAGAATATTGTAACCGGTTGAATATACCGTTGCATATCTCTACTCAGGCCAATGTAAGTAATATTGAAGCGGTACAGTTTTTCAGTCGTTTTGCAGATGTAGTGGTGCTTGCAAGAGAGCTGACGTTAAAGCAGGTAGCTCATATCACTAAAGAAATCAAGAGAAAAAAGATCACAGGTACTTCGGGTGAATTGGTAAAGATCGAAATGTTTATTCATGGTGCTTTATGTATGGCCATATCCGGTAAGTGTTACCTGAGTTTACATGCTCAGCATGCGTCTGCCAACAGGGGAGCCTGTATACAAAATTGCAGACGGCCTTATAAAGTAACCGAAGCTGAAACTAATGAAGAGTTGATCATTGACAATGAATACATCATGTCGCCTAAAGATCTTTGTACAATAAATATACTGGACCAGGTGGTAAAGAGTGGTGTTAGTGTATTGAAAATAGAAGGCAGGAGTAAGGGGGCAGACTATGTATCTGTAGTAACCAGGTGTTACCGGGAAGCAGTAGACGCTATTAAGAATGATAGTTATACAAACGAAAAGACCGGTAAATGGATGCAACGTTTATCTTCAGTTTACAACCGGGGTTTCTGGGAAGGTTACTACCTGGGGCGTAAGGCTGGAGAATGGGCAACGCAACCGGGTTCAGCTGCCACCGAAAAGAAAATTTATCTTGGCAAAGGCAGCAAATATTATCCCAAAATAAAAATAGGCGAGTTTTTAATTGAGGTAGGAAGCATTAAAGCGGGAGATACTATAATGATCAGTGGTCCGGCTATCGGGTTTGTAAAAGAAAAAATGGACACATTAAAAGTGAATGGAGCGAATGGAAGTGTTGCAGTAAAAGGAGATAAAATAACTTTTCCTGTTGGCAGCAAAATAACTTCTGCTGATAAAATGTATAAAATTGTGGAAACGGCAAATGGCTAAAATTATTCACTACCGGGATAAATGTATTGGCTGTGGTATTTGCTTTGAAATGCAGCCGGAATTATGGCGCATGTCGAAAAAAGATGGTAAAGCAACTTTACTTAAAGCCGTTAAAAAGAAAAAGGTATTTGTATTAGCAATAAGTAATGGCATTGAATTACAAACGCAGGATGTTAAAAAAGCATGCCCTGTAAAAATAATTAAATTATCATGAACGAGACCATTGCCGGTTTTTTGGCAAAACAAACATGCGCTACTATTTGCAGTGTGGGCAAGGATAATAAACCCTGGTGCTTCAGCTGCTTTTATGTATGTAATCCTGCAGAAGGATTATTGTATTATAAATCAGCTGCAGATACACAGCATTCCCTGCAGATAAAGAATGATCCTTTTGTTGCAGGAACCGTATTGCCGGATAAATTGAATTCCCTTCAAATAAGAGGGCTACAGTTTGAAGGTTTGGTTGTGGCTCCGGAAGACCCGGTAGCTGAAAATGCAGCAGCATTGTATTATAAAAAAAATCCGCTTGCATTGGCTATGCCGGGTGAAATATGGACCGTTAAGCTGCTGCATATAAAAATGACCGACAGCACCCTGGGAATTGGAAAAAAAATAAAATGGAGCCGGGAAGCAGAACTGGTATAATTTTTTACCCGGCAGAGATGCTGCAGTTTTCGTACAGTTTATTTACAAGTTATTATTCACCAATATCACTATAAAAACATTATGTACTATTCTCCGCAACATAAATTCCATATCCCGGTGATGGGATTGGCCTATACCATCGACAGCCCTGTAAAAGTAGCAAGGTTTGGTATCTCCTCTGTTATTTCAATTATAGAAGACCGGTTGATTGAAATGATGAGAAAACATTATTACCCAACGATAAACCTGGAGTATAAACCAATAACTGTACATGAGCCCGATTACCGGGCAAAAAGAGTTACTGATTATTTAAATCTTGTAAATACTATTGTTCAATCGCAGGTAGAAAAATTGAAGAATGCAGCATTTGAAGCAGGTTCAGAAATTGAAAAATATTTTGAGATGTTGCCGGATGACAGTGTATTAAAAAAAATGTACCGGCAAATGATCTGCACAACAGATGTACCTGAAAAGAAAAAAATTGAAACGTATTTAAGAACACAAATAAAACCTGGCAGCATTGATGTAAATATCATGACAAAACTGGACCGGAATAATTTTAATGCTGAAGGGGAGCTGATAGAAAACGGTTCTGATGCAGTAGCTGTTCTGCGGGGGTATGCACAAAGCGATCTGAAAAATTCTTCCGTTATTTTTTCTGCAGGATTAAATCCCAGGTTGTATAATTATCTTGAAGATTGCAAGGCGCTGGATGTAAATGAAGACGGCGGCTTTACAAAAAAGGTAGTTATTAAAGTAAGTGATTACCGTTCTGCATTAATACAGGGAAAATATTTAGCCAAGAAGGGTATTTGGGTAAGTGAGTTCAGGATTGAATCCGGCCTGAATTGCGGGGGGCATGCATTTGCCACTGAAGGGTATTTGTTAGGCCCTATACTGGAAGAATTTAAACAGCATAGGCAGGAGTTAATTGATACCATTTTTGAAATTTATAATGCGGCTTTAGAAAAGAAAAGCAATAAAAAATTCATCTATCCGCCAAGCCTGGTATTTTCTGTGCAGGGAGGTATCGGAACACATGAGGAAGATGAATTTTTACATAAGAACTATGGTGTGGAGAGTACAGGGTGGGGCACGCCTTTTTTGCTTGTTCCGGAGGCAACAACTGTTGATGAGGTAACATTGCATCAACTGAGTGCAGCCACTGCTGAAGATATAACATTGAGTAATAATTCTCCTTTAGGGGTAAGGTTTCATTATCTTAAAGGTACTACTGCTGATAAAGAAAAAATGTTGCGCATCCATAATGGCAAACCGGGAAGCCCCTGTACAGAAAAGCACCTGGCTTCCAATACAGAATTTACCAAAGCTCCTATTTGTATTGCATCGCACCAATACCAGAAATTAAAAATTGCACAATTGCAATCGCTTAATTTACCTGATAAAGAATACGCCAAACAATTGCAGGAAGTACTGGATAAAGAATGTTTATGTGTAGGGCTCAGCAATGCAGCGGCAATTAGTTATAACGAAATATTTATAAAAAAACTGAACGCTGTAAATATTTGCCCCGGGCCCAATATTGTAAATTTTTCCAAAGTGGTTTCGCTGCAAACCATGACCGATCATATTTATGGCAGAAAAAATATTGTAACCAACAGTAACAGGCCTCATATGTTCATTGCTGAATTGCATTTATACCTTACTTATTTTAAAGAGCAACTGGAAGAATATGTAAAGCCTGAACTGCTTGCAAAGAAGAGAAAATCGTTCGCTGTATTTTTTCAAAACCTGCTTGATGGGATAGCGTATTACCGGCAACTGGCAAATGTAGCAGCTGGTGATAAAGACCGTTTTTTTAAAGACCTTTATTTTGCAGAAGAAGAATTAGACGCATTGAATTTTCAATATGAAATTACAGTGGAATTATTGGAAGCGAATAAGATAACAAAAGGCTGGCGGTAAAATTGCAGCCAGCCTTTGTATTGGTTGCAGAGATCGTTGATTTATAATTTTTCGAACCTGGCCTGGAAGAATCTTAAATATTTTGGTTCGTATACCATCTTCAATCCTTTGATCGTATTTCGTTTTTCATAAACCCTTGCGGCGGATTCTGCAATCACATCCATATGTGCCTGTGTGTATACGCGGCGGGGAATGGTAAACCTTACCAGTTCCAGTTTAGGATAATAATTTTCTCCGTTAGCTTTACGCCCTGCTGACACAACACCTCTTTCCATAGTTCTCACACCCGCATCAAGATATATTTCTGCAGCTAAAGTTTGTGCAGGAAACTGGTGCTGTTCAATATGCGGTAAAAATTTTTTTGCATCTACAAAAATGCCGTGGCCGCCAATTGGTTTTACTATCGGAACATTGTAAGACATCATTTTTTCGCCCAGGTAAATCACCTGGCCAACCCTGGCTTTAATATGATCATCACTTACACTTTCACCAATGCCAATGGCCATCGCTTCCATGTCTCGTCCGGCAAGGCCACCATAAGTATGCAGCCCTTCATACACTACCACCATGTTTCTTGCTTCTTCAAAAACATCCCAATCATTCACTGCAAGAAAACCACCGATATTTACCAACGCATCTTTCTTTGCGCTCATAGTGGCACCGTCGGTGTAAGAGCAAATTTCCTTTACAATAGACCGGATCGTTTTGTACTGGTACCCTTTTTCTTTTTGCTGAATAAAATAAGCATTCTCGGCTACTCTTGTCATATCATGTATGATTCGGATGCCGTGTTTTTTTGTAAGCGTTCGCAGTTCTTTTAAATTTTTTATGCTGATGGGTTGGCCGCCTGCCATGTTTACGCTGGTAGCAATACTTACATAAGGTATTTTTTTTGCACCATATTTTTTAATAAGTTTTTCCAGTTTGTTCAGATCAACATTGCCCTTAAAAGGAAATTCATTCTCCGGGTCATGCGCTTCATCAATAATAATGTCTTCAAATTTTCCTCCGGCTAATTCCTGGTGCAAACGTGTAGTGGTGAAATACATATTACCGGGAATGATATCGCCTTTTTTAATTAATATCTTCGATAAAATATTTTCTGCGCCGCGGCCCTGGTGTGTGGGTATAAGGTATTTATAGCCATAGGTATCCTTAACTACTTTTTCAAGGTGATAAAAATTCCTGCTGCCTGCATAGGCTTCATCACCCATCATCATGCCTGCCCATTGCCTGTCGCTCATGGCAGACGTACCGCTATCGGTAAGCAGGTCGATATAGACATCCTCTGATCTTAATAAAAAAGTATTAAAACCGGCTTCCTGCATGGCTTTTTTTCTTTGCTGCGGAGTGGTCATTTTTAACAACTCTACCATTTTTATTTTGTAGGGTTCTGCCCAGCTGTGTTTTATATTTTTCATTGTTGTTATTTTATTGAACGGGTTTTAGTTTTGCTGTAAAATGGCGTAAGGTGGGAGCTTCTTCAATTACCTGCAGTCCTTTAATTGCATGGCGGTTATTGAACACTTCAATAATCACTTCTGCTACATAATCAATATGGCTTTGTGTATAAACTCTTCTCGGGATAGCAAGGCGCACCAGTTCCAATGGTGCAGGGATGAGTTTTTTATTGCTATCATACTTGCCAAACATAAGAGAACCAATCTCCACGCTGCGGATGCCACCGTGTAAGTACAAAGCCCCCGCCAGTGCCTGCCCGGGATATTGACCGGCAGGAATATGCTGCAGAAATGCTTTGGCATCAAGATAAACGGCATGGCCGCCTGCAGGTTGCATTACAGGCACACCGGCAGTAATTAATTTATTGGTGAGGTATTCGATACTGCGTATGCGGTATTGGAGATAATGTTCATCCAGTACTTCATTTAATCCTATCGCAATGGCTTCAAGGTCTCTGCCTGCAAGGCCTCCGTAAGTAGGAAAACCTTCTGTCATTATTAAAAGATTGCGGCATTGCTGCGCAAGTGCTTCATTACGCATGGCCAAAAAACCACCGATATTTGCAAACGCATCTTTTTTTGCACTCATAGTGCAACCGTCGGCGTAAGAGAATAATTCCTTTGCAATTTCTCTTACCGTTTTATTTGCATACCCCGGCTCACGCAGTTTTATGAAATAGGCATTTTCTGCAAAGCGGCAGGCATCAATAAAGAGTGGGATATGGTATTGCATGCAGATATTTTTAACCTCCCTGATATTTTGCATGCTTACCGGTTGTCCGCCACCGGAATTATTAGTTACCGTAATGATGCAAAGCGGAATATTTGCGGCTCCTTTTTTGTCAATAATTTTTTTCAACAAAACCGTATCCATATTTCCTTTAAACGGAGCAGGTATAGCCGGATGTTTTCCTTCTTCGCAAATACAGTCAATACCTTCGGCACCCGAAAATTCTATGTTTGCCCTTGTTGTATCGAATAAGGTATTACTGACAAAATATTTTCCTTTACCACCCATTATGCTGAATAATATTTTTTCAGCTGCCCTTCCCTGGTGTGTTGGAATGATCAACGGCATGCCGGTAATGTTCTGTACTGTTTCTTGGAAGCGAAAGAAACTGGGACTGCCGGCGTAAGATTCATCGCCCTGCATAATACCTGCCCATTGGTTGCTGCTCATGGCGCTGGTGCCGCTATCGGTGAGCAGGTCAATCAATACATCAGTGGAATGTATTAAAAAGGGGTTGTAAAAAGCTTTTTCTAAAATGATACGGCGTTGTTCGGGGGTATTAAAATAAATGGGTTCAACAGATTTTATCCTGAACGGTTCAATGATCGTTTGCATACAATAAATGTTTACTGAAAAAAAATGAAATGGCAGAGAAGGGGGGAGGGCGGAATTATGAGGGTCTGTTGATGATATTTTTCCAGATGTTCATAAAGCAAATTTCGATATAGTAATTCAAAAGGAAAATGATTTTGGTCATACCGGCAATAAAAATCAATAAGTAGTATTTTTGTTTACTAACGTATCTTACGGGTCGGTTTAAATCAAGTAAAGTTTACCATTTACAATGCCGTTTACATTTTCGCATCCTGCTATAATTTTACCGCTTGATAAACTTAAGCGCAAACCATTTTCGTTAACAGGGTTAATTGCAGGAAGTATTGTGCCCGATGTGGAGTTTTTGATCCGGTTAAGAAACACCGAAAACTTTGGCCACACCTGGTTAGGTATCATGTTGTTTGATATCCCGGTAGCTTTATTGCTGAGTTTTGTTTTTCATTTGATAATAAGAAATACGCTGGTACCGCATTTGCCAAAATGCTTCAGGGTAAGGCTTGCAGCAGCTACTACTTTTAACTGGGGCAATTATTATAAGGAAAATAAATTAAGATTTTTTATTGCTGTTGTAGCAGGCGTTTTATCACATATTTTATCAGATGAGTTTACGCACGGCGATGGTGTATTTGTACAACTGTATCCTTTTTTCAGCAGCGAAGTAGCAATATGGAAATTTACCATGCCGGTATATTTTATTTTGCAGGTAACAGGATCTTTGCTTGGAGCGTTGTATATTTTATGGGTGGTTTTAAAAATGCCTAAAGCAAATGATTTGCCAATTAGTAATGCCAGTGTTTTTTACTGGCCTGTACTTATACTTTTAGCTGCTGTAATTTTTTGGGTGCACTATTTACAGGATACCACACATAAAAGTTTTGACGATAGCATCATTGGTGTAACAGGCAGTTTTTTGTATGCACTCATTATTGTATCAATAATATTTTTTAAAAGAACAATTGCAGCAATAAAAAAATCCCCGGAAATTTAACCGGGGATTTTTGCATCAAAAAAATTATCTGAAACTCCTTCTTTCTTTTGGAGCGTAAGTTCTTTTTCTTTCCCTTCCGCCGCCACTGCCTTCATCGTTAGGGCGTTTAAAACCACCATCGGCCTCATTCATGCGAATGGTGCGGTTGTTATAACGTTTACCATCAATTGCAGTGATCATTCTCCCGGCTTCGGCCTTATCAATTTCAATCCAGCTGTTCATATCTCTCATATCAATTTTACCCAGCACTTCTTTTTTAAGATTGCTTTCATCTAATATGAATTGTAAAAAGCTGGCTTTATAAAAACCATCTTTGGTACCAAGGTTGATGAACAATCTTGTATAGCCATTATCACGCCTGTTAAAATCGGTACGTTCTTTCCTGCTGCCGTCTCTTGCATCACCACCGGCAGAAGGTTGCCTTCTGTCGCCACGGATATCGCTTCGGTTAAGATCTTCAGCGTTTTCGTAATATTTTAAAAAGTGGTTGAATTCCAGAGAGGCTACTCTTTGTAAAACTTCTTCCTTACTTACGGCTGCAAATTTTTCCATCAGGTCGGGCATATAGGTTTCATAATCACCGCTGCTTACATCTGCCTGCATCAAGGTATCCATAAAGTGGAAGAATTGTTTACGGCAAACATCTTTACCGGATGGCACATCAACTTTATGAAATTGTGCATTGATCATTCTTTCTAAAGATTTGATCTTAAAAGTTTCCCTGCTATGGCAAATAGATAAACAGATACCGGTTTTGCCGGCACGGCCTGTACGTCCGCTGCGGTGGGTGTACACTTCCATATCATCAGGTAATTCAAAGTTGATCACGTGTGTTACACCATCCACATCAATACCTCTTGCAGCCACATCGGTTGCAATAAGCAATTGCAGGCTTTTGGTACGGAAACGGCCCATTACTTTATCACGCTGCTGTTGCGTAAGATCGCCATGCAAAGCTTCAATTTCGTAACCTGATTTTGCCAGGCGTTCGCTTATTTCCTGTGCATCAATTTTAGTACGTGTAAAGATGATACCATACATACCGGGGTTAAAATCGATCAGTCGTTTTAATGCTTCATAACGATGTTGCTGAGGCACTACAAAATACTGGTGATCGATATTAACGTTTCCGCTATTCTTTTTACCTACGGTAACTTCTTTTGGTGTTTCCATGTAGTTCCTGGAAATGGCCCTTACTTCAGGCGGCATGGTGGCACTGAACAACCAGATGCTTTCCCTGTTGATGGTATTCTTTAATACAAAATCAATATCATCCCTGAAACCCATGTTCAGCATTTCATCAGCCTCATCCAATACCACGTATTTTACTTTCTGCAGGTCGATGGCTTTTCTTTCGATAAGGTCAATTAACCTGCCCGGTGTTGCAACAACGATCTGTACACCTTTTTTAAGGTTACGGATCTGCATGGTGATAGAAGCACCACCATATACGGCTTCGGTAAATATATTTTTACTGTGTTTTTTAAATTTCTCCAGGTCATTGGTGATCTGCAGGCACAATTCCCTGGTAGGGCAAACCACTAAGGCCTGGGCGTGTCTTTGTGCAGGATCGATTAATTGTAAGAGCGGTAATCCAAAGGCCGCAGTTTTTCCGGTACCGGTTTGGGCAAGGCCGATAAAATCGGTGGTGCCGGATAATAATACGGGAATGGCTTTTTCCTGTATTTCACTCGGTTTTTCAAATCCCAGGTCGGCAACAGCTTGTACCAAATGTTCGTTTAAGCCTAAGGCTTCAAATGCATTCATTTAAATTTGTTTTGTGATAGCCACATGTTTGTTCCGGCATTCATTTACCGGATGTGTCATGCTTTGGCCGTTGGAGAACCCCGTTGGCTCCTGCAATTCAGCAGGACCTTCAGCGGTTGTTAGTGAGTAGTGAAACCTGATTGCAGCAATCCTCTTTCAACAGCAACTGAGCATGTCATGTAATTCTCAGTTATTAATAATTGGGCGCAAAGGTAAGGTTTTTAGCCGGTAAAACAATCTTAAGGGCAAAGTTTACGTTTTTAACCGGTAATTTACAAGCCGTTAAACTATTTTTGACCACCGCAGTCTTACAAAACCTACTTAATCTTATGCGCAAATTTTACCTGATTCTTGTTATAGCTGTTTGCAGTTGTTCCCTTTGTGTTGCCCAAACCGATTCGCTTTCTCAAAAAGATAAGGAAGCCCTGGACTCGATGCTGGCTAATGATGAGTTTTTAAAGATGATGAAGGACGGGCCAAAAAGTTCCTTTGACGTTAGTATTGGGGTTGGTAACGGGGCATTTAGTTCCCACAATAATGCAGCTAATGCCACCGGGGTGGATAATAAGATAATTTTTACGCCTTCATTAATGTACCGTACCAAAAGCGGTTTTAGTTTTGGGGTAACAGGTTTTTTAATAACAGACAGTACAGGTAGTTTGAATTTATACCAAACCGGTTTAAGTGCAGGATATGATTATACCGGCAAAACAGTTAATGCCGGAATTACTTATACCCGGTACCTGAGCGAAAAAAATAAATACAACAACAACTCTTTGTACCAAAATGACATTTACGGGTATATTAAAAAAGCGAAAGGAATTATACAACCCGGCCTGGCACTGGGGTTTGATAACGGAGCATATAAAGAAGCTGTTTTTGAAAGTTATAGCAAAAAAATACATCGCCTGTTACCATTGCCCAATGGCAGTGATACCACAATAGTTATTTCGGGGATTGATTCTACACATAATAAAACAAGCTATTTTTCAGTATCAGCCAATATTGAACATGATTTTAGTTTTTATAAGTTGTTTGATAAAGATGATGAACTTGATTTTGTACCCTCTCTTATCCTGAATATGGGAAGTGACCAGCTTACACAAACACACCTGAATAAAATCTTTGACAGAAAAGTATTGAGTAAAAGAAAAAAAATTGAAGCTTCAAATAAATTCCAGGTACAATCCGTTGCTGCTTCTTTCGACTTTAATTATGGCATCGGCAAATTCTCCCTGCAGCCAAATGTTTATTTAGATTATTACCTGCCTGAAACAACGGGTAAAAGATTCACTGCAATTTTTTCTGTAACCGCCGGTTTATCCTTTTAACTGATCGTCTTAACAAAATATTAGGCAGGCGGGGTTGCCGTTGGCATATTAGTTGAATATTAATCCGCAACTAAACATTTATTTATGAAAACAAAACTCTTATTAACCGCTGTAATCAGTATTATCAGTTTCAGTGCTTTTTCTCAAAGTTTAAAGATCGGGGCAAAAGGTGGTGCCACAATGAATAAACTAACCGGGCAAACTTTTAAGGAAGAGTTTTCTTATGGTTATCACATAGGTGGTTTTGCTACCATCGGGCTGGGTAAAAAATTCGCCATTCAACCCGAAGTATTGTTCAACCAGATCAATGTTGATACTTCCAGTAAATTCAGTTCTATATACCAGTTTAATAAGTTAGACAATGTGCAGCTGAAATACCTGACCATTCCTATACTTTTAAACTACAACGCCGGTAAACTTATCACGTTGCAGTTAGGGCCACAGTTTGGTATATTAATGAATAAAAGCAACACCTTTATTGAAAACGGAAAGGATGCATTTAAAAGCGGCGACTTCAGTATGCTGGGTGGTGTACAGTTGAATATTTCGCATTTTAAAGTATACGGCCGGTATGCAGTGGGATTAAGTAACCTGAACGATATTGATAATAAAGATAAATGGAAGAGCCAGAGTATTCAGCTGGGCGTGGGGCTTACATTATAAAATAACTACAGTACAAACAAACAATAATTCCCGGATGGTTTAAATACCTCCGGGATTTTTTTAAGAACGAATGATTTGTAAAGAGCCATCAGCCTGCCATTTTACAATAGCAGAAGGGGTTGCAGGCGTTACATCATCCTGCCGGTATTGCACTATATAATCAACACCATTTTGTATGGCAATATCAATATCTGCAAAAATAGTTGGCGGCGGATAGCCTGAAATATTTGCTGAAGTAGATACAATGGGTTTTTTAAAATTCCTGATCAGCTGTTTGCAAAAATCGTCTTTTACAATTCTTATAGCAGCGCTGCCATCTTTTGCAATTACATTTTTTGCAAGGCCGGTTGCTCCTTCATAAATAACAGTGGTGGGTTTATTGATCCCTTTTATGTAATCAAATATTTTTACATCAGGCTGTGTAATATATTCGGTAATTGTTTTTTCATCAGCTACTAAAACCACCATGCTTTTTTCATCAGTCCTTTGTTTTAACCTGTAAATTTCAGCTACAGCTTTTTCATTAGTGGCATCGCAGCCAATACCCCAGATGGTATCAGTAGGATAGAGTATAAGGCCACCGTTTTCTAAAACAGTAATGCACTCTTGTATATCGTTTGCAAACAGCATCAGTTATGCTTTTTATTTTTTAATACGGTAATTACATTTTGTACTACCAGGTTATCATCCAGCCTTAATAAACATTCCGGTGTGCCATATACTTTGCAGGTATTACTTACACAGGGTTCGCAAGGTAATGCACCCAGGCGAATGATGGTACGGTTGTGTTGATTATAAGGCGCTGTATTATTTTCGTTACCTGCACCAAATAAAACAATGGTATGCGTACCCAATGCGTTGGCAACATGTGCAGGCCCGCTATCTGTTGTAAGCATTACAGTACAGGAGCCCAATAAACTGATCAGTTCATTTAAATTGGTTTTACCAGCCATATTGCTGATATTATTTGTATTTTCCAGTGCAGTAAATACTGCTTCAACAAATGACGCTTCTTTATTACTGCCTGCTAAAATAATTTCATTGTCAATATTTTTTCTCAGCAGGTTAATAACGCTCACTGCTTTTTCTTTAGGTAATCTTCTTGAACCGGCTTCGGAATTTATATTTACGATCACCGCATTTTTATGTACAGCGGCATTACTTTTCAATTCAACCGGTGGTATTTTTATTTCTTTATTTAAAAACTGTTGCAGCAGATCAACATATTCCTCTACCCGGTGTATATTTTTTTTCTTTTGATAAGCATTGGTAAGTAATGCAGCACGTAATTCTTTTTTATACCCCACTCTTTTTTTTGCGCCAACTGCCAGGCCCATTACAGCAGATGATAAAGAATCGGGGAGGCAAAAGAAGATGTCGTATTTTTTTTGCTTTTGTATTTGCCTGCCAAATTTATAGGCACCGGTTAAACCGGGATATTCTTCTTTATTAAAAATAAAACACCGGTTATGGGCAGGAAAATAATCTGCTAAGAAAGCGATCCCTTTTTTTGCGATTATATCAATTGCTGCACCAGGATATTGCTGCTGCACCGCTTTTACAAAAGCAGTACTCATTACCATGTCTCCCAGCCAGTTGGGCAAGCGAATTAATATGTGTTGTGCCTGTTTCAATATCAATTAATATACACGGCTGCAAAAATCAACTATTTTATTTATTATGTTTGCAAAAATTTTAAAAGATGAAAGACTTGATATCAGAAGCCTGGAGTAACAGGGAATTGCTGAAAAATGAGAAATATTCAGATGCTGTACGTGCAGTGATTGAAGAAGTGGATAAAGGACGTTTAAGGACAGCCTCTCCCACCGAAAACGGGTGGCAGGTAAATGAATGGGTAAAACAGGCTATACTGATGTACTTTGGTATTCAGCAGATGCATACCTACACCTTACCTCCGTTTGAGTTTTATGATAAAATGAAATTGAAAAGTGATTACGCCGGTTTAGGTGTACGTGCGGTGCCGCATGCGGTGGCAAGATATGGTGCTTACCTGGCCAAAAATGTAGTGCTGATGCCCAGTTATGTAAATATTGGTGCTTATGTAGATGAAGGTACCATGGTGGATACCTGGGCTACGGTAGGCAGTTGCGCACAGATTGGCAAAGGCGTGCATTTGAGTGGCGGTGTTGGTATTGGTGGTGTACTGGAACCATTGCAGGCCAGCCCTGTTATTATTGAGGATGGTTGTTTTATAGGCAGCCGTTGTATTGTGGTGGAAGGTGTAATAGTTGAAAGGGAAGCGGTATTAGGGGCCAACGTGGTATTGACACAATCTACAAAGATCATTGATGTAAGCGGCGCAGAACCTGTTGAAATGAAAGGAAGGGTGCCTGCAAGGAGTGTGGTGATACCGGGTAGCTATACCAAAAAATTTCCTGCAGGCGAATATGGTGTTGGTTGTGCATTGATCATTGGCCAGCGTAAAGCCAGCACTGATTTAAAAACCAGTTTGAATGATGCGTTGAGGGATTTTAATGTGAGTGCATAACACCATCCCCGGAAGGGTGCAATTACCAACTGGCATTTTGTTTTCGCAACAGCATTTTTAAAGAAAGTTGACCTATTATTTTCTAAACCCCGGTACTATTCGTCGGGGTTTTATTTTTCATGAATAAAGAAGCTAAAATAAAAATTTCTGCTGCAGGATTTATAGTCACTTTTATAGGTGCCGTTTTATTTTCTACCAAAGCAGTAATAGTAAAAAAGGCATTTGCTGATATAAAAACAGATGCATTGAGTTTACTGGCGGTGCGGATGATATGTGCGGTACCTTTTTACCTGGTGATTGCTTTTTATAAAACCAACCAGGGGGAAAATAAAAAACTCACCATTAAACAATGGTGGTTTTTAATTGTGCTGGGCTTATCGGGGTATTATATCAGCAGTTTTTTAGATTTTGTGGGGTTGCAATATATTTCTGCAGGGCTGGAGCGGCTGATCCTGTTTTTGTATCCCACCATTACCATGCTCATTACTACATTGTTTTTTAAGCAAAAGGTTTCAACGGTGCAAAAAATGGCATTACTGTTAACGTATGCCGGTACTGCCATTGCATTTTATGGCGAGCTGAAACTGGATACCGGTAACGTTAACTTTTATTATGGCAGCCTGCTCATTTTTTTATGTGCCATTACCTATGGTTTTTTTGTAGCCGGCAGCGGGCAGTTAATTCCGCAGATAGGCGCCACAAAATTCACCGCCTATGCCATGACGGTTGCTGCAGCTGCGGTATTGCTGCATTTTGTAATGAATGGCAATTTTACAGTGATAGAATCGGGCAGTACAAAATTCTGGCAATACGGGATCTTTCTTGCAGTGGTGGCCACTGTTATTCCATCCTTCCTCATCTCCGAAGGGCTGAAGAAGATGGGCTCCAATAATGTGGCCATTGTTTCCTGTATTGGGCCGGTATCCACTATTATACAGGCCCACTTTATTTTGGGCGAACAAATTTTTACCGCCCAGATCGTTGGAACCATACTGGTAATTGCCGGGGTGGTGATGATTGGCTGGAAAAGAAATGAGATATAGTTTTTTGGAGAGCAATTTTAATTTACATTTGCAGCCCGTAATCGTTAATTGGTGTACCGGTTAACTGGTTTATTGGGTAGTTCTTCAGTTTGCCGGGAGCTTTTTATTAAGGTTTCCACGTAACTGCTAAACAAATTAACCAAAAGCCCAGATGGCGAAATTGGTAGACGCACTGCCTTCAGGTGGCAGCGTTCGCAAGGATGTGCAGGTTCGAATCCTGTTCTGGGCACAGATAAACACTTAAAAGCTTTGATAGTATTGACTCTCAAGGCTTTTTTTATTTTAGGGGACATTAACGGGGGACATATAAAGTATTATTTTAAAGTTTTTAATGATATATTGATTATATTTATTTTCAATACGAATTTGTAAATAAATTTTAATAGTTATGGAAGAGAAATTAATAAAGGTAATAATTGAAGCATTTATTAAACAATTGGTTTCTGAAAGTAAAAATATTTTCAATTCACTTTACGATGAAGGGAAGCAATTTCTAGGTAAATCTGTGAAGAAATATCTTGAGAAACACAAAACTAAATTTTCAAGCTTTAAAACACTATTAAAAGGTAATACACCGGTGTATCTCTACGATATCTATTATCCAATAAATTTAAATCAGGACCATAAGAAAACAATTGACACAAGTAATATAAAAAATTTATTTGCGGATGGTAATTATGTTACTATAATTGGAGATGCAGGAAGTGGTAAAAGTACTTTAATCAAGCATTTATTTCTCAACTCAATTAAGGAACAATTTGCGTTGCCAATTTTAATTGAACTTAGATATTTAAATGGAACAAATGGTAATATCGAAGAATTTATCTGTGAGCATGTTTTCGAAAATAAATTATCCGTAAATGGTAAAATTCTTGAGAAATTATTTGAAAAGGGAAAATTTGTATTTTTTCTTGATGGCTTTGATGAATTGAACTCTGATATTAGAAATCATGTGATCAAGAGTCTGAATTTGTTTATGTCAGCATACGATGAGAATAAATTTATCTTGACGTCAAGGCCTTACTCTAATATCGAGAGCCTTTCGGTTTTTAGAAATTTGCACATAAAGAAATTAGAACCTAAAGAAATTAATGAGTTTATAGAATTACAATTGAAGGGGGAAAAAGAGCTGGCTAAAAAAATACAGCTTTCCATTAAGGAAAGTAAAAGTTCTTATATAGAAAGTTTCTTAGCAAACCCTTTACTACTTACATTATACATATTAACATTTCAAACATACGCAGAAATCCCTGATAAGAAGTATATTTTCTATAGAAGAGTTGTAAATGCTCTTTTTTCTGAACATGATAGTAAAACAAAACTGGGGTATATCCGTGAAAAGAAATCACAACTGAATCAAGAACAGTTTGAAGAAATTCTTAAGGCATTTAGCTTGTTAAGTTATTTTGATGAGCATTTTTATTTTGATTTTGATTATGTTAATTCGACATTCAAAAAAATAAAACAAAGAATAAAATCGATCAATTTTGATAATTCAAATTTAATCGATGATTTAAAATCTGCGGTTGCATTATGGGTTGAGGATAACGGTAAGTATTCATTTGTACATAGGTCGTTACAAGAGTATTTTGCCGCATCTTTTATAAAGAACCTAAACCCCGAAGAAAATGAAAGGGCGTATAAAAAAATGATTGAAAGATTTAGTAAAACCGAAAAAAGACTATCAGAGTACAGCAATTTTTTATCGTTATGTAATGAAATGGATGAAATTAATTTTTACACGTTTTATTATCTACCCCTTTTAAAAGAACTTAGAAGTAATCTTGATAACAGTAGCCGAGATAGCTTAGTTAAATCATTTATTTTATACTTTACTGATAAAGTAAAATTTGTGAAGCAAATAGATGGTAAAAATGAAGAAATCTATAAAAATATTCATATAAGAAACGAAGTTTATCGAACGATTTATTTGCATTTAGACTATACCCAACAGCTATATGATGAGCTGAATGTCGTATTAGATAAATTATGGGATGGGTTAGTATTTGATGTTCCTAAGGCTGGTGAAGCAAGAATTGAGATAATTCTAGACGTTGAAAAGGATATTTTAAAGCATTGTACGGATAGTGCCTTTTATAGAGCTTCAAATGCGATTTTACTTTTTGTTGAAAAGGAAATTGTTGAAAAGGAGCGTAAAATACAACAATCACTCAAAACAGATAAAGATTTAATAGATTTAATCTAACCGCTTTAATATGAAGAGGAGTTAATTTATAGTAATTAACCCCTCTTTATAAATTGTTATATTTACTCTGTTTTAACGGGACATGGTAGAATATTATAAACAGAACATTTGAGGCAATGAATTAAATAGTGTTTGTCTTTTTCATACCAGTCAAAGTTGAATTTTTCATCTTCTGGTAATTGTTCAAACTCTATTATTTGAGCATTTAATATACAAGGTTCACAAACCTTGCATTGTTCTTTTAGTGCTTCAATTGCGGTCATAGTAAAGCATTGGTATTGGGTTGAAAAAAATACGGTTCTTTCAGTAATTTACAAAAGACAATAAGGATACAGCATAATCTCTGTGCAGTAATTTTATGTAGCAATAAATTCCTGTAAAATTAAAAGGGCAGAACAATAAGCACTAAATCTTACCGTATAAAAAAGTTTTATCGGCAGAAGGAATTTGATTGTTGCCGATATTTTCCAGGGTTACGCTAAATGCAGTTGCGCCTTCGGGTACATTGGCCAGTTCAATAAAACGGTCACGGATCTCATCATGCACCATGCCCACGTTAACCGGCTTATTATTTACCATTGCCCAGAGCTGGTATTTTTTATCTTCGGGAGAAGGAATCAAATGATGGATCATAATATATGCCTTGCCTGTTTTTTTATCCCAGTACATAGTGCAGCGGCAGAGTGTGTAAGGTGCCACACCATACATAGCCACAGGAGTAATGGCAGGATTTTTCAGTACGGCATAATCAGCAGCAGGTAACGAACTGTCTTTGTCTTTTGCTGCCAGGGCCAGTTCCTGCGCCTGCATTTTTTTATACATGGTAAAATTATACATGCCACTGATACCTAATAACAAAACAGCCGTTGCCGCAACCGGCATCATCCAGTTTATTTTTTTTGCTGCAGGCGGTTTAGTGTTGATGCTGATGACCGGTGCAGGGGTTTGTAAGTTTTGCAGGGTTTGTAAAATTCTTTTATCAGTAGCTTCGCCGGGCTCTTCAGTACCGCTTTGCAATAAGGTATTTTCAAATACTTTTTCAAATTCAATAATCGCAACATGCAATTCGGGATATTGCGGACGCAACAATTCCAGCTCCGCTTTTTCTTCGGGCGAACAAATACCCATCACATACATTTCAATAATGCCCGACGATATGTAATTGTTAATATCCATTATACAAATTGTTTGCGCAATTCTATCAGCGCATTTCTTAATCTTGTTTTTACGGTACCAACCGGTATGGTTAAAATTTTGGCGATCTCTTCATGTGTAAAGCCATTAAAATAAGAAAGTTCCAACACATTTTTATATTCTTCTCTCAGCAGGTGTACCTGTTTTCTTAAACCGATCTGGTTAATATTCTGGCTCAGGTTATCTTTCTCATCCACATAAGTAACGTAATTGTCGAACGAATCGTTTTTTTGTTCGGATTTAAACGCCTTGCTCCTGGTGGTATTGATGGCACAGTTACGGGTTACATTAAACAGCCAGGTAAATAAACGTCCTTTGGAAGCATCGTATTTATCAATGTTTTTCCAGGCCGTAATAAAAGCTTCCTGTAGCACATCCTGTGCAATTTCCTTATCTGCAATAACCTGGTTAATAACAGTAAACAAAGCCGCTTTGTAATTGGTATACAGGTATTCAAAAGCATTGTTATCATGCTTTTTAAGCGCTGCTATCAGATCGTCTTCGGTATATGTTTTTATTGCTGTCAAAAAAAAATGGGAACTGGTTGCCGGTTGTAAAAGTAAATCGTATGCAGGGTTTAAAAAAATATCTTTATTCATGAAAAAGGGGAGCTCATTTTTATGAATAATGTCGGTTGGCTTACAATGGTTCTGCATTTTTTTACAGGGTGTACCTGCCAGCATTTTTCCAATCAGATCAATAAGGCAGCTTATGTATGGATTAATGTAAGATGCCCGACAATTCCGGTAAAATCCTTCCGTAGTTTTAAAAAATGAAATGGAGAAAAATCATGAAGCGATCATTTTTAATAATGGGGATATTATTATTTATATGGGTTATTGCAGCACAGAGTTGTATGCAATTCAGGATAAGTGATACGGAAGCAAAAGCGGATTTTAAAAAGGCAGGCGTAAGCTTAACTACTACCACGGTTAAAATTAACAACGCCGTCATGCATTATGCTAAAACAGGTAATGATACGTTGCCAACAATTGTTTTTGTACACGGTTCGCCGGGAAGCTGGGAAGCATTTGCCCGGTACATGCAGGATAAAGAGCTGTTGCAGAAATTCCGGATGATTTCAATTGACCGTCCGGGTTTTGGTTATAGTGATTTTGGCGAGGCCAGGCATTTAGCGGCACAATCAGCATTGATCAGCCCCTTATTTAAAATATGGCAAAACCATAAACCAATGTATTTAGTGGGGCATTCTTTAGGTGGCCCGATGATCATACAATTGAATGCAGACAATCCCGGCCTTTTTGACGGGCTTGTTCTGCTGGCAGGATCTGTAGACCCTGCAGAAGAAAAAAGTGAATCGTGGCGCTATGTTCTTGATGCAGGCGTATTCAGGTATTTAGTACCGGGTGCCATGCGGCCGAGTAATACTGAATTAAAATTCTTTAAAAAAGATGTATACAGCTTGCAGGATAAATTTGCGATGGTACAATGCAAGGTATTTATTGTGCATGGAATGAAAGATTCGCTGGTTCCGGTGGGTAATGCCAGCTATGCACAAAAGAAATTAATTAATGCAGCTTCTGTTAATCTTACATTGATACCAGGTGCCAATCATTTTATACCCTGGACCCAATACGAGACCATAAAAAAAGTTTTGCTGGAGTTGTATTAAATTTTCAATTCCATAATAGCTATTTAGCATCATCAATAAAGTGATGGTTGCAAAATGCCCGACAAATGCCGGGTATTTTTATTGCACAAATGGCCGTAATGTAAAATGCCCGACAGGCAAGGCTTTTAACCTGTTGTTTATTTGTACTCAAAAAATAAAGTCATGAAACAGTTTACAAAAACGCCGAAGACATTAAAGGCCATTTCTTATTATCGTAATGCTAAAACAAATAAACTTACTATTATTTTAAAAGTGTGTTTTGCCTTATGCCTTGTGTTTACGGCATTGGGCAGCGTACATGCACAGGGTAATGCGGCTACCTATTTCAACAACCTGAACGATAAAGGAGTGATATTGGATGGCTACGACCCAGTGGCATTTTTTACCGATAATAAACCGGTATTGGGAGATGCAAAATTTCAATATACTTATGAAGACGCCATCTATTATTTTGCTTCTCAGGAACATGAGGATTTATTTAAAACCAATCCCGAAAAATATAAACCGCAATTTGGTGGCTGGTGTGCCTATGCGGTTTCATTAGGCCGTGTGGCTCCGATTATCATTAATACATTTTCGATTGTTGATGGCAGGCTGGTGATACAACATAACGAACGTGCTGTAAAAGGCTGGAACAAAGATGTAGCAGGGAATTTAGCTAAAGCAGATAAATACTGGCCTAAAGTTGCTGCCAAACATGGCAAACAAATTACGACAGATGAAGAGAAGAATTATTTAAATAATGTTGACAAAGAAGGCGTGATACTACAGGGTTATGACGCAGTATCCTATTTCACCGAAAAAAAAGCTGTATTGGGGAATGAAAAATATTTTGCCCGCTACAACGGTGCTACTTATTGGTTTTCTACAGAAGCTAATGCCAATATGTTTAAAGATCACCCGGAGATGTTTGCCCCGCAATATGGTGCTTTTTGCGGCTATGCTATGAGCCTAGGTAAATTAAGACCGATCGATCCCACCATATTTCAAATAGAAAATGGTAAGCTGTATTTGCAACATTCACAAGATGCGTATAAAAGATTTAATAAAGATGTAAACGCAAGCATTCAAAAGGCTGATGAGTACTGGCCAAAAGTAGTAGCAAAAAAAGCCGGAAAATCAGTAGAGTTTGATGAACCTGCCAAAACAATGGATTAATCAATAATTATTATTTCAAACTTTTAAAGTATAGCCATGAAATTTTTACAACAACATTTCCCTTTGTTATTGATTGCTGCAGTTATTTTTTCAATACCGGCAAAAGCACAATTAATAACCCAAAAAACATTATCTCTTGAGGCATCAAAAAAAATTGTTGCAGCTGCAGTAGTTTATGCAAAAGAAAAAGCAGCCCCTGGCGGAGCAATTGCAGTAGTAGATAATGGCGGTAATTTAATTTATTTAGAACGCCTTGATGGAACATTTGCTGCAGCATCGGAAGTGGCGATAAAGAAAGCCAATACTTCCGCACTGTTTAAAGCGCCTTCTACAAAACTGGAAAATGCTATAAATGGCGGCAGGCAGGCATTGATCACTGTCGGGCATACTTTTTTACAAGGTGGTATTCCAATAATAATTGATGGGCAGGTTGCAGGTGCTGTTGGTGTAAGCGGCAGTGCAAGTGCACAGCAGGACGAAGACATTGCGATTGCAGGAAGCAAAGCCAACATCAGCAATTAATATTTTCTAAAACTACTGTTATGATAAAGATATATTCCATTTTAAAAATTTACCTGGTCATTCTTATTGTTCTTCTGTTAACAATGATATCATTTAAATTATTTGCACAGGAAACAAGGCAGCTGGCCATAGATAAACCCAATGCTATTGCCGATTTAAAAACAACAACCGGCGCAGCATTGGTAAATGCAACATGGTTTGTGCAGGCGGCTCATATTAATACAGCCGAGTTCAGGTTGCCGGGGACAATAAAAAATGGCGGGCCACTGGCATTGTATCCTACCGGAGAAATAAATAAAACCAATATCATTCGTCCGCAAATTGGTGATGCTGATTTTGATGCAGCCTTTAAAATGGTTAATCCCAATGATCTTGAATTAAGAGAAGGCAGCGGTTTAGTTTCTTTTGTATGGTATAAAGTTGAACTTACCATTCCTGAAACAATCGGGAAACTAAAAACCAACGGTGCTACTGCCGTGTTTGAAATTACTGTTGATGATTATAGCGAAATATGGGTGAATGGAAAACAAATGCAGGGATTTGGACAAACGGGCAATGGATTAATAGCAGGATATAATACCCGTAACAGAGTTATTTTAACCAATAATGCAAAGGCGGGCGAGCATTTTTCAATTGCAATATTGGGCATTAACGGACCTATTGGAAAAATTCCCGAAAATTATATCTGGGTTCGTAATGCCGTTGTTGATTTTTATAAAGACGGATTACCTGCTAATAAAGACTGGAAAAATATTGGAAAGATTTTCACTATCGATGAAAAATTAAACAGCATTATTACACCCGGCAGCAACATTGAAAAAGTTGCTGACGGGTTTTCTTTTACAGAAGGACCGGTGTGGCATCCTGATGGTTACCTGTTATTCAGCGATCCCAATACAAACACTATCTATCGTTACAATCCTGCCAATAATAATATAACTATTTACATGTCACATTCCGGTTACACCGGTGCTGATATTGGCGACTTCGGGCAACCGGGGAGTAACGGTTTAACCATTGATAAGGAAGGAAGATTAATTGTAGACCAGCATGGCAACAGGAGAGTTATAAGATATGAAAAGAAAGGGCCGGTTACCATTTTAGCTGACAATATTGACGGGAAAAAATTTAATAGTCCTAACGATGTAGTGTTAAAAAGTGACGGCACCATTTATTTTACTGATCCGCCTTATGGCCTGCCCGGTTTTTTTACTGATGCAAAAAAGGAATTGGATTATTCAGGAGTGTTTATGGTGAAGGAAGGAAAAGTTACGGTAGTATCAAAAGACCTGGGTGGGCCAAACGGGCTGGCATTTTCTCCCGATGAAAAATATTTTTACGTTACCAATTGGGATATAAGAGATATTCACCACACCAAAACATTGTGGCGTTACGAAGTAAACACGGATGGTACATTAAAAAACGGCAAGATTTTTTTCGATTTTAGTTTTACCGAAGATGACGAAGCATTGGATGGAATGAAAGTGGATAGGGAAGGAAATTTATTTGTGTCTGCACCGGGTGGCGTGTGGATATTATCGCCGGAGGGAAAATTATTGGGCAAAATTGTAACTCCGGAACGTGCCGCCAACATGGCCTGGGGTGATGCAGATGGAAAGACCTTGTATATGACAGCGCATACCAGCTTGTACAAAGTACGTGTGAACACCGGCGGCAAATTCAGCTGGCAGTAACTAAACTTTTCAGTTACCGGATACGTATATGAGTAAACCAAATTAGATGTTATGAAAAAAATCACCCCGGTTCTCGCCTTAATTTTTATTATTTTTTTATCCTCCTGTAAAAAAAATAATACCCCCGAAGTAGTGTTAAATGAAATGGCAGATAGTACTGCAATGTTGAATTATACCGGCATGTTTGCCAGTGGCCCTTACGGAACAGTGAGTGGTGAGGCGAAAATTTTAAAAACGGATAGTGGCAATGTGCTGAAGCTGATGAGTTTTAGCAGCAGCAACGGCCCCGACCTGAGGGTTTATATAGCAAAAGAAATGTACCCGGTAACATTCATTGATCTGGGTGCTTTAAAAGCCACAGGAGGTAACCAGGTTTATAGCATTACCGGTACAGTTAATTTTTCAGAATATAAATACGCATTGATACATTGCCGCCAGTACAATCATTTATTTGGATGGGCTTTGTTGCAATAATTTAAAATACCGAACAATGGCAAGCAAGACTGTAGTCGTAACCGGTGCTTCAGGTAATCTGGGGCAAGCTGTAGTAAAAAAGTTTTTATCAGAAGATTATAATGTGGTGGGAACAATAGTACCCAATGATCCTGTATTGTTTGATATTGATAATAATAAGCTGGAGAAAATAATTGTTGACCTGATGAATGAGAATGATGCCGGTCAATTTGTACATAACATAATTGCAAAGTATGGAGGTATTGATGCGGTAGTATTAACGGTAGGTGGATTTGCAATGGGCAGTTTAGACAATACAAAAACAGCCGACATACGAACACAATACCAGCTGAATTTTGAAACGGCTTACAATATTGCCCGCCCTGTTTTTGTACAAATGCTGCAGCAAAAAAATGGCCGGATATTTTTAATCGGCTCAAAGCCCGGCCTGAGCGCTGATAATAGCAAGGGTATGATTGCTTATGGTTTAGGGAAGTCATTAATTTTTCGTTTGGCAGAATTGATGAATGCAGAAGCAAAAGGCACAAACGTGGTTACCAGCGTTGTTGTAGCCGGCACCATTGATACAGCACAGAACCGGAAAGCCATGCCTGGTGAGGATTTTGACACATGGGTAAAACCCGGTGTAATCGCTGACGTTATTTATTTTTATTGTACAGCAGAAGCCGCTGCAGTAAGAGAGTCCGTAATAAAAATTTACAATAACGGATAGCCGGGTACAACAATAATTTTGAGTTGCCGTTTGATAAACTTATCAAACGGCAATTTTTTTATTGCACAGGGATGGCTGAAAAATTACCATCAACAGTAATCTGATACCTGTTATAGGGATCGTTGGGTATAATGCTGAATTCAAGATCCTGTACCGAACCACTTATTTTCTTTGTAGCTGTATCGTAGGCAAAATTTACTATTCCATGGGAAGGGAAAAATAAATTTTCTGAGACTGTGTTGGCAACTTCGTTACGGAGTGTAACACGGATAGTTGCCTGGTCCCGTGGAAAACTATAGCTGCCAACAATGCCCTCTGCTGTAGTTTGCCTGTTAAAAGTAAAGCTTAATCCAAATGTTGCCAGTGTATGTGTTGTACCCACCGCACCAAGGTTTACTAAAAATTTATTGCTGCCGCCGTCATTGATCAATTGGCCATAGGAAGTGGTATTGAAAGCTCCGCTCCGGTCTCTTTTGGTTTCCATGCTGCCATCTTTGTAAAATGTTGTAGCAGCTAAATTCACCTGCGCACCATCGGCAGGGGTCTTATTTTTTTTACATGATACCAGCGCAATTGTAATAACAGATAAAAACAGAATTCTCTTTTTCATTTTTTTTAGTACAAAATTCTGTAGTTTTTAAAATGGTAATTGTCAAAATGATGACAAGCAGTGAAGCCGGTAAGTTAAAATTTTCTGAAAGAAGTTATTACAACTGTATTTTAAAACTTCCGAATATGCCAAAGCGATTTGCTTTAATAACAGGCAATGGCCGTGGCGATAATCGCCATACCAGATCGAGGCGTAGTACTTTAAATATATTGTCGATGCCGGTACCGGCTTCTAAGTATAATTTTTTATCTAATGCAGTAAAACTATGTTCGGGGGTATAGTTTAATAATTTGTTTGCACTACTTAAATCACCGGTTACACCTTTAATATTCCAGAATTGACGAAACTTTAGTTTTCGTGTTAAAGGGATAAAGCGAAATATTCCATTGCCTGCATTGTGTTCCAGTGAAAAACCAGCATACCTGTCACTAATATATTCGTACCTGTTCATCAGGTTAAAAGCATATTTATTAAAATAGTAGGTTTCATTACCAGGATGTACTTCCAGCAACGGATAGGGTAGTGTGCCGAATACTTTTCCGGCAAACACATTGTAGCTTAATTTGCCAAATGGGGCTACTGAAATTTGCTGGCTTATACTTCCTGCAATTTTCTGGTAATTGTTACTGCTGTTGAGTATGCCCTTAATGCCGGCAGTAAATTCTACTTCTCCAACAGGATATGGACTTCCTAAGCTGTAACGGAAAAAATTAGTACTGTAAAATTTTTCAATGTAGGCAAAACGGAATTTTACTGAGGCTTCCGTGGTAGTTAAAGGATCACCCGAAGTGACAGGAAAAAATGTTTTACCAGGTATATTTTTTAAAGGATCGTAAGATTTGTGCAGCAAGCCAAATGTTGTAGAAAGGCCGATCCTTGTATCTCTTACGTATTCCAATTTTAACTGTGACAGATTAATGAATTTTATAGGAATGCCATTCTTACGTACTGCAACTGCCAACACATTGTCGGCAGGAATATCGGTGTTGTAGTGTTGCGTACGGTCGAGATCGTTCAGATACGAAAGATGCAAAGTTTGCCAGGGATTCTTTTTTAATAACCACAACGCTTCTCCCATTCCTTTAAATTGCTGATCCCCTGATCCATATGCAAGATAGCCGTGCAGCCATATTTTTTTGCTGAAGTATATGTTGGTGCCTAAATCAAAGCGCAATCTTGTACCTTCCCACGCATTGCCACTGATCCACGTAAACCATGGGCCAATTTGAAATTTGCCGATATTTTTATACCCTGTAGTTAAAAAATATAAAGTGCTGTAATATTTTTTGTAAGCCGGAGCATGTTGCAATGAATCTATCATTACATAAATTCCATTTTCAGTTTTGGTTAATGGTTCTGTACGTGCACTATCCCAATTAATATTTTTATTGCGAATTAATTCAGGTACTTCCACTTCTTCCACTACTTTGTTTTTTGCTATCACCGGGGCAACAGCATTTGTGTTTACCACCACTTTTTCATAAGTAGTGGTTTTTCGTGCAATGAAACCTGTGGTTTTACTGCCTATCGGATTAAGATTTACAATAAATTTGTCCTTACTTAAAAACCAGGTGCTGTCGTTGATCATTTTAAACTCCTGCACTAAACTTAATTTATCTACATAATTAATATTAGCCTCTTTATTGATATGCAGTATAACTTTTTGCACTGCAAACGTAGTATCGTGTATCCAGCAATCGCCGCCAAAGGTATTTTCCCCGGCATGTTTGGGAATAAAAACGAGGTGCAGTAATTTTCTTCCTGCTACTCTTTGTGTATCTGCCAAACGATAGTCGTAATAAGTATCGCCATTATCGTTAAGCGGACTTATGAATTCTTTATCAAACACAGGGATGTAATTGGCGTAGATAATAATGTTCTGGTAAAGGCCACCAAGGTATTTGGTAATACTTTCATTTTTAATACCGCTTACTTTATTGGCCAGGATGATTTCTCTGGTACGATGTGGATTCTTCTGGAAATAATAATCGGATAATGTTTCTGAAAAGAATGCAGGAAGAATGGGCTTTTCCTCTGAGACCGTATCAATATTGTTGGCAATAAAGGCAAACGGTTTTAGTAGCCGGCTCTTTTCAATTTTTTGTTTGTTTACATTGTTGATATCCAGCTCTAATTTATTGTACACCCTGTAGGTGAAATTGTCATGCTTAAAAATATTGTTGCTGTCTTTATGCGCTACTACTTTTTTCCACAGATACCAACCTCGGCTGTGTTTTTGTTTCGATCTAATCACCACTTCGGCACTGGCATTACCTGCCTCAAGAGCGGCTAAAATATCAACAGTGTCCTTATCTTTTGGAATAATAATACAGAAAGGTTTATAACTGATACTGGTAATAAGCAATGTATCAGAAGGCCATTTGCTTAGCCTGAATATAAAGGCACCGGAAGAATCGGTGGTTTTACCAATGCCTGTATTTTTAAACTGTACACTGGCAAAAGGCAAAAATTCATCAGAGTGGCCGTCTTTTACAAACCCTTTGATCACTTTTGTTTGAGCAGCGAGAGAGTTGACAAAAATAACAGAAAGTGAAAGCGTTATAATTCTTTTGATCATTGTTCTGTTTGCTGTTAGTTAAAGTTTTACCTCAATAATATTAGCCCATCGCTATCCAGTATATCCACATAACAAAGCTTAATGCCAATGCCGTCCACGGGCTAAAAAAAGCAACCGCCATAATTATGCTGTTGCAGAGTAAACCCAGGTTTTCGTTTTTTGTAAAGGTTTTTATTTCCTGTTCTGTTATTTCCTGTACCAATAAACTTCTTTTACTTGCCGCCGCAAACCAAAGCAAACGAAAGGCAAGGCTTATGAGAACAAAATAGCCTGTATAAAAAATTGCGGCCGTTTTAAAGGCCCCTGTTAATAAAAACAAGCCTAATGTTTTTGTAGGAAAAGGAACCAATGCCACCAGCATCAGCAACACCCCGTTGCTTATCATGACAAAGCTGTTGGTGGTATTTATTTTTTTAAAGAGACTGTGATGCCCGATCCACGCCAGCAGCACATTAATAAAACTGGTTACATACGCTAATAAAATCGGCCACTTATGCAGCAGCGCTATAGTAAGACTTTTATTTGTCATTCCGGCCTCCACTTCAATTCCGATTTCGATAGATAGTAAAGTAACTGCAATGCAAAAAATACCATCGCTGAAAGTTTCAATGCGTATGGTTTCTTTTTGTTGCTGTATGCCGGGGGACGTATTCATCTGTGTCAGGTAAAAAGGATATCCGGCAATTGAAAATGCACTGTAGTCTCCGGCTTTGTCTCTTTACTATTGTGCTGTGCCCTGATCAGTTTTACATAATTGCGGTTATCCCCGAACATTTTTTTTGCTTCAGCAAAACGCATATAAGGTATTTGCATTTGCCGGTGATTGATGCGACTGATCTTAGCCAATATTTTCCAATGCCTGATGATTTCCTTCCAGGCATAAAAAACAGAATGCTTTGGATCGTACATGTGCGTGGGCTCGCTACCGGCGCCATTCAATTCAATGATGGAAATGTTTTTCCCCTGTTCCAGTTCTTCCCAGGTATTATACCGAAGGTCTATCCGGCCAAAGTAAAAACCATTTACCTGTTTGCAGATCGTATCAATGGCAGCTTCTGATTTTTCGTTGATCAGGTGACTGGCATCGATGAACTTAGCACCCCTGGCGTGATTGCCATAAGGTACCAGTAATTTAATTTCTCCTTTAGATAATACCTGCTGCAAAACAGTACTGCTGGTGGCTTTAAGAAACGGAATTTGTAAAATAAAACGTTGGTCCCTTTGCAATAATTCTTCAACAGTGGCAATACCATCCCCGGTTACAGATAAAAACTCTTTGCTTACGATGCCGGAAATATGCCCCTTAGTTTCTCCCGGATAGCGGTAATAGAATATCCCCACTTCGTTTTCCAAATGAATAAATTCCTGTATTAAAAAATCAACCTGTGAAGATTTTGCATAAGCAATGACATCCGTTTCGGTTTCTAATTTTTTTACTGCAATGCCCTGCATACCAATATCAGGCTTACCAATTAAAGGGTATGTAAAATTATTTTCTGTCACCTGCGCTAAAATTCCGGCGGCATTGTTATCGTTTTTAAATAATAAGGTACGGGGATAATAGCCGGATGGTAACAAATCGTAAATTTCTTTTTTTGATTCCATTAAAAAACCCCCGTTTTTTATTGTTGGGTTAGCGGTATTAAAAAAGAAAAAACTTTTGTTGCGGATACCTAACAGTACCCAGTAAAAATATATGGGACTGTATACAACAGCAAATGGCCAGTACTCCCAGTTAAATAATTTTATAAAAAAAGGAAGTTGCAATATTTTCTTTATCATGCTCATGCTGTTTGTTATGCTACTTTTTGTAAATGGCCAAAGGCGAATTGTTGTATTGTGACTGAATTGTTTTTTAAGTCGATATATTGCATTTTGCCTGAGTATTTTTCAAGTTCGATACCCGTAACACTTACGGTAATCATTTTTCCATCACGGTTCATCACCAGGTCATTATTACTATCTCCATCACCTGTAAATTGGTGAAATTGTAAAATATCTTCCAGTGTTGGGCTTGGTTTTTTATTTAACCATTGGATAAACCAGCTTTCTCTTTTTGTTACCACATCCTGTTCGTACAGTGTTGATGAACTCCAGATATATGGCCTGTTGTTTTTTAATTGTTTGCAATGCTTTTGCTGTCCGTCCCAGCGGCACTCGAACAAACTGTTGTTTTCAAAAATGATCATAGTAAATGGCTCTATATGGTGGAGATTAATTTTAGTAAAGGCAAAGCAAGGCCTTGCTGCACCAATAATGTCCAGGAAAATAATCCCCCTGCTTAAACGATAAGGCGGCTGGGAAATATGTTTTGTAAAAGCTCCATTTAATAAAACTGCGGCATTACCGTTCTGGCTGATACTAATCCAACTGCCACCGGCCTCTGCATCTTTGGGATATACCAGGCCACTTCCGTTTCCCCAATATATTGCAGGCGGGAATGCCGCTTTACGCAACACTTTCTCATCTCTGTTGGAAGTGAGATAGAATTTATCCTTCGTTGGTATAAAACTTACTGTGCACATGCCTGGCGGTATTTAATGGTGGATGCAGCTACTCCGAAATCTGCGGGCACAAGGATGTCTGACACTTCTGTAATACCCACTCTGATTAATGCCATGTGATGCACTGTATGCTCAAGATTGTAAGCTATTTCACGATAATAATTAGTTGCAATCGAAATACAATCTTCGGACTGATCATCAAAGCTTGCTTCCAGCTTCAGATCTTTATTGGCTTTATCCAGTGTGAGGTAAATGGATCTTAAAAGTGCGCCGGCGAAATTTTTATCCGTTTCAATTGCGTAGTCTCTTTTTCTTTTCTCATAGTTCACAATACCTGTGTGGTAACCATTATCCAGGCAAATGAATAGCTCAATAATATGCCTTACATGCTGGCCAATAGAAGCTCCAAATAAAATTTTACTGGGCCTGCAGTATTGCTCGCAGGTTAATTGTTCCAGCGATTCGCTGATCTGTACAAATACGTTTTGAATGGACTGTTGCAGTTGCATATAGTTGGCTTAATTAAATTTCAAAATTGACTTTGTGGTTGCCACCAGCTGCTGCCGGAAAATTACCAGCAGTATTGCTGACGACACCAAAACAATTAGTGCATATACAAATAATTGTCCGCCATCGTTTTTTACAACCACACCTAATTTTGTAAGGTGGAAAAAAATTGCTCCTGCCATTAATCCGATAGCGAGCAAAGCGCCGTATGGTGTCGTTTTAGGATAAAGAATCAGAATAGCGGCTATCAGTTCCATGATGCCAATACCAATTCTGCCCCATGGCTCCATACCAATTTGTGTAAAAATGTATACCGATTCTTCCGCTGCTGTAAATTTGAAGAATAGCGTTTGCAATAAAATAAGGGCAGCCAGTAAACGCAGTATCCAGGTGCCGATGGTTGAAAATGTCATGACGGTTATTATAAAATTTTTTAGTGAAATATTTTGATCCAGTTAGCATCGGCATTTTTCTTCAGGGTAGCCTCATCTTTATTCCAGTCTTTAAGGGTATTGTTAAAAAACTTGTTATAAAAAAGATAGAGTTTACCCCCAACAATCTTATAAGTCTCCGGGTCGATACTTACTTTTTCGCCTTTGGCCCCCATGGCATAGGCGCACCAGCCACCATACTCCGGCAAATATTTAGATGGGTTTGCTTTAAATAATTCTTTGTTACCTGTAGAAGAAAAATAGTAAGTAGCACCCTGGTGGTATACTGCAAGGTCTTTGCTTCCCTTTACCGCTTTGTTGGAAGTAAAATAAGCTACAGGGTCGTAACCTTTTATTGCTATACCATCATCAAGATTAAAATGTTTTTTGTTGAGTGCAGTTGCATCCTGGGCAAAACTGCTGATAGTGGCAGAGATTAAGAAAGCTGTTAAAAACAAAATTGATTTCATGTAATTGATTTTTTATTACACAAATGTAGCTGGCGGTGTGCCGGGCCTCTGTCGGGTACATGACAGAAAAGTAAAATGACAGTAGACAAGAGAAATAGAAAATGGCTACAGCTATAACCTGCCTGCTTAAAATAATTTACGCCGGATAGGGTATTGAATACAGTATTGGGAATCCATTCCCAATATGTTGTGACTTTCCCAATATGTTGTGAAAAATGGAGTGGATAAATCTTCTTGTTGCGTTTTATTGAAATTAATAAAACCCTTTACAGTAAAGGGTTTCAGGAGCTAAAAAGGGGCCTGGTAAAATATGGCATCCCGTTTGGCTATAACAATTGTGCCAAATAAAAAAGCAATATGAAAATAGTAGCAGATAAAAAAGGATTTACAGAAAAGATCTTAAACGAACAGGGAATACAGGTAGTTAAGTTTTACGCAGATTGGAGCGGCCCCTGCCAGATGATGGCCCCGATTTACAAAGAACTATCGATGAATTATAGCAGTAGTGTCGGCTTCTTTACAGTTGATGTGGAGGAATCACCCATGTTAAAAGCAGAGTTAGGTGTTATAGAATTGCCAACAATACTATTTTATAAAAACGGAATTGTAATAGATTTTGTAAATGGGATGATATCAAAAAATGCACTGATTGCAAAAATAGAAAACGCCATTAATCAAAAAAGCTGACTATAATTTATTTAACCAAACTTAAAATATCAAGCCATGCACACAGAAATTAAGTTTTTGTATTTGAAACAACACGAAGTTACTACCGGTTTAACTGATACACAGATTTTGGAGATGACTGAAAATGTAAAAGTTAAAAATGTAAATAAGGGAGAAAGTATTTACATGGAAGACGGCTTTGAAAGCAGGGTTTATCTTTTAGTAAAAGGAAAAATTAAAATTTCTGAAATTGACGACTGCGGTGATGAACTGATAAAAGAAGTTTTAACTGCTACGGATATCTTTGGAGATGTGGCATTAAACGGCGGCATTTCTGATGATGAGTTTGCAGAATCATTTACAGATAATACAGTGATCTGTTCTTACCGCTCGGCAGATTTTAAACTGCTGATGCAATCAAATCCCGTTCTGGCCATGAATTTTGTGCAACATATCAGTGCCAAATTCCGCAGGTTAGAAAGCCGTCATTCCAACCTCGTATTTAAGGATGCCAAAAGCAGGTTAATAAGTTTTTTTAAAGACTGGGCTAACCGGGAAGGCAGCAGGGATGGTGATAAAATAAAACTCAATAATTATTTAACGCATAATGATATTGCAGGCATAATATCTACATCACGCCAGAGTGTTACTACTTTACTGAATGAATTAAAAGACAACGGCCTGCTGTACTACAACCGCAAGCATATTGAAATTAACAGCCGCTACCTGGTAAACTGATTTTATTGTAAACTGCCTTACAAATAATGTTTAACATGGTTGCTAGTTTTGCATTGTATTTTTTAAACACTAATTCCCGACTATTAGTTTTAGTAAGCTGACATTTTATGCCTTCAATAAGTTTTTGCTTCAGAGTACATCAACCTTACCGGTTGAAACAGTATGAATTTAAAGATATAGACGTGTTGCATTGTTATGATGACGAAGACGCCAACATGGCAGCAATAAACAAAGTTGCAGATGACTGTTATTTACCGGCAAATAAAATAATACTCAGCCAGATAGCAGCAACCGGTGGAAAATTTAAAGTGGCATTTTCTATAAGCGGCACTGTACTGGAGTTATTGCAATTGTATCGCAAAGATGTTATTGCTTCTTTTAAAGAACTGGTAAAGACCGGCTGTGTGGAAATACTGGCTGAAACTTATCACAATTCTTTAAGCTGGCTGCATTCTAAAAATGAATTTGCATTGCAGGTTGAAAAACACAGCTTGCTGATCAGGGAATTGTTTAACACAACACCAACGGTTTTCAGAAATACCGAATTGATTTATAATAATGAACTGGCGCAATTTATTGCAGCGGCTGGTTACAAAGGAGTGCTCTGCGAAGGGTTATCGAGGATATTAAACGGAAGAACAACTAATCAAACCTATGCTTGTCCAGGCAATGGCGATTTCGGCGTATTGCTGCGCAACATGGAGTTATCGGATGATATTGCTTTTCGTTTTGGCGCCACCGGCTGGAGCCAGCATCCGTTAACAGCCCAAAAATTTGCCGACTGGATACATGCGCATACTGCTGCAGATACCTGCAACATTAATTTATTTTTTGATTATGAAACATTCGGTATGCATAAAAATGCAGGCACAGGTATTTTTGAATTTTTACAACATTTACCTGCAGCGATATTAGCCAACCCCGATTTTTATTTTACAACACCAACAGCCGCATTGGAAAATTGCTATCCGAAAGATGTTTATGATGTGCCGGAAACCATATCGTGGGAAGATAAAAATAACGACTGTTGTTTGTGGGGAGAAAATGTAATGCAACATAATACGATCAGGAAAATCTACAGCCTGGAAAATATGGTGCTGAAAAGCGGCGATGAAAAAGTAGCTGCTACCTGGAGAAAATTACAAACCGTGGATTATTTTTATTTTATGTCGGCCCATCAGCGATGTGAGGGAGATGCTTATCATTTAATGAACCCTTTCAGCTGCCCCGGCGATGCTTTTAAAACCTACAGCAATATTTTAACAGATTTTGAAATCTCAATGATCAAAACAGGTTTGCAGGATAATGTTCACAAATTTTCCCATTCAGCACAATCGGTTCTTTATTAAATAACTCTTATTATAAAAACATGCAAAAAAAATTACAGGGCCAGGTGGCCATAATTACAGGCGCAAGCAGCGGTATAGGCGCTGGCTGTGCTAAAGAAATGGCAAATGCCGGTGCTACGGTAGTGGTGAATTACCCCATAATTCAGGGTAAGGCAATGGCTGAAACTGTGGTAGCAGAAATTGTTGAAGCCGGAGGTAAAGCAATTGCTTATAAATGCGATGTAAGCAGGGAAGATGAAGTACAGCTGATGTTTGCTGATGTGATACAACAATTTGGCACCGTTGATATTTTAGTGAACAATGCCGGTTTACAAAAAGATGCTCCTTTTACCGAAATGACCCTGGAGCAATGGAATTATGTGTTGGGCGTAAATCTCACCGGGCAATTTTTATGTGCACGTGAAGCGATCAGAGAATTTCTTCGTCGTGGGGTAAATGGTAAATCAAAAAGCGCAGGAAAGATCATCTGCATGAGCAGTGTACACGAAGTTATTCCATGGGCGGGCCATGCTAATTATGCTGCCAGCAAAGGTGGCGTAATGCTGATGATGAAAACCATTGCACAGGAATTTGCGCCAAAGATGATTCGTATCAACAGCATTGCTCCCGGAGCTATTGCTACGCCCATTAATCATGATGCATGGGATACACAGGCCCACCTGCAGGAGTTATTGAAATTGATTCCGCAAAAGCGTGTAGGCAAACCCGATGATATTGGTAAAGCGGCGGTATGGTTAGCCAGTGATGATAGTGACTATGTAAATGGTACTACTTTATTTGTAGATGGTGGTATGACTTTGTATCCGGGGTTTGAGGATAATGGGTAGATGCTGATTGGCGATTGACAAGTAACAATAATTACAAAAGATAAACTAATAAAAAATGATACGGTATTTTCTGATTTTTGCGTTGCTCTTTTTCTCCGGAAAAATATTTTCGCAAGGAAAGGTTATAGCGGCTGTTAATGATAGTACAGAATTGCAGCAATTTGATGATGGTACCCAAATAAAGGTGAGCTACTTTTTTAATGGCAATGGAGTGTCTTTAAAAGATAAGGATAACCTGTTGGCAAAGGGTGGCGTATCGTACCAGCAGGAATTCAATATAAAAAATGTTGGAAAGGAGATTATAGGGGAAGTAAATTTTCTGTTGGCTGATTATGACTTACCGGCAAAAAAAGAACTGCATCCCCAAACATTGGATATGCTGACGAATCTTAAAGGAGTATATTTTCCTGCGTTCAGCTGGAGGGATATTAATGGGAATGAATTTTCTACTGAGTCGTTAAAGGGAAAAACGGTGGTATTAAATTTCTGGCATACCTCCTGTATACCCTGCATTGCTGAGATACCTGTATTGAATACACTGGCAGAGAAATACGAAAATAAAAATGTTGTGTTTATTGCCTCTTCACCCAATGAAAAAACCGGGCTGAATAAATTTCTGATTAAAAATACTTTCAAATACATACAGGTGGCGGAAACAGATCCCAATAAAATATTTACTCCGATGCCCGGTTGGCCTATCCATATTGTTATTGACAGCAATGGTATTATACAGTTTGCTGCTTTGGGAAAACAAAACGGGCTGGAAGAAAAGCTATCAAAAAGCATTGATGAATCATTACATGCGATAAAATAAAAATTCCAACACATGAATGCTGAAGAAAAAAGATTAGCCGATCCTGCATGGAAAAAATGGGGACCATATTTAAGTGAGCGCCAGTGGGGCACTGTACGTGAAGATTATAGTGAACATGGCGAAGCCTGGGATTTTTTTCCTCACGACCATGCCAGGAGCAAAGTGTATCGTTGGGGAGAGGATGGTATTGCCGGTATAAGTGATGATATGCAACGCATTTGTTTTGCCATTGCTTTATGGAACGGTAAAGATCCTATTCTTAAAGAGCGGATGTTTGGCTTAACAGGAAGCGAAGGCAATCATGGCGAAGATGTAAAAGAGTTATATTATTACCTGGATAATACACCATCGCATGCGTACATGAAACATTTGTACAAGTATCCACATGCCGAATATCCTTATGCTGAACTTGTAAATAATAACCGTAGCCGCAACAAATACGAGAAGGAATTTGAGTTACTGGATACTAATTTGTTTAATGAGGGAAAATACTTTGATGTGTTTACAGAATATGCAAAAGATAATGCAGAGGATCTGTGTATAAAAATCACCATTCACAATCGTGGAGATGAAACAGCGTATATCGCATTACTTCCTACATTGTGGTTTCGTAATTTATGGAGCTTTGGTTTAATGGATAAGAAACCGACGCTTTGTCTGCAGGAAGAACAAAAGAACTATGGAACAATAAAAGTTGAACATCCTGACCTTGGAGACTATTATTTTTATTTTGACAAACCTGTTCGTACCCTTTTTACCGAAAACGAAACCAATGCAGAGCGTTTGTATGGCCAACCTAATCCGTCACCTTATGTAAAAGATGCTTTTCATACTGCTGTAACAGAAAATAATTTTGAATGGCTGTCAGGAAAAAATGACGGAACAAAATGTGCGCCCATGTATGAATTTAATATAGGGGCACAATCTTCCGTTTCAGTTAAACTGCGTTTAAGTAAACAACCCCATCGGCAAAATCCTTTTGATAACAACTTTGATGCAATATTTATAAACAGAATTAATGAGGCGGATGATTTTTATGCTGCCATAACCGCAGCAAAAGATACAGATCTTATCAATATTCAGCGGCAGGCTTTTGCCGGTATGTTGTGGAGCAAACAATATTTTAATATTGATATTCCCCGCTGGTTAAATGGCGATCCCGGTCAGCCGGCTCCACCTGAAACAAGAAAGAAAGGGCGTAACCATGATTGGCCAACTTTAAATAATGAGGATATTATTTCGATGCCGGATAAATGGGAATATCCCTGGTATGCCGCATGGGACCTGGCTTTTCATTGTGTGCCTTTATCTATGATTGATGCCGGTTTTGCAAAGAGCCAGCTGATATTATTTTTAAGAGAATGGTATATGCATCCCAACGGGCAGTTGCCGGCATACGAATGGGCATTTGGCGATGTTAATCCACCCGTGCATGCATGGAGTTGTATGCAGGTGTATAAAATTGATAAAGCAAAAACGGGGCAGGGAGATATAAAATTTTTAAAACGGGTATTTAAAAAATTACTGTTAAATTTCACCTGGTGGGTAAACCGTAAAGATCATAAAGGCAATAATGTTTTTGAAGGCGGATTTTTAGGGCTGGATAATATTGGCGTATTCGACAGAAGCAGTGCGATACCTGGTGGTGGTGTTTTAGAACAGGCAGATGGTACCAGCTGGATGGCGATGTATTGTTTGAATATGTTGGAGATGAGTTTGGAAATTGCGCAGTACGATGATAGTTACGAAGATGTGACCACAAAATTCTTTGAGCACTTTACTTATATCGCCGAATCATTAAACCGCATGGGTGCTGATTGGACAGGTAGCTGGGATGATGAAGACGGGTTTTTCTATGATGTATTGTCACTACCCGATGGACGATACATTCCTGTAAAAGTGCGCAGCCTTGTAGGGTTAAGCACCCTGTTTGCAGTATTGGTGCTGAAGAAAGATACGTTAAAAAAATTGCCCGATTTTTATAAGCGTTTAAAATGGTTTCAGCAATACAGGGAAAAGAATAATGATTACCTGGTAATAGAAGAGTTGAACGAACATGATGATATTTTACTATCGCTGGTGCCCCGGAAAAAATTAGAACGCCTGGTAAAAGCGCTGCTGGATGAAAAAGAATTTTTATCGCAGGGTGGAATACGTTCTATTTCAAAAATACATGAGCACGGGTATTCGGTGAATATTGACGGGCAGGAATTTGGCCTGGATTACCAGCCTGCAGAAGGTACCAGTGCATTATTTGGTGGCAATAGTAACTGGCGTGGGCCTGTCTGGATGCCGATGAATTATTTATTGATAAATGCATTGCAGCAATACTGCGAATATTATAAAGACGATACAAGGGTAGAATTTCCAACGGGATCGGGCAATGAGATTTTATTGAGTGAGGTATCCAATGAAATAGCCAAAAGATTAGTGTCTACATTTCAGTTGAATAATGAGGGACACCGGCCGGTAAATGATAACTATGCAATTTATCGTGATGATCCGCATTTTAAAGATCTTGTTTTATTCTATGAATATTTTCATGGTGATACTTCAAGAGGTGTTGGCGCTTCGCATCAAACCGGTTGGACCGGTGTGATTGCAGAATTGATCAACAGGATAAGTTTACCTTCTAAACAACCAACGAAATTGAATAAGGAAGAAATATTCATGAAATAAAAAATGGCGATGCTGAAAAAAGATAAAATTATTTTACAAGACTTTACCGAAGCTGCCCAGTATGAATGGCTGGAAACAAATGGCCTTGGTGGCTGGAGCAGTTCTTCCATTATTCATGCCAATACCAGGCGCTATCACGGCTTGCTGGTTGCAGCAACAAATCCTCCTGCGGAAAGAACGGTGCTTTTATCTAAACTGGATGAAACCATTGTGCTGAATGGAAAAAGGATCGAATATGGGACTAACCTTTATGATGGTGATGTTGTTCATCCCGCCGGTAATTTGTTTTTAAAAAGCTTTGGTAAAAAAATATTTCCTGAATGGAGATATGAAACTGAAGGCCTGCAGTTGAAAAAAACAATTGCAATGATACATGGAGAAAACACGGTGGTTGTTTTGTATGAGGTAATTAAGGCCAATACAAAATTTACATTAGAACTTTTGCCTTTGATGGCAGGCAGGTCTTATCATGCCTTGCAGCACGAAGGCCCGCAAATGCATTGGGATGTTGATTTTAACGACGGTATTTTTCATAACCAGCCAGATGGTAATTTGAATGTGTACATCAGTGTTCCAGGGGCAGCTTACAGGCATGCTCCGCGATGGTTTAAAAATTTTAAATACAGTGTGGAAGCATATCGTGGATTGGATTATACCGAAGATCTTTTTAATCACGGGGTAATTACCGTTCCATTAAAAAAAGGTGATTCAATAGGCGTTATCATTTCCACCGAAGACCCTGCAGGAAGGGATGCACAGGAATTGCTGGCAAAAGAAAGTTTGCGAAGACAGGGATTATTAAACGGGCAACCAAAGGATGATACGTTGCAACAATTGATTTTGGCAGCAGACCAGTTTATTGTAAAGCGTGGAGATAATTTAAAAACTATCATAGCCGGATACCACTGGTTTACTGATTGGGGCAGGGATACCATGATAAGTTTACCTGGTTTATGTTTAAGCACCGGCCGTTTTGAAGATGCAAAAAAAATATTATCGGCCTTTGCAAAGAGCGTGAGTATGGGTATGTTGCCCAACCGTTTCCAGGATAATGATGAACCGCCGGAATACAATAACGTTGATGGAACACTTTGGTATTTTGTTGCCGTACATAAATATATAGCGGCCAGCAAAGACAAAAAATTTATACTGGAAGAAATATTACCGGTGCTGAAAGAAATTATCGACTGGCATTATAAAGGTACCCGGTACAACATACATGTGGATGATGATGGCTTGTTATATGCAGGAGAAGCAGGACAGCAATTGACCTGGATGGATGCAAGGATCGGTACCTGGGTGGTTACACCAAGAATGGGTAAACCAGTAGAGATAGCAGCGTTGTGGTATAATGCACTGAAAATATTTGCAGCATTACTGCGTATGAACAAACAAAAAACGGATGCTGTAAAAACAGAAGCAAGGGCGGCAAAAGCAAAAGAAAGTTTTGATCAATTATTCTGGTATAAAGAAGGCGAATATTTGTATGATGTAATTGATGAGCATGGAAAACCGGATGCAGCGTTGAGGCCCAATCAATTATTTGCTATCAGCCTTCCGTTTGCTTTGCTGGAAGGTGACAACGCAAAAAAAGTTTTGCAGGTTGTAACTGAAAAATTATATACACCGGTTGGTTTGAGGAGTTTGCCTGCTGACGACATACATTATGTGCGTCATTACGGTGGCGATCAATGGCACAGGGATTCATCCTATCACCAGGGAACCGTGTGGAGCTGGTTGCTTGGTGCTTATGTTGATGCTGTTATTAAAGTGTATGGTGCCAAAGGAAAAGTGAAAGCACAAAAGATCATTAACGATTTTAAATATCATCTGAGTGAAGGTTGTATTGGTACTGTTGCAGAAATATTTGATGCCGATGCACCACATCATCCACGGGGTTGTATGGCACAGGCATGGGGTGTGGCAGAAGTTTTAAGAGTGATAAAAGAATATGGATTGTATAAAGAGCCGGTAGATAGAACAAAGAAAAATTAATGGGAGCATATTAAATTGAGCATGGTCATTATCGGGTTAATGTAAAATGCCGGGTATTACAACCCGGCATTTTTTGATTTATACAACAATTTATCCAACGATAATTTCCCACTCCCGTTTAGTAGTAATGTTGCGCTAAGTCCAATGACCAATAAAAAATATTCATAGCCTTCTCCTTTCTGGTTCCCGAACCAATTCATGAAAAAGCCGTTCTGAATATGCGATGTAAAAATGATGCCTATAGAAAGAGCGATCATACTGATTGTAATTAACCTTGAGCCAAGGCCCATCACTAATAAAAGGCTGCCAAAAAATTCCAGTAGGATTACTGCAAAACCAATGATCCAGGGCAAGCCAACAGTGGCAGTAAAAAAATTCATTGTTCCTGTAAACCCATAACCACCAAACCAGCCCAATAGTTTTTGTGCACCATGCGGAAATATTACAATGCCAATGGTTAACCTTAACAGGAGCCCCGTCCAGTCGTTATTTGTTTCAAAAATACTTTTCATGGCTATGTATTAATTTCCGTAAAAGAAATGTTCTTTAATAATTTTTCCGTCATCCCAATGTTGTACTGAAACCTGGGTATAATTTTTTTCACCCCATTCCTTATGAGAATAGTCGTAGTGCCAGGTTACATAAGATACATTTTCTCCTGCAGCCACATTCAGTACTTTAGCCCCACGGAAATCAGTGATATTGTTTAAAAATTCCAGCTCTCTTTGCCTGTTGGCGGCTTTACCAACTGTTGCCGGCATCGTGTTTTCCTGCATTGTTACATCATCATGATAATACAATTCAAAAGCGTCGAGCATTTTGCCATCCAGTACCAATTGATTTAAATGATTGATTTTTTCTAAGATCGTGTGCATAAAATTTATTTTGTGTGATAATAAATAAGAATACAAAATTGCATCACAACAGCTACCTGCTCCAATGATGCAGGGTAAGAAATTGTATTGATCTATGGTAAGAGAATTTATTTGCCCGCTAATTGTTTGCGGATGCGGCTGAGCGACTCCGGGGTAATACCAAGATAAGAAGCCACCTGGTGCTGGGGAACTTTTTGTTCTATTGCGTGATACCGCTTGTTAAAATCAAGATAACGTTCTTCGGCAGTCTGGGTAAGGTTAGAAAGGATGCGTCTTTGCAAGGCAACATAACTATTTTGAAATGCAATACGAAAGAGACGTTCAAATTTAGGCACCTGAACATACAATTGTTCAAGATTATTTTTGCTGATCAGTACAACCTGTGATTCTTCAATGGCATCAATAAAATTGGTTGAAGGCAGGCCGGTTAAAAAACTGTATTGATCACCGATCCACCAATCGCTGATGGCAAACTGGATAATATGTTCCAGGCCTTTTTCATCTAAATAATATTGCCGCAGGCAACCACTGTTTACAAAACACTCATATTGAAATACCTCACCCTCTTCCAGCAGGAATTGTTTTTTGCGTAACCGTTTCAACTGCAATAACGAGGTAAAATAAGCCAGCTCATCTGTTGTAAGATCAATATGCCTGGCAATATTTTTTTGAATGAGTTCAAACATGGATTAAAAATACAACAAATTATAAATCTTCCCTGTTTAAGCCATTGCCTTTGCGTAGCCCACGGTATCCCGGTACAACTGTGGTGATACGTCGGCATTTACCTTAAAAAAACGGCTGAAATAATATTCATCTTCATAACCCAGCTCCCATGCAATTTCTTTAACAGTTTTATCGGTGAGGTATAATTCTCTTTTGGCCTCGATGATGATGCGTTCATTAATAAGGCTGCTGAGTGTTTTATTAAAATGAGATTTAGTGATTTTTGCCAATGCCTTCGGAGAAATGTAAAGCATCTCTGCATAATCGGCAGGGGAGTGCTTGGTCTTGAAATTTTCTTCAATAGCATCTTTAAGTTTTTGCAGAATAAAAGGCTCTTCGTTACCTTTTACTGATACGGCAGCTTCAGGTTGTTGTTGTGTTTTTAAACGGGATGCCGTTATTAAAAATATTTTCAGGTAAGAAACCAGCAATTCATATTGAGCCAGCGCAGGATTTTGCATTTCAGTTTCAAGCTGATGGCAAAGCATCTTTAAAGTTGCGGCAGACGGCTCATCAACTTTTACAAAAGGCGGCTTGTACACATTGTTGTAGAGTACGCCATTGCAGGATACTTCTTTATCGTGTTTATAAATGCAAAAGAATTCAGGATGAAAATAAATGGCTATACCTTTTATGGGTTGTGTACCTGAAAACATAAAAGGCTGATAGGGAGCGAATGCAAATAAACTATTGGCTTCAAAGTCATATTCTGCAAAATCGGCTATCACTTTTCCTGTTCCTTCGGTAACCCAGATCAATGAAAAATAATTATTGCGCTGGATATGGTCGAAAAACCCATTGTCTTCAAAATGAAAAAGTTTGAACGCAAGATTCCCGTTCTGCTGATTAACCAGTGTAAAAGTAGATTGGTTGAGCATGGGTTATTTATATTTTTTTAAAATGATGGTTGCAATATGCCCGCCAAAACCAAAGGTATTACTCATTGCATAATTAATTTGTTTTGTTTGGGCGACACCTAAAGTTAAATTGAATGTATTGTTATAACCAGGTTCCACTTCATTGGTATTAATTGTTGGTGGAACTATGTCATCTGCAATAGCTTTTGTTGAAATAATGGCTTCTATGGCGCCAGCAGCGCCCAGCAGATGTCCCGTCATGGATTTAGTAGCGCTGATGTTTAAATTCTTTCTTTTTCCAAAAACTCTCATAATAGCTTTTAGTTCACTTTCATCACCCATATGTGTTGATGTGGCGTGTGCATTGATGTAATCAATAGCTGATGCACCAATCGCAGCATCTTCTAATGCATCCAACATTCCTAGATAAGCACCTTCACCATCAGGATGAGTGCCGGTAAGATGGAATGCATCAGCTGCCATTCCGGTGCCTGTAATTTCCGCCAGTATGGTGGCCCCTCTTTCAATAGCAGCGTCCAGGCTCTCCAGTACTAAAGCCCCTGCACCTTCGCCCATTACAAATCCATCTCTTTTGATGTCAAAAGGCCTTGATGCTCCTCCGGGATTGTCATTATTTGTGGATAATGCTTTTGAAGCATTGAATCCTCCGATTGAACTCTCATTGATTGGCGCTTCCGATCCACCGGTAATGATCATATCGGCTTTACCTAAACGGATATAATTGCAGGCATCAATGATCGCATTATTGGAAGAAGCACATGCAGAAACAGTAGAAAAATTTAATCCTCTTAATCCATGCCGGATTGAAATAACACCGGAAGGAATATCAGCAATGATCTTCGGAATAAAATACGGATTAAAGCGGGGCTGTTTATTTCCCTTTATAAATTCTTCTACCTGGTCCTGGAAAGTTTGAATACCACCATTGCCCGACCCCCAGATAACCCCGATCTTATTGCGGTTTAAATGCTCAAAATTAATATTCGCATTTTTTATGGCTTCGTCAGAAGCAGCCACTGCGTATTGCGTAAACAGATCGTATTTACGGGCCTCGTTTTTTTCAAAGTAATCAGTAGCCGTAAAGTTTTTAATTTCTGCTGCAAATTTGGTTTTAAAATTAGCAGTATCAAATTTTGTAATTAAGCTCACGCCGCTTTTTCCTGCAATAATGTTTTTCCAGAATTCATCCACTGTATTGCCCAATGAAGTAACCACACCCATTCCTGTGATCACTACCCGTTTTAAATCTTTTATCATACATCCTGATTTTTTAATTGTTGCTTCAGTCTTTTTATTTCTGCTTCCAGGTTTGCGATCTGCTGTTGTTGCGGTGCAAATGCATTTTCAATTGCTGCAATGGTATAGCGTGGTGTAATGTGTTGGGGGCAATTCCAGTCATATGCTTCAATAGTAAACACCATCATGCGTTCAGGTTTAAACTTATATTCCTCCAGGTCAAGTTGATCAAATAAAGCCGGATCATCTTTCAATTCAACGATCTCTGCGGTAGCATATATTTTTAATCTTGCCCTTGCAGGATAATCAACCATTATCAGCGCCACATTTTTATTGGTGGCAATATTGCCAACAGAAATGTATTGCATATTTCCTTTAAAATCTATAAAACCCAGGCGCTTGGTATCCAGCACTTTTAAAAAGCCGGCCGGCCCGCCACGGTGCTGTATGTAAGGAAATCCATTTTCTCCGTAAGACGCCATGTAAAAGCTATCCTGCTGCGAAATGAATTCTGCTTCGTTTTCGGTTAGCCCATCTACATAAGTATTTTGCTCCATCCTGGCGTAACTCTTCCTGCTGCCCGATTTTTCCTGCATTTCTTTTACAGCTTTGGTAAAAGCTATGGATGCGAAATTTTTTGCCATGCTTTAAAATTTAATTATTCAGGCATTGGGTATAGCAATAATTTTTACCTTGCTTTCTTCCTGCCTTAAAACCCTGTCCCAGAGGGTATCCCCGCATTCGTCATACAAAACAATATCGTCTGCGTCGGGTTGCTTATTACCCTTAGTTGACTCGGGAACTGAAACTGTGTTTTCTTTTAATGCTTTATCTTTCGTTGTATTCTTTTCCATAACAATTTTATTTATTTTATAATCTTCTATCCGATTCTTTGATGGGTAAATCATTAATGCTGGCATATCTTTTTCTCATTAAACCATTGTTATCAAATTCCCAGTTTTCATTTCCATAGGCTCTGAACCATTGTCCTTCGGCATTTTGATACTCATACTCAAACCTTACTGCCATACGGTTTTCACGAAAGCCCCACAATTCTTTTTTTAATTTATAGTTCAATTCTTTTTCCCACTTGCCTTTTAAAAATTGCTTTACAGCTTCACGGCCGTTTATAAAATCGGTGCGGTTGCGCCACTCGGTATCAATGGTATAAGCCAGGCAAATCCTTTCAGGGTCTTTACTGTTCCAGGCATCTTCAGCCAATTGTACTTTTTGTAATGCGGTTTCCATCGTAAACGGAGGAAGAGGGAATTTTTGTTCCATGATAAAATCGTTTGAATATGTAAAGTTGAAAATAAATCGCAGTTATGGTAATGGAGAATCGGCACAAAAGGATGGACAATTTTCCCCCGTGCCGGTTCTCTCACTTTCCTATTTAATTATTGCTTGCTGCAAAGCTGGATTCCAGGGCCGGCGCCAAAGGAAAATCAACCGGCACTTTTGTAAGGTTATGTAAATAGTTCATGGCAGTTTTATCACTCACCTGTAAAATCAGATCCACCAGGTTTTCATTAGTGTAGCCCTGTGCATAAAAATCATCTACCAATGCGGCGTCTGCATTACCACGGTTTTTTGTAATATCGGCAGCCAGTTTAACCAGTGCATTTAATTTAGGGTTTTCTGATTTTGCATTGCGGATATCCAGCAATTGTTCGTCAGTAAAGCCATTCATTTTACCGATCACAATATGTGCGCTTTGGCAGTAAATACAATTGTTTACCTGGCTAACTACTAAATTAACTGCTTCTTTTTCTTTGTTGCTTAAAGTGGTTTTGGCATTTTGATAGGCAAGATACCTGGTCAATCCGTTATCAGAGTATGCGATAGTGGCATAAAGGTTTGGGACAAAGCCAAGCGCTTTGGTAAGGTTATCGAAAATGGCCTGGTTGGCTGGTGCTACTTCATCTCTTGCGGGAACTGTGAACTTTTTCATTTTTTATATTTTAAATTTGATGTCGTTATTGACAATGCAAAGATGCACCGGCAATGTTCCGTAAAGAATGGATGATGAACGCCCCTTAATGGATAATTTTTTCTGTAAAAAAAAGGCACATGATTCATGTGCCGTATTATTATGTTGGCTTGTAATATCTCTACTTCAGTAATTGGTCAATCGCTTCCTGCAGTTTCATTTTAATATCATCGGTATAGCCAATAAATACCTGACGTATGATACCGTCTTTATCTGCGATCAGATGAGTAGGGAAATTTTCGATGTGCATCGTCTTAATATAATCCAGCGAAGAAGGAATTAGCTGGTAGGTGAAAGTATTTTTTTGTAAAAATTTCCTGATCTGCTTTTCATTTTCCGGTGCAGGGGCTATAAATACAACAGGGTTTTCTTTATTGGCAGCAACAAGCTCAGTTAAAAAAGGCATTTCTTTAATACAGGGGCCACAGTAAGTAAACCAAAAATTGATCACTATAATTTTGCCTTTTAATTTTTTTAGTTCTAATGCCTGTTTATCTATACTGGTAAATTTAAAATCAGCCAGGGGTTTGTTTACAACACTTGTTTTAAATAATTCAATAGCCGCAGCTCTTTTTGCTGCTTCATCCTGGCCAATTGCAATTTGAGTTATCAATAGTAAAGCAAGGATATTAAGGCCGATGATCTTTTTCATTTTTTTTATTTATAAAACTATACTATCCCGGCATGGTCATTTGTAAGATTGCAGACAATTACAGTTTTTTTTATGAGGCGGCTTTCTTTATTGATTGGTCATGTATATGACATGGAATATGTAGCCAAATGTTTCATTTTGTAATGAAATTATTTTTATGAACAACAACTACTACGACATCATTATCATCGGCACCGGCAGTGGTGGCAGTACTATTGCAAAAAAACTGTCAGAAACCGGCAGGAAAATTTTGATACTGGAAAGAGGTGGATTTATTCCGAAAGAAAAAGAAAACTGGGATGCAAAAGAAGTGGTGGTAAACGGCCGGTACCGGCCAAAGGAAAACTGGTACGATAAAGATGATAAACCGTTTTTGCCATTTATACATTATAATGTCGGCGGTAACAGCAAAGTGTACGGTGCCGCCATGTTTCGTTTCAGGGAAAGTGATTTTGCAGCAGTAGAACATTATGGCGGCACAAGCCCTGCCTGGCCGTTTGGTTACGAAACACTGGCACCTTATTATGATATAGCCGAAAAAATGTATCATGTTCATGGAAAACGTGGTATTGATCCCAGTGAACCCAAAACATCCATGCCATATCCCTTGCCGCCTTTACCTTACGAGCCTTTGATAAAAGACCTGGAGAATAAACTGGTACAGATAGGGTTACAACCTTTTCCGTTACCAATGGGTATAAACCTTCCGCAGGATCATAATAAAAATGCATCACCGGTAGTATTGGAAAATTTTGATGGCTTTCCCGACCCCACAGATTCCAAAGCTGATGCACAATCATCCGCTTTAAACAGTGCATTGATGAATGATACTGTAACATTGGTAACACATGCCTATGTTGAAAAACTCATCACCGATAAAAGCGGGAAAAAAGTAATAGCTGTTGCTGCAATAATTGAAGGCGAAGAAAAGATACTCAGTGCGGATATCATTATTGTTGCATGTGGTGCAGTAAACAGTGCAGCTTTGTTCTTACGCAGTGCCAATGATAAACATCCTTACGGGCTTGCCAATTCTTCCGGTCAGGTTGGACGAAATTTAATGTTGCACCACAATGGATGTTTGGTGGCCTTTACTAAAAAGAAAAATGATTGTGTATTTCAAAAAAGCCTGGGGCTGGCAGATTTTTATCATGGCGCCAATGACAGTACTTTTCCGTTGGGAGAAATTCAGCTGATGGGGCGCAATGATGCGGATACGATTTTGTGGATGGCCGAAAAAATTGCACCCGGCAAAACTTATGACGAACTGAAAGCAATGACAATCGATTTCTGGTTGACGGCTGAAGACCTGCCGTCACCGGATAACAGGGTTACGCTTTGTGAAGATGGTGCCATTAAAGTTAACTACACCAGGACCAATTACACCGCTTACGAAAAATTAAAAGAGAAACTAAAACAGGTGTTCGTGCAATTGGGAGAAATTGATGCCGATTATAAAGATGTACAGTGGGGTGGTTACGATTTAGATGTAAGTGGTATGAGTCACCAGAATGGCACATTACGTTTTGGCAATGATCCTTCACAATCAGTACTTGACCTGAATTGCAAAACACACGACCTGGAAAATGTATACGTGGTGGATGCAAGCTTTTTTCCCAGTTGCGGCGCATTTAATCCTGCACTAACCATTGCAGCCAATGCATTGCGTGTAGGAGAACATATTGCTGATAAGGTATTGGGAAATGAAACAGCGAAGAAAAAAACAGCTGTTGTAGTAACAATGTAAAATCCGGTTTTCTTATAGGTGCGGTTTTGAGTTGAAGGCGACAGGGAGCTGTCGCCTTTTTTAAATTAAAATCAGAAGATGGAAGAAATAGCAAAAATAATTACAACTGATATCAGCCATACACTCGAGATCATTTCGGCATTGGTTATTGCTACCGCCTTATTGCAACTTATAATTGATTATTTTAAATCAACAATCAAAGAGAAAAAGATAATTACTGCAGAAGAAGCCCGTGTAAAATTCGGCAGCTCAGTAGCAGTAGCATTAGAACTTTTATTGGGCGGAGATGTACTGGCAACTGCTGTGGCACCAAGCTGGAACGATATTGGAAAACTGGCTGCTATTGCAACCATACGAACCATACTAAATTATTTTTTAGAAAGAGAACTAAAACATATACATCAAAGTAAACGCAGCATAAGTTAATTGCCTTTTTTCGTCAACTATACGACAGCATTTTTTTTTGCTTTGATTTCTCTTTGTATCATGTTAGCAACATTTAAAAACAATTGGAGACTGTACCTGATGGAAGCCCTTGGCCTCGCCATCTTCATGGTATCCGCTTGTTTTTTTAGTGCTTTGTTATTCTCTCCCTATAGTTCCTGGTACCATTTGTTTCGGGATGACATGATGCGAAATTTACTGATGGGACCAATGATGGGGTTGACGGCACTCTTTATTTTTTACTCGCCGTTTACTGCACCAAGTGGTGCCCATATTAATCCTGCCGTTACCATTACTTTTTTGCGATTGGGAAAAATAAGCAGGGAAAATGCTGCTTTCTACATACTCTTTCAATTTATTGGCGGCACTGCGGCAGTATTTGTAATGCAGTGGCTGATGGGCAAAATACTTACCGGGTCACCCGTAAACAGTGCGGTAACAGTTCCCGGAAAAGCAGGTACCATCAATGCAGCCATCACCGAATTTTTTATTGCTTTTATAATGATCTCAATGGTATTATTTACATCAGCCAGCAAGCGATTAAAAAAACATACCCGCAAATTTGCTGCATGTCTTGTTTGTTGCTATGTGATTTTTGCAGGCCCCATCAGCGGCTTTGGTATGAATCCGGCAAGAAGTTTTGCGTCTGCTTTTCCTTCCGGTATCTACACCGCCTTCTGGATATACCTGCTTATTCCTTTTGCCGGTATGCTTGTGGCAGCAGAATGTTTTGTCAGCATTCAATCAGTAAAAAGAAAATGCCGGTTAAAGATCGTTCATAAAAACCTGGATTTAAAAAAAAGAAATGATGAAAAAATATTTAAGGATTTTACTTATTAGCATATTTGTTTTGTCTGGTAATAATTATTTGTTTGCGCAGGTAAACAAAGTAGATGCTATTGGTATTACGGTAAAAGATTTAACCCGTGCTGAAAAATTTTATGAAGCAGTATTGGGGTTTAAAAAAATAGCTGAGCATGAATACTCTGGTACTGCCTACGAAAAATTAGAAGGCATCTTTGGGTTACATGTTCGTGTGGCAAGGCTGCAACTGGGCGATGAGTACATTGAGTTAACTGACTATTTAACCGCAGGAGGCAGGAGTATTCCTGAAGACCAGAAAAGCAATGATCTTTTTTTTCAGCACATGGCTATTGTGGTAAGCGATATGGATAAAGCATTTGAACAATTGAAAAAACATAATGTGGAGTTTGTATCTACTGCACCGCAAACGCTGCCGGTTACTAATGTTGCTGCGGCAGGAATAAAAGCATTTTATTTTCATGATGCAGACAATCATAATCTAGAGCTCATCTGTTTTCCTAAAGGTAAAGGCGATCCTAAATGGCAAAACTCCGGGGGCAAAATATTTTTAGGAATCGATCACACGGCTATTGGTGTTAGTAGTACCGAAAGCAGCCAGAAATTCTACGCAGGCATTTTAGGTATTGAAAGAAAAGGGGATAGCTGGAATTTTGGAACGGAACAGGAACATTTGAATAATGTAGAGGGTGCAAGCCTGCACATTACAGGTTTTAGAACAACTAATGGCCCCGGCATTGAATTTTTACAATACCTTAAACCCGGTCCGGGTAAAGTATACCCTGCTGATACCAGGGCAGATGACATATGGTTCTGGCAAACTACTTTACTCACTAAGGATGCTGCAGCACTCTACAATACATTAAAGGCTTCCAATTATACATTTGTATCAAATGAGCTGGTACTGAATGATGAAAATGGAAAAAATACCAGATCATTTATCGTAAAAGACCCCGATGGCCATGCCATGCTGGTAAAAGAAATAGTTCAATAAAACTATACCGCTTAAAATTTTGTATATCAAAAATAAAATCGCAGCATGAGAAAAATTATTACCCTGTTCAGTATAGCCGTATTTGTTTGCAGTTTCAACGACGTTAATGCACAGGGCTGCAGTGATGCCGGTGTTTGTACCATTCATGCAATAAAAAATAATACCGAAGGAGAAAGCACTGATAAAACAAAGAACGAGGTAACAGTTGGATTTTCTTTTGGCAAGGGAGAAAGAAAAACGAATGATTATACCACTTCGGTTGAATATACCCGGAGACTAGGTATACAAACTTCTGTTACCGGGAAATTAAATTTTTCTGCAGTGGGCGGAGAGTTAGCTAATACCTCAGGGCCTGGTGATCTGTTTCTTTCTGTTAACCATGCATTTGATATCAAAAAGAAATGGCAAAAATCCTTTATAGTGGGTCTGAAAATTCCTTTGGATGATGGCAACATCATTAAGAATGGTATTTATCTTCCTATGCCATACCAAACCAGCTTAGGCACTACAGATTTGGTATTGGGTGTAAACTTTAGTAAAAAATCTTTTGGTGCCACCATTGCCGTGCAACAACCATTAAAACCAACAAACAGCAATCGTTTTCTGCCGTCAGATTATCCTTTAAATACACTGGCAGCAAAATATTTACCTACTAATAAATTTGTACGAAAAGGTGATGTGCTCTTGCGTCTCTCTTATAATATTAAACTCAATAATAAAAAATTTTCTGTTCGTCCGGGGCTGTTATCTATTTATCATGAGGCTAACGATACGTACCTGGATGCAGCGAATATAAGAAAGGAAATTCCGGAATCAAGTGGCCTTACGCTTAATGCTGTAGTATTTGCCGGCTATAAACTAAACGCCAAAAGCGGATTTGAACTTGGCATCGGGAGTCCTTTTGTTGTACGCACCAACAGGCCGGATGGTTTAACCCGATCTGTAGTAGCCTCACTGGATTACAAAATCAATTTTTAATAACGGAGTTATAACTCCACTAAACCCATCACTAACTTTAATTAAAATTTTATGAAGCAACTCATGTTAACCATTGGCTTATTCATTGCAGCCTTTACCTCAAATGCACAGGATAAACCTAAAGGATTAAATGTAAACGACAAAGCGCCTGTATTTTCTGCAAAGAACCAGGCAGGAAAAACAGTGAGCCTGAAAGAACAATTAAAATCAGGCGCTGTGGTACTGATATTTTATCGTGGCCAGTGGTGTCCTTTTTGCAATAAGCAATTAAAAGGACTGGAAGATTCGCTGTCGTTAATTACAGCCAAAGGCGCAACGCTTATTGCAGTAACCCCGGAAAAGCAGGAGAATATCAGTAAGACAATAGCGAAGACAAAAGCTTCTTATCCTATCTTATTTGATGATGGATTAAAAATAATGAAGAGCTATGATGTGGCATTTACGGTAGATGATAAAACAGTTGAAAAATACAAGGGCTATGGAATTGATTTTGCTGAAGTGAATGGAGCCAACGGTGCTAACTTACCGGTTCCCGCTGTTTATATAATTAATAAGGAAGGTGTAATAACCTATAAATATTTTGATGCCGACTACCGGAAGCGTGCCAGTGTGCAGGATATTCTTGATCATTTATAAAATCACTTTGAGTCAATATTTGTTGACGGGGTGCCGGAAGGCACCCTTTTTATTTTATAGCAATGGTATTTATTACAGCCGCCCGGGCCGGAAGTTCTTTTTCTGAAATCACCTCCTGAACTGATGGGGTAAGCTCTTTACTGCGGTGTGAAACGGCATGGCCGGTAAATACGGTTAAAATAAAAGCGCTCCAGATTAAATGCCTCGTGTGGTTAAATCTTTTGTGTATCATAACAAGCCATTTTATTGCTATAAATCTACGTCGTTGACCGGTAAATATTTGTCTTTCAGAAGACGTCAATTATTTTTTTTATTCTGGTCACCTGAATGACAAATGCTATAGCAGCTCTTTATTTTCTTTGTTGTACTTAAAATTTCTCACATGCATGTCGATGAAAAAATTATCTGCCCGCTTTGCAATGATGCAGTAGATAGATTGCTTTATCGTTTTCATACTGAAAGTGAACAGGTCATCCTGGAAAAAATAAAATTACACAATCCCGAATGGGCTGATGAGGATGGCATTTGTAGCAGATGCCTGGATTATTTTAACACGGAGATATTACTGGAACAAAAAATGTTGCCGGAGATTGGCCCTTACTTTCCTGTAAAAAGTGCAGATGATTTTATTATTCTTCCTACACCCATAAGGGTTAACACCAATCCGAAATATTCCGGCAAAGGTGTTACTATCTGCTTTATCGATAGTGGATTTTATTTACATCCCGACCTGGTACAAAATAAGAACAGGATAAAAAAGATCGTGGATATCACAACAGCTAAAACAACAGCTAAATATTTTTCGCAACCACATAATTCATCCTGGCATGGCACCATGACGAGTGTGGTGTGTGCAGGTGATGGTTATTTAAGCAATGGTTTATACAAGGGTATTGCAAGCGAAGCATCGCTTGTATTACTGAAAGTGATGAATGAAGAAGGAAAAATAACCACAGAGAATATAGCCAAAGCCCTGCAGTGGGTAAAGAGCAATCATTTGAAATATAATATCCGCCTGGTCAATATGTCTCTCGGGGATGACGCAACAGGTATGTGGGCAAACAGCAAAGTGGATCTGCTGGCTGAAGAATTAATTGCAAAAGGTATTACCATTGTGGCTGCTGCCGGCAATGATGATAAAGCGTCCATCAGGCCACCGGCCAACGCACCCAATGTTATTGCTGTTGGCGGCTGGGATGATAACAATTGTTTAAACGGCAACGAAAATAAATTATACCATTCTTCGTATGGCAAAACAGCCGATGAATTGTACAAGCCGGAATTGATAGCCAATGCAATATGGATAGCAGCCCCCATTTTACCTGGTACGCCGGCCCGGGAAGCAGCAGCAGCTTTGTATGAATTACACCAATGCAGCGACGGGGAGCTGCAGGAAAAGATATGCACACTGGGTGTTAAAGCCGGCATCAGTTATAGCGAAACAGGGAAAAAAGATGTAACTTTTATCAGGCAACAAATTACAGACAGGATACAGCAATGCAAATATATTTCGCCGCACTATATGCATGTTGACGGAACTTCTTTTGCAGCGCCGATAGTTACAGCAGTGATAGCACAATTGCTTGAAATTAATCCTAACCTTACGCCAGCGCATATTCGTACCATTTTGTTCAGTACTGCAAAAAGATTACCCAGCTTGCCCGCAGAGCAGCAGGGTTATGGCATCATTCATCCGGGAAAAGCAATTATAAAAACCCTGCAAAATTTTTTTTCTATGAAACAACATACATCACCATTCATCAACAAAAGGAAAAAAGCCATCGAGTTTTATATTCAAAACCCCTGCGCTTCACACATTTCTCTTGCCGGAAGTTTTAATCATTGGGCACATGATGCGTTACTGATGGAACCCACAAAAAACGGTTTGTGGAAAATAGAAATTCCGATGCTGCCAAAGGGCACCTACCAGTACAAATTTTTTGTTGATGACAAGGTTTGGCTGGAAGATATCGATAATCCTTACCGCCAACCCGATGGACTGAATGGGTTCAATAGTTTATTACTGATAGAAAATTAAATTGCATGACAATATTGATAACAATAATTTTCGTGGTGGCAGCGCTATACCTGGTTGCCGGATTTTTGTTTGCTATTTGCTTCCTGAGCAAAGGCATACAGAAAGTAGATACTACTGCACATGGTTCAGGTTGGGGATTCCGGCTTATCATAATGCCCGGCACCATTGTGTTGTGGCCGGTATTATTAAACAAATGGAGAAAAATAAAATAATTATAAATGATACAACCGCTACGTAAAAAGCATTTGCAAATATGGAGTTTACTGGCTATACTGATTCCTGCAGGAATCATCAGCGCTTATATGATAGTTCCAAAAGAAGTAGTGAATAAATTAACGGGCAAAAATAATGCAGCGGCTTTACCGGTGGAAATAAAAAAGCTGGAACGAAAAAATTATTCAGCATGCCTCAGAAATAGTACTGATAGAAAAAATTACCAGTTGCAAATCAATATTCTCAACGAATCAACAACGCCATCCTCATTAATTTATCAACTCAATAAAGATGACAATGAGCTGATAGGAAGAACCGCAAGCAAAGGTAATTATTATTTTTCGTTAAAAGCGGATAGTTCGGGCAGCTATAGTTTTCTTCTGTATGATATTATTCACCGGCAAAATATAGATACCCTAAATTTTTAAATCATGAGCGCAGGTTATACAGCTGTAGGTTGGAACAGGCAGAAGAAATTATACGATGGATTTATTTTTATTTTTTGTGTACTGTATCTCACCACATTTATAGTAATTACGGCATTTGTAAATCCAGATTATACTTTTGAGACCGTGTTAATACGCTCTACATCTACCTTAGCCGTATTACTATTGCATGTTATCTTAAGCATCGGCCCCCTGGCGAGGATCAATAAAAAATTTTTACCGCTTTTATATAATCGCAGGCATTTAGGCGTTACTATGTTTTGTATCGCTGCTGTGCATGGTATATTCAGCATCATTCAATTTCATTCCCTGGGTAATGTAAATCCGCTGGTATCGCTGTTTACTTCCAATACCAATTTCTTTTCATTAAGTGGTTTTCCCTTCCAGGCATTGGGATTTTTTGCATTGCTCATTTTCTTTTTAATGGCAATAACCAGCCACGATTTCTGGCTGCACAATCTTTCTCCTAAAGTCTGGAAGACTTTACACATGTTTGTTTATGTAGCCTATTTCTTAATTGTGATGCATGTGATGTTGGGCGTTATTCAATACGAGACACACCCTGTATTTGTATTGCTGGTAAGTGCAGGAGCCTTGTGGCTGATAACATTGCACCTCATTGCAGGAAGAAAAGAAATAAAAAAAGACAATGAAAAATTTGATATCGCAACAGAAGGCTTTGTACCAGTATGTGAAGTAAACGATTTTGAAGAGGGAAGAGCAAAAATATTCTGTCTTGATAAAGAACGCATTGCTGTATACAAACATGAGAATAAATTGTTTGCATTGCATAATGTGTGCAAGCACCAGGGCGGGCCACTGGGCGAAGGAAAAATTATTGATGGTTGTATCACCTGCCCCTGGCATGGCTATCAGTATTTGCCCCAAAACGGACAGTCGCCTCCGCCATTTACAGAAAAGGTAAGTACTTATGATATTAAAATTATTGGTTCAAAAGTGTGGCTGAACCCAATACCTTTTGCAGAAGGAACAGAGAGAAACGGAGCTATAATAAGTGAACAATTAATAAATCAATAATGAATAGTGCAGAGTTTTATATCGGGTGGATGCCTGAAGCGCCATCATCTTTTGCAAGACTGGTTAAAAGAGTACTGATATTTCTTTTACCTCTTGCTGTAGTTGTTGCATTACTGCTGGCATCATTTCAAAAAAAGTTTTCTTCGGCTAATTTTGAATTTGGTACACTTACTGAAGTAAAGGGTATCTACATAAGCAATCCTTTGCCCATGTTAAAAGTTGTTGCCGGAAAAGATATCTGGGGCAATGCTGCTTATATTACCATTCCATTAGTTGGTTATGGTAAACACGGTGCAGCAACCGCCATTATGGAATCAGAGAAAGAAAAAAATATCGCTTTCAATAATAAAGAACTTACGCTAAAAGGTACATTGCTATACAACGATGGAAAAACATTATTGCAAATAAATAAAGATGAAAATCCTGTAGTAAATATTGGAGCAGTTGCTGACTCTGCTGTGCTGACAGCGCAAAAAGATTTAGGGGTACAAACCATAAACGGAGAGATCATTGATCCTAAATGTTATTTTGGCGTAATGAAGCCCGGTGAAGGTAAAGTGCATCGTGATTGTGCTATCCGTTGCATTTTGGGCGGTATCCCTCCTGTATTAAAAGTACAGAACGAAAAAGGAGAAAAGAATTATTATTTAATTGTTGGCCCCAACGGGGAACCTATGAATGAAGCTGTACAGGATTATGTGGCAGAACCCGTTGCTATTACTGCACGTGTTGTGCAACAAGACGACTGGATAATTTTATATGTAGCGGATAAAAAAATAAACAGGATTTCAGGAATCAGGTTGTATAAATCACCAGCCGAAATTACTTCCTGTGTTGCCGGTTGTATGAAATGATTTTATTTCTCTCTTTCTATGCCCAGTTTTTTCATTCTTGCTTCTAAAGTGGTTGGATTAAGGCCGAGTATTTTTGCAGCTCCTTTTTCGCCACTCACTTTCCAATTGGTATCATTGAGTACGCTGATAATATGTTCCTTTTCCACATCCTCCATTTTTTGTAAAACTGCTTTTCCATTGGAGTTTGTCGTTTTTGCGGCCGGAATCCAATCCCCGTATTCCAGTGTATTGGTATTGGTTAATATCAAAGCTCTTTCAATAAGATTTTCCAGTTCACGGATATTTCCCGGCCAATCGTATTGCATCAGCGCATCAACAACTTTATCAGGAATGTGTTTAATATCCTTCGCCATTTTGCCTTCGTATTTTTTTACAAAATGTTTTATCAGCAGAGGAATATCTTCTTTGCGATGACGTAATGGAGGAGATATGATTGGGAAAACATTCAGGCGATAGAACAGATCTTCCCTGAATTCTTTTTTCTCAATGGCCTGCTGCAGGTTACGGTTGGTGGCAGCTATCAATCGTACATTTACTTTTATTGTTTTCGGATTACCTAATCTTTCAAATTCTCCTTCCTGCAACACTCTTAATAATTTGGCTTGCAATTCCACCGGCAATTCGCCGATCTCATCTAAAAAGATGGTTCCGCCATCTGCTAATTCAAAACGGCCTATCTTTCTTTCCATAGCGCCGGTAAATGCACCACGTTCATGGCCGAATAATTCACTCTCAATTAAATTAGCAGGTAATGTGGCACAGTTAATTTTTATCAGCGGCCTTTTGCTCCTGTTACTGATATTATGTACAGCTCTTGCCAGCAACTCTTTTCCCGTGCCGCTTTCACCTAAAATTAAAACGGTGGCATCTGTGGAAGCTACTTTCTCAATTTGCTGTAGTACTTTATGAAAGTCCTTGCTCTTACTGATAATATCTTCAAAATTATACGTCAGTTTTATTTCTTCCTGTAAGTATTGATTTTGTGCCTGCAGCCTGGCTTGTTCCTGTTCCATCAATACTTTATCTGTAATATCAATGAACATCGTCCGGGTAAATTGCCCGCCGATATCAGGGTTGCTCCACCACTGTATCCAGATGGGTTTGTTATTATCTTTACGACGCAATTCCAAAACCACACCGCTGGTATCAGTTCCGCGGCCTACCGATTCAAATGCTTCCTTCATGCGCTTTTGTGCATCGGGTGTATCGGGCGCCATTGTTTTTCCATATGTAAAAGGTACTTCCTCCGGCTTCACGCCTAAAATTCTTAATGCAGCCCTGTTGGCTTTAATAAATTTTGAATCCAGGCCTTCATGTACATAAGCAATCGGGGCTTCTTCAAACAGATCCCTGAAACGTTGTTCACTTTCATCAAGTAATGTGGCTAAATTTTTATTGGCCACTTTTAATTGTTCCTCCGCTTTTATCCTGTCAATTTCAGATCCGGCACGTGCTGCAAATATTTTTAGTATAGAGGTCTGATTCTGGCTTTCACTCATCGGTTTATCATCCAGCGCCGCAATGTGGCCAACAACCTCATTGGACGAAGGACTGTAAATAGGCACTGCTACATACGACTGCATTCCTTTTTCTTTTGGAAAAGTTTTTTCTAACTCATCGGCACAGAAATAATCTTTGCCCTGCATTACAATTTCACACGGTGTGCCCTCCAGGTCGTACTCAATATTTTCTAATGGAGTGGTATTATCTACAAAGGAAATGGTACGTAGCCTTGTCCTGGCTTCATTGGCACACTCTGTTACCAGTGCATATTTAACGCCCAGTGTAAGGGTAATGTATTTTGTAAGTTCCTTAAAATAATCGTAGCCTACATGGCTGGATGTAGCTTCAGAAACTGTACGCAGTAATTCTTCTTCCAGCTTTCTTTTGCGTATATCACGTACAATGCTGCAGGTAAATTCTTCGCCTTTATAGGAAATAAAATTACCCGTAATCTCTACATCATATAAATAGCCGGTTTTATGCCTGTGCTTCGCCTCAAACCTGAATTTTTTTTCCTCTTTAAGCCGCTGCCAGAATTTAGGAAAATCCATTACAATTTCAGAGGGGTTAATGTCATGTACCCTCATCTTTTGCAATTCTTTTTTGGAATAGCCCGTCATTAAACAGGCGGTATTATTTACATTCAGGATCTCCCCGTTGGCATTTACCCAAAAAACGCCTTCCTGTAAATTTTCAAATGTAAATTGAGAAAGGCTTACATCTTTCTCAAAATCCAATAAGGAAGTTTTTGCCATTGCAGTAGAATTTGAAAAACTGATAAGGTTTGTTGCTGATAAAAATAATAATAAATTGCAAGGTATTTTAATTAAAAATCTGTTGATGTCAGTGTAACGACAAATTTTTATCCGCAACCGGGGATTTGTAAAGTAGCTTTTCAATGCTAATGTTGTAAAACACAACTCACACTCTTTTACCGGCTATATTAAAAAGATAGTTCAGCCTGATATTTCTCGAAAAAATAAACTGCAGGTCCTCATCCGAATAAATGCTGAATTTGCCTACTATGGTATTGGAAACCTGTTCAAAACCATTAGAATGATTAAGCCAGAATTCTTCAACTGATAAAATGCAAAAATCTTTTATGAATATCAATTCAATACCATTGCATTCTTTGGAAGGTTTATAATAGCGGTACACCCATTCATTCTGGCCGGATAAAACTTCAATTTTTTTAAATCCCAGGCGTTGTAAAAACTTTTCATTGATAGTGTAAGTGTTCTTTTTTATAAACGGCGGGCCGGGAGGTCCGCCGTTTATATTTAGTTGGGCACACATAAAAAATATTTAATGGTTAGTAAGGGTAAGCAGTAATTATTTTATGAATGCAAGTACTACCTGCATATTTTTACCAGGCAATGCAATATTTAAATAGTAAACACCTTTGCTGCTGTTTGCAACGGCAACCTTTATATTATTTCTTCCTTTATACAATTGTTGTTTGCCTTCACTCATCTTTCTTCCGTTTAAATCAATAACCTGCCAGGAGATCGTACTGTTTTCGTTGGTGTAATAAACAAATGCATATTCATTTTCAGCTATTTTTTGCATTCCTGATATGCCTGCAGCATACCGGTCATTACGAACCACAATGATATCGCTGTACCTCACCAACCCCGGATTTTCTGTTATCTTAAGTTTATAATAACTTACCGGGGAAGTAAAATCATTATCTGTGTAAGTATATGCAACAGCTGAATGTGCTGCAATAACAGCAACCTGTTCAAAACTGTTACCATCAAAGCTTTTCAGTAATGAAAAAGTTGCAGGTTGCTGACCAGGATCTACTTTCCAGTTAAGTGTAACCTGGTGGCCGCCGGTTTGTTCGCCGGTAAAAAACAATGCATCAACAGGTAGCGTAACATTGTTTAATTTATTACTTGCAACAATAGCTTCGTAAATTTTGTTATTACCCTGCTGATTTAAATGTACGCCGTCGCCGGTATCATATATTCCTTTTAAAACATTACCTGTGGCCATACTATCCCAAACGTTTATATAGTATGCAGGATAGGTTGCCGCAACCCAATCTTTAAAGGCCAGCATATTTACACCCAATGGTTTTGAATAATCTTCCGGTAGTACAATATGGTAAACTTTTGCTCCGGTAGCCTGCAAAATTCTTACGAGTGAATCATAATTGCTTTGCAATTGTAAAAGGGTTGAGCCAAACCTGATATCGTTACTGCCAATACTCAGCAGGTATTTGTTGGCAGAAAGCCTGGTCAATTCATCCTGCCGGTTCAATACGTTGGTAACAAGGTCGGCTCCCCCGGCATTGATCAATGCAGGCGGATAATTATTATTCAGTTGTGCCGCATACCGCCCGGTAAAAGTGTTGGTAAAATAACCAATGGTTTTACTGTCACCAACGGTAACTAAATTAGCACCTGTAGGTTCATTGCTGGTAATTTCAATATTTTGTACCTGGTGTGTACCACCTAATTCCATCAGCGAAAAATTACTGGTATTAGGTACAGCAATAGTGCTGCCGTTGGTAGCGTAGGTAAAACTTACCGATCCCATCGAACCGGAACTGATATTATGTGCCGTAAAATGAAACACACTGTCATAAAATTCACCATCAAGATCTATCGTGTCATTCAATGCAAAATTTATTGTTGGCCCTGTGGCAACAATTGTTCTTCCGGATTTTACTATATACAATCCGCCGCTGCCCGAATTAGTAGTTTGCAAAAATCCCATCACATCGTTTTGCACAAAGGCATTGGCAGATTTAAGTCCAAAACCAAGGCCATAAGAATCTGCGGCCCAGGCTGCTATTTTAAACCGTAATTTAAAACGCCACTTCTCCAGTTTGGTCTGGTAACTGGTAATATGTACGGTATTGTTCCAGTCGTCTTTAGTACTGCTGCTTATATTTACATAATTGCCACTAAGGGTTGCCGTTACATTACCATGAGTAATAAAATCGTTGGTATTACTCCAGCTATTTGCACTGTAAATGGTTCCATAGGGAGTGGTTAGTGGTGATATGGCTTTTTTGTATTCTACAGCCCCGGGATGATGAAGTTGTTTGCTTTTGTTTTTTTCGCCTGCGTTTACGAACATAGTAACAAATAGCATGGCAATGCCTGCCGCAATTCGGTAAAAAGTAAATGTCATGTTTTGGATTTTATGGTTTGTTAATTTGTATGAAGAGTTGCAATAGGAGAGGTGCGATCTTATGGCTTAAAAAATTTCAGCGTTACCTGTTCGCTCTTTCCGTTGATCGTTGCCCAGTAAATTCCTCTGGGTAAGTTGCCGGTAGCAATGGGCATATTGCTGAGAGCATTTATTTCTTTTACCAGCCTGCCTTCGGCATTTAATAAATAAATGTGTAACATTTCCCTGGTAGCTGAACGGATATACATGTACTCTTTTACAGGATTGGGTTGAATAGTATACGCTGTAGTTGTTATAAGCGGAACAGTTGCGCTGAGGCTATTGCTATACAATATTCTTCCGCCTGTGGTTTTTATGATAAGCCGGTAATAATTAACTCCCCCGAAAGGCTGATTATCTGTAAAACTGTAGCGGGTGTTGGCTGGCGCATCTTGTATTGCACCGATACTATCCCAGCGGGAGGCATCAGTGCTGCGCTCAATGATATATTCATTTACTCCGGCACCGTACGGATTCCAGTTTAACTCAACGGCATTGTTTACAGCTTTACATACAAAATTCAGCGTAGCAGTATGCAATACATTGCAGGTGCCAAAAAAACCAAATTTATCAGCAAGGTAATGCTCCACCTGTGTTATTTCCGCCGCAGTAAGTACCCTGTTATAAAGAATTATTTCGCCGATATCGCCGGAAAAAAAACTGTAATTCTGTTGCGGTGCCCTGCCACCAATAGTAGTGCTGTCATAAGGCAGCCTGCCAAAAGGGCCGCTGGTTGTTACTGTTGCAGCAACCGTATTGTTATTTGCGGTATAGCTTGATGGCGATGAATTAACGCTGCCGTTATAAGTCAGGGTAAAAATATTTCCGCTGCTTAAAAAAGTCATGTTATCTCCCATGGCGCCGGTCAATACGCCGCCGGATACACTTGAAGTTACATCAGCAATAAATGAAAGGGGGCTATAGGCCGGAGCATCAGTACATAATATTTCGGAGTAAGTATTGGCAAGCCCTTTTATGGACAGCAGCGTTTCCGGGTTGCCGGAAATAGAGGGTTGAAGAAATACAATAAAAATTGTTTTTGCACCGGATGCTTTCAGCGTGCTGCATAAATAAGTTCTTCTGCCTACATCAAAATGTATAAGTGGCTGTGCGCATAATAAATTGGCGTACGCCACCAATTGCGGCCGCTGGCTATTGATATCCTGCCTGAAATGATTGCCGTTACCGCTTTGATCCTGCCATACCTGCACCAGGTCGCCCGGGTTGGCGTGGGTAATCATATTATTATTGAAAACATTTCTGTCGGCTCTCAGCCATAGGATATTTCCGGATGATGGGATCTGGCTGTAAACAAAAGGAAAACATAAAAAAAATAGGAATGTGCATAGGAGTTTTTTCATGTATTGGAGTTTAAGGTTTAGCAATGCAATGCTTCCATCAGATGTTGTAAAAATTCAACAGGGCTATAAGTGCCTTTCGGTTGAATTTTATTTTTGCAACAAGTAAATGATTTGGCAAGACAAGTTTACTCAATAATTCTATTGCAGTAAATAAACACGTAAACCTATTTTTACTTTCTGTAAATTAGTTTACACATAACAGTATGTTATAGAAAAAAAAATAAATGCAAAAGTGAAAAAACGAATTGGCTATACTGCTTTTTTTTGTTTCAAGGTACCCAGGCTTAAAAAATTATACGTAACATCTATTTTTTTTCGGGTATAATATAGCAAACCTTCTTCTTTTAATTCTTTGATCATCACGTGCATAAACTGGCGTGACACACCTATGAATTCGGCAATATCACTAAGAGCGAAATAATTATCCAGAACGATACGGTCACTTTCCTTTTTTCCTGCGCATGCCGTCCAGCCCTGGAAAAAATACAGTAATCGCATTCTTGCATCTTCATTTGTCCATACTGAATGCCTTGATTCTAAAAGACGAAGCTTGGTGCTGATCATTTCCGCATAGTAAAACGATAACAGGTGATTATGTTGCAACATTTTTTTAAAGTCATCCGCCACAAAATAAAACAGGTAGGTATTGGACCTTAACCCCGTTACATAACTATCGTTGTTAGAACCGGTAAAAGAAAAGTCACCGAATATATCGCCTTCAACAAGTATGTCGCTTACAGCATTATTACCCACACTATTAAAATTTACCAATTTTGCAGTGCCGCTTGCAAGAAAATATATTTTGCTAACGGGCTCTGCATCCAGCAGAAGCGGATTCTTTTTTGTTAGTTTAATTATCCTTGCTCTCTGGCATATTATTTTAAAATGATCTTCATTAAGATGTATAAATAAAGGATGTTTACGCATATAAACACTCTTGATCTTTTCATTATTTATCTCACTTTTCATTGCAATCAATTTGCATCCCTGGTAATTTGTATAATCGGATGATGTACTGTATTAAAATATTTATGGAAGAACAAAGTTAGACAGGCTGCTTTTTTGTAGCTGTAAACTATCTTACACTACACAGGTAAAAATTTTGTTAAAGCCTTTACTGTAAAAACAGTTACACCGAAAATAAATCGCTCTGTGGTACAGGTATCAATAAAAAAGCCGGCCATTATGCTGCCGGCTTTTATAAAAATATGGTGGTAATGCAATTCGTTAAACAACGAATTGCCATTTGGACGGAGCTCTTTTTAAAAAGAACTGGCAATCAGGTTATTTTTTGCCAGGGATTTGTAAAAGCATTTTTACTAATTCAACGTTCTGTACTCATTTGGCGACATACCAACTTTTTGTTTAAATAACCTTGTAAAGTGTTGCGGATATTTAAAGCCTAAACCGTAAGCCACTTCGCTGATGGATTTATGGGTATCAAAAATTCTTTCTTTAGCAATCGCCATCACTTTGTTTTGAATATATTCCTGTGCAGATTTCCCGGTTTCTTTTTTGACCAAATCACCAAAATAATTGGGCGATAAATGCAAGGCATCTGCGCAATAGGCCACGGAGGGCAAACCGGCATGTTGCGGTTGATCAGATGCGTAATAACCATTCAGTAACTCCTCGAATTTTTCTAAGATTCCTTTGTGTGTATTATCACGTGTAATAAACTGGCGGTCGTAAAAACGAATGCAATAATTCAGAAACAATTCTATATTCGAAGCGATCAGTGTTTTGCTGTGCTTGTCGATAGACTGTTCTAATTCATATTGAATTTTACCAAAACAGTCCAGTACAAGCTGTCTTTCTTTTTCCGACAGGTGTAAAGCTTCGTTTACAGCATAAGAAAAAAAAGAATATTCCTGGATGTGTTTTCCTAATGCAGTGCCTTTTATCAATTCCGGGTGAAATAGCAAGGCCCATCCACCGGGTTCAAATGTTTTTACTTTTGGCTGCACACCCACCACCTGGCCGGGAGCTATAAACACCAATGTGCCTTCCTGGTAATCGTAATGATTGCGTCCGTACTTCAACTCACCGCATTTAAATTCTTTCAAATACACGGCATACAAACCAAAGTTGAATGTTTTTGCAGGCATCGGTTCAGCCTTCGACAGGTCTATTACAGTAATCAACGGATGCAATGTTTTTACCCCACGCATCTGATTATAGGCTGCAATGGTGTCCAGTTTTACGATTTCTTCCATATCAGTTTTTTTACAGTAACAAAAGTAAACATTCCGGCAGAGGTTTTTAAATAAGCAGATCGGCATCAGTAATAGTGGTAAGTAAACCAGTAATTGGTATACAAACTCCTGTAATTATTGTTCAGACCTTTGCAATAGAAAATAAAGGATAGCCGCATTGGCATCCGTTAAAAATAAAAAATACTTACAATGAAAAAGAGACTATTGGGAAACAGCGGATTAGAAGTATCCGCATTAGGACTTGGTTGTATGGGACTGAACTTTGGTTACGGCCCAGCAACCGACAAGGAAGCAGCTATAAAATTAATCAGGGCAGCATACGAACAAGGCATCACTTTTTTTGATACTGCCGAAGCATATGGCGCTGCCAATGAAGAACTGGTAGGAGAAGCTGTAGCACCTTTTCGTAAAGAGGTAGTGATAGCCACCAAGTTTGGGTTTAAAGACGGAGACTCCAAAAAAGGCCAGGATAGCCATCCCGATCGTATAAGAGCTGTGGCAGAAGAATCATTACGACGGTTAAAAACGGATGTGATTGATTTATTTTATCAGCACAGGGTAGATGCAAACGTACCAATGGAAGATGTGGCAGGAACAGTAAAAGATTTAATTGCAGAAGGAAAAGTAAAACACTTTGGTCTTTCAGAAGCAGGTGTTGTTTCGATACGGAAAGCACACGCTGTGCAACCCGTAACTGCTTTGCAAAGTGAGTATTCCATCTGGTGGCGGGAGCCTGAAAAAGAAATTATTCCGGTATTGGAAGAATTAGGCATTGGCTTCGTGCCTTTCAGCCCCTTGGGTAAAGGCTTTTTAACCGGTACCATCAATGAAAATACAAAGTTTGATGCCAGCGATTTCAGGAACATTGTTCCCCGGTTTACTGAGGAAAACAGGAAGGCCAATCAAAAACTGGTGGAGCTGTTAAGTGCCATTGCTTTGCAAAAACAAGCAACGCCTGCACAAATTGCACTGGGTTGGTTACTGGCACAAAAGCCATGGATAGTTCCTATTCCGGGTACTACAAAATTACACCGGTTAACAGAAAACATAGGAGGCGCATTGGTTGATCTTTCTGTAAGTGATATTAAAGCAATAGATGCAGCATTTGCCTTAACGAATGTGCAGGGCGATCGTTATCCTGCCCACTTGCAAAACAGGGTTGGTAAATAATGGATCACCTGTAATAAAAAAACAACAATGGAAAATCATAATCGTAGAAATTTTTTAAAGTCAGGTGCCGTATTAAGCAGCGCATTGCTGCTTTCGCCTGCAGCCAGTTTTGCAACAGCAAATGAAAAAGATAACACGAAAAATAATACGCCCGGTACTAAATCCCGTACCCTGGGTTCAGGTAAACACAGTATTGAAGTTGCTTATGGTATGGGACTGGGTTGCATGGGTATGAGCTGGAACCGGAGTTTTATTCCGGGCAGAAAATATATGATCGCCACTATCAGGAAAGCGTATGACATGGGTGTAAATCTTTTTGATACTGCTGAAGCTTACGGCCCGTTAGTAAATGAAGAACTGGTAGGCGAAGCAATTAAACCTTTCAGAAAAAAAATTACGTTGTGCAGCAAATTTGGTTTTGATATACAGGATGGTAAAATGACCGGTGGATTTAACAGCCGGCCAAAACACATCAGGGAAGTAGTGGAACAATCATTAAAAAGATTGCAAACCGACCATATAGATTTATTGTACCAGCACAGGGTTGACCCGGATGTGCCCATTGAAGATGTTGCCGGTACGGTTAAAGACCTGGTACAGGAGGGAAAAGTAAAACACTTTGGTTTAAGTGAAGCCGGCCCGGAAAATATCCGCAAGGCGCATGCAGTGCAACCACTTACCGCTATTCAAACCGAGTTGTCATTGATGTCCAGGGAACCGTTAACAGATATTTTTCCTGTTTGTGAAGAACTGGGAATTGGTTTTGTGCCCTACAGTCCCCTTTGCAGGGCTTATCTTACCGGCTATATTAATGAACGTACCACATATGTTCCGGGTAATGATAACCGCCCAACATTACCCCGTTATAAACCCGATGCGGTTATAGCAAACTGGAAGATCATTGATGTATTGACCAGGTTTGGAAATGAAAGAGGATTAACTGCGGCCCAGGTTTCCCTGGCATGGTTACTGGCACAAAAACCCTGGGTGGTTCCTATTCCCGGTACAACAAAACTGGCTCATCTGCAGGAAAATTTGTGGAGTGCTGATTATAACTTCTCTGCAGATGAATTGAAACAGTTAATGGATGATATCTCAAAAATTACAATTACAGGTGCCCGTTACCAAACACCGCAAACCAAATAAATATTTTTCAAAAAAAAGTACCCACAATGAAAAGAGTGATCATCATTGGTGCTGGCGGCAGCCTTGCGCAATATGTAATTGAGGCATTAAAACAATCAGGTAACACGGCGCTTACCTTATTTGCAAGAAATAAAGCCAGGCTTTCAAAAAATATAACAGAAGGCTGCAACATTATTGAAGGCGATGCTTTGGACTATACCGATATAAAAAATGCAGTAGCGGGTCATGATATTGTATATGTAAATCTTGCCGGCAACCTGGAAGTAATGGCAAAAAATATTGTAAAAGCCATGCAGGAAACAGGCGTTAAAAGGATCATCGCCATAAGTTCTATTGGTATTTACCAAACGCCTTTAAAAACTGTACTGGTGCCGTATAGAAAATTGGCCGATGTAATCGAAAGCTCCGGGCTGGATTATACCATTCTTCGTCCCGATTGGTTTACCAATGCCAACGAAGTGGATTATGCTATTACGCACAAAGGAGAAGCCGAAACCGGTACCGCCATTTCAAGAAAAAGTATCGCCGCCTTCATCTCAACTATTGTAAAAGAACCTGGTTTGTACCAGAATCAAAACTTAGGCATAAGTAAACCCCGGTAATAAGTATGGAAAAAAACAGAATGGAAGCGTTTACAGATGGTGTGATGGCTATTATAATTACCATCATGGTACTGGAATTTAAAGTGCCCGGGAATCCTGCTTTGGATAGTTATTTAAAAATGTGGCCTGTATTTATCAGCTATGCTGTAAGTTTTCTTTTTGTAGGCTTAAATTGGGCAAGCCATCATCACCTGTTCCAGACGGTTTCAAAAGTTAACAATAAAGTACTTTGGATAAATATGCTTAACCTGTTTATTCTGTCATTTGTACCTTTTGCAACAGCTGCCATGGGCGAAAACGCTTTTAAAACTATTACTGTTACTATTTATGCAGGTCTGCTTACACTCAGTGTACTTGTCTACCTGGTACTTGTAAACGCATTACGCAAACTACATGGTAAAGGGTCATCTTTTTCCAATACATTTAAAGGGCATAAAAAAACATATGTCAGTCTCGGTTTAAATCTTCTTGCAATAATTATCTCTGTAACAGGTTTTCCTGAAATTGCATTTATGCTTTTAATACTCACATCAGTATCCTGGTTTATACCTAATCATGTATTTGAACCTAAGGCATAATAGAAAGTAAAAATAAAAGCTGGTCGGCATACTGCCGGTTATCATTGGTCAGTTTCCCGCAATGTCATTTTTTTTATTTTTTTCAGGTTATATAACGTTGCTTGATAATTATTTTTTAACACCTGTAATTTTCTCAGCTGCATCAATTTTCTCCCGCAGTGGCACCGGAATACCCCCATTCTCCCTCTTGTAAAACAGATGTTAACGACAAATTTATAACATGCTGCAATATTACTTTTGCACAGTATACCATGTTTAAAATACAGCTAATAAAAAATAATACCCTTATTCAACAACAACACAGTTCATCATAAAAGAATTTGAATGACGACTGCGTGGTTTTAAAATTCACCTGAAAATCAATGAAGAGAATTGCATTGTTGATCGGCCTTTATAGCCTCGTTTATACTACAGGCTGCTCCTCTAAAAAAAAGGAAACAGAAGAACCCGGCACGTACATTGTTACCAGCCCGTTAAGGGTTGATACCTCTTTCACCAAAGAGTATGTATCGCAGATACAATCTGTCCGTAATGTGGAGATACGGGCACAGGAAAAAGGGTATCTGCAAAGTATTAATGTGGATGAGGGCAGGTATGTACATGCAGGCGAGGTGCTTTTTAAGATTGTGCCCACTATGTACCAGGCCGAATATTTAAAAGCAGAGGCTGCGGTAAAAGGAGCTGAACTGGAACTGCTGAATGCAAAAACACTTGCTGATAAAGACATTGTTTCAAAATCTGAATCGGCTATTGCACAGGCAAAACTGGATGAGGCAAAAGCAGACATGGCGCTGGCAAAATTGCATTTGTCGCTTACAGAGATCAAAGCGCCTTTTGATGGCGTGATAGACAGGATACCATTAAAACTGGGCAGCCTGATTGACGAGGGAGCATTACTGACAACACTATCTGATAACAAGAGCGTGTATGCGTATTTTAATGTGCCTGAAAAAGAATACCTCGATTATAAAGCACAGGGCGATACCAGTAATATGAAAAGCGTTTCACTATTACTGGCCAATAATGAAACACATAAATACAAAGGTGTGGTGGAAACTGTTGAAGGGCAGTTTGATAACGAAACAGGGAATATTGCGTTCAGGGCAAAATTTCCCAATACACAATTGTTACTGAAGCATGGTGAAACTGGTAAGGTACAAATGACCGTTCCGTTAAAGGATGCATTAGTGATACCACAAAAAGCCACTTATGAATTGCAGGATAAAGTGTATGTATTTGTAGTGGATAAAAACAACGTGGTTAAGTCCAGGAACATTACCATTAAAAACAGGCTATCCGACATATACGTTGTAGATGGCGGTCTTTCAGAAGGGGATAAAATTTTACTGGAAGGCGTGCAGAATGTAAAAGATGATGATAAGATAGCATACAAATATGTAGAACCTGCAGCGGTTATCTCCAACCTTCAACTGATCAAACAATAGAATATCCTAATCCTGTAAGCAAAAAAAAATGTTTAATAAATTTATACACCGGCCTGTACTCTCTATCGTTATATCGCTGATCATAACGTTGCTGGGTGTGGTGGCCCTGTTGCAATTACCGGTAACCCAATTTCCTTCCATATCGCCACCTAAAGTAAATATCACTGCAGAGTATCCCGGTGCAAACGGGGAGTTAATGACCAAAGCCGTGATCATACCACTGGAGAGAGCGATCAATGGTACGCCCGGTGTTAAATACATTGCTTCCGATGCAGGTAATGATGGTGAAGGTGATATACAGGTGGTGTTTAACTCCGGGGTTGACCCAAACATTGCCACAGTGAATATCCAAAACCGTGTGGCTTCTGTGATCAATAAATTACCACCCATAGTAGTAAGGGAAGGGGTGAAGATCACTCGTGAGGAATCGAACATGCTGTTGTACCTGAACCTGTATACCAACGACCCCAAGCTGGATGAAAAATTTCTTTTCAATTTTGCCGACATCAATTTGTTGGCAGAATTAAAAAGTGTGGATGGGGTAGGATTTGCTGATGTATTAGGCAACAGGGAATATGCCATGCGTATCTGGCTCAAGCCCGATCGTATGACGGCGTATAAGATCTCTGCCGATGAAGTTTTAAAAGCTTTGGATGAGCAAAGTCTTGAAGCATCTCCCGGAAGAACAGGTGAAGCATCAGGTAAAAGATCGCAGAGCTTTGAATATATATTAAAATACCCCGGCCGTTTTACCACAAAAGAAGGATATGAAAATATAGTTTTAAGGGCAACTCCTGCGGGAGAAATGTTGCGTATAAAAGACGTTGCAGATGTGGAATTTGGCAGTGGTTATTATGATATTTACTCCAAATTAAATGGCAAGGCCTCGGCAGCAATTGTTATTAAGCAATCGTATGGAAGTAATGCCAGCCAGGTAATTAAAAATGTTAAGGCAAAATTAGAGGAGATCAAGGCCAACTCGTTTCCCAAAGGAATGGATTATGAGATCAGTTATGACGTATCCAAATTTTTAGATGCATCAATTGATAAAGTGATACACACACTGGTGGAAGCTTTTATATTGGTGGGTATTGTGGTGTTTTTATTTTTGGGCGACTGGCGCTCTACATTAATACCTGCTATCGCCGTGCCGGTATCATTAATTGGTACTTTTCTTTTCATGCAGTTCTTTGGCATTACTTTAAACCTCATTACACTTTTTGCATTGGTACTTGCCATTGGTATTGTGGTGGATAATGCTATTGTGGTGGTGGAAGCTGTGCATGCAAAAATGGAAGAGGAAAATCTGTCTCCCGCCAAAGCAACAGAAGCAGCCATGCATGAGATCAGCGGCGCCATCATTGCCATTACCCTGGTGATGGCGGCAGTATTTATACCGGTAGCATTTATGAGCGGCCCCGTAGGGATTTTTTACCGGCAGTTTTCTATCACCATGTCAACCTCTATCATTTTATCGGGTTTAATAGCACTAACACTTACGCCTGCACTATGTGCGGCAATGCTTAAAAATACCCATGGGGCTCCTAAAAAGAAAACATGGTTAAACAGGGGATTAACCGGTTTCAATAACTGGTTCGAAAGAGTATTAGGAAAATATAAAAACATATTGGGTGTTATTGTAAACAAAAGAGTGATCACTTTCCTGGCATTTGCAGGCTTTTGTGCAGGAACCTATTTTTTAAATACACAATTGCCATCGGGGTTTATACCAAACGAAGACCAGGGAACATTTTATGCCATTGTGCAAACACCCGCAGGTTCTACGCTGGAGCGTACCGATGCGGTGGTGCGCCAGTTGCAGGATATTGCAGCTAAAATTGATGGCGTAAAATCAGTTTCATCCTTAGCCGGCTACGAAATTCTTTCTGAAGGTACCGGTGCCAACGTAGGTACCTGCCTGGTTAACCTGAAAGACTGGAGTGAAAGAAAACACTCGGTACAGGAAACCATAGCCGAGTTTGAAGAAAAAGCAAAAGATATTAAAGGTGCCACTATCGAATTTTTTCCGCCGCCTGCGGTGCCCGGGTATGGTGCGGCCGGTGGGTTTGAGCTGCGCTTACTGGATAAGTCCGGCTCCGGCGATTTTAAACTGATGGAAAAAGTGAACAACGATTTTGTTGCTGCACTCAACAAAAGGCCCGAGCTTACTTCTGTATTCAGTTTTTACAGCGCCAGCTACCCGCAATACATGCTGATAGTAGACAATGATGCGGCACAGCAAAAGGGTGTTACCATCGATAACGCCATGAATACATTATCCACCCTGGTAGGCAGCAACTACGAAACCAACTTCATACGTTTTGGCAGGCAATATAAAGTAATGGTACAGGCATTGCCTCAATACCGGGCACTGCCGGAAGATATCTTAAAGTTATTTGTAAAAAACGACAAGGGCGAAATGGTTCCTTATTCAGCCTTCATGCATATGGAAAAAGTGTACGGCTTGTCGGAAATTACACGGCATAATTTATACAATTCTTCCGAAATAAGTGGTGGCCCGGCACCGGGTTACAGCAGTGGCGCAGCCATTACTGCCATTACAGAAGTAGCTAAAAAAACTTTACCCAGGGGCTTTGGTATTGATTGGGCCGGTATTTCAAAAGACGAAGTGGGGCAGGGTAACCAGGCGATTTATATATTTATCATTTGCCTTGCTTTCGTGTACCTGTTACTGGCAGCACAATATGAAAGCTTTGTATTGCCGTTCCCCGTAATTCTTTCATTACCTGCGGGTATTTTCGGGGCCTTCCTTTTATTAAAATTACTGGGCCTGGAAAATAATATCTATGCACAGGTGGCAATGGTAATGCTGATAGGGCTGCTGGGAAAGAACGCCGTATTGATTGTTGAATTTGCAGTACAGCGGCACCGGTCGGGCAGTTCGGTGATGGAAGCTGCTATCCAGGGTTCGGCGGCACGTTTCCGGCCTATTTTAATGACCTCCTTTGCATTCATAGCAGGTCTTATACCATTGGTATTTGCAAGTGGCCCGGGTGCAGTGGGCAACAGAACCATTGGCTCTGCAGCAGGCGGCGGTATGTTGCTGGGTACATTGTTTGGTGTATTGCTGATACCGGGATTATATTATCTCTTTGCTAAAATTTCTGAAAAGAATCCCATTGTGGAAGATGAAGATGAAAATCCTTTAACCGAAGAAATAGATCATAACAGATGATGAATGTAACAAAAAATATTTTTATAACAGTAATGGCTACCTGTATTTTGTATGCAGGTTGCAAAACACCGGCATTGGTTCAGTCGCCGCAGCCAAAAGCAGTGGCACCAACCTATGCAAACAGCAGCGATACTGCTAACACCGCAGATATTAAATGGCAGGAGTTTTTTAAAGATAAATACCTGGTTAGCCTTATTGATACGGCGCTGAAAAATAACCAGGAGCTGTCTATTACCCTGCAGGAAATAGAAATTGCCAGGAACGAAATACGCAGCAGGCAGGGATTACTGCTGCCTAAGGTGGAAGCAGGTGGTGGCATAGGTATTGAAAAAGCAGCCCGTTATACCAGCCAGGGTGCAGGCGATGCTTCTACAGATATTACACCGGGTAAAGAAGTACCGGAATGGTTGCCTGATTATCGCCTTGGTGCTTATGCCACCTGGGAACTTGATGTATGGAAAAAACTACGCAATTCAAAAAAGGTTGCGCTCGACCGTTACCTTGCTACTGTGGAAGGCAGGAATTTTGTTATCACTAACCTGATTGCTGAAATAGCTAATGCTTATTATGAATTGCTGGCACTGGATAACCAGCTGGATATTGTAAAGCAAACCATCAAACTACAGCAAAATGCGCTGGAAATTGTAAAAGTTCAAAAGCAGGCTGCAAGGGCTACAGAACTGGGGGTAAAAAAATTTGAGGCAGAAGTTCTCGGCTCACAAAGCATGGAATTTGATCTGCAGCAAAAAATAACCGCCAAAGAAAATGAGATCAATTATTTGCTGGGGCGTTATCCGCAACCCATAGCAAGGGATACCACCGGTTTTTTAAATTTAACGCCATCGCAGGTAGCAGCCGGTATTCCTTCTCAATTATTAAAAAACCGGCCCGATATTAAACAGGCCGAGCTTGAATTGGCTGCAGCAAAGCTGGATGTAAATGTGGCCAGGGCAGAGTTTTATCCTTCCTTTAATATTTCGGCAGGCGTGGGCTTCCAGGCATTTACCCCCGGTTACCTGGTAAAATTTCCTGAGTCGCTGCTGGCTTCTCTCGTTGGCGATGTAGCTGGTCCGTTGATCAATAAAAACGCAATAAAGGCAGAATATTACAACGCCAATGCAAGGCAGCTACAGGCGGTATATAATTACGAACGCACTATACTCAATGCCTATATTGAAGTGGCCACAGAATTATCGGATCTAAAGAACGGGCAACAGATGTATACCATAAAATCGCAGCAGGTAGATGCACTTGTAAAATCTATTGATATTTCCAATGATCTTTTCAAGTCGGCCAGGGCTGATTATTTTGAAGTATTAATGACGCAGAGAGATGCACTGGAATCAAAATTAGAATTGATTGAAAACAAGTTGCACCAGTTTAATGCAGTTACCAATATTTACCGGGCCCTGGGCGGAGGATGGAAATAACCAGCCTGATTACAAATTACCGGCAGTGCCAGAAAATAGCATTCATTGAAAATTAATGCGTTATATTTTTGAGCTGCAATTGCGGTACAAATTTTGTGATAAGGTTCTTCCTCTTCTCTTGTGCTTTGGGACCATAAAAAAGGGTTACAATTATTTGTAACCCTTTTCTTATAACTTTCTTAGGGCTGTTAAATATCTATTGCTTCCCCGTAAGCTGCTGCAGTAGCTTCTTTCAGGCCTTCACTCATGGTGGGGTGAGGGTGAATGGCATTCAGTATTTCATGCGCTGTGGTTTCCAGTTTACGGGCCACCACTGCCTCTGCAATAATTTCGGTTACGTTCATACCAATCATATGGCAACCTAAAAATTCGCCGTATTTAGCATCGTAGATCACTTTTACAAAGCCATCGGTTGCACCGGCAGCCACTGCTTTACCACTGGCGATATATGGAAACTTACCCACTTTAATTTCGTAACCGGCTTCTTTAGCTGCTTTTTCAGTATATCCAACACTGGCAATTTCAGGCGTGCAATACGTACAACCCGGAATGTTGTTGTAATCAATTGGTTCAGGATGATGGCCGCTTAAATGTTCAGCTGCATTGATACCTTCTTTGGTAGCCACATGCGCCAAAGCCTGGCCCGGTGTACAATCACCAATGGCGTATATACCTTTTACATTGGTTTGCTGGTTGGCATCCACAATGATCTTTCCTTTTTCAGTTTTAATGCCCAAAGCTTCCAGGCCAATATTTTCAATATTAGCTACAACACCTACAGCACTCAATAAAATATCAGCTTCTAAAATCACTTCACCCGCAGCAGTTTTTACTTTTGCCTTTACACCTTCGCCGCTGGTATCCACACTCAGCACTTCGCTATTGGTCATAATGGTCATGCCCTGTTTTTTAAATTGCTTTTCCAGTTCTTTGCTGATGTCTTCATCTTCTACAGGAACCAGCCTTGGCATAAACTCCACCATGGTAACTTTTGTGCCCATGCTGTTATAAAAATAGGCAAACTCACTTCCTATAGCACCGCTTCCGCAAATGATCATGCTCTTGGGTTGCGTAGGTAAGCTCATTGCTTTACGGTATTCAATTATTTTTACGCCATCAATCGGTAAGCTGGGCAACGCTCTTGCACGGCCGCCTGTAGCCACAATGATATTGGTCGCTTCTTCTACCTTTTTGCTGCCATCAGCTGCGGTAATTTCCAATTTACCCGGGGCAATCAATTTACCAAAACCCATGATCACATCGATCTTATTTTTCTTCATCAAAAACTGGATGCCCTTGGTCATTTTATCCGCTACACCACGGCTACGGGTGATAACACTACCAAAATCCGGCGTGGGGTTGGCGATATTGATACCATAATCTTTTGAATGCTTGGCATATTCAAATACCTGGGCACTTTTCAACAAGGCTTTGGTAGGGATACAGCCCCAGTTAAGGCAGATGCCGCCCAGGCTTTCTTTTTCTACAATTGCTACTTTTTTACCTAACTGACTAGCCCTGATTGCTGCAGGATAACCGCCGGGACCGCTGCCCAACACTATTACGTCGTATGCCATATTGTTATTTTAGATTTTAGATTTGCGATTTTAGAATGCCGGTTGCTTTTTGAAGCAGGGCAAAATTAGTTTGAAATGAGGGATTAGCCAAAAGCTATTTGGGAGACTTCTGTGTAGGCGTTTTTTTTGCCGCGGATTACACAGATTGGCCTGTATTGATCCGTGTTAATCTTTGTAATCTGTGGCCACCTTATTATGCGGAGCATATTTTTATTTAAGGCTTATTTTAACAGGTGGCATAAACCCAATCCCGTTATTCTGCGTATTTTTAAAGCATGATTAAAAAGACTGCCTTTGTTATTGCTTTTTTTTGTTTTGCCTTCACTGCTACCGCACAGCAAATCCCGGAATTGAAAATGGCGGACGTGGTACGGTCCTTCAGCACTAAATCAGACAGCATATTTGTTATCAACTTCTGGGCTACGTTTTGTAAGCCTTGTGTGGGAGAGATCCCCGGGTTTATAAGAATTGCCAATAAATATAAAAAGGATAAAGTAAAACTGCTGCTGGTGAGTTTAGACCTGCCTTCTTTCTATCCCAAACGCATTGCCACATTTGCAGCTAAAAATAATTTTACCACCAATATAGCCTGGCTCAACGAAACCGATGCCGATTATTTTTGCCCGATGATTGATACCGCCTGGAGCGGTGCCATACCGGCAACAATAATGGTGAATACCAAAACAGGCTATAAGAAATTTTTTGAAGGAGAGTTAAATGGAGAAGAATTTGAAAAGGAATTGAAGAAGGCAATTGGGGGAAATACAGCCTCAATAACAAGTCCGGAGTTTTTAATGCCGATGAATAATGTGGCGTTGATTGATTGCCATGATGGAAACCAGCCGGCACATGCATCAATGCAATTCACCACTTTTGGCTCAAAAGACAGCACCGTTTTTTCATTAACAGAGGGGAGGGTGTCAACTATTGCCATTATCGACGATATAAAAGTGGTGATTGTAGAAAAAGATAGTTTATTTTATACCTACTCCAATCTTAAATCGGTATTGGTAAAAAGAGGGGATAAAATAAAAACTGATCAGATGATCGGCTATGCCGCACTTGGCCTGGATAGCATAATGCCTACCGTGGATTTTTATATGACTGATACAAAGAAATCGGTTGTGCTTTCTAAAAACAATTTTAAGCCACGTAAAAATAGTAATGGTATTAAAGATCATTCATTCGACCCGATGAAGGAGCCGGAATAGATATCGCAGATTTTACTTTCTTGTTAGGTATTTTTTCTGCGTCACCTCCTGCACCGGCACATTATTAATCTTGCTTTCCAGCCAGGATATCACATCTAAATACATAAATGCCCTCGTTTCAAAAGGCTTGTTTTCAAACTGCTTTAATTTATGCAGCAGCTTTTCAAACTCAGGTTTTAATTTATTGGGCGGCAGGCTCAATGCTTTGCGTAAAAATTTAAACATCTCTTCTTCCACCACACTCAGGTTATGCATTTTGGCCATAAAGCGGTACACCGATTTGGCCAGGTACTCCAGCAATTGAAAATTACCCAGTTCGTAGTGAGCGATCAAATGCAGCAGGCGGGCATAACATTGCAGGTCGTTACGCAGGTCCACTTTCCAGTTAATGATCTTATTCAGGTAATCTATCGTGGTTTCAAAATCGCCGGCACCAAAATACATACAGGCAATCTTGTAATAGATCACTAAAATGCGGTGACGGTCCAGGTAGATTTCATATGCTTTTAATTTTGCTTCAATGCCTTCAATCAACAATAAACCTTCAGAAAATTTACCGCTGATAAAATGTTTATTCAGCAAAGAAATAGTGTAATAAATAAAACACTGGATTAAATTATTCTGATTTTGCTGTACTGTTTTACTGTTGGCAAATTTTTCAAACTCAATTAAGGTATCGTTTAATTTTTGATAATTACCCAGGTTAAAATGTGCCCCCATCAGGTTGTGCATGCCTTTAATGTAATGGCCACTTTCAATAGCGATCATGTAAGGCTCTTCTTCAAAAATATCCACCCATTTTTGTGTATAACGGTAGTATTGTAAAAAATCCTGGCGTATAAAAGCCTTCCAGCAATAGCACTGGTACAAATATAATTTTTCGTAAAAGCCATTAGGGTGCCGGATGTTTGCAGGCAAGTTATTATTCAGGAAATTCTTTACAGCTTCCTCTTCTTCATCATCTCTTGCAAAACCATTTTTAATATACCAGCCATACAACTGCAAAGCCAGGTTGCTCAGTTTAGATACGGCAGATAAATGATCGCTTACTTCATCTGCTTCTTTACTCAGTTCCTCGGCACGGTTCTTAAGGCTTCGGGTAATATACAGGCCTTCAATTTTCTTTTCAAAAAAAAGTGCCTGCTGCAAATAAGTGAGTTGATTATGGCTCTTTGCCTGTTCCTTCAGCTTGTCTAACACTTTCAGGCTTTGCAGGTACAGTCCCTTGTTGTACAGTATCCGGGCATAATCCATCTGCTCATGCAATTGAATATCGATATTGTTTTCGTCGTTGATGAGCCTGAGGCTTGACAGAATTTGCTTATATAAATAAGCTTTAAGATTAGAAAGCTGCTGTTTTTTAATGCTCTTATTTTTCTTCAGTAATATGGCCTCATCGTAAGCATCCATTTTGTCCAGAGCATCAAATAGTTGTACAATTTTTAACTCCTCCGAGGCGGTGGTTCTGTTGATATAAAGCTTAAAATTCCGTTTTTCGCTCTTGCCCAGCGATTTTATGAGTTGGAATAATGTATCTGTATGGCGGTTGGGCATCGTAATTGAAAATCTTTTAAAGTCAATACAGGTAAGGGTTTTAGGGAAAATTGGAGGGCTTATACAGCGTATTAAACCCATGCTTTTGATTTTCTCCTTAGCTGCCTGTGCGGTAAATTTATGGCGAAGTTGTTATTAAAGGAAACTAAACTTTTGGTTTTAACGGGGAACCGACATACAATTTCGAGTTACTTAAATCACTTTAGCTATGCCAGGCGACAAAATTCACATTTTTGACACTACATTAAGAGACGGCGAACAGGTGCCGGGCTGTAAATTAGTCAGCAGCGAAAAAATAGCACTTGCACTTAAATTGGAAGAATTGGGGGTTGATATTATTGAGGCGGGTTTTCCCATCAGCAGCCCCGGTGATTTTGCTTCGGTTACTGAAATATCCAAATTGATTACTAAAGCAACTGTTTGCGCATTAAGCCGTGCGGTACAAAAAGATATTGAAGCAGCAGGAGAGGCCATCAAATTTGCCAAACGTCCCAGGATACATACCGGTATCGGCACATCCGATTCTCATATCAAGGCAAAATTTAATGCTACACAAGACGAGATTTTGGAAAGAGCAATACAGGCAGTGAAATGGGCTAAAAAATATACCGACGATATTGAGTTTTATGCAGAAGATGCAGGAAGAACAGAGAACGGTTACTTGGCAAGAGTGATTGAAGCCGTAATTAAAGCCGGTGCTACTGTTGTAAATATACCTGATACAACCGGTTATTGTTTACCGCACCAGTACGGCGAAAAAATTGCGTACTTAATGAACAACGTTCCCAATATTGATAAAGCCATCATCAGTTGTCATTGTCATAATGACCTGGGATTAGCCACAGCCAATAGCATTGCCGGTGTTATTGCAGGTGCAAGGCAGATTGAGTGTACCATCAACGGATTGGGCGAAAGGGCAGGTAACACTTCACTGGAAGAAGTAGTGATGGTAATTAAACAACACAAGGAATTAGGGTTACATACAGATATTAATGCAACATTGCTTAACCCGATGAGCCGCCTGGTGAGTGATACCATGCGTATGCCGGTACAACCAAATAAGGCCATCGTTGGTGCCAATGCTTTTTCTCACTCCTCTGGCATACACCAGGATGGATTTTTAAAAGACACCAGCACTTACGAAATTATTGCTCCCGAAGAAGTGGGTGCCGATAGTTCAAAGATTGTACTAACGGCAAGAAGTGGCCGCAGTGCACTGGCGCACCGGTTTCAAAAATTAAATTACCAGTTTGATAGAAATGATATTGATGTTTTATACGAACATTTTACCCAGTTAGCTGATAGTAAAAAGGAAGTTGACGACAACGATCTTGCTCATATGGCGCAGAGCCATCAACAAAAGACATTGGCTACGGCTTAATTCTTTCTCATGCGTTTTAGTTTAGTTTTAGTTTAGTGGTGGGGGATTGTCCCCCACTCTTTTAAAAATCAGGTGGTGAAAAAAGCAAAACATAATAGTAACTCATTTAATAACATCAGTATTAGTTGCAATAAAATTAATGCTGTAATTACAATATTGTAAAGTAACAATCTAAGTTCCCCGTGAAGGGGCAGGGGCATATGGCACAAACATTATTTGATAAGATCTGGGATACACACATCGTAAAAAATATCGAAGGCGGGCCTTCTGTTTTATATATCGACAAACATTTTATTCATGAAGTAACCAGTCCGCAGGCCTTTACAGGATTGAATAAAAGAGGGATTAAAGTTTTTCGCCCCAAACAAACCATCGCAACAGCTGATCATAATGTGCCTACATTAAATCAGCATTTGCCCATTAAAGAAGAATTAGGAAGATTACAGGTAGAAGCCCTGATAAAAAATTGTGCCGAACATGGCGTTGAATTGTATGGACTGGGGCATCCGTTCCAGGGTATTGTACATGTGATTGGCCCGGAGTTAGGCATTACACAACCGGGTAATACCATTGTATGTGGCGACTCACATACAAGCACACACGGAGCATTTGGCGCTATCGCATTTGGTATTGGCACCAGCGAAGTGGAAATGGTTTTATCAACACAATGTTTGATGCAGACCAAACCAAAATTGATGCGTATCAACATTGAAGGAGAATTAAAAAACGGGGTGGTTTCCAAAGATATTGTGCTATATATCCTTTCAAAGATTACTGCGAGTGGTGCTACTGGCTATGCGGTAGAGTTTGCCGGTAGCGCTATCCGCAGTTTGAGCATGGAGGCGAGAATGACCATTTGCAATATGAGTATTGAAATGGGCGCCAGGTGTGGTATGATAGCTCCTGACGAAACTACTTTCAGTTATATCAAAGGCAGAAAATTTGCGCCTGCCGGGGCTGAGTGGGATAAAAAACTGGCATACTGGAAAACACTGTTCACAGATGCGGATGCCATATTTGATAAAGAGATCACTTTAGATGCAGCAGGTATTACACCTATGATCACATACGGCACCAACCCCGGTATGGGCATTGGTGTAAATGAAAATATTCCAACCCTGGCGGAGGTAAATGATAATGACAGATCAGGTCTGGAAAAATCATTAGCCTATATGGGATTGCAACAGGGCCATCCGATTAAAGGACAAAAAATTGATTACGTTTTTATTGGTAGTTGTACCAATTCAAGAATAGAAGACCTGAGAATGGTGGCCGGTTTTGTGCAGGGAAAACATAAGGCAGACAATGTGGAAGTGTGGATCGTTCCGGGAAGTAAACAGGTGGAAAAACAAGCTATTGAAGAAGGTATTGATAAGATTTTTGAAGCTGCAGGGTTTCAATTACGCCAACCCGGTTGCTCTGCCTGTTTGGGTATGAATGAAGATAAAATTCCTGCAGGAAAATATTGCATCTCTACCTCTAACAGGAATTTTGAAGGCAGGCAGGGTGCAGGTGCAAGAACATTATTGGCAAGTCCTTTATCGGCTGCCGCTGCAGCTGTTACAGGCATGGTTGCAGATGTAAGAGAATTTCTTAACAATTAATAATTAACAATGAGTAATGAGTGGTACACTCACAACTCACGTCTCACAACTCACGAAATGAAAGAAGGTTTCAAAAATATCACCAGCCGGTTTGTTCCATTGCAAAATGAAAATGTAGATACGGACCAGATCATTCCTGCAAGGTTTTTAAAAGCCACTACCAAAGATGGTTTTGGCAAAAATTTATTTCGTGACTGGCGTTATGACAATGATAACGAAGCAACACCTAAAACTGATTTTGTGTTGAATCAATCACAATACAAAGGCGATATTTTAGTTGCAGGAAAAAATTTCGGATGCGGTTCTTCAAGAGAACATGCTGCCTGGTCGATTGTGGATTATGGATTTAAAGTAGTGGTAAGCAGTTTCTTTGCAGATATTTTTAAGAACAATGCATTGAACAATGGCTTGTTACCAATAACTGTATCAGAGGATTTTGTACAAAAAATATTTGCACAAAATAATGAGGCAACACTTTCTGTTGACCTGGAAGCACAAACCATAACTATTGATGCAACCGGCGATAAGGAAAGTTTTGAGATCAATGCCTATAAAAAAACCTGTATGATCAATGGGTACGACGATATTGATTACCTGATCAACAGCATTGATGAAATAGAAAAATTTGAAAAACAATCCGTATAATAATTTATGAGTCTTAAAAAAAACATAGCAGTAATTGAAGGCGACGGCATCGGGCCGGAAGTAACCAAACAATCAGTAAAAGTATTGAATGCTATTGCAGAGCAATTTGGGCATGAGTTTGACTACAAATATTGTTTATTAGGGGCAGATGCCATCGACAAAACTGGAACTCCTTTACCGGAAGAAACTATTGACATCTGCTTAGACAGTGATGCTATTTTATTTGGCGCTATAGGCCATCCGAAATATGATAACGATCCCACAGCTAAAGTAAGGCCTGAACAAGGTTTGCTGGGTATCAGGAAAGCATTGCAGTTGTTTGCCAACATTCGTCCTATTACTACCTACTCTTCTTTACATCATTTATCCCCGCTTAAAACAAAAAATATTGAAGGCGTGGATTTTATCATCTTCAGGGAACTGACCGGTGGTATATATTTTGGTAAAAAAGAAATTAATGCAGAACAAACCATTGCTTCTGATGATTGCACTTATACCAAAGAAGAAATTGAAAGAGTAGCCCACCTGGCATTTCAATCTGCTCAAACAAGAAAGAAAAAATTAACGCTGGTTGATAAGGCAAATGTATTGGAAACATCAAGGCTCTGGAGAAAAGTAGTAAAAGATTTAGCGGTTCAATATCCTGATGTGGCTTTGGATTTTTTATTTGTTGATAATGCAGCGATGCAGATCATACTGAATCCAAAACAATTTGATGTTATTCTTACAGAAAATATGTTTGGTGATATCATCAGCGATGAAGCCAGTGTGATCAGTGGTTCCTTAGGTTTATTGCCTTCTGCTTCTGTTGGAAACAAAACAGCGTTATTTGAACCTATTCATGGTTCTTATCCCCAGGCAACCGGGAAAGATATTGCCAATCCCATCGGCTCTATTTTATCTGCAGCTATGTTGCTGGATTATTTTGAGTTAAGGGAAGAAGCGGCTTTGGTAAGAGAAGCCGTTGAATGGACATTGACCAATCAATTTGTTACCAAAGATATTGAGCCCATCAATTTTTATTTTACTTCTACCATTGGAGAATTGATCAGTGATTATATCGGTAATAAAATTCCGGGAAGGCTGAATAAAGAAAATATTGAGTTAAGAAAATCGACGATTATATAAAAAGGAGGGAAGAAGTTACAAGCTTCAGGGGAGCAAACAGAAACTTGTTGCATTAAGTTATTCATTGTGGTTTTTCCCCTTGTAACTATTTTAAAAAGTTCTTTGTTTTTATTTTAAGTTCAGGTATATTTGTGTAATAACATCCTTCATGTTGAGCAACAGATTAAATAATGTCATTACAAAAATCGCAATAATTATTATTGTGATTGTCATTATTATACCTGTACTGCATGGGGGAGGAACAAGCTTATAAAATAAAATTAAAAATATATAGCGACCCGCCTCCAGAAAGGCGGGTCGCTTTTTTTATGACTTCACCTGCTGGTAAGCGTAAGGTGGGTCACTCTTTAAGAGTGGCTCACCGGGTAAAGAAAATAATAGCGGGATTGAGTTAAAGAAATATAGTTCGTTACAAAGAAAAATAATTCGCCAAAGGCGATTCAAAACGATGGAATTAAATAAATATTCAAAGGTTTTAACGCAGGATGAAACGCAGCCGGCTGCACAAGCCATGTTATATGGTATTGGGTTAACAGAAGAGGATCTAAAAAAGCCCCAGGTTGGCGTTTGCAGCATGGGTTACGATGGGAACACCTGTAACATGCATTTGAACGACCTGGCTAAAACGGTGAAGCAAGGTGTTTGGGATGCGGATATGGTGGGATTGATCTTTAACACTATTGGTATCAGCGACGGTATCAGTAACGGCACTGACGGTATGCGTTACTCGCTGGTGAGCCGTGACCTGATTGCAGATAGTATTGAAGCGGTATGTGGAGGATTTTATTATGATGGATTAATTGCATTACCAGGCTGTGATAAAAATATGCCGGGTTCTGTTATGGCCATGGGAAGGTTGAATCGTCCTTCGATAATGGTATATGGTGGCACCATTGAACCCGGGCATTACAAAGGCGAAGAGTTGAATATTATTTCGGCTTTTGAAGCGCTGGGGAAAAAACTGGCAGGATCAATAACGCCGGAAGATTTTAAAGAAGTAGTAAAGCATAGTTGCCCCAGCGCAGGTGCCTGCGGTGGTATGTATACAGCCAATACCATGGCAAGTGCTATTGAAGCATTAGGTATGAGTCTGCCTTATTCATCCAGCAACCCTGCCTTGAGCGCCGATAAACAAAAAGAATGTTTAGATGCCGGTAAAGCAATAAAAATTTTACTGGAAAAAGATATCAAGCCAAAAGACATCATGACGAAAAAAGCATTTGAAAATGCGATTACCACCATCATGATCTTTGGAGGAAGTACCAATGCGGTGTTGCATCTGATTGCCATGGCAAAAAGTGTGGATGTTGATTTAACACAGGATGATTTTCAACGCATCAGCAATACCACACCGGTACTGGCAGATTTTAAACCGAGTGGAAAGTATTTGATGCAGGAGCTGCACTCACATGGCGGCGTACCAGCTGTAATGAAATATTTACTGGGCAAAGGATTGTTACATGGTGATTGCCTGACCGTAACCGGTAAAACAGTAGCAGAAAATTTAAAAGATATTGAGTCGATAAACTTTGCAACACAAAAAATTATCTTCCCTTTAGAAACGCCGTTGAAAGCAACAGGCCACTTACAAATACTATACGGTAATCTTGCAGAAAAAGGAAGTGTGGCAAAGATCAGTGGTAAAGAAGGCGAACGTTTTGAAGGGCCGGCACGGGTATTTGATGGGGAAAAGGATTTAGTGGCGGGCATCGCAAACGGAAGAGTGAAAAAAGGAGATGTGGTGGTGATAAAAAATGAAGGCCCTAAGGGAGCACCTGGTATGCCGGAAATGCTGAAACCAACTTCTGCCATTACCGGTGCAGGATTAGGAAAAGATGTAGCCTTAATAACCGATGGAAGATTTAGCGGCGGCTCTCATGGTTTTGTCGTCGGACACATCACACCGGAAGCTTACGAAGGTGGATTAATAGGATTGGTGGAAGACAATGATATCATTGAACTGGACGCTACAAAAAATATGATCAACCTTAAAGTAAGCGAAGCAGTTATTGCAGAACGCAGAAAAAAATGGCAGCAACCAGCTTTAAAAGTTACCAAAGGGGTTTTGTACAAATACGCACAATGCGTAAAGGATGCAAGCCAGGGTTGTGTAACTGACGAAGCATAAAATAAATTGTTATGGAAACACTGGAATTAGTAGCAGAAAAAACAGAGGCAAGAAAGAATACCACCATCTCGGGAGGTCAGGCAGTATTAGAGGCATTTTTATACGAAGGAGTGGATACCATTTTTGGTTATCCCGGAGGCGCAATCATGCCTATCTATGACGCCTTGTACGATTATAATGATAAGTTAACACACATATTGGTCCGTCACGAACAGGGAGCCATACACGCAGCACAGGGTTTTGCAAGAGCAAGTGGAAGAACAGGTGTGGTATTTGCAACCAGCGGCCCTGGTGCCACCAATTTAGTTACGGGCTTAGCAGATGCCATGATTGATAGCACACCATTAGTTTGTATCACAGGGCAGGTATTTGCACATTTGTTAGGCACTGATGCCTTCCAGGAAACAGATGTGATCAATATTACAACACCGGTTACCAAATGGAATTACCAGGTAACAGATGCAACAGAAATTCCTGCAGTTTTGGCAAAAGCATTTTATATAGCCGGCAGCGGAAGGCCTGGGCCTGTGTTGATAGACATTACTAAAAACGCACAGTTGCAATTGTTCAATTACGAAGGGTATAAAAAATGTGATCATATCCGAAGCTATCGCCCTAAACCAATTGTTCGTAAAACATATGTAGAGCAGGCAGCTGAATTAATTAATAAAGCAGAAAGGCCGTTTGTGATTTTTGGCCAGGGTGTAATATTAGGTAAAGCAGAAAAAGAATTTGCCGCTTTCATTGAAAAAGCCGGTATCCCAAGCGCATGGACGATCATGGGTATGAGTGCAATCCCGACTGATCATCCGCTTGCAGTGGGTATGCTAGGCATGCATGGCAACTACGGGCCCAATGTTTTAACTAACGAATGTGATGTATTGATAGCGGTGGGAATGCGTTTTGACGACAGGGTTACAGGACGTTTGGATAAATATGCAAAACAGGCAAAAGTTATTCATCTGGATATTGATCCTTCAGAAATTGATAAAAATGTAAAAACAACCGTGCCTGTGTGGGGTGATTGCAAAGAAACATTACCCATGCTTACTGCATTGGTGCAGGAAAAAACACATGCTGCCTGGCTCAGCAGATTTAATGAGTACAAAAAGAAAGAAGAAGAAAAATGTATCAATGCAGAATTGAATCCTGTTACGGATGAATTAACAATGGGAGAAGTAATTAACCTGTTGAATGAATTAACTGGCGGTAATGCGATTATAGTAACCGACGTTGGCCAGCACCAGATGGTAGCCTGCCGTTATGCAAAATACAATCAATCCAAAAGTAATATTACCAGTGGTGGATTAGGTACCATGGGTTTTGCATTGCCAACAGCAATTGGTGCAAAATATGGTGCACCGGAAAGAACTGTTGTTGCTATTGCAGGTGATGGCGGAATCCAGATGACGATACAGGAATTAGGCACCATCATGCAGTTTAAGCCCGATGTAAAAATTATTATTCTTAACAACCAGTTTTTAGGAATGGTGCGCCAGTGGCAACAATTATTTCACGAAAAAAGATATTCATTTGTTGATATCACCAGCCCCGATTTTGTAGCCGTGGCAAAGGGCTATTATATCGATGGGCAAAGAGTAAGCGAAAGAGCCAAGCTTAAAGAAGCTTTACAAACCATGTTGCAGCATAACGGAAGTTACCTGTTGGAAATTATGGTGGGTAAAGAAAATAATGTGTTCCCGATGGTACCACAGGGAAGAGGTGTTTCGGAAATTATTTTAAGTAAAGAAGAACTTTAAAACCCCGACAGGGTTTCAACCGCCGCCGGCGGTTGGTAATGAAATTAAAAAGCTGATTATGCAAAAGCAGGAATATACTATAACCGTTTATACAGAAAACCAGATTGGTTTATTAAATCGTATCGCTATTATTTTCTCCCGTAGAAAAATCAATATCGAAAGTTTAAATACTTCTCCCAGTGAAATTGACAGCGTACATCGTTTTACAATTGTTATCAACGAATCAGAAGAAGTAGTACGAAAAGTGTGCCGCCAGATTGAAAAACAGGTGGAAGTACTGAAAGTATATTACAACACCAATGACGAGATCATCTGGCAGGAACTGGCTTTGTACAAAGTACCAACAGATATTATTGCAGAAGAAGTAAAAGTAGAAAGATTATTAAGTCAGCACGGAGCTAAAGCTGTGGTGATTCGTAAAGATTACACCGTATTTGAAGTAGCGGGGCAAAGAGAAGAGACCGACAATTTTATCAAAGTACTGGAACCCTACGGGCTCATTGAATTTGTTCGCAGTGCAAGAATTGCGATCATTAAAAACAGCGAAGGCTTCCATAAAAAATTAAGTGAGTTTGAATACAAAGAGCCGGGTGAAGAAGCTGTAGAAAATGAATTCTTAAATCAGAATGAAGAAGTGTTTTCGATGTGATTTTTTGGGTGGCTCACCCAAAAAATCAAAATGATTTCAAAAATAAAACAATGCAAAAACAAATCGAATTAATACTACAAACACGAAATCGTTTCATACAATTGGTGGATGGTTTATCCATTGAACAACTGAACGAAATTCCTGCCGGTATGAGCAATAATATAGCCTGGAATTTCGGGCATATTGTGGCGGCGCAACAGGGATTGTGCAACGGGCTTTCGGGGGTGGCTTTAAATGTTCCGGCGGATTTAATAGCCAATTTTAAAAAAGGTACACAGCCGGAAAACTTTATCAGTGAAGAAACCATACAGGTGTTTAAAGGATACCTGATTTCCAATATCTGTGATCTGCAAAAAGGCGTGGACGAAAATATATTTATCAATTATCAGCCTTATGTAACATCCTATGGCTATGCATTGAATACTATTGAAGATGCTGTAAGATTTATAGCCACACATGATGCATTACACCTGGGCTATTCCATGGCAATAAGAAAAAATTTATCAAAAAATAATAAAACACAATCATAAAAAAATAAAAGAAAAAGATGGGAAATTATTTCAACACATTACCGCTAAGAGAACAATTAAATCAATTGGGTGTATGTGAGTTTATGGACATCAGTGAATTTTCAAACGGCGTAAATGCATTGAAAGGAAAAAAAATAGTCATTATAGGTTGTGGCGCACAAGGATTAAACCAGGGCTTGAATTTAAGAGATTCCGGTTTGGATGTTGCTTACGCCTTACGCCAGGAAGCGATTGATGCCAAAAGGCAATCCTGGAAGAGTGCCACTGAAAATAATTTTACTGTAGGTACTTATGAACAATTGATTCCAACTGCAGACCTGGTATTGAATCTTACACCGGATAAACAACACACCGCCGTTGTTGCTGCCGTAATGCCGTTAATGAAAAAAGGCGCTACACTTTCTTACTCTCATGGTTTTAATATTGTTGAAGAAGGAACACAGATACGTAAAGACCTTACCGTAATAATGGTGGCACCCAAATGCCCTGGCTCGGAAGTTCGTGCCGAATATGTACGTGGCTTTGGTGTACCTACTTTAATTGCAGTGCATCCTGAAAATGATCCTGAAGGCAAAGGTTTGGAACAAGCCAAAGCTTATGCTGCAGGAACAGGCGGACATAAAGCCGGTGTATTGCGCTCTTCATTTGTGGCAGAAGTAAAATCAGATCTGATGGGCGAGCAAACTATCTTATGTGGTTTGTTACAAACCGGTTCAATACTTTGTTTTAATAAAATGGTAGAGAAAGGAATTGACAAAGGCTACGCTTCTAAATTGGTACAGTATGGTGTGGAAGTAATTACAGAAGCATTAAAGCAAGGAGGTATCACTGCAATGATGGACAGGCTATCTAATCCTGCAAAAATTAAAGCCTTTGAATTATCAGAAGAATTAAAAACGATCATGCGGCCGTTGTTTCAAAAACACCAGGATGATATTATGAGTGGTGAGTTCAGCAAGACCATGATGGAAGACTGGGCTGCAGGGGATAAAAATTTATTGGCATGGAGAGCTGCAACCGGTGAAACTGCTTTTGAAAAAACACCGGCAGGCGATGTTAAGATCGGGGAGCAGGAATATTTTGATAACTGTTTATTATTTGTAGCCATGATACGGGCCGGTGTGGAACTGGCTTTTGAAACGATGGTGGAAGCAGGTATCAAAGAAGAATCTGCTTATTATGAATCATTGCACGAAACACCATTGATCGCTAATACCATTGCCCGTAAAAAATTATTTGAAATGAACCGGGTAATCTCTGATACAGCAGAATATGGTTGTTATTTATTTGATCACGCCTGTAAACCATTGCTGGCCGGTTTTATGAGTAAGATAGATACCGACGTAATTGGTAAAAACTACAATACAGGCAAGGATGGCAGCGTGGATAATAAAACTTTAATTGCAGTAAATAAAGTATTGCGTTCTCACCCTGTAGAAAAGATAGGCGCTCAGTTAAGAGAAGCGATGACAGCTATGAAATCTATAAGCACTAATGCTTAATACCATGGATACAACAGTGAACACGATATTGAATTTTGCAGGCGCAGCTCAACGATTAAAAAGCGTGGTCAACAGAACACCACTGACCTTTAACCTGAATCTCTCAAAAAAATACCAGTGCAATATTTTTTTAAAAAGAGAAGACCTGCAGGTGGTACGTTCTTACAAACTACGGGGCGCTTATAATATGATGAGTAGTTTATCTCCTGATCAGTTACAGCGTGGAGTGGTATGTGCCAGTGCAGGTAATCATGCGCAGGGTTTTGCATATAGCTGCAAAAAATTAAATACGCATGGTGTGGTGTTTATGCCGGTGATAACCCCCAATCAAAAAATTACCCAGACAAAGATGTTTGGAGAAGATAAGCTTACCGTAAAATTAGTAGGCGATACGTTTGATGATTGTGCTATTGCCGCAAAAAGATATACTGAAGAAAATGGTATGACTTTTATTCCGCCATTTGATGATTATAAAATTATTGAAGGCCAGGGAACGGTTGGGGTAGAAATTTTAGAAGACCAGCCAGATGTTGATTTTTTATTCATGCCCGTTGGTGGCGGTGGTTTAAGTGCAGGTGTGGGAACATATTTTAAAACCTTTTCACCAAAAACAAAAATTATTGGTGTGGAGCCTGAAGGGGCACCCAGTATGTTTGAAGCATTGAAAGCAGGCCACCCTGTTACGCTGGATAATATAGAACGATTTGTAGATGGTGCAGCAGTAAAACGTGTGGGAGAAATTACTTTTTCTATTTGCAAAGATGTACTGGATGATATGCATTTGGTACCCGAAGGAAAAGTATGTACTACTATTTTAAAATTGTACAACGAAGATGCTATTGTTGCAGAACCAGCAGGTGCGTTGAGCATTGCGGCATTGGATGATTATGCATCAGAAATAAAAGGTAAGAATGTAGTGTGTATTGTAAGTGGCAGTAATAATGATATCGACCGCATGCAGGAAATTAAAGAACGCAGCCTGCAATACGAAGGATTAAAACATTATTTCCTGATCAGGTTTGCGCAAAGGCCCGGCGCTTTAAAAGAATTTGTAAATCATGTATTGGGAGAAAATGATGATATCACACGTTTTGAATACATGCAAAAACACAACAAGGAAACAGGACCTGCATTGGTAGGCATTGAATTAAAAACCAGGGAAGATTACGATTTGTTATTGAAAAATTTAAATCAATACCATATCAATTACACCGAGTTAAAAAGTGGCGATAATGCATTTGGGTATTTGGTATAAAGTAGGGTGAGTCACCCCAAGAGGGTGGCTCACCCGGCGAAGAGAACATAAAGGGTGACATATAATAACGATTGCTTGCTATTGAACTTTGGTTCATAAATAAAACTGCTTAACAAAATGAATGAACAAAAAAAGACAGCAATGTTGAACAACGCTATTCCGGTTAACACCAGCAAAGGCTTGTATGATGAACGATACGAGCATGATGCCTGTGGTATTGGTTTTGTAGCCAATATAAAAGGTAACAAATCGCACCAGCATATTGCTGATGCATTAACCGTGTTGGAAAACATGGAACATCGTGGTGCATGTGGTTGCGAAAATAATTCCGGCGATGGTGCCGGTATTATGTTACAAATGCCACACGAATTCTTTTTTGATGAATGTATAAAATTAGGGGTGCATCTGCCGCCATTCGGAAAGTATGGCGTGGGCGTAATGTTTTTTCCAAGAGAAATAAGATTGCGTGAGGAATGCCGTGCCGTATTTAACAGGGCTGCCGAAAAATTAGGTATGGAAATTCTTGCCTATAGAAAAGTACCTGTAAATACAGAAAACATTGGACCTACTGCACTAAGTGTAGAGCCTGAAATGGAGCATGTTTTTATTGCCTGTCCCGACAATGTGAAGAATGCAGATGAATTTGAACGTAAACTTTTTGTGTTGCGTAATTATGCACAACATACTATCAATAGCACCGTAAGAAAAGATGCGATTGGTTTTTACATTGCTTCATTATCGTATAAAACGATCGTTTACAAAGGGCAATTAACCAGTACGCAGGTACGCAATTATTTTCCTGACCTGAGTAATAAAAGAGTGGTGAGCGCTTTTGGTCTGGTGCATTCCCGTTTTGCTACCAATACTTTTCCTTCGTGGAAATTGGCACAACCATTCCGCTACATTGCACATAATGGAGAGATCAATACTTTGCAAGGCAATATCAACTGGTTAAAAGCTGGTGAGCATGAATTTACTTCTACCTTTTTCAGTAAAGAAGAAATGGAAATGTTATTGCCTGTGGTAACCAGCCAGCAATCTGATTCTGCATGCCTGGATAATATGATCGAGTTATTATTATTATGCGGCAGAAGTTTGCCGCATGTAATGATGATGCTCATTCCCGAAGCATGGGATGGCAATGAAGATATGGACCCGGTTAAAAAATCTTTTTACGAATTCTATGCCTCTATCATGGAACCATGGGATGGGCCGGCTTCTATCTCCTTTACCGACGGAAAAATAATTGGCGCTACATTGGATAGGAACGGATTACGTCCTTCAAGATATTGTGTTACCACCGACGACAGGGTGATCATGGCCAGTGAAACCGGCGCATTACCTGTTGATCAGAAATTAATAAAAGAAAAAGGAAGGCTGCAACCCGGCAAAATGTTTGTAGTGGATATGGAGCAGGGAAGGATCATCAGTGATGAAGAACTGAAACAAAAAATATGCAGCCAGAAACCTTATGGCGATTACCTGAATCAATATAAAATCCGGTTGGAAGAAATTGATGAACCAAGAGTTTCATTTACTCATTTATCCGACGCTTCTATTTTAAAATATCAAAAAGCATTTGGTTATTCTACAGAAGATATTGATACTATTTTAAAGCCAATGGCTTTGGATGGTAAAGAACCTATTGGCTCAATGGGTACTGATGTGCCATTGGCAGTACTGAGTGATCAGCCACAACATTTAAGTTCTTATTTCAAGCAATTGTTTGCACAGGTTACCAATCCGCCGATCGATCCGATAAGAGAAAGGTTGGTAATGAGTCTGGCTACATTTGTGGGTAACAATGGTAATTTATTGGATGAAAGTCCTGAGCATTGCCATACGGTAGCACTAAAACAACCGATATTAACCAGTACCGAATTAGAAAAATTAAGAAGTATTGATACCGGGATTTTCCAGGCAAAAACCCTGCAAACCTATTTCCGTGCTGATGAAAAGCCGGGCTCTTTGCAAAGAGGTTTGGAAAGATTATGCCGCTATGCAGAAGATGCAGTACATGATGGTTTTGAAGTATTGATACTGTGTGACCGTGCTGTGGATAGCGATCACGTTGCTATTCCCTCACTGTTAGCCACAGCCGCAGTTCATCATCACTTAATTCGTAAAGGGTTACGTGGGCAGGTAGGTATTGTGGTAGAAGCAGGAGACGTTTGGGAAGTGCATCACTTTGCATGTTTGCTGGGCTTTGGTGCTACCGCAATCAATCCATACCTGGCAATGGCCGCCATCAGGAACATGAAAGTGAACGGTGTAATTAAAACTGATTTGGAATGGAGGGATCTGCGTAAAAATTATATTAAAGCAGTCTGCGATGGTTTATTGAAAGTATTTTCCAAAATGGGCATCTCTACCTTACAATCCTACCAGGGCGCACAGATTTTTGAGATATTGGGTTTGCACAGGGACGTGGTAGATAAATATTTCACCGGTGCCGTAAGCCGTATTGATGGGGTTACGTTAGATGGTATTGCAAAAGAAGCACTGGCAAAGCATATGCAGGCTTTCAGCAAAAAAAATATTCCTGTAGACAGGTTGCCCGTTGGTGGAATTTACCAGTGGAAGCGTAAGGGAGAATTTCATTTATTCAATCCCACCACCATTCACTTGTTGCAATATTCAACCAAGATGAATGATTATGCTACGTTTAAAAAATATACCAAACATGTAAATGATCAGAGTGAAAAAGCAGCTACACTAAGGAGCTTGTTCCAATTTAAAAAGAACAGGCCTTCCATTTCAATTGATGAAGTAGAGCCGGCAGAAAATATCTACAAACGTTTTGCAACGGGCGCCATGAGTTTTGGTTCCATCAGTTGGGAAGCGCATACTACATTGGCCATTGCCATGAACCGCCTTGGCGGTAAAAGCAATACCGGCGAAGGTGGAGAAGATGACAGGCGCTATGATAAAATGGCCAACGGAGATTCTATGCGTTCTGCCATCAAGCAGGTAGCATCGGCACGTTTTGGGGTTACCAGCTTGTACTTAACTGAAGCAGATGAATTGCAAATTAAAATGGCGCAAGGTGCAAAGCCGGGTGAAGGCGGACAGTTGCCCGGGCATAAAGTAGATGAGTGGATCGGTAAAGTGCGTCATGCCACACCGGGTGTGGGATTAATTTCGCCACCGCCGCATCATGATATTTATTCTATTGAAGACCTGGCACAATTAATTTTCGATCTTAAAAATGCCAACCGTGCCGCAAGGATCAATGTAAAACTGGTGAGTAAAGCTGGTGTGGGTACTATTGCTGCAGGTGTTGCCAAGGCAAAGGCAGATGTAGTGCTGATTTCCGGTTTTGATGGCGGTACCGGAGCTTCGCCGATAAGTTCTATCAAACATGCCGGGTTACCGTGGGAGTTAGGTTTGGCAGAATCGCATCAAACCTTGGTAAAAAATAAATTACGCAGCCGTGTGGTACTGCAGGCCGATGGGCAAATGAAAACAGCAAGAGATATTGCTATTGCAACTTTACTGGGTGCCGAAGAATGGGGCGTTGCTACTGCTGCGTTGGTGGTGGAAGGTTGTATCATGATGCGTAAATGTCATTTGAACACTTGCCCTGTTGGTGTGGCCACACAGGACCCGGAATTAAGAAAACGATTTACAGGTAATGCTGATCATGTGGTGAACTTTTTTAAATTCTTAACACAGGAATTAAGAGAGATCATGGCAGAACTGGGTTTCAGAACCATTAACGAAATGGTAGGCCAGGCAGAATGTCTGGAGCAAAGAGAAAATATACAGCATTGGAAATATAATAACCTTGATCTGTCTGCTATTTTATACAAAGAACCGGCTTCTGCATACACCGGCTTGTATAACATGGAACAGCAGGATCATGAACTGGAAAAAGTACTGGATTGGAAATTGCTGGAAGCTGCAAAGCCGGCTTTGGAAAAGCAACAAAAAGTTACCGCTACATTCGATATAAAAAATACCGACCGTACAGCAGGTACCATATTATCCAATGAGATCACTAAGATTTATAAAGCTGCAGGTTTACCTGAAGAGACCATTCACTTTAAATTCAATGGTACAGCAGGGCAAAGCTTTGGCGCTTTTAATACCAAAGGTGTTACCCTGGAACTGGAAGGAGATGCCAATGACTATTTCGGCAAAGGATTAAGTGGAGCCAGGTTAATTGTGTATCCTTCAAAAGATGCCGGTTTTATACCAGAAGAAAACAGCATTATCGGCAACGTGGCTTTTTATGGTGCTACTGATGGCGAAGCCTTTATAAGAGGTAAGGCAGGCGAACGTTTTGGGGTACGTAACAGTGGTGCCAATGTGGTGGTGGAAGGAGTGGGAGATCACGGTTGCGAATACATGACGGGTGGTAATGTTATTATCCTTGGTGCAACCGGTAGAAACTTTGCAGCAGGCATGAGCGGTGGAATTGCTTATATATACGATGTACAGCACCAGTTTGAAAATCTTTGCAATAAAGAAATGGTTGATCTTGATCCTGTGGCAGAAGAAGATGTTCCGTTCCTGCAGGCAATGATTCAAAAACATTTTGATTATACACAAAGTACGGTAGCAAAATTTGTGCTGAATGATTTTGAAAGCCAGCTGAAAAATTTTGTAAAAGTATTCCCTGCCGACTATAAAAAAGCATTGGCGGGAAGAAAGGAAAAAGTAAAGGTGAGCAAGTAATATGCAAGGGTGGGTCACTCCTTAAAGAGTGGCTCATCCGGCCAAATGAAGAGCGCTGTATAATTCAGTGAACTGTTTTTGTAAAACACAATTAAGGTTCAATAAAGTTGTGTGGTACAATCGGATGTTTCAGACGACGTCAATGCAACCAAATTGAATTAGCAGGACTTGCTAAAAAATAAACAACTAACAACAAACAACAAATATTACAATGGGAAAACCAACAGGTTTCTTAGAATTTACCAGGGAGCTTCCGGCAAAACGTAAAGTGGAAGAAAGATTAACTGATTACAACGAATTCATTCAGCGGTATACAGATGAAAAGCTGAATGAACAATCCGGCCGTTGCATGAATTGTGGTGTACCATTCTGTCATAATGGATGCCCGCTGGGTAATATCATTCCCGAATTCAATGATGCGGTGTATCGTAAAGAATGGAAAGAGGCTTATGACATCCTTGCTTCCACCAATAATTTCCCTGAGTTTACAGGAAGAATTTGCCCTGCACCCTGCGAATCTGCCTGCGTGTTAGGCATCAATCAACCTGCTATTACTATTGAAGAAATTGAAAAGCATATTATAGAAATAGCTTTTGATAAAGGATTTGTGCAGCCTAAAAAATCAATTATACGTACCGGTAAAAAAATTGCGGTAGTGGGTAGCGGCCCTTCCGGCTTAGCAGCTGCGGCTCAGTTAAATTATGCCGGCCACTATGTAATGGTATTTGAAAGAGATGATGCACCCGGTGGATTATTACGCTATGGTATACCCGATTTTAAGTTGGAAAAATGGGTGATTGACAGGAGAATAAAATTAATGGAAGAGGAAGGTGTGGTATTTCGCTGCAATGCTAATGTGGGGGTTGATGTAAGCATTAATGAACTGCTGAGAGAATTTAATGTAATTGTTTTGGCAGGCGGATCTACTATCCCGAGAGATTTAAAGATACCGGGCAGGGAATTAAAAGGTGTTCACTTTGCCATGGATTTTTTAAAGCAGCAGAATAAAAGAGTATCGGCAAGGGAAGTTGGGGTAGAAGATATTATAGCCGCTGATAAAAATGTAGTGGTAATTGGTGGTGGTGATACAGGCAGTGATTGTGTAGGAACTTCAAACCGCCAAAAAGCAAAATCGGTTACGCAATTTGAATTACTGCCTAAACCACCGGAAAGCAGAACGCCGTTTATGCCATGGCCTACTTACCCGATGACTTTAAAAACATCCTCATCGCATGAAGAAGGAGCCAGCAGAAACTGGGCAATAGCTACAAAAGAATTTATTGGCGACGGTAATGGCAATTTAAAGGCATTGAAAATTGTAGACCTGGAATGGGCGATAACTGAAGATGGAAGGCCGGCAAAATTTGTAGAAAGGGCCGATAGTGAAAGAGAGATCCCCTGCGACCTGGCATTTTTGGCCATGGGTTTTTTGCATCCGCAACACGAAGGCCTGGTACAGCAACTGGAAATTGAGCTGGATGAAAGGGGAAATGTAAAGGCAACGGAGGCCGCTTATCAAACCAATATTCCTAAGATATTTACTGCCGGCGACATGCGTCGAGGACAATCTTTAGTGGTTTGGGCCATCAGCGAGGGCAGGGAGTGTGCCAGGAAAGTGGATGAATTTTTAATGGGCACTTCATTACTGGAAACAAAAGACAGCTTTTTAAAATAAAACAGCGTTTATATTATCTGCACAATATTTCCTTTGCTTTTTCCGGCAAAGGATTTTTTTTAACCTAAAATACATATTATAAAATAAAATATCTTATACTTTTTTGATAAAATCTATCAAATAATATGAATTGAGAACGTTGCAATTGATTTTTTTCGAATTGTTTAAAAAAAAACTTAAGAAAATATGATATTTGTAACAATTATCTATATATTTGTTTCAAGAGGAACACATTTATTTTTAATTAATATAAAAGCAAAACGAGCATGAAAAATCTAAGTTTAGCAAAATTAGCGCCCTTCTTCATTTTGGCCATTGTTGCCATTGGAGCAATCTTTATTCCGTCTTTACCCAACTTCGATGATGGAAAATTTAACGGTGCAGATGTTGCCTGGATAATTGTTGCAACAGCCCTCGTTTTTTTGATGACTCCCGGTCTTGCATTTTTTTATGGTGGTATGGTACACAGAAAGAATGTGATCAGCACTATGATTAAAAGTGTGGTAGCTGCCGGAGTAGTTAGCGTACTTTGGGTAGTAGTGGGATATAGTCTTTGTTTTGGTCCGACTATTGGCGGTTTTATTGGTAACCCAATGACGCATCTTTTCTTTAAAGGTGTGGCATCCGGTGCACCTCTTTTGCCCGGCGCAACAGCTCCTCTTACAATTCCCCTTTTATTATTTGCATTATTTCAATTAATGTTTGCGGTTATCACGCCAGGCCTGGTTGTGGGTGCCGTTGCAGAACGTATAAAATTTACAGCTTACATCCTGTTTATAGTGTTATTCAGTTTACTGGTATATGCTCCGTTGGCACATTGGACCTGGAACCCTGAAGGATTTTTATTTAAATGGGGTGTATTGGATTTTGCAGGTGGTACCGTGGTACATATTTCTGCAGGTTGTGCAGCTTTGGCAGGTGCCCTGGTTTTAAAAAGAAGGCAATCACATATTGATCAGAAAGAAATTCCACCAGCTAATATTCCTTATGTGTTAATAGGAACCGGTTTACTATGGTTTGGCTGGTTTGGTTTTAATGCAGGCTCTGCTTTAGGTGCAACTACTTTATCTGTTTCGGCATTTGCTACTACTAATACTGCTGCTGCTGCTGCCGGTTTAAGCTGGATGTTCTTTGATGTATTGAAAGGAAAAAAACCATCTGTATTAGGCTTTTGTATTGGTGCGGTAGTTGGCCTTGTGGCTATTACACCTGCTGCAGGTTTTGTTGCTATTCCTCAAAGTATTTTTATCGGTTTTGTAGCCGCAATTATTTCTAACGTTGCTGTGTATTACAAATCAAAATCAAAATTAGATGATACACTTGATGTATTTCCATGCCATGGTCTTGGTGGTATGGTAGGTATGATCCTTACCGGTGTTTTTGCCACTAAATCTGTAAATGGTGCAGGCGCCAACGGATTATTGTATGGAGAAACTGCATTCTTTTTTACACAGCTTAAAGGTTTGGCCATTGTAGTTGCCTATAGCTTTACCGTATCCTTCCTGATTTTTAAATTCATCAATTTCATTTTACCTATACGTGTTAGCCAGGAAGAAGAATTACTCGGACTGGATGCTTCTCAACACAACGAAAATTATACACAGGGTACATTGTTGGTACAAACCGACGGTGGTATTAAAGAAACTCTTGTAGAAGATTAATAAGAGAACAGATTAGCAAAAAAGGTACAACCATAATATGAGCTTCTGGACAAAGTTCATTGGTTGTACCTCTTATTTAATAATTAAAATCAATTACAATGTTAAGAAAAATTTCTTTGGCAGCAATCGCTGTCCTGGGTTTTAATGCCCTGAATGCCCAGGATTCTACAAAAACGCTCAGTTTTTCCGGTTCTGTTGATGGTTATTACCGTTACAATTTTGCAGGAAAAACCAACAACTACACCAGTTTTACCAATTCGCAAAGTTCTTTTGAATTAGGCATGGCTTCATTAAGGGCAGATGCCACTGCTATGTCTGGCAAAGTAGGAGCTACTGTAGATTTAGGTTTTGGCCGCAGGGCAGAGGAGTTTTCCTATAACGATGGTAATGATAACGTTGGAACGGGGTCAGATAAGAACGGGTTCTTATCCCTGGCTGCAATCAAGCAGGCATATATCACTTATGCACCTTCTTCCAAAGTAAAATTTACTGCCGGTAAATTTGCTACTCATGTTGGATACGAACTATTGGATGCCCCGTTAAACAGGAACTATAGTATGAGTTATATGTTCACCAACGGGCCATTTTTTCATACCGGTTTAAAAGCAGATATCACTGCAGGTCCGGTTGCATTTATGATTGGTATTACCAATTATACTGATCAAACTACCGCTACCACCAGTGTAAAGAATTTAATTGCACAGTTCAGCGGCGGCACTAAGAATGGTAAATTAAAATTCTACCTTAACTACTCTGGCTTTGCAGGCTCTGATGCCGGTAATAACCCAAGTGGCTTAAAATCGCTTAACCAGGTTGACCTGGTGGTACTCGGTACCGTTAGTAGTAAATTTAATATCGGGTATAATGGTACCGTGCAGTCAAGAAAGCCCGTTAGCGGCAGCAGCGGCAGCTGGATCGGTAATGCATTGTACCTGAATTTTGATCCTTCTGCTAAAACAGGTATTACTTTAAGAAGCGAAATTATCAGCGATAGTAAAACCATTTACTATGGTACTAAAAGCATTTTCGCCAACACACTTTCTGTAAATTGCAAAGTAGGTCCGCTTACAATCATTCCGGAATTAAGATTTGAATCTGCACAAAGCAATATCTTCCTGAAAAGTAATGGATCGGGCACTAAATCTACTGCAACTGCATTAGTGGCAGCAGTATATAAATTCTAATTACGTTTTTTTATATGGCAGGCAATCGTAAAGAGAGCCCCTGTTTTTACAGGGGCTCTCTATTTTTCTTTCAGAAATTTTATTTGTATCTCTTTTCAAAAAAGTTGACAGGGATAACCTGGCTTATGCCGAATTTCTTCCTGCATTAATGATACCGAATGATGAACGGATCACTAACTTCTCATAAGTTTCCCTCACAGGCGAATTTACCAGCTGCTCATCCATCTCCCTCATTTTATTAATAGCATATTGCTGTATGGTCAATAAGGGCAATACAATTTTTTCTCTCATGGCTATAGATAAACTATCAACCGGGTAGGTGCTCATTAATTCATTGCTGCCGCTTAGCTGCAATACATATTTTTTTGTAAGCTCATATTCCTGGTAGATCTTATTCCATATTTCACCATATTTTTCATCATTACTTAAATACTCTGTTAACGGAAAATAACATTTCTTCATCGCCATCTCACAATTATCCATTAATGTTCTGAAGAAAAGAGAATTACTATACAATTCTTTTACCTGCGAAAATTTGCCAGCTTTTTCCATAGCGGCCAATGCGGTACCTACGCCATAATACCCCGTTACATTTTGTTTTAGCTGCGCCCATGCGCCTACAAAAGGAATGGCACGCAGGTCTTTTAAGGTTAGTTTACTACCGCTGTTCCTTTTGCTGGGCCTGCTGGCAATATTGGTTTCACTGTAAAATTTTACCGGGCTTACATGCGATAAATAATCTAAAAAGTCAGGATGGTTCTTCAGTTCCACATACGCCGCAAAACTTTTATCTGCCAATTGCAGCAGCAGGTCTTCCTCGGCATGTTGTAAAGTAATTGCCTTGCCGCTGAAAAGATCATTGCTTATACCGGCGTGTATCAGTTGCTCAATATTGTATTGTGCAGAATCAATAGTGCCGAAGTTGGAACTTACGGTTTGCCCCTGTATGGTAAGCTGAATTTCTTTATTGCTGATATTCTTTCCCATGCTGGCATAAAACTGGTGTGTTTTACCGCCGCCTCTTGCAGGCGGGCCACCGCGGCCATCAAAGAACACCACATCAATATGGTATTCTTTAGAGATCTTTGTAAGCGCTTCTTTAGCTTTATAAATACTGAAGTTGGCCATTAAATAACCACCGTCTTTGGTACCATCACTAAAGCCCAGCATGATCGTCTGCCGGTTATTTCTCAGCTTTAGATATTTTCTGTACACAGCATTGCTGTACAATTCATTCATGATGGCTGAAGCACGCTGCAGATCATCAATGGTTTCAAACAAAGGAACAATATCCACCGTTAAAGCTGCAGCCTTCCAGCCACAACTTAAGAACAAGCCATACACTTCCAATACATTCAATGCACTATTACATTGGCTGATGATATAGCGGTTACATCCGGCCTCACCGTTAAGCTGCTGTATTTTTTTGATGCCATAAAGATTGGTCACTGTATCCTGTACCAATGCATCGGTATAATTTTTTTCTGCAATTACTTCAGGTGCACTGATACAGAAATTTATTTTTTCTGCAGTACTTAATTTGCTGTAAGCCTCACCATGTATGGCTTCCAGCACCACATTGTGCACAGTGCTTTCCTGCCTGATATCCAGCGATGCAAAGTGTAAACCAAAAACATTCACTTTATTGATGAGGTTATTTACCAGGTGAAGGAATAAGCCATTGTGCTGGTAAATGATGATCTCTTTAATTTTATTCAGCTCGCCTAAAATATACTCTTTACTCAGTTCGGTTTGATAACCGGGAATAAAAATATTGTCGTACAATTGTTTTTCCAAACCGTTTAAAATAACATCAATGCCCTTAAAAGTCAGCCTGCGCTTGATTCTTCTTATTTCAAGATAGTAGCACTTGATAATACTGCCTCTTAAAGCATGGGCCACTTTTAAGGTGATCTCGGCAGTTACAAAAGGATTGCCATCCCTGTCGCCACCGGGCCAGAAACCCATATTGATCAGCGATCTGTTTTGTGGTAAGGCGTCAGCAAACTGGTTTTTTAAAAAAGAAGTGATCCTTCCTGCAGCCAGGTAAAATACATTTTCCAGGTACCAAATTAAGCTTACAGCTTCATCAAAAGGAGTGGGCCTTTGCTTTTGCAAAAAAGGTGTTTTACCCAATTGTTGCAAATAGATATTGATCTTGGCTGCATCGTTTTCGGACAACGCTTTACTAAGGTCATTAATGATGCCTAACACGGTTCCGGGATAAAACTGGGTAGGGTGTGCCGTTAGTACCAGCTGTACCGAAAAATCATGTAGCTTTTTTTCAAGTTCCTTTTCTTTATTATTTTTTATTACTTCAAGTTCTAGTTGTTTTAATGTGCCGGCACCCGCCATATCTTTTACATCAGTAAATGCAGCATCTTCCAAAGCATCAAATAAAACCACCTGCCGTTCTACAAACTGGATGATCCTGAACAGCATATCCAGTCTTTCTTTTTCAGTTTTAAAAGTGGTGTGTTTTTCAAAAAAATCATCAATGATATCGGTAGGATTCATTTTCTTTTTAAATCCTTCCTCGCAATTACTCAGCAACACCGATAAATAAATACCTGTCTTTTCAATGCGGTGAAAAGGAAGCGATGAAAAAAGGCTGTTGTACAACTGAAATTTGATGCCAACATTGTTATTAAACTGCTGCAAACCCCGGGAACTGTGATGATCCATACTAATCTATGTTAAATATTCAAAAAAATGATGAAAATGGCAGCAATCGGTTAACAAAGATGAAATATTTTTTGATAATATCCAATCATTTTTTATATCTTTGCGTTCTGTTCAGATGAAATACAATAATTCCCATATTGCTCCCCTCTCAAAGATAGTGCTAACTATTTGTGGTACTACAATTTTTACTATTACAACCCTTTAAGGGTTGCACATTTTCATATCATCACTTGGGCTTAAGCTGTTTTCTAAAAGAAAACTATTCTATATCATTAAAAAATAAACAATGCAGGTAATAAAATTCGGAGGCAGTTCGGTAGCATCCGCAGAAAATATCAATAAGGTGGTGGAAATTGTAAAAACCAAAACCGGTACCGGAAAAGTAGCAGTAGTAGTGTCGGCATTGGGCGGCATTACCGACCTGTTGCTGCAATGTGCCCACCTGGCGGCAGCAGGCAATGAATTGTATAAAACCCTGTTACAGGAGATTGAATTACGGCATTTAAATACCGTAAAGGAATTGATTCCCGTTACACAGCAAAGCAGTGTATTGAGTGCTGTTAAAAAAATGAGTAACGAGATAGAAGATATCTGTAACGGTATTTTTTTACTGGGCGAATTATCCGAACGTACCAAAGACAAAATAGTGAGCTATGGCGAATTACTTTCTTCGCAGATCATTGCGGCCAAATTAAAAGTTACTGGTTTGGATGTGGCATGGAAAGACTCCCGGGAACTGATACAAACTGATAGCAGCTTTGGTGCTGCATTGGTGGATTTTGCAAAAACGAATATTGCTATCAATAATTATTTTACAGCCACCGGTTCACCACTATATCTTTTGCCGGGTTTTATTTCGGCTGATGCCAATGGTACCACCACAACTTTGGGACGAGGCGGTTCTGACTATACTGCCGCCATCATTGCCGGTGCGGTAGATGCAAAAGTGCTGGAAATATGGACCGATGTGTCGGGTATGATGACTGCCGATCCGAGAATTGTGACCAACATAAAACTGATCCCTAAAATTTCATACCAGGAAGCGATGGAATTATCGCATTTTGGTGCTAAAGTAATTTACCCGCCCACTATTCAGCCGGTGATGAGTAAGAATATTCCGGTATGGATAAAAAATACTTTTGCTCCCGAAGATGAAGGCACGGTAATTCAAAATGAATCGATGACCAATGGCAGTGCCATACGTGGTATTTCAAGTATCAATAAAATTTCACTATTAAGCCTGGAAGGTAGTGGTATGGTGGGCATTCCCGGTTTTAGTAAAAGATTATTTGAAGCCCTGGCGAATAATAAGATCAATGTTATTTTAATTACCCAGAGTTCATCAGAACATTCTATTTGTGTGGCTGTTGATGCTGCCAACGCTTTAGCAGCCAAACAGGCCGTGGATGCGGCTTTTGCTTATGAAATAGAAACTAAAAAAGTAGAACCGCTGTTTGTTGAGAACGACCTGGCTATTGTGGCCGTAGTAGGCGATAACATGAAAAGCCATACCGGTATTGCAGGTAAGATGTTCAGCGCCATGGGAAAAAATGGGGTTAACATCCGTGCTATTGCCCAGGGTTCTTCTGAAAGAAATATTTCTGCCGTAATAGCATTCAGCGACGTAACCAAAGCGGTAAACGTTTTACACGAAGCCTTTTTTGAAACTACTTACAAGCAGGTGAATGTGTTTATTGCAGGTGCAGGAAATGTGGGTAGTAAATTATTGGCACAATTAAACCAGCAATTAGATTTTTTAAAGAACAGCAATCGCCTTAATGTAAAAATTGTTGGTTTGGCCAACAGTAAAAAAGCTTTATTCAATGACGAGGGTATTGATTTAAATAACTGGCAGGCATTGTTATCCGCAGCTGCCCCCAATACCATTGAAGGTTATATTGATACCATTGTTGCAAAAAATTTACGCAACACTATTTTTGTAGATGTTACCGCAAGCGATGTGGTAGCTGCCTGCTACAACAAATTATTGCAGAAAAGCATTGCGGTGGTAGCTTGTAATAAAGTAGCCTGTTCTTCGGCCTATACCTATTACCAGCAATTGAAAGAAAGTGCCAGGGAATACAATGCAAAATTTTTATTTGAAACAAATGTAGGCGCAGGCTTACCAATCATTGGTACATTGAACGACCTTATCAGCAGTGGAGATAAGATCAATAAAATGCAGGCGGTGCTTAGTGGTACGTTAAATTTTGTATTTAATAATTATGATGGAAAAAAATCATTTGCATCAGTAGTTAAACAGGCGCAGGATGAAGGTTACACAGAACCGGACCCACGCCTGGATTTAAGCGGTAAAGATGTGATGCGTAAAATAATGATCCTGGCGAGGGAAAGTGGAGAAACGATTGAAATGGATGACATCGATAATAATTCCTTTATGCCCGAAAGTTGTATGCAGGGTTCTGTAGAAGATTTTTATGCCGCAATGGAAAAAGAAGAAGCACATTTTAAAGCTATCTACGAAGAAGCTGCTGCCAAAGGCAATAAATTAAAATTTGTAGCTTCTTACGAAAATGGAAAAGCTGCGGTAGGATTACAGCACATCAATCCTGAACATGATTTTTACCATTTGTATGGAAAAGATAATATTGTTCTATTTTATACTAATCGTTATCCGCAGCAACCGATGGTAGTAAAAGGCGCTGGTGCCGGTGCAGAAGTTACAGCAAGTGGTGTATTTGCAGATATCATCAGGGCAACGCACAATTAAGAATACTGCAAAGGTAAGTCACTCCTTAAGAGTGGCTCACCCGGCAAAAAAAATAAGATCGCAACTAAATAGTACTGTTAAATAATCTGGTAAATGAACTCCGTTAAAATTTTAGCTCCTGCAACAATTGCAAATCTTGTTTGCGGTTTTGATATTCTGGGCCTTGCACTCAATCATCCGCAGGATGAAATGCAATTAACACTGAGTAAAGAACCGGGATTAAGAATACAGCATATTGATGATTACAATTTACCCACCGAACCTGCAAAAAATGTAGCGGGTGCAGCATTGCTGGCCATGATGGAAGAATATGGTGATACATCAATTGGGTTTGATCTCACCATTAACAAGATCATCAAACCCGGCAGTGGCCTGGGTTCCAGCGCTGCCAGCTCGGCAGGTGCAGTAGCAGGAGCAAATCATTTACTCAACAATCATTTCAGTAAGCAGGACCTGGTGAGGTTTGCCATGAATGGCGAAAAAGTTGCCAGCGGCGTAAAGCATGCAGATAATATAACGCCTTGTATTTATGGTGGCGTTACATTGATACGGTCTATTTTTCCATTGGATATTATTCCTTTATCGGCGCCGCCGATGTATGTAACCGTGGTACATCCGCAGATAGAAGTAAAAACATCTGATGCACGACAAATATTGCGTAAAGAAGTACAATTGAAAGACGCCATAAAACAATGGGGCAATATCGCAGGATTGGTAGCCGGTTTTTTACAAAATGATTACGAACTCATCAGTCGCAGTCTGGAAGATGTGATCATTGAACCTATCCGTAGTATTTTAATTCCTGGCTTTGATGAAGTAAAACAACAATGTAAAGAAGCAGGTGCATTGGGCGGTGGTATCAGCGGTAGTGGCCCTTCTGTTTTTATGTTGAGTAAGGAAGAACACACGGCAAAAAATGTGGAGCAGATCATGAAAAGTATTTACGATAAAATAGGCGTGGATTATCATACGCATGTTACTACAGTGAATACAGAAGGAGTGAAGGTGGAGAGGCGTGAATCGTGAATGGTGAATCGTCAAATCGTCAATGGTGAATAGCGGATATGCAACCAGAGACGAAAGGCTAAACTCCTAAACCCTAAACTCCTAAACCCTAAACTCCTAAACCCTAAACTCCTAAACCCTAAACTCCTAAACCCTAAACTCCTAAACCCTAAACTCTAAACCAATTAACCAGTTAACTAATTTAAAATGAATTTTTACAGTTTAAATAAAAAATCGCCGGATGTAAATTTTAAGGAGGCCACCATTAACGGTCAGGCGCCGGATAAAGGATTATATTTTCCGGCAACTATTCCGCAGGTAAAAAAAGAAATAATTGCCGGTATTGAAAATATCAGCAACGAAGACATTGCTTTTGAAGTAATAAAACCTTATGTGGGTAATACGATTCATGAAAGCGATCTGTACAACATTGTAAAAGAAACGATCAGCTTTCCGATTCCGTTGGTAAAAGTTACAGAAGATATTTTTTCGCTGGAATTATATCATGGGCCAACATTGGCATTTAAAGATATTGGCGCAAGATTTATGAGCCGTTGCCTCGGCCATTTTGTAAAAGGCAGCGAAAAAAAAGTAACCGTATTGGTAGCTACCAGTGGCGACACCGGCGGTGCTGTTGCCAATGGTTTTTATAATGTGGAAGGCGTTGATGTGGTGATATTATACCCGTCGGGAAAAGTAAGCAGTGTGCAGGAAAAGCAGCTCACCACACTCGGTAATAATATTCATGCACTGGAAGTGAATGGCAATTTTGATGATTGCCAGCAAATGGTGAAAGCCGCTTTTCTTGATGAAGAACTAAATAAAAAATTATTCCTCACATCTGCTAATTCTATCAATGTAGCCCGGTGGTTACCGCAGCAATTTTATTATTTCTTTGCGTACAAGCAATGGATAGAAAAAAATAATCCACCGGTGATTTGTGTACCCAGCGGCAACTTTGGAAATATTTGTGCAGGATTGTTAGCGAATGCATCCGGCTTACCCGTAAAACATTTTATTGCTGCTACCAATGCCAACGATGTAGTGCCGCAATATTTTGCCACACAACACTATCAACCTAAAAAAGCGGTTGCTACCATAAGCAATGCGATGGATGTTGGCGATCCCAGTAATTTTGTGCGTATCATGGAAATCTTTCAGCAGCAATTCAATAACCTTACTGCCAAAGTAAGCAGCTGTAGTGTAACGGATACCGTAACCAGGGAAACATTGCTGTCGGTTTATAACGAACATAATTATTTGTGCGATCCGCATGGCGCTGTGGCCTTCAGGGCATTGGAAGATTATTTACAGCTACATACCAACGATAAAGGTATCTTTTTGGAAACGGCACATCCTGTAAAATTCTATGATGTAGTTGAGCCGGTGATTGGCCAAACAGTTGAAGTGCCGGAGAGTATTAAAGCAGAATTGGCTAAAGAAAAGAAAACTACATTAATTGGTACAGGGGTGGAGGAGTTGAAAAGTTTTTTAATGAAACTGTGATCTTATCCTGCAGCTTAAATTTATTGAAAACCCTATGCCGTAACATAGGGTTTCTATTTTTCTCTTTTAAAAATAAAAATCAGTTCTGTTGTTTCGGCAACTTTCCAAAGCATAGAACTTCCGTTCAGGCCTTCGGCGCTGATGATTTCCCAGCCTTCATTTCCCAGTTCATTAAACCTGTCCAGCATTTCTGTCTGAAAGCTATCTTTTTTCATGTGCTCCCTGGATACAGTTATCATTTTGTATTCAAATTTTTTCATAGCCAATTATCTTTTACTGAAGATACGTGCTATGGCTGAATCTGAATAGCAAAAAATTATTGCCTCCTGAAAGAATACTGATAAGAAGAGAACCCGGTGTAAATAAAACCATCCAATCTGTCGCTGCTTCTTTTAAATTGAGCATCATCAAATTCCCAATCTATAAACCGGTTGGCCGCAAAGTTGGCCAGCCTGATACGCAATACAAGATTATTTTTTTGCTGGTAATCGCCATTGCCATCGTAATAACTCCTGTCTTCTCGGTACATACTCCAGTTACCCGTCAGGGTGATGGTATCGGTATAGGTGGCATTGCCATTATTCTCAAAGCGAAATAAACCAGCTTCATAACCTGTTGTAAGATGATCGCTATGTAAAAATTTTCTTTTTACCACGTCGTCCAGTTTCCAGGTGCCGGGCATTTTACTTTCGGGATCTAATTTAGCGCAGGAAGAAAAAATAAGTATAAGTGTACTTAAAAGTACCAAGAAGTAAATATGTTTCATACAGAAGTGTTTATTGAATTTATCACAAAAACAATTCCGTAAGAGATGCAGGAATAAAATTTGTAAGAATATTAACAGCGATAATGAAAAAAAGAGTAGCTGTAGGGAGGCGTTTTAATCTGTGCTATTACAACACACAGGCAAAAAAAGAACAGACGAGTTTATTAAGTTTACGATAGTGAATAGCGGGCATAAATAATCCCCTATACAAAATTAATCAGAATGATATTCGGTTATAGGGGAATCTTATTATAGTAAAACAGTAAAAATTTATTTACCCTTTTCTCTTGATACCACAACCCACACTCCGGCTTTCTTTATAACTTACTTCTTTACCGGCTACCATTTCAGTAATCGCTTCTTTTAAATGATGGCGCTTTACATTATCAGCGTCAGTTGGATTATCATCAATAGCGCCATGGTAAACCAGTTTTAATTCTTTGTTGAATAAAAAACATTCCGGTGTGCGGTTGGCGCCAAATGCATCTGCCAGTTCATTATTTTTATCAACCACGTAATGCCATTTGTAGCCTTGTTCTTTTGCATAAGCTTTCATGGCTTCGTAGCTGTCTTCATCATTGCGCTGCCCTTCATTGCTGTTTAAAATAATGATGCCTACATTATTTTTTTCGGCGTAGTTAGCCGCTTCAATAGTGCGTTGTTGATTTTTTATTACATACGGGCAGGTGTTGCAACTGAACATAACCAGCACACCATTATCTTTTTTTACTTCTTTTATGCTTACCTCTTTACCCGAAATATCTTTCAGCTTAACATCAGCTTTAGGCATTGCACTGCCAATGGGCAGCACTGTACTTATTGTGAACGCCATTGCTGAAACAGCAATAATAGCAAGTGCAGAGAAAAATATCTTTTTCATAAAAAATAGTTTTATTGAAGTTACTACAACAAAAATGGAAATAAAAACCGCTTATGTAATTTGTTTAACTGCGGCGGCACGGGCTTTTTCTTCTGCTTCACGTTGTTCGGCAATCAGGCGTAAGGATTTGATACTTACATTCAATTCAAAACCAATTAATAGTACCAATGAGTTGATGAAGATAAGTGCCATCAGCATAATGATAGTACCAATGGAACCATACAGTGCATTGTATCGGCCAAAATTATTGACAAAAGTAGAAAACCCGATGGTAGCCAGTAAACTTAAAAAAGTGGCCAGTATGGTACCGGGGGAGGTGAGCTTCCAGCGTTTTTGAACAGCCGGCGCATACTTGTAAATAAAAGCTATAGAATAAAATACCAGGCCAATAATAAATATCCAGCGTACATAGTAAATAAAATCTTTCCAGAAATTACTTTTTACACCAAACCATTTTAAAACTGCCCCTTGTGTGATAAGCAAAATAAGGCAGCCCAGCACCAATCCGAAAATTAAAGTGGTTAAGCGTATGGCTACCCAACGGGTATGCAGGCCTTTTCTTTTTTCGAAGCCGATATAATTTTTGTTGAAAGAACGCATTAAACCCATCATGGCATTAGAGGCAAAGAACAGTGCCAATATTAAACCAAAAGAGAGTAAACCAATCTTGTTGCCATCAATAAAAGAGTCGATGAATTTAATGATATTATTGTTGTAGCCTTTCGCCGGAACAATATCGGTTACCAAAGCGTGCAACTGGATCTTTAAACTTCTTTTAGAAATAAAAGGTAAATTGGGAATTAAGGTAAATAAAAATAAAAATGAAGGAGGGACTGCCATTATAAAATTATACGCTACTGCCGAAGCTCTTTCTGTAAGCCCCACCGTTTTGATCTGTTTGTAAAAAAAACGCAGTACATCGTATAAGGGCACGCCTTCAAAGCCCGGTAAATACCAGTGTTTGCTTTTACGCAAGGCAAAGGCAATGGGTGTCTGGGTTAGTATGATGCGTTCCAGCCGGGTCATTCTGTACTACAAGATACTATTCTCATTTAATATTTATGCTGTCCAGGAAATGCTGGTAGATTTTTGCATTGATCTTGTGTTGTTCGTAACTATCTGTAAAGTTAGACAGCCCCGACCAATCAGGCTTTGCCACAAAGAATAAATAATTGGTAGCCGGAGCATTCAGCACTGCGTCAATTGTTTTAGATGATGGCGTGCATATAGGCCCTACCGGAAGCCCGGCATGAAAATACGTATCGTAAGGAGAGTCTTTTGCGGCCAGTTTATGGCCTTCCTTAATGCGCTTTAAACCAAAATTGCGGAGTGCAAATTTTATAGTGGGGTCAGCTTCCAGCCTTTGCCCCGAATTAATGCGGTTGATATATACGCTGGCTACATTTCCTTTATCGGCTTCTTTGGTAGTTTCTTCCTCTACAATGCTTGCCATAGTGTATACCTGCTGCGGCGTCATCTTTAATGCGGCCGCTTTTTTTCTGCGGTCCTCATTCCAGAATTTTTCCTGGTCGGTATATAGTTTTTTAAAAATTCTTGCAGCGGAGGTATTCCATAAAATGCTATACGTATCCGGTATTACGGCAGTCATTACCGTATTACTGTCCAGGTTGTATTTTTTTAAAGAATCGGTATTATTTAAAATAGCGATCATACTCAGCGAATCGCATTCAAAATTGGCGGCTATCTTTTGTGCAAGGTCCTCTTTAGTTCTTAGCTTGGTAATGACAAGGTTTACCGGCGACTGGTTGCCCGAACGCAGCATACGCACCAGGTTAAAAATACTCATGCCTGCTTTTATTTCGTAACGGCCTGCTTTTACTTTTGCAGGATAACTTAATTTATTGGCCACCTGGTTAAACCAGAATCCGCTGCTGATGATTTTAGCTTCCGTTAAATTATTTTTCACGGCATCATAAGTATCACCTGTTCTTACATAAAAATATTTTTTTTCAGGTGCCGCCACTGTGGGACCAAAAATTTTCCAGGCAATAAAGCCGCCGCAGATCAGTAACAGGGCCAGGATGTAGAGGATCGTTTTCTTTTTCATTTTTATGTTTACGTTTTTCGGGTGGTTACGGTGAGTTTTTTTGTTACGTTTTTTTCTTGTTACGGGTTAATTTGTTAGCGGATATTTCCAGGTCGCAAACTATTAAATAACAAAAATAACCCGTACCCCGTAACAAAAAACAACCCGTAACTTCTGCTCCAAAGTAAAATAAAAAACCCCGGTGTTACCATCGGGGTCATTAAATATTTTATAAAATTACTAATTACTTCTTGTTGGTATCCGGCGCTGCTGCTCCAGGCATTGGAGTAGTGTTAGCAGCGGGGGCTGCTTGTTTTACAGGAGCTGAATTCATATTATTCAGAATGTTGTCGCCACCGGAGTTGCCTGCATTCTTAATAAAATACGGCGAAACGATACAAAGAATACCTACAATGGCTGCAAATAACCAGGTTCCTTTTTCCAATACATCAGTAGTTTGTTTTACACCCATCAATTGGTTGCTGAAACCTCCCAGGCTGGCAGATAGACCACCACCTTTAGGGTTCTGGATCAATACGATCATACCTAATACTACAGAAGCAATAATCACTAAAATTCCGAATAAAACTAACATGTCAGGTTCCTTTTAATTGTTCAATTTTGGCTGCAAAGAAAGCGCTTTTAGAGGGATTGAGCAAACTTAATTTTTGATACACTTCAATTGCCTTGCCGGCCTTGCCCTGTTGCAGCAATACTTCGGCCATGGCTTCGGTAACAATTTCGCCTTCCTTATTGCTTTTAGCTGCCAGTGCCTGTACCGCAATATCACTGATGCCGGCATTGGCCTCAGTATCAGGTACATGTATCTTCTTCATGGTTTTAAGCCATTCTGTAAAGCTCTTCAGTTGTTTGCCCAGTTTATCGGCGGTTTGTACCTCGTCGCTTAATTTAATCCCCTGCGATGCAAAATAATCCACCAGGTGCATGGGTTCAAAAGCGGGGGTATTGTCATCAATCTTACCGGCCTCCAGGTTAGGGATAGTAATTTTTATAGGTGTAATTTCTTCCATAACTGCTTCGTCATCGTTATTATCAGCATTTTCTGCCAGCATCAATTGCTCATCAGTCATGGGCAGTTTTTCTGCTTCAGCTGTTATAGCTGCAGGCTCAATAGTTTCTGCAGGCATTGATTGTTCTGCCACCGGTGGTGGTTGGGTAATCACTACGGTATCATCATCATTGTCTGTATTCTCTTCAGGCAATATAGTGTTTGTTATTTCAGTAGCAGCCACTATTGTATCGGCTGGCTGTTGCAATTGAAAGTTCAACCAAAAAGGGTTATTAAAAAGTACCGCAGTTTTTGCAGTTTGCAATGGGTACGCAGCATCAGTTTCTTTCAGTTGTTGTAATAAATAAAATTGTGCCGGCGCAAAATAAGGATGGTGCCTGGTTACATGCTTCAGAAATTCTTCTTCAGGTAAACCACCCAGGTTTTGTTTAGTGATCAGGTTCAATAGTGGGGAATGCTGCATAATTCAAAGCTAAAACACAAAGCACAAACAGCAAATAGTTTTTTTACCAGTTGGCAAATATCTTATTAAAAATTTCATCTACAATATTGCCTACTATCTTACTGCTGTTAGCCGTTTCAGCTTGTGAAAGGCTTTGTGTGGCAGGGAAATCCACGTAGGTACTTACATCAGCTTCAAAATTTTTCTTTTCATCCAGGCTGTTCTTAAAAATGAGGTGAAAAGAAATATTCAAACGGTTAGTGGTGGCGCTGTTGCCGCTGATACCGGTGGTACTGGTGTAATATTGTGTTACGCTGCCGCTGATATCGTAATGGGCATCATCATTATTGGTTTGACGCAAACGGGTATTACCAATGATCTTCGATTTTAGTTTTTCCGTTAACTGCGGACTCAATTGCGGATTTACATATTGCGCTTTATTGGTAAGATAATTCACCCTGAAGGTTTTTACTTCGGGGGGGATAGCACCAATATTTTTAAAACCATATTTACAGGTGGAGTAGGAGCAGGTTATAAGTATTATTAAGCAGGTAATAACCAGCTTCCAGCTTTTGATTTTCAAACTGCCACTTTTAACTATCTTATTCTTCAATATCATATTCCTTCAATTTTCTGTACAACGTTCTTTCACTTATACCCAGATCCAGCGAAGCATCTTTACGTTTGCCCTTATGTTTTTTCAGTGCTTTTATAATGAGTTCCTTTTCCTTATCCATAATGCTTAATGATTCCTCCACATCTTCGTGGTGATGGATATCATCAGTATTACCATGGTGCAAAATAACAGACTGCGATGCTACTGCCGGTAAAGCATTACCATTGTTGCTGCTGTATTCTTTTAATTCTTCTGCAAATACCGGGGCATGATGATTGCCGGCAATATTGGGATTTTGCAACAGATCAAAAAACATTTTCTTTAATTCATTCACATCTTTCTTCATATCGAAAAAGAGTTTGTATAAGATCTCTCTTTCATTGGCAAATTCTGTTTGACTCACCACGCCTGCACCACCCGAAAGAACCGGTAATCTTGAATAATTATGTTCCGGTAAAAAGCCTCTTAATTGTGCCGCATTAATATTTTTGTTCTGGCTCAGTACAGAAATCTGTTCTGCAATATTCTTCAATTCCCTCACATTACCGGGCCAGGTGTAGTTAATTAACACATTTTTTGCCTCTTCATCTAATTGCACCGGTGGTGCTTTGTATTTATCAGCAAAGTCGGCCGAAAATTTTCTGAAGAGTAAAGGAATATCTTCTTTCCTGTCTCTTAAAGAAGGCACCCTGATAGGAACCGTATTTAAACGGTAATACAAATCTTCCCTGAACCTTCCGGTTTGTGTAAATTCTATCAGCTCTTTATTGGTCGCTGCAATTACACGTACATCCGTCTTCTGCACTTTACTTGAACCCACACGTATATACTCACCTGCTTCCAGTACACGTAATAAACGTGCCTGTGTGCCCAATGGCATTTCACCAATCTCATCTAAAAAGATAGTGCCGCCATTCACCGTTTCAAAATAACCTTTGCGGCTATCCAATGCCCCGGTAAAACTTCCTTTTTCATGGCCGAATAATTCGCTGTCAATAGTGCCTTCGGGTATAGCACCGCAGTTAACTGCGATAAAAGGATTGTGCTTTCTTGCAGATAATGCATGAATGATCTGTGAGAACACTTCTTTACCCACCCCGCTTTCTCCGTTAATTAAAACTGAAAGATCGGTATTGGCAACCTGTGCCGCAATATTTAAGGCATGGTTTAATGCAGGTGCATTACCAATAATGCCAAAACGATTTTTTATACTTTGTAAATCCATTACCCTTCGTTGTCTTCTTGATTAATAATTTTCAGATCCTGAATTTCAATTAAGGCATAGCCTATAAAAGCACCTGCAGATGCAATGCCGGGAGCTATATTAGTTACACTAAAAGTTGCTATGCCTGCAATAAATGCAAACCCAAGGATGATATATTTTACCGGTAGTTTCATGTTGTTATCGGTTCGCCAAATAATGTACCTGCAGTACAGGAACTAATTTTTACAAAAACATAGTCTCCCTTTCTCAAATTTCCTTTAGGAAAAATCACCACTTTATTATGATCAGTTCTTCCCTGCAATTCATGGTCATCTTTCTTACTGGTGCCTTCAATTAAAACTTTAAATGTTTTGCCTACATCTCTTTGCATGCTGTGTAAAGATTGTATGCGGTGCAGGTCAATCATTTCCTGCAATCTTCTTTTCTTTACGGCTTCAGGAATATCATCTTTAAATCTTCTTGCGGCCAATGTTCCGGGGCGTTCGCTGTAAAAATACATGTACGCTAAATCGTATTGGCAATAACGCATCAGGCTTAATGATTCCTGGTGGTCTTCTTCTGTTTCGGTACAAAAACCGGTGATCATATCAGTACTTAATCCGCAATCCGGGATAAGTTCTTTAATACGGTTCACTTTTGCAATATACCACTCACGGCTATACGTTCTGTTCATCAGTTGCAATATGCGGCTGCTGCCACTTTGCACAGGCAGGTGAATATAGTTACAGATGTTCTCGTATTTAGCAATGGTAAACAACACATCGTCCGTAATATCTTTTGGATGAGAAGTAGAAAAACGAACACGTAATAACGGAGAGATCAATGCCACTTTTTCCATCAGCATCGCAAAAGTAACCGTCTCATTTTTTTGTTCATCTATCCAGTGATAACTGTCTACATTCTGGCCTAGTAAGGTTACTTCCCTGTACCCCTGTTCAAAAAGATCTTTACACTCATGTACAATACTTGCTGCATCACGGCTTCTTTCCCTGCCTCTTGTAAAGGGTACCACACAAAAGCTGCACATGTTGTTGCAGCCTCTCATAATGCTTACAAAAGCATTCACGCCATTACTGTTTAAACGGATGGGAGAAATATCAGCATAAGTTTCGTCACGGCTTAATAAAACGTTCACTGCTTTTTGCCCGGTCTCGGCCTCTTCAATCAAACCGGGTAAAGTGCGGTAAGCATCAGGGCCAACCACCATGTCCACCAGTTTTTCTTCTTCCAAAAATTGCGCTTTCAATCTTTCAGCCATGCAGCCCAATACACCTACCAATAAGCCGGGATTAGTTTTTTTGAATTTGCGGAATTCGGTTAACCTTTTTCTGACGGTTTGCTCGGCTTTATCCCTGATACTGCAGGTATTGATAAAGATAAGATCAGCCTCTTCCACATTTTTGGTGGCACCAAAACCTTTGCCCTGTAAAATGGAAGCTACTACTTCGCTGTCGGCAAAGTTCATGGCACAGCCATAGCTTTCTATATAAAAATGTTTCTTAAACAGGTTGATCTCGTTAGCAAAAGGTGCATACGCTTCGCCTTGCCTGGTCTCGTCGTGTTCTTTATGTGTCAATGTTTCCAGCATTTTTCCTGCACTTTTTTAGGACTGCAAAGATAGAGAAATCTCTGAAGATTATGACAGGATGGCAGAAACGGACTTTCTAAATCAGGAAAAATTTTGAAACCGTTGGTAACAAAAGCCCTGCAGCCATAAACAGAATGCAATAAATTTGTTTACCAAAACCATATTGTACTTGAAATTTATTTTTTTCACCATTTTTCCTCTCCTTTTTTTAACCGCTGCCGCACAAAAGGATACCAGTAAACCAAAGGGTAACCCGGGAGTTATTGTGGGCAGTGTGCTCGATAATGAAAACGCCAAAGCGATAGTTGCAGCTACTGTTACGCTTGTAAAAATTGCCGACACCGGGGTGGCCAGAACTTTTATTACAGCAAAGGACGGTTCCTTTTTATTTGACCAGCTTGCTTTTGGCTATTACAGGTTGCAGCTGAGTATGGTTGGTTACAATAATTTAAGGCTGGATAGTATTTATATCCGTGCCGAACGTTTTGATTTTGACCTGAACGAAATAAAACTTCATCGCAGATCAACCGATATGGATGAGGTAATAGTGTATGCAGAGAAACCAATTATTGAAAATAAGGACGGCAAAATAATTTTTAATGTAGGCGAATCTGCACTGAGCGCCGGCTCGTCCACTACCGAACTATTAAAACAGGCGCCCCTGGTAAATGTAGACAATGATGGTAAAGTGCAAATGCGGGGCAAGGATGTAAAAATATTGATTGATGATAAACCGGTGGAATTAAACGGCAAGCAATTGCAGGACCTTTTGGAAAGCATGCCCGGCAGCATGATAGATAAGATAGAAGTGATGACCACACCACCACCGCAATACGCCAACGAAAGGGGAGGAGTGATAAATATTGTAACTAAAAAAGGCCGTGTGGGTAAGAGCGGGCGCATCAGTATAAGTTATGGCACAAGGGGAGAGAACGGGATTAACGGCAGTTTCAGTTACCGGAAAAATAAGATTGCGTTGAATGCAGGCGCCGGCTTTGGTTATAATGCTTTTGAAGGCAACAGTTACAGCAACAGGCAAAATATTTATACAGATTCCATTAATTATTTTAATACCATTGGCAATAACAATAATAACGCTTTAAGGCCTAATGCAAGATTGAGCCTTGATTATGACCTGAACAAACGCAATGCTTTTAATTTTACCACTTACTATAACAGCAGTGATGCAGAAAGCAACAGCAATAATCAATACACCAACATCAACAGCGGTAATTTGATCTATAAGCTCAGTAACAGGGCCATCAGCACCAATAGCACCAGCTCTTCTCCCGGCTTTAATGCCACATATACTGCAAAAGGGAAACTGCCTACCACGGTGTTTAAAATAATTACCGGTGTAAATTTTGGTAGTAATGATAATGAGAGAGATTATTACCAGCAATATTTAAATCCCGATTATAGTTTTACCGGTACCGATAGCAGCCAGCAACAGGATACTAAAATAAAAAACAGTACCATTAGTATCCGTATTAATTACGACAGGCTTTTAAAGAACAATAAATTTTTTCTTAACCTGGGCAATGGGTTGATAAGGGCTAATAACCACAATATTTTAAACACTGCATTTTTAAAGAAGCCCGATAATATTTTTGTTAAGAATGAATTGCTGAGTAACGATATTGAGTTTCATCAAAACATATTTTTTTACAGGGCAGCATTGCGCTACACAATTGTACCCGACTTTAATATTACTGCCGGTGCACAGGTGGAACAAACCACAACTAATTTTGACCTGGTAAATGATACCAGTAACTATGCCAACAATTACTGGAGCCCTTTGCCATTTGTTACCATTATAAAAAAATGGGAGAATGATGTGAACATTACAGCCAGTTATAAAAGAAGTATTCAGCGGCCGGGATTGAATCAACTTAACCCGAGTGTGGATTACAGCGACCCCTACAATACCCGTTTTGGTAACCCTTACCTGCAACCTTATTTTGCAGATAATTTTGATTTTATCATTGGTAAATGGAACAAATTGTATTATGCCAATGTATCTGTCGGTTATAATGAATTGAAAGATATTTACAGCTCCATAAGAACATTGCAGCCCGATGGAAAAACCACTACCACCTGGCAAAACCTCAGCGGCAGAAAAGAGTACGAAGCCAATACCTGGGGTGGTTATACCATCAACAAAAAAGCAAAAGTAAACCTGAGCCTGGGTTATACTTACAATGTTTACAGCATACACGACAGAACAGTAAACCGTTACCACAATGGCGGCTCCGTATTCTCCACCTTTAATGGCAGTTACCAGTTTAATGATTTATTGAACAGTAATGCCAGCGTTACTTTCAACCGTTTTGCCAATCCGCAGGGCACGGTGAGGAGCACATTAAGTATGAATATTGGTGTGCAACAAAAATTCTTTAAAAAGAAAATGATCCTTTCTGTAAGCATGATCGATCCTTTTCGCCAGCAACAGAATAAATTCTTTACCTATGCCAGTAATTTTAATTTAGAGAGTTACAGCACTACTAAAACAAAAAATTTCAGGATTGCGGTGAGTTATTTGTTTAGTAAGAAGGTGAAGAATAATAAGGCAGCTTTACTTAAGGCGTTGAAGAAGTAAGGATTTAAAATCTTATTGTAGTTGGCTTGCTCCAGATGTAATCTTTTTTAGTGTATTTAGGGTCGTTTTCAAATAAAGAATTGAATCTTTTAAACTTTTCTCCGGTGTCTTTGAATAGATCGTCACCTGCAGCCGTTAATAATTCGTTCGATGGTTTTATTACTCTGAAACCGGCTCTTAGCATTACAGGATTACCAAAAGAGCTATCTCCAAGTTTATAGCCTCCATCAAGAGAAAAAGAATCGTGTGGTTTTGGTATTATTTCCTTTGGAAAATTTTGGTCACAACCCATGAAATCGCTGTTAACTATATAAGGGTCAAAACTTACACATCCATGCCACGAGCAAGTCATTACCCAGAAAGAAAATGCAGTGTCAGCGGTATTCGTGATTTTGATTCTCAGGGCATGGAAAACAGGACGATAAATTTTATCTTTATCAAGATCTACTAAAGTTACTTTCAGAGGATAAGCAGTCGAAGAATCTTTTTGGCTAAAAGAATTCACTGATACCAGGAGTAAAAAAAATAGTATGCAATATTTAGTTTTCATCAATGGAATAGAAAGTTACACTTTCGCCGGTAACCTTTTTGCCAGCCAGCTTTCCTTAACCGGCACAATCCATTTTTCTAATAATTCTTTTTTAGTCAGCACGGTATTATTAAAATACAAAGTATTGCCATCAATAAAATTATTTTCTGCGGCATAATTCAATTGTGATAGTGGCAGTAACTGCACTTTATCTTTAATGATAAAAGCCAGGTTTTGCCTGTTAAAAAGATCTACGTTAAATTTTTTCTCGATGTCTTTTATCAAATGTACAGAACTATCGGTGCTGCATCCGCTAACACCACTCTGCGTTTCATCGGCCATCAATACAATAAACTGCCCGAAAAATAAATTGGCAAATCCTTTTACCGTATCGCCATGGCTTTTCCAGGTAGCAACAAAATTGTTCAGCATGTCTTCCATTTCAAACGCCTCACTCATTAAAAACAAGCGGCTGCTCTGGTATATCCATACTTTGGAATTATCATCAAAGTCTTCGGGAATATGTTCTTTAATATCGGTGTTCATTTTTAATTATTTCAATATTAATTATTCATTGATAGTGCTACCAGTTCCGCAATATCCAGCACCTGCACTTCTTCTTCCTTTTCGTTACTCTTTACACCATCCGTAAGCATGGTATTACAAAACGGGCAGGCGGCAGCAATTACTTTTGCGCCGGTTGCCAATGCCTCATTGGTTCTTTCCTGGTTAATCCTGGTATCTCCTTTTTCTTCTTCTTTAAACATTTGTGCACCACCGGCACCGCAACATAAGCCATTACTTTTGCAGCGTTTCATTTCTACCAGTTCGGCATCCAATGCTTCTAAAACTTTACGGGGTGCTTCATAAATATTATTGGCACGGCCTAAATAGCAACTATCGTGGTACGTGATCTTTTTTCCTTTAAACGTTCCTCCGTCAGTCATCTTGATTTTGCCTTCATCAATCAATTGCTGTATAAATGTAGCATGATGGATCACTTCATACGTACCTCCTAATTCAGGGTACTCATTTTTCAAGGTATTAAAGCAATGCGGACAAGCGGTTACAATTTTCTTAATACCATAACCATTCAGAATTTGTATGTTCTGGTAAGCCATCATCTGGAACATGAACTCGTTGCCACTTCTTCTTGCAGGGTCGCCGGTACACATTTCTTCTTTACCTAAAATGGCGTATTTGGTGCCCACTTTATCCAGTATGGTCACAAATGCCTTCGTTATCTTCTGTGCCCGCTGGTCAAAACTTCCGGCACAGCCCACCCAAAATAAAATTTCAGGGCTTTCTCCATTAGCCATCATTTCGGCCATTGTTGGAACGTGCATAAACTTATTAATTTAATGTAGATATTATCACTAGCAAAGCTAAGGCAAACAATACAACATAAAGCCCTCCCAAAACAATTCCTAAAATTGACCTGGTATTATTGGGTGTTTTGTTTAATGAAATGGCGCCATAAATAATGGCTGATAGTGCAAAGGGAATAGATAAGATACCGATAAACGGAACCGCTATTCCTAAAAGCAATAAACCCCAGGTGGCAATGCCACAAAACAAGGCGTTTTTGCTATGCCTTTCTGCTTTTGATATATCGCCTTCACCTTTTTCAAGAGCTTTCATCTCTTTCTGCAATTTCCACTGCATAAATTTCCAGGCAATTTTTTCTTTGAACGATAAATGCCTGCCGGTGAGTTTTTCAAAATTTTTAGGGGAGAGGGAAAATAAATCCTCCGTAGTTAGCGGAGCGTTTATATTAACAGGAACAGTTGCAGTTGTTAAAAATGTTGGAGCCCCATAGGTAACACTTGCACAAAGGATACAAATTATACTTGCTAACCAGGTTTTTTTTACCATATATGATTGTTTTATCAAATCTAATTATTTTTATGGAATCCGGCTAACTGATTTTAGATAACTTCGCCTAATTAACAATGAAGAAAATATTTAAAAAAATAACTAATTGGGAGGCCTGGCCTTTCAAGTTAATATACGCACCCATTACGCCGGTTTGGCTCTGGTACATTTTTAAATCCCGTGCTGTTTGGTTTTTTACACCCAGCAACCCCAAATTAACTTTTGGAGGTATGGAGGGCGAACCCAAAAAAGAAATGTACGAGTTGCTGCCCAACGAACTTTATCCTGCCACATTTAATGTATTACCCGGCCAGGATATAGCATCTATTGAGGCAATGTTGCAGCAACACAGTATTACCTACCCGTTTATTGTAAAACCCGAAGTAGGCGGACAAGGCATTCTTTTCAGGAAATTAGATACTAAGGAAGAGTTTTTGCATTATCATTCCATTATGCCATTTGAATACATTGTGCAGCAACTGGTATATTACCCGGTAGAAGTAAGTGTATTTTATATCCGCCATCCAAAAGATGAAAAAGGAATAGTGACCGGTTTTCTCCATAAAATTCCATTGCAGGTAACCGGTGATGGTAAACTTACTTTAGAAGAACTGATACTGGAACATCCGAAAGGGAAAAAAAGAACCGGTGAGTTACACAGCAAGCATAAAGATAAATGGAATACCGTTATTCCTGCAGGGGAAAGGTATATGCTGAGTTATGCGGCTAACCATAACCGTGGGGCTCATTTTGTTGATCTGAAAGAACATATTGATGATAAATTAGTGAGCATTTTCGATAAGATAAGCCATGGGATCAACGATTTTTTTTATGGCCGGTACGATATTATGTGCGCCAGTGTGGAAGACCTGAAGAATGGCAGGAATTTTACGATACTCGAATACAACGGATGCGGTGCAGAACCCAATCATTTTTACGATACCGGGTATACGCTAATGGGGGCGTACAGGGAAATTTTAAAACACTGGAAGGCTTTGTATCAGATCAGTAAATACAACAGGCAACAGGGAATACAACCCTGGCCTTTACAAAAAGGGCGTAAATTTTTAAGCGATACCAACAGGCATATTAAGGCGATGAAGGAAGTAGATGAGCGGATAGGGTAGTAAGTCGTGAATGGTCAATCGTGAATACACAGGTGTAAAAACAGAGAGTCGTTCGATATTAATAAATTCGAAAATTCCAATGAAGAAATTATTGAAAATATTTTCCTGGGGTTTGGTCATCAGCTTTCTTGGATCTTTGCCTTTGGGTACGCTTAATGTGGCGGCAATGCAAATAGGCATACAGGAAAGTATTACTGATGCCATGTATTTTTCATTTGGTTCTTTATTGGTGGAGATGGTGTATGTAAGGCTTTCATTAGTAGGTATTGATTGGGTACGCAAGCAGGAAAAACTGATGAAGGCTATGGAATGGGTAACGCTGGCCATAATTGTGGCATTGGCTGTAGGAAGTTTTATTGCCGCAGCAAAGGGCGGAGGAGATGCAAAAAATGTGTTGCTGAAAAATAATATGCACCGCTTTTTGCTGGGCATGTTTATGTGCGCTATCAATCCTGTGCAGATACCTTTCTGGTTTGGATGGAGTACAGTATTGTTTACCAAAAAAATATTAGAGCCCAGGCAAAACCAGTACAACAGTTATATTATTGGTATAGGATTAGGAACACTTTTAGGTAACTGCGTTTTTATCTTTGGCGGAAAATGGCTGGTACAACGCATTGCCAACAGCCAGCAATATTTAAACTGGGTTATAGGTGGCATTTTTGCATTGACTGCTATAATACAACTGGTAAAAATGTTGTTGCATAAAGATGGCATCTCCAAATTCAATGAAGATAAAGCTGAAGAAACTACAAAGTAGTTTTTCCAGCAGGTATTAATTACATACATGCCCGCTAATGAAATACATTGGGTTGTGTTAACCTGCAAGCCGGAAAGTTTTTGCCATTTGTAGCAAGCCTGTTCACGAAGCGAATTAAAATTATTCAACCAGCTTAATCCACTATCAGCAATTTGCAGCCATTTACCGAAGAGGAACGATGCGCTTCACAATCATCTCCTACATGATAGGTCATGCCTTTGGAAAATTTAAACACCCGGCCATCTTCTAATTTAGTTTCCATTTCGCCTTCAATGCAATAGATAATATGGCCTTTGTGGCACCAATGGTCGGCCAGGTAATTGGCAGAATAATCCACCATTCGCACCCTGACAGGCCCCATATGAAAAATTTTGGAACTTGCTTTTCCGGTAACACCATCACGTTCCATAATTTCAAAATTGGTCCAGTCAACAATTGTAAAAGGGAATTTGTCAATTTTCATATATCAACAATAGTTTCGTTGTATAAAATTAAGGGAAAACCTTCATTCCTGATGTTTGGGTTACCTTTGCAGTGGTTTAAAAATTAAATTATGTCAAATCAGTTATCGCCCTTCCTGCAAAAAATTTCTGAAAGCTTTAACCTTCAGCAGCTGATTAAAATTACGTTGGGTAATAAAAGAGACAAGTCTGCTGATTTAAAAAACGTATTCATTAAACCGGTACGGATAAAAAATGCGGAAAAATTATCCTTTACTTACCGCAATCCCACACAGGATATTTTTAAGAATTACGACCTCAAAGAAAGCCTGATCTTAATAGAAAAAATGTTGCAGGCAGATTTTTATAATGCTGATCTTTTTACTGCGGCGAATGATCTTCATTTGGCAATTGATAAAAATGATGTTGTTAAGATCATTACCCGGCCGGCGACCTTATCCATAACAGCAGCAACACAGCAACATGATAAACAAAAAGTTCGTGTGGTAAATTCCACCACTGCTGTTTACCTGCACCAGTTGGGTATTACCACTGCCGAAGGAGTAGTGAAAAAAGATATGCAGGATAAATTTAAACAGATCAACCGCTATGTGGAAATTATAGAAGGTATCATAAAAGATATTCAGTTAGACGAAAATATTACAGTCGCTGATATGGGCAGTGGTAAGGGATATTTAACTTTTGCGTTGTATGACTACCTGACCAACACTTTAAAAAAAGATGCCACAGTGGTGGGTATTGAAATGAGGGAAGACCTGGTGAATAAATGTAACCAGATAGCAAAAAATATCCACTACCAAAATCTGAAATTTGAAAAAGGAACGATACAGGATGCTGCTGTACCTGCAATAAATATGCTGATCGCTTTACATGCCTGCGATACCGCAACCGACGATGCGATATGTAAAGGTATACAAGCCAATGCCCGGGTGATCATTTGTGCGCCTTGCTGCCACAAACAGATACGCAAACAAATGGCGCCGGAAAATGAATTGAAAAATATTACAAAACATGGTATTTTACTGGAGCGCCAGGCCGAGATTGTAACAGACAGTATTCGTGCTTTAATGCTGGAAGCACATGGCTATAAAACAAAAGTGTTTGAATTTATTGCCACAGAACATACGCCCAAAAATGTGTTGATCGTTGGCATCAGAACCAATACAACCGAAGCCTCAAAACAGGAAAACCTTGAAAAAGTGGCGGGCTTAAAAAAACTCTTTAATATCAAAACACATTACTTAGAAACGCTGTTGTAAGAACACGCCTTGCAGCGTGTTCCACCGGTCTTAAGAGTGCTCCCGGCCATCAGACCCTTTTGTCGCCTGAAATCCATGGCCAAACTTCTTTTGAGGTTAACTAAAATAATTAGTAATTTGCATACTCCTGTCAACAGTCAACTTAAAACTAAGTACTCAACTTGTACGCCATTGTAGATATAGAAACCACCGGTGGTTATGCAGCAGCAAGCGGCATCACAGAAATTTCTGTGTTTATACATGATGGTACCAAAGTGGTAAAACACTTTGAAACACTCATTAATCCCCAGCAAAGTATTCCAAGGTACATCACTGCTTTAACAGGCATTGATGATGATATGGTAAGGGATGCGCCGGCATTTGATGAAATTGCAGATGTGCTTTTTGATATGTTGAATGAACACATTTTTGTTGCACACAGTGTAAATTTTGATTACAGTTTTGTAAAACACCAGCTTAAAAATTCGGGCTACGATCTAACAGCAAAAAAATTATGCACCGTTCGTTTGGGCAGAAAAATTTTTCCTGGATTGCCTTCTTACAGTTTAGGTAATCTTTGCCGCTCTTTAAATATCAGTATCGAAAACCGGCACAGGGCAGGGGGAGATGCAAAAGCAACCGTAACCTTATTTGAATATTACCTGGCTAACAATGGCGAAGTTTTCATTAATGAAATGTTGAAAAAATCTTCCAAAGATCAGTGGCTGCCATTGCACCTGGATAAAAAGGAGATTGATCAGCTGCCATCAAAACCGGGGGTATATTATTTTCATAATAACAAAGACAAGATCGTTTATGTTGGTAAAGCGATCAATATAAAAAAAAGAGTAAGCAGTCATTTTACGCATAACGACCCTGATAGAAAACGGCAGAATTTTTTGCGTAATATTCATAAAGTAACTTACCGGGAATGTGCTACCGAGCTGGAAGCATTGGTTTTAGAAAGCACAGAGATAAAAAGATTGTGGCCTTTATATAACAGGAGCCAGAAACAACCCTTACAAAAATATGCCTTGTATTTATTTGAGGATGCAAGAGGCTATATGAGGTTAGCGATTGATAAAAAGAAAAAAAATATACAATCATTATACGTGTTTAATTTATTGCATGAAGGATTGGTATTACTGAAAAAAATGGTAGATGAATTTGAACTGGATGCCAAACTCTGTTTTTTAGATAAAACCCCTTTTACAACATCAGACTATGAATTTTTAGAACCACCAGCCATCTATAATGGTAAAATAAACCGGGCATTAGAAGCTTTAAATGAGCAATTACCTACGTTTGTTGTAATGGATGAGGGTATTAAAGCCGAAGAAAAATTATGCCTGCTGATTGAAAGAGGAAGCTTCTGGGGCATGGGGTATATTCCCAAAAAATTAAAGCCGAAATCAACAGGAGAATTAAAAAATTATCTAAACCCTTATGCCGATAATGACTATATCCGTAACAGTATTTATTCGTTTGCAGAAGCTAATCCACATAAAAAAATATCACTTTAATTAATTGCCATCACTATTCCAATTTTTTGTTTCAATACACAACATTATTTTCGCAACCCAAAAAACAGTTAATAGTTCATGGTTCATAGTTGACAGCAGAAAAAATATAACCCTGATCGGGTGTCTCCAACGATCAGAAGGTAAAGCAAAATGATAATTACAAATTAAAAAGTATTACAAATAAAATAATTCTTCACCCTGGTCGGTGTCTACACCTGCCGGAATGATACACCAAAGGGTTTAAAAATATAACAATTAAAATAATTCAAATAATGTCAGAATTTGTTCAGCCAATAGCGCAAAAATTCAATTTCAAAATACAACAGGTAGAAGCGGTTCTTTCATTACTGGAAGAAGGTGCTACCATTCCTTTTATTGCCCGTTATCGTAAAGACAGAACCGGGGCTTTGGATGAAGTACAAATTCAGCAGATACAGGAAGAAGCAAAATTTTTAAAGGAATTTACCGAGCGTAAAGCTTTTATTGAAAAAGCTATTACCGATCAGGAAAAAATGACGGAAGCAATACAGGCCAGATTAGATAAAGCTACCACTGTTGCTGAACTGGAAGATATTTACCTGCCGTTTAAACCCAGGCGTAAAACCAAAGCGCAAACAGCAAGAGAGAACGGGTTGGAGCCTTTGGCGATGTTATTATTAGAACAAAAAGATATCGACCTTATTGCAGCAGCAACAAAGTTCATCAATGAAAAAATTGCAGACGCTGAAGCTGCATTGCAAGGTGCAAGGGATATCATTGCAGAAACTGTTAATGAAGATGCACAGGTAAGAGCTAAGCTGCGTAAACTTTTTGACACCGAAGCCACCATGCAAAGCAAAGTGGTAACTGATAAAGAAACGGAAGGGATTAAATACAAAGATTATTTTGAGTTCAGTGAATTGATCAGCAAAATTCCTTCGCACAGAACATTGGCAGTACTGCGGGGATTTTTAGAAGGCTTTTTAAGAATAGAAATTTCTCCGCTGGAAGAAAATGCATTGGAGATGATTGAAAGCCTGTACATCAAAGGTATGAGCACCTGCAGCGACCAGGTACGCAAAGCTATAAAAGATGCTTACAGAAGATTACTGCAACCGAGCCTGGAAACAGAATTCCGTACGGCATTAAAAACAAAGGCAGATGAAGAAGCGATCAATGTATTTGCAGAAAATTTACGCCAGTTATTATTAAGTTCTCCATTGGGTAGTAAAAGGATTTTAGCGATTGATCCGGGTTACAGAACCGGTTGCAAAGTAGTTTGCCTGGATGAAAAAGGAGAGTTACAAAAAACGGATCTCATCTTTCCGCACGAGAACAATCGTGTAGCCGCAGAAGAAATAAAAATAAAACATTTGGTACAGCAATACGGTATTGAAGTATTTGCCATTGGTGATGGAACTGCAGGCAGAGAAACAGAGCAGTTTATAAAACGCCTGAATTTAAACCTGCCGGTATTTTTGGTGAATGAAGATGGCGCCTCTATTTATTCTGCATCAGAAATTGCAAGAGAAGAATTTCCTGACGAAGATATTACTGTACGTGGCGCAGTAAGTATCGGCAGAAGATTAATGGACCCATTGGCGGAGTTGGTAAAATTAGATCCTAAAAGTATCGGCGTAGGGCAGTACCAGCATGATGTAAATCAATTCCGTTTAAAAGAAAGACTAGATGCTACTGTTATCAGTTGCGTAAATAATGTTGGTGTTAATTTAAATACAGCCAGTAAACATTTACTGAGTTATGTAAGTGGTATCGGCAGTACGCTGGCAGATAATATTGTGAAGTACAGAAATGAAATTGGCAAATTCAGTAACCGTAAACAATTATTAAAAGTGCCAAGATTAGGGGGTAAAGCATTTGAACAATGCGCCGGTTTCTTACGTATTAAAGATGGCGAAGATCTGTTAGACGCCAGCGCCGTGCATCCTGAAGCCTACACCGTTGTTGAAAGTATTGCAAAAGACCTGGGTGTTGCTGTAAATGCTATCATCGGGAAAGAAGAATTATTAAAGTCTGTAGAAGCAAAAAAATATGCAACTGAACAGATTGGTGAATTAACAATAAAAGATATTTTAAATGAATTAAAAAAACCGGGGCTGGACCCACGTAGTGAAGCACAGCAATTTGAATTTGCAAACATCTACAGTATTGACGATGTTAAGATTGGAATGGAAGTACCGGGCGTTGTAACTAATATCACCAGGTTTGGTGCATTTATTGATATTGGTGTTAAACAGGATGGGTTAGTACATGTGTCTGAAATTTCTCACACTTACATTACCGATCCAAATGAAGCATTAAAACTGAATCAAAAAGTAAATGTAAAAATTCTGGAGGTTGATACGGCAAGAAAAAGAATTGCTTTATCAATCAAGCAAACTATGGAAGCGCCTGCACGAAATCAAAACCAGAGGCCCAGGTATAACGGGCAACAGGCTCAACATAAACCACAACAAAAATCTGTTGCCGAAATGCCATTGAATGATGCACTGGCTGCATTGAAACAGAAATTCGGTAAATAAGCGTAAGAAAAAAGAATAAAAAAAACGTCTCTGTACAACAGAGACGTTTTTTTTATTCAGCATAAATTATTTCTTTTTACCCGGACCAAAGTTTTTAGAAATACCCACGTTAACCTGCTGGCCAAAAGTTAGCGAAAAAGAATTGGCTGATTTAGCACCGCTCACATCTGCCTTGGAAGTACCATAATCAATACCACCAAAACCAAAGTTCAATGCAAAACCATTTTTAACATTTACGCCTACAGCTGGAAAAATATTAATGCCAAAACCATTTACTGTGGTATTAGTACCGGTAAATGGCTTGTATTTACTGGTAGAGTAATTAAAATTTGCATGGCCAAAAATACTAAAGATATTCCCCAGCGTTTTTGTGTATCGTACAAAGGGCCCTGCAGTAAAACCGGAAATTTTGTTGTAATTACCCGAAGTGCCGATTTCGTCCTTACTACCATTAACGCCAAGATTAATACCGGCTGTCCATTCATCTGCAAACTGGTAGCCAATACCAGGCATTACAGAAAATGATGAATTTTTAGAATCACTTGCATCTTTTGAAGAGTTTACAGCAAGATTTCCGTACAATAAAACTGATCCTTTTTGTGCATTTACCGCCTGTGTTACTGTTACTAATGTTAATGCAGCTACTAATACTTTTTTCATTCTTTTTTGTTTTTAGAGTTAAAGATTAAAATGATTCACACCTAAGGCAATAATTGATAATAATTAGTTGCACGGGTGTACCCTTTTTGCTTTTTGTTAACAATTTTTTTTAAAATAAGAATTGAGTGGTCAAATAATATTAGCAGAAAGTATACCAGAAAAATGGCTGCGGTCAATCATTCTGGCGCCAAGACTTTCCAGGTGTGAAGTATAGATCTGGCAATCGATTAATTTAATATTTTGTTTTTGTAAATGCTTTACAAAATTGATGAAGGCAAATTTACTGGCATTACTTTTTTTGCTGAACATACTTTCTCCAAAGAAAATCTTACCCAGCAAAACGCCATACAATCCGCCCACCAGTTCACCTGCAGCCCATGCTTCGGCACTTACTGCAAAACCTGACTGATGTAATTTTGTATACGCTTCAATTACTTCAGGTTGTATCCATGTACCATCCTGGCCTTTTCTTGTTGCACTTTTACAATTAGCAATTACTTTATCAAAAGCTTTATTCATGGTAAACCTGAAGCTGCCGTTATTTAAAACGGTTTGCATGCTCTTGCTTACTTTTAATTCTTCCGGAAATAAAACAAACCTGGGGTTGGGGCTCCACCAGCAAATGGGTTCATCTTCGTTATACCATGGAAAGATGCCGTTCTTATACGCTGATAATAATCGATCCGTACTTAGGTCGCCACCAATAGCCAACAAACCATCATCATCCGCCAGTTCCACTGCAGGAAAAATTATTGCTTCGCTTAAAATATGCATACTTAAAAATAGGAAATGTTACGGCAAGTAATTGTAAAAAAACTTTTACACCGCTGCAATAAACAGGGCGCAAAAAAAAACTGCCGCTATTAAGCAGCAGAGATTTCCCCTTTATTAAAATTTTTGTGTTTCAGGTCCAGGGATTGGATTCAATGTGTTTTCTGGCTGGGTTTTTGTTTTTAGTTAGGATAATTTTTAATCTTTACAGGGATATTGTTTTATTTTCTTTGGTTTTATTTTTCGACTGTTATTGGATGTATTTTCTGAGGATATTGAATTGTCTTTAATCACAATAATATAGTCTTTCAGCAGGTATTGGATTTCTATTTTTATTCTTATGCTTGAGCTACACCATTTACGATAACTGTGCCAAAGGGGTAACTGCCTGATAATGAGTAGCAATCATTTTGCAGGGAAAGATTTTTTTCCAGAAACGGGAAGGAAATTGTGGAATACGGAATAATTGGAGGCTTTTTTACGGGAAAAAGTTGAAAACAGCGACAGTTATTATTTATTTTTAGTGTATACTATACAGGTATAATAAAATTCCTGGTTAAGGCTGCATTATTATTTTAATGTAGTTAAGATCTGGCGGCCATCAATTGAAATACATTGCCTTCAGGATCTTCTCCGTCACAAAATAAATAGTCAAAACCGGTATAGGATGTAATTGAAGACATTATAACGCCGCTTTGTATAAGCATTGTACGAAGTAGCCCGATATCAGCAATTTTAAATACCAGTTTGGTATTACTTTCTGCTTTGAAAGGTGCTGCACCATTGTTGTGCCAGGCATCTCCGATTTTGTGAAATGCAATTTCAATTTGCCCTGCATTTAAAACCACCCATTCGTTTGGTATTTCTTCTATTACACTAAATGCAAAATGTTGCTGGTAGAATTGTTTCAGTTGTTCAACATTGGCGGCAAAAACTATTATCCTGCTGAGTATGGCATGCATGTTTTATAGTAGGTTTAATAAACCAGGTGATACTGTTAAACAGTTGTAATGGCATTGCTGTACACCAAAAGTTTTTCCTGCTCCACCAGGATTTCTTTTTCAAAATGCAATCCCAATTTAGTAAGCAATTGAATAGATTTTACATTGTGTGGTATTGTGGTTGCCAGCACAGGATGATAAGCAGGATCTTTAGCTGCAATGGATAGCACTTCTTTTGCAGCTTCGTAAGCATAGCCCTGGCCGTTATATTCCGGCAAAAAAGCAAAACCGATATCAAAATGATCGAGATAAGTACGTTTGATAAATGACACGATGCCAATAGGTATGTTGGTTGCAGTAACCCTCACTACCCAATAGGTTAAGTTTTTTGTAGCATTTACTTTTTTTATATAGGCAATGGCATCTTCTTTTGAGTGTACGTTTCTGTCGCCTATAAACTCAATCCAGCCTTTTGTATTTACAATGGCTTCAATAAATTCGAAATCATTTTCAGTTAAAGTTTGTAGTGTTAACCGCTGTGTGGTAATAATATGCTGCATAGTAAACAAAAAATTAGCCGGGTTATAGTGGTATTATTTTTTATGCTGCCTGTAATTTATGCAGGCAGTTGCTCTTCAACATTTAAAGTTATGATTTTTTGTCTGCCTTTTAGTACCATGTCCATATTCGCCCTGGGTTTAATGGTGATTTTTTTATTGGTAACCGTTATCGCTCCAAACCAACCCCTTACCAGGAAAATATTTTCCTGGCCGAATTTCCATTTTACCTTTTTATTGGTTGCTTTATTGAGGATGGTAAAATAAATCTCTTCTTCGTATTTTTTTAATATGCCTTTAAGGGAAATAGTAAATGCGATTTTTTTATTGTCTTTCGTTTTTAAGGTTCGTTCACGTAAAATTCCTGCTGCCCCGGCTTCTTCAATGGCCGAAGCTATGGTATTGGTATCCAGTTTATCTAAGATGGCAATATCCATTAATCCATCCTTAATTGCGGTCAGTACCAATGCCTGTTGTGTTTCTTCATCGGCATTTAAAAATATTGCTGCTGGTAAAACTGCAATGCCGGAAGTATGCCAGTCTTCGGCCAATACAATATTTTGTAAAGCTTCTTCCCTGGTATTGGCAATGGTAATGTACAGGTGATCATAAACAGGGCACATCAATCCTTTAGTAATCAAATGCTGTAGCACAATTTCGGCATAGCGATTCAGGTATAATAACTCTTTGGGTATTTGATATGTAAAAGATATCCTGATATCCCGGATCAATTTAGTAGCATTGGTGGCCGCCAGTTGTCTTAGTTGCCTGGAGTGTTCAATGATGGCAATCTGATCAGCGTTCAGGGGATTTTCTTGTTCTTTCTTCATTGTAAAAAGATTAAATAACAAGTATGGGCACAAAATTCTTTCCGGGTAAAATAAAAATTAAATCTTGCCTATATTGAAAAACGCCGGTGCCAGGTTTACTATCCTATACTTCGCCAACAAAACTGCCCTTCATCTTTTCCAGCAGGTCAGTTTCAATCATACGTTGTGCAATGCGGATCATATTTTTAAATGCCGTGGCGTGAGAGATACCATGACCGATGATAACGGGTTTGGCTACACCTAAAACAGGAACGCCACCGTATTGCTCAAAATTAAAACGGTCGAAATGTTCGTCGTGAATATTGCGGCGCTTTACAATATCGTAAATACTTTCAGCTAATTTTAATACTACGTTGCCGGTAAAGCCTTCGCAAACCAATACATCGGCCTTGGTCATTAAAATATCACGGCCTTCAATATTGCCTATAAAATTGATTTGCTTATTTTCTTTTAACAGGGGATAGGCGGCCTGTGCCAGTAAATTGCCTTTGCCTTCTTCTTCACCTAAATTTACAAGGCCAACTTTAGGGGTATCAAAATTTAAAATATGCTGTGCATATAAAGAACCTAATACAGCAAACTGGTTCAGGTTTTCGGGTTTGCAATCAGCATTAAGGCCCACATCTACCAGTAAACCTAAAGTGCCATCTTCTCTTGGCATATAAGCGCCAATGGTAGGGCGCAATACACCTTCAATAGCTTTAATGCTGAACAGGGAACCTACCATCATTGCACCGGTATTACCAGCGCTGATAAAAGCATCTATTTTGCCGGTAGCCAGTAAATAAAAACCTACGGCAATGGAAGAATCTTTTTTTTCTTTTAAGGCTTTGGTGGGATGCTCATTCATTTCTATTACCTGCGTGGTGCCAATGATAGTGTATTGAGCTGCAGCAAGAGGGTGCGCTGCAATATGGGTTTTAATTTGTGCTTCGTCGCCAATTAAAGTAAGATGAATATTGGCGTTACCTGCTGCTAAAAACTCAGCAGCACCTTTTACTGCTTCCAGGGGGGCAAAATCGCCACCCATCATATCAAGTCCTATATTCATTTCAATTGCTTTTATGTTAAGGTTGTCTCCTTATTTGAGCCAGGGACGACAGTACAGTCCTATAAATAAAAATTCTAAACTCCATATCCGTAAACGAATTTAGAGTTTAGAATGCAAAGTTGAAAATATAATTAGGCTTTAAGCGGCGCTTTTTCTGCAACTAACTTTCCTTTGTAGAACAATTTTCCTTCACTTACATGTGCACGGTGGCGTACATGTGTTTCGCCGGTTGTTTTATCAACACTTAAAGTAGTTTCTACCGCTTTGTAATGCGTTCTTCTTTTTGCACTGCGTTGCTGACTATGGCGCCTTTTTGGATTTGGCATGATTGGTAATTATTAAATTATTAATTATAAATTATTATCTGCTTTAAATACTCTTTCTACTTCTTGCTTTTCTTCTTCACTTTAAACTGTTCCAACCCTTTCCATAACTGGTTGCTGTTGGCTTCCTGTGCTTTTACTTCCATCATCCGCAATTTTTCCAACACTTCCTTATTACAAAGCGGGCCACCCATTTCATCGTCACTGCAGGTTTTTTGAATCGGAAAACTCAGCAGCACAAATTCATAGATCCAGTTGGTTACATTAAGGTGGCTTTCCGTACGGGAGATGTAAAACACATCAGGATCTTCTTCCTGGTCATTCATCTCATCGGGGTTTTCCACCAGTTTTACCAGCATGTTAAACTCATCCCAGATATCCATCGGTAACGGATTTCCACAACGGTCACAGGTAACATCTGCCTTGCCGCCAATTTCAAACTTCAGCAACATAAAGCTGCTTTTCTTATCTAAAGTAAGTTTGATACTGGCGTTGCAGTTGGTAAAATCTGTAGCACCTTTTTCAACAAAGAACTTATCATCTACCTCGTAAGTAAACTCATGAACGCCGGGCTTCAATCCCACAAAAGCTATCTCAAATCCCCGTTTATTAGCCATTACGGATAGTTTAAAGGACGGCAAAGGTAAAGAAAAATTTTAGATTTTTGATTGTAGATTTCAGATTTATTGTTAACAGCCTTTTTATTAGGGTTTTAGTACTTTTAAGGCCGGTATGAAATATCAAAAGAAACTGGCATTTATAGGAATATTAGCTGTTCTGGTCATCATTATTAAGTTGTACTCGGCTGATGCTGTAAGGGTAGAAAATGGCTATTCCGTTGGTTTTTACCGGTTTATTACGGCTTCACTTCGCTTGCTGTTGGGATGGCTTCCCTTTAGCATCGGCGACCTGTTGTACGGGGCTGCGGTGATCTGGATCAGCTGGAAATTAGTAAGATTGACCAGGGTACTGGTGAAAAGACAGGTGACCCGGGAGCGATTTATCAACGGAAGTTTAAAAACCCTCACTATTTTTTTGTTGCTATATATTGTTTTTAATGCTTTTTGGGGCATTAATTACAATCGCAAAGGCATTGCGTATCAATTGGGATTGAAGATGGAAAAATATAGTGTAGAAGACCTGAAAAATATTAATGCACTGCTTATAAGTAAGGTAAATGCGGCCAAACAAAGCCTGGTTAATAGTAAGGCTACCTATCCTTCTTCTCAACAATTATTTACCAAAGTGCAGGACAATTACGAAAATATTGATAGCCTGTACCCGTTTTTACAATACGATCATCAGTCACTGAAATCATCAATGTGGGGATGGCTGGGTAATTACGTTGGGTTTACCGGTTACTATAATCCTTTTACCGGCGAGGCACAGGTAAACACTACTGTACCCCGGTTTTTGCAACCTTTTACCGCCTGCCACGAAGTAGCGCACCAGCTGGGTTACGCCAAAGAAATGGAAGCTAATTTTGTGGGCTACCTTGCCGCAAGTGCCTCAAAAGATACTTTATTTCAGTACTCTGTGTATCTCGATCTGTTTATTTACAGCAACCGTAATCTCCGTAATAGTGATTCTGTGAGCGCAAAAATTTACTCCCAACAATTATTACCTGAAATTAAAAATGACCTGCTGGAATGGCGTGCCTTTAACCGGAGGCATAAAAACCCTGTGGAGCCTGTAATAAGATGGATGTACGGGAAATACCTGGAAAACAATCAACAACCTCAGGGCGTAATGAGTTATGATGAAGTGACCAGTTTTTTAATTGCGTATTATAAAAAATTCGGGAAGATATAGACGTGAAACGTGAATGCCTGGCGGTCTTAAACTTTTTTTAAGTTGGTATGTTAAATCATAATGAAATTGTTCATTGCTATATTAATTCCGCTTTTGGTGGGTGGCATATCGGGTTATTTTACGGCTTCGGGTGTAGAAGGTTGGTATGCGGCCGCTAACAAGCCCTGGTTTAATCCACCCAATTGGATTTTTGCCCCTGTTTGGACGGCGCTTTACATTTTAATGGGGATTGCTTTGTACCTCGTTTGGAAAACCGAAACCATCGGAACGGTAAAACAAACTGCTATTATTTTATTTGCAGTACAATTAACACTTAACTTTTTCTGGTCGCTGATATTTTTTAAACTGCAACAACCCGGCTGGGCTTTTGCAGAAATTATTGCCATGTGGGTGATGATATTATTAACGATACTTTGGTTTGGCAAAATATCTTCCACCGCTGCCTGGTTGCTGGTGCCTTATATCTGCTGGGTAAGTTTTGCTTCCGTGTTAAATTATGCTATCTGGAAGTTGAATTAGGTAAAGCGGAAAATCATTTTGTAAATTCCACGGTATTGATGTAAAGCCCTGTTTGCCCGGTAAAGGATTTTACCTTCATCTCGTAACCTTTTGCATCTGTCCACATAACAATGCATTTTGGTATTCCCTGCCTGAAAATTGTGTCATGCGATAACCTGTAGTAATTACTGGTATCAAATTCAACAAAATCGCCATCACCAATTTTATAGCCCGAATCCCATTGCCATAAATTAGATTGTACATAATTAAGATCGGCATGTTTGCAGGAGCACAATAGCACCAGCAATAACATAACCGGGATATGGTTTTTTAGTGGCACCATTAAAATTTATTCTTCCACATCATGCTTTCAACAGGTTTATTTATTTGTCCGCTGTATTTAGCATTCTTCTTTTGGTTGTATTTTACTTCAATCTCGCCATCTACAGGAAAATAGATCAGCTGGCCGATAGGCATTCCTTTATATACTCTTACGGGTTGCTTTACAGAAATTTCAAGGGTCCAGTTGCCGCAGAAACCCACATCGCCTTTACCGGCAGTGGCATGTATATCAATACCCAGACGGCCGGTTGATGATTTGCCTTCTAAAAAAGGAACATGGGCATGTGTTTCGGTGTATTCTTCTGTAACACCCAGGTAAAACTCATTGGGCTGCAACACAAAACCTTCGTCCGGTATTTCAAAATGCTCGATGGTATTGTGTTTTTTAGCATCCAATTCCTTGTCGGTATAGCGGGCAAGGTCTTTTCCTAAATGCACATCATAACTGTTGCTGCCCAGCTGATCTCTGTCGTAGGGAACAATTTTAATAGTCCCTTTTTCGATTTCTTCTAAAATTCTGGTGTCGCTTAATATCATGTTAACTGGTTAATGAGTTTACTTGTTAATAGGTCAATTCGTGTAATTGGTGTTTTTAATTCGTGTAATTTGTGCAAATATTCAATCTAAAATCTGCAATCTAAAATCTAAAATTGCATTATGCCGTTGGTTTATCAACAAAATATTAACGCTGTAACCAAAATAGGGGTGTGGCATATTGCCGAAGCGGAAGCATTTTTTGCAGGTATGCCACTGCAAAAAACGATTACGCATCCGCACAAGCGGCTGCAACACCTGGCCGGAAGGTTTTTACTGAAGGAATTATATCCCGATTTTCCTTTGGACCTGATTAAAATAGCCGATACCCGCAAACCATTTTTAGAAAACGAAACCTACCATTTTTCTATTTCGCATTGCAGGGATTATGCGGCTGTATTGATCAGCAAAGAAAAAAGGGTAGGTGTGGATATAGAATTAGTGAATGATAAGATAGAACGCATTCTCCATAAATTTTTAACCGACGAAGAATGTCTTTTAATGCCACGGGGTGCCATACAAAAAACGGCTACTTTATTCTGGAGTGTAAAAGAAACTGTTTACAAATGGCAGGGTACAGGTGGCACCGACTTTAAAGAGCATATCCGTATTGAAAAATTTACCGGCGATGCAGAGGAAGGGATCGTATACTGTTTATTTAAAAACAAAATTCCTTTGCAGGTGCACTATCTTTTTTTTAACGGCAATTTTTTAACCTGGGTGCTAAGCGACCACTAAATGTTTTTCTATTCACGAAGTGAATAAAGGTTTGCTGCGGATTACACGAATTAACACGGATGAAAGCCATTGTATTGTAATCAGTGATAACTCGTGGCTACAAAAAACTACGCAGTGGTTGCAAATGCAATTTTATTGTACGGGTCCTGGTTCAGTAAAGTTTTTATGGTATCATACAATTGCGGATAACTTTCTTTCATCACAGCCGGTTTTTCAAAAAATATTTCAGCACTCTCTGCCCAAAACTCCTGGAAATTTTTCAATGCATAATCAGAATAGAGGTCATTGCCCGGTTTTAGTTCCTGCTCAAAAACCTTATTACCATAACTATTGAAGTGGTCGAAACTATCCCTGAAAGTATGGTCGATATTTTCTCCCACTATAAAGGTTTGGTAATATAGCGCATGCGCCAGTTCGTGCAGGCCAACATTTTGCCCGTCTGCATTATCGGCATAACCTTGTAAAAAGTGTTTCCACGATAAATTAACCGCATGGCCCGACACATTGCCTTCCAAAAAACAAATACTATCCTGCACCCTCATAAACTCCTGCGGATATACATGAATGAAACCGAAATTGGGCAGCAGGTATTTTTCTAAACCAAAAGTTAGTTGTATGGCCGCAGCACTGATGAGTACGGGCATTTCTTTAAAACAACTGGCATCATGTATCTTAAAAATTTTTGCGGCAATAAAATTTTGCAACCGCTCAATAAACCGGGTTTGCTGTGCAGGAGAAAGATCATTGTAATACAAAAATCTTTTGGATAGAATAGCCGCCAGCTCTTCATCAGAAAAATTTAATTCTTCTCCGTAATAGGTAGAGTAAGGTATTTTGGCGAGGGAAGATTGAGCAGGTAAATTATTACCTTCTTCCTCTTCACTGTCTTTTTTAAAAACAATAAAATATAAAATGAAGGCGATCATTGAAAAGAAAGGCCACACCACTTCATCCATCCTGTTGTCAAATGCAAAAGCAATGGTGATGGCAAATAAAACCAGTGGAATTATAAATTTTAACCTGTCGCTCATATTAATCTTCTGTAAGGTCATCGCCACCTTCCAGCAACGGGATATCGTTTACCGAGGCTCCTGCAATGCCTTTTACGCTGCCATACAAACCACTGGTGCTGAGTAAAACTTTTTCCAGTTGCTTTTCTCTTTCCTTCCACATTTTTTCCATTTGTATGCGTTCTTTTGTAATAGAATTTTTCATTGATACAAAACCTTCAACAATAGCTTCCATTTGCCCACGAAATTCGTTGCCGGTTAAATAATCGTACAGCATCTGCATTTTATCTCCTTTGTTTTCCTGCGCTTTATTGGCATTAAACACTTTAATGATGCCCTCTCTTAATAGATAGGCAACGCTGCTTACCTCGCTGAAATTGCATATCCATATCCCATCTTTTTCACCAAACTTTTCCATATCCTTGGGAAATACCTGCGATACCAAAATAGCTACATCGCTGCCGCTGGTTCGCTTATCGGCTTTTAATTTATCTATCCAGCCATTGCTCCAGGCCTTGGTACGTTTGCTTTCATAAATGATCCTGCCGCACACAACACCACTGTTATTACGTACCAGTTGTATACAATCTGCACCTTCCACACCCTTACCTACTTCTTCAATCACATCAAAAGGAAAATTTTCTTTTAAAATATCTTCCAGCAATAACTCCTGTACCTCTCCCTGGCGTTGCATGCTGCCTTGTTCTGCCCTTCGTTTCATTTCATCAGCTAATTTCTTTTGTTCTTCCAATTGAATTTCCAAAGATTTCAGCTTCATCTGCAATTCAGTTTCTTTCAATGCATTCTTTTCCACTTCCTGGGTGCGTATCTGTTCTGATAAACTTTCTCTTTCCTGCTGCAGTTTTTTTTGCAACGTAATTTCCATTTCGGCTTCTTTGTTTTTCAGCTCCTGCTCTTTTTGCAAAAATTCCAGCTCTTTTTTCCTGGCCTCTTTTAATTTTTCTTCATTGTCTTTATTATTATTTTCCAGCATTCTCAGCTGGTTCTCAAAATCAGCAGCAGTACTTTTTGTGATCTGCTCTTTAAGGTCATTTTCTATTTTCAATCTTTCCTGCTGCATTTTCTGTGCAAATATTTCATTCTCCCTTTTTTTGGTCTCTTCAAACCGCTGCTGGCTCTCCTGTAATTTTTTCTTGTCTTCTTCTATACTGTTTAAGGATTTTTGTAATTCTTTTTGGTATTGCTGTTTATATTTTTGTTCCAGGTCTGCAGCAATTACATTTTCTACATCAAATTCGTGCCCGCAATTCGGACATTTTATATTATTCGCCATCGGTTAATTTTTTACAAGATAGATAAAAGTACTGTACAGTGAATTTTCATTTTACTTCAGTAAAGGTCGAAATCAAATTTCAACATACAAAAAAGCAAAGTAAAAATTTCTTCTTGTCAAAAGCCTTTTCTTTTCGGTATCAGCCGGCCAGTCATTTTGAAGGGCCCGTTTGCTAAAACTATTTTATTAGTTATTGAGGTAATATAAAAGCCGGCACAAAGTGCCGGCAGAATAAAACAAGAATTATAAAACGGATTTTCATAGGTTCGATAGTGTACATCCTTTAGCAACTACCGGAAATGTTATTTAAACTTTGAGAGTAAATGAAGTTGGAAATAAAAGCAATTCTTTCTCATAGGATTCAGTGTTTAAGGATAGATGGATATTGAATTTAAAACGGGGCCAATTGTCTTTTATTTCCAACTTCTACTCAAAGATAATTTGCGCCGGAATTCTTTTACTTACCCTTTCGTGTATCCCAGAGAGCACTTTTGTGTAACCTGGTTAACAGGTTTATCTGAATTGCTTTATTTGATAGGTAAATTCAAATACATTATCGGTACAAAAAAGCAGCATGAAAATACATGCTGCTTAAAACCTGAAATACAAATGAGACGACAGGTTAAAGTTCGCTTAATGGCAGAGGAAATTTTAGCCAGACATTATCATCCACTCTGTCTATTGTTAACTGCGATAAAAGATCATATCGGCGCATATCTATCCAGCGATGCCCTTCAAAGAATAAAGAATAAGTTCGTTGCTTCAGCATTTCGGTTATCAGTGCAGGTTGGGTAATTGCCCCGGAATAATCAGGTAGTGCATGCCCGTTCCGGATAATATTTAAGGCTTTTATACCATTAGACAGGTCGTTGTTTTGTATACTTGCTTCAGCATAGATCAATATTAATTCTTCATTTTTTATGATTGGTATTGAAGCGGTAGAAGAAGTATAAACCCAAACATCCCTGTTACCTGAAAGCCCGTTAAGAGAAGCGGCTGTACTTCGTAATGTGGCTTTAGAGATCCTGTCATCGCCGGCTTCAATAGCAGCAAAGCAGGAAGGGTGTGCAATACGGATCTCCCCATTTTGATTCTGCGGTATAAAAACTGGATTTAACATGTCGCCTGAGCCGGAGCCAAATGAGGAATATACACCTGTGCCAAAGCTGCCGGTAAGGTCAAAAAAAGATTCCGTCAGATCTTCCAGCGCTGTAGTCCACTTTTTCGAATAAAGCGCAACTCTTGCTGCAATGGCACGGTTGAATTTTATCAGCCCTAGGGCATCATTGAATTTTGTATACCCGTTGGATAAAGGAAATGCGATTGTTGCATGGGCCAAATCGCTTTGAGCTGCATTCAACAGTTTTGTGATTTCGTTTAATGCTGTATCATAGCCAACTATCGGCCCCGGCTTATCCGCATCAGCAACATCAATCCTGATACCATTAGAGTAAGTCAGATTCAGGTTGAGTAAAAGAGAATAAGCTTTTATTGTTTTTGCAAATCCGCTGTAACCTGCTTTTTCAGCATCAGTTATCAATGATGTATTTGCGCAAGCCTGCTCCAGCAGATTACAACTCTTTACTACCCTGTAATTGGCTGCCCATATCGAAGTAATATAAAATCCTGTATTGCTTAAAGTAGTACTGCCCATTCCCAGCAGATTTGCGGTATATGCAGGTTCCGAAGGAGAGAACCGGTAGATCTCTCTTCCAACTACACTTACATCATCTAAGTACAAGGCCAGCTTTATCCGCATTCCGCTTTCAATTCCTGTAACAAGGTTGTTAAGTTGCTCTTTAGAGGCATTTTTTAAAAAATCACTTTCTGTTGGATTATTTAAACTGCCGAAATCTTTTTTACAATTGCTGAAGCAAAATGTTGTAGCCAGTAATAGCAATATTATCCGCATAGTGAAAAATTTATCAGTTATAGATTAGAAAGTAAAGGTAACATGCATGAATGCCCGCTTTGTGGCTGGGTATGGCGCCAGGTCTACACCTGTGGAAAAACCTGTTCCAAAATTTGATACCTCGGGGTCATAGCTTTTGTACCTGGTGATTGTAATAAAATTGTTTAATGATGCACCGATTTTTATAGCGTTTATAAAATGAAGTGCTCTGTTTTGCAGCGTATAATACAAACCTATTTCTCTAAAACGGATATAACCTGCATCTTCTATAAATAATTGAGAATTCTTTCCGTATTGTTTAATACGATAAAGCCCGTTGGCAATGCCTGATGGGTTAGTAACATCATCATAGTCGGCCGATGTACCTCCAAAATCATTGGTTAATGTGGTAATATTAATATTGTCACCGCCTTTTTTCCAATGCAATAAAAAAGAGAACGTTATTTTTTTGCCGAAAGAGAATTGGTTATAACTGGTCATTTGAAAATCCGGTTCAGCATCACCCAGTGCACCAGTACCATTACCATTAACACCAACAATTTGAGTAGCCGGTTTACCTTGTTCTATTCTGAATGAGCCTCCCAGCGAATAGCCAAAGGAACCTTGCGGAACCGGTGGCGTAATAAGCCTTGTAACCAGTGATCTGTTGAACCAGTAATTAACTGATGTTATCCATTTTAATACAGCGGTTGAAAACAGCTGTGCATTTATACCAATTTCAACACCACGGTTACGAAGGTCACCTGCATTTAACCACTTTTGTAAAAAGCCGGATGAGGAAGGAGGGTTTGTCAACATTAAAAAATCATAAATATTTTTAGTGTAGTAAGTAAACTCTACTGATAATTTCCCTTTCAAAAAAGCCAGGTCAAAACCTGTCTCAAGTTCACTCTGTCTTTCCGGCCTGATGGCAGAATTTCCCCTAACAATATCAATTAATGAACCGGCAAGCCCTCCGATATTTGATACCACAAAAGATGTGAACTTGCTGCCATATGCAGGTACATTATTTGCCTGGCCATATGCAGCACGTATTTTAATGTTATCAAAAAAATCAGTTTTAAGAAAGTTCATTTTGGTAATATTCAGCGACAATCCTGCTTTTGGATAAAAATAAAACTTACCGGCGTTGCCATTGTTTGTTGACCGGTCGAAACGGCTGCCGATATTAAGCGTTACAGCTTCTCTAATATTTGCTTCTTCCTGAATAAATATTCCTGTATTCTCAAATTTTGATATGAATTGAGAAGCGGTTAATGATCCGCCCTGTGTAATATTCGATTGCCCGGTGATCACTTTAGTTGCTACACCTAAAAGGGTATTATAATTCCCGTTTTCATTTGTTACACCGCCGGCAGTAGTTAAAGATATTTTGGAAAAAGGAGTGTAATTATTTACGAACGACAATATTAAGTTAGAGGCAAGATTCCTGGTAAAGCCTTGTATTAAAGTGCCCTTATTGATTGCCTGAAACTGTAATTGAGAGGGAAATTGTGCCTTCGAAACTAAATTATAAAAATCCAGTCCGCCGGAAAAGATCAATTTGGTATTGCTGTACTTATTTTTTTGCAGCAGCGCTTCAACACTTATTCCTGAAAGAAAGCGATTATTTGATTCGTTATTTTTTACCAATGCAACAGTCTGCAATGGGTTTGAGCCGGCAAATGGATTGTCAGGAAATTTTCCCTGTGCATCAGGATGCAATTGCGCAAAAGATGGTGTGGAAGAAAGTGCAATGCCAAGTGTTACGCCTGTATTATCATTACCCGTTAAACCCCTGTCTGCCGAAGTACTGATAAAGCTGGTATTTATCGCAATTTTAATATTGTTACTGATCTGGTGATCGGCATTTAAACGAAAGCTGCTGTTTTTGTACCCCGTATATCTTACAATTCCGCTTTCATCTTTTTGCATTGCAGAAAAATAGAACCGGGTCTTTTCATTTCCGCCACGCATGCTTACAGCTGTATTGCGGCCAAAACCGCAATTGCCAAAAATTTCTTTTTCGTAATCAAAAATTTCTCCGGCTGCCTGCGCTTTTAAAAATTGTTGCCTGTATAGTACACTTGTGGCGCTATCGCTTGACAGGCTGGCAGCTTTATTGGCATCAAACACCCGAACACCTAATAACTTACTTGCCTTTATTATACCGGCATCCTGCGAAAAATTGATTTTCGTTTTACCTGTAGTCCCTTTTTTTGTTGTAATGATTATCACACCGGCTGCGGCCTTTGATCCATAAATGGCAGCTGCAGAGGCACCTTTCAATATTTCTATCCTGTCAATATCTTCCGGTTTTATATCCGCAATTCTGTTGACCTGGTTATCCTGGTTAGAAGTGATGGAACCGTTTGACAATGAAGCCTTCGTTATAAAATTCAATCCGCCGGATGTTGCCGTATTATCTGCAAACATGCCATCAATTATGTACAGCGGCTGGGTATTGCCATATATTGAGGTAACGCCTCTTAATTTAACTGAAACGCCTCCACCGGGAGCGCCGGTATTGGCATTAATAAAAGCCCCGGGAATTTTTCCATTGATGGCGGCATCAAAGGTTTGCGCAGGAGCAATTTCATTTAGTAACGTGGCAGAAATAGTGGCCACAGAATTCGTACTGTTACGGCGTTTAATGGTTGTTGTTAAGCCGGTAACTATTACTTCATCCAGTTTGGCAATATCTTCAGGCATAACTATTTTTAAAGTGGCTGCATCGGTGATTTTAACGGTTTGAGTTATATATCCTGTTGCACTTATTTCAAGTATTGTTTGGGCAGGTGCGGATAAAACAAACTTTCCGTTACCATCTGTTAGTATTACCAGGTTACTTTGTTTAACAGCTATAGTGGCAATTATTCCATTACCATTAATATCAACCACCTTTCCGGTTATATTTTTATTTTGTGCAAAGCACTGCGTAATAATAAATAATAAATAAATAAGGGTAAACGTACAGATAAATACTTTTTTCATGTCAGTATATTAATGGGTAAAAATAAAAACCTGTTTATTTTTTAGTATGAGCAATAGTATACAAATCGTACTGCTTGGCTTCGTAGCTTTTCAGGCAGTACGGTTGTATTTCGTTTACCGGCCAAAGCCCTGCAAAATACCATGCCGGCGAATCCCATGCACAGGCCCGGAAAATGAAAAGATTTTTATGAGGATGAGGTTTGCTGTTTATGGCGAAAGGTTACGCTTACAGGTTACAAAAGTATATACAAATTAAATAAATTTATCTACCCTTTTGGGTAGACGAAGAGTATATTTTATGTAAAAATGTTTTGTGTAATAAGAAAATATTTTGAGACTGAATTTGGCACTTTTGTGTACTATACAGGCTTTGTATTACAAGTACATTTGTACCAGGCTCTTTTACAGTAAAAAAGTGCGGTAGCAAAGGGCTCTATAATTATGCGGTTCAAAGCAATTTGTAAATATCATTTTTTAATAGTTTTTGTGTCAGGTAGTTTGATCTCTGCCAGTTGCTATGGCCAGAATTATACCAACCTGTTCTTTAAACGATATGCCTCCCCGGGAGAATTGCCCAGTGGCAGCTGTTCTAACCTGTACAAGGATAGTTATGGCTTTTTATGGATTGGTACTGCATATGGGATAAGTGTATTTAACGGGAAAGAATTCAGCAATATATCAATGTACACTGACAATAAGAATTTTTACCTGGGTGATGCTCCGCAAAATTTTCTTCAGCTTGATAACAACAGGTTGCTGATAACCTGTACCAATGGGTTGTTTATTTTTTATTATAAAGACAAACACATAGTTCAGGTTAAAGCCAGCCTGAAAAAATCGCCGGAAGAACGCATAGAGATAATAGGTTTTGACAGAACGCGGCAAAGGGTAATAATTAAAACAGCAGGTAGCGTTTATTTATTTGACACTGCTTTAAAGCAAACCGGCTTATTAAAGTGTGTTAATGAAAGCAGGGATGTATATGTAAGAAATGAATGCACCTATCCTTATTGTTTTTATTATTCTGCTAACAAGCATTTGGTATCATTAAATATTGAAACCGGGCTTACAGACTCTTTGTTATTAATGCCCGGCGAAAAGGGATTGGTGGTTAATGGCCAAAAAGAAAATCTCTTTCTTGTTGTCTCATCAAAAAAAATAATACAGATTAATGTTTCTAATCTGGCAATAATAAAAACAGCGGATGTTCCGCCCGAAAAATATGGCTGCTTTTTCTTTCCCCGTACTGCAAAAATGGATGAGCAGGGTGCATTCTGGATAGGTGGAGAAACTAATCTTTTTGTGTACAATACCGATAGCAACAAAACTGCCATTGTTGATGCTTCCGTTAGTAACTTTTCTGTAAAAAAGCTGAATAAGTTTAGCATTTATGATATCTGGATAGACAAAGAGTCGCTTTTTGCGGCCTGCTACCGTGGGGGATTATTTGAAAACAAAAAACGGTTAAACAAATTTACCGACTATCATCTGGCGGATACTTTAAATGCCGCAACTTTTTCAATGGTAATTGACAAGGGAATTATCCTTGGGGCAAACGATTTAAAAGGCATTTACGCTTTCCCGTTAAATAAAAATGCCCGCACTGTATTTTATCCGGTTGTAAACAGCAGCAGTGCAATTTTACAAATTGAAAGAATTGATAAAGACTATCTCTGGGTACTTTTCGACGAATATTTTAAAGTGGGTATCATTGATATCAGGTCGATGTCTTTAACCGGTCAGCAACTTTCTATTAACAACATTACCCGCCCTTACTTTGATTCTATTAACAATTTCCGCTTGCTTTCCAGGGATTTTCGTCCGGTAATTAAAAATATTTCAGAGCAGCTGTCATACATTACCGTTGGCAGGGCTTTATTCAGTATAACCGGAACAAAGAAGCAGGGTTTCAGATTTAATTTAGTGGATACCATTGTATCAAGTGGCGCTATTTCCTGTATCTCTTCGGGTAATATTTTTATTGTTGGAAGTACAAAAGGGGAGCTCTTTGTATTAGAGAATAACCGGTTAATAAAAAAAGCCGGTGCTTTGAACAATATATTTTTACCGCTAAAAGGCCTGGACAATGATAAGTATGGAAATGTTTTCGCAATGACATCAAATGGATTGTACATCTACAATAATAATTTTTCACTTTCAAAAACCATGTTGAAGCCGCTATACGGCATGATAGATAATAAAATATATTCGGGTAAAATGGATAGCCAGGGTGTGTTGTGGATGACCACTTTTGGAGGGATTATGGCTTATAATTCGGTTACTGATGAACTGGCTAATTATCCCTCCCCGGGGCTTACAAGAAATGTAGGATTTATTACTAAAGCAATGACGTACGATGATGATCATATTTTCTTTGGCGGTGGAGAAGGAATTACGCAAGTGAATACAAAAGAACAGGTGGCAGACCCATTAAAAACAAAACTGTACTTCGATGAAATAAAAAATGGCAACAAGGTATTGCATTCAGGTATGGTACCGGGTTCTATAGCAGAAGAATTACCTTTTAATTACGACGATAACTCTTTTAGTTTTTCATTTAAATCAATATCATATCAGCAATCAGAAGGTATTTATTATAAGTATAAATTAGAAGGCGTTGACACCTTCTGGCATTTTGTAGATAAGGGTAAACAACTTAATTTCTTGAGTCTTTCTGCAGGCGGGTACAAATTGTTTATAAAAGAAATTTATCCTAATAATCAACCGGGAGCCCAGATATCTTATTCTTTCACAGTAAAAAAGCCTTTTTGGAAAACAATAACTTTTGTTTTTTTATCGGTGTTGGTTTCGGCAAGTTTAGTAACGCTGATCATTGTATTTATTTTTAGAAAAAAATTAGAACAGCAACGGATAGAGGCATACCGGCAAATAGCGTTAAAAAATGAAAGGGAAAGAATTTCGCAGGATCTTCATGACGATCTTGGTACCGGGCTCACCTCCATCAGATTATTGACTAAAACCTTATTGGCACGGCAAGAACAAGCGCCGGGTAATACTATGCTGGATAGTATCGGAAAAATTTCTGCTGGGCTTATTGATCAAATGAGTGAGATAATCTGGCTGCTCAATCATATGGATGATACTTTAAATGGTTTGATGGCACATGTAAGAATGTTTATTGCCGAATATTTACAACGAACTGAATCGGATGTTAAACTCGAATTTGTAAATAATTGTAAAATAGAAAATAACATTACCAGTATCCAGAGACGAAATATTTTACTGGTAGCTAAAGAAATATTTAATAATGCTATTAAATATTCTAACGGAACATTGTTTACCGTTAACTGCTCCTGCAATGAAAAAAGGATATTACTGGTATTTATGGATAATGGTATTGGTTTGCCAGCTACCAGCAACCCGAATGGTAATGGATTGAATAACATAAAAAAACGGATTGCAGCCATAAATGGTACTGTAAAGTTTGAGAATATTAATGGAACCGTAATCACTATTGAAATACCAAAAGAAAAAACTATATGATAACTGTATGTATTGTAGACGACCAAAAAATAATGTCGCAGACGCTGGAACTTATTATAAACGAATCAGAAGATATTGGTTGCATTGGAATATTTTCAAACGCCGAATCTTTTATTGAACAATATGAAGAACTGCGGCCTGATGTGACGCTGATGGATATTGACCTGCCGGGAATGTCGGGGATTGAGGCAATCTTTAATATAAAATCAGGATACCCGAGGGCTAAATTTTTAGTGCTTACTATCTTCAACGATGATGAAAAAGTCTTTAACGCTTTAAAAGCAGGGGCAGGCGGCTATTTATTAAAGAAGCATTCCTTTGACCTGTTACTTGAAAATATTAAAGAACTTTATTTTGGCGGGGCACCAATGTCGCCTGAAATAGCAAAAAAACTGATCGGCTATTTTCAAAGGGATAACGGGCGGGTGCAACTTAACAACCTTACCGATAAAGAGAAGAAAGTTCTGGAATTAATAGTAGAAGGCTACTTATATAAGGAGATTGCCGGTACTTTGGGAGTAACAATTGATGCGATTAAAAAGCACGCCCACAATATTTATGAAAAGCTGCATGTGCGAACAAGGAGTGAAGCAATACGGAAATACCTTTCCGGTAACTAATATGAGTTACGCTGAAATTATATTGTTAAGCAGAATTTGATAGTCATTTTTTTGCCAAACATTATTAACTATTTTCTACAGGCCTATTGTTTATTTTTCATTCTTAAAAATTCTGTCTCGTCGTGTGAAGAAAAGAATTCGGTTTTATTGTTGTTTTTTAAATATAGCGTTCTTAATTTTTTTTCGGTATCGGCTCTGTCTTTTTTGTTAGCTGTAACAATGGCCTGTAGCAATTGGTATTGAAAAGGCGTTTTAGACGTACCATATTTAATTGTTTTTCTGTCATAATAAGCATCTCCGCAGTGAAGTAAAATATGCCCGTTAAAATATAGCAATACTCCACAATGTCCATCCGTATGTCCTTTTAAATCTACCAGCAAAATATCTTTATCATCTTTAAATATTTCGCCGGTCTCAAAATCGTTCCATTTCGTATTAGTCAATTCAATTTTTAACCAAATATAGGTTCCGGAAATCTGCTTTAAATTAGGACGAAACCTTACTTTTTTTGAATGAAATGTATTCTCATATTCTACTGCAGAAGTTATTAAAATTGCATTAGGAAAGTCGTCTATCCCGCCGATATGATCTTCGTGTAAATGGGTTAAAATTATAAATTTCACATCTTCAGCATGGTAACCTAATTGCTGTATTTGATGGTACGCAGTTTCATTAATATTTAATACCGGATTTACCATTTTTCTAAACAGTAAATCCAGTCTTGATTTTGGAGAATTAATATCTTTCTTCCCTAATCCTGTATCAATAAGTATTAACCCTTTATCCGTATCCAGCAGTAAACAATGACAAATTATTTTCCCTGAAAGAGGTTTTAAAGTGGCACAATTTAAATGGAAAAGTTTATTGATCATTTTATAAAATCAGGTATGCGTTACTTATAGTAATCATAAGAAATTAAAATAATTTATTGTGATTTTGTCAAATATACGCAATGCTACCCTGCGTAACACCTGGTTATAAAGTAAAGTAGTTTTTTGGGGCTACTAAAAAAACAGGCTGATCATAATAAATCAAAACCTGTAATATAGTTTCGGCCTGGCATTTTACCTGCAGTGTTATTTTCTTAACAGCTTTACTTACCTGCCAGAAATTGACGTATGTCAAGAAATATATTCTTAGCATAAGCTACTTATACATTTGCAATGTAAAAAGCGTACCGTAAAATTACTAACCTCTTTCTAGCGTAAAAACCCTTAGCCAATATTTTATAAAAGCAAGGGAACAAAATTAATTTCCCTCTTAAGCCTGAAAATCCGTCAACCCGGAAACAATACCATGCACAGGTGTTGTAACTGTTACTTCAGTTATAACACTTGGTGGTATTGACTTATGAATTTATCATTAAAACAACTATTTAAATAAGTAGCATTTGATGCAATCAAAACAATGCTATGTAAAAAATTCAACTACAATGAAACAAAGACTACATTTAAAAATGTTTGTAGTGCTGGCTTTTTTGCTCGTGCAACAACTGTTTACACAAGCCCAGGTAAGTATCAATTATCCCAATCCGGCGCAAGGGCTTACACGTGGTACAGGAAAAAGCAATCTTACCGTACAATTGGGCTTTACGGCCGCCTGTACCGGAGTAACGGTTACCATTGCCCTGCCTCCATCAATAAATTATGTGGCAGGTTCTGCTACTAAAACAGCAGGTTCATTAACCGGCAGTACCATTACAGAAAATAATATAACCAATCTTAATGCGCCTGTATTTTCTGTGAACAGCATTACATCGGCAGGCGATATTACCTTTACCATTAGCAGGCAGGCTGATTGTGGTACTTTAGCAAATGGTAAAGACACTATAAAAGTTAACAGTACAGATTGTGGTACTGCCATAGAAAATAATGCAAGTACCAATACTTATAATATTCTTGCACCTGTGCTAAGTCTTGTACCCCCCGCAGCCATTACCAATGCCGTGATAGGTACTACGGCCACACGAACTATCACAATTACCAATGGCGGTAATGGCGCCTTGGATACCCTGCTGTATTACGTAGTGTATGCCGGCGGCGGTATTGTCAATACCAGCGGTAGCAATGCCATTACAGCCAATGGCACTTCCTTTACACCAGGCAGCATCAACGGCGATACTTTGTTCTACAAAATCTACGGTGCCACGCTGTTTGGCGGCGACAACCTGCTGAGCAATGGCGAAACAGTAACCATTACCGAGCCTATTAAAGTAGTGAAATGTAATGCATCTACTGCCTACGGCGCCAGCTGGGGCAAGAAGTGCCAAACCGCTACCGGTACCAGTGCGGTAACCATGGCCAATGGTGTACCTATCTTAACCACCACCATCGTAGAAAATACCGTGATGAGCCCTTGCACACCTGGTACTGTTACGGTTACTTTTTCTAACACCGGTAGCGGTGGCAATGCAGGAGCCATGTATAATATCATTGCACAGCTTGGTAATCTAAATCCGAATTTGCCAAATGTAGTTTTTGGCCCAACAGGTAGCGGAAATAATAGTACAACAGCGGTTATCTTTAATAATTTTATGATTAATGGTGTACCAATAGCGGTAACTCAAACTGGTACCGGCGCATGGATAGCCGACATGAACCAGTTCAGCAGTGACCCCGACGGGGCTGCTGGCTTGTCCGATCTTGATGGTGATGGTCAGTTTGATGACCTGGCACCGGGAGCCTCCATTGTTGTTACCATGAAACGGGAATACCAGCCTGTTGCACAATGTGTGATACCGGATTATTACAGGAAAATAGGAGCTAAAGCAACCTACAATACCATGTGCGGTACACTAACTACACCACTCGCTACTGTTGGCGGCACTACAGCCCAGTCAACAGGTCACGTAGTCACTACAACAGCACCCTCACTGGTAGCAGGTGGCACAGCTTTTACAGTGAGGTTTTGCCACGCAGGTTTTGACAGCCAGGGATTTTCTTTGCCTACGGATAGCCTTTATCTTAAAATGGATTTGCCTGCGGGAATTTCCTATGTAGCCGGAACGGGGCAGTTTAACGGGGGGCAGCAGCTACCATTACCAGTTCCGGCACCACGCTTTACATATCCGCAAAACGAAATGGCTTAAGTCTGTTTTGCTTTAATGCCGATTTTGTTTATACCTGCGGTGCCGGCGGCAACATCGTAATCCCTTACGAGATATATCATGTATTGGCAAGATCCTGTAATGCGATTGAGTCGTTTAAATGTGGAAGCCTTACAATTGCTGCAAAATGCCCGGCACCCTGCCCAACGGGCATGGCGAATCTTAGTCCTGTGGCAACCAGAACAAATTACGGATGGACCAATACGACAATGACTGCTAAGGTTGACCCGACTACTCTTACCTCACTGGCCCGTAAATCTGCCACGGTGTATGATACCGTTGAAATAATACAACCCGGTAAACAATCCGGTTCTTACAACAATTTGTATTATTCGTATGAAATGAATAAAGCTGGTAGTCCCGGTGTCGATGCTGTGAAATTTGAAGGAGGTACCATCAACTATAAAGCAGGAGGTACAGGGCCAACTATTAGTTGCCCTATGCCAGCCTATACCAATATGAGTACTGCTACATTAACCAAATGGGTGTGGAATTTTACTCCCTTGATGGGTGGTGCCTGTGGTTTTCCTGCTACCCTGGTAAGCGGGGATAGTGTTTGGGTAGATATGAAAATATCAGTAACTAATGCAAATAATAATCAATTGTTTGGTATTACACTTACTGCACCACCCAATCAATTGAGCTATATGTACAATCTGGATGCCGCATCAACACCGCAGTATTGCGACAATTGGGCACCAGACTTTTATTTGATAGGCTTGAAGAATCAGGTGACTTCTTATTTTGCATCAACTCCTTTCAATTTAACTGGCTGTACGCCCGCCACCACCAGTTTTGTAAATTATGGATTTCTTACAGGTGAGTCAGGCGATATATTCCCTGCTGAATACCGACCTGCAGTATCAATAGATTCAATTGCCATTGTATTTCCTCCGGGAATTACCTGGTCTGGAGCTATGCCTACGATGATTGTGGATACATTTATTACGGCATATAATGCAAGGTCAGCTTCGGTTGGAACTACTGCAACTATGACCGGCAACCGGTTAGTATTGAAAAATTTTGGTAGTGGATATTTTAGTGATTTGCTGCCACAAAACTATACACACAGTCACAATACTTATTTTGAAGTAGTAGCTTCATGTGCAGCGGCAGCCACCAACAATAATTTTATCGTCACTACTTACGGCAAAAGCTTTGTATATGCCGGCGCTAATATTCCTTTTGTTTCCACTTATAATGGAACCGGCGCCAGTCTTACGGCTAATTATGATGTTACAACCAAACCCAATATTACAGTGCAAAATAATACGGGTGTGGTGCAAGGTATATTACCTCAGCAATACTGGGACGTACAAGTAAACAGCACCGGAACAACAACAGCACCTTATGTTTGGTTTGCGTTGGAAAAAAGCAGCGGTAGTGGCGGTATTAGTATTGATAGCGTAGTATTAAAACCTGCTAATACTGTATTAACAGCTGCTACTTATAATACTACCGACAAATGGTACCAGGTAAGCACAGCAGGTTTAACCAGTGGCAGCACACAACAGGCAAGGGTATATTTTAAATACAGTAGCTGTACAGCAGATAGTATATTATTAAAAGCAGGTTGGAACTGTACAGGTTACCCGAATCCTGATCCGCTAACAGGTTATTCATGTACTGCTGCACAAACATTTTTAAAAGTTATACCTCAGCCCAGCCAGGTGCAATTAAGTGTAACCCGGCAGCCGGGAGATGGCTCTGCAGTATCATTATGTAATACAGATAGTGTATTGGTGGTAATAAATAGTGCCCAGGCAGGTAATCTTATATCTCCTTACGTAAATGTATATCCGCCGGCAGGCGTAAGTATACAACTGCCCGTACAGGTAGAATATCCATTAGGCAGCGGTAATTATCAAAATACAACTGCCACTGCAATAAGTGGCGGTTATAAATTAGATATTACCTCACATACAGGCATAGGCGCAAATGGCTTACCGGGCACAATAACCAACCCCGGCACTGCCGGTCGCCAGGCAAAACTAAAAGTAATGTTTACTACTACCTGTGGTATCACTTCAGGCAGTCCATTAACTTTTGAGCCCTATGGTACACAACCTTGTGGTGCCCCGGCTATTGGTAATGCCATACCGGTACAAACGGGAGGTATTAATATAACCGGCGCATCTACCACTGGCGGCGCAGGTATCACAATTGGCGTAGGAGCATCATCGATAAGTTGCGGCACCGCTACTACGCTTAGTCTTTCCACCACCCCTGTAATAACCCCTACACAAACAGGAGATACGGTGATCTATACCATTCCTGCCGGGCTTTTATACAATGGTAATTTTACCGGAACAGGTTTTGGTACAATAACAACAGCATTAGGACCTGGTGGTACTACGCTGGTTAAAATACCATTACCGGTAGGTATAGCCGCAGGCACAGTTATTAATTACAGTTTTGATGTGGTTGCCGGAGGAATAGGGGGCTGTGGTAATGTAAATATACTTGCTGCTGCAAAAAGAGATATAGCACCCCTGATGTGCGGCGGAATAGCCTGTACCAGCAGTACAGTTGTTATCGGCACGGCTATATCTGATGCCATTACACTTACCAGGCCATCACTTAATACAAGTAACTTTACCTTTACAGAAAATCTGGCTACATCGCCAAGGGTGATAAATTACTCCTTTAATATTACCAATAATGGTACACTGGCGGCAAGTGCCGGAGCTTACCTGGTTAAAATATATTGCGGTGCTGATAACACCGGTAAAGTGCTGGCAACATTTACTACAAATGCTGTTGGTATTGGAGCTACTATCACACAGACAGGTTCTTTTATCTACGCCGCATATACAGATTGTGCTAAAGGAAGTCCACTGTTTTTGCAGGTACAGGATACCACTGCAACAGGTGCAAAAGTATGTTTATGCAGCAGCCCTGCCGGTTCTTTATCATTGCAGGTATTACCGGTTAAGTTGTCGGCTTTTACCGGTACTCCTATTAACTGTACTGCCAGCCTTTCGTGGACAACTACCGAAGAAACCAATTTTGATCATTTTGATGTGGAACAAAGTATAGATGCTGTTAATTTCGAAAAAATCACCACCATAAATGGTAAAGGTAGTAGCAGCGGAAGTACCTATGCAGCATTATACAATCAGCCTGCAAAAGTAACTTACTACCGCCTTAAGATGGTTGATAAAAACGGGGCAAAAGCTTTTAGCAATGTTGTGGTCGTTAAAACAAACTGTACAGCTAATTTGCAGGTTAATGCTTATCCTAACCCTGTAAAAAATAGGGTAACACTTACAGGCTTAAGCGGGCAAACGGAATTACGATTGGTAAATGTGCTTGGCCAGGTACTAACATCGGAGTCAACCTTTAATAGTACAAAGCAGCTGGACCTAAGCCAATATCCTGCTGCAACTTATATGTTGCAGGTAATACAAAATAATACAATAATAAAAAACATAAAGCTGATTAAGGAATAAATAAAAGGTCTTTAATAATTACAGCCGGACAAGGACTATACCTGTCCGGCTGTTTTGTGCTATGGGTTTGTGATTATTTATTAGCCGCAATGAGTGATAAAATTAAATAGTTGAATATGTATTATCAATTACTTTCTTCATTAGCCATAATATATATACTTTTGCACATTGTATTTTTAGGCCTCTGTAAATAAGAGTTAAAAGAAAATACCAAATCGTTTTTTATAACAAACCTCCCCGGAAAAACTGATTGAATAAAAGTTTTATTCAAAAATATTTTATCTCTGTAATTTAATACAGAGTATAGAATTTTGGAACATAGCGTCAGACTTATCTTGTTATTAAAAAATGTGTTAAAAAATGAATTTCTTTTTTGAAGAATACCCGCTCTCTGAAAAAACAATATCTAATTTATATAAGCAGCGCAATTATGTGTATTGTTGCCTGGCCGATCTGTTAGTTTTTTTGGGTGTGAATGATATTGAAGATCCGATGTCGCTGAAACCTTTTTTTAAAGTTACAGAAATTCCAAAGGATACTTTACTTGTAGCCGAAAATCAACTGGCCGACAAATTATTTTACATAGCGAAAGGGGCTATTAAAAATACGATCACAGTAATGGATGAAGAGCAGGTTTTTTTATTATTATCGGAGGGTAATTTTGTAACAGCTTTTGATAGTTTTATGAGCCAATCAATTTCTAAATCGAATATTATAACGATTGAAGAGTCTGTTGTATTGGAAATTTCTTACGAAAATTTTTTAAAATTGGCATTACTTTATCCTGGTGTACAAAAAGCTATGGAAAATGCGAAATCAATTTTTATGAAATTTCTTAAAGAGTTTACTTTAATTTCAAAATTTGAATCTAAGCAACGCTACGAATTTCTTCTTACTAAAATGCCGCAAATTGCTAATCGGTTTCTGTTAAAAGATCAGGCGTCTTTTTTAGGAATGAAACCCGAAACACTCAGCCGTATCAGGAATGAAATTGCAAAAAGTAGCGGATATTAAATATTATAATAATCATATTTTTTCTCATGGTACCTTTATTGGTACTGTTCAGTGATTCGATTTAATACAGCTGATTTCAAAAGCGGCTGCCTATATTGTACAATTCTTTTGTTATGAAAAATCATCCCGTATACGGCAGGTATTTTCCGTCTTTGGTGCATTGCCGGATGCTCTTCTAAATGTAGTGGTCTTTTTTTATCGATTAACAGCGCTTGAGAAATTTGACTGGTATTGCAGGAAAAGTTTCCTGGTTTGTGAGCAAGTGAATTGGGGAATATAGTTTAAGGATTGTAAAGCTTAGTAAAATAATTGTAGCTAACAGTGGTGTCTCAAAATATTGTATTCTAAAAGTGATTGCAGTTTTAATGCTTTTTTATTTGGGTTATACAGAAATAATTATTTCATTTTTTAGTCGCCGGAATTTAAAGGTGATTTTTTATAATAGAAATATAATATCAGGAGTTTGTCAGAAATTTTTTAATGGCTTCGCTTCTGGTTCTTACGTGTAATTTATCGTAAATGCTCTGGGTGTGTTTTTTTATGGCGTCAATTGTAACAAGCATTTGCGCAGCAATTTCTTTGTACAAAAATCCATCTACAAGAAGCTGCAAAACAATTTTTTCTTTTTCTGTAAGGTTTGTAAAATCGTTTATGCTTACCTGTTTTTGAAAATGTAAGATCACTTTTCTCGCTACTTCGGCGGTCATTGGAGCTCCTCCTTCTGAAACTGAAATTAATGCTGATTCCAGGTTTTTATAGGCATCTTTTTTTAGTAAATACCCATCAGCTCCAGCTCTCAGGGCATTAAATAATTTATCATCATCGCTATAATTTGTAAGTACCAGGAATTTTGTATTGGGATAGCTGGATTTCAACAGGGTAATTACTTCAATTCCGCCTACGCCGGGTAGATCAAGATCAACAATGGTAATATCCGGCTGTAAATTCTCAAATTCTTGTAACAGTTTCTCTGCAGAAGTGAAGCTTCCGGTTATTTGCATGTTTCCCGATTCGCTTAAAATCTGTTCAACAGCATCCAGCGAAATTTGCTGATCATCAACTATGCAAACACTTTTCATGCAATATATTTTTATTTGCTGAGTCTAAATTAGATTAATTAAATCAGGTTATGGCAGCACTTTTGTGTAGTAACTAATTCAAAGCAATGGGATCTCTAATTTGAATACTGATCCTGAATGGCTGCTTTCAGTGCAGGTTAAATTTCCTTTCATTCTTTCAGCAGCTCTTTTTGCACAGGCAAGCCCAAGGCCATTCCCTGTTTTAAACCTGGAGTCATTTTGAATTCTTTTGAAGGGTACAAAAATTGTTGTAAAATATTTTTCCGGAATGCCAATTCCGTTATCACTTACAATTATAAAAACGGAACTTTTTGTTTTTTCGTAAGTTATAGCTACTTCAGGTGTTGGCGAAAGATTATATTTTATTCCGTTATCAATCAGGTTATAGATAATGGTGGAAAAAAGTAATTGATTGGCTTTTATAAAAATGGATGATCCGGTTACCAGTATTTTTGCTTTTGAATATCGCATCGTAATGCTTCTTCTTACAATATCTATTTCCTTCGTTATATCAAATTGTGTTAATTCATTTTCAATATTGATGATGCGGTTATAGGAAAATAAGCCCGTTACCAACTGGTCGATTTGCTGCAGGCCGTTCTTTATTAATTCTATATTTTTTTTTGTTTCCCCGTTTACTTTATTGTGCAATTCCGATTCAATTTTTTCCAGAAAAAAAGCAGATACGTGCAGTGGTGTTTGCATTGTATGAGATGCTGCAATGCTGAATGTTTTGAGGTCATCATTTTGTATTTGCACTTTAGCCTGCGCTTCTACTATCTTTTGCTGTTTGGCCAATAAATTTTTTTCCCGTAGCCGGGTTATATAAATATATACCATTACATCAATGAGGATCGTTAGTATCTGGCTGATCAATAAAACAATATTTGTTGCAGGTATATCTTTTAAAGCGTTTAAAGCAGGTAAGTGATTTTGTAAGGATGTTGTTTCAATGATGAAAAAGGACAGGCATAAAAAAATGCTCATCAATAACCATTTTCTTTCCTGGTAAGAATATACAAAATTGCAATCGATAGCTAAAATGAGGAAAAAATTGTCCAGCATGGTATTGTGAGAAAACCAGCAGGAGGCTAAAAAAAGCATTCCAACAGAAAATATGATTAATAACAGGCGGGAGCTTATGGTGAGCCCGTTGCGGTTTAAATAAATGGGAAGCAGCCACACTATTCCGCTGAAGATGAACATTAATCCGGGTAATATATCGTGTATAAAAAAGAATAAAAATCCTGTGAGTGAATTTATTGTAAACGTGACTACCGCAATCAGGTTCATTTGGATAACATAATGCTGCTTTGATTCGTCTTTTTCATTTTTTACTCCCGAAAGGGATATTGTTAAAGCAAGGCGTTTAAGTTTCCCGGATAGTTTTGGTAAAAAAAAAGTGCTGGCAGGTTTTCTTTTGTTGCTAATTGGCAATAAGCTATTATGCATATACCGGTTTCCTTTGATAATGAAATATGAATACATCTGTTTTTAAAGGAAAGGCTTTTCAAATGTATATTTTTATTGGATGGTACACAAAAGTATTTTACCTGTTACCCAAACGGGTAGTTGTGATGTGTTCTTGGGTAACTATTTTTGTTTTACAATCTTAAAAGATAATCACGCAATGCAAATTGTATAACCCGATACGCCAACCCTGGTAGAACCAAGCACTATACACAGTTCCGGCATTTCTATGTCGGATTTTTTTACATAAAAATTAAACCTTAATCAACATAAAATAAAATTTGACAACATTTTTTAATGTTGGCAGCAGGCAATTTAAAAATGCCGGTGTAGTGAGCTTATTTTAAGCAATAGCTGTTGTGTAATGAAGGGTATATCAGTTGCATAAAAATGAAGTGACGAATTGAAGTGCAGGAAAATATACTAAAATATGATAACCAGTAATATCAGGTAAAGCCAGGTGGGCAATTTGTCTATACCATATTGAAACAGGAAGATATGTATTAAAAAAGAAAGACTGGTAGAAACCAGTCTCGTTTTCTGAAACAAACCCTTCTAGGGTTATATCGTTGATCTGTATTTATTCAGATGTGATCTTTTCTTTTTTGCAGATTGTAAAATTCAATACTTTATCGTTTATAGATACCCGTTAAATTAGCTAAAAATCCCCCCTATTTTTGGGGGGCTGCTGTTTGTTTGTCAATCCGTATTTGTAAGTTTGAAACAATTAAATAAACGCACCCATATCAGATGACAATTGCTCTAATTGATGATCATTCACTTTTTGTTCAATCGTTAAAAATATTATTGGCAAAACATGGGTATAACGATGTGGCCATTTACACAGAAATGAAGGTCTTTTTGGAAGAAGATCTTCCGGAGATACCTGATATAGTAGTGGTGGAATTGATGATGGAAGGTGTAAACGGTATGGATTTTATTGATATGTGCCGCAATAGATATGGCAATGACAAACCTAAAATTATTGTTCTTTCTACATTTTCAGATATGCAATTGGTAAAGCGGGCAATCAGAAGTGGAGCCTCTTCCTATCTTACCAAAAGTATTTCTTTTGACGAATTTCTTGAAGCTATAAATGCCGTTTTTAACGGGAAACAGTTTATTGCAACCGGGCTTAAAGAAAGCCTCCTGAATAGTATTTTTATTGTTGAAAAAGCCAACTTTCATCTTACGCCGAGAGAAAAAGAGGTGCTGAATATGGTTTGCAGGGGCAATACCATAAAACAGATCGCTATCCAGCTTAAACTAAGTGTTCATACGGCTCAATATTATCACAGAAGAGTAATGGGTAAATTTAAAGTGAAAAGAACAGCTGATCTTATTGTAATGGCAATGAAGAATGGTTTTTTTATTCCCGACACAAAAAAATAGCAGTGGGCTATAGAAACAAAAGCAGTAATCATTTTAACCTATCCAATATGTAAAACGAAAAATATTTCCGACACCTTATTTATATTTTTTATTTATTGACTTTACACAGGCCTGCAGGGCGGATTTAACAGGCAGATCCGGGGCTACCCGGGTTAATTTTTCCTAATAAATTTTAAACAATAGTATATTTTATTTTATATTTACTATTATTTTATTACATCACTCCTCAACATAAATACAATGTTAGTTGCACTGGTTGATGATCATCCGCTCTTAACTGAATCAATAAAAAATACATTGTTACTTCAGCCTGGTGTGGGGCAGGTTAAAACCTACAATAGTGCAGATATTTTTCTTTCAGAAAAACTGGTGCCTGTTCCTGATATTGTAATTACAGACTTAATGATGCCGGGTACTAACGGCCTGAAATTGATAGAAACGATTCGTAAACTCAATAACGATAAAATAAAAATACTGGTGTTGAGCAGTATTAATGATGTGCAAACAATAAAACAGGTAATAAGGGCAGGGGCAAATGGATACCTGTCTAAATCATCGCCCCTGGAAGAACTGATTGAAGCCATTTTTGAAATAAATGAAGGGAGGCAGTATATAGCAAAAAGCCTGCGGGAAAGTATGTTAAATACAATGTTTACCGAAGAGCAGGTTGTGTACCACCTGTCTCCCAGGGAAAAGGAAGTACTGCATAAGGTTTGCAGTGGGCTAACCATTAAAGAGATAGCGTATGATTTAGATTTAAGTGCACATACTGTACAGTATTATCACCGGAGTGTACTTACTAAACTAAAAGTTAAACGCACCACCGACCTGATCGTTTTTGCTATGCAAAATGGGCTCTACATACCGGATATTGACCAGCAAAAAAAATAAAATCCGGTATAGAAATACCGGATTTTGGGCTATGCCCAAGTTTTAACCTATCCTAATAAACCTTCTTTTATAAGCCCGGGTATTTAGTTTTTAATCTGCTAATAAGCCAGGCTGTTTTATATGAGCTTTAATTCATTGTTTTCGGGCTGTAAAATACTTCCTGCCACTAAAAGTTCAATCCACTATATTCCATTATAAACTCCCCATAAAATTGGGGGGTATGTTATTTTTTAGAGGAATACATTGTATTTGAAACAGAAATATTTCCTTTTGCAGTTGGATGAACACTGCTTTTGTCAGTAACTGCAGGCGGCTTTTGCAAAGTTTCTTTTCTATGAACAAAAAGCCAGCCCCAAAAAAAAATGGCTCCGATTATTGTAACAACCCCAAAAAACCAACCTTTTGAATATTGCCTTTTATTATAAGGTACGCCAATGTACTCTTCAGGCTCATCTTCCACTTCAATCAGGCAAAGGTCCGGTGGAAACCGTTGTATAAAATTACTTTTCTCAGAGATCAGTAAAGCAGCTAACCCCGTTACTGATATACCGGAGCTTGCTTTATGTTTACCAATTAACCCTAATACTGCGTACAAGGCAAGCGACACCAGGGAAGAAGCAGAGGCGTATTTAATATTTGCATATTTTGAAATGTAATCAATAATATAACCCGGCTTATTACCATACATACTGCTTAGTAAAAAAAGATAGGAACCGGTACCCCCATAAAGTAGAGTGTCCAGCCTGTTTAATACTTGTTGGTTGAAGGAGTCGGTAGCTCTTTGCGAAACTTCTGTGATACCAAACCTGGTGGCAGACTTTTCAGCTAAACCGTACAACACTACAGGAACAATTACATCTATTGCTTTGCGTACGCTGGTTTCCCCTTCTTCTAAATACAGGCAATTTTTTTGGATTACATCATCAGTAAAAAGCTCCAGCGATGCTGTTGTAATATTAAATTGCGGTTTCATTGTGATCAGGATTTGTGGATTTAACTAATACTGCTTTATTTTAATTTAAGAGTGCTTACTTTCTTATCTGATTAATAGCCGCAATTTATTTTACAACTCCAATCCGGGTCTCATTATATATCATGTTCGTCCACGGCTGATTTTCTGCAAAATAAAATTCAATCCCGGTAATTATTTACCCAATACTAATAGCATTGATACCCCAATTTTAGGGGGACTTTTTAAAAAGCCGGAGATAAAAATCTCCGGCTATGCTTACCACTGACAACCTTGAGAAATGGGTTGTAAAAAATATTGACCCCCGGAAATTTAAGACGTAAATATCCGGAAACAGTTGCATGGCGGAACAGTATAATAGCTGAAAATTTAAAGACCGTTAACGTATTGGGTTTAATTAAAATAAACCAGGCGCTTATTAAAAAAGATGCAGGTTTTTGCGTGTAAAAAAAATAATATGCAGTTTTCTGCGTGCAACCGTTTATGATAGTTAGCTGTCTTAAAGAAATATCAATGAAAACAGTTTTGCCTTTATCTTAAAAATTACCACCGCAATATTTTCTGCTTTACCCTTGGCAGAAAATGATCCGATACCTATAAAATTATCTTTAGTCTAAGAGGTTTTAGTAGACCTGGTCAGGTAACTAAGATCGTCTTTAAAGTCACCTTATCAATTTGTAAAACATGAGGTAAACAAATAAAAATTTGTATTGCCATGTTATTTCATCCACTATCCAAAATAAAAATAGTTACTGTTTTATAAAAGGTAAAAACTTTAATAGCCCTGCATATTGATATGCTGACTGGTAATAATAAAATTATTAATAACACATACAACTTTATGAAAAAGATTTACTTTACGGTATTTGCTGCCATTTTATTAATGGTAAAGGCTTTTGCACAATGCCCGGCAAGCATAAGCGTTACATCAACAAATGTAACCACGGCAACCTGTCCCAGCAATGGCGCATTTACCATAAATGCAACAGCAGGTACGGGAGCTACATACCAGATTACGGCAGGGCCCGCAGGCTATCCTTCGGCTTCACAAAGCAGCAGTACTTTTAGTGCGTTATTACCCGGTACGTATACGGTAAAAGTGGCCTGCCAGGCCAACCCCGCTATTTTTACTACTACTACTGTTACCATTCCCTCCACTTACGTACAGGTGGCAGCCAACTCGGTAGTGACTAATGTATGCGGTACAAATGCACCCGGAGGCACTATTACTACCACCGCTGCAGGCAGCAGTACCCCATTTACCTATGCTTACTGGCAGGGAGACCCTGCAGCACCCGAGAGCTCATTAACTTACGGAACTTCTAATACATACACGGCACCGGCATTCGGTACGTATAACATAAGAACTAAAGATGCCTGCGGTGTATTTGTAACACAAACGGTAACGGTAGCAAATCCGTACCCGGCCAATTTATGTATTGAAAGTATATTTTTAAGAAATGAAAATTTAACATGTGCAGAATTACAGGATTCTATTTGGAGTAACTTTATACTGAACGGGAACCTGCAACTTTCATCTTTACCCGCTGCTGGTATTGATGTAGATGTGTATCTAAATCCCGGTAGCTGTGCAAGTCCCGTACAAGGTACATTAGTAAGTACGCATCATTATGATAATACTTCGTGGGATCGTAGAATTAAGATACCCGTTGGCGTTAATTTATTATATGTAGTACGTACGCCATGTGGTGCATCATGTACTTATTGTTATACCTATGATCCGGCGAATTCTGCTTTTCTCCAAAACGTTTCCATGAGATCAAATGGATGCGTTGCTCCGGGGAACCCGATTACCTATTCAATAACTGTAAATCACAACGTATTTTATACTTATCCAATAACATGGCAAATAAAAAATAGTAGCGGAGTAGTGGTGGCTACTTTTACAGCTAATAGCGATGCCGACTTGCCACATAGCTTTAACGGTTTGCCTTCAGATAATTATACCTCTATAGCTACAGATGCCTGTGGGAATACTGCAAGTAATATTGTTACTCCATCGGCAGGTAATTTAAATGAACTTTATATCACTTATACAGGTTCAAATACCGGATGTACAAGTATTGAAGGAAGAACTACGCTTTCAATATATGTAGAAGGTGTAATGGCAAATTTTATGAATGCAGTGGCAACGATTATAGCTCCGAGCCCAAATTTGATTGGTGTTACAGCTTCAGATCCTACGGGCTACTTTACATGGCTAAACGTAATACCGGGGGCCACATATTATATAAAAATAGACAATGGCTGCGGTCAGTCTGACACCGTAACCGCAGTTGTGCCGACAAATATAAATGCTATATTGGTTCAGCATACCAATGCTACAGTGCAACAACTTTGCGGTGGCACCGGTAACATTATTGTTGATGCGGCTTATAATGGATGGGGTTCATTTAGTTATTCGATAACCAACAGCGCAGGTACTGTTGTTGGAACCGGTGCCCTGCCGGGCGGCACTTACAGTAATTTACCAGCGGGTACCTATACTATTACCACTACTGTAAATGGATGTGCTCCCGGGGTTTATACGTATTCCTCCCAGGTTACCATATTGCCTGGTGGCTCAGGGCCATCCATCATTAAAAAACTGGGCGTGGTTTGTGAAAATGCCGTAGGTACCCCTTTAGCTACCGGCAGTGCCATATTCTCATTTACAGGTGCACAGCCTTTAAAAGTAGAATATAAGTTAAGCTCACAACCAGATATTAATTATGTAACTTTTACCAACAATTCGGATGGAAGTGAAACTATTACAGGATTAGCGGCCAATACTTCTTACACTATAAGAATTACAGATGCCTGCGGTAATGCAGTAGTAACAGAAATTTCAATTGGCCAGTTAAGTCCTTTAAGCACAACATCTTCTTCACAACCTTGCGTGGGCAGCACCTATACGTTAAGTGTACCCGATATGGTAGATGCTACGTACACCTGGACGAAAAACGGGGTAACGATTTCCACTAGCCGGGAGATTATTTTTACAAGTTTTACAGCAGGAGACAATGGTACTTATACCTGTACTGTGGTAATTGCAGGCGGATGCGTAACACGTACAGTTACGGTAACCCTTAACTCGGCATTTTGCGGACAGGTTCTACCTATAAAACTGCTTGCTTTTACTGTACAAAAAATAGATAATAGTGCAAAAATTAACTGGAGTACCGAACAGGAAAGTAACAGCAGTTATTTTAATGTGGAAAGATCGGCAGATGGTAGTAACTGGATTACCATCGCAACTATTGGTGCGGCAGGCAACAGCGGTCAGCGTATAGATTACGGAGTTTATGATAACACACCGCTTACAGGCGTTAACTATTACCGTTTAAAAATGGTGGATAAAGATGGCAGGTATATTTATTCATCTATACAAACTGCATTGTTTAAAACTAAATATACTGTTGCGGTGGCGCCAAACCCGGCAAAGGATTTTATACATATTTATATAGCAAAAACGGGCAGCCAGGTTGCGGCTATTCAATTGCTGGATGCCGGTGGAAAATTGATATATAGTACAAAATCTTCACAAGCTCATCTGCAGATCAGCACATCAGGCATAGGCAAGGGGTTGTATTTTGTAAAAGTTGTTGATGCAGATAATGTAACGGTAATAAAAGTGCTGGTGGAGTAAAGTATATAAGCAGCAAAAAAGAAGAGCGGAAGGAAATAATAAAATATTTTCTTCCGTTTTTATTATGTCAGGATAATAATATTAAACAGGAAATTATATTCCTTAAGAGGCTTTTAACTTTTTACCCGTCAATATTATGCAACCGTTTTATACAACCGGCCGTCTTGGCAATTTTACACTTTAAATTATTTGATAAAAACTTTATGAAAAAAATCGTACTCTCAGTATTTACACTTCTTGTTATTGGTGCAGCAAGTGCACAAAACAAAACAGCAAACTCCAATACTTATAAAAACGCTATAGGCGTTAAGGTTTGGGATGGGGGAGGTGTGTCATTTAAACACTTTTTTGATTCAAAAAATGCAGGAGAATTAATTGGCTATTTCTGGGGTCATGGTGCCCGTATAACAGGTCTGTATGAGATTCACGGCGATATAGCAAATGCAGGCGGCCTTAAATGGTATATTGGCCCGGGTGCCCATGTTGGTGTGTATAATTCCAGCTATGGAGATGGCGCATTTTTTGGCGTAGATGGCGTGCTGGGCCTGGATTATAAACTTAAAAAAGCTCCTCTTAACTTTTCACTGGATTGGCAACCTTCTTTTGAATTTGGCGATAATCGCGGCTTTGCCGGCGGCTGGGGCGGTCTGGGAATCAGGTACACATTTTAGTTTGATATAGTTACAGTAAACCAGTAAATACATTACCGGCAGTACTGTAAGAGAAATCAGATGTTGAAGAAAGTTTATTCTCATGGTTGTTAATAGGCGGAGGAAAAATAATATAATTTTAACTCCGCTTTCTTTTTACTGCTGCAGTCAAAATCAGCCAACGTTAAAATTTCCTTTTATTGTAGTACCTGTGCCTGAAGTACTGTCAATTGTAAAATCCCCACCAATATCTTTTACCCTTTGGGTAATACTGTGTATTCCAATGCCATAAATTATTTTATCTTTCTCATACCCTTTGCCATTATCTGAAATAGTGAAATTGCATTTGCCATCATTAAACAAGATAGAGATCATCAACTCCGATGCGTTGGCATGTTTAATAACATTTGAAATACATTCTTTAATGATGTGATAAAGCTGGTCGTGCTGAATGGTAGTGAGGCTGGATTTTATTTTAACTTCATCTTGGTCAAGTTTTATTATCAGCAAATTTTTATCTGCAAATTTTTGCTGATCGCAAATTTTTAAAAACCCCTCCAGTATAGCTTCAGAGTAATGACTCACTGTCATTTTTTTCGGGGAATTAGTGCAGCAATTGAATGTAACTGCAAAAAATACCGGTATTATCAGCGCTATTAATTGTTTTGGATTTCACAAGACCAGGTTTGGGTAAAAAATATAATCAACTTGCCACCCTAAAATTATCAGAGAGGCACTACTCTAAACTATAGGATAAATTAAATAATTGCAACAGGCTTTTAAAAGGAGAGTATTCTTATTAAAAAGTGAACTAATAATTTTATTTAAACCTGTTGTTATGCAACCTGTTTTTCGGAAAAGAACTCTACAGGAAATAGTGGGACAATCTAACATAATTAGCGGTTACCGGCAACCGCTCAAAATAGTAATCTTGTATTTATAAAAGTTTAACATTCTAATTATCAGGAAAATAATTATTAATACCAGCGACAAAGTTCATGTATTAAATACCGCCGATATTGCTTACATAAAGGCAAAGTCATCGTATTCAATATTTGTGCTAACAAGTAAGGAAGAAGTGTTGTCATCTCAACCGATTGCCTTATACAGCAAATCACTTCAAAGTACTGGTTTTTACAGGGTGCATAAATCTTTTTTGGTTAATCTTAATCATATTGCCGAAATCATAAGGAGCGGGGACCTGGTTTTAACCGGCGGTACAGAGATACCTGTTGCAAAAGGGAATATTAAATCTGTGATAGAGGCACTTACAAAATTGCAGTAAAAAATGAAACCCTCGTTTGTATAAATAATTACGAAATACGATCTGGGGTAAGTATGTGAATGCTTTGGGGAAAAATTTAATATCCTTGTTAAAATCAAAGTCTGATGTTCACGCATGGGATACCCAGGCACAAAAGCAGCGGCTCTTCTTAAATAATAAGAAGGCCGCTTTGCTTTTTTATGAACACGGTAAATGATACGATCTTAAGCTGTAACATACCGGATTATTTATGGGGTTACCTGTTCCGGTTTTTAAATTTCAAGAGTATAAATACAGTAAAACAGCCTGGTGTTTTTACTGTATTTTTTTGTCTTATAAGATCAAAAGGTAGTCTTATGAAATAAAGAATAGTGTTCATGCAAAATGGTAAATGCTGTTCGATTTATTATCTAAGTTTGTTAAGCATTGATATAAATCAATATCAATTGCTGCCTCTAACCTTATTCTGCAAAAAGACATTCCGGTATTAAACCATCCTGATTTAATCGTGATAACCTGATTGGCAGCCTTACGGTAGCCCCCTATTTTTAGCGGGGAGTATTCTACAACATAGGGATGCGATGCCAGCCGGATTGTATCAATATTTGCAACGGTTTTTTTTATCAGGTAGTTGTATCGATAGACCAGAAAGACTATTACGAATAGCCGAAATCAGCCAGCTATCCTGCAATAAAACCCATATTCCAATTATCCCCTGAAATAATATTCCTGGTTATTTATTAACATCAGGATTTGATTAGCCTGGCTACTAAAATCGCTTTACCAGGATTTTTAAAGAGGGTGTAATTACTTATAGTTAGTTATGCAACTGGTTTTAAAGTATTCAGGTCTTAAGGAGAAAAGTAAAAAAGGCAATTTTTTATATAAACAATTTAAAATATTAAAAGCAATAAATAAATGGAACAAATCTACTTTAAATTGAAGCGAATTTTTGCAGTAGTACTGCTGTTGGGCGGAGGGGTTTTCTATAATGCAAACGCACAAACCGGTTACATTTATGTGCACAAAAAAGCATTGAATGAAACTGCAAGCATTGATTTCCCTTTCACTGTTTCGGGAGGCAGTACTGCTGTTGCTCCGTTTACTTTAAATGATCAGCCGCAACAATTGAGGGTTAAAGATATCGGGTCTTCACAAAACGGGAGATTATGGGCCATTGATGAAACAGGCAGTACACTTTATTATCGTGATGTTAATAGTAATACCTGGGTTCAGACCAGTATTACAAATGCCAGCCGTGTAGACGGAGATATGAATGGTACTGCAGTATATATTAATACTAGTGGTACCGTGTTCAGTACCAATGGCACTACTACCACACAAATTTCTGTTGCAGGGGCCTATTCCGGCACAGCAGATATAGGATCAGGCTGGGACGGTTTACCCTATGTTGCAGCAGGGGGAAACATTTATCGCTATAGCGGAACCGGTACCAACTGGAATTTAATTGCCAACAACCTGTCAGGTTCTTATGCTCCTTCTGCCATTGATGTAAATCCCTTAACAGGAGATGCTTATATAGCCGCAATAAATAATTCAAATGTTGTAAGTGCTTTTAAAGTTACAGCTGCCGGTGTGGTCACCAATATCGGGGCACCTGCAGGACTATTCAGTGGCGGCTCAAATACCCCTAGAGATATTGCAGTGAATGATAAAGGCGAAGTGTTTTTATCAGCAGTTTCAACCAGCTGGTATGTATTTAAATATAGCGGAGGTTCATGGTCTGCTGCAGAATTAACATCATTTGATGTGAGCAATTTAACAGGTGGCGTAGGCGGAGAATTATGGATAACCATGAACAGCGGTGGACAAAATTTTGGGCAGCCAACCGTTCCTTACTATAATATTTTTACAAGGGCAACTGACGGTACCAATATTTATTATATTGATGATGAGCGGGTGAGGACAACTGCAGGTAATTCGATACTGATACCCGTTACTGCAGGAACCTATACTATTACTGAAGCAGTGTCAGGCGGCTGGGACCTGCAAAATATCATTTTGAATGACCCCACAAATAACAGCAGTTCAAACCAGGTAGCGGGAACGGCTACCCTGGACGTAGCCGCCGGGGAAACTGTAAATGTGGTGTTTCAAAATGGAGAGTTGAATCCCGTGGCTATGACAAATGATTGTTCGGCGAGCTATTTGGAAACCTTTGGTACAGGTGCTGTGGGCAGTTTCGGATCATTGGTGCCGGGACAAACCAGCTATCATTTTTTGAGTAATGCGGTGAGGGCAGAAGATGGATACTGTAAAATCGTAAGTACAGCTTTCCCGGATTTTAATAATTGGCAGGCCAGTAATTTTTATGATCATACTTCCGGAAATGGCACCGGCAGAATGTATGCAGTAAATGCCGGTTATGATAAAGGTGAATTCTTCAGAAGAAGATTTACCGGCGTTATTCCCGGTGCAACATATAATTTTTCTGCCTGGGCAGCTAACCTTACTCCGGGAGGGAGCAATATCAGGCCTAATATTAAGTTTCAGGTACTGGATCATACTTCACAGGCTGTGTTAGCTACTTTTAATTCAGGAGATATCAGTACCGCCACATCGCAATGGATTCAGTACGGTTTTTCATTCACCGCAACTGCCAATGACATTGATCTGTTATTGTCAAATAATGCTGTTGGTGGTTCTGGTAACGACCTTGCGATTGATGATATTTCCTTCGCATTGATTCCGGTATCTACACCCGTTACTACAGTTGCAAATACTGGCTGTGGTACATCAGGAAGTATAACTGTAACAAGTCCTGTAGGAGCTTCATATGAATACAGCAAGGATGGTTTTGTCACAACTCCACAATCAAGTCCTGTTTTTAGTAATCTTGTGCCTGGTACCTATACCATCTCTGCAAGATTTGTTGGAACTCTAAATTGCATTACCAGTAAAGTTGATGTTATAAGTGCTACCATTTGCGGTAACATTTGGGATGATGCTAATGGGAATGCTGCTAACAGTGGCGAAAACCCGATAACCAGTGGCATATGGGTAAATTTAGTTGACCCTGTAACACATGCAGTGCTGCAATCGGTACAGGTAGATGCTTCGGGTAACTACAGTTTTACCGGGTTGCCCCAGAATACCAGTTATCAGGTTATACTTACTACAGCAAATCAAACCGGTAATCTGAATTTAACTACTTCTACAATTCCAACCGGTTTTGTAGCAACAGGAACTAATTTAAGTGGAGTTGCCAATACAACTAATAAAACGGGTGTGATAACTGTAAATACCGGTACCGGTGGTTTAACGCAGCAGAATTTTGGTATAGAAAAATTACCCGATACAGACCCTAAAACACAAACTGTTCCTTATCCAAACGGTGGAATTATTCCGGCAGGAACAGTAACTACCGCAGTTAGTGGTGCCGATTTTGAAGATGGCACATTGGGCAACAGCAATACTATTGTTATTACCAGTTTGCCTGCTAATGCCACTATGTATTATAATGGTGTTGCAGTAACTGCCGGCCAGCAGATAACGGGTTTTAATCCTGCATTGGTTTCATTTGGAGGCATAACCAACGGCTCTACATCAGTTGTTTTTAATTATGCCTTTATAGATGCAGCGGGTAAACAAGACCCTACGCCTGCCAGTTACACCTTAAATTGGCTAGGTGCCCTGCCGGTAATACTTGAAAGTTTTACTGCAACCAAAGAAAATGATAAAGTCAGATTATCGTGGAGAACATTAACAGAGCAGAACGTAAGTAAGTTTACAATTGAATATTCTAAAGACGGCAATACATTTACCGTAATTGCCGATGTTGCAGCAGCAGGCAACAGCAGTGCAGCGGTTAATTATAGCTGGCTGCATACCAATCCGGTTGCAGGCAATAATTATTACAGGCTTAAAATGACTGACCTTGACGGGAAGTATATATACATCAGTACCAATCTCATTAAAATAAGCAGGGCCGGAGAAGTGGCGATCACCGTATATCCTAACCCGGTTCATAATGCGCTGACTGTATCATTACCTAAACCAGGTACAGTAAATACAATGCTGCATATCTATAGTAGCGATGGAAAGCTGGTTTATACCAGGGCTACCGGTAATGCACAAACTATACCTGTACAGGTAAGTACATTGGCCAATGGTGTTTACTATATCAGGATAATTGAAAGTGGTAAAACACTGTATGATACAAAGTTTGTAAAACAATAATTTTTTCTATGATTGTAAAAATAGTTGCCTTCAGTTTTTTGGGGCAACTATTTTTTTACGGAAATAATTAACTGTTTTTTTTGAATAAAATACGATCAGTTTTTATGACAAAAAATAAACCAGGCAACTGCCAGTAAACTCTTACAGTCGGGCTTGTGATATTAGTTTCCGGAGCTATTGTGATGCAACCATTTTTGCAAAAAAACTATCTTTCAATAACTAAAGAAATATAGTTTTCCTGATAGAAAATATAATATTTAAATAACTATCCGATACCTGGTGAAAACAGTTTTCTAAAACTAAATAATTGATTTTTTGAAACAGTTTTTGTAATGATGTTACAGCCCCGTTGAATAGTTCTTTTTAGTACCAACGTACAAAAAAAACTTAGCTCAATATCCAATCTAAAATCCCAATCCATTCCTGTTGCCTGCATATTATTAATTGGCCTCAATCTATAATTATAAAATGCTGCTACAGGGAAAACTATACTTAAAAAAAATAAAATTTTATATTATGTTCGTCAATGCTACTACAAATTTTACAGCAAGATTTATTGTTATAACAGGTATGGTAATGGGGTTGTTATTTTTTAACAATAGCACCAGGGCACAGAACTGTAATACAGATGTAACAAATGGTATTGCTGCTGCCAGTATTGTAGCAAGTGCAGAAAATGCACCCGGGGAAGGAAAGGATATGGCCTTTGATAATATAATAACCACTAAATGGTATGCCGGCGTAACTCCGAGCGTTGCTAATCCTGTTTATATCCAGGTGGATCTGGGAACAGCACAGGTAGTTACCAATTATTCTATTACTTCGGCCAACGATGTTCAGTCAAGAGATCCTAAAGATTTTACACTTTCCGGTTCCAATAACGGGAGTAGTTTTACCGTATTAAGTACCAGGACCGGCGAAGTATTTGCTTCCCGGTTTTTGATGAAATACTACAGTTTTAGCAACAGTACAGCATATCGCTATTACAGGTTAAGTATTACTGCTAATTATGGAGGCGCTACTGCAACACAGCTTGCCGAAATACAATTGCTACCTACCAATAATTGCATAACAGGCAATGTGTATAATAATGCCGTTGGCGTGGGTTATCCCTCAATCCCGGTACTGGCAAGAACTACAGCCGGTACAGTTGCAAGTACAACAACAAATGCATCCGGGGCTTTTGCATTTACTACAGCAAATGCACCGGTTACAGATTATGCCATATTAATTCAACCTCCTACAGGTACATATTTTTATTCCGGACCCGGTATGAACTTTAATGCCAGTGTAATGTCTTCCGATATTTATAATTATTTTAAACAGGAAGCCTGGCCAACCGGTTCGTTTTTAAATGTAAATGGAGATGTAGATGCAATAACCAATAATTATTATACCATTGATAATACAGAAGGAACGAAAACCCCTGCAAGTTTAGACTGGGTGCTAAAGCCAACCGCTATTGTTGCCCCTACCTGTACTGTAGTTGCAACTACATTGGATGGAAGTGGTACTTTTGGTAATCTTTCTGTTGCTGATTACACCACGGAGCATGCCTTGCAACCTGGTTTTCATGCAGGGCCGATCCCTTTTGCAGGAGAGGCTCATCCTAATTTATTTAAATCAATAACTACAGGTTCATCAGGGTATATCAATGGAAATATCCTTTATAGTAACCGGGGATCATTGTACGACGAAGGCCGGTATAACATTACAAGCTTTTTGGGTACTATACAGGATGCAGCATTGATTTTTGGTCGTACAGAAACAGGAGCCAATGTTAACTCCACATTTAATTTGTTGAACGGGCATAACGGAGGCTGGCGTAAAACCTACGGACGTACTACCGGTGACGTATATGACTTATTTTTAGCTGCAAACGGACAAACCAGTGCCACAGGGAGTATTGTGGAGTTTACTGCAAATATTGGCACAACAGGCACAAAATACCTTAACTTTTATGGCAAGAATGCCAATTCGTTTGCACAAACGCAGAATTCAACGGCATACTCAAATGTAGAGGTGGTTTTCTCTGTATATAACAGCTCAAATGTATTGGTGACAAGCTCTACATTGGTATTGTCACCTGTAGCATCCGCCGCACAGGATAATCCAACCAGCCCCTGGGAAGGCAGAACATTTACTTTTACAGCGATTACTACAGGTACTTATACTTTCAAACTAACAGTACCTACTACAGCCCAGCAAGGGAATGATTTTTACCTGGACAATATTGAATTATCGGAGTGCCCGATTCAATACACTTTAACCGGCAAGGTTTGGGACGATGCTAATGGCAATGCGGTACAAAATACCGGGGAAAATACTATCCCTGTTATCAGCAGTTCACTTTATGTAAACCTGGTTGACGCCAATGGCTATATTGTTACCTCCGTAAAAGTTAATGCAGACGGAACTTATAGTATACCCATTCCTCAAAATATTACGGGCTATAAACTGGTATTGACTAGTGATCCTTCGTTAAATACAGCCTCTCTTCCTGCAGGAAGTGGCTGGGTCAATACAGGCGAAAGTGTCAATACACAAAATACCGCTACACAATCGGGACTTGTCGGAGTTATAGAATTAAATACCGCCACAAGTGATATTGCCGGACAGAATTTTGGTATAGAAAAACTACCGGATACCGATCCTAAAACACAGACAGTACCTTACCCAACCGGGGGAATAATTACTGCAGGTGCTATAACTACGGCTGTTAGCGGAACCGATTTTGAAGATGGAGCATTGGGTAACAGCAATACCATTGTTATTACAAGTTTACCTGCTAATGCCACTATGTATTATAATGGTGTTGCAGTTACAGCCGGCCAGCAGATAACGGGATTTAATCCTGCACTGCTTTCCTTTACAGGTATAACATTGGGTTCTACCTCGGTTGTTTTTAATTATGCATTTATTGATGCCGCAGGTAAACAAGACCCTACACCAGCAAGCTATACTTTAAACTGGCTGCAGCCATTACCTGTAACCCTGCAAGTGTTTACCGCCACTAAAGAAAATGATAAAGTAAAATTATCGTGGAGGACATTAACAGAACAAAACGTAAACAGGTTTACTATTGAATATTCTAAAGATGGCAATACATTTACCGCAATTGCCAACGTTGCAGCAGCAGGCAACAGCAGTATAGCAGTTGATTATACCTGGTTGCATTCTGATCCTGTTGCAGGCAATAATTACTACAGGCTTAAAATGATTGACCTTGACGGGAGGTACATATACAGTAATACCAATCTTATTAAAATAAACAGGGCTGGCGAAGTAGCGATCACTGTATATCCTAACCCGGTACATAATGAGCTGACTATAGTGTTACCCAAACCAGGTACAGTAAATACAATGCTGCATATCTATAGTAGCGATGGAAAGCTGGTTTATAACAGGGCTACCGGTAATGCACAAACTATACCTGTACAGGTAAGTACATTTACCAGCGGTGTTTACTATATCAGGATTAGTGAAAGTGGTAAAGCTTTGTATGATACAAGATTTATAAAACAATAATTTTTGTACTAAAGATAACAGGATGTTTTTTTCTGAGTGTGTAATAGTAGTTGTGTGCTAAAATTTGACAGGCTTAAGTTTGATTTTATAATTAATGAAACTAAAAACATTTATAATAAAAACAGTATTAAAATTTAACTCTGCCGTAATTAAAATGAACACATGAAAAAAAGACACACCAATAGCAAAAATAAAAAGGTGCGAAAATTATCTGAAATGGCGATTGCTGTTTTGGTATTTACTGCCATATTATTGTTTTCTCCTGATGTAGTAAAAGCACAAAATGTTTCCGGGTTTGGCTATACCTCGTATACAAGTGTTAATGCAGGTAACTGGACCTATGGAGCAGTTTCTAATCCTTTTACCGTTACTTATTCCGGTAATACATGGAATACTAAAGTAATAGCAACTTATGCTCCTGTTGCTACACCGGCGGCATTATCTAACTACACACAGCCTGGAACTATGTTGGAGTTGGGCGCATTATCTGTAACTACCCCTCCATCGGCGTTGTTTACTTTTACCTCAGTATTGCCAACAGGCGCCGTAATGTTTTTACAGGATATTGATGCCCTTGAGTCGTTCAGGATTGAGTTTTTGGATGCCTCGGGTGCATTGCTTAATCCGGCTGCAATTGGAACGTATAATTTGTCTAATCCTGCCCGTTCTGCAGTTACTTTTAACGCAACAAATATTACAGTAACTGCTGTGGATAATAATAATTATGCAGAATCTTTAAGTGACTTTGTTCTCAGCAGTGGGTTGGTAAAGCAGTTACGAATTACACAGATAGCCAGCACAGGAAGCGTGGCATCGGCTGGTACTGCGGAGTTCTATTTTGCTGCACCCCCGCTTACCAGCGTTAACGGTAATGTATTTAATGATCCTAATGGAGGTAATGTGGATAATAGTACCGGTAGTGCAAACTTAGTACCTGCAGGTATGTTTGCAAATTTGGTAAATTCATCGGGCATAGTAGTAGCTACCGTAACGGTAAATACTGATGGGACTTTTGCTTTTGTTAATGTTGCAGCCGGCACTTATACCGTAGTAGCGGGCACCACACAGGGAACAGTAGGTTCAGCGGCCCCTGCGGAATCCTGGCCATCAGGTTGGGTAAACACAGGAGATTTTAACGGTGTACCAAATACCGGCAATACTAATACCACACCCAATGTAAGCAGTAGTTTTACGGCTACTACAAGCAGTTTGGTAACTAATATAAATTTTGGCATTGAGCAACCGCCGTTACCTGTGGGAGGAACTGCAACGGCGGTGCCCAACCCGGGAGGTACAACACAGTCGGCGAATGAAGCAGGCTTATTTGGTGGTACCGATCCAAGTGGTGGTAGTATTACAAGTTTAAATATTACCGCTTTCCCGTCAAACGCAACAAGTATCAGTATTAACGGCGTACTTTATACTACATTAGCGGCAATACAGGCAGCCTACCCGTCTGGTATACCTACCAATGCGTCGGGGGTACCAACTGTGCCGGTTACAGTAGACCCAATTGATGGCGTAACGACAGTAATAATTTTATTTAATGTAACCGATAATGCAGGGGTAACATCTGCCTCTGTATCAAGTGTAAATATACCATTTGGATCAGCGTTACCTGTAACTCTTATAAGTTTTACGGCCAACCCCAAAGAAAATGATGTAGTGCTTAATTGGGTAGTTGCAATCGAAATAAATGTAGTTGCCTACGAAATAGAGTATAGTACAAACGGAATTGACTATACCAGGGTGAGTACCATACCAGCAACGGGTAGCGGCAATTATATATTTTTACATACTTCGCCAAATCAAGGTCTAAAGTATTACCGGTTAAGAATAATTGATAATAACGGTAGTAAAAGCTATAGCCAATCCATAAAAGTTAATGCAGTACTGACTGCCGGTGAAATTAAAGTCTATCCTGTTCCGGCGAAAACAAGTATCAATATCACAGTGCCAAAAGCAATGATAAATCAGTCAGCAGCCATCATGCTTTTTAATATGGATGGTAAAATGATTTACAGGAAAATCACATCGGCATTAAACCAAACAGAAGTAATTGATGTAAGTAAATTGCCTGCGGGAAATTATATTATACAGGTTGTAGCAGCAAATGAATTATTCAATGCGCAATTGCAGGTAATAAAATAGTTGAATTTGAAAATCTAAGCAACAGAAAGCTAACTTCGTTTATACGAGGTTAGCTTTTTTATTGCCCAAACCGTTTGCAGTAGTCACAATAGTGAGTAGCTATGGCAGGTATTATAAATAGCTTACAGCAAATTTACCAGCCACGGGTATTTACTACATCAGCATAATAAAAGTGGGCAACAAATTGTGTTATAAGCTGAAATGGTTGCCTGTTGAATTATTAAGAGGCATTTTTACTATTGGTAACTGCCGGGAATTAATTAAGGTTATTTTCATAAGCATATTTTACTAATTCAATGGCAGTGTGAACGTTTAATTTTTTCATTATGTTTCTGCGATGAGCTATTACTGTAAATGAGCTGATAAAAAGTATTTCACTGATTTTATCCACTTTATATCCCTGTGCTATTAACTTCAAAACAACAAGTTCTTTAGCTGTTAAATTGGTTTGGGGAGGAAAAAAAAGACTGTTGGCCAATTTGCTGTTTAAATCTGAACTCACATACTTGTCTCCGGCATAAGTTCTTTCAAGAGCAAGATTTAGTTCAAATACGCTTACAGATTTACTGATGTATCCATCTACTCCCCAGGTGAAACATTCTTTTACTCTATTTATTTCAGAAATAGTACTTACAATAATTATAGTTAAATACGGGTACTTTTTTCTGCAAGTAGTTATAAATTCTTTGGTATCAATACCGGGCATCTGTAAATCGATAAACAGAACATTGTAATTATTTGCCTGTAGTTCATTCATCGCCCTTTCTGTATTGGTAAAATGAAGGGTGTTATTAAAAGCCATGGACTTGAGTATCATTGCGAACCCCTGTCCAAAAAGTTCGTGATCGTCAACGATAATTCCATTAAATGAGCTTAAGTCTAAGGCGTTCGTCATAAAATATTGCTTTGCATTAAAAAAAGTAAATTGATTTATTACCGGGTATATTTTTACATAAAAATGAACCTGTACATCCCGGTAAAATATGTAGCAAATATCCCAATAGATGTAATCTGATGCAACTGACATTTTTTTATAATTTACCCGCTAAAAATTAGGGGTATAACGGCTTTTTCTCAAAAAAATAGAAACGAATCCCCATAAGAGATTTTAAAAAAATCATACTCCTGTATAATAAAAATATATCACGGATCTGCTCATTAATCAGGCTCCATAAAACTTTTAAAATATTATTATTCAGTCAATTATGTGTTTCCTGGACTATGTGCAGTAATAATACGGCTGTGATTGTAGCCTGAACAGACTAGTACAGCTGGCTGTTTAATCTACCTGTTGCACCGGTTGAAACTATAAAAAACGTCAATCCAGTCTATTTTTTTCGGGGATTGTTTTATTCACTTTTGCATGGTAGTACTACCCAGATTTTGATAGCTCAAAATTGCACAAAAATTAAGTCTGAATACCTTTTGAAAAACCATTTTTTTTAAACGCTACACAGTATCCTTTTAAAAAACAGCGCTTAAAGAAATACAAAAAAAAAGAAAAATGAAAAGAACAACTACAAAGAAAAAAATCCAGCTTTTAACAGTATTGATATTGCTGCTGGTAAATTACAATTTTGCACAGGCGCCCGGTGGCGTATCTTCTCCTGCTGCAAATGTTCCCGGAATGCGGTACGAACTTTATAATGGTGCCACAACAGTAGCAAATCTGTCTGCCGCCAGTTATGGTACTTTAAAGCAAACAGGGTACACCAGTTCGTTATATGATTTTGACGACAGGTTTGCAAGTGAACTGGCCAATAATTTTACCCTGGTAGGTAAGGCCGGGTTTACAATTACTGCAGCCGGAAGTTATTCCTTCAGCATGAACGCACCTTCTTTAAATGATGCGGCTATCATTTTAATAGATGGCACAACTGAAGTGTACAGGGGAAATAACTCTGCTGCATTGGGTACAGTAGCTACTACCATTACTCCAACGGTATTGAGCGCCGGAACGCATACGATTGAAATACGTTTTACTGATAATGGCAATGGCGTTACCTGCGAACCAGTTTGGAAAGGTAATGCCGCAGGTCTTGATGCCGGCACTTCGTATGTTCAAATGCCAGATAGTAAATTTATGCTTACCAATGCCACTTTGGGTACATGGCACAAAGCAGACGCCGGCATTGCGGTTGCAAACGGAGGTACAGTCACTACGTGGGCTGACCAGTCTTCAAATACATCTAAAACAGATATGACCACTGCTGTGGGTACGGGACCAACTTACCGCAGTACCACCACCGGCCTTTTTAATTTTAACCCTACTTTGCAATTTGCCAATAACGGGGCTTTACTTAGCAATGATGATGCTTATAATTTAGCTTATGCCACACAAGGCAGAACAACTTTTGTGGTTTCATCCAGTGCTAATACAACTGATGTGGGAAATATGTTATCCTATGGCAGAGATAACGGAACTTCAACAACTGCATTTATTTCGCAAAGCGGAGGCACTCTGAACAGCGGATTAGGCGGAGGCACTAACGTAAATACAAACAATATTTTCTTAGTGGCTAATCAGCCTGTATTATCAGTAATGAAATACCAGAATACATCAATTACAGCTTCAAATAATAATTCGCAGTATGTAAACGGTTATCTACGCGGTACCACAACACAGACCGCTGCAGGTATTGAGATAAATGATAACCAGGATTATTTTATCGGCTCCTTTGTTGATAATACTGCCACAACGGATTATTTAGAAGGGAATATTGCAGAGGTAATTAATTATCCATGGGATTTGTCAAATACTGAAAGAAATAAAGTGGAGTCTTATCTTGCCGTTAAGTATGGCATCACATTAGGCAATGCCTCCAATTTAATTAATTATACCAACTCAGCCGGTACAACTACATGGCCCGCAGATGCGGTTTTTCAAAATAATATAGTAGGTATAGCGAGGGATGATGCTTCGGCATTAAATCAAAAGCAATCGCAAAGTCAGAATCAGGGTACAAGCTTAATCGTTAGTAATGGTACAGCGGGTTTTGCGGCTACAAATGATGTCAATGGCAATAACTTTAGTGCTAACCTGCAATCGCTTATAATGGGCGATAATAATTTAAGTACTTCAATTAATGTAAATGTTTCGGGCACTATGTATAGAATGGCCGAAGCGTGGAAGGTACAGGATGCAGGGGGCGTAGCTACTGTTACACTAGCTTACCCGGTAACCGCATTTAGCAGTGTTGCAAATCCCCGGCTTATTTATGCTAATAATTCAGGCTTTTCGGGTTACGGGCTTATTGCCAATTCGGGTACAGCAATAATAAATGGCGTATCATGTTATCTTTTTTATTACGATTTCAGTGATAATGCTACCACTTATTTTAGTTTTGGAGGTACTGCTACCGCACCGGGAGGTGTATTTGCACCAGCTGCAAGTGTTAACGGTATGAAGTATGAAATATACAATGGTGTTGTGGCTGACCGGGCCACGATTATTGCCGGTACTTATGGCAGTTTAAAACAAGTGGGTTATACCAACACGATGTATAACTTTAATACAGTTCTCCAGGGTTCCGGTTCAAGCTCAGAGTTTGCCACGGGTAATTTTACAGTAGTGGGTAAAGGCAGCTTAATAATAAATAATGCAGGGGCCTACCAATTCCAGATGCAGAATATTGATGATTATGGCGCCATATTTATTGACGGAAATCTTGCGTATGCCGATGAATTTGGGGGGGCAGCAGCAACAATTAATACTCAAAACCTTGCAGCTGGAACGCATAGTATAGAGATACGTTTTAGCGGCGGGGCACTTCCAAATCTTTGCCAGCCTCAATGGAAAGGGAATACTGCCGGTTTAGATGCCGGTACCGGTTTTGCCCAAATACCCGATAATAAATTATTTATGGACCCGTTGCTGGGTACCTGGCACAAAGCAGATGCCGGCGTTACCGGTAGTGAAGGTGCAGCAGCCAGTGCCTGGGCAGATCAATCCACCAACAGTAATCTTACCAATCTTACGGCAGGGGGAACTTCACCCATTTACCGTACAGGCACCAACCTGCAAAATTTTAATCCAACTATCGAATTTGGCGGGTCGGGTAATCTTGAATCTGCAGACGATGCCAACAACCTGCCTTATGCCCAACAGGGTACTACCAGTTTTGCCGTGGCTTCAAGATTAAGCCTTGCAACAGGTTCAGCAGATGTTATAACCTCCTACGGGGATGATTTTGGAACAGCTACTATGAATTTTATAAGCCAGGTAAATAATAAACTAAGATCAGGTAGTAACAACTATCCGGCTACAGCAGTACAAAGCCCGGCTGATGTATTTACTACTATTAAAAAGCCGGTAATCGCTGTTCAGGATTATCAGAATAATAACCTGGTAACTACATTAAACAACAGCCAATTTGTTAATGGCGCATCATCTGCTACCGCCATTACTGATGCCGGAACAAACAGGTATTTAAATGACAATAATGATTTTTATATCGGAAGCCAGGTTGACGGGCCAAATGGCTGGAATGGTGCTATCTCAGAAGTAATCACCTATCCGTGGCCGTTAAGTGCTACAGAAAAATTAAGGGTAAACTCTTACCTGGGTATAAAATATGGTATTACGCTGGCAGCAGGTACAAGCAGCTATGTATTTTCGGATGCAGGAGCAACCAATGATATGTGGACACCCGCAAACAATGCAGGTTATATCAATGATATTGCCGGTATCAGCCGTGATGATGCTTCGGGACTATACCAAAAACAATCTCAAAGTGTAAATGATAATGCATTTGTAACATTGGGGCTTAGTACTATTGCAATAAGCAATGCAGCAAATACCAATACCATAGCTTCAGATAAATCATCTTTAGTATGGAGCGCCAACCAGGCTGCTGCACCTGTACTTACAGATAATGCTAATTATAGTGTTTCTGTACAAGGCTTTAATACTATACTGGATAAAAAATGGAAAGTACAACTTTCCGGTTCAGGGCTTGCAGGTAAAACTATACGTGTAGGTATTGCTGCCACCAATGGTGTAATACCTGCATCAGAAAGTTATTTAATAGTAAGTACTACCGGTGCATTTAATGCCGCTAATGAAACTTATTATCCTTTAGCAACCAATGGCAGTTATTTATATGCAGATGTTTCCACCGGCGTTTTGTCCAATGCAACCTATTTTACTTTCGGGCATAAAATAATTGCACCAGGTGGTGTTACAGCTAACCTTAGTGTATGGCTGAGTGCAGATTCAAACTATGTTGCCGGGGCAACAGATACGTGGACAGCCAGGAATGCAACCGGTTATAAAGTACAACAGGCTACCGCATCTAAAAAGCCGGTATTCAATACCGTTAGTAATGCTTTTAATTTTAACCCCGTGGTTACTTTTGACGGATCGAACGATGAGCTTATAAGTGCAGCCGGCAATATTCCGCTTAGTGCAATTACAACTACTTCAGGTGATGCGCCTTCTTCACAATTCGTAGTATATAATTCATCTTCAACAAGTGGTGTACCCGTATACAATTATGCTTCAAACTCGGGTGGCATATATGCTGCTACCTATACTGATGCCGGTACTTTTTATATTCAGCAAAATACGGTTACAGCTGCTACTGCTGTTGCTAATAAGGTAACATTGGCTTCTATGGCCGGTGCAAGAAATACAGCTACTGGTCAGAAAGGTTTAAATGGTAATATGAGTACAGCGACTTTTGGCAATTCGGGCACCTATTTAACATCCGATCAATTATTGAACGTTGGTTCGGGCGGTGGCGCTAATTATTTGCCGGGAAGTATTGGTGAAATAATTCTCTACAATAACCCGGTTAGTATACCCAACAATGTGCAAAGGATAAATTCTTACCTGGCGCTTAAATATGGTATTACGCAAGGCAGTACTGCAAGCCCATTAGATTATGTAAACACAAGGGCAACAACAGTGTGGACAGGCAGTACTACTTACCAGAATAATGTTGCCGGTATAGGCCGTGATGATAACGAGGCATTAATACAAAAACAAAGCCGTAGTGTAAACACACCAGTAACCAGCCAGGTAACTATTGGCTTAGGTACTATTGCAACTACTAACACAGGTAACAGCAATGTATTTGCTAATGATTTAAGCTATCTTGTTTGGGGCGATAACGGACAAACCAATACATTAGGTGCAGACATAACAGCACTTACTGCTCCTGCATTTGTGTATAATGCACCCAGTATGAATAACAGAATGCAGCGTGTATGGAAGACCGTGGCCACTAATTTTACCCAACCGGTAAAAATAAGTGTTGATGGTGCAGGTATAATTGGTACAGTATCTCTTGCAGGCTCCTGCACAAAATTGTGCATGGTTACAGCAAGCGATGCAGCATTTACCACAAATGTTACCACAACAATTCTTACAGTAGAAGGATCAAACTATGTTTGTAATACCGTATTTCCTGCAGGTACCTCTTATTTTTCATTTGCAAGAGTGCAGATAAAACCAGAGGGTAATGTTTACCTGCCTGTTGCTGCTGCTACAGCAGTACCTGTATACAGCGGTTGCCCGCAGGAAGGGTGGCAGTATTACTATTCTGATGGTACTGCAGCAAGTGGTACTACAGGTTTAAGCCTTGGTGATGGTACAAAGAAAATTTTTGCACTGTATGCCAATGGAAATGCCATTCCAACAAATCTTACAGGAAATGTAACTTACCAGGCAGCTCCTTACAGTGTAAGCAACGGAGCTACAAGTACTGTGAATATTATGGGACGTTTGCTTACAATAACAGATCCTACCGCAGGTACATATACTGCAGGTGGCGGAATGAAAGTAAGGGTGTTTTATGATCCGGCAGAATTAAGTGCTTCACTTGTGCCGGCACCTGTAGTAAGCCAGAAGTGGTTTAAATTTGAAGGAGATGCTGCTGCTGCTATTGCTGCCAATACAGGATCAACAATTACCGGGGCCGCTTTTTATACAGGCTTAACTACCGGTACCGAAGATGGAATTAGTTATGTGGAATATACAGGCATTCAAAACTTCTCCACGTTTGGTTTTGCAAGTAATAATGGCGCATCAAATCCGCTACCGATTGTTTTAAATGAGTTTGCAGCAGGGGTAAAGGATTGTAAAGTGATACTTAACTGGAAGAGTGCTGCTGAACCCGGCTCAAGCCTGTATGAAGCAGAGTATAGTAAAGACGGTGTGAATTTTAGTACTATTGCACAGGTGGCAGCAAAAGGAGATAACAGCAGTTATCAATATGCATATCCTGCACCCGCCGGCAGGTCTTACTATCGCATTAAACTTTTAAGTTCAGATATTGCTACTCCAAAATACAGCCAAACGGTAACGGTTAACGCAAATTGTAATACTGCCAATATTATTATTTTCCCTAACCCTGTAAGCACTGCAGTACATATCAGCCTGAGCAATTATACTGGTAAAGTATCCGGACAATTGTTTAATAGCCAGGGACAGTTAGTGCAGAACATAAGTTTAATTAATGGTACTAATACCATTAATTGTGAGCACCTGGCAACTGGTATATATAACTTACGTGTTACCAATGGAAACGCAGGCAGTGAAGTTTATAAAATCCAGGTGATTCATTAATTTATTAATAAAGTCAGAATAGCCAAGCAGAAAGGAGTCGCCGGTAAAATGGCGGCTCTTTTTATTGGGTAAGTATATATTGCAATTGCATCAGGTAACATACGCAAAGTATTCGTTTTACTATCCGCTGATAAAAATAAGCAGGAACAAAAAGGTAGTTGCTGAGTACACAAAGAGGTAGTGAAGGGAGTAAAAGCCCTGTTTACTTTTGTTTTGAATTAAAAAAAACAAAATGACTTTAAACCCAATCCCATGCTTACCCAAAAAACTCACCATTCGCATTTTTTTTGCGATGGTGAGTTTTTTATTTGGCAATGTTGCCATTGCCCAAAACACCGTTAGCGGTACTGTTTATAATGATTTAGATGGAAGTGCCAAGGGGACTTTTTCTAATATACAAACAGGAACAGAAACGGGTACCAATGCCAATGGTACATTAAATGTGTATGTGGTAACCTTATTGGATATTATTGTAGCTAAAGCTTCAGTTGCGCCTGACGGTACTTATATTTCTTCTCCTTTCAGTTCCCTTCTTACCCTTAATGTGTACCTGGTTTTAGATACGGTGTCAAGAAATGTCGGGGATAATATCGGTACTTATTCAACCATTAAGATGCCTGCTGCATGGACAAATACATCACCTTACATGACGGCAGATATGCCCACTCTGGGAGCTGATATTGTAAACCAGAATTTTGGTATTCAAAAAAACGGATTTCTTACTATTCCTGATTTTTCTCTTTGTGCCGCATCAGATTCATTATTTACCTGGTACTTCAGAGGTAGCAGAACCACCCTGGCAAACGGAACAACAATAGTAGAAAGTTCGGGTACCAGTGCAAAGGTTCCGTTCTTAAAAGTAACAGCAAGATATTTTACCAATAATGTTTCTTACAGTGTAAGCCCGGATATTTACGCACCTGCAAACTATACCGTTGCAGGTGCAGGAGGAGGACAACCTATTCCAACGACCCTGGAGTATAAAAATCCTGTGTTGGAAATAGGAGGTTCGTCTGCTGCTAACGGTATTAATAATGATTCAATAGGTATAAGTGTGGCATTTAAAAATACCAATGGCCAAAAAATGTACATTCAGAAATTAAATAACGCTGTATTGGACCTGGATACCTATGAAAGTTTAAAAGTGATAGGATACAATAATGGAGCAGAAGTAAAGCCTGTTATTTATGTAAGTAACGGGTATGCTGATAATACTACTAATGACATGCGTTCTTTTTATATGGGTAACAAGGCGTGGATTTTTGACGTGTCCAGTGGTTTCCAGGCGTCAGGGCCATGTAATGCCTGGTGCGATTATAACTATAATGCTGTTGCTATAATGGAATTTCCTACCGCCGTGGATAGTATTTTTTATACGGCAAGAATTACTGAACCTACCGGCAACAGGGGGTATATATCCACTAGCGTGGGAACTAATGAAATCACCGGATTTAAATACTGTCCGGTAACCATCCAGGGTAAGTTGTGGGACGATGCCAACGGAAACGGAATTACAGATGGTGCTGAAATCAATGTATTGAACAGTGGTTACTATATTAATTTGCTTGACGAGTATGGAAAAGTCTTAGCTACCACTCCAATTCTGGCAGATGGTACTTACATATTTGCCAGCTTTCCACAACTTGCTACAACTACCAATATGAAACTACAGGTTTCTGCCACACAAGGTACAATCGGTGCTTTGCCACCAGCTACCGGTGTGCCTAACGGGTATGTATCCGTTTCTGAAAACCAGGCAGGTGTAACTCCGGAAACAGGCGCTTTAGCAAACAAGGAAATAATATTGCCGTTATTGCTGGGCTCAAATTTAAGCAGCTACGATTTTGGCATAGAAAAATTACCGGATACTGATCCGAAAATTCAGGCAGTTTCTTATCCAGCCGGGGGCATAATTCCTGCAGGTACGGTAACCAATGCCGTTAGTGGCAGTGATTTTGAAGATGGAACTTTGGGTAACAGTAACACCATTGCAATTACTAATCTGCCTGCTAATGCTATGATGTTGTATAATGGTGTTGCTATAGCTGCCGGGCAGCAGATCACAGGTTTCAATCCTGCACTGGTTTCGTTTACAGGTATAACCTTGGGTTCTACCTCAGTTTTTTTTAACTATGCCTTTATAGATGCGGCAGGTAAACAAGACCCTACACCTGCCGGTTATACTTTAAACTGGTTGCAGCCGCTTCCTGTAACGCTTGAAATTTTTACAGCAACCAAAGAAAATGATAATGTACGAGTAATGTGGAAAACTTTGACAGAGCAAAACCTGGACAGGTTTGTTATAGAGTATTCAAAAGATGGCAGAACATTTACTTCCATGGCAACAGTAACGGCAACAGGCAATAGCAGCATACCTGCTAACTATTCATGGTTGCATACCAACGCTGTTGCAGGCAATAATTATTACAGGCTTAAAATTATTGATATAAATGAAAGGTATGTATACAGCAACCTCAGCCTTATAAAAATCAGTAATGCAGGCGGGCCGGCTATTACGGTTTATCCTAACCCTGTACAGAATATATTGACAATTGTATTGCCCCGGAACTGCAATGCAAACACTATGGTAAATGTATTTAGCAGTAACGGCAAATTGGTGTACACAAAAACTACCGGAAATGGACAGAGTATATCTATGCCGGTAAGTGAATTGGCAAGCGGGGTTTATTATGTGAGGATAGCAGGGGAGAAAGGAGGAACAACATTTTTAAAAAAATAACTGCATTGTAATTTAAAAATACTGCCGGAAAACGGGCGGCATTTTACAAACGACCAGAGTGCTTAACAAGTGTTAAGCACTTTTTTAGTAATCAAGGTACAATTCCGGTATGGCAAAGGGGAGATGCTTGTTGGTTGTTTACCGCAGTCATTTAAAATCGGTAAACCGCTAAAAATTGATATATTACTGAATTGGATAACTAGAGTAATGCGTACCCGAAAATTTCCTAAGGTAAATTAGTGGTTAATTATTCAGAAAGAATATAAGTTATTCAATAAAAATCATGTTTTTAAAATTGGCTCTGAATGAAGCCAGTAAAATATTTTGGTAAAATAAATCTTTTATGTTATTTTCATATTCAATCAGCGTTGTTTCTCAATGGCCTTATGGTAGTCTTTCATAAGCAGCCGAATAAACCTTACAAGAGTTGGTAGTACATTACCAACTTCCTCCTTAAAACCTTTTTTGTTTTGTTTAATTACAATACTGCTCCTTTGAGTTTAGTGTTGTTATTGATCATAAGGTAAACTAATGCCAAATCGATTTCATTATTTTAAAAATTCTGTTATGAAGAAGGCGCTACTGTTTTTTTTACTGTCCTTTGCCGCAGGGATAAGTTATGCGGTTACGTATACAGCAATAACTAATGGTAATTTTGAAGCGGCTTCAACATGGAGCCCTGCAGGAGGACCACCAGGTGCAGGAGATAATGTAATAATTCCTTCCGGAATTACTGTTACGGTTACAGCCAATAATACAGCTCAATTAAGCGGTTTAAATCTTTTTGGTACATTAACATTTGCCGTTGGGGCCAAACTGGGTTTTTCTGCCCTTGCCATTATCCAGGTTAATGCAGGGGGTGTTATTAACGGCGGAAATCCGGGGTCCCAGATTGTGTTTCCTGCAGCCACTTATAGCGGGCCCTTCAATAGCTTTGGTCCCGTTTATTATACAAATAATGGCGCTGCGGGAGGTACATTAGCCGTAACCGTAAGTGCATTTGCCTTTGAGATGATAAATGAAGGCGTGAAATTATCCTGGAAAGCCGAAAATGAAACGGATATTGCAGTTTATGAAATTCAATGGAGCGCAACCGGGCTTAATAATTGGCTAACGATCTTTACACAAAAAGCCGCTAACCTGAATACAATCGAAAATTACTGTTTTATACAGCAAAATAGTTCTCCCGGAATAAATTACTATCGCCTGAAAATAGTAGAAAAAAGTGGCCGCTATTCTTATTCTGCTATTGTAAAAGCAAATGTACCCGGGAATAGAAAATTCGAGGTTAGCCCCTCCGTTACAACAGGTACTTTAACCTGTTATATGGCATCTTCAACCCCCGGGTCAATAAGAATAACTGATATATCAGGAAAGATTGTACGAAAAGTGGAAAATATTGGTTCGGCCAAATATACATTGCAATTATATGATATTCCGCCGGGTATTTATTTTATTTCATTAATACAGAACAACAGCATCACTACGGCGAAATTTATAAAGAACTAAGCCAGGCATAGGTATTACATGTAATGCTTAAAAGGGCGGGGCCAATGGCTTGTTATCTGCTATTCGCTAAAGGAATCCTGTTTGATAAAAAAGCATTGTTCGAACTGAAAGAACAAAAATTTTATTTGCCATAATCCCTTCACCGGTAAAGGTATTGTTCCAAAAAAAAGAAAGGTAATCTTCATGAAGATTACCTTAACTCTGATTTAGTGACCGAGACTGGATTCGAACCAGCACGCCGTTTCCAGCGCCACCACCTCAAGGTGGTGCGTCTACCAATTTCGCCACCCGGCCATGGTATTTATATTGACTTTAGAAATTCTTTTCCAATGCCAGATTTCAAATATTTCTCTCTCTTTCTAGCTTCAGCCCTCGTTTTAAATTCTTTTTATGTTGTTTGTCATCCAACATAAATATAGTTTTTTGTCAAGCTCTTAATTGCATAGACACAAAACATAAATTAATCACCTCAAGGTAGCGCATCTACCAATCCTGCCTGCCGGCAGGCAGGTTCGCCACCCGGCCATGATTTGGGATTGCAAATTTAGCGGATAAAATACATTTTGCCACAGATTACACGAATTAACACGGATTTTTTTTTACCTCTGTAATCATGGGCTATTTTTTCAGCACAATCCTGAATGTGGTACCTTTTCCGGGTTCGGAATGTTTTACAAATAATTCTCCCTTATGGTATTGTTCAATAATTCTTTTACTCAGGCTAAGGCCAAGTCCCCAGCCTCTTTTTTTAGTGGTAAAGCCCGGTTTAAACACATTGGCAATATTTTGTTTGCTGATGCCCTTACCACTATCTGTTACATCAATCACAATATTGGCCACTTCATTTTTGATTACAATACCAATAGAGCCCTTGCCTTCCATGGCATCCAGTGCATTTTTCAAGAGGTTTTCAATCACCCAGTCAAATAAAGGTGCATTTACCATACCTGCAATTTCAGTTTCATCAAAACTATTGATGCTGAAATTTACTTTGTCGGGAGCCCTGCGTTTGATATAGGCGACCATATTTTCTACCAGCTCAACTATATTTTTTTCTTCCAGTTGTGGTGTGCTGCCGATTTTTCCAAAACGGTCGCTTACTAACTTTAAGCGATCCACGTCTTTTGCCATTTCGGCCGCAATTTTTTCATTGTGCGGATCGTCCTTCAGCATTTCCACCCAACCCTGCAACGAAGAAAGTGGTGTGCCCAACTGGTGCGCCGTTTCTTTTGCCATACCCGCCCATACCTGGTTTTGGGTAGATTTATTTCTTGTGGATACGGTGATCAATGTAATAATAATAAATAAAGCCACAATGATCAGCTGAATGATGGGGTAGTAGCGCACCTGCTGCAATAATTCCGAATCGCCATAGTAATATTTATTGTAGTACAACGGGTCTTTACTGATCTCTACTTTTATCGGATCGTGCTGGCTCTTAAATTCTGCTATCTTGTTTTTTAAATAATTGGTATCGGCTTTTACTTTGTTAGAATCCAGGTTGGAATAATCATTGGGACCGAGTACCCTATCATTTTCATCTGTGGCAATAATGGGGATCTCTTTATTTTCGGAGGTAATGATGTTGGTAAGTTCAATTGCCGAAGGCTCGGTGGTACTGCTCCTGGTTTTTAAAGATTGTACCCACACGTTTACCTTCTTCCTTTCATCGGCAGCAATTTTTTTTGCCAGGTAATTGGAATAAAAAACGGTGCCGGTTACAATGGCAATAGCCACAAATGCCAGCGCTGTTCTCCAGTTTAAAAATTGACGTACCATTACTGTAAAACTAAAATCTTAAATCTGGAAAATAAAATCTTTTATGTTTGCATATAAATGAAGCCTGTGCCATCTGTTGCAATCGTTATTTTAAACTGGAATGGAAGAAAATTCTTAGAGCAATTTCTTCCATCAGTAATGGCATCGGTATACGATAACAAAAGGGTGATAGTGGCAGATAATGCTTCCACCGACGATTCTGTTGCTTTTATAAAAGCGCAATATCCCCAGGTAGAAATTATCATCAACAATAGCAACGAAGGTTTTGCAAAAGGTTATAATACCGCTTTAAAGCAGGTACAAAGCGATTATTATGTTTTATTGAACAGTGATGTGGAGGTAACTCCCAACTGGATAGCACCTGTTATTGAATTAATGGAAAGTGATATTGCCATTGCTGCCTGTCAGCCCAAGCTACTGGCTTTTCATAATAAAACACATTTTGAATACGCCGGTGCAAGCGGCGGCTGGCTGGATATATTGGGTTATCCTTTTATGAGAGGAAGGGTGTTTGATTTTTGTGAAGAAGATAAGGGACAATACAATGATGCCCGGGCTTGTTTTTGGGCCAGCGGGGCTGCATTATTTGTAAGAGCAGCAGTGTATCATGCCATGGGTGGGTTAGACGAATATTTTTTTGCCCACCAGGAAGAAATTGACCTTTGCTGGCGTATGCAACTGGCGGGGCACAAAGTGTATGTGCAGCCGGCATCTGTGGTATATCATGTAGGCGGTGGTACATTACCCAAAGGCAACAGCAGGAAAACATTCCTCAACTTCAGGAACAACCTGGTAATGCTGGCAAAAAATTTATCCTTTGGTAATGCTTTGTGGAAGATATCTTTCCGCTTAGGTTTAGATGCCGTTTCTGCCTGGCAGAATTTACTGAAAGGGGATAGCGGCTACTTCATGGCGGTTTTAAAAGCACACCTGCATTTTTTTAAATGGTTATTGTTGCAAAAAAAGCAGTCTGTTTTTCCGGTACACAAACACGGAAAGCCTTACGGGTTGTACAAAGGCCTGGTGGTATGGAAGTATTTTGTACAAAAGAAAAAAACCTTTTCAGAAATTGTTGATAACAAATAAGTTTTTTTGAAGCATACACCTTATTTTTGCACTGCAAATTTTAAAAAACATGGAACAGGAAGTTATAGAAACTGCACACAAAGATTTTACCCACAACTGGGTATCATCATCCCGTTTTATCTGGTTTTGCCAGGTATTCCTGGCTTTAGCTTTTGTTATTGGTATGTGCTATAATTTATATACTCACCGTTACAAGGGTAAACCAGAGGTTAATGTACCAGAAAATACCCTGTACAATCCAAAATACAAGTAAATTTTTTTGTTTGTAGAGAATACAAACCTTATTTTTGCCGTCCGAAAAACGGTAGCTGGGTTCCCAGCTTAAATTTTCAAAAGTTCTTACAACACAATTGCGGAAGTAGCTCATTTGGTAGAGCACGACCTTGCCAAGGTCGGGGTGGCCGGTTCGAGCCCGGTCTTCCGCTCCAAATAATCCCGACTCGTCGGGATTTTTTTTCACTACCACACTCGGGTGGTGGAACTGGTAGACACGCAGGACTTAAAATCCTGTTCACAGTAATGTGAGTGTGGGTTCAACTCCCATCCCGAGTACAACAAAAGCCCCGATAGTTTTATTTATCAGGGCTTTTTTGTTGTAGTACCTTTCCAAAAAATATTTATTACCGGTTAAAATAAAAAAGCCATCTGCATAAGACGGCTTTTAATACAATATAGTGCCTGGTTATTATTTCAGATTATGATACACTTTCTGTACATCTTCATCCTGCTCCAATTTATCTACTAATTTCAATACATCATTAGCCGCTTCTTCGTCCAGTTCTGTTAAATTCATTGGTATACGTGTAAGTTCGGCTGTAATGACTTCGATCTTTTTTTCTTCCAATGCCTTTGCCATATGTCCAAACTCAGCAAAAGCTGTGCGGATGATTATATTTCCGGCGCTATCTTCTCCTATTTCTTCTAAACCATAATCGATCAATTCCAATTCCAGCTCTTCAATATTCAGTCCTGCATTTTTTACTTTAAATTCTCCCATTCGGTTAAAAGTAAAAGCCACACTACCACTTGTTCCTAACGCACCGCCACTTTTAGTAAAATGCATTCTCACATTTGCCACCGTTCTTGTAGGGTTATCTGTTGCCGTTTCTACCAGCAAGGCAACACCATGCGGCGCATATCCTTCATAAACAACCTCGTCGTAACTACTCGTGTCTTTACCCATTGCCCTTTTTATAGCAGCCTCTACTCTGTCTTTCGGCATATTGCAGGCTTTGGCATTCAGGTAGCATCTGCGCAAAGCAGGATTGCTATCCGGATCCGGACCGCCGGCTTTCACAGCAATATTGATTTCTTTCCCAATACGGGTAAAGTCTTTTGCCATTTTATCCCAGCGGGCAAACATGGCTCCTTTTCTTACTTCAAATATTCTTCCCATGAATTTGATTGATTGGTTAACTGGTTAATTGGTCTACTGGTTTATTAGTTAATCAGTAAACCAGTTATCCGGGCTGCAAATTTAAGGAAAATCATGGCGTAAACAGAAAGTATGCCATGAAAAGGCGGCCATGAAGTTTTTATAAAATAAAGATCAGAGGAATGTAAAGGTGCCAGTTCCCCCGGAATTTATCCCGATCCTTATCAGGAGGGGGCGGAGGGGGTAAAAAAAGCGGCCCCTTTTTACGGGAGCCGCCCTAACCGAAAGTATAGCCACTAAAAACTAAATCCAACCGAAAGTTTTACCACCCTGTTATAAGCTTTAAAATTATCGTTCTTGTCTAATTTAGATAAGCCGTAATCGTAACCGGCTTTTACGTTAAAGCCATTATCAAACTGGTAGCCTACACCACCGGCAATACCAATATCTATACGATTAAAATTATCGGTAAGGTCTAATCTTTTATTGAGTAAAGAAATACCTAACACACTGGTGTTTACATGCAGGCTGCTTTTAGCCAGGTAAGATAGTTGCGGACCTGCATAAATACTCAGGCCTTTTGCCACTTCTGCTTTTACAATCAAAGGGATATCAATATAATTCGCTTCTACTTTTGCGCTGGCGTTTACACCTAAAAATTTAAGCGCATCAATTTTTAAATCGCCTTTCATAGCATAGCCTTTTTGTGAATATTGTAAGCCGGGTTCAAATGATACCTGTTCGCTGATGGGAATGCTGAGATAGCCGCCAATGTGAAAACCTGTTCTGCTTTTAGTGCCTATAAAACCGTTGGACAGATCAACCACACTGTTTAAACTGTTGAGTGCATCGCCTTGCCAGTTGGCAATGTTTACACCGGCTTGTACGCCGTAACTGATTTGTGCTTTGGAGCTGGTAATAATTATTAAACTAAGTACAGCAAGAGTAAAAAATTTTTTCATGTTGTTGGGGGCAGTGTTTTAAGTGGCTGCTTGTACAATGTTATTAGAATAGCATGCCAGAAAATTTTTCTTTAGATAAGAAAACGTTAAAGGAATTTTCTGTTCACCAGTCGTTAACAAACCATGATTACTAAAAAACATTTTTTGCAGCAATACATTTATGTAAGTTTGCTGCACCAAAAACAATGGTTATGGAAAATAAAGCGGTGTATTACGGCGACTATTTGCAGTTAGAAAAAATTACCGGTGCACAAGATCCCGAAAGTTTTAAAGCAGGAAAAATTCCTGCGCATGATGAAATGCTTTTTATCATCATTCACCAGGCGTATGAATTGTGGTTCAAACAAATTTTGTTTGAAGTGAATTCGGTGATTGCCATTATGGATAAACCAACATTGAATGATAATTCGCCAGAGATGCAAACTGTGGTACATCGTTTAAAAAGAGTAACAACTATTTTAAAAGTATTGGTGCAGCAGATAGATATTATGGAAACGATGACGCCAATGGATTTTTTAGATTTCCGTGATATGTTGCGCCCTGCATCCGGGTTTCAGAGTTACCAGTTTAAAATACTGGAGGCAAAACTGGGCTTAAAATTTGACCAACGCCACGGACAAAATTATTATACTTCTCAATTAAAAGAAAAAGATATTGCTGTTATTAAAGATGCCGAGAATGGTAAATCAGTTTTAGAATTGATCAATGCCTGGTTAGAAAGAATGCCTTTTATTACAACTGAATTCTGGAATAATTACCAGCAAGTATATGTAAACAGCCTGGCAGAAGCAGAAAAAAATAACGCTGAATTTTTTGCTGCTGTTTTTACTGATGCACCGGCCCATGCAGAGAGAAACCTTACACCCAAAGCCTGCCGTGCGGCATTGTTCATTATGTTGTATCGGGGTTATCCCATGCTGGAATTGCCTTTTCAATTATTAGATACCTTATTGGAAATTGACAATCAGTTGGGCAACTGGCGCAACCGCCACATTAATATGGTGCGGCGTATGATTGGTACCCGTATTGGTACCGGCGGCAGTACCGGTGCCGGTTATTTAAAAGGCGCCATGGATAAGCATTATATTTTTAAAGAGCTGGCACAGTTGAATAGTTTTTTAATTGACAGAAGACAGTTGCCGGTGTTGCCGAAAGAGTTAGTGGTGCGTTTAGGATATTCGTAGGAATTCGCCTGTGGCGAATTCAATTTGCCAAAGGCAAATTTTTTGATTTTCTGATTCGATAAAAGTCCAATAATTTTATTCTGTTGAAAAGAATTTGTCTTAATGAGCGTTTTATTTTTTCTTACGTTGATAATTAAGTAGAGCTGCATACAAGGCAAATATAAAACCTACAATGATGAGGCCTTTACCATTAAACGAATAGGGTAAAGTATCTCTTGTTCCTCCACCTGGAATTGCTTCTCTTGTAGCAACTATACCAAATTTGTACATGTATATTCCAACAAGCAAAAAAATGCCTGCTGTAATGTAAAGTATTGTAATAATTCTTTTTTCCGTAGAGGGTTCCATATCGGTAGTAAGAATTTACACCAAACTCTTCAACTTCTCCACCACCGCATCTACCTCCGCCTTAGTATTATGTTTACTAAAACTAAAACGCACTGTTACCTGGTTAGGATTGTTGTTGATGGCACGTATAACATGACTGCCCTGGTCGGCGCCACTGGTGCAGGCGCTACCGCCGCTGGCACAAATATTATTAATGTCCATATTGAACAGGATCATTTCTGATTTTTCTGTTTTGGGAAAACTTACACTGAGAACGGTGTATAGACTCCTGCCTAATGTATCGCCATTGAAAGCAACACCGGGAATATTTTTTTTCAGTTCATCCATCATGTAATACTTTAACGTACCGATGAAAGCACTATCCTCTTCATAGCCTGCCGTAGCTATTTCCAAAGCTTTGGCAAAGCCTACAATGCCATAGAGGTTTTCTGTACCTGCACGCATGTTACGCTCCTGCGAGCCACCATGCACAAAGGGTTTTATTTTTACATTTTCGTTGATGTACAACATGCCCACACCTTTTGGTCCGTGAAATTTATGTGCAGCGCCGGTAATAAAATGCACCGGAGTATTTCTCAAATCGAAAGGGAAGTGGCCAACTGTTTGTACAGTATCACTATGAAAAATAGCATTGTATAATTTGCATAAATTTCCTACTGCATGAATATCTAAAATATTACCAATCTCATTATTGGCATGCATTAAAGTAACCAGTGTTTTTTCGTTGCTGCCGGCTAATAATTTCTCCAGGTCTTCAATATCCACATGACCGTTGGGTAATAATTTTACATAGCTCACTTTTGCAATGTTTAAATTATCTGCATGTTCAACGGAGTGTGATACGGCATGATGTTCTATTGGCGAAGTGATGATATGTTTACAACCTAAATCTCTTACCGCAGCAGTAATAGCAGTGTTGCTGCTTTCGGTACCGCCACTGGTGAAAAATATTTCTGCAGGGTGTGCATTTAAAATTTTAGCAACCGATTTCCTGGCGGCTTCTATAGCCATCCTGGTTTCTCTTCCATAGGAATAAATAGAAGAGGGATTTCCGAACTTTTCAGTTAAGTAAGGCATCATGGTTTCCAGTACTTGTGGATCAAGTGCGGTAGTGGCGGCGTTGTCGAAATAAATTCTTTGGCTCATGGTTAATGGTTCATTGTTCATGGTGAGATCTGTATACGTGAAGGCTGACTATGAACTATCAACCATCAACTTCTCTTACATCATCTGCCCGATATCCTGCATCAATCTTTTAGCAATATTATCGGCAGTGGTTTCAAAATTACTTTCAGCATAAATACGAACGATGGGTTCGGTATTGCTGGTACGCAAATGTACCCAGTCGGTATCAAATTCAATCTTTAAACCATCTTCGGTATTGATCGGCTGGTTTTTATATTTTGCTTTTATCTTTTCAAATATCTCTTTTACATCAGTACCATTTTCCAGGGCAATTTTATTTTTGCTCATAAAATAATCAGGATAGGTATTGCGTAATTGTTTGATACTTTTTTTGCTGTTGGCTAAATGTGTAAGGAATAAAGCAATGCCAATCAATGCATCCCTTCCGTAATGCAGGTCAGGAACAATAATGCCGCCATTCCCTTCGCCACCAATCACAGCATTTACCGCTTTCATTTTATTTACCACATTCACTTCACCTACCGCACTGGGGAAGTATTCGCCGCCATGTTTTATGGTCACATCTTTCAATGCTCTTGTAGAAGACATGTTGCTTACCGTATTGCCTTTTCTTTGGCTTAACACATAATCAGCAACGGCCACTAAAGTATATTCTTCGCCAAACATACTGCCATCTTCGCATACAAAACAAAGGCGGTCCACATCGGGGTCAACAGCAATACCTAAAGATGCATTTTCCTTAACTACTTCGTTGCTCAATTGAGTCAGGTGTTCTGGTAATGGTTCGGGGTTATGGGCAAATTTGCCATTTACTTCTTCATTGATCACCACAATATCTTTTACACCCAATGCTTTTAATAAAGCAGGTACTGCAATAGCGCCGGTACTGTTAACTGCATCTATAACAATTTTGAATTTACTTTTTTTAATAGCCGCAACATCCACCAGTGCGTAATTTACCACTGCATCTATATGTTTCTGTAATAAGCTGTCGTCTTTTGTATAAGAGCCTAATTTATCTACAGCAGCAAAATTAAAATCTTCGCCGGCAGCCAGGTCCAGAATTAATTTGCCTTCATCACTACTGATGAATTCGCCTTTATTATTCAGTAATTTTAAAGCATTCCATTCTTTTGGGTTATGGCTTGCCGTTAGTATGATGCCGCCGGCTGCTGCTTCAAATTTTACTGCCATTTCAACAGTAGGAGTGGTGCTCAATCCGAGATCAATCACATTCAATCCTAATCCCAATAAAGTATTTACTACAAGGCTGCTCACCATTTCTCCGCTTATCCTGCCATCTCTTCCAATAACTATTTTATTATTATTGCTTTGCTGCATCAGCCAGCTGCCATATGCTGCAGAAAATTTAACTATGTCGAGCGGAGTAAGGTTATCATTTGTTTTTCCGCCGATAGTGCCTCTTATTCCGGATATGCTTTTTATCAGTGCCATACGCTTCGTGTTTTAGGGAGGGCAAAGATAAGAAAAGTTAAGGGTTAATAAGTTACGGGTTACGGGTTACGGGTTATTTTTGTTGTTGATTGTTCTGCCAGATAATTTTCGCTAACAATAATTGACCTGTAACTTTTTTACCCTGTAACTTATTAACCCGTAACCCTTTTAACCCGTAACTTTGCAGCTATGCAACAGCCCTGGTTTAAAGACTGGTTCAATTCGCCTTATTATCATCAGCTTTACTTTAAAAGAGATGAAAATGAGGCGGCTGCATTTGTAGATAAACTGATTGATTACCTGAAGCCGGAATGCGGTAGTACCATGCTGGATGTGGCTTGCGGTAAAGGCCGTCATTCCATTCAGCTGGCAGGTAAAGGGTTTGATGTTACCGGTATCGACCTTAGCGAAGACAGCATTAACGAAGCTTTGCAACATGAAGCCGGTAACCTCCATTTTTACCGCCACGATATGCGCCTGCCTTTCTGGATCAATTATTTTAATTATGCGTTTAATTTTTTTACCAGTTTTGGCTATTTTAAGACCCGCCGTGAACATGATAATGCCATAAGAACAATTGCACAGGCTGTAAAACCAGGCGGTACATTTGTAATGGATTATTTGAATGTGCATTATGCCGAAGATCATTTGGTACACCAGTCAGAAAAAGAAATTGAAGGGGTGAATTTTTTGATCACCAAATGGTATGATGAAACACATTTTTATAAAAAAATAATTATTGAAGACGAGGCCATGCATCATGAGCCAATGATCTATACAGAAAAAGTGGCTAAATTTTCCTTAGGTGATTTTACTGACATGTTTGCCTACCAGGGCTTGCAGATACAGGAAGTTTTTGGCGATTATAATTTTGCTAATTACGATGTAAGAGCAACGCCCAGGCTGATAATGATAGCAAAAAAGTCGTGAGACCTGAGTGGTGAATCGGGAGTGTCCTTTCTGATTAAGTTGCTGCAAAACAAGCAGCCCATAAATAACATCCTTTAAAATTAAACCGGTAAGCGCTTAATCAATTGAATAAACCTTAAAGGTTCAGAGTGTCGCTCACGCCACACCACTCACGCTATCATTTCTTCCGGTTATTCACCAACATCCATTTACTGGTTTCAAAAATGGCAGAGGTTAGCTGTGATAATTTACTTTTGATCGAATCGGATTGCTGTGTGGTCAGCGGTGGAAGCCCGTCTTTAACCGGCACTAATTCCTGCTGGGTAATGTTGATATTTTTTACAAAGTAATAATCATCAGTGATGATACCAATATTACCTTCATCGTGATGAATGATAAATGCGGCATGAAAAATTTCCGGCTGATTGATCACATCTCTTCCCAGGGTAGTATTGGTGTAAGGTTGATGTATCATGCCCGCAAGCGTGGGTAGTAAATCAATTTGTGAAACAGTGTAGTGATAGGTTTGTGGTTGTAATAATGAAGGCGCATAATACAACAAGGGCACATGTTCATCACTCAGGCGATGAGAGTTCCATGCTTTGGGATATACAGCACCTGATTCACCTTCCACACCATGGTCGCCTACAAAAACAAAGATGGTATTATTGAAATAAGGCTGTTGTTTTGCAGACTCTATAAATTTCTTAAAACAAAAATCGGTATAACAAAAAGCCTGGTATTCTTCCTGCGATTCAAAACCATTTTTAGCTAAGGTTTCTTTATCTACTTTTTCGCAGGTAAATTCTTTTTCATCCGGCGGTAACATAAAGGGCCGGTGGTTATGTGCCGTTTGAATCACTGCAAAGAAGGGTTTGTTCTGTTGTTTCAACACATCACCGGCTTCTGCAAAAAGATCTTTATCACTGATACCCCATACATTTATTTCCGGCGATTTATATTTTCCCTTTTCATAAATATCAATGCCATCTACATTGCTCATCAGTCCCCTGAAATTATTGAACTGGCTTCTGCCCCCTATAAAATAAAATTTATTGTAGCCTTCAAAATTATTGATAATGGTTTGTTGATTTACTGCTTCAGGATTTTGGGTGGAAAATTTTGCCAACTGCACATCGGGTATGCCGGTGATAGTAGCAAAAATTCCCCTGGCAGTACCAAAAGTGGGCGTAAAGCAATGATCGAAAAAAATACCATTCTTACACAACTCATTAAAGTAAGGCGTGCTGTTGAGTTTGTTGCCGCTCATACTGCTCTTATACATGCTGAAGCTTTCGCAAAGCACCAATACTACGTTGGGTTTACTTTCCAGCCCGTGGCTGTTGGGCAGCATGGTTCTTTCGTAGTTAAATTTTGATTCTGTCAATGAATCCAGCTGCAGGTAACCGGCAATATCTTTATAATATTTTGCTGCACCGCTGGTATTAAAATCGGGCCTGCGTTGCTTTAAAGAAGTAATAAAATTCTGGAAAGGGTTCAATGCCAGGTAACTTTTAAAATTATCATTCAGCTTGTAAGCATCCTGCCGTGTTAATGGTTTCAGTTGTAAAAAGCCATACACAAACCAAAACATCATTAATAGAGCCAGTAAATACCAACGGCGTTTGTATTCAAACTTGTGCCAGTAATTATTGGCATCAACGGAACCATGAGTGCTACGGAATAATTTTGCTGTGAAGAATACTGCAATACCCAGCCCGATCAATATCCATACAATAGGATAAGATTGCCACACCATGCGGAACATTTCGTACGGGTCGTCCTTAAAATTTAAAGCACTGGCACCTATACGGGTGTGGTTGTAACTGAAATTACCAAAATCGGCACCATAAAAAAACATGATGACCAATGTGACAATGGCTAAATAGATCGTCCACAATTTTTTTGTACGGGCTGAGTGAAATGGTGAAAATCTTTTAAATATCGACAATACAATAATGGGGGAGAGTACAATGGCGATCCAGCGCAGATCGTATTTAAGCCCCAGCCAGAATGATGGCACCAGTTCTATTACACCAATAGTTTTGGGTTTAAAAAGAAAGGCAGTGGCAATACGGAAGGCCGTAAACATACACAGGTAAATAATAAACAATTTTATTATCCACTGAATGGTTTTTGAAACTTTCCATTTTCTCATGTTGTGTATTGCCCAGGATTTAAACGAGTGCGAATATAATAATCAATAGGGAGAAATGCAGTTTTATAATGACAAAGGGTAGGCGGCTTTATATTTGCAGGCTTGCTAAAGTTACGGGTTACGGGGTGTTTTTGTTAATTATTGTTTGCGAAGTTTGTTTCGACACAATAATTAACCCGTAACTTTTTTAACCCGTAACTCTACCTCACTTCTTCTTATTATTCAGCATTAAATATTTAGCTGTTTCGTAATAGGCATCTGTTAACCGGGATAAATAATTCCGGGTACTGTCTGATTGCGGATTTTTTTCAACCGGGTTATTATTAATTATCGATACAAAATCTTCCTTTCCTGATTTTAAATTTTTAAGAAAATAATACTGGTTAGAAATGAGCCCGATCGTTTTTACGTCATGGTCTATAACGAAAGCAAATTTTTCTCCCTTTAAAATTGATTGGTATGCTGAAAGCGGCACCAGTGTATCAAACAGGTTTCTTCCAAAAGTATTATTGCGGTATGGCGTTTTTGCCAAGGATGCCACGCTGGGTAAAATATCTACCTGGCTGCAAACATCATGCACTCTTTTAGGTTGCAATAATTTAGGTGCATAAAAAAGCAGTGGCACATGCTCGCAGGTAAGGCCTTGCTCCGTCCAGCTTTTGGGAAACATATCTCCTGCACTGCCTCTTATACCATGATCGCCAACAAAAACAAAAATGGTGTTATCAAAATATTTTTCTTTTTTTGCCGCTTCAATAAATTGCTGGTAACCAAAATCGGTATAGCGAAAAGCATTCATCTCTTCATTGCTTTCAAATCCAAAACGTTTTAAAGAGTCGGTTGAAAAGGAGATCTTTTTAAATGCCCCTTCATCTTCTTTGGGTATGGTGTAAGGCCGGTGGTTATCTGCAGTTTGAATAACGGCGAAGAAAGGTTTGGTTTGTTCTTTCAATACTTTGTTGGCTTCTAAAAAAAGATTTTTATCGCTTATGCCCCATACGTCAATATCACTGGCTTTATAATCGCCCTGTTCATATAAATGAACGCCACTGATATTGTTGGTGAGCAATCCACGGATATTGGCCCAGGTAGCACTGCCGCCCAAAAAATAATAATTGTTGTAGCCGTTAAAATTATTGATGATCGTGTGCTGGTTTACAGCATTGGGGTTGCGGCTGGCGGTGCTCGGGCTTTCCACATCAGGTATGCCTGTAATGGTGGCCCAAACGCCACGTGCGGTGCCGTAGGCAGGTGTAAAGCAACGGTCGAAGAATACACCATTCTTACTTATCTCATTAAAAAAGGGGGTGGTGTTTAAAGGATTGCCATACATGCTGCTTTTGTATGCACTGAAACTTTCGCAGATCACTAACACCACGTTGGGTTTGTTAGCAGTTGAATCGGCGCTGTTGTATTTTCTTTCAAAATTTAATAGCGTACTGTCAGGTTGCTGCACCTGCAGATAGCTTGCCATCAAATCGTAATCTGCCCTTACTTTTTTTATATCGAAAGATGAATTCCTGAAACTTAAAGTGCTGAAAAAACTCTGAAAAGGATTGAGTGCAAGATTGGATTTAAAATCATCCGACAAATTAAAAGCATCGCTCCAGCGTAATGGAAATTGCCCCGGCCTTACTACAATTTTACCCACGATGATTTGTGCCAGTATAATAAAACTGGTAACATATACTAAGGTGCCTTTCCTCTTATAAAAACTATCCTGGTGTAAATAGTTTGCCAATAACCTGCCAAAAAGAAATCTTGCGGCAATCAGGAGAATGATGAGTACCACAGTGGCTTTTACCAATGGATAAGTTTGCCACATCATGCTGAAGGAAATGCCGGCATCCTGCAAATAATTTAATACGCTGGCATTTAACCTTTGGTGTAAATAATCAAAATGGTAAAAATCGATAAAATAAAATAATACCAATATGGCAAACACCAGGGGCAATAAAAAATTCCATAGTTTTTTGGCACTGGTATTTTTAAACGGGTTTAATACAGGGATGAAAGTGAGCAGCATCATGGCCAATCCGATAATACAGGCAATCCTGGCATCAAAACGCAGGCCCATTAAAAATGCAGAGCCGGAAAATGCTTTACCGGGTGGATTGTACTTCCAGTAGAAAATGAAACGGAAGATGGTCATGGTAACCAGCAGGATGATCACCACAGAAAATATCCAGCGTAATAACTTAGGTATTCTTTGTAAAAAAAGCATTCGGGTTATTTTATCAGGCTGCTAAATTAGTTTAATTATTTTTGGGTGATTGTAATTTAACACTCACCTTAGATTTAATGAAGCAATTGTTATCATACGACCTGGATTTGTTTAAACATATCAACTATAACTGGCAGAACGGGTTTTTTGACTGGCTGATGCCGCTGCTGAGGAATGCCGAAATGTGGTACCCCCTCTATCTTTTTTTACTGCTGCTGGTGACCATAAATTATAGAAAAAACGGCTGGTGGTGGGTACTGTTTTTTGGGGTTACTGTTGCAACAGCAAATTTTGTAAGCAGCTCAATCATTAAAGAGCACATCATCAGGTTACGGCCTTGTAATGAGCCTTCTATTGCAGGCTGGGTAAGGGTTTTAGTGGGATACCGGCCACAGAGCAGCAGCTTTACCTCCTCCCATGCCACCAACCATTTTGCTATGGGAATGTTTTTATATGTGACCCTCGAAAAACAGTTTGGCAAATGGCCCCTGTTGTTTCTTTTATGGGCATTTTTAATCTCCTTTGCGCAGGTGTATGTAGGGGTGCATTACCCGTTAGATGTAACCTGCGGAGCACTTATTGGAATACTTATCGGATATTTGTCCGGAAAATCGTTTAACAGAAACTACGGTTTAGTATAAAATTATGGGTCCATTAATTATTTTAATTTTACTGATTATCCTGAATGGTCTTTTGGTGATGAGTGAGATAGCCCTGGTAAGTGCCAGAAAAGCAAGGCTGGAAGGCCTGGCAAATAAAGGCGATACCAAAGCTAAAGTGGCCCTTGCCCTTTCTGAAAATCCGGAGAAGTTTTTGGCTACGGCACAAATATTCATCACGCTTATTGCTATTTTATCGGGTGTTTATGCAGAACGGAAATTGGGGCCCTATGTGGAGCCATATATTGCAGGGGTAGATTTTTTTAAGCCTTATGCTGAAACTATTTCAACCGTACTAATAGTTGTGGTGGTTACTTTTTTATCCATCATTTTCGGAGAACTGATACCTAAAAGGCTGGGCATGCTACAGGCTGAAAAAATTGCACGCCATGTTGCAGCCCCTATGAATTTCTTATCTACCATCACTCTTCCGATCGTATGGCTGCTTTCCAAAATATCGTATTTATTTTTTAAGGTGATCAATGTAAAAACATCTAACGATAATGCCGTAACAGAAGAAGAGATAAAAGCCATGATCACCGAAGGTAGCGAGCATGGCACTATTGAGGAAGAAGAAAAGGAAATTATTGAAAGGGTGTTTCATTTGGGCGACAGGAATATTACATCGCTGATGACACACCGTACTGATATTGCCTGGTTTGATGGCAGCGAAACGGTACAGCAGGTAAAAGATAAAATGGATACGGTTATTTATTCCAGCTATCCTGTTTGTGAAGAAACGGTAGACAATATCAAGGGGATCATCAGCGTAAAAGACCTGCTGAAAGCATCACCTGATATGCTGCTGAAAGATATTGCAAAGCCTGCCTTATTTGTGCCCGAAAATAATACTGCCTACCAGTTACTGGAAAAATTTAAAGAAACAAAAATTCATGGTTGTTTTATTGTAAATGAATATGGCACGCTGGAAGGCATGATAACGCTGAATGATATTTTAGAAGCGATTGTGGGTGATGTGCCGCAAACCGGGCAGGATGAATATGAAATTATTGAAAGGGCCGACGGTACTTTTTTAGTAGACGCACAAATTCCTTTTTATGATTTTTTAAGCCGGTTTGAAAAAACCGACTGGATGAATGAGGCCGAACACGATTTTGATACTTTGGCGGGGTTTGTTTTACATGAACTGGAGCATATTCCTGCAACCGGTGAAACATTTGACTGGCGGGGCTTTGACTTTGAGATCATTGATATGGACGGGCAAAGGATTGATAAGCTGTTAGTGAAAATATCAGAAGAGATCAAAGAAGAGATGGATGAGTAACAGGTAACATTAAAAGTCAAAACTGGCCTTATCATCAGGATTACTGAGTTTGGTGCTTTTCCGGTTTCCGCCCACTGTTACATGCATAATTTCAATCTGCTCTTTCTTGTATTCGTAAAGGATGCTGTTGGTGATGTCGATCTTTTTTACTGCAGTGATATTGTTAACCTGGTAATAACTCAATATACCTTCTTCCTGTTGTTCGTAGCCAATAAATTGCAAACTCACTTTTTTACCATCTACAGTAAGCGTTAAATGTTTTTGCACATAATCACTCACCAGTTTATTCATTGCCGCTTTATCTTTCGGATTGATAAGGTCAACCGTGGTTTTATAAACCTGGCGTAATGTTTTTTCAAAATCGTCAGTGAAGATCTTACAGCTTATTTCCAGTGTTTTATCTTTTGCATTGTGTTCAATTTCGGTAACACTCATAAAAATGGGATGGCTTGCAGCTTTACCGTGTATTATATTTGAAAATACGGGTATATTTACAAGGCTAAAAAAAAGAGACCATTTAAATAAAATTGATACCATTTAGCAAAGATATTAGGTATTAAAAACTAGTTTAAAGATATTTGAACAGCAAAACTAACACAAACATTCAAGCCACAGGCCGTTAATGCAGGATTTTACATTTTATTTAAAATTAGGCTGGCAGCATATTATCAGTTGGGATGCATTGGATCATATACTGTTTGTGCTGGCATTAAGTGCTATTTATTTATTGGGTAACTGGAGGCAGGTGCTGGTGCTGGTAACGGCTTTCACCATCGGGCATTCGCTTACATTGGCTTTAAGCGTATATAAAATTGTTACTGTAAATGACAGCTGGGTGGAATTTTTAATTCCCTGTACCATTGTTGCTACGGCGGTATTTAATTTTTTACAAAAGGATTTTACACCAAAATCTTTGCGGTTAAATTATTTTCTTGCCTTGTTCTTTGGATTGATACATGGGCTTGGGTTTGCCAACTATATTCGCTATATGATGGCAAAAGACCAAAGCATTGGCTGGAGCTTGTTTGCTTTTAACATCGGCTTGGAATTGGGACAGATAGTAGTGGTGTTGGGCATTTTACTACTGAGCTTTGTGCTGGTGAATACACTAAAACTCAAAAGAAGCTGGTGGGTTTGGGGATTATCGTCTGTAGCTTTTTGTATAGCACTAAACATGGTTGTACACAGGTGGATATTCTGAGCGTGTACAGTGTATTAAAAAAAATAAAACCGAAACTAAATACCATATAATTTCCCCGCAGTCTTCATCAGCAGACAGGGGCATTAAACACAAACAATAAACTAAAGCATGAAACAAGTAACCTTCTTAGTGATTTTATTTTCAGTTGCTTTTGCTGTTAGTGCACAGGATATCAAAAATAATCCTGGCAGTAACCACGGCAACCGGTTTGAACAATTGGGAACCATTCTTCCCACCCCCAACGAATACCGTACCGCAAGCGGCGCACCGGGGCCAAAGTACTGGCAGCAACGTTGCGATTACGATATCACCTGCGAACTGGACGAACCCAACCGCCGTTTAACCGGTAAAGAAACCCTGACGTATTTCAACAATTCTCCTGATGTATTAACTTATTTGTGGTTACAGTTAGATGAAAATTCTCACAGTTCTGTAAATAATGCCGGCTATGATAACAGCAGCATTATGCCTACCAGGATCACTGAAGCTTCTATCCAGGCCTTTACCGGAAAAGTGGATAAAGACAGGGAATATGGCGATAATATTACCCGTGTGGCTGATGCTACCGGTAAATTATTAAAATACACCGTTAATAAAACTATGATGAGAGTGGAATTGCCACAGCCATTAAAACCGGGGCAACAATTCATTTTTAAAATAGATTGGAATTACAATATTATCGAGCGCACCAAATACGGGGGCCGTGGAGGCTATGAGTATTTTGCCGAAGATGGTAACGATCTTTATACCATGACGCAGTGGTACCCACGCCTTTGTGTGTACAGCGATTTCCAGGGATGGCAGAACCACCAGTTTACAGGTACCGGCGAATTTGCTTTAACTTTTGGTAATTTTAAAGTGGCTATGACTGTGCCTGCTGATCATGTGATCATGGGAACAGGACAATGCCAGAATTATGCTGCCGTACTGTCTGCTACAGAATTAAAAAGGTGGACTGCTGCACAAACTGCTACTGATGTAACAGAAATTGTAAACCTTGCAGAAGCCACCGCAAAAGAAAAAACAAAATCCACCGCAAAAAAAACATGGATATTTAAAGCGGACATGGTTCGTGATTTTGCATGGGGTTCTTCACGCAAATTTGTTTGGGATGCAATGCCTGCCGTAGTGGAAGGCAAAAAAGTAATGTGCATGAGTGCTTATGGTAAAGAAGCTTACAATTTATACAGGAAATACAGCACCAAAGCAGTGGCGCATACTATTAAAACGTATTCAAAATTCACCATTCCTTATCCATACCCTGTAGCGCAAAGTTTAGAAGCTGCTAACGGAATGGAATACCCGATGATATGTTTTAATTTTGGCCGTTGCGAAAAAGATGGTACTTACAGCGAAGGCACAAAAAATGGCATGCTGGGTGTGGTGATACATGAAGTAGGCCATAACTTTTTCCCGATGATCATCAATAGTGACGAAAGGCAATGGACATGGATGGATGAAGGGTTGAATTCTTTTGTAGAATATTTAAGTGAAGAATTGTGGGATAATAAATACCCGGTGAGCAAAGGCCCGGCCTATAAAATTGTGGATTACATGAAACTCCCTAAAGATCAGCTGGAGCCGATCATGACCAACAGCGAAAATATTATCCAGTTTGGCCCAAATGCATACAGTAAACCTGCTACCGGCTTGAATATTTTAAGAGAAACGATCATGGGCAGAGACCTGTTTGATTATGCTTTTAAAGAGTATGCAAGGCGCTGGGCATTTAAACATCCTACACCTGCTGATTTGTTCAGAACAATGGAAGATGCCAGCGGCGAAGACCTGGATTGGTATTGGAGAGGATGGTTTTACGGAACTGAACCATGTGACATTTCACTGGATACAGTAAAATGGGCCACATTAAGTACAGAATCTGCAGCACCACGTTTTGGTGGTGGCAATAACAATAGTATGCAGCCTGTTGCAAAACCTCTTTTAAATACTTTTGATGATATTTCTAAAAGAAGAAACAGGGAAGATAAAAATATTGTTTTTGCAACCGATGCCGATGAGTCTTTAAGAGATTTTTACTGGAGATACGACAGGGGATTGGCCAAAGTAGATACGACACCATTTACTATTACCATGCCTCCTGCAGTGATAGATACTTTTACTGAAGCAGAACGTTTTGCAATTGCCGGTAAAAAAAATATCTATGAATTAACCTTTAGTAATAAAGGCGGTTTGGTAATGCCGATCATTATTGAATGGACCTATAAAGATGGTACAAAAGAAATTGAAAGGATACCGGTGCAGATATGGCGCAAGAATGAAAATAAAGTGGTGAAGGCATTTATGAAAGATAAAGAAGTGGCATCTATTAAATTAGATCCATTGAGAGAAACTGCCGATATTAATGAAGCTAACAATACATGGCCTGCAGTGGAAACACCCAGCAAGTTCCAGTTGTTTAAAGGTGCCGGCCGTGGCGGCGGACCAAGAGGTGCAGCAGGTGGCGCAGGCAACCCGATGCAAAAAGAAATTAAATAATAATATTGTAACTGATAAAAAAGCTGATCCGGGAAACGGATCAGCTTTTTTATTTTCTGATAATTGTATCTTGCCGTATAAATTATTGCGATGAAGAAAATTATGCTATTGCTTGTGGTTATATTTATTGCTGTAGCTGGTATTGCTGCAACTGTTGATACTGTTGCTATTTATAGTAATGCTATGCATCAATCAATCAACTGTGTGGTAATAAAACCGGACAGTTATAAAAAGAAAAAAAATACTTTTCCTGTAGTGTATTTATTGCATGGTTACAGCGGCCGTTACAGCGACTGGATCATTAAAGTGCCGGGCTTAAAAGAAGAAGCGGATAGAAATGCGATAATTATTGTTTGTCCTGATGGCGGTTACAGCAGCTGGTATTTCGACAGCCCGGTTGACAGCACTTATAAATACGAAACTTATGTGGCCACAGAAGTGGTGCATTTTATTGATACAAATTACCGCACTATCCCCGATAAAAATCATCGTGCTATTACAGGCTTAAGTATGGGCGGGCATGGCGGATTATTTTTGGGGTTACGCCATGCTGATATCTTTGGCGCGGCAGGCGCAATGAGCGGAGGAGTGGACCTGGGCGAAAGCAGGAACCGTTTTGAGATCATAAAGCGTATCGGGGACACAACTGCCTATGCAAAAAACTGGCACGACTATTCTGTGGTTAACCTGGTTGAAAACTATGCCAACACATCCTTAAAAATTATTGTTGATTGTGGCGTAAATGATTTTTTTATTAACGGCAACCGCCTCCTGCATAAAAAAATGGAAGGGTTAAAAATACAACACGATTATATTGAAAGGCCCGGCGAACATAACTGGGCGTATTGGGAAAATGCAGTAGGATTTCAGTTGTACTTTTTTAAACGATTTTTCGATCAGCAAAAATAAAACTGAAGTTTTTTACATTCCCGTTTTGCCATCTCTTATTACATTCTTCTTGCCTTTGTTTTTCTTTTCCCATTCCAGCATTTCGGGGGTCTTTTCTACTTTTTTAGGTTTAGCAGCAGCGGGTGCTGTGGTTGCGGCTACAGCTGTATTGGGTTTTTCTAATAAACCACGGTCGTATTTTTCAAGTTTTATCAATCTGCCGCTGCCCGGTTCATAATACTTCCATTCGCCGTGCTTTACGCTGTATTGCTCGGCTTTTACAATTTTATAATCTACAATTTCGTTGCTGCCGGTGCCATAAATGGCAATAGTGTCATAAGGCGAATTGGGATCATATCCTTTCCAGCTTTCTTCACGGTACAGGTCGCCCAGGTAAGTGTAGTATTGCTGTATGCCATGTTTGCCACCCAGTTTATAATTTTCCACCCCAATTAAATCGCTGGTTAAATTATACAGGCGCCATACACCTTCTTTCTTATCATTCTTATAAATACCTTCTTCTTCATAGCCCGGTTCGCCACGTATCTCATCTACATGCACTACCCATTTACCCTGTTTTAAACCATTTTTATCGATAGCATTAATGGTGTCGCCTTTCTCACTTATCTTATAAGTTTTATATTGCGCAACGCCATTCATCAAAAACAAAAATTGAATGATGATCAATAAATACAATTGCCGTATTTTTAATACTCTCATTTTTTATACAATTTAATTTTTATTTATGTTACCAAACCTTTCCGGCAACCAACTTCGTAGTACCAGATTGCTGCTTAACAAATTTACAATTTTACTTTTTCTTGTAAGTGTTAATTCTGTATATGCACAAATTAAGCCAACTCCGGCTGCTGAAAGAATAAACGGGCTGCAAAAAAGAAAATTGCTGGAAGACAGGTCGGTTTTGAAAAATATTGCATTTCGTAATATTGGTCCCGTGCAAATGAATGGCCGTGTGGTGGATATAGAAGCTAATCCTAACGACCCTACGGAATTTTATGTGGCTTATGCCAGTGGGGGATTGTGGTATACGCATACCAATGGTTTAAGCTTTACCCCCATTTTTGATAAGGAAGATGCGTTTACTATTGGTGATGTGGCTGTAAACTGGAAAACAGGAACCATTTGGGTGGGTACCGGCGAAGTAAACAGCAGCCGTTCTTCGTACAGCGGTATCGGGGTGTATAAAAGTAACGACAATGGTAAAACCTGGCAATACCTTGGTTTGCCCGAAAGCCAGCATATTGGTAAAATAGTATTGCATCCCACCAATGATAATATAGCGTGGGTAGCAGCATTGGGACATTTATATTCTGCCAATAAAGAGCGTGGAGTGTATAAAACTACAGATGGTGGCAAAACCTGGAAACAAACTTTGTATGTAGATGATAATACCGGTGCAGTAGAAATGGATATCAACAATCAAAACCCGATGGAATTGTATGCCACCACCTGGTACAGGGAGAGAAGGGCTTACGACTGGAAAGAAAGTGGTAAAACATCAGCCATTTATAAAAGCACTGATGGTGGTGATAGCTGGAAGCCTGTCACATTACCCGGTAGCGGATTTGCTACCGGCGATAAATTAGGAAGGATAGGCGTAGCAGTGTTTCAAAAAAATCCCAACATTGTGTATGCCGTTATCGATAACAATAATTTAAAGCCTGATACGGCAAAGAAAAAAATTGATAGTACAAAATACAATCTTGATGATTTTAAAAATATCACTAAAGAAAATTTTGCCGCATTAAATGATAAAAAATTAGACAGCTTTTTGATACGCAATAATTTTGATGCTAAATACCGTGCTGCAGCTGTAAAAGAATTGGTGAAGAATGATAAAGTAAAACCAACAGCAGTGTACGAATGGCTGGTGGCCGATGATGGTTTTCAAAACGGAGGTATTATTGGTTGCGAAGTTTACCGCAGCGATGATGCCGGTGTTACGTGGAAAAAGACGAATACCAAAGAGCTGAGTACTTTCAGTACCTACGGTTATTATTTTGCCAAACTGAGTTTATCCGCTACTGATGAAAATAAAGTGGTGGTATTGGGCTTTAATTGCATTTACAGCAGCGATGGCGGTAAAACTTTTAAATCAACAGATAAAAATGCCACACATGCCGATTGGCATGCGTGCTGGATAAATCCTGCACGTGACGGGCATTGGATAGCAGGCAATGACGGTGGCTGCAATATCACTTACGATTATGGTAAGCATTGGTTTAAAGTAGCCACTATACCTGTAGGGCAGTTTTATGGCATTGCCACAGATGATGCAAAACCTTACAATGTGTACGGAGGCCTGCAGGATAATGGCACCTGGTTTGGCAGCAGTAAATTAAATAATGGTTTTTCAAATGATGACGACGATGATGAAACCGAAAAAGAAGATGGCCCTGATGCGTATGGCTGGAAAGCAATTGGCGGAGGCGATGGCATGCAGGTACAGGTGGATACAAGAGACAATAAAACGGTGTATGCCGGTTCGCAATTTGGTTTTTACAGCCGCAGAAATACTGATGGCGGAAGAGGGGCCGGCATTCACCCTATGCATGATTTAGGAGAAGCAAAATTGCGTTACAACTGGCAAACACCCATATGGTTGAGTAAACACAGCCAGGATGTTTTTTATTATGGCAGTAATAAATTTCACCGCAGTTTAAATAAAGGAGAAAAATTAGAAACACTGAGCGGCGATTTAACCAATGGTAAACATGAAGGTAAAGTTCCATTTGGCACCTTAACCACCATTGTGGAATCTCCGTTAAAGTTTGGGTTAATTTATGTTGGCAGTGATGATGGCAATATACACGTAACCAAAGATGGCGGGTACAACTGGACAAAAATAAATGTGCAGGTAAAAAATGTTCCGCAAGGTTTGTATGTAAGCCGGGTTACACCATCTGCATATAAAGAATCGAGGGTTTATGCTACATTAAACGGCTACCGCAACGATAATTTTATAGCGTACCTTTTTGTGAGTGAAGATTATGGTACTACCTGGATACAATTGGGCAACGACCTGCCTGCTGAACCTTTGAATGTGATTAAAGAAGATCCCAAAAAAGAAAATATTCTTTATGCAGGCAGTGACAATGGTTTGTATGTTTCCTTTGATATGGGTAAATCATTTATGACCATTGGTAATTTACCCCGTGTGCCGGTGCATGATATTACGGTGCAGCAAAGAGACAATGAACTGGTGGTGGGTACGCATGGCCGCAGCATTTTTATTGCAAAGTTAGATGCCGTGCAGGCGGCTTACGAAAAAGCAAAACAATAACTTACTGATTACTGATTGTTCAACTTCCGGTTGCCTTCTTTTTAATGCCACTAAGTGACTGCTTAGTGGCATTGTTTTTGACGATTTTTAATAAGGTGATATCAATCATTTTATATACTGCTGCCAGTCATATGTTATGGTTGGCAATGCAGATTACTTTGTTTAAGTATAAAATTTGTCAATCATGAAAAAGATAATCATTGCACTGGATGGTGATCATTTTCCTAAAGGTGCATTCGAATTTGCGAAATACATTAACGAACAAAATGAAATTTTACTGGCAGGCGTTTTTTTAACGCCGGTTGATTATTCCAAACTGATGGCTTACACTACCGCAGTGGAAGGCGTGGCTATAATGCCGGAGTGGCTGATGAAAAATGAAGACGACGAAATTGTAAACCGCAACATTCAATTATTTGAAAATGCCTGCGTTGCAGATGGCATGCATTACAGGGTGCATAAAGACAGTGATATCACTGCACTGGCTTCATTAGTGGAGGAAACCCGTTTTGCAGACCTGCTGTTGGTAAGCAGCGAACTGTTTTACAAAAATGTAGAGCAGGCACAGCCCAATTATTACCTGGAAGAATTATTAAAAAGAACAGAGTGTCCGGTGTTGCTGGTGCCCGAAAACTTTAAAACACCCTCACAGATTTTACTTAGCTACGATGGCAGCGAATCTTCCCTGTTTGCCATTAAACAGTTTGCTTATCTTTTTGCAGAACTCACCAACATTGAAACCATATTACTTTCAGTAAGTGATGATAATCCGGTTGCATTACCTGAATATGGTATGGTAACAGAATTGCTGGCACGCCATTATCCTAACCTGCAATTACAAAATATAAAATCAGAAGATAAAAGATCTTTTGTGGAATGGCTGGCATGCCAACCCAACAGTTATATTGTTATGGGTGCTTTTTCAAGGAGCCTGTTCTCTCAGTTATTTAAAAAGAGTTTTGCAAAAGATATCATCCGTGATATTAAGATGCCCATTTTTATATCCCATAAATAAATTATTATGATAGCAAAAACAGATAAACACCAATATTATTTCCAGGTACAATTAAACTGGCAGGAAGGTTGCAAAGGGATACTTACCGCCAATGATGTAAAAGATGTGATCAGGGTAGCTACGCCGCCTGAGTTTTCGGGTGGTGTTGCTGATATGTGGAGTGCGGAGCATTTATTGCTCAGTGCGCTGAGTAGTTCTTTTATGTCTACCTATTTGGCCTTTGCAGCAAAAGAAAAATTAGCGATTGCCCATTTTGAATGCAGTACCATTGGACAGATTGGTTTGGTGGAAGGGCACCTGGAATTTATCAACATCAATTTGTTTCCTAAAATTTATGTTGAAAAGCAGGAGGATATAGTGACAGCTAACGAAGTGCTCACAAAAACCTATAAGCATTGTATTGTGGCCAATTCTATAAAAGCACACCTGATCCATCACGGGCAGGTATTGCTTAACCATCATGCTGTAGGCTATCATTCTTTGAATAATTAACTAATAAAATCTATTACCATGCAAACTACAAGTATAAAAAAGGTAAGCGGCAATCACGATGAGTGGAAAAATACACTTGGCTTTTATAAAGATGAATTAATGATCTGCAAAAAACGGCTTCTTGAAGTGGTATCAAAAAATACCGGCAAAGAGATCATGCAGATGGTGGAACATTTTCAAAACCAGTTTCTTGTTCAATCAGAAAATATAGACATACTTAGCCATGATATTAATGAGCATATGAAACGGATGGCCACAGAAATACAATCGCATGCGGGCCATGTTGATAAAGAAGAGCTGCCTGTTCATTTTTTGCTGAAGGATCGTTTTGAAACAGAGCAAAAAGTTTTTACACATCTTAAGGAAGAGTTTCAGCAATTCCTGGCTAAAGTGATGTAATTATTATTAATGCTATCCTGTATAAATAAAATCCAGTAAGTTTGAGCCTGATAAATTTACAGGATGAATGAACAGGTAAAATCGGAGATCAAATTTTTAGAAGGCCCCCAAAGCCGTTGGGAGGAATTTAAATTTGCCATCAAAGTACTTTTTGAATTTATAAAAGGATTCAGGGCCCTGCATTTTGTGGGGCCCTGTGTTACTGTTTTTGGTTCTGCAAGATTTAAGGATGGCCATCCCTATTATGAAATTACCGAAGAACTTTCAGGAAAAATTGCGCAACTAGGTTTTACCATTATGACGGGTGGCGGGCCGGGCATTATGGAAGCCGCCAACAAAGGCGCCAAAGCTGTAGGTGGCAGAAGTGTAGGTTGTAATATCGTATTGCCGGTAGAGCAACATCCCAACCCGTATTTGGATAAATGGGTCAACATCCGTTATTTTTTTATACGCAAAACTTTATTGATCAAATATTCTTATGCTTTTGTAGTGATGCCCGGAGGCTTTGGTACACTGGATGAATATTTTGAAGCGCTTACTTTAATTCAAACCAGAAAGATAAGCGAATTTCCCATTGTGATTTTTGATACCGCCTTTCATAAGGAACTCATTGAACATATAGAATACCTTAAAACCAAAGCCACTATTTCGCCGGCGGATACACAACTATTCCTTGTTACTGACTCTATAGAAGAAGCTGTTGCATATATTCAAAAGAACAGCATAGTAAAATTTGGCCTTACAACACAAAAACCATACAAGCCTTTCCGGTGGTTGTTTGAAAAGTAAGCAGGATTACCCAATAAAGTTGTATTATAATACTACTTACCATCCCTCTTTTTTTAATACCTGATTAATATCATGTTGTCCTTTGATAGCCGTCATTTTTATATGCCGGTGTATGCGGCACATTTGTGATGTAATACGGTTGCAATGGAAAACAGGTTGATATTAGACGAAGCGAAATACAGGCTGTTCATAAAAGAGAATGTCAACTGGCAGCGTATTATAAAAGCGCAGGTAAATGAAATTCCGTGGTGGAAAGAATGGCAGCAGGTGGCAATAAAAAAAGCAGCCAACACCTTCAGCAGAACCGGTGATAAAAGAGCGGATTATTTTTTTTATAACCAATTACAGCAACAACAAAATCAAATGCAAAAGCTCGAAAACGATATAGCAATACAACAGCAGCGCCTCGAAAAAGATTGTGTATTAAAAGATCAGTATGATGTGGATGCTTTTTGTACACAGGATATACTGAGAGATCGTATTAAAGCAATAGAAAAGACTTTTATAGAATTGAAATGCAATTTCCTGAAATACATTTCTGCAATATCATAAAACCTTATAAGATCCAATAGCTTGAATATTTCAGGTGCAAAATTTTTAAAAGAGTGTTCAATAGTTTCTGTCTAAAAAAAGCCGCTGTGTAGTCTTATTCGGCGGCTACTTTTTTTAATTAAACCGTAGATTATTAAAACAACCACTACCATACAAACCAAATGCTTTCATTGCGGCGATAACTGCAATGACATTGACATTGCCATAGAAGATAAAAATTTTTGTTGCGAAGGGTGCAAACAGGTTTACCTGCTGCTCAACGAAAATGATCTTTGTGTGTATTACGATTTTGATAAAAATCCCGGTATTAAAGCAAGGGGAAAATTTGTGAGCGAAAGGTTTGCCTATCTTGATGATGAGGCTACCGTAAAAAAACTGGTGCAGTTCAGTAATGCCTCGCAAACCAATGTCACTTTTTCTTTACCGCAGATGCATTGTTCTTCCTGTATTTTTTTACTGGAGAATTTACATCGTATCAATCCTGCCATTACCAAATCGCAAACCAATTTTCAGCGTAAAGAAGTATTCATCATTTTTGATCCGCAAAAAATTTCTTTACGTAAAGTAGTAGAACTGCTGGCCTTTATCGGTTACGAACCTGATATCAGCTTAAAGGATACGGTTACAAAAAAAAACTCAACATTCAACAGGCAAAGAATTTACAAAATTGGTGTGGCGGGCTTTTGCTTTGCCAATATTATGATGCTGAGTTTTCCGGAATACTTTTCATCCGGTAATATTGAGCAAAACGGATTAAAAGAAACCTTTACCTGGCTGAACCTTGGTTTATCATTGCCGGTGTTGTTGTATAGTGCATCAGGCTTTTTTGTATCGGCATGGAAAGGTTTGCGCCAGCGTTTTTTAAATATTGACGCACCTATTGCATTGGCCATTGTGGTTACCTATGGCCGCAGCTATTATGAGATCATCAGCGGGCATGGCGCCGGTTATTTGGATTCCGGTACCGGTATTGTATTTTTCATGCTGATCGGCCGCTGGTTCCAGGATAAAACCTACGATTCATTTTCATTCGACAGGGATTACCGTTCTTATTTTCCATTGGGCGTAAGCGTTATTAAAAATGGTATCGAAAAAAATATCCCGGTTACACAATTACAAAAAGGCAACCGTATCATTATCCGCAACGAGGAAATGATACCTGCAGATGCATTTTTGCTTAGCGGCGATGCCAATGTGGATTATAGTTTTGTAAGCGGAGAAAATACACCGGTGCAAAAAAGAACGGGTGCACTCATCTACGCAGGAGGCAAACAAATCGGCAGCGCCATAGAGCTGGAAGTTGCTGGTGACGTTTCGCAAAGCTATATCACCCAACTCTGGAACAATGATATTTTTCACAATAGGAAGAATGGCGAAAAATCATTTATACATCCCTGGAGCCGGTATTTTACACTGGCACTATTTACCGTAGCTGCCGCCACCCTGGTATTCTGGTGGATAAATGATCCGGCAAAAATACTGCCTGCTGTTTCATCGGTGCTGATTGTAGCCTGTCCATGTTCATTGTTACTGTCTGCAACCTTTACTTACGGCAATATGCTTCGCATTTTTGGTAAAAATAAATTATACCTTAAAAATGCCAGCGTAATGGAATCATTGGCAAAAATTGATACGCTGGTATTTGATAAAACGGGTACGCTTACTCAAAATCACACTTCCCTGGTAAGCTACGAAGGCACGCCATTAATGGAAAAAGAACTGGCTGCAATAAAAATGGTCAGCAGGCAATCATCACATCCGCTGAGTAAAATTATTGCGGCATGGCTGCAGGTAAAAACCGACAGGCGTATACCGGTTGAAAATTTCAGGGAATATACAGGCAAAGGCTTGCAGGGCAGTGTAAATAATATTGATGTAAAAATGGGGTCAGCTGCTTTTATCAACCAGTTTAACCAGGGCTTTGCTTCCTTCGATACCGGTACACATGTGCATGTGATGACGAATAATGTGCATATGGGACGGTTTAATGTAAGTAATCAATACCGTGATGGGGTAAAGCCATTGGCAGGTAAGTTAAAAAGTGATGGATTTACACTTTCTCTTTTAAGCGGTGATAACGATTCGGAAAGAGAGAACCTGAAAAAAATATTTGGCAATGATACACCGCTTCAGTTCAATCAAAGTCCGCAGCAAAAGCTGGACTATATTGAAGCGTTACAACAAAATAAAAAAAATGTATTGATGCTGGGCGATGGTTTAAATGATGCCGGTGCATTAATGCAGAGTAATGTAGGTATTGCAGTCAGTGATAATACGGCCCAGTTTTCTCCTGCCTGCGATGCAATTCTTGATGGCAATAATGTGAAGCTGCTGGATAAATTTATTGCGTATGCAAAGTCGGGCAAAACCATTGTTACCGCCAGTTTCATACTTTCCATTTTATATAATATTGTGGGCTTATCTTTTGCTGTACAAGGCATTTTATCGCCAATGGTAGCAGCTATTTTAATGCCTGCAAGCAGTATCAGTATTGTATTATTAGTCACCTTATTATCTTCTTTAAGTGCCCGCTCAAAGGGCTTGTAAAAGCAACTGACCAAAATCATATTATCGTTTGATGTTCATCAGCCACAAAAATTGCGGCTCCGGCTACTTTTGAATTTATAAAACCATTTTCAATGAGCGTACTATTTATTTTAATCGGTATCAGCATTTTTGTTGCTTCGGTTTTTTTAGCTGCCTTCTTATGGAGCGTACGATCCGGCCAGTTTGATGATGATTACACCCCTTCTGTACGTATGCTTTTTGATGATACCAAAGCAATTCCAACAATAAATAAAAACCAAAACTCAACAAAACTTAAACGATAAACTATGCAGGTAGAAAAATTTTATTATGATAACAAGATTGTGAGAAACTTTGCCTATGCCACCGTTGTATGGGGGGCTGTAGGTATGCTGGTGGGGCTGTGGGTAGCACTGCAACTGGTGTTTCCAACGGCATTAAATATTACACAATACTTTTCATTTGGCAGGCTTCGTCCATTACATACCAATGCGGTAATTTTTGCATTTGTGGGCAACGGGCTTTTTATGGGCGTGTATTATTCCCTGCAGCGTTTATGTAAAGCAAGAATGTTCAGTGATAAACTGAGCTATATACATTTCTGGGGCTGGCAGTTAATTATTGTTGCTGCAGCAATCACATTGCCTTTGGGTTTATCACAAGGAGCAGAATATGCGGAACTGATCTGGCCAATAGATCTTGCCATTACTGTGATCTGGGTAATATTTGGCTGGAACATGTTTGGTACCATTATTAAAAGAAGGGAAAAACATTTGTATGTGGCCATCTGGTTTTACATCGCCACATTTGTTACTGTTGCAGTATTGCACTTAGTACGTTCAGGCGAATTGCCTTATACCTGGTTAAAAAGTTACAGCTTTTATTCCGGTGTACAGGATGCGTTGGTGCAATGGTGGTATGGCCATAATGCGGTGGCATTCTTTTTAACCACTCCTTATTTAGGGTTGATGTATTACTTTATGCCAAAAGCGGCTAACCGCCCGGTTTATTCTTACCGCCTTTCCATCATTCACTTTTGGGCTTTGATCTTTTTATATATCTGGGCAGGCCCTCACCATTTATTATATACAGCCTTACCTAACTGGGCACAATCTCTCGGTGTGGTGTTTTCATTCATGCTCATCTTCCCAAGCTGGGGTGGTATGATCAATGGTTTACTTACACTGCGTGGCGCATGGGACAGGGTACGTGATGATGTGATTCTGAAATTTATGGTTGTGGCTGTTACTGCTTATGGTATGGCCACTTTTGAAGGCCCGATGTTGTCTTTAAAAAGTGTTAGTGCTATTTCGCATTATACCGACTGGATCATTGCTCACGTACACGTTGGTGCATTAGGCTGGAATGGTATGCTCACTTTTGGTGTGCTGTACTGGATCATTCCAAGGATATTTAAAACACAACTGTACTCTAAAAAAATGGCCAATAACCATTTCTGGTTATCTACACTGGGTATTTTATTCTATGCCATACCTATGTACTGGGCAGGTATTCAGCAAAGCCTGATGTGGAAACAATTTACCGAAGCAGGCCAGTTGAAATATACTTTTCTTGAAACAGTTACTTACATGAGACCTTTCTATGCTATGCGTTCTTTGGGAGGAACCCTGTATCTGATCGGCGTTATTTTCATGATCGTTAACTTATACAAAACAGTAAGATCAGGAAAACTTGTAGCCAATGAAGAAGCAGAAGCAGCGCCATTACAAAAAGAATATGTAAAACACCAGGGCGAACACTGGCACAGGTGGATCGAAAGAAGGCCGGTGCAATTCATGATCATGAGTTTGGTAGTGATATTGATCGGAGGATTGATTGAACTGGTACCAACATTCCTCATCAAATCAAATGTGCCTACCATTGCCAGTGTAAAACCTTACACACCACTGGAACTGGAAGGAAGGGATATTTATGTAAGAGAAGGATGCTATGTATGCCACTCGCAAATGATACGGCCTTTCCGGAGTGAAACGGAACGTTATGGCGAATATTCCAAAGCAGGCGAATTTGTTTACGATCACCCGTTCCAGTGGGGTAGTAAGCGTACCGGGCCAGACCTTGCCAGGGAAGGAACCGGGAACCTGAAAAAAACTGACGGCTGGCATTTCCGCCATTTCCGTGAACCATCATCTATGAGCTTAGGCTCTGTTATGCCGGCATATCCTTTCTTATTAACCAACGACCTGGATATTTCCAATACAGAAGCAAAGGTAAATGCAATGAGAACCCTGGGTGTACCTTACGAAAAAGGGTATGAGAAAAATGCGGTTGCTGATCTTGTAACACAATCGCAGCAGATTTCCAATAACCTGGTTAACGACAGCATCCGGATTTCACCTAAAAAAGAAGTGATCGCATTGATCGCTTACATACAACGTTTAGGAGTTGATATCAGTAAAAATAAAACAGCCACTTCAAATAAATAAGCCATGTTCAAATTCATAAAACAATATGCCGAAACAATGAATAATGCGAATATCTATCCCATGATATCATTGTTTATATTCTTCATCTTTTTTATAGTGCTTACTGTGCTGGTGGTAAAAATGAAGAAAGAAAGGGTGACAGAATTATCGAATATTCCTTTTGACAATGAAGAACTAACTAACTCAACCTTATAAATCAGATCAGTATGCGTTTTATATATTTAATAAAGAAAAAATTCATCCTTGTAATAGCAGCACTGCTTGTTGTAACAGTTGCTGTGGCGCAAACAACAGCTCCTGCTGCACCTACTACAGTAACATCGGGGTATAATCAGCTGGCCACATTATTGGTGATAATGACGGTAGTACTTGCTTTTGTATTGTGGGGATTAGGCCAGGTGCTTGTGGTGTTAAGCAGGCAGTTGTTGGAAAAACAGAAGAATGCAACAAAAGCCATCTCCGCAATTGTGGTACTGGTATTATTACTGGCATCTCAAACGGCCTCAGCACAGGATGCTGCAAAAGATGCGGTAACTGTAGTGCCTAACTATGGCGGCTTGTCGGCTACTTCATTTTATTTGTTTGTTACAGTAATTATCACTGAAGTGATTGCCATTGTATTCCTGGCATTTTCTATCAGGAGAATTTACAGTGAGTTGTTACCACAAAAAGAAGTAGCAGCAGCAAAAAAATCTGCATTAAAAGAATGGTGGGCGGGGCTGGACAAAAAAATATTTACAAAAGCTATTCCTGTGGAAAGGGAAGCTGATATTTTACTGGACCATGATTACGATGGCATTAAAGAACTGGATAATGCATTACCACCCTGGTGGAAATATGGTTTCTATTTTACTATCGTGGTAGGATTAATTTACCTGCTCAATTTTCATGTAATGGGCAATGGAAAAAATCCAACAGAAGAATATGCAGCTGAGATGGAAGATGCACGGATACAAAAGGAAATTTTTGAATCTACCAATAAAGATAAAATAGATGAAAATAATGTACCGATGGCCGATGCCACAGGTTTAGCAAGAGCCAAAGAGATTTTTGGAACCAAATGCTGGGCTTGTCATGGTAAGCTGGGTGAAGGTGGTGCAGGCCCGAATCTTACCGATGACTACTGGTTGCATAAGGGTTCATTAAACGATATTTTTCATACCATAAAAAATGGTTATCCCGATAAAGGAATGCAATCATGGGCAACAGATTATACCCCAAAAGAAATTAGTTTTTTGGCCAGCTATGTTAAAACATTGCGTGGCACCAATCCTCCGAATCAAAAAGCGCCACAGGGAGAACTATATACCGAAACAGCAGCAACGGCACCTGCAGCAGATTCTGCAAAGAAAACCACTGCTGATACTGCCGGTGTAAAAAAAGTGGCCGTGGTAAATAAAACTGATTCGGTCAAGACCGTATCAAAAAAGTAGGAGAACAGAACTATGGAAGAAACTATTGTACAAGACAAAAAAGGAAGCTACAGGGACTCTGTCGCCACCATCAGCAAGGAAGGGAAAAGGAATTTTATCAATCCTAAAAAACCCAAGGGCAGGTTGTATAATTTACGTACCTGGTTCAGCGTTTTTTACCTGATCGTTTTTTTTACGTTGCCGTTTATTAAGGTTAGCGGCGAGCCGCTGCTGATGTTTAATATACTGGAGAGAAAATTCATCATTTTCGGCATGGTATTCTGGCCGCAGGATTTTTTCATCTTTGGTATTGCCATGCTTACGTTTGTGGTATTTGTTATTTTATTTACTGTAGTATTTGGCCGTATCTTTTGCGGCTGGGCCTGTCCGCAAACAATTTTTATGGAAATGGTCTTCCGTAAAATTGAGTACTGGATCGATGGTGATTCGGCAAAGCAAAAGCAATTAAAAAGTATGCCCTGGAATGGGGAAAAGATCAGGAAGAGAACAGTGAAATTCATGGTGTTCTTTGCGATCTCCTTTATCATTGCCAATTTTTTCCTGGCTTATCTCATCAGCATGGATCAGTTGCTGGGTTATGTACGAAACCCGGGGGCACATGTGGGTACATTAATATCCCTGTTCATTTTTACCTGTGTATTTTTCTTTGTGTACTGGTGGTTTCGTGAGCAGGCCTGTATTGTGGTTTGCCCTTACGGAAGATTGCAGGGGGTGCTGTTAGATAAAAATTCTATTGTAGTGGCATATGACAGGGTGAGGGGAGAGCCCAGAGGAAAATTAAAGAAGAAAGACGATCACGATTGCAAGTGTACGGATTGTAAAGAGGATGGTGCCTGCAAAAGTATTGCTGCCAAATTTGAAGAAGTAAAACTAAAGCCGCAAAGCGATTGTATTGATTGTTTTGCCTGTGTTCGTGTTTGTCCTACAGGTATAGATATCAGGAACGGTACGCAACTGGAATGTGTAAACTGTACAGCGTGTATTGATGCCTGTGATGCTATTATGACCAGCATTAACAGGCCAACAGGCCTGGTTCGCTATGCTTCTGAAAATAGCATTGCCAACGGGGTGCAATTAAAATTCACCACCAGGATTAAAGCCTATACAGCGGTATTAACTCTACTGTTGTCATTACTGGTATTTTTATTGGTAAGCAGAACAGACCTTGATGCCAGATTGATGCGTACTGCCGGTATGACGTACACTTCTTTGCCTGACGGACGTATCAGTAACCTGTATAATTTAAAACTGGCCAACAAAACGCATAAAGATATTCCGTTTACTTTAAAACTGGAAAACCTTAATGGTGAGATTGAATACGTAGGCAGTGTAAGCATGATCGTTAAAAAAGAAGATTATTCTCACCTGCAGTTTTTTATCAAACTCAACCGCAACGATATTAAAGGCTGGAAAACAGAACTGAAGATTGGCATGTATGAGAATAATGTAAAAATTAAAACCATCACGGCTAATTTTATCGGACCTGAAATTTATAACTGATAAATTATTTACTATGAACTGGGGATATAAAATACTTATTGTTTATGGCATTTTTGTTGCCGGCATCATGTTCATGGTGTTTAAATCATCCAATCAGAAAATGGACCTGGTTACCACAGATTATTATGCCAAAGAATTAAAGTACCAGGAACGTATTGATGCAACCGGCAAGGCCAATGCACTGTCTGAAGATATAAAGTACGAGATAAAAGATAACCAGGTGGTATTGCATTTTCCCAAGGATCTTGCAGGAAAAAAGATCAGCGGCAATGCACAGTTGTATTGCCCTGCAGACGAAACCAGAGATATTGTAAAGGATTTTACTGCAGATGATCTGCTATTGAGTATCCCGCTGAAAAAAGATAATACAGGGCTGCATGAATTACATATCAGCTGGACGGCAGATGGCGTGAGTTATTATTTTGAAAAGAAAATATTTATTTAAGCAACAGGCCGATGGTACAATTAATATTTGCTGCATTTGCAATGGGATTGCTGGGAAGCTTTCACTGCGTAGGTATGTGCGGTCCTTTGGCTTTGTCATTACCATTAAGCAGTGATGGTAACTGGGCAAAATTTTCCGGTGCCTTTTTGTATAATGCAGGCCGGGTGGTAACCTATTCGGTATTAGGGTTAGTATTTGGTGCGCTTGGTAAAAGCGTGGCGCTGTTTGGATACCAGCAATGGTTATCTGTCATCTTAGGCGTATTGATCATTGTTTTTATCATACTCCCGAAAAGAATAGCGTCATTTAATAACAATAATTTTTTGCTGTCTTTTTTCGAAAAGATAAGAGCCGCATTAGGGCAACTGTTTTTTAAAAAGAATTATTCTTCCCTGTTTTCAATAGGCTTGTTAAATGGCTTGCTGCCTTGCGGATTAGTGTATATGGCTGCGGCAGGGGCGGTGGCTACCGGTGATATTGGCAACAGTGTATTATTTATGGCATTTTTTGGTTTGGGAACATTGCCGGTAATGTGGAGTGTTGCTTTCTTTGGCAACTATGTAAGTATCGGTATCAGGCAAAAAATACGCAAGGCCTATCCATATATGATGATGCTGATGGCCTGCCTGCTGATACTCAGGGGCATGGGGCTGGGTATACCTTATGTAAGCCCTAAGGCAGATGTGGAAAAAAAGGAAATTAAGAGCTGCTGTGCAAAACCTGATTAAATTCAGTTTTTGACATGACGAAGATTGGTAAAAATAAGGGAGAGAAAAAAGATATTTATTCAAATGAAAATTATAATATTCAGTGTTTACTAATATGACCAGTAGTTATACAGCCAAATTAGACCAGTACCGCCATGAATACCATACATGGAAAAGAATGCTTGAGTTTTTTAAGCAGGAAAATGCTTTCTTAAAAACCCGTCTTTCTGAAGTGGTAGATCGTAATACAGATAAGGAATTCCTGGCACTGGCCGAACATTTTCAAAATCAGTTTATCATTAAAGATGAGTTCATGGACGAACTGAGGCATGATATTAATGAAATGGAGGCTGAACTTAAAACACCTTCAGGCTCCGCTAAAATAATAACGGATAAAAAAACGGAAGCTAAACAAACCAGGCTGCGTAATGAAATTGAATACCTGGAAAAAAACTTTACACAACTGAAAAATGAGTTTAATAAATACCTTGTTTCGGTTTTGTAACCGGTATTAATTTAAAAGGGAGGCCAGTTTTTTTTCGTTCAGTATAAAAATATTGCCTTCTTTGATCTCAATTAATTTTTCATTTTTAAAATCGCTCAGCGTACGTATCAGCGATTCTGTGGCAGTACCTGCAATATTGGCCAGGTCTTCTCTTGAAATATGCATGGAGAAAATAGTATCGCCTTCTTTCTTATATTTATTCTGCAGGGTTATTAACGCATCGGCTACTCTTTTTCTTAAAGAATTATAGGCAATGCCCAGCAACTGCTCTTCTTTTTCAGAAACATTTTTGGCCAGCAGCTGAATAAATTTCTTCTGTACACCCGAATTGGAGTGCATCAGTTTTTCAAAATCTTCTTTTGGTATCACTGCAATTTCTGCATCTTCAATAGCTTCAGCATTTTCCTTATATACAGATTCTTCCAGTAAAGCTGTATAACCAAAAAAATCGCCTTCGTTAAAAAGGCCAACTGTTAGTTCTTTCCCGTCATCATTGGTCTTAAAAATTTTCACTTTACCTTTTTCTATATAAAACAAACGTACGGGGTGGTTGCCTTCGGTATAAATGATCTGTTTCTTTTTGTAATGGTTAATATTGCCGCTTTCGGTTAAATATTGCAATGCATTTTTGCCACCAAACTCGTTCAGCATCTGCTGCACGCCGGCCGCACTGCTCTGGTATTCTTTTTTCAGCAGGTCGGCTTTATGCAGGCGGCTTTCCACCGCATTCAGCAATTCAATATCATTAAATGGTTTGGTGATATAATCATCGGCACCCATTTCCATCCCTTTTCTAAAATCGTTACGTTCTGCTTTTGCCGTTAAAAAAATAAAGGGAATACCCACCAGCTCGGGGTTTTTATTAATAAGGTGCAAAACGCCATAACCATCCAGTACCGGCATCATTACATCGCAAATGATCAGGTCTATCTTTTTTTGAAGTGCTATCTCTATACCTTTTTTGCCGTTTTCGGCAGTAGCCACGGTATAGCCGGCCAGTTGCAGTATTTCTGCCGTATTCTCCCTGATCTCATTATTATCTTCAATAAGCAGTAAGTGCTTCATATAAATGTTGGTTATGTAGTAAAGGTTTAAAGAACGGTAAATTTAATAATAAATTCGGTTCCTTTTTCTAATTCGCTGGTATAAGAAATCTGCCCGTCCATTAATTCGATGTATTTGCTTACAATATGCAGGCCCAGGCCGGTGCCTTGTATGTTAGAGGCATTGGTGCCCCTGAAGAAACGTTCAAATAAATGTTCCTGGTCTTCTTTAGAAATGCCGATACCACTGTCTTTTACCGTAATAACAATTTCGTCTTGTTTAGTGGCACTGGCTATGGTAATGATCCCTTTTTCGGGAGAAAATTTAATGGCATTAGATAAAAGATTCAGGATTACATTTCTTAATAATGCCGGATCAAGGTTAACAATGGCATCCCCGGTATGGGTATACTGTATATGCTGTCCCGGCTTTACAAGGTTCTGCATTTCGGCACAAACCGTTTCCAGCATTTCTTTAATATTAAACTGGGTGTAATGTGCCGTAATTTTTCCGTCTTCAATTTTTCCGATGGATAAAAATTCGTTGAGCAGATCAGTGAGGTTGTTAACAGAGGTTTTAATGCGTTGAATATGCTTGTCCCTGTTTTCCTGCTGCACTGTTTCGGTATATTTTGCCACCAGGGAAGCCGAAGAAAGTATCGTACTCAAAGGCGTTCGGAATTCATGCGAAGCCATAGAAACAAAACGGCTTTTAAGGTCACTCAGTTCTTTTTCCTTACTTAATGCTTTGGTCAGCTCTTCTTTTGAATCCTGTAGTTGTACCAGTGTTTCCTGTAATTGCTGTGTACGCAATTCTACTTTTTGTTCCAGGTCGTTATTAAGTTCCTCTATTTTTAAATTGATATCGGCCAGTTGCTCTTTTTGTTCCAGTACTGCGTTTTCAATTTCTTTACGTTTCGTAATATCACTTATAAATGCAATAGCAAAACTGCCTTCGTCGGCACCGTAGTGGCTTAAACTGATCTCTACCGGGAATTCGGTACCATCTTTTTTTATGCCATACAGGTCCTTTCCGATACCCATGGGCCGTCGTTCCGGTTTTTTATTGTAATTGGAAAGATGTTTGGTATGGTTATGATGATAGCGGGAGGGGATGAGCGCCTCTACTTTTTTACCAATAAGTTCTTCGGGGCTGCCATAGCCAAATTGTGATAGTAAAAAATTATTGGCAAGAACGATTTCGCTTTTATCGTTTATTACTAAAATACCCATTGAGGCATATTGAAACAGCGCCTCAAATTTTTCCTTTTCTTTTAAAAGGATATGTGCCGATGTGTAGACCAAATTGTGTTGGTTTGTATAAGTTAAGTAATTCTAAAATTACAACAATACAAACATATGCAGAGAAAGAAACTGTAATTTTTTATAAGCCGCCATAATAGTCATAGCCCCTCTCATACCAATAATCGGGCGGCCTTTCATTACTAAAGAAAATAGTGCCGATACGTTTTATATTTTTTACGCCGTATTTAACCGGTATAATCAGCCTTAAAGGGAATCCCTGGTTCATCGGCAGCGGTTTGGCATTCATTTCGTAACATAAAATGGTTTGCGGGTGCAAAATACTTTTGGTATCAATGCCAACATAGTATTCCTTGTCGGGTGTGTTAAGGCCCACAAATTTCATCTGGCTTTGGGCATCCAGCTTATATTGTTTCACAAAGTCGGTAAACTTTACACCTGCCCAGTGTGTAACCTGGCTCCAGCCTTCAATACACTTAAAGTCAAAAATAATTTCGGTTTTGGGAAGGGCTTTAATTTCATCTATGGAAATATATTGCGTGTCTCCGATGTTACGGATCAATTGCAGCTTCCATGTTGTGGCATCAAAATTTTCGCCCATGCCGGCATCGCCATTTACCCTTACCCTGGGTACTGCATCCTTAACGGGGTAAGATCTTGCCAGGTGGTTGTTAGCAAAAAGCGACATAAAGATTTTTTCATTGGTATTTAAAACTGCTCGTAATGGAGCGGGGGTGCCGTTATCTTCCGGTTGCCGGTGCAGCCATTGCCATGCCGCAACGCAGGATGCTATAAACAAAAAGAAAAACAAAAATGAGATCAGGGTTTTATTCCTGATCTGCTTTGCAGAAAGAATTTGTTCTTTGTTGGTATCCATCACCTTTGTTTATAAATAGGTTAAATATCTTCAGCAGGGGCTTCCAAAGTTTTTCCTTCAGACGGAAGGGGTTTGGTTTCAAAACCTCTTACCATTGCTGCAAAATTATTCCAGCCTGCCAGTACCACTTGTATGATATGTACTAAAAAGAAAAGGCAAAACAATATCGTTAAAATAAAATGTTCTGCCCTGGCCCATTCGTAACCCCCTAATATGGTACATAACCAATAGAGTTGTACCGGTTTAAAAATGGCCAGCCCGGTTAATAAAGAACCAAGCCCCATAAAAATTACACCGGTATAAGCAATGCGTTGTGCTGCGTTATATTTTTTTTGAGGAGGCAAGCCTCGTTTCAAATGCAGGTCGTGCAGTAAAACCAACCCAGCTTCTTTTAAAGATCTTCTATTGGGAAAAATAAATTTATATTCTTTTGAAAACAACAGGTATAAAACATAGATCAATCCGTTTACAGCAAACAGCCACATAAACACAAAATGTAAACTCATGCCTTCAGCCAATCTGAAAGGAATGTTCAACGCCTTATTAAAGGAATCAGGAAAAAATTTAAGCACAGTGGTATTACCCCAGCCCAGGCGGTACACATCATTGGCCCAGTAAATTAACATGCCGCTCCAGATCATTACACCCAATACCGGAAAATTGATCCAGTGAAACCATCGTATGGCAAGCGGATGTTTTTGTATGATCTTTTTTTTAGTCATTACTATTGTAAGCAGAAGTTTATACCAACCATTTTAAGTTACGCTGTTAATTTCAAACTTCACCTTCATGAGCGCCTCTATTTTTTGGGAATAAATGTTAAGCTGGCCGAATTCATGCAATATCTTAATCCGGTAGGTTTGGGGCCATCATCAAAAACATGGCCTAAGTGAGCACCACACCTGCTGCAGTTTACCTCAGTTCTAACCATGCCATAGCTGTTATCAGTAAGTTCTTCCACATTAGCTTTTACCAATGGTTGCCAGAAGCTGGGCCACCCGGTGCCGCTGTCAAATTTAGTAGCAGAGCTGAATAATTCCTGGCCACAGCAAACACATTTATAGATACCGGCTTTGTGATTATCCCAGTATTTGCCGGTGTACGCATTTTCGGTGCCTTTTTTACGGGTTACCTGGTATTGTTCTGCAGTTAATTGTTTTTTCCATTCTGCATCGGTTTTTGTTACCGTATAGGTTTTTGTTTGTGCTGATGAACAGCTTGCTGCTGAGATGAATAGTATAGCAGCCAATACAATATGTTTCATATTTTTTATTTTAAACAGATACGGAAGATGAACAATTTTAGTTTTTCGGGAGCTGAACTTTTAACAAAATCCCGTGTTAACAAATTTACAGTATAATTTAGCAGTTCAAAAGTAATCTTACCGACAAATGGGAATACGCAGACAAGTTGCCGAATATTTATTCATTAAAAAGAAAAGTGCGGATGCGCCACATACGTTTAATATCAAAGCCATGCATTTTATTAACCGGCTTTCTATTATGCTTTTTATTGCGGCAATGATAATACTGGCAGTAAAACTATTGCGCTGATGCAGTAAGAAAATGATGAATACTCTTAGCTGCATTGGCAGAGGCATGCCCGCCCTTGCGCAACAGATTTTTTAAGGCCGCATAATCTGCAGCCAGCTGTTGTTGCTTTTTTTCATCGCTGAGTAATAATTCAAGTTCTCGCCTGCAATTTTCTACGGTCAGTTCATCCTGTATCAATTCTTTCACTACTTCTTTATCCATAATTAAATTCACCAGCCCGATGAACTTAATTTTTATTAATCGTTTTGCAATCTGGTAGGAGAGGGCATTGCCTTTATAACAAATTACTTCCGGCACGGCAAACAGTGCTGTTTCTAAAGTAGCCGTACCACTGGTTACCAGGGCCGCTTTAGCCTGTGATAAAAGCGGGTAGGTTTTATTTACTACAGAAGATACATTGCTGTAAGGTGCTAACAGCTCATTATAAAAACTCTCCTCTAAACCGGGTGCTTTAGCTACTACAAATTGATAAGCCGGAAAATGTTTGGCCACCTGCAGCATGATGGGTAATTTTTTTAAAATCTCCTGCTGGCGGCTGCCGGGGAGTAGTGCGATGATGTTAGCTGTTGGTTGACTGTTGCTGGCTATAAGGGGCTTGTTACTGCCGGCTGTCAGCAACCAGCTATCCACTACTTCCACCAAAGGATGCCCCACATATTCCACTTCGTAATTCCATTTTTTATAAAAATCTTTTTCAAATGGTAAGATCACGAGCATTTTATCAACATTCTCTTTAATACCTTTTACCCTGTTTTCCTTCCATGCCCAAACCTGCGGAGAGATATAATAGATCACTTTTATGCCTTGCTGTTTTGCCCATTTTGCAATACGCAAATTAAAGCCGGGGTAATCAATCAGTATTAAGGCATCTGGTTTATGTGCTGTAATATCTTTTTTACAAAAATCGATATTGCGGAAAATAGTGCGCAGGTTTTTTATCACTTCCACAAAGCCCATAAAAGCAAGGTCGCGGTAATGCTTTACCAATGTAGCGCCGGCGGCCTCCATTTTATCGCCACCCCAGCAACGGATACCGGCAGCAGGATCCAGCTTACGCAGTTCTTTAATAAGGTTACTGCCGTGTAAATCGCCACTTGCTTCTCCTGCTATAATATAATACTGCATAAATAATAATTACCGGTGCAATTTACCATTGTTTGTTTAATTAAAATAATCGCCGGGTAAGGAAGCCGGCAGTAACTTTTTACTACCATGCAATAACCTGTTGCTGAATACATATTTAATACTAACAGTAATCTGCCGTGGCAGTAAATGATTTTATCCTGAGCCAAAACGCATAAAAAAATATAGTTTTGGCTCAGGATGCAGGTAAAATTAGGAGCCAAAACAGCAAATAATTTGTACTTTTGGCTTAAGATAAATTACTATGCAGGAAACAAATATTATTGGCAGAGAACAAGAAAAGCTTTTACTGGATGGTATCCTGGCTGATGACAAAGCTGATTTAGTTGCGGTGTACGGCAGGCGGAGGATCGGTAAAACCTACCTTATCCGCAGCTACTTAAAAAAACATATTGTACTGGAATACCCGGGTATTCATAATGTAGAAACTGCCGTGCAATTAACCGGTTATTGCCGGGCATTGGCTACACAACTGAATAATAATATTGCATTACCCGGCGTTACTGACTGGTTTGGGGCATTTGAATTAACAGCCCGGTTATTACAAAAGAAGCTGCGCCGCAAAAAAATAGTGTTTTTTTTAGATGAATTTCCGTGGCTGCAAACCCCCAAATCCAATTTTTTAGCTGCCTTTGAACAATTCTGGAATACCTGGGCCTGTAAACAAGCTAACCTGGCCGTGGTACTTTGTGGTTCTGCCGCAAGCTGGATGATACAAAACGTAGTGCGGAACAAAGGAGGATTGCATAACCGCATTACGCATAAAATTCCCCTGCAACCTTTTACATTAAATGAAACAGAAGCATTTTTAAAAAGCAGGAAGGTGCAATTAAACCGCTACCAGGTTACGCAACTCTATATGGCTTTTGGTGGTGTGCCGCATTACCTGGAGCAGGCAGCTACGGGCTTAAGTGCGGCACAAATTATAGATAAAGCCTGCTTTACCAAAAGCGGTTTTTTATACAACGAATTTACAGATCTGTATAAAGCCTTATTCGACAGTGCCGATAGACATTTAAAAGTAATAAGGGCTTTGGCAGCCAAACCCATGGGGTTAAGCCGTAATGAAATAATTAAGGCCTGTAAATTACAAAGCGGGGGAAGTACCACAGCATTACTGGAAGAGCTGACCGCTTCGGGGTTTATTACACCCTATGTGCCGGTAGAAAAAAAAGTAAAAGACAGTATTTATAAATTAACGGATGAATACTCTTTGTTTTATTTAAAATTTATGGAAGCCAACCGCAGCGGCAGCAAAGGTACCTGGGTACGCCTGAGCGATACCCCTGCATGGAAAAGCTGGAGTGGCCTGGCTTTTGAAAGTATTTGTATGAAACATATTCCGGCTATAAAAAAAGCATTGGGTATAGGTGGCGTTTACAGCGAAACAGCAATCTGGAAAAGTAAGGGCAGCAACAATAAAGCTGTCGCACAAATAGACCTTGTTATCAGCCGCAGGGATAACTGTATTAATTTTTGCGAAATAAAATTTTACGAAAATAAATTTTCAGTAGATAAAAAATATGCGGCTGCCCTGCAGCAGAAGAAACATATTTTTCAGCAGGAAACAAAAACAAGGAAACATCTTTTTATAACGCTCATCAGCAGTACAGGTTTGCAGGCTAATGAGCATAGCCTTGGGTTGATAGACCAGCAACTTACCTTGGATGATTTGTTTATTCCCATGCAAAGAGAAGGATAATATCCTGAGCCAAAACTATGTTTTTTGATGGGTTTTGGCTCAGGATGTGCCGATAGGTAATACTGGCTTTTAATAGTGATCATTCTTTTATTGCTTCAATTACCAGGCTTTCCATTTTTACCATTTCTCCGTTCAATTCAAAATCCGGTTCCTGTATTTCAAGGGACTGCAGTATAGTAAAACCATTTTGAATGAGCAATTGTTCGGCATCTTCTTTACTGAACATATGGAAGCCATATTTTGTAAAAGGGTAATTTTTCATTTGCCGTTTGGGCCGCAGGGTTACAATGAACTTTCCTGCAGGCTGCAATACCCGTTTTATTTCGTTCAGTATGGTTACCGCGTCATCCCAAAAATAAATGGTGTTGATGGTAAATATTTTATTGAAAGCAGCAGCAGCAAATGGCAATGCAGCAACATCAGCTAAAATGAATTCAGCCCTGCCTTTCGCTATCCATGCAGCATTCAGCTTTTCGGCTTCTTTAATCATCACCTCCGAAAAATCGGCGCCGGTATATTGTATGCTCTCATCTTTTTGCAAAATATGGGGTACAAAAAATCCATTACCCATGCCGATCTCTAAAATTATATCCCCTGCTGCTGCGTTCAATACGGCAAGCGTATCTAAATTAATTTGTGTATTGCCCCGGTTCATCCATTCGCCTGTTTGTATGCCTGCGTCGCCGGTAGGTTGGCGTAGTTGTGCGGCAAGTTGCTGGTAAGATGTTTCGTTCATGTTGAATAGAATTAAAGGGAAATTTATTTTTTATACAATTCAATTTTGCGTCCATCAGGGTCGGTAATTATTGTCATAAAACCAAAGTCTGTACTGGTTGGCTCAGTAAAAACTACTTGCTTTTCTTTAAGTATACTAATAACCTGGTTAAAATTATCGATGCTAAAACCTAACCTTAAATTTTTATCCGGCTCGGGTTGATTTTTTGCTAAAGGATAAATCTCCAGAATGGTCTTATCTATCAATGTTGAAAAATGGTAAGCAGAGTTGCCATGTTTGTGATATTCAAATGTTAATCCCAAAACAGCATAAAAATCTGCGAGCTTTTGTATATCGGCTGTCCTTAAAACTAATAATTTGATTTCCATTTTTCCTATAGCTGCGTGAAGACTTCTTACCTTACGAGAGTAGATTCAATATTAAGATATTCTGCGCTAATATAAAAATTGGAAAATAGTATATGCCTGAGGAGTGTAACTTACGATGGCAAATGAAGGTAATAATGCTGATGCAAAAGAAGGGCATGCAATGCATTCTGATCTGCGTATTCAGCGATATCTGCGGGAGATAATTAAATTTCAAACACCTCAATCGTGGCATTAATACCTCTTTCGGTAATGGCATCGCATTGAGGTTTCAGTGTGTCGTAGCTGCCTTCTTTTACGGCGTATTTGCCTTTGGTGTGGATGATCATACTGCATTGCTCGGCCTGCTGTTCGGTATGGCCGCAAACTTCCATCAGGGTTTCTATCACCCATTCAAAAGTATTTACCTCATCATTCCATACAATTAAAGTGCAGGATTCATCTGCGGTGGTCATTGTATCGGTGGCTTCCAGGCCCCTGGTTTCAGTATGTGTTTGAACTGACTGCATGTGGTAATGCAAAAATAATACGATTTTTTTATAAAACACCACCGGTGCAACATTTAAGGCATAATAATTGTCAATATTGGTCGTGAGGCGTGAATAGAGAATCGTGAATGACAAACCCTGAATGTTTTAGTGTTTCTCAACTCAGATCCGACTGCCACGAAAACATACCTCAAAAAACTACCGGAACAATGCTGCGCATCACTAAAAAAAAGAAGGACGGGACAGAACTGCCTGTAAAACAACAGGCCGTAGTGCTGCCTTTGCATACCGGCAACCGCAGCCTGGAATTTTTAGTAGAGCTGATTAAAAAGATCCGCCCCGATAATCCCCGCAACATTGAAGAAGCCGAATTGAAGTTTAAAGCTGTACTGTACCAGGTGGGGCAGGAGCGTACTTCCTTGTTTTCGCTACGTAAAGCATTACTGAGCCAGTTTGTAAAAACAAATATTGTAACGGCACTCACCGAAAGTGGCATTGTAAGCAGCCGTGGTTTTGTGCAGGAATTGCAAAGCAAACTGAAACATAAAATTTTACCGGCGCTGCAAAGCCCCGATAATTTTTTATATGTGATCAACAAAATATTTTATAAAAAAACTGATCATATCTGGGTAGAGGGAATGGACCCTGAATTGTGGAAACAGTTTTTTGAAATGCTGGGTATACAGATCAACCTTACCGAACCGGCATTGATAAAACAACTGCAGCAGTCATTGCAATTGCTGAGTTACCGCATAACCACATTGGGTTTGGAAAAGGAGATGACGCACCGCTACGAGAATTTTGAAGATGCTATTTATCCTTTTTTAGAACAGAACCGCCTGGTGAATGAATATTTGCTGGCCTACGCATCCGGTAAGGATGCACAAACGCAGCGCATCTTATTGGGTAACGCTACCGAAGCATTGCATAATTGCAATCAAAGTATCCAGTGGATAAGAGACCAGCGGAAAACCTATGGCACCAGCCTTGCACAAACGTATATTCTTACCCGTTTACAGCAACAGATCAACCGGTTGTTTATTATTATTGATGTACTGGATAGTGATAATGCGTTAAACACCGAACGCTTTGCCGATTATTTTAAAACTGTAGTGCATAATGAGAACCGGAAAAATTCAGTAAGAGAATTTTTAAGTGAGAACACGGGATACTTAGCTTACCAGATTGCGGAGCATGGTGGCCGTACAGGTGAAAGATACATCAGCACTACCCGGAGAGAATTCTGGAAAATGTTCTGGAGTGCAGCAGGTGGCGGTATAATTATTTCTTTTATCGGGGTGATAAAAAATTTACTGGGTAAGATGAAGCTGGCTCCTTTCTGGCAGGGCTTTTTATACAGTACCAATTATTCGCTGGGGTTTATTTTGATACAGGATACCGGTTCTACCTTAGCAACCAAGCAACCGGCCTACACTGCTAATAATGTAGCCAGTTCTTTTGATGTGGAAAAAATTGGTGAGCAACCCGACCTGCGTAACCTTGCAATTACAGTGGCAAGGGTAAGCCGTACACAACTGGCGTCCTTTGCAGGAAATTTAGCCGTGGTATTTCCGCTCACTTATATTTTGGCATTTTTGTTTTTTGAAATTACCGGTAACAAAATTGTGGGCGGCAATACACCCGAACAATTTAATGCGGCACATAAATTATTAACCGATCAGCAACCCTTTCACAGCCTTGCTTTATTGTATGCATGTTTTACGGGCTTCTTTTTATTTGCCAGCGGATTGATTGCCGGCTATGTAGAAAATTATGTGGTGTATGGAAAGATCGGCGACCGCCTTCGTAGCCTCTCTTCTTTTAAAAATACGTTTAGTGAAAAACGCCGCTACAAGATTATTCATTATATAGAAAATAATTTAGGCGCACTCATTGGTAATATTGCCCTGGGTTTCTTTTTGGGTATGGCCGGTTTTTTTGGAAAAACATTCGGCCTTCCTTTCGATATACGGCACATCACCATCTCGGCAGCCAATACGGCCATCGGGCTTTTTGGTATGGATAATGCAATCTCCACTAAAGAATTATGGTACACTATTGCCGGTGTATTCAGCATTGGTTTTTTAAATTTTGCCGTAAGCTTTAGCCTGGCGTTTATTGTGGCGGTAAAAAGCCGGGGTATTCATTTAAGAGAGTACCCTGAGTTCCTGGGTATTCTATGGCGCTACATAAAAAAATTCCCCCGTGATTTTATTAAGGCGCCTGCAGTGCGTACGGCGAATGAGTTGAAATGATTTTAGCAATTGATACTATTTTATCTCTCTCTTGTAAACAATAAGCACCTCATCAATTAGCTCCCGCTATTTTTGTATATTGTCAGCAATTTTAAAAATCTTATTCAATTATTGCTGTATGAAAAAAATTGCTGCACTGTTATTGCTTTCCATTACTATTTGTTCCGCTTTTGCAACTGTTACCCTGCCAAAAATATTTGGAGATAATATGGTATTGCAACGCAATAAACCCATCAGTATCTGGGGTTGGGCAAATGCCGGAGAAAAAGTAAGGGTGCAATTCAATCAGCAGCAAAAATCTGCAGTAGCTGACAAGATGGGTAAATGGCAATTGTTGTTACAACCGGAAAATGCAGGCGGCCCTTACCAGTTAACAGTAACCGGCAAAAATAAGATCAGCCTGCAAAATATTTTAGTGGGTGAAGTGTGGATATGCAGTGGCCAGAGTAATATGGAAATGCCCATTGCAGGTTGGGGCAGGATCAATAATTACGAAACTGAAATTGCCGGAGCTGATTATAAATTCATTCGTCATTTTAAGGTACCCAATACCGTTAGTACAACAGTAAAAGAGGATATTACAGGGGGAGAATGGAAAGTTTGCAGCCCTGCAACTGCGGGTGATTTTTCTGCAACGGCATATTTTTTTGCAAGAGAATTATACAAACAATTAAAAGTGCCCATAGGATTAATTAATTCTTCCTGGGGTGGCACACAATCCGAAGCATGGACCAGCAAGGAAGGTTTTGCACAAAGCCCTGAGTTTAAAGATATCAGCGCTGCTATGGAAAAAAGTGATATAGAAGCCCTGGTAAAACAAAAAAGGGATGCGGTAATGGCAAATATTAAAAAGGCACAAGGAGTGCTGGATAATGCTGCCGGAACTGCTGACTGGAAGAATAATAATTTGGATGACAGCAAATGGTGGCCGATGAAATTGCCCGGCGCCTGGGAAGAGAATGGCTTTCCGGGGTTAGACGGTGTGGCATGGTTTAGAAAAACAATTACCATCAGCGAAGCCGATGCAGGTAAAGCTGCCGTACTTGAACTGGCAAAAGTGGATGATATTGATGAGACCTACGTAAATGGAATAAAAGCGGGCAGCATAGATAAATGGGATGAACCAAGAAAATACAATATTGGTACAGGTATTTTAAAAGCCGGTAAAAATGTGATCGCTGTAAGGGTAACCGACCAGCAGGGTGGAGGAGGCATTTATGGCGATGCGGCAGCAATGAAACTTACAATTGATAAAACAGTATTACCTCTTTCAGGTGAATGGTTGTTCAGGGTAGAGTCGGTAGCATCAGCTGGCACAGCAGGCTCCGTTGGGCCAAATGATTTTCCTTCTCTTTTATTTAATGGGATGATCAACCCTTTGTTGCCCTATACTTTTAAAGGTGTAATCTGGTACCAGGGCGAAACCAATGCAGGCAGGGCTTACCAATACCGTACCGCTTTTCCTTTAATGATCAGCGACTGGAGGCAACATTTTAAACAAGGTGATTTTCCTTTCTTATTTGTGCAATTATCCACTTTTGGTACTGCAGATGCCAATAGTAACAATGGCAGCAACTGGGCAGAGCTGAGGGAAGCACAGGCTATGACACTTACATTACCCAATACCGGTATGGCAGTTACCACTGATATTGGTAATCCAAAAGATATTCATCCTAAGAATAAGCAGGATGTGGGTAAAAGGCTGGCCGCAATTGCGTTACATGACGTGTATGCACAGGTTGGCGAGTATGCAGGGCCGTTATACCAGGCGATGAAAATAAATGGCAGCCAGCTTGAATTATCATTTACACATACCGGCAGCGGATGGTTAGTAAAAGATAAATATGGTTACATCAAAGGTTTTGAAATTGCAGGTGCAGATAAGAAATTTTATTTTGCCAAAGCCATGATAAAAGATGGGAAGGTAATTGTATTTAACGATGATATTGCACAGCCTGTTGCAGTACGTTACAATTGGTGTGATGATGCATCTGAAGGCAACCTGTTTAATAAGGAAGGTTTTCCTGCAGCTCCGTTGCGTACAGATAATTGGGATGGGATAACTATAAAAAATAAATACAATCTCAATCAATAATGAGCCGGCTGCCTGGTAATATATAAAGCGGTATATGGGTGATACCCGAAAAGCCTTCCGGAATTACATGATAGTAAATGGGTAGAAGACAACCCTTGCCGGTGCCTGTTCTATAAAAACATGCCATTAATATTTGACTTTCAGAAGGCAATATATTCTTTAAATTTTCGTTAGTTTTGGTTTACAAAATACTTTACACTAAGCTTTTCATTATCTAACCCGGGAGTATTTAGCCAGTTACAAAAAGTACACGATGAAACCTTCTGCCACAAGTATTTCCAGCCTTACTCCTTTACGTGGTATTGCAGCCCTTGGTGTGGCGGCTTTTCATTTCCAGATCTATTTTATCAGGTTTGTTGCAAAAGAACAAAGCATGTTTATTGATAAGGGGTATTTAATGGTAGACCTTTTCTTTATCATGAGCGGTTTCCTGATCATGCATGTTTACAAAGATGAATTTGCACAAAAAATAAGTGCGGCTGCATTTAAGAAATTTATGCTGGCCAGGTTTGCAAGGATATACCCGTTGCATTTTTTTACACTGATCATATTCCTGGGGGTATTTTACCTGGGCTATCTTGATGTTGAGGGCCGCTACGATCAGCATGCCATTCTCAGCAATCTTTTTCTGCTTCATTCATTTCCTGTAAATAAAGAATTAACCTGGAATGTGCCCTCATGGAGTATAAGTGCAGAGTGGTGGACCTACATGCTGTTCCCGTTTTTTTGTTTATTGTTGTGTAAAAGCAGGAAACCGGGTATTGTAATAATGCTATCGGGTATTGTATTACTTTATACGGCAATACTGTATTTTATACCAAGGCATGGCGCTGATGAACCGGGATACAACCTGGGGCATAACCTGGATGTGAATTTTGATTATGGATTTTTAAGAAGTATTGCAGGATTTATGACAGGCATGCTTTTGTATTTATTGTATAGCATCAGCAGGGTGAGAAAAATGTTTAGTTCAGATATGCTTTGTGGAAGCTATGTGGCATTGCTATTGTTTGCAATGCATATAGGGATGGAGGATATCTTTTTTGTGCCGGCCTATGCCATTTTAATACTATTACTCACTTGTAACACGGGTAAAATTTCGGCCGGGTTTAATAACAGATTGTTTACTTTTTTAGGGGATATTTCCTATTCGGTTTACCTTATTCACTTTCTGCTGATCATCTTTATTAAAATGGTGGCGTATAAACTGGGCTATCATTTTAACCCCGGAATACTATTCCCCTTTTTACAGGGAGCGGCATTTTGCCTGTTGTATCTTTTAACCCTGGTGGGCATTTCTGCCGTTTCTTACCGGTTACTGGAGAAACCCTGCAGAAAATTTATTAATCAAAAATGGGCAGGAAAGTAAAGCCGGGAGAGGCATTCCGATAAATGTCAATAAATTAATTCAACTAATTTGATGAAAAATTTTGTCAAAAGTTATTAAACCTTATCTTTGCCCTCCGAAAATCAAAAAGGGAGTTTAGCTCAGTTGGTTTAGAGCATCTGCCTTACAAGCAGAGGGTCGGCGGTTCGACCCCGTCAACTCCCACAAAACCTCATCTTCACCGATGAGGTTTTTGCATTTACAGATTTCATCTCCTGTAATTTCACATTAGCTTCCCCGGCAATACGCAGGATCAGGCGTGAATTCATTATTAAGGGCAGTTAATCAATATTTACAGTTGGATTTACTTTTTTTGTTTGAGCAATGAATGCGGCAATATTTTCAGCATCGTACGCTACCTGGAATTTTATTTTTTCTGACCTGCCAGATAGTGTTATATATTTTACAACATAAAAATTAATACCCCTGGTAGCCAGCGAGGTAAAAAAATCTTCTTTTACCGATTTAATATTTTTCAAAGGGACAACAATTTCCTGCCTGTGATATTTTTTTATATAGAGATTACCGGAATCGAAAAAAACAGCTGCCCTTGTAAAAAAATAAACCAGCAGGGCGCTTAATATAATAATCAGCAAAATATATTCTGTTAGTTTTTCTGTAGAAATTCGTTTGTAATCCTGAACCAACAAGAATAAAAGAAGAATGCCTGCAACGGTGAGTATTTTTGTAAAAATAAGTTCAGCTGATATTTTTACTTTTTCCGCGCTTTCCATAATGATAGCGTTTGCAAATAGTAAGGAACCAGGGACAAATTGTTAATTCAATTGCAATGCCGGCAACCGGTAAGTTTGCCCGTCATATACAAATAATTCATCTACCTCAATAGTCCAGTATTTATGCAGTGGTGATTTTGCCAGCATTTTTTCCACGTCTTTCTTACTCTCTGCATTAACGATCATCCAGCTTCTTTGTGTTTCCATGCTCACCGAATAATAATCGATCACATTTTTTTCAATTAATGAATTAATGTACACCCGGTGTGGCGGCACAAAGCTCATAAACTCGTCATCCATTTCAAAATGAATGGTTACCTGGTACTTATTTAATTCCTTTTCATTTAAATAGTCCATGATGTAATATTGTTTACCCATTCTTTATTGAACGGGACGGTTATTTTAATGTAGTTATCTGTAAAGCCCTCCATCATATTATTCTTATCCTGCTTCTCAAACAATACTTTCCTGGTTTCACCAATATGCTGCTGTGTAAAGTACTGCATCTTCTGGTAACTCAAATTACGTAATTGTTTGTTTCTTTCGTTACGAACCGATACGGGCACCACAGGTTTTAAAGTGAGTGCATGGGTATTATCCCTTTCCGAATAGGTGAATACATGCAGGTAGGAAATATCAAGGCCATGTAAAAAATCAAAAGTCTCTTTGAAGTCTTCCTCCGTTTCTCCCGGAAAACCAACGATCACATCCACACCAATACAACAATGCGGCATCAGTGTTTTGATGAGGCCCACTCTTTCGGCATACAATTCTCTCTTATACCTTCTCCGCATCATCCCTAATATTTTATTGCTGCCACTCTGCAAAGGAATATGAAAATGCGGCATAATCCTCTTACTGTTACTTACAAATTCAATGATCTCGTTGGTAAGCAAATTAGGTTCAATAGAAGAGATACGGTAACGCTCTATGCCTTCAATAGTATCCAATTCTTTTAAAAGCCGGAAGAAATTTTCTTCAGTTTTTTTGCCAATATCGCCATTGCCAAAATCGCCAAGGTTTACGCCTGTCAGCACAATTTCTTTAATGCCTGTAGCAGCTAATGTTGTTACATTCTCAACCACATTGGCAATACTGTCGCTTCTGCTTTTGCCACGGGCCATAGGGATAGTGCAGAAAGAACAGTTATAATCACAGCCATCCTGTACTTTTAAAAAGGTCCTGGTACGGTCGTTTTTAGAATATGATGCAGTGAAAGTATTTACATCTTCAATATCGCAACTGCATATTTTAGTGGCATCGCCTTTACTGATCTCTTTGAGATGATGGGCAATATTGAATTTTTCAGCAGCACCCAAAACCAGGTCCACACCCGGAATAGCGGCAATCTCCGTGGGTTTTAACTGGGCGTAGCACCCGGTGATCACCACCATGGCTTCCGGCGCTTTGCTTTGTATGCGGCGCACCAGGTAGCGGCATTCTTTGTCGGCATTTTCGGTAACGCTGCAGGTGTTAATTACATAAACGTCAGCCACTTCGTCAAAATCTTTCTTAATAAAACCATCCTGTTCCAGCAACCTGCCAATAGAAGAGGTTTCAGAAAAATTAAGCTTGCAGCCCAAAGTGTGTAATGCAACGGATTTACTCATGAACCGCAAAGATAAAACAGAGATGATAAATGGTAGTAAAAATGATTTTGGCGCCTTTATCTTTGTAACCGCTGGTTATTGTACAGCATCACAAATATGCATCAACCCCAACAAATACTCCCCGCAGTGGCCGCCGCCATCTTTAACGATAAAGGCGAAATATTACTCCAAAAAAGAAAGGATGTGAACCAATGGTGCATTATTTCGGGGCATGTGGAGTTTGGGGAAACGATTGAAGCGGCTATTTTAAGGGAGATTGCAGAAGAAACGGATAGCAAGGCAACTATCACACGTTTTATAGGGGTGTATTCTTCACCCGGGTCGCAAACCTATCATTACAAAGATAAAACGGTGCAATATGTAACGTCTTATTTTGAAGCCCGGCTTGAAGATGCTGTTGCGCCGGGGTTTTCCAATAACGAAACTGCCGCATTACAATTTTTTAAGCCGGAGCATATTCCCGGTAACCTTGCCCTGATCAATCCACATTGGCTTGATGATGCTTTAAATAAAACATCGGCCGTTTTTATCCGGTAAGCCTTTACTTTGCATTTGTAAATCCCCGTCATGTTAAAAAAGTATTTGCCATTTGTGTTTTTAATTGCTGCGGCAGGTTTGTTATACTATGTAAAAAATCACCAGCGGGGAAAAACAATTTCCACCACTACCAATACGGAACCGCATGTAACTATTCCGTCGACTATTACAACAAAAAATAATACCGATCTCCCCTTCAACAGGCATAGCGGACACCTGATCTATACCAAACATGCCCGATGCAGGATGGAGTGCAGGCATATCGACGAAACCGAAGTACAGGAAATATTAGACAACGGTATACTTAATAATAATAAAATTGAAGAAAGCGATAAAGGCAAAAGTTATCCTTTAGAAGGGGTTACGCATGATAAGCAACATGTGCGTATTGTGTTTGCCCCCAAGCAGGAAAACCTGGTGGTAGTAACTGTAATTGATTTAGATAAGGATTGGTATTGCGATTGCAAGTGAATAAAGAGTATAAAAGTGCTGCGTTTATAAAGTATGATTTACAATAAAAAAGTAACAGTTTATTTAAAAAACATTCGTGTAAATTTGTATAACCTGCCTGCCGGCAGGTTAGTGGCGAAACAATTAATCGATTAACGTGAGTGAACAGATATGAAAATAAAATCTTTTTTGGCAAAACCTTTTGCCTCTTACATACATAAGCAGATAAAAAAAGGAATGGAAACTGCTGTGCAGGACCAGCAATCCATTTTTACCCAGCTAATAAAAGATGCAGCAAAAACCGAGTTTGGCAAAGAACACGGTTTTGCAGATATTAAAACCTATGAAGATTTTGTAAAGCAGGTGCCCATCAGAGATTACGAAGCGTTTAAAGGATACATTGAAAGAATTAAGGAAGGCAAGCATAATGTATTGTGGAAAGGGCAACCGATTTATTTTGCCAAAACGAGCGGCACCACCAGTGGTGTAAAATATATTCCCATCACCAAAGATTCTATTCCCAATCACATCAACACAGCACGCAATGCGCTGTTGTGCTATATGGCCGAAACTGGCAATACACAATTTGCCGATGGCAAGCTGATCTTTTTAAGCGGTTCGCCCGAATTGGAAAGAGTAGGCGGTATACCAACCGGAAGATTGAGTGGCATTGTGAATCATCATGTGCCGAAATATTTACGGAGCAACCAGATGCCTTCTTACGAAACCAATTGTATTGAAGAGTGGGAAGAAAAATTAGATAAGATTGTAGAAGAAACGATCAATCAGAACATGACACTCATCAGTGGTATACCACCATGGATGCAGATGTATTTTGACAGGCTGACAGAAAAAAGCGGAAAAAAAATAAGTGAACTCTTTCCAAATTTTAGTGTGATGGTGCAAGGCGGTGTAAACTTTGAACCATACAAGGCAAAGCTGTATGAAAGTATTGGTAAAAAGATTGATTGCATCGAATTATTCCCGGCAAGCGAAGGCTTTTTTGCTTTCCAGGATAGTCAGCATGAAGAGGGGTTATTATTGAATACCAATAGCGGAATATTTTTTGAATTTGTACCTGCGGGAGAAATTTTCAACCAGCACCCAACAAGGTTGTCATTAAAAGATGTGAAAGTGGGAGAGAACTATGCATTGATCATTAATAACAACGCCGGCTTATGGGGATATAATATCGGTGATACCGTAAAGTTTTTATCAACCAATCCTTACCGTTTAATGGTGAGCGGAAGAACAAAACATTTTATCAGTGCCTTTGGCGAACATGTAATTGGCGAAGAAGTGGAAGCCGCATTATTAAAAGCTGCCGAAGAAGAACAGGTGAAAGTGACGGAATTTACTGTAGCGCCAATGATTGCACAGGATGCCGGCAAAAGTTACCACGAATGGTTTATTGAATTTGAAAATACGCCGGCAGACATGAACCGTTTTGCCAAAAAAATAAATGAGAACCTGCGCACTAAAAATGTATACTACGATGATTTGATAGCCGGTAATATTTTACAGCAATTAAAAATTTCCGCAGTAAAGAAAAACGGTTTTATCGATTACATGAAAAGCATTGGCAAACTCGGCGGACAAAATAAATTACCAAGGTTGAGTAATGATAGAAAGATTGCAGAGGCGCTGGAGCCTTATGTTTCCAATTGAATTTTTTACGAGGAAGTCAAGTTTAAAAAACTTGACTTTTTTGGGTAATTACTAATTGCTTTTACACATTCTGCACCTCTGGCCTTAATCATTGTCAAATAAAAAATCCTCAATCTTCACAGTTTTGCAGCATTGGCTATTTCCTTTCACCTGTAGTACCAACAAGGTACTGGATGATAATTTCTTTAATTGATAAATCAACGATGAGTTTTTCATACCAGTCGATTAAAATAAACGAATATTTTTCTCCTAAATAATTTAATAACTGAGAAATGGCAAATCTGTCATTTTTATTCGACAAGTCATCATCATAATCAAGCCAAATATATTTCACTATGCCGTTTTCTGAACTAAAGAAAATTGCATACGACGAGTTGCCAAAGCAACTGGCGTCTTCGATGTTTTGCCGGTAGTCGTCCATGCGTTGATCTTCTACATAGATATTATTTTCTCTGTAAACTAAGCCATGGTTTAAAAAAGCTTCAGTAAGTTCGGAATTTGAAATATTTAAATTCAATATCGAAAAAGACCTGTCCCCACCAATTGGCCTTTGAGTAAAATAGTAATCACTTGTGTCCCTGTATTTCCAGGTATTATTATCATTTTCTTCCAGATATTTCAAATGCTCTAAGGCATCTAAAATAAGTTGTCGGTTTTTTTTCGTTGTTATCCCGAAAATCAAGTAGTCAGACTCAAAAAATTTATTCATTGATCAATAACATTTCGGTATCCAGGCAACACCAGTATTTCTTGCAGCAATATTATAAAGAAGTCTGGTTTTAAAACCAGACTTCTTTATTTGCAGTAGTTAAATCTTCTGTACGCCCGGCTTTATCGTCGTCAGATCCCCAATCATTACCGGTTTGCCGCTATCACAACTTTTTCTTGCAGCAATACCCACCAAACAAGATAAAGCTCCATCTCTTACGCCGGCAGATTGCCGTAAATTATCTGCGGTACCAGGAATAAAGATCCTGTCTTTCAAAAGTTTATCGCCACCACCATGGCCACTGGCCGCAAAAGGCACTTTTATAAACTCCGGCTTCTCAAAATTTTTGGTCAGCATCAGTTCATCATAATCCAGTTTCACCGGCGGATTGCTTTCCTGTATCCATGCTTCCAGTCTTCCTTCGGTACCATTAAAGGCTATGCGGTAGCCCTCGTAAGGAGAGTAGGTAGTGCAGCTGTAACTTACCTGTACACCATTGGCATATTTTATAGAAGCCGCCATCTTATCAAAAATATCAATATCGTTTTTCCATACACATCCATCTCTTAAATAACCATCATACTTTTCATTATCGGCATACAAGGCCATCAATCTTTTGTCTTTGGTCATATCAAAATAAAATTTGCATTTATCCTTATGCTCACAGGGCCTGCAATTGGTACTGCGGAACGAATTATTTTTTCCATAATGTTCCAATGAGCCAAAGGCAAAAACTTCTGTAGGATCGCTGTCGATCCACCAGTTCAGTAAATCAAAATGATGGGTGGCTTTGTGTACCCACAGGCTGCCGCCAAATTCTCTCAGGCGATGCCATCTTCTGAAATAATCTGCGCCATGATGAATATCGAGGTACCAATGAAAATCGACAGAAGTTATTTTTCCTACTGCACCGGCACGAAGCAGCTCCCACATTTTAGCCCGGTGTGGCGAGTAGCGGTAATTAAATGTTACGGTAACTTTTTTGCCGGTTCTTTTTTCTGCATCAATAATGGCCTGGCATTTTGTTTCATCGGTGGTCATGGGTTTTTCGGTGATGATATCTGCACCCATTTCCATGCCTTTTATGATGAACTCGTTGTGTGTAGAACACATGGTGGTTACAATCAACACTTCCGGTTTCACTGTACGCATCATCTCTTCAAAATTGGTGAAGGTGGGGCAGGTTACGCCCAGCATTTTTTGTACGGTTTCCACACGGCCTTTATTCTTGTCGCACAAGCCAACAAATTCCACATAATCGCTATATTCTTTCAGCACATCCACACCCCACATGCTGCTGCCGCGGTGGCCGGTGCCTACCATGGCATAGCGTTTCTTTTTTCCTGTAAACAGAGCGGCGGTTTCGGCAACGGCATCATTCAGTAACATGGAACCTGCTAAAACGGTACCTGTGGTGGTAATAAATTGCCTCCGGCTGTAGTTGTTTTCCATAATGCAAGTGTTTAATGGTTTGATTAATACATGTTTAGTTTAGCAGATCGGTAACTAAAGATATTTCAAAGTATTTTAAAGTTTAGTATTTTTTTACACATTTTATTTAAATAATGCTATACCTTTGCGACGACTTTACAGATAAATAAATTGAAAAAGAATCAACCATACATTATTTCAGTGAACAACAGCCCTGCAAGGGTTATGTTTTCAATTGAAAATGTAATTGAGTCGCTCCCGCGACCCCGACGTGGTTGCTGATAGGACGAGCAATTGAAACCTGCCCCTGTCAGTGAAAAAATCTCCGAAAGTTTTCTCAATATTTTTAACCTCATTTCAATTTTTAAGAATTGGAAAACAGTAACATTACCATCAGGGTAGCAACGGCCAACGATAAGCATTACGCAAAAACAATAACAGATGAAATGGAATCCTCTGCCAGGGCAAGGGGTACAGGTATTGCAAAACGTTCTCCCGAATACATCGAAAAGAAAATGACCGAAGATAAGGCGGTGATTGCCCTTACCAGTGATGGTAAATGGGTTGGCTTTTGCTATATAGAAGTGTGGAAAGGAGAGTACGTTGCCAACAGCGGTTTAATTGTAGCGCCTGAATTCAGAAAGAGTGGCGTTGCCAAACAGATCAAAAAAAGAATATTCGACCTGAGCAGGGAAAAATATCCTGAAGCAAAAATATTTGGATTAACCACGGGCCTTGCAGTAATGAAAATTAATTCGGAGTTAGGTTATGAACCTGTTACTTACAGTGAATTAACTGACGACGAACAGTTTTGGGCCGGGTGTAAGAGTTGCGTTAATTACGATATCTTAATGAGTAAAGACAGGAAGAATTGTATGTGTACTGCAATGTTGTACGATCCCAAAGATCATTACGAACCTGCAGAGACCAAACAATTTTTTGAAGAAAATAAAAACATCTTTGAAAGATTGATCCGCTTTAAACAATGGAAATTATTGAAACCATTTTTTGATAAACCATCATCAGGTGGTAACGGTGGCGGAGGATCAAAATCAGTATTCAGGTCTTTTTTTAATTTTTAAAAATGGAACAAGCAGCGCAGCAATTAGATACTATTGTAGATACCTATTCAGTTGAATTTTTAAATTTTACTGAAGCTGAACTTGCGCTTAAACCTGCAGCTGATAAATGGAGTAAGAAAGAAATTATCGGCCACCTCATCGACTCTGCACAAAACAATATCAGAAGATTTATTGTAACGCAATACGAAACCACGCCGCATATTGTATATGCACAGGATAAGTGGGTAAGTATACAAAATTATCAAGCGTACAATAGTAAAGATCTTATAACCTTATGGTCGTTGTTGAATAAACATATTGTTGCGATCTTAAAAAATATGCCTGCTGCAAATTACCGTTTGCAATGCAATACGGGAAAAGAACAGGAACAATTGCATACGATTGAATTTCTTGCGCAAGATTATATCACACATCATCTTCATCATTTAAAACAAATTGTAACATAAAATGAAATAACCCCTGGTTATTCCATGTGGCAAACAAAAAATAAAAATAATTCACATGAAAAAAGTTGTTTTAGGTTTCAGCGGCGGATTGGATACCACCTACTGTGCAAAATATTTTACCGACGAGAAAGGATATGAAGTGCATTCGGTGATCGTAAATACCGGTGGCTTCAGCGAAGAAGAATTAAAAAAGATTGAAGCGCATGCCTATAAGCTGGGTGTAAAAACGCATACCACTATTGATGCGGTAAAAAGTTATTACGATAACATCATTAAATATTTGATTTTTGGCAACTGCTTAAAAAATAATACGTACCCTTTAAGTGTGAGTGCCGAAAGATTGAGCCAGGCCTTAAGCATAGCGGAACATACCAAAAAATTAAAAGCTGATGCCGTAGCGCATGGCAGCACCGGTGCTGGTAACGACCAGGTAAGATTTGATATGATCTTCAACATTATGATACCAGGGGTGGAGATTATTACCCCGATACGTGACATGAAACTGAGCCGTGAAGAAGAGATCACCTATTTAAAAAGTAAAGGGGTGGAGATGAACTTTGAAAAAAGTGCCTACTCTATCAATAAAGGTTTGTGGGGAACAAGTGTAGGTGGTAAAGAAACTTTAAACAGCAAAGGGTTGTTACCAGAATCAGCATGGCCAACACAGGTTAGTAAAACCAATGCCGAAGAAGTGAAGCTGGGTTTTGTGAAAGGAGAATTGTTTAGTGTGAACGATAAAAAATTTGATCATCCTTCTGAAGCGATACAATATTTACAAACTATTGCCGGGCCTTTTGGATTGGGCCGGGATATACATGTTGGCGATACCATCATCGGAATTAAAGGCCGCGTAGGTTTTGAAGCAGCTGCGCCAATGGTAATTTTAAAAGCTCACCATGCGTTGGAAAAACATGTGCTTACCAAATGGCAATTGAACTGGAAAGACCAGCTGGCATTATTTTATGGCAACTGGTTGCACGAGGGACAGATCATGGACCCGGTGATGAGGGATATCGAAGCATTTTTTACCAATAGCCAGCAAACGGTAACGGGTGATGTATTTGTTCAATTACAGCCTTATCATTTCCAGGTGATCGGTATTGCATCTGAATTTGACCTGATGAGCGCAAAGTTTGGTAAATATGGTGAAATGAATACAGGTTATACAGGAGATGATGTAAGAGGCTTCAGCAAAATTTTCGGTAATCAAACCTCAATTTATCACAAAGTAAATGCGGCAGGCGATGGCAAATAAAATCCGGGTTGGTATTATTGGAGGTGCAGGATATACTGCCGGCGAACTGATAAGGATATTATTGAATCATCCTGGTGCTGCATTGGTTTCCATTCACAGTAACAGCAATGCAGGAAATTATATTTATAAGGTGCACCAGGATTTAGTTGGCGAGACCGATTTGAAATTTACAGGGGAGATAAGTAATGATGTTGATGTATTGTTTTTATGCCTGGGCCATGGTGAATCGAAAAAGTTTTTAGCAGAAAATAAAATTGCCGATGCCGTAAAAATTATTGACCTGGCAAACGACTTCAGGTTAGTTTCGCAATCAGAGATAGGGAATAGAAAATTCGTATACGGGTTACCGGAACTACAAAGAGAAAAAATTGCCACAGCCAATAATATTGCTAACCCCGGTTGTTTTGCCACTGCTATTCAATTAGGTTTATTGCCACTGGCAAAAGCAGGTTTGTTAAATGAAGTATATACAACGGGTATTACAGGTAGTACCGGTGCAGGGCAAAGTTTAGCTGCCACATCACACTTTAGCTGGCGTGCCAATAATATACAGGCGTATAAAACTTTAACGCATCAGCATAATGCAGAGATATTGCAATCCATCAATTCATTACAATCAGCGTCAGCTTTAAATGAAGAGGACTTCAGTTTTGTTCCCTGGAGAGGAGATTTTACAAGAGGCATATTTATCAGTTCCCAGGTAAAATGTGATTTGAGTGTAGAAGAATTGCAGGTGATGTACAGGGAGTTTTATAATGGCCATCCGTTTACTACAGTAACTACAGAGTCAGTGTTTCTGAAGCAGGTTGTAAACACTAACAAATGTATTATTCAATTAGAAAAATCGGGCAGCAGGTTAGTGGTACATTCCGTAATGGATAATTTAACCAAAGGCGCCAGCGGGCAAGCCATTCAAAATATGAACCTGGTTTTTGGATTAGAAGAAACAACAGGATTAAAGCTGAAAGCGAATTATTTTTAGCGAAATGATGCTCCAAAATCCCCTGAAAGGGACTTTGGAGTTCAATCTTTAAAAGAGTTTTTCAATCAAGTAAGGAAAATAATAGGATTTAAAATTGATACTGATACAAATTAATTATTCACTTTAAAATTAAGTTCCCCTTTGGGGGCAGGGGCATTATGCAACTATTCGACGTTTATCCACTCAACGACATTGTGATCGACAAGGCACAAGGCTCTTATGTATGGGATGATAAGGGACAAATTTATTTAGATATGTACGGCGGGCATGCTGTAATATCAATCGGTCATACGCATCCGCATTATGTAAAGCGATTAGAAGATCAATTGCATAAAGTAGGATTCTACTCCAACTCAGTAAAAATTCCTTTACAGGTGCAGTTGGCAAAAAAGTTAGGCGAAGTTTCGGGTAAAGAAGATTACCACCTTTTTTTGTGCAACTCCGGCGCCGAAGCAAATGAGAATGCATTAAAGCTGGCGTCGTTTTATAATGGCAGAAAAAAGATCATTGCATTTTCAAAAGCCTTTCACGGCAGAACATCCTTAGCCGTTGCGGTGACTGATAATCCCAATATTGTAGCCCCGGTTAATCAGACGGATAATGTGGTGTTTCTTCCTTTTAATGATGAAGCTGCTTTACAAAATTATTTTGATGCACATGGTAATGAAGTATCATCAGTAATTATTGAAGGTATACAAGGCGTTGGCGGCATTAATGTTGCCAGCGATACTTTTTTACAAAAAATAAGAAGCCTGTGTGATCAATACAATGCGGTATACATTGCAGACTCTGTACAATGTGGTTACGGACGTACCGGTAAATTTTACAGCCAGGATTTCAGTGGTGTTGATGCCGATATTTATACCATGGCAAAAGGTATGGGTAATGGTTTTCCGGTGGCAGGTATTTCTATTGCTCCCCAGTTAAAAGCCAAACACTTTATGTTGGGCACTACATTTGGAGGTAACCACCTGGCATGTGCCGCAGCGTTATCAGTGCTTGAAATTATTGAAGAAGATGCATTGATGCACAATGCGGCATCAGTTGGTGCTTACTTGATTGAAGAATTAAAAAAGCTTCCGAAAATAATTGACGTAAGGGGTAGAGGATTGATGATCGGTATTGTGTTGCCGGAAGAAATGAAAGAAGTAAAGAAAAATTTATTATTTAAACATAAAATATTTACCGGCGAAGCCAAGCCTAATGTGATCAGATTGTTGCCGGCATTAAGTATTACAAAAGAAGATGCGGATATTTTTCTGAAAGCAATAAGCATAGAGCTTAAAGCTTAAAGCTAAAAGCAAAGAAATGAGAGATTATAAAAAATACGGAGTTTGGACGAAAGCACATCAACTGACTTTGCATTTGTATAACAATGTGTTGCCGGGTTTTCCAAAAAGCGAACAATTTGACTTGCATTCGCAAATTAAAAGAGCAACTTACTCTATCCCATTAAATATTGTTGAAGGGTGTGGAAGAAACACCGACAAAGATTTTGCTCATTTTCTTGATATCGCACTGGCATCAGCTCAAGAGGCAGAATATTGTGCGCTGCTTGCACATGATTTAGGATATTTAAGTAGTGAAATTTATCAAAAGGTAGATCAGATGTATAACGAAGTAAAAGCCATGCTTATTGGCTTAATAAAGTCAATAAGAAAATAATTAATAACCAACTATCAGCTCAAAGCTTTAAGCCTCTTGCTTTTGGCTTTCAGCTTTTAACTTTCAGCTTAAAAATGAAAAATTTTATTTCTGTTAATGATGTTACTGATATCAATGCTTTGGTTGCAAAGGCGCTGGCGTATAAAGCCAATCCTTATGCAGACAGGATGTTGGGAGCAGACAAAAAAATTGGATTGTTGTTTTTAAATCCGAGCCTGCGTACAAGATTAAGCACACAGGTTGCGGCGAAAAATTTAGGTTTTGAAGCCATTGTTTTTAATGTAGATAAAGAGGGCTGGGCGTTGGAATTTGAAGATGGCGCTATCATGAGTGGCACTACGGTAGAGCATGTAAAAGATGCCGCACCCATTTTAGGACAATATTTTGATGTGTTGTGCATCCGTGCATTTCCGTCACTAAAAAATAAGGAAGAGGATTACAGCGAACTGGTGATGAAATCTTTTGTGCAATATGCCGGAGTGCCCATTGTAAGCCTGGAAAGTGCCACATTGCATCCACTACAATCGCTTACAGACATTATTACTATCAAAGAGCAGGTTGAACAATCGAAAATCATACATCATAAACCTAAAATCGTTCTCACCTGGGCACCACACATTAAGCCTTTGCCACAGTGTGTTTCCAACTCATTTGCACAATGGGTGAATGCCTGGGGCGAAGCGGATTTTGTGATCACACATCCGGAAGATTATGAACTGGACGAGCAATTTACAAAGGCCGCAACCATCACACAAAACCAGGATGAAGCTTTAAAGGATGCAGACTTTGTGTATGTAAAAAACTGGAGTACTTATACTGATTACGGAAGAATTTATTGCAATGATCCTTCGTGGATGCTGACAGAAGAAAAATTGAAACTGACCAATAATGCCAAAGTAATGCATTGCTTACCGGTAAGAAGAAATGTTGAATTGAGCGACGAGATACTCGATGGCAGCAACAGTTTGGTTACAAAGCAGGCGGGTAACAGGGTATGGGCAGCTCAAGCTGTTTTATCAGAAATATTGAAAGCGAAATAATGGAGCAGTTATTTGTTATAAAAATTGGTGGCAATGTAATTGATGATGAAAAAAATCTTTCAGCATTTCTTAAAAATTTTGCTGCAATCCCGGGGCGGAAGATCTTAATTCATGGCGGAGGGAAAATTGCAACTAAGCTGGGAGATAAATTAGGCATAGCATCTAAATATATCAATGGCAGAAGGATTACCGATGCCGAAACCATTGACCTGGTTACAATGGTATATGGCGGATTGGTAAACAAAAAACTAGTAGCTCAGTTGCAAGCCATACAATGCAACGCTATCGGTTTAACCGGCGCCGATGCCAACATCATTCCAGCCACAAAAAGGCCGGTTACCAAAGAAGGTATTGATTTTGGTTTTGTGGGAGATGTAAATACAAAAGAATTAGGAACCAGTAACCTGCAATGGATGGTTGATAGCGGGCTTACACCAATCATAGCGCCGCTAACGCATGATGGCAAAGGACAAATACTGAATACCAATGCCGATACGATGGCATCTTCCATTGCGGTAGCATTATCTGCATTGTATAATGTGCGATTGATCTATTGTTTTGAAAAGAAAGGGGTGTTGGAAAATGTAGATGATGACAATTCTGCCATACGATTGATCAACAAAGATATTTACCAGCAATTAAAAACAGGCAATAAATTATTCGACGGTATCCTGCCAAAAATTGACAATGCATTTGCAGCTATTGATAGCGGTGTAAAAGAAGTATTGATCGGCCATGCGGATGATTTATTACAAAACACAACTGAACAAACAACCGGTACTTTAATCAAGAGGTCTTGACGGGGGCTGACGGCTTTGAGCCGTGTGACCGCTATAAAAAAATATATGCAACAGGAACAATTATACAGTGAAGCAGTAAGCTTATTAAAAGACTTAATTTCCACGCCTTCATTTTCAAAAGAAGAAAATGATACGGCAGAAATTTTAATGGCTTTTTTTACAAAGCATAATATTGCATTTTCCAGGGTAGGCAATAATATTTATGCCAGGAACAAGTATTATGATGCCCATAAACCTTCCATTTTATTAAACTCACACCACGACACGGTTAAACCTAATAAAGGCTATACACTCGATCCGTTTACGCCAATTGAAAAGGAGGGTAAGTTATTTGGTTTGGGCAGTAATGATGCCGGCGGATGCCTGGTAAGTTTAATTGCCACTTTCTTACATTTTTACAATGACGAAAATACAAAATACAATGTGGTGTTTGCTGCCAGTGCAGAAGAAGAGATCAGCGGTGTAAATGGTATTGAATTGGTATTACCTTATTTAGGAAATATTGATTTTGGTATTGTGGGCGAGCCAACAAAATTAGAAATGGCTGTGGCAGAAAGAGGCCTGATGGTGATTGATTGTACAGCTCCGGGCAGGGCAGGACACGCTGCAAGAAAAGAAGGAGAGAATGCATTATACAATGCAGTAGATGATATTAACTGGATAAGGAATTACCATTTTGAAAAAGTAAGCGACCTGTTAGGGGAATCAAGATTAACCGTTACTGTAATTGAAACAGAGAACAAGCAACACAATGTAGTACCTGCGCAATGCAAATTTGTAATTGATGTACGGGTGAACGAACTCTATACTTTTGACGAAATACTGGAGGCATTAAAAGCGAATTTAAAAAGCGCCTTTAAACCCCGTACCACAAGGATGAAATCAACAGCCATTGCATTGGACCACCCGCTGGTAAAAGCAGGTATCCATCTGGGCAAAGGTTATTACGGTTCGCCAACTACAAGTGATAAGGCGCTGATGCCTTTTCCTACTTTAAAGATGGGGCCCGGCGATAGCGCAAGAAGCCATACCGCCGATGAATATATTTACCTGGATGAAATAAAAGATGGTATTACTACTTATATAAAAATGGTGGAGCAGATTGTACAATAAGTAGAGTAAATGGCATAGGGTAAAGGGTAAAAGCCCTGAATCCTAAACGCTAAACTTTTAAACGCTAAACTTGAGTGAAATGAAATTATGGCAAAAAGATAAAGCATCATTACAGGAAGTAGAAAAATTTACTGTAGGCAAAGACAATGAGCTGGATATTCACCTGGCACCATTTGATGTTTTAGGTTCGCTGGCACATACCAAAATGCTGGAGTCGGTTGGGTTGCTTACCAAAGAAGAACTGACTTTGTTAGAAGCGGAATTAAAAAATATTTACCAGCAAATACAAAAAGGCGGCTTTACATTAAATGAGGGTGTAGAAGACATTCATTCGCAGGTGGAATTAATGCTCACTGAAAAATTAGGTGATGTAGGTAAGAAAATTCACAGCGCAAGAAGCCGTAACGACCAGGTTTTAGTGGACCTGAAATTATTTTTGCGGCACGAAATTGAAAAATTAGTGGGCAATACCAAAGATCTTTTCGACCTGCTGATCCGGCAAAGCGAAAAATATAAAACAGACCTCTTGCCAGGTTATACGCATCTGCAATTAGCCATGCCCTCATCATTTGGTTTATGGTTTGGCGCTTATGCCGAAAGTTTGGTGGATGATCTTACTACCTTGCAGGCAGCCTATATTGTGGTTAATAAAAATCCATTGGGTTCCGCTGCAGGGTATGGCAGTTCCTTCCCCATCAACAGAACTCTCACCACACAACTATTGGGTTTTGATGACCTGAACTATAATGTGGTATATGCACAAATGGGACGTGGCAAAACAGAACGTATTGTGGCATCGGCCATGGCCAATATTGCTGCTACATTATCTAAATTAAGTATGGATGCCTGTTTGTTCATCAACCAGAATTTTTCATTCATTAGTTTTCCTGATGAATTAACAACCGGCAGCAGCATCATGCCGCACAAAAAAAACCCGGATGTATTCGAGCTCATCCGCAGCCACTGTAATCGTATACAGGCATTGCCCAACGAGATCATGCTGATGACCACCAACCTGCCTTCAGGTTATCAGAGAGATTTGCAATTATTAAAAGAACATATCATTCCTGCATTTGAAAATTTAAACAACTGCCTGCAAATGGCGGGTTTAATGTTGAGCAATACCGAAGTGAAGAAGGATTTATTAGAGGATGAAAAATATAAATTTCTATTTAGTGTGGAAGAAGTGAATAAATTAGTGCTGCAAGGCCTGCCATTCAGAGATGCGTATAAAAAAGTGGGGATGGATATTGAAGAAGGTAATTTCAGGTATTCCACCGCAGTTAATCATACCCACGAAGGTTCTATTGGTAACCTCTGCAACCCCCAGGTTGAGCAGGCAATGCAAAATATTATCCAAAAATTCAATTTTGATAAAGTGAAAATTGCGTTGCAACAATTATTAGGTTAGATTTGCCACACAATTTTTAAAAGCAAATGGCTGATCAGGCACCCAAAAAACGCATTGCTATCTTTGGTTCCACCGGCTCAATCGGTACACAGGCATTGGAAGTTATCCGTGCCAATCCTGATTTATTTGAAGTAGAGATACTCACCGCACAAACCAATGATGAGCTGCTGATCAAACAAGCCATCGAATTTAAGCCCAATGCCGTAGTTATTGGCGACGAAGGCCGTTACCAGAAGGTAAAAGACGCTTTAGCAAAAACTTTAGTGAAAGTATTTTCAGGCGAAAAAGCCCTGGAAGAAGTAGCTGATTTTGATAGTTATGATATGATGCTGGCGGGTATTGTGGGCTTTGCCGGCCTTAAACCAACCATGAAAGCCGTTGAAAAAGGTAAAGTGGTTGGCCTGGCTAATAAAGAAACCCTGGTGGTGGCCGGCGACCTGGTAATGCAAAAAGCCATTGAAAAAAGAGTACCCATCATTCCTGTTGACAGCGAACATTCGGCCATATTTCAATGCCTGGTAGGAGAGAGCAGGAATAAGATTGAAAAGATCATCCTTACTGCAAGCGGCGGCCCTTTTTTAGGTAAAAAGCCCAACTATTTGGTGAATGTAAAAAGAGACCATGCCTTGCAGCATCCCAACTGGACGATGGGGGCAAAGATATCGATAGACTCTGCCACCCTGATGAATAAAGGGCTGGAGATGATTGAAGCCAAATGGTTATTCAATTTACAGCCCGACCAAATACAGGTAGTGGTACATCCGCAAAGTATTATTCACAGCATGGTACAATTTGAAGATGGCAGCATTAAAGCACAAATGGGTTTACCTGATATGAAACTGCCCATTCAATATGCCATGGCATTTCCGCAGCGCATTAAAAACGATTTTCCAAGACTGGATTTCAGAAAATATCCCAACCTCAGTTTTGAGGAGCCGGATGTTAAAACTTTCAGAAATCTGGCCCTGGCAACCGAAGCACTGTTCCGTGGTGGCAATATGCCTTGTATATTGAATGCGGCCAATGAAATTGCGGTATGGGCTTTTCTCCGCAATCGGGTGGGTTTCCTGGATATGACGGCAATGGTGGAAAAAACAATGGAAAACATAAAATTCATACCAAAACCCACCATGCAGGAATATTTTGAAAGCGACGGTGAAGCCCGTAATTTTGCCGCTTCGTTAATTAACCTGTAGCCCCTCCATCCTCCCAACTTATTGGGGAGTATCGGGTGTCTGCAAACCAACTATAATATTATATCTTCAGCCAGTTCAATTGAAATACGGTTTGAAAAATTATAAACTTTAAAACTAAGTTCCTCTTTCAGGGGACAGGGGCATATGACATTATTATCAATAGATTGGCCGGTAGTAGGCGTAAAAGTGGGACAACTTTTACTGGCATTATCGATACTCGTTATTTTACACGAATTTGGCCACTACATTACAGCACGCTGGTTCAAATGCCGGGTAGAAAAATTTTACCTCTTTTTTGATCCCTGGTTTTCGTTGGTTAAAAAGAAGATCGGCGATACCGAATATGGTATCGGCTGGCTGCCATTGGGCGGTTATGTAAAAATTTCCGGCATGGTGGACGAAAGCATGGATAAAGAAGCATTGAAATTACCACCGCAACCATACGAGTTCCGGAGTAAGCCTGCCTGGCAGCGTTTGATCATCATGTTAGGTGGTGTGATCATGAATGTGCTGGTAGCATTTTTTATTTATGCCATGGTGTTGTGGGTTTGGGGCGATTCAAAAATTCCTATGTCGAGTTTAGAAAATGGTATTGGTATCCAGAACAAACAAATTACTGAACTGGGTTTTAAAAGTGGTGATAAAATAATTGCCATCAATGGTAAGCCCATTGTATATTTTGAAGACCTTACCGAGAAAATTTTAATTGGTACCGAAGCCAGGATTGTTGACCTGGAACGTGATGGTAAAAAAATGCAGATAACCATTCCCGTTAAATTCTTAAACCAGGTAATTGAAAACCGCAAAGCTGCAAGAGGGTTTATTACTCCAAGGCTTCCGGCCATATTAGGTGAGTTTGATCCGAAAGATACGGCCAATAAAGCGGTGCAGGGCGGTTTAAAAGAAGGCGACAGAATTATTGCTGCTGATAATGTGCCGATTAATTTTTTAGATGAGATCAGTGCTTACCTGGAAGATAAGAAGGATAAGAATGTAACTTTTAAAGCCATCAGGGGAACAGACACGGTTACTAAAAATGTGATAGTGGATTGTAACGGAAAGATTGGTATCAGCAGGTATTCATACGAAAAATATGATACCATGAAAGTATTGCACATTGAAAAAACACCTTACACTTTCTTCCAGGCATTTCCTGCCGGTGTAAGCAAAGCTGTAAAATCATTAACCTCTTATGTAGACCAGTTTAAAATGATCTTTAAGCCTGAAACAGGCGCCTACAAAGGCCTTGGTGGCTTTAAAGGGATGACCAATGGCTTGCCCGGCACCTGGGACTGGGAAACTTTCTGGTTGTTTACGGCCTTTATTTCTATGGCATTGGCCTTTATGAACCTGTTGCCTATTCCGGCTTTGGATGGCGGACACGTAGTGTTTACATTATACGAGATGATCACCGGGCGCAAACCCAATGAGAAATTTCTGGAGTATGCACAGATCGTTGGTATGGTGTTACTTTTAGGATTGATGCTGTATGCTAACGGTAACGACTGGTTTGGATGGGGAAAAACAATTAGTACAGATTGTAAATAGAACAGGATTTCTGATTTATGATGTCTGATATCATACAGCATAAATCAGAAATCAAACATCGTTCTATAATTCTATCCCGATCTTCTTCATCAATATGGAGGCATTTAAACTAGTACAAATCCCTTCCTTCAGTTTATAATCAAAATACAATTCATCATTGGCTACCTGCACATCAAAATGATAATTTAAAATATTGTTGGGGTAGTTGTCTTTTAATTTTGCCAATTCCACATCGTGGGTGGCGATAATACAGGCGGCTTTGTGTTTGATCAGTTGTTTTACCAATGCCACCGAGCCTGTATGACGATCCAATGAATTAGTACCTCTTAAAATTTCATCCAGTAAAATAAATATTTTTTCACCGGCATTTACTTTGTCGATGATGGCTTTTAGTTTTTTTAATTCGGCATAAAAAGTACTGGTGCTTTCTTCTAAATTATCTGCAATACGCATGCTGCTGATAATTTGTACCGGCGATAGTGTAAATGTTGCCGCACATACAGGAGCGCCTGCCATTGCCAACACCGTATTTACGCCAATGCTACGCAGGTAGGTACTCTTGCCCGCCATATTGCTGCCTGTTATCAGCATCAGTTCTTCACGGGTAGTAATGCTGATATTGTTGTTGACTCTTTTGGCAGCACTGATCAATGGGTGGCCGATATTGGTGCCTGCTATATAAAAATGTTCTTCTTTAAATAAAGGATAACTCCATTCCGGGTGATTGAATGCCAGGCCGGCAAAACTATGCAGCGCTTCAAATTGCCCGATAGCTTCAAACCAATCATTGATATTTTGACGGTTGCGTTGTTTCCATTTTTCGAGCGCCATGGCCTGTTGTATATCCCATTGTAAAATTACAGCCAGTGGTATAAACACTACAGGATTCAATCGCAGGTCTAGCCGCTCTACAATTCTTTTCAACTCTTTTAATTGAACTGATGCTTTGGTGTGCTCAATCACAAATTTTGATTGCAGTGATTGCAGTAATGGCGCATTAAAAGAAGTTTGTTCTACATGTTTTATGCTATCGGCCAGCACGGCTAATTCATCTGCCATTTTACTTACCTGCATGTGTAAAGGCGCAATTTTTTTTGCCATCACCAAAGCAATTAAAGCAGAACCCAGCAAAAACATATTCCTTACCGGGTTGGTAATTACATCTCCTGCGTTTAAAATAATTACGGTGATGATGATTGCAGGAATAGCATATTGTAAAATCTTCCAGAAAAGATTATTGATAAAATGTGGCTCGGCCTGCAACCATTCCTGCAAACGGGATGCTGTTAAAGTGGTTATCTTTTGTTCCTTACCATATGCTTCCAGTTGTTGCCGCCAGGCTGTTTTGGCCGACAGTTCTTTTACCGCTTCCTGTCTTTCTTTAATTACAGTAATGGCTGCAGGATGCAGCAACCAGTTACTTAATATACCGCCACCCATATCAGAAGTGGTGCGGTTGCAATATTGAAATAAGGAAGCCCTGCCAAAAATATCCAGGTCGTTGGAGTAGGGGTGCTCTGTTGCAGGTATGTATTGATGGCCATCATCAAAACTGTAATAATTGTGTGCCAGCGCCTGCAATTCGGCTTCGTTAATTTGTTTTAAATGACGGTTATTTTTTATTGCAGTTTTATTCTGCAGGTCGATATAGATGAGCCGCACAAATACAACAACTAATAACAAGGCAGTTATAACCGCATAGCGGATACCCGCAGGCAATAAAAAATACAATGCCGCACCAATAGCCACGGCGGCCGCAAAGCGCAACCATGCCAATAGCGATTTTTTAGATTGTAATTGTTGGTATTGTTCTTCCAGTGCTTGTATCCTTTGCTGATAAAATAGATCCGGCTGCATAGCTATGTTTTGTTAAATGATTGTACTGCAAATGTACTTTTATAACGAATACTAATTAGTTTTCGTAATTTTGTATGCTTAATTAGTAATTCTGCATTATTAATGATTCATTGCAAAACGGGGCCGACCGGTTTTGACAGCATAGTTCTTTGTAAGTATAAGCATGTAGTGCGTTGGATAATTAGCACTTTAATCTGAATATTCAACAACTTAAATGGCAATACTCAGTATGCCATGGCTGCTTAATCGATAGATTAACATCCATTAGGGCCGCCGAACAGGTCAGTTCTGTTACCATGTTCCGCCGCCGACTCAAAAACAAAACGGAATGCTGTAGTGGAATGAAGTGACCACTGCTTAAGACCATTCTTCTAAGGATACAGTTGGTTGGTTAGGTTCCTGCTATATCCCGACAATTAATAACTAAATAAACATGTAGAAAGCTTACGGCGGATGTGTTTGGACCAGGGTTCGATTCCCTGCGGCTCCACTGATTTAAGCCCTTGAGTTCAAGGGCTTTTTTGTGAATAGTTAAGATTAAATTTAGTATTTGATTTAGTATTGTTATTCCTTTCTTTTTTATGAGCCACCTAATTTTTACGGGACTTAATAATTACACCAAACCTGCAATCAAATAGCTCTGCATATAGTAGTTATAAATTCCGGACTTTTTTTATGCCCTTAAATCAATTTGTTTTTACTCAACTAATGACAACTATTTTCTGTTATCTTTAATTATTGATTTACGTTTATTTGCTAAATGGAACCTGTTGCTTATGACGAAACTGCTTTATTAAAGCGCCTGAAAGAGGGCGACACTACTGCATTTATTCAACTCTACGATCATTATCATCATCCACTCTATATATTTATTCTGCGGTTTGTAAAAGTGCCTGAGTATGCAGAAGATGTGTTGCAGGATGTTTTTTTAAAAATATGGGAAATAAGGGAACGTATCAATCCTGATTTATCGTTCAATGCTTACTTATATAAGATCTGCCGCAATAAAGTATTTAAGTTATTAAAGAAAATAGTAACTGATAATGCCATGCAAACCCAGCTGATGAATCAATTGGAGACAGCCACAGAAGCACCTCACCTTAAACTGCAATGGAAACAATATAACGACCTGTTGCATAAAGCCGTAAATCAATTGCCCCCTCAAAGGCAAAAGGTATTTAAACTTTGCAGGGAGCAGGGTAAAAGTTATGATGAGGTGGCTGAAGAACTTGGCATTTCCAGGAATACCATTAAAGAACACATGGTTGCGGCTATGAAATCTATTAAAGAATATATTTTTCAGCATGGGGAATTATCATTGCTGCTATTGTTTTTTTACAGTCAAAAAAAATAATTTATAACCGACCCACCCTCTTTTGTTGTTCAAGGATATTATATAGTAGCTGCTTAACGATCAGCCTACTTGCTTATGATAGAAAACCTGTCTTATTACAAAGATATTTTTCAGCGTTACCTGAATAATAATTGCACCCCTGCAGAAGCCGAAGCGCTTTTTATCTTCCTCGAAAAAAATGAATCTGACAAGCTATTGTTGCAGCAGTTAAGAGAAGAGTTTGAACAGATACCCAAACCTGTGGCTGCTACAACAGATTACAGCAGCCGTGTTTTAAACAACCTGCTGAGTAAAATAAATGAAGTCCCCGTTGTACAAATGCCAAAAAGAAGATGGTCAAGAATTGCTGTAGCGGCGGCTGCGGTGGCCATTGTTATAAGTGGCTATTTATTTTTTAATAAGCAGGCTGCCAATAAAATAGTTGCCCAAAAAGAAGACATTGAAAAACGTTACAAAAACGATATTGCCGCAGGCGGTGACAAAGCTATACTGGTGTTAGGCAACGGGCAATCCATTGTATTGGATAGTGCTGCAAACGGAACACTGACGCAACAGGGTAATACCAAAGTACTTAAACTGAATAACGGGCAATTATCCTACGCTTCCGGTACCAATGCCGGCAGCAACGAGGTGCTCTATAATAGCATTGTTACACCAAGGGGTGGTCAATACCTGGTGGTATTGCCTGATGGTACCAATGTATGGTTGAATGCTTCTTCTTCATTGCGTTTTCCTACAGCATTTGTTGGTAAAGAACGCAGGGTTGAAATAACCGGCGAAGCCTATTTTGAAGTACAGAAGAATAAAGCGATGCCATTTATTGTTGCCATCAATGGCGGATCGGAAGTTGAAGTTACAGGAACGCATTTTAATATCATGGCCTATGAAGATGAGCTTACCATGAAAACCACATTGCTGGAAGGGGGCATCAATTTGCATCATGGAAATGAAGTACAAAAATTAAAACCCGGCCAGCAGGCACAGCTTACTCAAAATAAAATGCAATTGATCAATGATGCCGATGTGGATCAGGCCATTGCATGGAAAAACGGTTTATTCGATTTTAATGATGATGTGGTGCCGGATATCATGCGGCAATTATCCCGCTGGTACGACATAGATGTTGCCTATGAAGGTAAAATTCCCGACGGGCATTACGTAGGCTCAGTACGTAGAAAATCCAATATTTCTGAAGTGTTGAAAATGCTGGAACTGGCCGGCGGTATACATTTTGAAATACAAGGCAAAAAAGTAATTGTAAAAAAATAAGCAAAAAGATTTTATACAACAGGTAGCTGAAAAAAACCGTCCCGGCTGGTACCCGGAACGGCCAAAGTTCAGGTTACTCAAATACACAATTGACACTGATAGTTGAATTCCTAAACATTTCAAATTTATGCAAATTCTAATGAACCGCCCTGCTATTTTGAGGGTAAAACTTTTAAAGGTTATGAAATTAACTGCTGTTTTTTTGCTGGCTGCCTTGCTCCAGGTTTCTGCAAAAACCTTTTCCCAAAGGGTGACGTTGAAGATGCAGAATGTTACGCTGGACAAAGTTTTTAAAGAAATAAAAAAGCAAAGTGGCTACCTGTTTTTGTATAAAACAGAAGAGCTGAAAAAGATTGGTAAAGTAAGCATTGATGTACAGGATGCAACCATTGATGAAGTTGTTTCCAAAGCATTGTCTGCTACACAGTTCAGCTATAAAATTGTGGATAAAACAATTATCCTGGAACCAAAGCCATTGTTGTTGCAGCCTTCGGTTACAACAGCAGTAGTATCTCCAACCGTGACGATCTCAGGTTTAATAACTGACGAGAACGGGGCGCCCTTAAACGGGGCTTCAATTCTTATAAAGGGAACTTCCCGTGGTACACAAACGGATGCCAACGGCAGGTTCAATATCAATGTAAACTCCGGGGATGATATATTGGTAGTGTCTAACACAGGATACAAAAGCAGGGAGCTGGCTGTAAAAAATTTACCATCTCCTGCGGTGATAGTACTTAAGTTGGCTGATACAAAATTAGAAGACGTGGTGGTGATCGGGTATGGTACCCAACGAAAAACTTCTGTTACCGGGGCTATCAGTACAGTGTCTTCAAAAGAAATATTGAAATCGCCAAATTCAAATGTTACCAATAGCCTCGTTGGCAGGTTAACAGGATTATCTGCTGTACAACGTAGCGGGCAACCGGGCAATAACGAAGCACTGATCAGTATCCGCGGCTCGGCCACCTATAATAATAATGCCGCTATTGTGGTGGTAGATGGAGTAGAGCGTGCCAGTTTTGGCGATATCGACCCTAATGAAATTGAAAGTATCTCTGTATTAAAAGATGCTGCTTCCACTGCGGTGTTTGGTATTAAAGGTGCCAATGGTGTTATTGTGGTAACTACAAAAAGCGGCCGTGAAGGAAAACCAAGAATCAGTTATAGCGGCAACGTTAGTTTGCAAAGTTATACCGGTATACCTAAAGCATTAGATGCCTATAACAATGCATTGCTGATCAACGAAGCTAACCGCAATGATGGCATTGCTGAAACATGGGCACCTGATGAGTTACAAAAATTTAAAGATGGTTCCGATCCGCAGGGTTATCCCGATATCAACTGGTTTGAATATCTAACCCGTAAAACATATACGCAAACACAACACAATATCAATGTAAGTGGTGGTACCAAAGTGGTAAAATATTTTGCTTCCGTAGGATATCTTTTTGAAGACGGCATTTTTAAAAAATTCGATTCTCCTTTTGGTATCCGGTCCACACCCTCTTATACCCGCTACAATTTCCGGTCCAATGTTGATTTTAACCTGAGTAAAGATCTTATGGTAGGCGTGCGTTTGGGAGGCAAGCTGGGCGAACGTTATCAGCCTGCAGGTTTGCAATCAGGTTCCGGTTCTTTTTCCTATGATAATATTGAGGCAATGATATCAAGGATATTGCAAACACCTTCATTTGCGTATCCAGTTACGTTACCTGATGGCAGGATTGCACAAAATCCGAATGTGGGAACCAATATCTGGAATCCTTTGGCTGTAATAACAAGATGGGGTACACGAGAAGATGATAACAATACATTGGAAAGTACTTTTAATATCAATTATAAATTAGACCGTATCACCAGGGGCCTTGCCTTTAAAGCGGTGATGGGCTATGATTCTTATTTTTCGAGCGCTACAAGGCGTAATGCGGTGTGGGCTGCTTATGTGGTAGACAGAAAGACCAAAGTGGTAACCCTGTCTCCCGACAGGCCCAGAGACGAGCCTTTAAGTGGTTTGATCACCTCTTTCAGCGGATTGATCAACTCTAACCTGCAGGCAGGATTTAATTACGACAGAACATTTAAAAAACATGCTTTTACAGGACTGGTATTAGGTAACCGTCAATTAATCCGTGAGCAGGGGTCAGGGTTAAATGCGCCTCCAAAAGCATCCCAGGGTTTGGTGGGAAGGGTTACTTACAATTATGATAAAAGATACTTTGCCGAATTTAATGCAGCTTACAATGGTTCTGAACAATTTGCAAAAGGAAAACAATATGGATTTTTTCCTGCTGTTTCTGCAGGGTGGACGATCAGCAATGAAAAATTCATGCAGAATGTTTCATGGGTATCTAATTTAAAGATCAGGGGTTCTTATGGTTTGGTGGGTAACGATAAATTAAACACCCGCTTTTTATTCCTGGATAATTATTCCGTTGCAGGGTACACCAATTTTACCGACCCCGTTTACTCCAGGCCCGGTAATGGTGTGCAATTCGGGTTGCCTACATCGCTAGTAAACTACCAGGTGGTGGTACCTACTTCATTTGGTAATCCTGATGTAACATGGGAAACAGGCACTAAAAGAAATATTGGTTTGGAGGCAAGTTTCTTTAATAAAAAATTATCTATTACTGCAGATCTGTTTGATGAAAAGAGAGTGGATATTCTGACCAACAGGGCTTCGGGATTATTAACCTACGGACAAACTTACCCGGCTTTAAACATTGGCCAGGTGTATAACAAAGGGTACGAACTGGAAGTTAATTACCAGGGCAGCATCGGACAATTTAATTATGGTTTGATAAGCCAGCTGTCTTTTGCACGTAATAAAATTTTAACAAGGGATGAACCGCCGGGTACCCCTGATTATAAAAAACAGGAAGGTAAGCCTGTAGGCCAGTTCTTTGGATTTTTAGCTGATGGTTTTTATGCTTCTGCTGCAGATATAGCTGCATCGCCAACCAATACATTGGGTACACCAAAGCCCGGAGACTTAAAATATAAAGATTATAATGGTGATGGAAAAATTGACGCAGATGATATTGTGCCTATCGGTTTTACCAGGACGCCGGAATATATTTTTAGTGTAGCACCTTCTGTTTCTTACAAGGGCTTATCGCTATCATTACTTTTTCAGGGAGTTACTAATGTAAGTTCAGATGTTATTTTGAATGAGCAAAATAACGGGCAGCAGATCTATGAATTTCAATTAGACAGATGGACGCCTGATAATGCAGCCAATGCAAAATGGCCTGCGCTGCATTCCAGGGGCAATACTTACATCAGCTATCGCCTGAACGATTTTATTTTACAGGATGCTTCCTATATCAAATTAAGAAATGCAGAATTGTCGTGGACTTTGCCACAGCACATGATCAGGCAGCTTAAGCTATCTGGTTTAAGGGTGTATTTATCAGGACAAAATCTGCATACCTGGACTAAATTTAAAATGTACCTGGACCCGGAAAATGTAAATCTTTCCAATACAGATTTTTCAAAACAGTCTATTTATCCAACATCACGAATTTTCAATTTTGGTGTAAACGTTCAACTGTAAAAACAACAACAATGAAATCAATGTATAAAATTGCTATCGCTGTCTTACTATTATCACTGGTAGTATCTTGTAAAAAAGATTTTTTAGACAGGGCTCCAAGTGTAAATCTTTCTGAAGCAGATATTTTTTCAAATCCCGTTTTGGCGGCACAGTACGCAGATAATGCCTACAATAGCCTGATAGATGAATACGCCCGTTTTAACGCACATCGTGGAATTACCGGCCAGGCTGCAGATGAAGCCGTATCTGGTAATAACGAAGTGTCCATCCGTACCCTTACCAATGGAACTTATCATGATCATTACGAAAGAGGTGGTGCTTCTTTAAATGATATCAGTGATGTATGGGCCAGGGCATATGGCGGTATTCGTGTTGCCAATAAAATGCTGGAGATGATTGATAAAGTGCCCTGGACCAGTAACCAGTCTCCTGCAAGAATTAAAGGAGAAATGTTATTCATCAGGGGCTTTTTATATTTTGAACTCATCAAAAGATTTGGCGGCGTACCTATCATTGACCATGTATACGGCCCCAATGAAAATATTGATATTCCGCGAAATACTTATACCGAATGCGTAAATTTTATCATCAAAGATTTGAAAGATGCAGATCTGCTATTGCCGGCTACTTATGATAACTCCAATAACGGAAGAGCTACTTCGGGTGCATCAAAAACATTGCGTGCAAGGGTATTATTATTTGCAGCCAGCGCATTAAATAACGAAACTAACGACCTGGAAAAATGGAAAGCTGCTGCGGCTGCTGCAAAAGAGGTAATGGATCTGAACCTGTATTCATTGCAGCCAACTTATGCTGATATTCTGAATGTTGCGTCTTCGCCAGAGTACATTATGATAAAAATAAGAGGGCCACGCCCCATTGATGGGTTTTTGCTGGACTTTGCCATGTCGCCCGGTTCGGGAGGTGCACAGGGGCAACTGAACCCTACACAAAATCATGTTGACCTCTATGAGATGAAAACAACAGGAAAACCTATTTCTGACCCAACTTCCGGCTACAATCCGCAATTACCTTATGCCAACCGTGACCCACGTTTAGCAGCCAATGTATTGTATAATGATGCTACCTGGCAGGGGCGTAAGATGGAAATGTGGAGTGGGGGAAAAGATTACTTGTCCGGAAATGTAACTTATACGGCTACACGATATTACTGCCGCAAATTATGGCCCGAAGTGTATATCAGGAATGTAAGCGGTACCGCACTGCTGAATTTTGTTTATTTCCGTTATGCAGAAGTATTGCTCACTTATGCTGAGGCACAAAACGAAGCGGTGGGTCCGGATGCAAGTGTATACAGCGCAATCAACCAGATAAGGGCAAGAGCAAGTGTGGGTATGCCTCCGTTGCCTGCAGGTTTAACCCAGGCCCAAATGCGGGACAGGATAAGGAACGAACGTGCGGTGGAGCTGGCATTTGAAGATTTCAGGTGGTATGATATCATGCGCTGGAAGGCAGGTCCGCAAATAGTGGCACAACCGATGTATGGCATGAACGTAGTTAAAAATACCAATGGCACATTTACCTATAATAAAGAATTGCTGCCTGCAAATATGCAAAAGGTTTACCTGGATTATATGCATCGTTATCCCATTCCTCATTCAGAAATTTATAAAAGTAAGGGTATTTTATTGCAAAATACCGGGTGGTAATAAGCGATATAATTTAAAAAATATAAACTAACTATAATGAGCATACGTAATAAAATTCTTTTGGTCACTTTTTTTATTGGCCTTTCACTTTCAGGCAATGCGCAGGTGCCGGGTACACCTGTAACTGCGATAGGGAAAATCGTAGACAGTAAAAATGCACCTGTTGAAGGTGTTGCGATTTTTATCCAGGAAAAAACTTCGGGTATTGTAAGCGGAGCAGATGGCGTATTTACTGTTAAGTGTACCTCCAATGATATCCTGATTTTTAAAAAACAAGGATTCAATACTATTCAAAAAGCGGCTACAGATCTTATTGGTGCCGATGTGTTGATGATATTATCATTAATTGATGCCGGCGATGATGACGTGGTAAGTATTCCTTTCGGATTCAGAAAGAAAAGAGCTTTGTCTGCTTCCATCAGTTCTGTAAAAGGCAGCGAATTGCCACAACTCCCGTTATCAACTTTAAACAATGTATTGTCAGGAAAAATTCCCGGTCTGTATGTAAAGCAAACAGGAACACGTCCCGGTACAGATGATGCCACATTTTTAATACGTGGCCGGTCATCTTACAATAGCAACCAGGAACCATTGGTGCTGGTAGATGGTGTGGTAAGGGATTTTGTGAATATGGATTTAAATGAGATACAAAGCATCAGTGTTTTAAAAGATGCCGCTTCTTTATCATGGTATGGAATGAATGGTGCTAATGGTGTAATTTATGTTACCACTAAACGTGGCAGCCCTTCGGCAACAAAAATTTCTTTAGATGTACAGGGCGGTGTACAGGCGCCGGTTAATAAAACCCAAACAGTGAATGCCTACAACTACGCAACCTTATATAATCAGTCGTTAAAAAATGACGGGGCCTTACCAAGATATGATCAAACGGCACTGGACGGGTATCAATCAGGATCAGATCCCTATAAATATCCCAATGTAAATTTTGCAGATGCTTTTCTAAAAACGGCGGCACCGGTGCAGCGTTATGTTGCAACAGTAAGCGGGGGTAATGCATTTGTAAAATATTTTACTTTACTGAGTTACTATAACCAGGATGGTTTATATAAAGGTGCAGATAATGATAAATACAATTCAAACACCAACTACAAGCGTTATAACTTTCGCACTAACCTCGATCTGCGTATAAATAAATCACTCGACGTGCAATTGGATGTAGGCGGCAGGGTTGAAAACCTGCGGTACCCTAATTCCGGTAACGGAACTTTTCTGTCAACGATATTCAGTACACCGGCTAATGCTTTTCCGTTGCTGAATGCCGATGGTACTTATGGCGGCAGCTCACTATTCCGCAATAATCCATTGGCGATGCTGAATGCTGATGGCAATATTACCGATCTGTACCGAACGTTGTTAGCTACTTTAAATGTGAAGCATAAACTTGATTTTATTACAAAAGGGTTGTCTGCCAATGTATTTTATACGTATGATATTACAGGTACATTTCAATCCGGCTATAGCCAGAGTTATGAAGTGTATGAACAAAACAGCAACGGCACTTTTACACGTTTTGGAAATAAAACTCCGCTTACTTACCGCTCTACTTCCTTTGGTGGTAATTTAAGGAACAACGAATTCTGGGCAGGATTTGATTATGACCGTACTTTTAAAAAACATGCTATTAATTTTTCTACACGAATGCAGCGTGCTGTAAGCTCACAACCAAACCGCCTGGATAATAACCGTGTAAGCTATGCCAACCGTGTAAGCTATAATTACAACCAACGGTATTTTGCTGATGTGGTGGTTACCTACGCCGGCTCTCAAAACTTTGCACCTGATAAACGCTTTGGCTGGTTCCCGGCTGTATCTGCAGGGTGGATCATCTCTGACGAAAAATTTCTTAGGTCAGTACATTTCCTGGATTATTTAAAACTCAGGGGCTCTTACGGTTTGGTGGGCAATGATGGTATCAGTGCAAGAAGATTTGCCTACCGTAATTATTTTTCAAGAGGCGGTTCGCAATATACTTTTGGAACGGGGTACACCGCTGTATCAAATACTACAGAAGTAGAGCTGGGCAACCCTGATCTTACGTGGGAAAAAGCGACTAAAACAAGTATTGGTTTTGAAAGTAAGTTATTAAAACAAGCAGTTGCCGTTTCGTTTGATTATTTTAATGAAAGGAGAACAGACTTACTGACAACAGCATTATTGCCCAATATTTTAGGCCAGTCAGTGGTGGATGTTAACGCCGGTACTGCCGCTTACAAAGGATTTGAAATCGGGCTTACTTACAACAAAACTTTTGGAAAAGTAGGTGTGCAACTTAATGGTAACTATACCCGTGCCACCAGTAATATCATTGCTTTAAATGAAGAAGCCGGTTTGCCGGGGTATCAAAAACAAGTGGGTTATTCTATTGGTGGAGTGGGTGATAATTTTGTAAGAAAATTTTTAGTTGCTGAAGGATTATTTCAATCACAGGCAGAAATTGACGCAGCACCGGTGCAGAGATTTGCTGCGGTTGTGCGTCCCGGTGATATACGGTATAAAGATATTAACGGAGATAAGGTGATAGATAACCTGGATTATATAATGACCAATTATTCTGATATTCCTAAAGCATATTACGGATTTGGTGCTTCAGTTAATTATGCTCATTTTGATATTACGGCTCAATTCCAGGGAGTAGAGGGCAGAACTATCCAGATCAATGATCTCATTAATTCCGGCTCTGCAGCAACCGGCTATATCAATCAGTTCAGTGCGCAAAGCTGGACAACTGATAATGCAGCTACTGCTATTTATCCAAGAATGTCGCTTACCAACAGAGGGAATAATAATCTTAATTCCACATTCTGGTTGCGGTCAGGAGATTATCTCCGCCTGAAGAATGCAGAGCTCGGGTACTCTGTTTCATCAAATACCTTAAAAAGATTTAAACTGGCTTCCTGCAGATTTTACGTAAGCGGATTTAATTTACTCACTTTCAGTAAAGTAAAAGACCTGCCCATCGATCCGGAAATTCCAGGCTCAGGTTACGGATCAAACTATCCTTATCTAAGAACTTTTGCAGCGGGCGTGAGTGTAAATTTTTAACCCAAAAATTAAAGTTATACAATGAAACATACAATCAATAAATTTTGCATCATACTACTGCTGGTGATTTCTTCCACGGCTTGTAAAAAGAATTATTTAAAAGATGGTAGTACTACAGAAGGTAATATTACAGAAGACCAGGTGTGGGGAAATGATAGTTATGCCCGTGGTTACCTGAACAATGCCTATTTTACTGTTCCTTCGGGTTTTGACCTGGATGGCGATGGTGCAATGCTGGCTTCGGGCTCTGATGAAGCGGTAAATTCTAACGGAAACTCTTCCATTAATATTTTTAACAATGGCACCTGGAGCCCTTTACGTACCATTGATAATGTGTACAGCAGCATGTATGAGGGTTTAAGAAAAGTAAACCTGTTTTTAGTAAAAGTACCTACAGCAGTGATCATTCCGCAGGATGGTTTATCACTGGAAGATGATGTAAAAAGATTAAAGGGAGAAGCCTTTTTTTTACGGGCCATGTTTCATTTTGAATTAGTGAAACGTTATGGTGCTGTAACGTTGGCAACAAGAGTGTTCGACAGGGAAGAAGATCTTAACCTGCCTAAAAATACTTACCAGGAATGTGTTGACCAGATTGCAAAAGACTGCGATTCTGCGTTTGCGTTATTACCTACATGGACACAATCGTGGAGTGCTGCCAACAGGGGCCGTGCCACTAAAATGGCGGCACAGGCAATCAAGTCCAGGCTGCTGTTGTATGCTGCCAGCCCTTTATTCAACCCATCCAATGATGTAACTAAATGGCAGGCCGCAGCCAATGCAGCTAAGGTGATCATTGATTCCAATAAACACAGTTTAATTACACCTTATATTAATATTTTCAACTTTGGTGCAGCACAGTATAATAACGAAGTGATCTTTGCTACACAGGCATTAAACCGTAACGATATTGAAACGAATAATGCACCTGTTAGTTACGATGGTGCCAAAGGCAGAACTGATCCCATACAGGAGTTTGTAGACGCATTTGAAATGACCAACGGTAAAGCAATTACTGATGCCACATCGGGCTACAATCCTGCAAACCCTTATAACCTTCGTGATCCGAGATTAGCGCTTACGGTAAATTATAATGGCCGTTTGTTTAAATCAATTGCGGTAGAAACTTTTGTTGGCGGTAAAGACGGGTTGAATAAAAATGTGAATGCTACAAGAACAGGATATTACATGCGCAAATTTTTAAGTGAAGCAGTAACATGGAACCAGGCTTCAAATACCAGTGCAAGAAGGCCATGGGTAGTATTCAGATATGCAGAAACATTATTGAATTATGCAGAGGCTTTAAATGAAGCGCAAGGTCCTGTTGCAGATGTATACAAGTATGTGAATGCGGTACGCCAGCGTGCAGGTATTGCAATGCCGGTATTGCCCACAGGATTAACGCAAAGCCAGATGAGAGACAGGATAAGAAATGAGCGCCGCATTGAATTATGTTTTGAAGGACATCGTTTCTTTGATGTGCGCCGTTGGAAACTCGGTGATACTTACCTGAATAAACCCGTTACCGGTATGCGTATCATCAATACTGCAGGTGTACTTACATTTACTCCGTTTGAAGTAGAGAAAAGAGTATTTGCTGACAAGAATTATTTATATCCTTTTTCCCAGAATGATATTAACAGGCAGCCCGCTTTAATTCAAAATCCTGGTTATTAAATTTTATTTTATGAAAAAATATTCGATAGCAATTCTTGCAGGGTGTTTTCTTACCATATCCTGCTCCAAAAAATCTGGTGGAGAAACTACAGTGTTGCCGCCACCGGTAGTTGTACAGGATACCAGTTTGTATAAGATGGTATCATTCCCGGTTGGGGCATCAGTAAATATTACCCTGATGAAAAACAACCTGAAGTATAACGGTATTGTAACAAAGGAATATAACAGTGTTACTGCAGAAAATGCCATGAAGTTTGCGGCATTACATCCTGCACAAAATACTTTTAACTGGACAGATGCAGATTACCTTGTAAATTTTGCACAAACCAATAACAAACGTGTGCATGGCCATACGCTGGTATGGTATACATCATTGCCATCGTGGGTTACCGGTTTTTCCGGTGATTCTGCTGCATGGGAAAATTTGTTGAAGACACATATTCAAACTGTGATGGCACATTTTAAGGGTAAAGTAGCATCCTGGGATGTAGTGAATGAAGATTTTGAAGATACAGGCATACCACGTAACAGTATCTGGAGGCAAAAGTTAGGCAATGATTATGTGGCCCGTTGTTTTCAATATGCGCATGAAGCAGATAGTGCTGCACTATTGTTTTATAATGATTACGGACATGAATACAGTGCTGCAAAAAGAACTGCGATCATTGCCATGGTCAATAATCTTAAAAGCCGCGGTATTCCTATTGATGGAATAGGTATGCAGTTTCATACCACGGTTGGCCAGTCTGATGCCAATATTGCAGCCGCTATAAACACGGCGGCATCCACCGGGTTAAAAGTACATATTTCAGAATTGGATATCAGGTTAAACGCAGCTTTATCGCAAAGCTTAACTTATACCGGTACATTAGGTCAGCAGCAGGCGGCACGTTATAAATTTATTGTACAAACATTTAAAGCCATTCCTGCAAACCAGCAATTTGGTATCACCACATGGAATGTTACTGATGCTGATTCCTGGATTCCGTCATGGCAGGGCGCACCGGATTGGCCATTGCCATTTGATGCAAATTATTTGCGTAAACCTGCATACAAAGCAATCATTGAAGGCGCAAAATAAATCGTTGATTCATCCTGTTTCATATAGCAGCAGTCAGGGTTTCATAAAAGCGTAAGGGTGATTCTTCACTTTTACGCTATGAAACCTCTCTTGCTTTTATTCATAAAATAATATCATGTTTAAAAAAAATAATATTCAGCAAATAGTTTTTATTCTAACTGTTTTTATAATTGTTTGTATTAACCCGGTAAGTGCACAACAACAATTGTTACAAAATATTTATGGCCGTTCCCATACCAGTTTAAATGGCAGGTGGAATTATATCATTGATCCTTATGAAATGGGCTATTATGATTATCGGCATATGCCATTTGATCAGTCACCATCTGGTAAAGGCGGCTTTTATGATGACCGTAAACCAGCAGATAAAACAGATTGGGTAGAATATGACTTTGATCTTTCTCCTGCCATGAAAATTCCCGGCGACTGGAATTCGCAGGCAGAGAAATTACAATTGTATGAGGGTACAGTTTGGTTTCGTCAAAAATTTAAAGCATCTCCCAAAGCTGATAAACAATACATCCTGTATTTTGGTGCTGTAAATTATGAAGCGCATGTATACCTGAATGGTAAAAAATTGGGTATGCACAAAGGAGGATTTACACCCTTTCAATTTGATGTGACCGGTAAATTAAAAGATGGAGAAAATTTTGTTGTGGTAAAGGCTGACAATAAACGTTACCCCGATGAAATACCAACCGTAAATACAGATTGGTGGAATTATGGCGGCATTACTCGTGATGTATTGCTGGCAGAAGTTCCTTTAACTTATATCACCGACTACAAAATACAATTAGCTAAAAATAGCCTCAATAATCTTGAGGGGTATGTACAATTATCGGGTAACCAGAAATCACAAACCATTACGATCAGTATTCCTGAAGCAGGAATTAAACAAATGGTAACTACTGATACATCCGGAAGAGCAGTAATTAATATTCCTGTAAAAAAAATGCAATACTGGGCTCCCGAGAACCCGAAATTGTACAATGTAGAAATTACAGGTGGTACAGATAAAGTTACCGATCGGATTGGTTTCAGAACAATAGAGACAAAGGGTCAGGATATTTTATTGAATGGTAAATCAGTTTTTCTCAGGGGCATTTCCCTGCATGACGAAAATCCGCTGATACCCGGCCGCTTAAGAGGAGAGGGAGATATGCGTATGATGTTGCAATGGGCAAAAGAACTGAATTGTAATTATGTACGCCTGGCACATTATCCGCACAGCGAAGAAATGATAAAGCTTGCCGATGAAATGGGATTAATGGTTTGGGCAGAAGTACCGGTTTACTGGACAATCTCCTGGGAAAATGCGGCAACATTTAACAATGCACAAAAACAATTAACTGATCTCATTACAAGAGATAAAAACAGGGCCAGCGTTATTATCTGGTCGATGGGCAATGAAACGCCGCTTAGCGAGCCCAGGAATATTTTTATGGGTAAGTTGGTTTCCACTGCACGGTCATTAGATGATACCAGGTTAATAGCAGCTGCATTGGAGATACACCGGAATGGGAATAATGTAGTAGTAGAAGATCCTTTAGGAGAAAAATTAGACCTGGTAAGTTTTAATGAATACGCCGGCTGGTATTGGAGCAATACCAAAGACATGCTGAATTATACATTCGATATCAAATACAATAAGCCGGTTGTTATTACAGAGTTTGGTGCTGATGCATTAGCAGGTTATCATGCAGATGATGCCACCAGGTGGAGTGAAGAATACCAGGAACTGTTGTATAAAAATCAATTTACGATGCTAACGGCAATGCCTGGCCTGCGTGGGATGACACCATGGATACTAACCGATTTTCGTTCGCCGAGAAGGCAGCATCCTTATTTCCAGGATTTCTGGAACAGAAAGGGATTGATCTCAGAGACAGGTAAAAAGAAAAAAGCATTTTATACTTTAAAATCATTTTATGATGGCATACAGGCAAAATATAAATAAAGCGTTTATCCGGTCGGTAGTTACAGCAAGCTGCTGCTTAAACATCGGAATAATAAAAATTGTGGCGCAACAACAAACCAATGAGTATACTGCCAGGGTAGAAGCAATGGTGCCCAACAGCGAAAAGAAAATGTATGGTACATGGAAATGGTATCCTACAAGAACCATGGAAACATTAAACGGATTCAAAGCAGGCGCTGCTATCAAAACAGATAAATACGGAGCCCGTACAGATAAAAAATTTACAGCAACCGGTTTTTTTTATGTGCAAAAAACAAATGGCCGCTGGTGGATCATTGATCCCGATGGCTACCCGATGATCAATATCGGATTGAATAATGTAGCCACGGGTGCATCTGACAGCAGTATGCAGTTACTGCAATCGCAGTATGGCAATAAAAATAATTGGGCAGATAAAACCAAAACTGTCATGCATGAACTTGGTTTTAATGCATTGGGGGCATGGTCAGACAATGAATCTTTTCAGCAGGTAAAAAGCCAGCAAAAAAATCCGTTTTCATACACTATCATCAAGGGATTTATGAGTGATTACGGAAGGCAGCGTGGTGGCACTTACCAGGCATCCGGGCATACGGGTTACCCTGATAACACTATTTTTGTTTTCGACCCTGAATTTGAAAGTTTTTGTGATGGTTATGCAAAGCAACTTGCTGCAAATAAAAATGATAAAAACTTATTAGGCTATTTTTCTGATAATGAAATGCCATTTCAAAAATTATCGCTGGACAGATACCTGGCTAAAGCGGATACCACCGATCCCGGTTGTATAGCAGCAAAAAAATGGTTAATTGAAAAAAAAATTGCGATTGCAAATATTACCGATAAAGAACGAAACGAATTTTTAGGAGTGATGGCAGAACGTTATTATTCCATTGTTTCAAAAGCAATAAAAAAGTACGACCCCAATCACATGTATTTAGGCAGCCGCTTTCATTCTTACGAAAAGAAGGTAGCAGAAGTGTTTCAGGCAGCAGGAAAATATGTAGACCTTATTGCAGTAAATTATTACAGGGAGTGGACACCGTTGCAGGAAGATGTTACCAACTGGGAAGCGTGGAGCGGCAGGCCGTTCATCATCACCGAATGGTATACCAAAGGAGAGGATAGCGGAATGCCTAACTATTCCGGTGCCGGCTGGATCGTTCGTACACAAAAAGATCGGGGATTGTTCTATCAGAATTTTGCTTTGGCTTTACTGGAATCAAAAAATTGTGTAGGCTTTCATTGGTTTAAATACCAGGATAATGACCCAACCAATTTAAAAACAGACCCATCTAACCGTGATGCCAACAAAGGCATTGTAACGCTGGGGTATAAAGTTTATAGCGACCTTACCGATAAAATGAAGGAACTCAATGCGAATGTTTATCAACTGGTCGATTTTTTTGATCAGCGAAAAAAATAATTGTTGTAAAAATTAACTGCCAATTATTATGAATCTTAAACAACTTGCCAAGGAACTGAATTTATCATTCTCTACTGTATCAAAAGCTTTACGCGACAGCCATGAAATAAGCAACAGTACAAAAGAAAGGGTATTAGCAAAAGCAAAAGAACTTAATTACCAGGTTAATCCTTTGGCAAGTAGTTTCAGAAAACAAAAAACTAAAACAATAGCAGTTATTATTCCTGAAGTGGTGAATGATTTTTTTGGCCCGGTAATTAATGGCATTGAGTCTATTGCCCAGGAAAAGGGTTATCATGTTTTAATTTATCTTACCCATGAGGACATGGCAAAGGAAGTTGCGATCACTCAGCTTTTACAAAACGGGAGAGTGGATGGCCTGATGATATCTTTATCTGCAAAAACTACCGATACCACTCACCTGGAAGTACTGAAAGAAAAAGAGATACCGCTTGTTTTTTTTGACAGGATTGCTGAACACATCGATGCACCTAAAGTTATTACTGACGATTTTAGCAGTGGTGCCGAAGCAACACAGCACCTGATTGAAAATGGATGTAAACGGATTGCTTTTCTTTCTATTTCCCAATCGCTTTCTATAAGTAATAAAAGAATGAATGGGTACCTGGAGGCGTTAAAGAATAATAATATACCAATAGATGAAAGCCTGGTAGTGCATTGTGATGGAGACAGCCCCGGTGATAATGATCTTATCCGTGCATTATTGAGTCGTAAAGACCGTCCTGATGGCATTTTTGCTTCAATAGAACACCTGGCCATTGCAACCTATGAAATTTGTGAAGCATTAAAATTAAGGATACCACGTGATGTTAAAGTGATCTGTTTTTCTAATTTAAAAACCGCCGGGCTGCTTAACCCTTCCATGACAACCATCACGCAGCCTGCTTTTGAGATTGGCCGTGAAGCGGCCTCTATTCTTTTTAAATTGGTAGAAAAAAAAGGGCACCATTTTTTGCTGGAAAAAACGATAATAAAATCAACATTGGTCAAAAGAAATTCTACGAATGCAAAAATAAAAAAGTAGTTATTTCTCAAATGTAGCCGGCCGTAATATTTGAGGAGTGCAATACGCTCTGCAAAAGGTATCTTCTTTCTTATTGTAATCATTTTTTGCTGCAAGCGTAGCCGTCAGGTAATGTGCATTTTTTAACAGCTGCTTTTTTCTTTATCATCATTAATCCGGCTGAGTTATTTTTTATTACACGATAGCATAGGGACATATTTATTTACTACAACGTTGTAGTAAATAAATGTTAGCCGGTGCAAATGAAATTTATTTCGCAAACTACTAAAACAGACTACAACGTTGTAGTGAATAAATGTCTGCACTTTATGTTGTGCTATTTATTTTTTTCTAAATTTTACATTGCTAAATAAGAATGTCTTCATTAACCAAAACCGATTGTTATGCTTAAAAAGAAAATCGCTTTTTCTATTTTATTGTTTTTTTGTGGCATTATAGCAATGGCCCAGACAAAAACAATAACAGGAAAAATCACCACTGCTGAAAATGCACCACTCTCCGGTGCCACAGTACAATTAAAAAAATCCACGGTCACTACCAAAACAACCAATGACGGTACTTATTCAATAAGCATTCCGCAAAATTCTTCAGGCGTTCTTGTCATCACCAATGTGGGGTACGAATCAAAGGAAGTTGCTATCGGAAATTTAACTGCTATTGATGTAAGCTTAACAGAAGACCTGAAGGGATTGAATGAAGTGGTGGTGGTTGGTTATGGCACCCAGAAAAAAAGTGATGTGATCAGCTCAGTAGCTTCTATTAAACCAGAGAAAGTAACCCGTAACGCCACTTTAGATGTAGGCGAAATGTTACGTGGTAAGGCAGCAGGTGTAATGGTTACCACAAGTGATGCCGGCCCTGGCGGAAGTTCAAATATACAGATCAGGGGCAGACGGTCAATTTCTGCATCTACAGCGCCGATTGTAATTGCCGATGGAGTACGGATCGGTTCTATTAATGATCTTAATCCAAATGATATTGCTTCAATAGAAATTTTAAAAGATGCAGCGGCCCAGGCCATTTATGGAGCAAGAGCCTCCAATGGCGTGATCCTGATCACTACCAAGAGAGGTAAAGCAGGTAAGCTTACTATAAATTATAACGGTTACTATGGTACGCAGACTGCACATAGAAATTTTGATGTTTATTCAGGTCCTGAGTTTGCCCAGTTAAAAAGAGAAGCAGACAGGGCTGTGAATAAAAACATCATGCGCTCGGATGCACTTATTTTCAGCGCAGATGAATTAGCTGCCATTGCAGAGAACAGGACCATTGATTGGTCGGGACAAATTCTGAAACCTGCGCAAATTCAAAATCATGATTTGAATTTTTCTGCGGGAAATGATAAGACAACCGTATACGTTAGTGGTAATTTCCAGGATATGACCGGGATAGTGCCCACAACAGATATTAAGAAAGGTACTGTAAGAATGAACCTGGAACAGGTATTGACGAGTTGGTTAAAGGCAACATTAAATACTTCAACGCAATCGTCGGTATCAAGCGATCCCGGTGTAAGTGGTATTGTTCGCCAGATTGTTACAGCGTCTCCGTTAGGTAATATCTATAATGCAGATGGATCATTCAATGTTCGCCCGGGCGGCAACCAGGAAAGTTTTAATCCATTGCTTAATCTGCAGGAGACAAAAAATAAAGTAACCAACAGGAACGATCTTGTAAATATAATTTTTGATATCAGCCCGATAAAAGGATTTAATAACAGGATCAATGCAAGCCGCAGATCATGGAATTACAAGGAGCTGAATTATAATACCAAATTATCTGAAAGCGGTGTAGCCAACGGATATGCCAATGGCAGTATTTATTTCCAGGAAAATGTAGAGTGGCTGGTGGAGAATATTATGAGTTATAAAACCAAATTCAGGGACCATACTTTCAATTTTACCGCAGTAGGAAGTTTAAGCCAACAGGATTATTATAACTTCAGAAATTCCGCTTCTAAAATATCTAATGATATCCTGGGTGTATACGGACTGGAATCTGCACTCATCAATGTGCCCACCATCGGGGGAAATTCCCGCAAACTTGTAACCGGTGTGGGAAGGGTGATCTACGATTATAAATCTAAATATTCCGCACAGGTAACTTTTACAGCAAATGGCTCTTCTGTTTTTGGAGCAGACAATAAATGGGGTTACTTTCCTGCTGTAGCAGTGGGCTGGAATATTTATAAAGAAAAATTTCTTTCAAACTTCAAACCACTTTCAAGTCTTAAATTAAGGGCCAGCTATGGAAGTGCCGGTAATGAAGCCAACGGGCCTTACGGAAGTTTAAGCTTAGCTAACCAGGTAGATTATTTATATGGTGCAGACAGGGTTTCAGGTTATACTCCCGGTAGTTCATTGCCTAATCCTAAATTAAAATGGGAAACTTCAACCACAATGAATTTGGCGGTTGAGTTCGGGTTTTTTAACAATCGCCTTTCGGGATCTGTTGAATATTACAACACGAGTACCACAGACCTGTTAGTAAACAGGCAACTTAATTCTTCAATCGGGTATTCTTCACAACCTTATAATATCGGTGAAGTGCTGAATAAAGGTATTGAGATACAACTTGATGCCGTGCCGGTAGAAACAAAGGATTTCAGGTTGCAAACCGGTATCATCTTTTCAAAAAATAAAAATTCTATAGTAAGATTATATGGAGATTTGAATGGTGACGGAAAAGAAGATGATGACGTAGCTAATAACTGGTTCATTGGTCAGCCAATTCAAATATTCAGGCAACCTAAATATCTTGGTGTATGGCAGGCATTGGAAGTATATCCGGGATCTACTTTTAATAAAACCACCGGCAAGTGGGAAATAGGTGGTGTGCAGGCTCCCGTAGCAGTTGATAAAAACGGTTTACCCATCATCGATCCTTTTACAGGCAAAACACCGGTACCGGGTACCTGTAAAATTGAGGATAAAAACGGCGACGGTAAAATTAATGCAGATGATAACTATATTACCTCTCAATACCCGGACTGGATGGGGTCATTTAACTTAAGTGCTACCTATAAAAACTTCGATCTCTCCATGGATATCTATACTGTGCAGGGTATCACAAGGAATAATCAATTTCTGTATGATTATACTGCAGGTGGTGATTTAAGAGGGAACAGGAACGGAATTAAAGTGGATTACTGGACACCGGAAAATCCTGCCAGCATTTATCCACAGCCTAATGCCGGTACCTCACCTCCGGGCATGACCAATCTTGGATTACAGGACGCTTCTTACTGGAGATTACAAAATGTTACTATCGGGTATAATTTCCCTAAAAAACTGATCTCCAGATTTAAGTTTTCTAATTTCAGGATTTACGCCACCGGGCAAAATTTAATTACTAAAACTGATTACCAGGCCTATAGTCCGGAACAGGACCTGTATGCTTATCCCATGACTAAGAATTTTATTTTCGGAGTAAAACTTGGCTTGTAATAAAGCTGACGTAAAAACGGGATTTTAATTTTTATCAACCAAAAAAATAACGAATGAAAAATATAAAAATAATTTTAATCGGGGCACTGGCATTAGCACTGCTCAATTCTTCCTGCAAAAAGTGGCTTGCCGAAGAAAATTTTACACAGATCGGGTCGGATGTAATTTATAAAGACGAGGCAGGTTTGAACGTAGGTTTGGGTGGCTTGTATAATTTACAAAGAGCTTATGAAAGATTAAGTGATGCAACAGGCTTAACACAAAATAATCTTTGGGTGTATTGCGCTGATGATTTGGGATGTACCAGAACTTTCAATGACGCACAGGTATACAAATCTGCAATGACGCCAACTGGTTTTCCAAGAGGTAAATGGAGTTCCGGTTATCAATTAATAGACAGGGCCAGTGCAATTATTACTGCGGCACCCAATGTTAGCTTTTCTTCAGCTGCCAACAAGGCAAGAGTAATAGCAGAAGCAAAAGTTATAAGGGCAATGACCTATTTTAAACTCTGGCAATTGTATGATAATATCTTGATTGATACTATTCCAACCACTGTTGACAACGCTTTTGATCCCATTGTATATGCACCGGCCTCTAAGAACGATGTATTAAACCTTATCAATTCCGACCTGGATTATGCTATTGCAAATTTGTCGTACACTGTTAAGCCAGGCCAGGTGAGCCAGGGTTTGGCACGCCACCTGAGAGCACAGGTAGCTTCATGGCAAAGCGACTGGGCAACAATGGCAGCACAATGTGATGCGATTATCAATAATGGCGGTTACAGTCTACAGGCCATTGATAAAGTTTTTGGTGCCGATGTAAATCATAAAGAAGCATTGTATACCTACCAGTATGATGAGGTAACAGGCGGAAGTGATAACCTTGCGGGAGGAAGCCAGCATATTCTTTCTGCTGTATTTACTGCACGGTATTATGAAATGCCGGGAGGTTATATGATTGAAGATAATAACTGGGGTGGTAATTCATTTGCATGGACAACACCTAATAATTATTTAAAAAGCCTGATGAGCTGGGATCCTGCAACAGGTCTTTCTCCTGATAAAAGGTTTACCAACTATTTTTACCCGGATACTGTGATCGGCAATAAACCAGGCTCTGCATATTATGGTTTAAAACTACCAAGGTCTGCTTATCCTGATAATTACAGGCAATATCACTGGAGTATTAAAAAGTACCAGGATTTTACCAAGCCGGATGGCAGGGCCGGAAGTTTTAAAGATGTGATCGCTTATCGTTTGGCAGAAACGCTTTTATTAGGAGCCGAAGCACATTGGAGGCTGACGAATAATGCAGCTGATCCGATAGCATTGTCGTACATAAACAGGGTTCGTACAAGAGCCGGCATGCCCGGATTTACCACCATTGATCAAAAAACAATTTTAGAAGAATCGGCACGTGAATTAGCGTTTGAGGGTGGCCGTTGGTTTTTATTAAAGAGAATGGGTGTTTTAGTGAGCCAGGTTAATCAATACCACACATTTGGCAGTGCTAAAACAAATGAAGCCGTTTACCCGATGCAGCCCTATATGGTTCGTTGGCCAATACCACAAGATCAGATTGATCTGATGGCGCCTAACTTTCCACAAAATACAGGATATTAAAATATACTGTATGAACCGGGGTTGATAATGAAAATTACCTGCCCTGTTTTTAATAACAGGAATTAAGAATACCAGGTTTGATCTCAGTCTTTTTTTTTCATATAGCAGTAGTTGGGGTTTCATAAATGCGTAAAAGTGATTTGTCACTTTTACGCTATGAAACCAATAAGAAAGAAGTTAGCATCGGGAGTAAAAAAACTGGAACCTTGTAACAGATCAGTATGAAAAAAAATATTCTTTGTTTGCTTATCATTGCTATGCCTGCTACCAATTTTGCACAGCAAGCCACTCCTTTGTATAAAAACAAAAATGCAGCAATTGAAAGCCGTATCAATGATTTGCTGAAGCGAATGACATTGGAAGAAAAGATCCTGCAAACCAATCAATGGACCTACGGAAAAAATGCCAATGCCAATAATATAGAGGCCAGTAAAAAAGCTGTGAGGCCGGAGATTGGTTCCCTGATATACCGCAGCATTAATCCTGTTTACCGCAATGAGATCATGCGTAAAGCAATGGAAGAATCCCGTTTGGGTATTCCTATTTTAATGGGCTTTGATGTGATACATGGTTACCGCACGGTTTATCCTATCCCTTTGGCGCAGGCTTGTTCATGGAATACTGATTTAGTATCGCAGGCTTGTGCAGTAGCTGCAAAGGAATCCAGGTTATCTGGTGTAGACTGGACATTTTCTCCCATGATTGATGTAGCCCGTGATGCAAGATGGGGAAGGGTGGCTGAAGGTTATGGCGAAGACCCTTATGTAAATGCGGCATTTGCGGTTGCATCAGTAAAAGGATACCAGGGAAAAAAATTATCTGATTCATTTTCTATTGCGGCCTGCTTGAAACATTATATCGGGTATAGTTTATCGGAAGGCGGCAGAGATTATCACTATGCTGACGTATCTGCACAAACGCTTTGGGAAACTTTTATGCCACCTTATGAAGCTGGTGTAAAAGCCGGCGCCGCTACTTTAATGAGTGCCTTTAATGATATCAGTGGCGTGCCTGCATCTGCTAATAGCTATACGTTGACAGCAATATTAAAACAGCGCTGGAAGCATGATGGCTTTGTTGTTTCTGACTGGGGCTCTATTGAAAATTTAATACCACAAGGTTTTGCTAAAGATAGAAAAGATGCCGCTTTAAAATCCTTTATGTCGGGTGTGGAAATGGATATGGTAGATAACGTGTATGTAGAAAATCTGCAGCAACTGGTGAAAGAAAATAAAATTCCGTTGAGTAAGATAGATGAAGCGGTGAGAAGAATTTTAAGAATAAAATTCAGGCTGGGGTTATTTGATCAGCCTTATGTGGTGGAGTTGCCGGAAAAAGATCGTTACTATCAACCGGCAAGTATGGCTGTTGCAGCAAAGCTTGCAGAAGAATCGATGGTGCTGTTAAAAAATAATAATCAGGCATTGCCTCTTACAGACAAAATAAAAAAGATTGCTTTGATAGGCCCGATGGTTAAAGACAGTATTAATATAATGGGTTCCTGGGAAGGGCAGGGTACTGCCGCATCAGTGGAAACTTTATTCAGTGGATTTGAAAAGGAATTTGCAGGTAAAGCGGTGCTGAATTATGCAAAAGGCTGCGACTTTGAGGGTACTGATGAAACTGGTTTTGAAGAAGCGATCAGTGCAGCACAGCAATCAGATGTGATCATTATTTGTATGGGAGAAATGAAAAAGTGGAGCGGAGAAAATGCTACCCGTTCAACTATCGGGTTACCGGCGATACAGGAACGTTTGGTAAGTGTATTAAAGAAAACAGGTAAGCCGGTAATTCTTGTGTTATCTAACGGGCGCCCTATAGAATTAGGCCGTTTAGATAATTTGTCAGACGCCATGCTGGAGATCTGGCAACCTGGTATTGCCGGCGGCACAGCGGTTGCCGGTTTAATTTCCGGACGCTTAAATCCTTCAGGAAAATTAGCGATCACATTTCCGTTAACCACCGGGCAAATACCAACGTATTACAACATGCGTCAATCAGCAAGGCCTAAATTAGGCGGTTACCAGGATATTGCTACAGAACCCAGCTATTGGTTTGGTCACGGCTTAAGTTATACCACATTCTCTTATGGAAAAGTTACTCTTTCAGATAGTGTGATTAAGAAGAATAATAAAATAATTGCGGAAGTTGAAATAACCAACACAGGTGTAAGAGACGGTAAAGAAACTGCATTATGGTTTATTGCCGATCCGGTGGCATCCATTACAAGGCCAATGAAAGAGTTAAAATATTTTGAGAAAGTGGCATTGAAAGCCGGAGAGAAGATAAAAGTAAAATTTGAAATTGATCCGCTTCGTGACTTAAGTTTTCCTGATGCAAATGGTATACGCCGGCTGGAAAGCGGCACCTTTTACCTGATGATCAGCAATCAAAAACTAAAGTTTGAATTGACGGATTAAATATTTTTCTGAGCATGAATTTCAATAACTAAATAATAACCCGATGGAAAATAAGGAAATTGAAGTAACGATTTATAAATTATTTGAAGCCATTGAAAAACTGATACCGGAGTATATGCAGAATCCGGAAGATCAATGTATTTCCAATGGTAACCTGGCTGCCTGTATAATTGATGAGAATGGTTTGGTGCACGGAAAAATGTTTGGAAAAGATAAGCCAAGATTAAGGCAGTCTTATAAAGTAGCCTGGACAAAAGCCAGCCAGGTTTTGCTTACGGGGGTAAAGACCGGCGAGTATGAGAAAATGGTTTTTAATAAGGAAATAGGGGAGAATGCCAATGGCATTGAAGCACCCGATTTAATAGGCTGGGAAGGCGGACAACCTTTGGTAATGAAAAACGGAACCAGGTTTTCCGTTGGCTTTAGTGGTTTCAGAGGTACAACAGACCTGGAAATAATGGTGAAGGCCCTGGATCATGTTGAGCAGCTGTCATAATCCTATTGCAAAATGCTTTGAAAAGAAAATAATTAAAACGATTGTTACATGAGCTACATTGCTAACGATAAGCGATACCAGCAAATGGAATATCGCAGATGTGGAAATAGCGGTTTAAAATTGCCTGCAGTATCATTAGGACTCTGGCACAACTTCGGTCATATTGATAGTTTGCAAAATGCCGCTGAAATATTACGTGTGGCTTTTGATAATGGCATTACTCACTTTGATTTAGCCAATAACTACGGGCCACCGGCAGGTGCTGCTGAAGAAAATTTCGGAAAAATATTCAAAGCAGATTTTGTTCCGTACAGGGACGAACTTATTATTTCCACAAAAGCGGGTTGGGGTATGTGGCCTGGCCCTTATGGCGATTGGGGATCAAAAAAATATTTAGTGGCCAGCCTCGATCAGAGTTTAAAAAGAATGGGGCTTGATTATGTAGATATTTTTTATCACCATCGCCCCGATCCTGAAACACCACTGGAAGAAACGATGGCTACACTCGATCTAATGGTTCGCCAGGGAAAGGCACTGTATGTTGGTATCTCAAGTTATCAACCAAAAGAAGCTGCAAAAGCAATTGAAATTTTAAAACAATTAGGCACGCCCTGTTTAATTCACCAACCAAAATATTCCATGTTCGACCGTTGGGTGGAAAATGGATTACTGGATGTGTTGGAAGAGAACAAGGTTGGCTGTATTCCTTTCTCTCCGCTTGCACAGGGATTGCTGACCAATAAATATTTAAAAGGAATTCCGCAGGGTTCAAGAGCATCCAGCCATCGTGGCAACGGGGCAATTGAGGAAGATGCGATAACTGAAACCAATATTAATAAAGTGATCCAATTAAATGTGTTGGCGGAAGAACGTGGACAGAATCTTGCTCAGATGGCGCTTGCATGGATATTAAAAGATAAAAGGGTGAGTTCCGTTTTAATTGGTGTTAGTAAACCAGAACAAGTATTAGATTCTATTCGTTGTCTCGAAAATTATTCATTCACCAATGAAGAACTTGATCGTATTGAAACAATTTTAAAATGACTAAACCTACGAAATGAATAATAAAAAAAATATAGTAATAGTAGTAATGATTTTATGCAGTGCATTCTTCTCTCTTGTGTGTGCACAAATCCCCGGTGTTAAGATTGGTTCCTTTGATCAATTCTCCAATGTTGGCGGTTTAAAGATTGCGGGCACAGCAAGCTACAGCGAACCTTCACAAACGTATCGCCTTACAGGTTACGGGGCTAATATCTGGTTTGGCCAGGATAGTTTTGCATTACTCAGCAAAAAAATGACCGGTGATTTTATTTTGCAAACACAGGTTCGTTTTATCGGCGAAGGGCATGAGCCGCATCGTAAGGCCGGACTGATGATCAGGAGTTCTGCGGCAAGCAATTCCCCGGTAGTGGTGTGTACCGTTCATGGCGATGGATTAACTGCATTTCAATACAGAACAACTGCCGGCGGAACGATGAAGGAAATAAAATTAACCATTAAAGCTCCTGATGTTTTACAGTTAGAAAAAAAAGGCACTACTTATATCATGTCGGTAGCACATTTTGGTGAGGTTTACCAGGTGCAACAATTAGATAGCATCGACCTGGGGACAGACCTCATTGCCGGGGTATACGTATGCGCACACACGAATAAATTTTCGGAAGAGGCGGAGTTCAGCAATACAAGAATTTTTAATCCGGCACCCGATAGTTTAATTCAATACAAAACTTATATCGGCAGCGCATTGGAATTGATGGATGTGGCAACCGGGCATCGTGAAATTATAGCCGGTGAAACAGGTTCTATGCAGGCACCTAACTGGACACCGGATGGCAAAACATTGATCTACAATGCCAGGGGAAAGTTGTACAATTTTGACCTGGCAACAAAAACAGCTACTGTTCTTAATACTGACTTTGCCAATAAAAATAATAACGATCATATACTCACGTTTGATGGTAAACAAATTGGCATCAGTAGCCAGCAGCCGGAAACAAAGGGCCAGTCGGCTGTTTATACCTTACCGGTTTCCGGTGGGGTGCCTAAAAAAATTACTGATAACACCCCTTCATATTTGCACGGCTGGTCGCCGGATAACCAATACCTGGTTTACACCGGCGAAAGAAATGGCGAGGCAGATATTTATAAAATTTCGAAAGACGGGGGAAAGGAAACACAATTGACCAATACGAAAGGATTAGATGACGGGTCTGAATATTCGCCTGATGGAAAATATATTTACTTTAATTCTACCCGTACCGGCAAAATGCAGCTGTGGAGAATGACCCCGGATGGCAAAAATCAAACGCAATTGACTTTTGATGAAATGAATAACTGGTTTCCGCATGTATCACCCGATAATAAATGGATCGTGTTTATTTCTTTTCCAAAAGAAGTGCCGGCAGATAAACATCCTTTTTATCAAAGAGTGTATTTACGGTTAATGCCGGTTACTGGTGGCGAACCAAAGGTGATTGCTTATTTATATGGAGGGCAGGGCACTATCAATGTTCCCAGCTGGTCACCCGATAGTAAAAGAATTGCATTTGTCAGCAATGGTATTTTTTAATTAAAGCCTGCAAAAAATAATACATGAAAAATTATAGTTTCAACCTTGTAATAAATAAAAGAACACTGCTGATTGCAGCAGCTGTAACCGTATTGTTAAGTGTGTTTTCTGCAACAGCTGCAGCACAAAAAAAGAAAAAGCAATTGCCGTTGACCGCTTCGCTGAATGCTTATTCATTCAGCGATCTGTTGAGTGCAAAAGATAGCCGGGATAAACAACAGGTATATACTTTATTTAATCTTCTTGACTGGTGTGCATCAAAAAAAATAAAAGCACTTGACCCCACAGCTTATTTTTTTCCTACCTATCCCGAAGTGCCATCAGATGACTACCTGGCCAGGTTTAAAAATAAAGCTGCCGAGCTGGGTGTTGTAATAACCGGAACAGGTATCAGAAACGACTTTGCTTCGCCTGATTCAAACATACGAAGAACGGGAATTGAACTGGCAAAAAAATGGATCGTTGCGGCTTCTAAAATGGGCGCTCCTGTGGTCAGGTTATTCTCGGGAGAAATTCCAAAAGGATATGAAAACAAATGGAAAGAAGTGGCTGATTGGATGATAGTATGCTATAAAGAATGTGCTGCTTATGGTGAAAAATATGGTGTTAAAATCGGCATACAAAATCATGGCGATATGCTGCAAACTGCTGATCAGTGCATGTATATCATTAAAGGGGTTAATTCTAAATGGGCCGGATTAATTGTTGATACAGGTAATTTTAAAACAGAAGATCCTTATAAAGATATTGCAGCGGTTGTTCCATACGCAGTTAACTGGCAAATAAAAGAAAGCGCATTTGGTATCGGCAACACAATTCCAACTGATTACAAAAAACTGATCCGTATAATAAAAGAAGGTGGTTACAAAGGTTATCTTCCTGTAGAAACATTATTGGTTCGTGGCAAGTCATATGATCCCTTTGCTTTGGTTCCTGAAATGTTAGGCGAGCTGGATAAAGCAATTAATGAAGTGTATAAATAATTTGGACTAAAACATTTTATTAAGCTAAATGAAAAATCACTACACCATACTTTATTCGTTTTTTTCTTTTTTGCTTTTGCTAAGTTTTGATGCGACAGCGCAGCACAAATACGGAAAAGGCTTTGCATTTACACAAAATAAAAAACTGGGCCGTGGTGTAAATATTATAGGCTACGATCCTATATGGAGAGATACTGCTAAAGCAAGAATGAAAGAACTCCATTTTAAACTCATTAAAGAAGCCGGCTTTAGTAACGTTCGCATTGTAATTGCACCATTCAAATTTTCAATGAATGATTCTGCATATACAATCAAACCAGAATTTTTTACCACACTGGATTGGGCCATAAATGCGGCATTAAAAAACAAACTGATGGCCATTGTGGATTTTCATGAGCACAATGCAATGGGAAAAGACCCCTTAGGTAATAAGCCAAAATTCCTGGCCATGTGGAAACAGATTGCAGCACATTGTAAAGATTACTCTAACCATGTGTTGTTTGAAATAGCCAATGAACCCAACATGAGACCTGAGATATGGAATACCATTCATAAAGAAGCTTACCAGCTTTTAAGAGTATCTAATCCAAAGCGCACAATTATTATCGGCACTATCAATGGCAACCAGGTAAAGCATTTGCCGGATCTTACTTTGCCAGAAGAAGACAGAAATATCATAGTAGCAATACATTACTACAGTCCTATACAATTTACCCACCAGGGTGCGCCCTGGTCTGTAAAAAATAAAGACCTCAGTGGTATTGAATGGACGCAAAGTAAAGCGCAGGAAGATTCGGTAAAGGCAGATTTTGATTTTGCTCAGCAATGGGCTGTATCCCACAACAGGCCGTTAACGCTAGGTGAATTTGGTGCTTATGAAAAAGCGGATATGCCTTCACGTGTGCGTTGGACAAATTACATAGCCCGCCAGGCAGAAGAAAGAAAGTGGAGCTGGAGTTACTGGCAATTTGATGCTGATTTTATTCTTTATGATATGGGTAAGCAGCAATGGGTGGAACCGATAAAAAATGCACTGTTGCCAAGTCAGCAATAATAAAATCAAATGGAAAGAAACAAAACGGCGATACGTGCAGGAATAATCGGTTCCGGTTTTGCCGCAGCATTTCATTATGCTGCTATAAAAAGGGTGCATAGTGCAGGCATTACCATTGCCGGGGCATTCTCAACCAATAATTACAGGGTAAAAGCTTTTACAGCGCCCAGAGGAATCAGAGGATTTGAAAGCCTTCATACCCTTATTGCGGATTCAGATGTATTACATATCTGTACACCACCGGCAACGCATGAACAATTGGTGATTGAAGTGCTGAAGCAGGGAAAATATGTGATAGTAGAAAAACCCTTTACCGGTTATTTCGGGCAGGGAGCAGCTGAATTTAACGGTGATACATTTTCCCGTAAGGAAGGATTAGAAGCAGCCACCAGCAGTATTCAGCGCATGCTGATGGCTGAAAAAGCAAGTAAGGGTAAAATTATGTATGCAGAGAACTGGGTATATGCACCTGCCATTCAAAAAGAAAAAGAACTGATCGAGAAAACCAAGGCGCAGATTTTGTGGATGCAGGCACAGCAATCGCATTCCGGTTCGCATTCTCCCGATTACGGGCAATGGCATCTTTCCGGTGGAGGTTCTTTAATAGGAAAAGGAAGCCATCCTTTAACTGCAGCAATTTATTTAAAACAAGTGGAAGGAAAAGTGAGGAACGGAAAACCGATCCTGCCAAAGACGGTATCCGCAAGAACACATGCTATTACACGAATGCCAGGTTTTATAAACGAAGGCCATATAAGAGATACTTATAAAGATGTGGAAGATTATGCAATGGTGCATGTGGTGTTTGAAGATGGCAGCATTGCTGATATTGTTGCCGGCGAATTAATGCTGGGTGGTGTTAAAAATTATGTGGAGGTACATGCCAACAACCATCGCACGGTTTGCAATATAGCGCCTAATAATGCCATGCAAACCTATAACCCGGCAGAGCAAAACTTTCAGGATATATATGTGGTAGAAAAAACGGGTACTAAACAAGGCTGGTCGTTTATATCACCCGATGAAGCATGGTTCAATGGTTATCAGCATGAAATGGAAGCCTTTTATCGTACTGTAGCTTTTGATGAACCAATTGAAAGTAATAGCAATTTGGCAGCAGCTGTGATCACTACAATTTATGCAGCTTATCTGTCGGCAGAACAGCAGGGCATCGAAGTGCCTGTTGACCTGGGCAATTATTAAAAGTAATACCATTCAATTATTACCGGGAGAAAAAAGTAAACAGAAAATGGATAATAAAAAAGTGCCTGGTAAAACGCCGGTTAAGAAATACAGGTGGGTAATATTATCTCTGGTTTTTTTTGCCACTACTATTAACTATCTCGACCGGCAGGTGATCAGTTTATTAAAAGATGATTACCTGGAACCATTGTTTGGCTGGAATGAAACTGATTATGCCAATATCGTTATAGCTTTTCAGGTGAGCTATGCAGCGGGGATGGTAGTAGCAGGTTTTGTTATTGACAGGGTAGGTACAAAAATAGGGTATGCTTTATCGTTAACTGTATGGAGCCTGGCAGCAATCGGCCATGCTTTTGCAAAATCTACTTTCGGTTTTGTGATTGCCCGGGGAGCATTGGGTGTTAGTGAGGCGGGGAATTTTCCGGCAGCTATTAAAACGGTGGCAGAGTGGTTTCCTAAAAAAGAAAGGGCATTGGCTGCAGGTATTTTTAATTCGGGCACCAATGTAGGAGCTATACTGGCACCGCTTACCGTGCCGCTTATTGCAGCTTCAATGGGGTGGGATTGGGCATTTATTATTACCGGTATTATCGGGTTGGTCTGGTTACTTTTCTGGTGGTTATTTTATGAAAGTCCATTGAAGCATAAAAAGATCTCTGCAGAAGAATTGGAGTACATCAATAGCGATGATAAGGAAGATGTGTTGACAGATGGAGTGGTAACAAAAATAAAATGGGTTACATTATTAGGTTTCAGGCAAACATGGGCTTTTGCAATATTGAAATTTTTTACTGATCCTATCTGGTGGTTCATTTTATTCTGGTTGCCTTCTTTTTTAAATAAACAATATGGCATGACGAAAATGCAACTGGCATTTCCTATAGCAGTGGTATATACCATGGCAATGTTTGGCAGCATTGCAGGAGGCTGGCTTTCGGGGTATTTTATCCATCGTGGCTGGCCTTTATATAAAGCAAGAAGAACAGCACTGCTCATTTTTGCCTTATGTGCTTTGCCTATGCTGGCAGCGCAATGGCTGGGCGGTTTTAATTATTGGTATGCAGTGGCAATTATTGGTCTTGCTGCTTCGGCTCACCAGGCATGGTCGGCTAATATTTTCACTACAGTGTCTGACATGTTTCCCAAAAGAGCAGTGGCATCGGTGGTTGGCATCGGAGGTATGATTGGCGCTATAGGAGGAATTGTTATTGCAAGAACAGCCGGCCTGATATTGGATCACTACAAAGCATTGGGCAAAATTGAAACCGGCTATTACGTGATGTTCATTATTTGTGCATTTGCCTATATCATCGCATGGGTACTGTTTAGTTTGCTGGTGCCTAAAATGCCCGTGGTAAAAATATAATAATACCTATTGAATAACAGCAATACAGGGAAAATATATCGTCGTATAAAATTTGTTACCGGGATGGATATGGCTGTGATGGTGGTTTTACAATTATCGGCGGCATTTAAAAATAAAAAATGGAAAATACGTATTATCCTTCTTACGGTCAGGTAAATTACCGGATGGAACAAACCATGCGTTGGTATGGCCCCAACGATCCGGTTTCGCTAAAAGATATCCGGCAGGCTGGTTGTACCGGCATTGTAACAGCCTTACATCATATTCCTAACGGTCAGGTATGGACTACAGATGAAATAAATATACGCAAAGCCATTATTGAAAAAGCCGGCTTAACCTGGAGTGTGGTGGAAAGTGTTCCTGTACATGAATCAATAAAAACACAAACTGCCGGCTTTGAACAATTCATCGAAAATTATAAACAGAGTATTAAAAACCTGGCAACATGCGGCATTAGAAATGTAACCTACAATTTTATGCCGGTACTGGACTGGACGAGAACAGATTTGAGTTACGAAGTAGCTGATGGTTCCAGGGCACTGTGTTTTGAAATGGCTGCTTTTGCTGCATTCGATCTTTTTATTTTAAAAAGGAAAGATGCTATAAAGGATTATGATGAGGATACCATTGACGGTGCCATTAAAAGATTTGCCACAATGGATGAACAGGAGAGAATATTATTACAGCGTAACATCATTGCCGGTTTACCGGGAAGTGAAGAAAGTTTTACCATTGAACAATTTCAGCAGGCATTAGATGCTTACAAGGGGATTGACAGGAAAAAATTACAGCAACACCTCATTTATTTTTTACAACAAATAATACCCACTGCAGAAGCTGCAGGTGTGGTAATGAGTATCCATCCTGATGATCCTCCGTTTGAAATATTAGGATTACCAAGGGTGGTAAGCAATGCGGCCGATATACAGGTATTGATTGATGCGGTGCCATCACTATCAAATGGCCTTTGTTTTTGCACCGGTTCGTATGGAGTAATTGCAGGCAATGATTTACCCGCAATGATACGTGAGTTTGGTAAACGCATACACTTTATTCATTTAAGAAACACCCGGAGAAATGAAGCCGGTGATTTTTATGAAGATAATCATCTTGAAGGAGATGTTGACATGTATGCAGTAATTAAGGAACTGGTGAAAATAATGTACGACAGAAAATGTGCTATCCCGGTAAGGCCCGATCACGGTCACCAGATGCTGGATGACCTGCATAAAAAAACTAATCCGGGCTACTCTGCAATAGGCCGCTTAAGAGGATTAGCTGAAATACGTGGCGTTGAATTAGGTGTATTAAGAAGTGTAATGGAAAACAGGTTTAACAGGTTACTGGTATCTTAAAATTTCTTTGGTATGAAAGCGATATCTTATTCATTTGTTGTTGCTACTTTGATGGGCATAATAATGTTGCTGGTGGCTCAAACATCTTTTGCACAGGTAACAGAAAATAAAAATGCTTTGGAAGAACGCCTGGACACGCTGCTTTCTGAAATGACGATGCAGGAAAAAATTGAGCAGCTCTATTATCAGACAGATGGCAACAAACGGTTAGGCATTCCTCAATTTACAGGAAGTGACGGGCCTCATGGCATTGGCAATAAGGCAAAAGGTTTTTCTTCATTTCCTGTAACCATTGCCATGGCTGCAACCTGGGACCCTGGTTTGATTGCAAGGGTAGGAAGGGGTATTGCTGTAGAGCAGGCGGCAAGGCGCAGAGACAGGATTGCAGGCCCCACTTTAGATCTGTTAATTGACCCTAGAATTGGCAGGGCAGCAGAAACCATTGGCGAAGATCCCTTTTTAGGTGGCCGCATTTCTGCAGCTTTTATTGCAGGGCAAAATACTACCTCGGTGTTTGGTACCATCAAACACTACAATTTAAACACCTACGAAATAAACAGGCGAACCAATAACTATTTAAGTGACGAAAGAAGCCTGGTGGAATTCTGGGGCTACCATTGGAAAAGAGCTATTCAGCAGGGTGGCGCTATATCGGTAATGTGTGCCTACAACTGGATCAATGGCGATAAATGTGCCGAAAATAAATACCTCATCAAAGATCTGTTAAGAGACCATTGGGGCTTTAATTATTACACCATGAGCGATTGGGGTGGCTTTAAAGAAACGGGTAAAGCACTTAATGCCGAACTTGATTTTTGCGAAGGCAATGATTTGTACATTAAAGAATTGCCAAAGGGCGTACAGGACGGAACATTTGATAGCAGTTTAATTAACCGGGCTGTAAAAAATGTATTGCGTACAAAAATTATTTCGGGTATGATGGACGGAGTGCCGGTGATACCTGTGGCGGTTATTGATAATAAACAACAAAGAGAACTGGTGTACGAAAGCGGGCTGAAAAGCCTGGTGTTGTTAAAGAACAACAAAAATATTTTACCACTCAGCAAAGAAAAAATCAGGTCTGTTGCAATTATTGGCCCTAACGCGGCCGTATTGCCTTTGGATGGAAACAGTAGTTCAAAAGTAAGTCCGTCTTACCGCATTACAGTTGAAGAAGGAATAAGAAAAATAATAGGTGATGGCAAAGTGAATTATGCAAAAGGTTGCAATATTAATGACAAAGATCAATCGCAATTTAATGCAGCTATCGAAGCAGCAAAAAAATCAGCCTGCGTAATATTTGTGGGAGGCCTGGATAGTACAATAGAAGGCGAAGGTTATTTTATAAACAAAGAAGCAGATGAAAAAGGAGGTGGTACTGTTGCAAGACCAGACAGGCCTTCGCAAACAGTTTTATTACCCGGTATGCAAAATGAATTGATCAATGCCATAGCAAAAGTGAATCCCAATATTGTGCTGGTCGTGATTTCGGGAGGTACATGCAGCGTTACACCGGTTATTAAAAATGTAAAGGGATTGTTGTATGCTTTTTACCCGGGGCAGGAAGGTGGAAGGGCCATTGCGGACGTATTGTTTGGCAATTACAATCCTTCTGGCAAACTACCTGCAACCATACCGAAAGATGATAGCCAGATCATTCCCATTACACCGGATTTTAGAAATTTAGTTACTAAAGGTGTGGGCTATCGCTGGTTTGATAGTCAGCATTTAATTCCTGAATTTGCCTTTGGCGCAGGCTTAAGTTACACCACTTTTAACTATTCAAATATCAGGATCAATAAACAAAATGCTGCTGTTGGAGAGTTGATAAAAATTTCTTTCGATTTAAAAAATACGGGCAGCAGGGTTGGCGAAGAAGTGGCGCAATTGTATTTGTCTACAGGAAAAATTTTTCCCGATGTTGCAATGCCTCAAAAACAATTGCGTGGTTTTGAAAAAGTACTGCTGCAGCCCGGCGAAACAAAAAATATCAGCTTTCAATTAACGCCGGAAGAGTTCTATATCTATAATGAAACCACGAGATCTTACCAGGTACCGGAAGGAAAATTTATAGTGCAGATTGGCAGTGCCTCGGATAAATTGCTATTGAAAACTGAATTCAACCTGCTTAAAGCCGATCCTCAACCTGACTTATCGGTAACCAATATTCGCACTATGCCGGCTTTCCCAAAAGTGGGAGAGCCTGTTGTTTTTATGGCTTCTGTAATTAACAACGGCACGGCTGCCATTAAAAAAGGGGATACCTGTAAAGTGCATTTTTATGTAGATGGTAAAGAAGTAGCTGCTTCTTATACTACCACTTCAGTAATACCTGTTGGTGGCATGGAACTCTCTTGCGCAAAGGGTTTGAATGGAAAAGAATGGCTAGCAATGAACGGGAAATTTAATATCACTGCTACCATTGAGGTTGCAGAAGACAAAGATTTAAATAAGCAAAATAATACCTGTAAAGGACAACTGATTGTGCCTGGTGGAAAAGTAATTCCTATGGAACTTGTAAAAATATTGAACTAAAAAATGAATAAGCTATTGGTTAAATATTATTGTTTGCTATTGTTATCTCTGATGATAGCATGCACTGTTGCAGCACAAAAAAGGGCTACACCAATTTATAAAAATCCAAAAGCTTCTATTGCATTACGCATCAAAGATCTGCTTGGCAGAATGACAATTGAAGACAAATGCCGCCAGTTAGATGTATGGCACCCAACAATAAATTTGAGCATACCGGATACATTACAAAAAGCTATTGCAGCATTAGGTGACACCATAAAAAATGGTATGGGCTTTTTACAATTTGAAGTGGAGATGCCTGTAGCCGATTATGCTGAAAGGTTCAACGCTATTCAAAAATACTTTGTAGAAAAAACAAGGCTTGGTATTCCTGCTATTTCCAATGGTGAGGGTTGCCACGGCTTTGTAGGTAACGATACTGCATCAACGGTGTTTCCTGTACCTCCTGCACTGGGCAGCAGTTGGGATACAACATTAATAGAAAATGTGTTTGCAGCAGTGGCAAAAGAAATGCGTAGCTATGGCATTTCGCATGCGGCAACACCTGTAATTGATTTATTGCGGGACCCCCGCTTCGGACGTTCAGAAGAATTTTTAGGCGAAGATCCTTACCATGTTGCCATGATGGGCGTGGGTGCTATTTATGGTTTACAAGGCCGTTCTGCTGTAATTGATAGTGACCATTTAATGGCCTGTGCCAAACATTTTTCAGGACATGGGCAACCGGAAGGGGGCACCAATTTAGCACCTGCAAATTTCTCGGAAAGAGTATTGCGTGAAAATCATTTTTTTCCTTTTGAGATGGCTGTAAAAAAGGCCAATGTCCGCACCGTAATGGCTTCTTATAACGAAATAGACGGCATTCCAAATCATGCTAATAAATGGTTGCTGACAGATGTATTGCGTGGCGAGTGGAAATTTAATGGCTATGTAATTTCTGATTATGATGCAGTGAACAGGATGGTAACCCGTCAGCATGCAGCGCTGAACCAGGCCGAAGCCGGTAAAAGAGCCATCAATGCGGGAATGGATTTTGAATGCCCGGCTAACTGGAAGGAGTACTGTTTTCGTTTTTTACCTGCACTCATAAAAGCCGGCGAAGTAAAAGAAGCTGTTTTAGATTCAGCAGTAGCAAGAGTTTTACGCAATAAATTTATCATGGGTTTATTTGAACACCCATATATATATCCTGTAGGCCAAACAGAAAGAGTAAATATAAAAAAAGCTCATCGTTTTGTGGCATTGCGTGCAGCAGAAGAAGGCATGGTATTGTTAAAAAACGAAAGCCACACTTTGCCTTTTGACGAAAATAAAATTAAACGCATTGCTGTAATTGGCCCCGATGCAGATGAGGTACACTATGGTAATTATTCCAATGATAAGTCACCGGGCGTTAGCATTATTGAAGGTTTATCAAAATATGCCAGGGGCAGGTTTGAAGTATTGTACAGTGAAGGGTTTAAAATTTATGAGAATGATTTAACCATTAAGGCAGATGATAAAACGGCAGGCGCTGAAAATAAAAGAATTGCTGATGCTGTGGCATTGGCTGCAACCTGCGATGCTGTTCTATTGGTAATGGGTGAAAATGAATTGACCTGCCGTGAAGAATGGAAAGGACATACAGGTGACCGTTATGACCTCGATTTATTAGGCAGGCAAAACGATGTTGCTAAAGCAATTTTTGAATTGAAAAAGCCTACAGCCGTTTTGTTGGTAAATGGCCGTCCTTTATCTGTTAATTATTTAGCAGAAAAAGCTCCTGCGCTCATTGAAGGATGGTATTTAGGGCAAGAGCAGGGTAATGCGGTAGCTAATGTATTGTTTGGAAAAGTAAATCCTTCCGGTAAACTGGCAGTAACTATCCCCCGTTCTGTAGGGCAATTACCTGTTTATTATAATCACAAACCCTATGTGCATGAAAGTCCTTACATCTCTGGTGAATATTCGCCTTTGTTTTCCTTTGGTTATGGCTTGAGTTACACTACTTATAAATACAGTGATCTTAAACTAAGTACTAAAAAAATAGTTGCCGGCGGTGCTCTAAACGTTACTGTTGACGTAACAAATACAGGCGATATGGATGGTGACGAAATTGTACAACTCTACATACACGATATGGTAAGTTCGGTTACACGTCCGGTACAGGAGTTAAAAGATTTTGCCCGTATTCATTTAAAAAAAGGAGAAACAAAAACGGTATCATTTTCCATCACAGCCGATAAACTTCAATACTATGGCCTGGATATGAAGCGTATTGTGGAGCCTGGAGAATTTGAAATACAGGTAGGCAAAAATTCAACAGAGTATTTATCAGAAAAATTTGAAGTGATTAAATAATAAAGAATGAAAAATTGTAAAAGACTTTTCTTAATGGCAGCATTTTTTTTCAATGCCATATTGATGCTATGTGTTTGTAGTCCCGGTAAATTAAGTGCCCAGGTGCAGTTAAACGATACTTTAAAAATGGGGATTGCCGTTACCACCAGGCATTTGATGGAATTGGTGCAGCCTGTTTTTTCAAAAGCCAATCCAACCATGAACATCACGTCAAAAACTGATGAAACCGGTAATGTGGTAGATGATGTAATTACAGGCAAGGCATCTGTTGCAGTTACCACACGAAACCTCAAAGACTTTGAAATAAAAAAATCTGCAACAGTTATTGGAACTCCAATTGGTTTGGATGGACTTGTTGTGGTTGTTTCGTCTGCCGTTCCGGTAAGCAATTTAAGTTTTGAACAAATTGCCGGTATTTATACAGGTGCATATACCAATTGGAAACAGCTTGGCGGTAATGATTTACCCATTGCAGTGATTGGTCGTTTAAAGGCCTATGACCCGATTCAACTTTTTGCTGACTTTATGCAATTGGAAACTAAACCACTTAATACTGGTATTGTGTATAGTGAAAAGGGAAAGAACAAATGGTGTAAAACTATTGCAGCCTCACCATCTACAGATGACGCTGCGTTGGAAATGCTTTTGAAAACGCCAGGTGCCGTTACGTATTTTCCTTTACAGATTTTTAATAGGTATCAAAAGAAAAAAGTTGCTATAAAAGCATTGGATTTTAATGGGATAAAAGCTACAACAGCAACTATTGCCAACGGCGAATATTTTATCCATAGAAGATTAAATGTTATCACCAATGGAATGCCAGCTGGTGCTTCCAAAATTTTTGTTGATTTTATGTTATCAGATAAAGGGCAGCAATTGATTCAACGGGCAGGGTTTCTGTCGATACAGTAAGCATATTGAAAAGATTACAATTTATAAATAGGGTCAGTCAATGAAACTAAAAACCATCATCACATGCTTAACCTGTATTGCTGTTTTACAGCTTGGTGCAAATCCTGTGGATAGAATATTGGTAAAAGGTGGTACAGTATTATTTAAAGGTAATGCAGTCAATATAAAAAGTTTTCAGATCTCGAAGTATGAAATTACTAATGAGGGGTATGTGGCTTTTTTAAATTCAAAGCAGATAGGTTTTGACGGAAAGTATAAAGGAATAGTATTGATCAATATTGCTTCTAAAGACCTGCAGATTGAATTTGCAGAAAAAAAATGGAGGGCAAAACATGGCTTTGAAAATTATCCCATGGTAATGGTGAGTTACTATGGTGCAGCTGAATTTTGCAGCTGGATGGGAGGTAGTTTACCAGGCGAAATGGAATGGTTGTATGCTGCACAGGGAGGTGTCCGCACAAAACACTACAGGTTTGCAGGCAGCAATAATTTTGATGAAGTTGGCTGGTACAAAAACAACAGCAGTCAACAGGTGCACCCTGTTGGCCAAAAGAAACCAAACGAATTGGGTATTTACGATATGAGTGGCAATGTATGGGAATGGTGCATGAACGATATGCCGGTAAACGACAGCAGTTTTTGTGTACACATGGGAGGCAGCTGGTACGCCGGCGAGCAACCGGGCCACCTGGATGCCCGTTATGGAAATACACCAACACATTGCAGTAACAGCGTTGGCTTTAGAATAATATTTACTGGTGACACTGTTGTTGTTAACAAAAATTTTTTTAAAAACTATCCGGGCAAACCCTGGAATAACCAACCGCAGCAAATACCCGGAAAAATTCAATGTGAGTGGTACGACCAGGGCGGAGAAGCCATTGCCTATCATGATAAGGATAGTGTTAATAACGGTAATGGAAAACTAAATCCTGCCAACGGAACTTTTCTCAACGAATTCCGGATGAACGAAGGAGTTGATATCTCTTATACCAAGGATAGAGATATTGACAATAATCCCTACAATGTAAAAGAACCTGAAATGGGATCGTTGTACGCCGGGTGGATGGTGCCGGGAGAGTGGATCAATTACACGGTTAAAGTAAATGTTAGCGGGAAATATAGTGTAGGCATGATGTTTACAGCGAGCGGCGACGGAACTATCATGCTATTGCTGGACGGGAAAGCCATAACACCTGAAGTACTTGTTCCTTCAACCAGGAATGAAAATGAAACTATTCCGTGGAGGCAGTGGCATCACTGGAACAGGATAGATTCATTGGAAACAGTGACATTAAAAAAAGGTACGCATGTGCTCACTTTAAAAACGGTGAGCAATGGTAATATGAATTACGATTACCTCGATTTTAAACTTAGCCAATAAAATAATCGGTTATCACAAATAAAATTTATGATCATGACATTAAATCTTCGCCTGGTGCAATGTATATTTTTTCTTTCGGTGTCGGTAAACATGCTGGCACAGGAAAAAGGATGGCAAAGTCTTTTTAACGGTAAAGATCTTACAGGCTGGAAAAGAATAGCCGGTGCTGCTACGTATACCGTAGAAGACGGCGTAATTGTGGGCAGAACGGTGGCAAAATCACACAATAGTTTTCTGGTAACAGAAAAAGAATATGGTGATTTTATACTTGAAGCAGACGTATATGTGGAGGATGAAGAAGGTAACTCCGGCTTACAAACCAGGAGCCATTTAAATCCTGCAGGGTATAACGGAGAGGGAAGGGTATATGGCCGCCAGTGCGAAATTGATCCTACGCCCAGGCGATGGACGGGAGGTATTTATGATGAAGGAAGAAGGGAATGGTTGTACCCCATGCAATTGAACCAGGCAGCACAAAAGGCGTACAAAAAAAATACGTATAATCATTACCGTGTGGAGTGCATTGGCAACGAAATGCGAACCTGGGTGAATGGTGTTGCAGCTGCTTATGTAGTTGATACGGTAGATGCAAAGGGTTTTATTGGATTGCAGGTACATGAAATTTATTCTGCCGGTCATGTTGGCAAAAAAGTTTGCTTTAAAAACATCTTTATCAAAACCACTGATCTTAAACCAATGCCATTTGCGCCAGGTATCTATGTAGTTAACTTATTGCCTAACCAGTTAAACGCTTATGAAAAGAGAAATGGCTGGCGCCTGTTATTTGATGGCAAAACAACCAGGAGTTGGAAAAGTGCCAAAGGAAGTGCCTTTCCCGATTCAGGCTGGACAGTGGCTAACGGAACAATTGCTGTTGTTGAAGCAGAAGGAAAAGAATCTGCTAATGGTGGGGATATTGTTACCATGGAGGAGTATGCTGCATTTGATCTTTCATTCGATTTTAAATTGACAGCCGGGGCAAACAGCGGGGTAAAATATTTTGTAACACTTTCTGAAGATACTAAGGGCTCTTCTATTGGCCTGGAATACCAGGTGCTGGATGATACACTGCATCCCGATGCCAAACTGGGCCGGGATGGTAACCGGACACTGGCATCTTTATATGACCTTATCAAAGCACAAAAACAAAAAAGATTTTTACGCCCCATTGGCCAATGGAATACGGGACGCATCATTGTATATCCCAATAATAAAGTGGAGCATTACCTCAACGGCATAAAAGTGCTGGAATACATCAGGGGCTCAAAAGAATTGAAAGACCTTGTTGCCATCAGTAAATATGCCGCCTGGAAAAATTTTGGTGAAGCTGACCAGGGGCACATCCTTTTGCAGGATCATGGAAATGCAGTTAGCTATAAAAATATAAAAATTAAAGAACTGTAATTACCGGGGAAGTCGGCACTTAAAAAAATAATTTATTCAATCAATCAAAATAAAAATTATGAAACAAATACAAATGAATATTTCAATCTCATGCAGAAATATTTTCTACGCATTGGCAGTATTGTTTTTATTTACAACGCTTGTCTCATGTAAGAAAAAATCAGATACCCCGGCGCCTACGCCGATTGTAATAGTACCACCCACGGTAATACCACCTATAAATACCAATTCAACTACTGCAAAAGAAATCATCGTAGATATGGGAGGAGGATTTAACCTGGGCAATACGTTTGAAAGTAATGCCAACGCAACCACTCCGTCTGTTATTAAACAAATTATCGACCTGTATTATAGTGCCGGCATGCGGCATATACGTATTCCTGTAACATGGATGGATGGATTCAGCAGTAACCTGGCAGATGCTAATGGCAATGTGAATACTAGTCACCCCAGACTGCTGGAACTGAAAGAAGTAATTGACTATGCATTGGCTAAAAAAATGTATGTGGTAGTAAATACACATCATGAACACTGGATTAAAAATAACTACGATGGCAGTGCAGCTTACGATACAAAATTTGCCAATTTATGGACAAGCATTGCCACTTTTTTTAAAGATGAGCCCAGGCAATTATTGTTTGATGTGATCAACGAACCGGAAGGTAAATTAGGCCAATGGAGCGGAACAACTTATCCTTTGCCAACTGGAGCACAACAATTGGCGTGGACAAGGCAGGTGAACAAAGTTGGGTACGATGCCATCAGGGCAACCGGCGGCAATAACGCCACCCGTGTAATTATGGTAGAACCAAATGGTCAGGGCAACCAGGGAATGATTGAAGAAGTATATCCCGATAAAGCAAGCCTTCCCGGCGGTGGTACCGATGCATACCTCGCCATCCAGGTACATACATACGACCCATGGGCTTTTTGCGGAGAAACCGGCAGCAATGCGGCATGGCCCGGCAGTGCCACTTTTGAAAATGCTATCAAGAAAGTAGGTGTTCATTCAGTACTGATTGATGTACCTGTTAATTATGGCGAATTTGGTGTGGGCAGACAATCGAATACAGCTGAACGTAATACTGAAATAGTTCGTGGATATTACAGGATTTTCAACGTTACCTGCAGGGCTCAGAAAATGTCATTCACTGCATGGGATGACAGGGGGTGGTTTGGTCTGATTTACAAGAACGGATCTGTATACGCATTTTCCAATAACATCGTGCCGGCAATGATGGCACAATAGAAATTGTTTGGAAGAAATTAATTTTTAGCAGTGATTCAAAAATATGTAAGCTTGTTGTAAAATAACAGGCTTACATAAGTTAAAACAAAAGAAGCAATACATTATTATGCGCTCATTCACCCGGATCGTTTTTTTGATTGTACTATCATCTTTGTGTAACGATGATGCCTATAGCCAAAGAAAAATAATTTCTTTAAATGGTGAATGGAAGGTGGAAGAAAACGCAAATGCCACCAATATCCCATCCGTATTTACCCATAGCATAACTGTGCCGTCTTTAATTGATATGGCAGTGCCCGGCTTTAATACGGTAAAAAAAGGTGCAGACTCTTTAAGGTATTTCTGGTATAAAAAAACATTTGCAATTAAAGGGGTATTGCCACAAAATGTATTGCTTCAGGTAAAGAAAGCAGCTTACAGCAAGCAGTTATTTATCAACGGAAAGGAAGTCTATATTCATCAGACTGCATTTACTTCTTATGAAAGTAATATTCGTCAATTTTTAAAAACTGACGGACAGGATAACGAATTGGTACTACGGTTAGGTACTTTCGATAATTTTCCTGACACCATGGTGAACGGAAATGATTTTGAAAAAACGAAATTTTTGCCCGGCATTTTTGATGATGTAAATCTCATTCTTTCAAACGGGGCTTACGTAGAAAATATTCAGATAGCACCAGACATTATCAACAAAAAAATAAATGTAGTTGCAGCAATAAATGGTTTTGGAAAAAAGGGAAAGCAAAAAATAAATTACCAGGTAAGAGAATGGCTCAGTAAAAAAATAATTTATGCTGGTCTGGCTGAAATTGATTTAACGGGTGGCACAGATACCGTAACCTTTGAAGCAAAAATCAGTAACTGTAAGCTCTGGAGCCCGGAGCAACCTTTTTTATATGAGCTGAAAACTACTACAGGTACTGATGACCAAACTACCCGTTTTGGTATGCGGAGTTTTAGATTTGATAAAAATGCAAAGACAGCTCTTTTAAATAACCAAACTTATTTTTTAAGAGGGACCAACGTACCGGTATACCGTTTTTTTGAGGATGCGCTACGTAATAATTTACCGTGGAATGAAAAGTGGGTGCGTTTATTATTCAAACGCTTTAAGCAAATGCACTGGAATATTGTGCGTTTTCATGTTGGCCCTGCGCCACAATTCTGGTATGATATAGCTGATGAAACAGGGATGTTGATACAGGATGAATATGCTATCTGGGGAGGCAAAGGAGGCATTAAGAAAAAAGTTACGCCGGAACATATTGCATTGGAATATACCGAATGGATGAAAGAACGCTGGAATCATCCCTGCATCGTGATCTGGGATGCACAAAATGAAACCGTTGCAAAGCAAACCGGCTTAGCCATTAATAAAGTTCGTCATCTCGATTTATCCAATCGTCCGTGGGATAATGGCTATTCGGCTCCGGCATCGCCGGATGATCCGATAGAAGCACATCCCTATTTATTTTATCCCTACCATTTAAAAGATGCCAAAGAGCCGGAAGAAGGTATACTGAAAAAACTCATGGGTAAAATCCGTATTCCGTCCAACGATCCTAACGAGCAGGATCCATCACCGGATGGGAAAAAGTATGACAATGCAATTGTTTTAAATGAATATGCATGGCTATGGGTAAACAGGGATGGTTCTGCTACTACATTATCTGAAAATGTGTACAGGAATTTTTTTAAGGATGTTGTTACTAATGAACAGCGGATAGAAAAATGTTGCCGGCTTACTGCTGCTTTAACTGAATACTGGAGGGCTCATCGCACTTCAGCAGCAGTCATGTACTTTGCAGGCTTATCCTATTCCCGCCCAACGGTTCCCCGGGGAGAAACCAGCGATCTTCTGCAAAATGTAGAACAATTTACCTATTGGCCGGCATTTACCCGATATGTAAAAGCATCTTTTTCGCCGGTAGGTTTAATGGTAGATACCTGGGAGAAATCGTATCAGCCCGATACTGTAATTTCTGTTCCCGTTTATGTAATTAATGATTTAAATAAAGACTGGAAAGGTAATATGGAAATAGAACTTACAGAAAACGACAAAGTAATTTCACATCAGCGCATTCCTGTTATTGCTGCTGCATTTAAAGTGGAGATTAAAAATTGCGCTGTTAAAATCCCTGCTGCAAACGGATTGTATAAATTGATAGCGAGAATTAATTATAATGGAGAAAAAGTGGAGAGTGTAAGAGATATTTTGGTGGCACGATCAACTACAGTAAGTAATTGATCGTGTCCATCACTGTTTTATTAAAGACTTAATACTATGTCCCTGTATGTTTAACAACAGGACTATACCATTTACTTTATTTATTACCGGGAGTATTGATGTTTTGTATTTAAAATAAATTCCTCATCGTTCAATGTATTTAAAAATGCGATGAGGTTGATCTTGTCAACAGGTGATAATATTATTGGTGTTCTTAAAGGAGCGGATAAGTTTTTATATTGTTTGATATCCCTCATATAATAGTCAACAACCTGTTTTACTGTTTTAAATCTTCCATCATGCATATAAGGATAAGAGTATTTCAGGTTTCGTAAACTCGGTGTTTTAAACATCAGGCTGTCTGCACTTTTTTTTGTTATCATCCATCTGCCAAAGTCATTCAAGGTAGTATCTGTAGTGAGTCCATTATTGGCAAATTTATAATTGCTGAACAATGGTTCTGTATGGCAGTTGTTGCAGTTTTGTAAAAATAGATTATAGCCAATTTGTTCCTCCAGGGTAAAGTTTTCTTTTCCTTGTTTTACTTTATCATATTTAGCCGTAGCAGAAATTAATGTTAATTGAAATTGAGTTAATGCCTGCAATACTTTTTCACTGGTTATTTTATTGCTGCCATAGGCATCACTGAATAGTTTTTTATATACTTCAGCAGCATTTAGTTTTTTTACCACTTCTTCCATATTGCTACCCATTTCTTTTGGATGAATAATAGGAGCCAGGGCCTGCTCCTCCAGGTTATTGGCAGCCCCATCCCACATAAAAGAGTTTTGCCAGGCCAGGTTAAATAACGCAGGCGCATTCCTGTTGCCCAACTGGTTGTTAATACCGTGGCTCAAATTGTGATCAGTATGTGCAAAGGCATTGTAAGGAGAATGACAGGATGCACAGGAAGTACTATTGTCTGCTGATAAAACCGGGTCGTAAAAAAGTTTTCTGCCTAATTCAACCGTGATACTGTCGAGCGGCTTTGTTTTATAATTGTATACAGGTTCAGGAAAATAGTTAGGGTAAATTAATGGCTGTTGCTTTAAGTTAAAGGAGAGTAATGAAGTAAAAGCAACAATTAAAATTAGTATCCGCTTTGTTTTCATATACATGCTTTAAAAATTGCTGAAAATTGTTGGGCCATTTCAACCGCCTTTGTACCCGGGCTCATTAAATGATAAAGCTCAGCCAGGTTGACCTGATTGAGCAGTTGGGTAATATCTATATCAATAGCAATATTTTTTTTATTGGGTATATTAAATGAAAGTGGTTGAATAGTAGCATTGGGATATTGGTACCCTCCAATATGAAAAATGAATTCATTATTACGGGCAGTACACATCTTACTTTTACCTTCCAGCTTTACATTAATGTAGCCGCTTTGCCAGGTCCAGTACATACCATTTGTTGGGTCCAGGTCGCCAGCCTGTGCACCCGATACATTGGTAAGGCTATCAATACCTATGTTAAATGTAACGCGGTTGAAAGGCTGGTTGTTTTTATTAAAATAATTAAGGCTCAACGAGGCAGGGTCCTCCACATTAACCAAATGATATTTTTTAATAGCTATGCCCGCAGGCTTATTATCCTGGAATACTTGAATGTCAGACAGGTAGAATTTTAATGCAGTGATCTGTATACTGTCTGTTTTGTAGCTGTATGCTTTATCTGATTGCAGTGGTACTGCATTGAATATTGGATTAAATGTTATGGAAACGTTCTGCCCAAACAGCAGGCTGTTTAACACAGTTAGTAAAAAAGAAAATATAAGTTTCATTGTGTTCTTTCAAAAGTTGTAAATAATAATTTAATTTTTTGTTGCTAAAAATGTATTCTTTTTCCAGGCTTTACAATTGAGTTGTTATAGTGGTTTTAACATTAAGCTAAAAAAATGCGGGCTGATATTTATTTGTGTTATCTACTATTGCCTGGCCGTAAACTGCTAATAAACTACGGCTGTAACATACATAATTTTATATTTCTCAGATAAAAAAGAGTAACAAGGTTTATCAAAAAAAGCTACAACGTTGTAGTAAATAGGTTTTTAATTCTTTTGCTTTTCGGCACTTAAAATTTCTTTTTTCTCTACTTTCATTCTGCTATATCAATTTAGTAAATTTTATAGCAGTAAACGATATGCTTAAAATATCAGCTGAAAAATTCAGCAGTAAAAAAATAGTTTTTACTTACCATCTTATTGTTAAGTTATTTTTCCTTCTGTTGATTTTCTGCTACAGCTTATTTAAAAGCAAAGCATTCCCTGATAAGATCCTGCTACAGCAATTACTTCCTGTTTTAAATTATTAATTAAAAAAAATCAAAAAAATGAAAAGACGATTACCAGCTTTTTTTAACGCAATTGTTAAAGTATGCAGTATTGTTCTGCTTGTTTTGGCGGCTTCACTTAACAGTGTAATGGCCCAAACATTTCCTGCAGGTTTCAGCAGGGTACAGGTTACCGCTACAGGTGCAACTGTAACGGGTATGACTTTTGCACCTGACGGAAGATTATTTATTGCACATCAGGATGGCCGGATCAGGTTATTTAAAAACGGAGTGCTTTCCACGATGCTTACACTTACTGGTGTAAGAAACGGAGGAGAAGACGGTCTTAGTGCAATTACGGTAGATCCTAATTTTGCAACTAATAACTATATCTATATATGTTATACCACCACCAGTTTGGTAAATCGCCTGGCAAGACTTACGCTTAGTGGTGATGCGGTAGTTGCACAGTTAACGCTTAGAGAATTTCCACTTTTATCTACTACTTCGCAACGCCACAATGGTGGGGGTATCAGATTTAAGGACGGCTATCTTTATATTTCTATTGGTGAAAATGATGTTCCTACTGCTGCTCAGGATAAAACAAAATACGGAGGCAAGGTATTAAGGCTAAATGCGGCAGATGGATCTCCGGCAGCAGGAAATCCTTTTTACAATGAAGCAGGTGCCTCTACTATAACCAAGTGTATTTGGTCTATGGGTGAACGTAACCCATGGTCAATGGATATTTCTCCATCAACAGGGAAAGTATATATCTGTAATGTAGGGCAAACTTTTGCTGAGGAGATTAATGATGTTACTGCGGCTGGCACTAATTCAGGCCATCCGGTTGTAGAAGGTAATTCTACCAACCCTGCTTATAAAAATCCTGTGTATTATGTTACCAATCCTAACTATACACCGGTAACTACGTCGGAAGGTTGTGCTATTATAGGTGCTGCGTTTTTAGAGTCTCCCGCAACTAATTATCCCGCAACCTATGTAGGAAAATTTTTCTACATGGATTATTGCAATAACTGGATTAATTACGTTAATCCCAGTACAGGGGTCTATACTAATTTTGCAACTGGTGTTGGTGGCGCATCTCCAAATGCGAACACTACTACACTTCGTTTAGGGGTTGATGGTAATTTATATTACGCTCAGGGTGGAACAATTTTTAAGGTTATCTATACCAATGTAAGTGCGCCCACAATCACTAATCAGCCTGTAAGCGTTACCGTGACTGCCGGCCAACCAGCAAGTTTTTCGATAAATGCTTCGGGTGCAACTCCCATGACTTTTCAATGGGAAAAAAGTGGCGTTAACATTACTGGTGCAACCGGTAGTACTTATACAATACCAGCTGTTGCAGCTGCCAATGCAGGTAGTTATACTGTAACAGCAACTAACTCTTTTGGTTCAGTAACAAGCACAGCTGCAACCCTTACCGTATTAGCATACAATGCCCCTCCTGTAGCCACCATTATAACTCCGGCAGCAGGTTTAACCTATTTTGCCGGTCAGTCGTTTAGCTTTTCCGGCTCGGCTACCGATGCAGAAGATGGAGTTTTACCTGCCAGTGCCTTCAAATGGGGATTATTTTTTGATCATAATGAACACACCCATGATTTGGCAACTGGTGGATTAGCTGTTGGTTCTAAAACCGGCTCTTTCACAACTTTAACAGGTAACGAAACAGATACAGTGGTATCCTATAGATTAGTTTTAACCGTTACCGATAGCAATGGCTTAACTGACACTGCCTCTGTTTCTGTAGTACCTCAATTATCAAGAATAAGTTTTGTTACGCAGCCTGCTGGTTTAAAGGTTACCGTAAATGGAGCACCCCAAACTACACCTTACTCCACTAATGGTGTGGAGGGCATCACATTTGCTATGGGTGCAGATCTGATTCAAACTTTAAATGGCGTTAGTTATCAATTTGATAGTTGGGTACATGGTGGTACTATGAATCAAACTTTTTCTGTACCTGCCAATAACACTACTTACACGGCTGTTTTTAATGCAGTTGCAGCTACAACTACTACTTTAACCACCACAAAGGATGTATATGTAAGAGATGGTGCCAACGCTGCTATCAATTATGGTGCCACCAATCCTGCCAAAATGGAAACCAAACTGGATGTAACAGCTAATAGCGGATATAACAGGGAGGGCTACCTTGGATTTGATCTGTCAACCATTACTGGTAATATTTCCAGCGCAAAAATAAAAGTGTATGGTAACCTGGGGGCCGCAGGCACTGCCATACCTGTTGCCATGTATGCTGTGTCTGGTACAACATGGGCGGAGGCCACCACCAATTGGAATAATAAGCCCGCTGCTGCTGCCACTGCACTTGCCACTACCAGCGTAACAGATGTTGCCGGAAAATATTATACCTGGGATGTTACCAGTTATATAAATGCAGAAAAAGCTGCCGGCAGAAATCTGGTAAGTTTCAATTTTAAAAACCTGGCAAATGCAGCAAGCCAGTTAAGCTGGAATACTAAAGAAGCCGGCACCAATGCACCCCAATTAGAAATTATTACTTCTAATGCACAAATGCCTTTTTATGGTACGCCAATGACGTTGCCAGGTAAAGTAGAAGTGGAGAATTATGATTTTGGCGGGCAGAATATTGCCTATAACGACCTCACCGCAGGCAATGCCGGTAATGCTTACCGCACAACAGAAAATGTGGATATACAGGCAGGTACTGATGGCGGCGTAGCCATTTACAATATGGGTTATGCAGCCGCCGGCGAATGGATGGAGTATACGGTAAATGTAAATACTACCGGTACCTATAGCTTCCAGGCAAGGGTAGCTTCTACTTTTGCAGGTAAATCTTTTCATATTGAAATGGATGGCGTAAATATAACTGGCAGCATTGCAGTGCCAAATACAGGGGCATGGCAAACTTGGGCAACTGTTACGGTGCCCAATATCAACCTTACTGCAGGTCAAAAAGTAATGCGTATAGTTTTAGAGACAGATAATCTTAACATTGATTATATAAACGTAGTACTAACTGCTGCCGGTCAGGCATTAGTTGCCGCTCCGGTATTCAATGCTGCAAACGAAAAGGTACCGGAAGCAGCTACAGAAAAAAAGCCAACAGCCATTTACCCTAACCCTACCGAGGGAATGATTACCATTTCAACAGATATAGAGGGTGTTTCTGCAGTATCAATATTAATATACAATGTAAATGGCGGGCTTGTCTTATCTAAAGATTTTGAAAATATCAAAGGACACTTTGAGAAAAATCTAAACATCAGTTCACTTCCTTCCGGAACATTTATTGTAAAAATTAAGAAAGGTAATACTACAGAAATTAAAAAATTAGTAAAGAATTAATACCGTTTCATTAATAATAACCTGAAATAAATAACAGGGTTTAGATAAAGAATCTTGTTATTTATTTTAATCTAAAATAGTAAATATGAAAAAAATATTTTTAACTATAGCACTTGCTTTTTTTTATATGGCTTCATTTGCCCAGGTATATTACGGACTTTTTGAAGAGGGTTTGCCTAACAACAATACCAGGTTGGCGTCAATAGAATCTGAGTTGGGTAAAAAGCCAGGGTTGTGCCTTTTGTTTATGTCGCTGCCCAATAATGTTGATGTAGCCGGTTGTAATAATTTAGTATCAAAGGGTATTACGCCAATTATAACGCTTGAGCCGGGAACATCTTATACCAATATCATAAATGGTAATTATGATACTTATTTTAGAACAGTTGCCGATCAGTTAAAACAAATTAACGGCACTGTTTTTTTACGATATGCTCATGAAATGAATGGCAACTGGTATTCATGGTCTGGCTACAGTAATGGTGCTAATGCAACGGCAACAGCCAATTATATTGCGGCATGGAGACGGGTTTATGGCATTATCAAAACAGAAAAAGGAGCTAATAATGTATTATGGAATTGGTGTGTAAATGGTGGCAGCTGGCCTAATGAAACATGGAATCAACATGCGAATTATTATCCTGGTGATGCTTATGTAGATTGGATAGGGTTTGATTCCTATGACAAACCTTACAATTATACGCCAACCAGGTACCAAACTGTAGAACAAACTTTTGGGCCTGTTTATGATATCATAACAGCTATTGCACCCGATAAGCCCGTGTTAGTAGCTGAATTTGCCTCTGAAAATTTTGGTCATGAAACAGATCCTCACAAAGCCGAATTTTTCAGCCAGGCAGCAACAATGTTCGATAAATATCCACGGGTACATGCATTCTCTTATTTTAATGTTGCTAAATCTAATTCCGGCCGTTGGAACGATTACAGGATCAATAATCCTGCATCTTTGTTGCCCGTTTTTAAAGATAACTGGATTTCCAACGTAAACGTAATAGACGGTAATACAGGTATTGCAACCTTGCATATTCCTAAAGTAGTGCCGGCAACAGGAATCTTAAGAGTAGAGGCTGAAAATTATTTTGATCATTTTGGTATTAAAAGTGAAGTTTGCGGCGAAGGTGGTTTAGATGCAGGATCAGCTTCCACAGGTGATTATATGGATTATCTCATAAACGTAACAACTGCGGGTATGCATACCTGTAATTTGAGAGTAGCCAATAGTGCCGCCACCGGTAAAATTGATATAAAAAACCAGTCGGGAACCACACTCGGTTCTTTTACACAAACTGCATCAACCGGAGGTAATCAAACTTATGTTACTGTTTCGGTAACCATAAATCTTTCAGCAGGGAAACAAAAACTCAGGCTTTATCATGCTGCCGGCGGATTAAATGTAAACTGGTTTGAATTAAGCAAAGCCGTTGTAAATACAGCACCATCGGTAAGTATTACTTCACCTGCAACGGGTAGTAATTTTGAGGCCGGTACTGCTATCACGCTTACCGCAACTGCTTCGGATACTGCGCCCGGTACAGTTAGTTCCGTATCTTTTTATGATGGTGCTACATTGTTAGGTACCGACGTAAGCAGCCCTTACAGTTTTAGCTGGTCAGGTGCAGGTATCGGTAGTCATAACGTTACAGCCAAAGCAACAGATAATGATGGCGCAGTCACTACTTCTGTTGCGGTATCAATAACAGTTACAAATACTCCGCCCTCAGTAAGTATTACTTCCCCTGCATCGGGTTCAGGTTTTACTTCTGGTACAGTTATATCGCTTACGGCAACGGCTTCTGATGTTGCACCCGGTACAATCAGTGCTGTATCTTTTTATGATGGCGTAACGTTGTTAAATACCGATGTAAGTAGCCCTTACAGTTTTAGCTGGTCAGGTGCAAGTGTGGGCAGCCATAGCATTACTGCTAAGGCAACCGACAATAATGGGGCAGTTACAACATCAGCCGCTGTAGCGCTGACTGTTACCGCAATAAGTGATCCACTATCATTATCCTATTTTCATTTCATCAATAAATGGACGGCGGATTATATGCGGCCAACAGCCGGCTCTGCTACAGCTGCCATTACGCAATACGAGGAAACAGTAACACCCACTTTAGATTCTTATGAGTGGGAATTCAGAGCTGTTACAGGTACCAGCTATTATTATATTATCAACAAATACACTCAAAAAGCTATTCAACCCACCGGTGGATCTACTGCAGATAATGTAGGGTTATCTCAAACTACTTTAACCGCCGGTAACGAAGGCTTAACAGAATTGCATTGGAGTGTAACCGTATCCGATGAAGCTCCTTATTATTGGATCATGAACAGAAAATCACTCAGGTATATCCGTCCCAATGCAGGTACTAATGGAACCGGTGTAGCCATTGTTCAAAACACATTTAACGCCGCATATTCATCCTTTAAATGGAACCTGGATAGCCAGGGCGTAAAACCTGCAGCACCACAGGCGCTAGTAGCCACGGGTAGTACTGTAGCAGAAGCAGCAGCAATAAATATTTCTGGCGACGTTACAAAAAAGGGCACGGCTGTTTATCCCAACCCTGCAGATGGTATCATTACTATAAGTACTGAGGTTGAATACCTTTCAGCCGTAACGGTGAAAATATATACTGTAGCAGGCGCACTTGTATTTTCAAAGCAATACCAAAAAAGGATAGGTTGGTTTGCAGAGCGTGTTAATGTGAGTGCCCTTGCAGCCGGTACCTATGTTTTGAAAATTCAAAAAGGAGATATCATAACTTCTCAAAAATTAATAAAAAATTGAGAACCGGATTTTTTTACTGGCATTTTTGATACCACACAGGGTTCAGTATGATGAACCCTGTGCTGCATTAAGGAAGTATCGGATTTTATGATACTATAACTACAGGTACTTAAAAGAAGTTATTTGTATACAATGATTACCCGGCATATTTAATCACTATAAATAAATCTATAAATGAAGGCGAAAAGAATTATTCTCGTTGTATTGGTTCAATTGGTTTGCAGCCAGTTGATGCAGGCACAAACAATTGATCAAAAAGTAAATGCCATTCTTGCTAAAATGACGTTGGAGGAAAAAGTAGGGCAGATGACTAACCTTACCATAGATGCTATTTCCAAAACCGATGTAAAGGGCAAGATCATTGAACCACATGAAATTGATCCGGAGAAATTAAAAGATAAAATGTTGGTACATCATGTAGGGTCATTTCAGAATGTAGCTAACCATGGTTACGACCGTAAACATTGGTACGAAATTATTTCCGGTATTCAAAATATGGCCGGCAGCACAAGGTTACAAATACCCGCTTTGTACGGCATTGATGCCATTCATGGTGTTTCTTATACCATGGGCAGCACTTTATTTCCACAACAAATAGGAATGGCAGCAACATTTAATACCGGGCTGGTTACACAGGCAGGTACTATTGCTGCCTATGAAACCAGGGCCAGTTATATTCCCTGGAATTTTTCGCCGGTACTTGATTTAGCTAAAACACAATTGTGGCCGCGTATTTACGAAAGCTTTGGCGAAGACCCTTACCTCATATCCACCATGGGTGCAGCAATTATTAAAGGTTACCAGGGTAATAGCGTAGGAGATAAGTATCATGTGACCTCTACCATGAAACATTTTTTAGGTTATGGGGCACCGTTAAGTGGTAACGACCGAACACCTGCATGGATTCCTGACCGCTATATGAGAGAATATTTTTTACCCCCTTTTGCCGAAGCTGTTAAAACAGGTTCCCGTACAATTATGATCAATTCTTCAGAAATTAATGGTGTGCCGGTGCATGCCAGTAAATATTTACTTACAGATGTGTTGCGCAATGAATTAAAATTTACCGGGGTAGTAATTTCTGATTGGATGGATGTACGTTATTTGTTTACACGTCATCATGTTGCTGCCACAGAAAAAGAAGCAGTGGCGCTTTCTGTAAACTCAGGCATTGATATGTGCATTGTTCCTTATGATTATACTTTTTCCGATTACCTGGTTCAAAATGTAAAAGAAGGCAAAGTACCTATGAGGAGAATTGACGAAGCAGTAAAAAGAATCCTGCATCTTAAGTATGAGTTAGGATTATTTGAACGTCCTGTTGGTAACCCGGATGATTTTCCAAAGTTTGGGTCGGATGAATTTAAAGCGGTAAACCTGCAGGCAGCAACTGAAGCCATTACGCTGCTTAAAAACACCGGCAATATTTTACCGCTGAAGAAAAGCAGTAAAGTATTGGTAACAGGCCCTGCCGCCAATACGATGTGCTCTTTAAACGGCGGCTGGAGTTTTACCTGGCAGGGCGATCAATCCGATAAATATGCAGCAGATAAAAACACTATACTGGCAGCCATTCAGCAAAAAATAGGAAAAGAAAATGTGTTGTACCAGCCCGGGGCAAAATTTGACACGCTGCAAAATATAAATGCCGCAATAGAAGCCGCACAACAGGCTGATGCAATTGTACTTTGTTTGGGTGAATCTACTTACACAGAAAATGTGGGTAATATTAATGATCTACATTTAACCGAAGCTCAAATGGAACTGGCGCAACAATTGGCTACAACAGGTAAGCCGGTAATTTTAGTGCTTGCGCAAGGCCGGCCAAGAATAATTACCAGGGCCGATAATGTTGCTGCGGCAACATTGATGATGTATTTTTCGGGCAATGAAGGCGGCAACGCACTGGCAGATATTTTATTTGGAGATAGCAACCCTTCAGGTAAATTACCTTTTACTTACCCACGCTATAGCAATGCATTGGTAAATTATTACAGGAAAAACCTGGAAAACGGAAACCCCGATGATAAGAATGGCTACAATCCTTTGTATGAATTTGGATATGGATTAAGTTATAGCACGTTTAAGTACTCGAATCTTAAACCGGATAAAAATGATTTTAAGGATAATGAAAATATCAGTGTGCATATTGATGTAACCAATAGCGGAACCAGGGAAGGGAAGGAAGCAGTGTTACTTTATACCAGTGATCTGTATGCTTCCATAGCGCCGGATACAAAAAGATTAAGAGCATTTAGCAAAATTGATTTAAAGCCCGGCGAAACAAAAACAGTAAGTTTTAAAATCAATGCCAAAGACCTGGCTTTTATTAACGGGCTAAGTAAACCGGTAACAGAACCAGGTGAATTTATCATCCAGGTTGGTGATCAAAAAGTAAAAGTAATGTATAAAACTACTGCAAATTATAAGGCTTATACAGATGGTAAATTATAATTTACCGGAACTTTGTATAGAGAAGCTTTTATTACAGAACAGTACAAAGGGCAGAAGAGATTTATTTCTTCTGCCCTTTGTTAATATTTGCAGGATACTTTCTGCAGAAGTAAGGAGTTGTTTTATTCTATCAGTTACAAGGTCCTTTTATCAACAGTAACATAATCAACCCACATTTGTGTATTGGTAAGTATGTTAACATTGCTGAGTGTAAAAACATTACGTTCCGGATCTGAAGCAATGCACATATTTAAAATAATATTGTGGGAATTAAATTTTTCCAATTTCAGATTTGCGTTTATAGAATTGGTATACGACTTTACTGTAGTACCATCTACTTTTGTTGTAACAGTAACTACGCCGTTAGTATTGGCCCAATAACAATCATAGGTATGCCACCCCGAAGTGGTATAGGGAGACGCATAAGTTGCTGTACAGGTATTACCAAGTAAGTTGGAACCAACGGTGGTACCATAAAATAAATTGCTTGTAGCATAGGTAGATGCGTACCTGGAATAGGCTTCTAAAATATCAATTTCGCCATAGGTTGGCCAATTGGTTTCTTTTGTAAGCCAGAACGCAGGCCATGCACCATATGTTGATGCGAACGACGTGTATGTGCTGCCATTCATGGCAATAAATTTTATTTTAGCAGAAATTTTATACTCGGTATTGGTGGTTGGACTAATGGAGTAATATGTTTTTATACGGCCCGATTTCCATGCATTGGTCCCTGTTTTGGTGGCTGTAATTTTAAGTGCATTTATATTTCCATCTACTACACCCGTCGACAATGCAGAGGTAGTGTAGGTACAATAGTTGGAGTTGGGGTCTGTTGGGTCACTGTTATCACTATAGGATTTCCAGGTGGCGTAATTCAGGCTGTTAAAATTTTCTGTAAAAACATTTGACCATGCACTGACCGCAGAGGAAGTAACAGTAACATCATTACCGGAATGTATAGCACTTGTGCCTGCATCAATTCCTGTTGTTTGTTTTTTGCAACTCATAAAACTGAGTGTAATCATAGTAAGAGCAATCGTTTTTTTCATCATTTAGATATTTGGTTAAAAAAATGTTTTTTAAATTTAGTATATGCTGATTATTTTATAGCAGAAATCCACTACAACGTTGTCGCAGGTAAATGTTGTGATATTTTGTTTTAACCGGCAGTTGAACAATATTGTACGATATTGCGTTTTAATTTTTAATTACATTTTTAATTTTTATGCAGTACGGTATGCTTCGCTCAATTACCATGAAAAAATTCAGAAAAAATATATTGCAGACAGGTATTGTATGTATAGCAGTTTATTGTTTTAATTGCCCCTTACATGCCCAGTCTTCTATTTATAAAAATGGATGGATTGATTTTAATAAGAACGGGAAAAAAGATGTGTTTGAAGATAGTAAGCAACCAGTTGAAAAAAGGGTTGCCAACCTGCTGACTCAAATGACGCTGAATGAAAAAACCGTGCAACTGGCAACCCTGTATGGATTTGGCCGGGTGTTAAAAGATACTTTACCTGCAGCGGATTGGAAAAATAAAATATGGAAAGATGGTATTGCCAATATTGATGAACAATTGGCGAACACTACTTTTCGTAAAGAAATGCGAACGGTACTTTCTTTTCCCTACAGCCGGCATGCGGCAGCTATTAATCAAACACAAAAATGGTTTATTGAAGAAACCCGTTTGGGCATTCCGGTGGATTTTACCAATGAAGGGATACACGGTTTGGCACACGACAGGGCAACAGCAATGCCTGCACCCATTGCAATGGGCAGTACCTGGGATAAGCACCTGATTTATAAAGAAGGCCAGGTGATCGGAAGAGAAACAAAAGCTTTGGGTTACACTAACGTATACACGCCAATACTGGATGTAGCCCGTGACCAGCGCTGGGGAAGGATCGTGGAAAGTTACGGCGAAGATCCTTTTTTAATAGCGGAGCTGGGCAAACAAATGGTATTGGGTGTACAAAGTGAAGGTGTGGGGTCAACCGTAAAACATTTTGCAGTGTACAGTGTACCCAAAGGTGGCAGGGAAGGCAATGCAAGAACGGATCCGCATGTGGCGCCCCGTGAATTACATCAGCTTTATTTGTATCCTTTTCGCAGGGTTATTCAGGAAGCACACCCGGTTGGTGTAATGAGCAGTTACAACGATTGGGATGGGGAACCTGTAACCGGCAGTTATTATTTTTTAACGCAATTGCTTCGTAAGGAATACGGATTTGACGGGTATGTGGTTTCCGATAGCAGGGCCGTTGAATTTATTGAATCTAAACATCATGTTGCAGGCTCATATAAAGAAGCCGTGCGGCAGGCGGTAGAAGCAGGCCTTAATGTAAGAACCGATTTTGATATGCCCCAGAAATATATCACGCCGGTAAGGGAACTGGTAAATGAAAAAAAGATTGCTGTAAAAACACTGGATGCAAGAGTGGCTGATGTGCTGAGGGTAAAATTTAAACTCGGCTTGTTTGATGATCCTTATGTAAAACCGGAACTGGCAGATGTGATTGTGAATAATGACGACGCAAAATTGTTTGCAAAGCAGGCTTCAAGAGAAGTGCTGGTGTTATTAAAAAATGCCAATGGTCTGCTGCCGCTCAATAAGGCTGCTGTAAAAAATATATTGGTCACCGGCCCGCTGGCTGCAGATACTTTGCATTCCATGAGCCGCTATGGTCCCAATAATGTAAAAGTAATTTCTGTTTTGGAAGGCATAAAAAATTATGCGGCATCATTTGCCGCAATCGATTACGCAAAAGGATGCGAAACCGTTGATGCCACCTGGCCGGAAAGTGAAATATTTCCGCTGGCTCTCACCGCAAAAGAAACAAGCGATATTAATGATGCCGTTGCAAAAGCAAAATCAAGCGATGTGATTATTGCTGTAATGGGAGAGGATGAAAGTATTGTAGGCGAAAGCAGGAGCAGGACATCGCTGGATTTGCCGGGTAAGCAACTACAATTATTACAGGCATTATATGCAACAGGAAAACCTGTAGTGCTGATTTTAATTAATGGACGGCCATTGACCATCAACTGGGCCAATAAATTTCTTCCTTCCATTATTGAAGCATGGTTTCCCGGTATTGATGGGGGCACTGCTATTGCAGAATCTTTATTTGGTGATTATAACCCAGGTGGAAAATTACCGGTAACTTTTCCTAAAACAGTCGGGCAGATAGAACTTAATTTTCCTTTTAAACCAGGTTCGCATGCGGGCCAGCCCGGCGATGGGCCAAATGGTTTTGGTACCACAAATGTATATGGCGCCTTATATCCTTTTGGGTATGGATTAAGTTACACCACATTTAAGTACAGCAATCTTATTGTTACACCCGAACAACAAAACAGCAAAGGAAATATCAATGTATCAGTTGACATAACAAACACAGGAAAATATAAAGGCGACGAAGTGGTGCAGCTTTATTTTAAAGACGAAGAGAGTAGTGTAACCGTTTATGAATCGCAGCTAAGGGGATTTGAAAGAATTTCATTAAATGCCGGGGAAACTAAAACAGTACAATTTGTTATTAAGCCAGATGATTTAAAATTGCTGGATAAAAATATGAAGTGGGTAGTAGAGCCGGGAACATTCGAAATATTAATAGGAAGTTCGAGTGAAGATATAAGACTGAAAAAGAAATTTAATATTACACAATAAATTACCGGGCAATAAAAAATATGTTTTTAATGAACGTGGCTATGATAATTATTATAGCCACGTTCTTATTTAGTTAAATGCGGCAGGTTTTACTTAATTGTCTTGTAGTATTTTTATATCCTTAATTAACTGTTCCATCTCCAGCTGTAATGTACCATTATATATTCCTCGAATTCTTTTGGTTCTATCAATTAATAAAATATGTTCAGTGTGTAAAAATTGGGTACTGTCTTTAGTAAAGCCCAGGTCTTCTTCGGCATAATATGATTGCCTTGCCAGTTTATATATTTCAGCTTTATTCCCTGTTAACAGGTGCCAGTTTGTGGCGGTGATGTCATTGTTCTTTGCATATTCCTTTAACCTGCTTACGCTGTCGATCCATGGTGTTACACTAAAAGAAAGCATAACAATATCAGGGTCCTGGCTGAATTGATCCTGCAGTAATTTCATATGCCTGGTCATAACAGGGCAAATACTGCCGCATCGTGTAAAGATGAAGTTGGCGACATGGATTTTTCCATCAATATTTTTATCTGTTATTGTTTTACCCAGTTGATCAGTAAAAGAAAATGTACTGATGGTATGTTTTATTTTTTCAGTTACTTCTTTGCCGGTTGATAAAAACATCGGTGTAAAATCCGGTGAATTATAATAGGGTAGTTGTTCCTTTACCTGTTTGCCGGTACATGCGGAAGTGAACATTACCAGTAATAAAATGCTAATTCTTAAAAATGCTGTCTGATACATTGGTGCAATGTTTTGTTCCTAATAATCCGTACCTTCTTCCGCGTATAATAATATAATTGGCCCTTACTTTTCCATTATCATACCACCATCTCTGGCTACCTTCTTCCTGCCCTTTATGGTAATTCATTTCTTTTACCAGTACGCCACTATCTGTCCATTCACGGCTTACACCTTCATATTCATCATCCTTTAATAAACAATACATTTGTTTATGGCCACTTGGCCACCAGGTAAACAGTGTACCGGTCTTCCTGCCATTATTAAATTCTCTCTGCTCTTGTAATTTACCTCCGGGATAATACTTTACCCAAATGCCATGTTCTTTGCCATTTAAATAAGATGCTTTTGTTGCCGTATCTGTAGTAGCCGGATACAAGGAATAAAGTACGCCGCTAAAAACCTGTTGATTAAAATAAATGATGCCGTTTTTATTCTTAATGCCCGTATCGGTAGTATTAAGCAGCAGCAGAGAAACAGGTTGTGGTTGTTGCTCTGTTACGGCGGTGCAACCGGTAACGGCGATGCAAAAAAATAATAGTGCGGCTTTAAAATGTAGCCGTGCCTGGTGTTCCATAATATCCGCTTCCGTTTATATAAGGATCTGTATTATTGATATGGTAATGATAAGTGCCATTGGGAAAGTCTGCAGTAGCATGCGTATGTCCATGATAGGCATCCAGCATAGCATTGGTAACTGCGGCTCCGTTCTCTTCGGGGCCATATACGGGAAAGCCATCCAGTAAAAAGCCCAGTAACGACGACTTGGTAGCCTTTACTGTAGTTAGATAAAGCGGCTCTACGTGATAGTGATACCTGCTGGTTGCAGTGGGGTGTCCCCAGTATTTATCAAAGCTGATTACTTCTGTGGTTAGCGGTTGATTAGGTGCTGCATATTGATTATATAATGGAATACCGTTGATCGCAACTCCCATAGCGCCCAATGGAGTGGCAACATGTGTTGTGGCCATTACAGGGTTTAACGGAATTTTAAAAGTATAATTCTGGGCAGCTATGGTATTAGGATTTTTTACAAATGTATTGCCTCCAAAAGTGGTGCCGCTGAATGCTTCGTACATGGGATCTGTTGGAGGATAGTAAACACTTTTATAATCCGGAAGGCCATTTGTTTTGATGGTGATAAAAGTGCCATCGGATGTAATACTGCTTGCGCCATAGATTTTTGAATACACGGCCGGCACAGGATAAGTGGTGCCACCTCCTCCGGTAGCTGTATCAGTAGTGCTGTCTTTTTTACAGGCAGTAGAAATTACAACTATACCAAGTAAAGCTGCAATAAATGCAATGTGGTTTCTGTTCATAAATGAATTGTTTTATTTTTTATTAAAGACTTTTTTGAATAAATTTTTGGGGGGATCGGTATTAGTTCCGTCCCGGGCCGGGTCCATCTCCGGGTCTTGATTGCGCTTTCATTGCCGTTACCTGGTGAATGATCTGGTCAAATTTATTTTGTTGCTCGGGCGTACACAGTTCCCTTATTTTTTGAAAATGAGTAAATGTTACGCTGTCAAGTGCTTCCGTGTTAACACTCACGGCTTTTAAAGCAGCTGTTTTTGCACTGTCGCTTAGGTTGTATACTTTCAGCAGATCAAATAGCGCTTCTTTACTTGCTCTGATATTTCTTCTCAGTGGCGGAACTTGCTCTTTGTGCCGGGCAACTAATAATTCCAGTTGTTCCTGTTGTTTGATATCAAATTTTAATTCTTTAATAAGAAACTCAGTGGGGGTTGCTTTGGAAGCAGGTAATTGCGTATTCCTGTTCATCCAGAAAAGCACAATACTTGTTACATTTCCAATTAATAACAATACCACCAGCCAGGTTAATATTTTATTTTTTATTGCCGTATTCATATTTTATTATTTCAATAAGAGGGTGACACCACCAGGTCATATGATTCTGCAAATTTTTGCAAAGAAGATTTCTCCGCAGCATTAATTTTTTGATTGCTGAACTGCCTGGACAACATGAATCCATTCACAATCAGTAATAAACAGAGTGTACATATTACCAAAGCCGGTTTAAAAGGAAGTCCCCAGTTTGGCGTGGGTAGTCGTGTGTTCATCCTGGCTTTTAACCGGGTATAAAAAAAATCACCGGTTCCTGTTTGCTGCAAACCCTCAATGCTTTCCAGGTATTCATCCACTAATGGGGTTACTTTATTTTTCATATTACTAATATTGTGTGTTGGCATTATGTTCCAATACTTTTTGCAAATTAATTTTAGCCCTGTTGACCAATGATTCAATGGCTTTTGTATTTTGTTGCATAATGGCACCGGCTTCGTTATAACTCATGCCCTGTACTTTTATCAATGTAAATGCCAGTCTTTGTTTTTCAGGCAATGTTGCAATAGCTTTAAATAAAATGGCCGCTTTCTCTTTTCGTTCAAGTGATATTCCCGGGTGCAGAAAGTTTGCCTCACTGCTTTTTTTCTCTTCCGGCATCCACCAGGGCATAATAGCATGCAGTCGTTGTCTTACTTTTTGTTTTCTTATTTTCCCCAGCCCTTTATGTACTGCAATACGGTTTATCCATGTTGCCAGGGAAGACTCCATTCTGAATGTACCTATTGATTCAAAAACGCCGATAAAGGTTTCCTGTGTACTGTCTTCAGCTTCTTCTGCATTCTGCAACAGGTTCAGTAAAGTATAATACACTCCGTTGCGGTAGTTATCTACCAGCCAACGGAAAGCAGGCTCGTAACCTTGCTTTAATTGCTGTATCAATTCCTGTTCGTCCAATAGTTATGCTATATAGATGCTGCTCAAAAAAAAATCCTTCGCAATGGGGCTATTTTTTTAAATATTTATTTCATTAATTACAACATAAAAGGCAGGCGGAAGTTGCCCGGTTAAATTGACGTCTTGTAACGACGGTGACATAGCGAAGTATGAGAGAGCCGAAATTGTTGCAGCATTTTATACAATGATGCTGCTTGCATTAAACAATATGCAAAATTTAAAAAAAATGCCTTGAAGAGTGATGGCAGCGCTTCTGTTGCAGCAGTAGCAGGGATGGTTACTACTAAATACTGGATTCCCTGAAATGAAAAGTGCAATCAAAAATGATATTCTTTTCAGTGTCGTCCTTCTTATGCTTAAGCTTTTGTAAAAGAAATTCCACTGCAGCCGCACCCATTTGTGTTGCCGGATGAATAATTGATGATAGAGGAGGGGCCAGCAAAGCCGCAGTAGGCGAATTGAAAAAGCTGATGATTTTTAAATTTCCGGGGATAGCGATTTTTAATTCATTGCATAAGCGGTACAATAACAAGGTATAGCGTTCCACCGTAGAAAAAATGCCATCAGGCTTTATTTGTACAAGTGCATTTTTTATCTTTTCTTCCGCTTCTTTTTCATTGCTGCAAAATAAAATATTTTCCTTTTTTACAGGTAAGCCATTATTTTTTAGTGCTTCGGTATAACCGGCAAGCCTTGCACTGGTTACAGAAATCTGATCGGTAATTCCGATAAATGCAATGTTGGAGCAACCTTTTTTAACCAGGTGCTCAGTAGCTTTCAATCCGCTCTCATAATCGTTGCAGGTAATTGCTGGTATGCCTTCCTTTGTGATCACCCTGTCAAAAAAAACAACCGGTATAAAATTGCTGAGATTTTCGATATGCGAAAAGTCTTTGTCAATGCTGCCGGCTACTGATATAAGAACGCCATCCACTCTTCCATTATATAATTCATTGATGATCTCCACTTCCCTGTCATGATTTTCATGTGTCTGGTAGATCAGTACATGAAATTTATTGCGGTTGGCTATTTCTTCAATAGCGTTAAGGGCAAGTGTAAAAAAATGATTGGAGATCTCGGGTATTATAACGGCAATCGTTTTGGTTGAGCCACGCTTTAAGCTGGTGGCCTGCGGATTACGATGAAAATTAATTTCTTTTACAAATTCGTTGACCTTATTCCTGGTTGTTTTGCTGATTTGGTGACTGTTGTTCAAAGCCCTCGAAACGGTAGAGGGGGAAACGCCTAATTTTTTCGCAATCTCAATTATTGTCATAGTGAACAAAAATAAAGATAAAAACTAAAAATAACGTAGTGAATAGCATACTGCAATTTATTCAGATACCGGAATGTAAAAGATAAGCAGTATCCTTTACTTTTCCGGGGCAACAGCTGGTACTTTGTGGTGGAAAACAGAGAAGCGTTTTTCAGCCACTATTTTATTGGCAGCTCTTTACTCAGCTCAAATAATGGCTGTTGAATGGCAGAGCCAAAACTGTACTGTAATTCGCTGAAAGTAGCATTATGCTCAATTTTATCGGCTGCTTTTTGTTTCGTATCAGCCATAAAGCAAATATCATCCGGGTATAAATTATTTAGTGTACTTGTTACAGATAGATATTTGAATAAAGTATGGTGTTGCTGCGGCGCCGGATATTCCATAAATCCATAAGGGTAAAAATTGCAGGGGCAAAATCCCCTGCTACAGTTGTATTTATTACTGCAGTTACATCATTGAATTGCTCTTTACTGATGTTTTGGAAAATTATTTTCAGTTTTCTTCTTCATCATGTGTTATTGTATAACCTGGCTTGTGCCAGCCGGTAAAGCATGATAAGGCTTTAGTGATCTGTGGTGATGACTGATGGCCTGAAGCCCTTTACAACAAGGTAGATGCCCAGTGAAAATTCAAATAGCGCAACTAATAATGCAGCTAACCCTGCTAACGGTTCATGCTGCCCGATGCTACCGGATAGCACGGCGAAGTAACCTGCGAGTAAAGGGAATGCTCCAATAATACCAACCAGGGAAAGTACCCTGGGTACTAACTTCGACTGGTAAAGCAGTAAGCCCAGCAGCAGGTCGTTTAAAGCAGGCATAAAGCTTTGCCCAAGCAGGAAGATACGGTCGTATAAAGTTACAAGCGCATGGCCCGTTGCTATAGTACCGGTACCTTCCTGCCGCAAAGCTACTATTGATACAATAAAGGCTACACCTGCAAACATGGTGCTGGCTTCAAGTATGCGGCAGGCAACAAGCCCCAGCGCAAGGCCCTCGCTTTGCTTTTTAAGTACCGGGTAAAGTATAATGGCAGTGCCCATGCCGGCGAGTGCCACAATGATCTCCAGCAGTCCTCCGGTAACGGCCGCAGTGTCTGGTCCGAAACCGGTAATGTAATTTGTTTCGTGTATTGGGCGGTACAGTATAAGCGTGGGAATGGAAACAAACGTAAGCAGGTATAGTATGCCTGCAACCAGCGAAGTTTTTCGCAATGCACTCATCGGAACTTTTGCTGCTGATACCGCTGCAGCAATTGCTGTATTTTGCTTGGTAGTCATTTTTTATTTTTTAAAATTGATCTGCTTTTTTTGCACGCTGATAAACGGCACTGCTGTAAAGGACAATAGTATTTTTTTAATTTCTTCCCGATAGATTCTTTTTCCAGGGTTTAGAAAAATGTACGCTCACCATTACAGCCCTGTTATAGATTTCCTTTTTGTAAGTGATATTGGTTAAGCCATAATTGTACCTGATGTCCAGCGCAATCCTTCTTTGTTTAACCGGAAACGCAACACCACCGCCTGCCTGCACACCGGCATCAAAGCGTTTAAAGCCTTCAGCTGAATTGGTAAAGGAGAGTTTGGTTGATACTTCCTCCAGCTTCCTGGTTCCGCTAATGTTATAGGCAATGGATGGTCCTGCATTTAAATAGAATTTTCCAAAATGAAAACGGGCCAGCACCGGTAATTCTATTGTGTTTAAGTGAATAACTGACTCATTGGAGGTTAAAGGATTACCGGTGTTTAACTTTCCCCCCTTTCTTATAAAATATAATTCAGGCACAATTGAAAACCCCGGCGTAATACCAGCCTGGAAGGAAGCGCCGGCCTGTATGCCGTTATTCGATTTTTTATAATCAGTGAGGGTACTGTTTGCGCCGCCATAGTTTATGTTGGTACTTACCACATTAACCATCAGGTCCAGGTAAGTTGCTGCAGTTTTTTTATCATCGCCTGATTTTTTTAATGCTGCGGTTTGAGTCTGGCTAATTGCTGTTGCCGACAGGAATATCATACCTGTGATAACCCCGGTTTGTACTACTTTTTTCATAATTCTTTTTTTTTAATTTTTCGTTTTGATTAATTAAAGCAAAAGTATATGACTGAGTGTGGGCCTGCAATTCAGCTATGCAAAGGAGGGGAGTACGTCTTCCAAAAGCAGTTTTTAATCTTCCAAATTTCAGCAGGATTATGCCCTGCTGTTAATGAGTTGAAGAAAAGCTTCTTTATAAGTGTCTGATACAGGAATTAACTGGTCTGCAATTTTTATCCTGCTGCGTTCTATCGATTCTATTTTGTTAATGGCAATCATGTACGACTTGTGTACGCGGCATACGAGGTGAGCAGGTAACAGCTGTTCAAGTTCGTTAAAACTCTGCAGGGTCATGATCTTTTTATTGGAAGTATGAATGCGCAGATAATCTCTCATACCTTCTATGTACAGGATATCGCTGATCATGATTTTTTCAAGGCGGTTTTCAGTTTTTACAAAAATAAAATCCAGTTGTTTTTCTGTCATCCGCTGATTCAGATTTTCCTGCGCTTTATTTACGGCTTGTAAAAAGCGATTAAAAGTAAATGGCTTTAGCAGGTAGTCGGTAACATGCAATTCGTAACCCTTTAAAGCATATTCCTGGTACGCAGTAGTTATAATTACCTGGCTGGTTATTTTAGAACTCTCCAGTAATTCAATGCCTGATAATTCATCCATATTGATGTCTAAAAAAAGAACATCTACTTTGTTGTTGTTCAAATAGGTTAGCCCGTTCAGTGCATTGTCGAAAGTAGCACTCAGGTTTAAAAACGGGACCTTGTTTACAAAATCCTTTGTTTTTTCAAGTGCCAGGGGTTCGTCTTCTATTATGATGCAGGTATATTTATCCATTGCTGATTGTTAAGTGAACGCTGTACAGTTCGTTGTTTTTGTTTATTTCTAAAAGCTGTTTATCCGCATAAATAAGCTGCAGTCTTTTTTGGATCAGTTCGTTACCCAGTCCGCTGTTTAATGACTGGATCTTGGGCTTTGCATCAAATTTATTTTCACACACCATTTTTATTTTCGTATCAGTGATAAGAATAGTAACGGTGATGGCATTTTCAAGTTTTTTATTGGTGGTATGCTTAAAGGCATTTTCAATAAATGGGATAAAGATCATGGGGGCAATAGATTTATTGCCAACATTGCCCGATACGGTAAAATGTATATAATTTATGTTGGCGGTTCTTATTTTTTGCAAAGCAATGTATTTTTCTATGTACTCAATTTCCTGCGAAAGCAATATTTTTTCAGCCATTGTTTCGTACAGCATAAACCGCATAATATCCGACAATTTATTCAAATAGTCAGATGCTTCAACGGCATCCTTTATAATCAGTGAATCGATATTGTTAATGGTGTTAAACAAAAGGTGCGGATCAATTTTTGATTTTACAAGGGCCATTTCCATTTCATGATTCTTTTCTTTTAAGGCCTCTTTCAATTTTTTTTCGTTGAACCAGTTAATGAACCCTTGTATGATCAAAGCCACAGTTCCTGTAACCATTCCAATTAGCGTCATCGCCACTATCACAGTGATAGCAGTAGAACGGCCATGTTTACCGCCATCATCCATATCTGCCATATAACCCGATTCTATTGAATACCTGATGAGGATATAGCCTGCCGTTGCAGCCGCAGCAGAAATAGCAATGCCATGAATGACAGACAGGAATACTCTTTTATGCTGCAGGTACCTGGGAAACAAAATAAAATAATATGCCCAGTACGAAGTAAGCGATGGAATAAAAGCAAACAGGAAAAGATTTTTCAAAGCATTTAAAATTCTGGGAGCCTGGCTGCCTGCACCGGCACTGCTTCTATAGTAAACACCCAGCATGATGGCTATCAACCCGAAGTAACAAACCCAAAAGCCGGTATGCAATAATAAAATAAATGATTTTCTCATACTCCAAAATGTCTCACCTGTGGCATGAAGGTCCTTTATTATTGTGGTATTGGAGCAAATGATATGCAAACAGGCCTTATTTGTCTTCAAAATGAACTGCCGGCTGCCTTTATTGCTTTTCCTGATCGTTGTACAAGCTAGTATTTCTTAGTCATATTTCCCTGTTATCGTAACTGCCTTTTCAATAAGGGCGTCTGTTCTGTTACATATATCCTCACGCAAGCAACCAATACACAAAATATAATTACAAGCAAGGGATTCTTTTTTTAAATTCAAAGTAAGCCTGCGGTTACAGTACGGCAGAAAATAATATACCAACAGGCCGGGTTTGTCTGCGAATGGGGAGTTATCGAAGGTAGTTTGAAGCCTGAAACATTTGTATAAACCTGCTCAATTCGTCTTCCCGTTCCTGTAACCAGAATAATGTCATCACTGCTTTTTGCGGCAGGAATTTCAAGTCAACCAATTTTATATTCATATTGGTGCCACGAACAGAAGAGATAGGTTCAATGGAAATGCCGAGGCCTGCCTCCACAAGGCGCAGTACGCCTGCAGCATGTGCAGATTCGTGTGCTACTTTTGGCTTAAAGCCGTAGCTCTGGCATACCTGTAAAATGGTTTCTACATAACCTGTCCCTGTTGAAAGTTGCGGCAGAATGAAAGTTTCATTTTTTAGAATAGAAAGATCTGTTATTCTTTTTTTTGACAAAGGATGGTTGCCCGGCAATAGCAATACAAAATTTTCTTTGTATAAAATTTTGGAATTCATTTCGGGTGGTAGCATGATATTGGGCGCAATTCCAAGATCTGTTTTTCTTGCCTGCACCATTTCTATTTGCCTGAAGTTGGAGGCTTCCTGCACAATGGTTTTAAGCAGGGGCCAGGTATGTTTAACCTTTACTAAAAAAGCAGGCACTACAGTGTTCATGGCAGAACTTGAATGCGCCACTTTTATTTCGCCCGCTTCGCCGGTATGCAATTGAGCGGTACGTGTAATTGTTTTATCCAGGTCCTGTATAATTCTGCCAGCTTCTTTCTGGAAAAAGATGCCCGCAGCAGTTAAAGAAACGGTCCGGTTATTCCTGTTAAATAATAAAGCCTGTATTTCATTCTCTAATAATTGTATTTGCCTGCTTAAAGCCGGTTGTACAATATTGATCTGCTCAGCAGCTTTTCTGAAATTAAGCGTATCGCATAAAACAAGGAAGTTTTTGATTTGCTGAATATCCATTGTGATCAGAATAAGTTATCAATTAATCAAAACTAAGCATTTTCTGGTATCAGAAAAACAATGTTGCTTTGCACTTTCAGAAACTAATTTTTCCATCGATGGCATTAACAAAATCACAAAGCCCGGCCCTATTGCTTATAGATATTCAAAAGGGATTTGATAATATTGAATATTGGGGAGGGCAAAGAAATAACCCGGATGCAGCAACAAAGGCCTGTGAATTACTGCACTGCTGGAGAATGCATCATTTACCCGTGTTCCATATACAACATTGCTCCTCCAATCCATTATCTCCGCTTCATGAAAGCCATACCGGCAATGCATTTAATGATCTGGTTATGCCCGTTGAAGGGGAAGCAATCATAAAGAAAAATGTCAACAGTGCATTTATCGGCACTGATCTGCAGGCCCGGTTAGCGCAGGCAAAAATTACCACGCTTGTAATTGCCGGGTTAACTACCGATCACTGTGTGTCCACTACGGTGAGAATGGCTGGTAATCTGGGCTTTGAAACTTTTTTGGTAGCTGATGCAACAGCTACGTTTAATAAAAAGGGAATTGATGGCACCAATTATCCTGCAGCATTGATCCATGAAACGGCACTTGCAAGTTTAAACAAAGAGTTTGCAACTGTGGTGACTACCAATTTTATAAAACAAAATATCTGATCTTGTCAACAAATATTTATGCACGAAACAAAACAAAAAATGCTGCTGGCCGAGCAAAAGGCAAAAGCATTATTTAATACCGTGGAGGCACGGGGATTAATTATTCCGGGAAAATCTGAATCGCAACTGGTGGAAGAAATTGTGCAAATTGCCCAAACAGAATTCGGGATAACAAACTACTGGCATAAAAAAATTGTACGTTCAGGTGTTAATACACTGCAACCTTTTAATGGTAATCCGCCTGACAGGATCATAGAAGCCGATGACATCGTGGTATTGGATTTCGGCCCCGTTTTTCAGGGCTATGAAGCCGACCTGGGAAGAACTTATGTTATAGGAAGTGATCCTTTGAAACTAAAAATAAAAAGAGATGTTGAAGCTGCATGGTATGAAGCGAAAGACTGGTATGCTCATCAAAGCAGTCTTACCGGCGCTGAATTTTTCAATTATATAACCAGTCTTACTCAACGGTATGGCTACGAATTCGGCAATGCAATAGCCGGGCATTTGGTAGGCCCCTTTCCTCATGAACAACCCGATGATCCGGAAGATCTCTGTTTTGATATTCATCCGGATAACCACAGCAGTATTTTGCTTACAGATAAAAACGGCAATAGCAGGCACTGGATCTTAGAGATACAATTTGCAGACAGGGTAAATAATATTGGTGGTTTCTTTGAGCAACTGCTGGAGCAGGTGTAATGCAGGCAAACCAGTATTGTGTATAAGAATGGCAACATCCTGATCCGGGTTTTCATAAACTGCTCCTTAATATTTTGTTCTCCCGGCATTATTCCTTTCCAAATGATGGATAGGGTACAATATGTATCAGCTTATCTAATATTTTTGTGATGAGTAATTTAGAAGGCAGGTTGCGCAGCAAAGCACGGGCTTCCCTGGAATTATTAAAATGAAATGCCGCTGCTGATTTGTTGGTGCCAATTTTTACGGTGATACCAAAAGGCCTTACTACTTTAAACATATCTTCATCAGTAACATCATCGCCAATGGCCATAATAAAATTATAGTTGCCATTGGTAATACAGGCCAATGCAGCTTTTCCTTTATTGATCTCACTGCTTTTTATTTCAATCACTTTATTGCCCTGCAGCATGTGCAGGGGCTGGTCGGCTATCAGGTAACGGATATTACCCATCAGCTCGTTGGCCCGCAATTCGCCAATGCCGCCTTCTACACCACGGTAATGCCAGGCCAGTGAATGTGATTTTTCTTCTACAAATGATCCGGGCGCCCTGTCCGAATACACTTTTAAAATCGGTAACAATTGTTTTTTCCAGTCCACATTAAACTGTATGGTTTCCTGCCAGTTGCCACCGGCTTTCTTTAACCATACACCATGCTCTGCCACCATATCAACGGCCATTTTTCCAAACCATTCTTCCATAGTGGTATGTTGCCTTCCGCTGATGATCACTACTTTGTTGCCTTCATCATTTACAAGGTCCTGCAGAATATCAAGTAATTCCTTATCCGGAGAAACAGCATTAATATCGGTATCAAAATTTACCAGCGTACCATCATAATCCAGTAGCAATAATCTTCTTTTAGCCCTTACATAACGATTACGGATATACTGGACGGTAAAAAAACTCAGGTATCTGGATACTTCAACCTGCCTGGGCTTTTCCAATTCATTCAACCTGCGCATAAAAGTCTCTACCCAATGCTGCACATTGTACTTGCTTACCAGTTCCTGCATTTGTTTCATCCTGCGCTGTTGTTCTGTTGCAGGCATATTTAATGCCGCCAGCATAGCATGGCTGATCTCTACAATATTGTTGGGGTTTACAATTATGCTGTCGATCAATTCTTTTGCAGCACCAGCCATTTCGCTCAAAATCAAAACACCATCATGCGATACACGGCTGGCCACAAATTCCTTGCATACCAGGTTCATACCGTCACGCATGGGTGTTACCAGGCATACATCAGCAAACTGGTATAATGCAGAAAGCATTTCCACCGGGTAGGAGCGATAAAAATAATTGATCGGCGTCCAGGTATTGGTCCGGTGCCGTGCATTGATATTACCTGCCAGTTTATCAATCTCGTTTCTTAACTCTTTATACATAGCCACCGTATCTCTGGATGGTACAACGATCATGTATAAAGAAACTTTTTCTCTCCAGTCGGGCCGGTTCTCCAATAACAGGTCAAATGCCTGGAGGCGTTGCAAGATACCTTTGCTGTAATCCAGCCTGTCGATGGTAAGTATAAGCCTTACATCGGCAAAACTGTTTTTTAAATGTTCAATATGCTGCAACACTTCTTTATCATTGGTAAGGCCGATAAATTTTTTATCATCAATGCCCATGGGAAAAGATTCCACTACTACTTTCCGGTCATTGTACAACACCGTGTTCAGCGAAGATTTTACCGAAAGAATATGATTGCTGGCGCCGAGAAAATGACGGGCATCATCATAAGTATGAAAGCCAATAAGATCGGCACCCAATAAACCTTCCAGCAATTCTGTACGCCAGGGTAATAACCTGAACAGTTCAAAAGAAGGAAAAGGAATATGCTGAAAAAATCCAATGCTGGCAAATGGTTGTGCCGCACGTATCATTTTGGGTAACAGCAGTAAATGATAATCATGTATCCAAACCACATCACCCGGCTGATAAATTTTCAGGAAGGCATCACAGAATTTTTTATTCACTACATTATAGTATTCCCAATAAGAATTTTCGTAACGGGCATAGGTGGGCATGTAATGAAATACCGGCCATAAGATCTCATTGGAAAAACCTTCGTAATACTGGTTGATCTCTTCGTTGGTTAAATAAACGGGATGCAGGTTAATGGCGCCCAGTTTTTTATCGATCTCTTTTTTCTGCTGCTCATCGTCAACAAATAAACCGGGCCAACCCAGCCACACACTGTTACCATTTTTATAAATCGATCCAAGCCCTGTTGCAAGCCCGCCTTCGCTGGGTTGAAAACTATAATTGCCCTCTTTAACTGCAATTTTAACCGGTAACCTGTTGGAGATAATAATTGTTTTTCCCATAAAGTGCTTTTCTATAGTAGGGTTGTACTTCCATAGTCAAACATTATACCACAAAGCAAAATGCTAAGGATTGTGTAACCATACAGCTCATAACTGTTAGTTTTTCTATTGCCGATAGCTTTATCTTTAACAACAAATTTTGTAAATTAAAAAACGATTAAAATTGCTATAGAATGAAAATCGGATTATTTGGCATTGGCCTTGATACTTATTGGCCACAGTTTGCAGGTTTAAAAGAGCGCCTGGAAAATTATTTGCAACAGGTAGAAAATAAATTGGCAGCCATTAATCCCGGTGTTATAAATGCAGGTTTGGTTGATACAACTGATAAAGCATTCGCTGCAGGAAAACTATTCAAGACCGGGGATGTTGATATCATTTTTTTATACGTTACCACTTACGCTTTATCATCAACCGTATTGCCGGTTGTGCAAAGGGCAAAAGTACCTGTTATCATTCTTAACCTGGCACCCGGAGCTGCCATTGATTACACTTCGTTCAATGGTATGGCCGATCGTACAAAAATGACCGGAGAGTGGCTGGCATATTGTTCTGCATGTCCTGTTCCTGAAATAGCCAATGTGTTCAACCGAACAGGAATAAAATTTCACCAGGTAACCGGCATGCTGCATAACGATGATGAATGCTGGAATGAAATTACGGAATGGGTACAAGCTGCAAAAGTAATGCATACGATGGCGTACAACCGCATGGGTTGCATGGGGCACTACTACAGCGGTATGTTAGATATTTATACTGACCTGACCAGGCAATATGCTTATTTCGGCGGGCATATTGAATTGTTGGAAGTAGAAGAGTTAGTAGCGCATCGCAAAACAGTTACTGCAGCAGAAATACAAGACCGTATAAAATTATTGCACGGGAAATTTGATGTACAACCCGATTGTTCCGAAAAGGAATTAGAGAATGCAGCAATCACTTCTGTTGCATTGGATAAATTAGTAGCACAACATCAACTTGGCTCAATGGCCTACTATTATAAAGGCTCCGGCAACGAAGAAAATGAAAATGCTATTGCATCAATCATTATTGGTAATTCTTTATTAACTGCCAACGGTATTCCTGTTGCAGGTGAATATGAAATAAAAAATGCGCAGGCCATGAAGATCATGGATAGCTTTGGTGCCGGTGGATCTTTTACAGAATATTATGCAATGGATTTTGCTGCTGATGTTGTGTTGATGGGCCATGATGGCCCGGGGCATATTGCCATTGCAGAAGGTAAAACAAAAGTACGTCCGTTGGGAGTGTACCATGGAAAAGTAGGTAGTGGTTTATCTGTTGAGATGTCGGTGAAGAATGGCCCCGTAACTTTATTATCAGTTGTTGAAACGGCTGACGGCAAACTAATGTTGCAGGTTGCCGAAGGTGAATCTGTAGCCGGCCCGATATTACAAATTGGTAATACCAACAGCAGGTATAAATTTTCTATCGGCGCAAAAAAATTCACCAACGATTGGAATAGTCACGGCCCTGCACATCATTGCGCTGTGGGTATTGGCCATATCAGTTCTAAAATTGAAAAATTGGGAGCCTTGTTAAATATGCAGGTTGTAAAAATTTGTTAGTTAATGGCCCGCGGATATCGCTGATGCCGATGATTTTTTCTGCGCATGCTGCGGGCCAAATAAAAATTGTATGATTAAAAAAAACATTGCAGGTATCATCATTTTATTATTTTTTGGATCATCTCTGTATGCACAATCCAAAACATGGGTTGCAGATAATGGCGATGGCACGTATAAAAATCCCATCATCAATGCCGATTACAGCGATCCGGATGCTATAAGAGTGGGTGATGATTATTATCTCATCAGCAGCAGCTTCAATCAAAGTCCGGGTTTACCCATTTTGCACAGCAAAGACCTGGTCAACTGGTCAATCATCGGCCATGCCTTACAGCAACAACCACCCATTGAACATTTCAGTAAAGTACAACATGGCAATGGCGTGTGGGCGCCCTCTATACGTTATCACAACAATGAATTTTATATTTACTATCCCGATCCTGATTTTGGTATCTATCTCACCAAAGCAAAAAATATTACAGGCCCATGGACAGCACCTGTATTGGTACAGGCCGGAAAAGGGTTGATTGATCCTTGTCCGCTTTGGGATGACAACGGCAAAAATTATTTAGTGCATGCATTGGCCGGCAGCAGGGCAGGATTTAAATCGGTTATTATAATGAAGGAATTGAATGCCGCAGGAGATAAAGTGATTGGTGATGCGGTATTGATTTACGACGGACATGAGCTGGATGCAACTATCGAGGGACCTAAAATTTACAAGCGCAATAATTACTATTACATTTTTGCACCGGCTGGTGGTGTAAGTACCGGTTGGCAAACTATTTTGCGCAGTAAAAATATTTATGGCCCTTACGAAAGAAAAGTGGTGCTGGAACAAGGCACTACAACCACCAATGGTCCACACCAGGGCGCATGGGTACAAACACAAACGGGAGAGGATTGGTTCATTCATTTCCAGGATAAAGATGCTTATGGAAGAGTAGTGCATTTGGAACCAATGAAATGGCTGAATGACTGGCCGGCAATGGGAGTAGATAACAATAATAACGGTATCGGGGAGCCGGTGATGGTATTTAAAAAACCCAATGTAGGCAAAAAATTCCCAGTCACTACACCAAATGAATCAGATGAATTTAATGATAATAAAATGGGCCTGCAATGGCAATGGCATGCCAATACAAAATTAAACTGGGCCTATTGCTATACTTTAAAAGGTGTGCTGCGATTGAATAGTGTACTTAGACCTGATACAGCAAAAAGTTTGTGGGATATTCCCAATATACTCACCCAAAAATTTCCTGCAGAGGAATTTACGGCTACTGCAAAATTTTTATTTACGCCCAAAACAAATGGTGAAAAATTTGGCCTGGTAGTTTTAGGAATGAGCTATGCTGATATTGCCGTAACCAAAAAAGCAGACGGACTTTATTTAAGTTATGCCAAATGTATTGACGCCGAACATGGCAAACCCGAAACAGAAACGGAGCTTACAAAAATTCCATCCGGAGATTTATATTTTCAAGTAAAAGTTACCAAAAATGCTGTGTGCACTTTTAGTTACAGCAGCGATGGAAAAATATTTACTGCTGTACCTGAAACATTTAAAGCCACGCCCGGCAAATGGATCGGCGCTACCATGGGTTTCTTCTGTACAAGAACGCAGGTGATCAATGATGCAGGCTTTGCAGAAGTCGATTGGTTTAGGGTAGAGAAATAGAACCTGGATGCAGCGCAAAAAAATAGCTCTATGTTATTAGCAATCGATGTTTATTATAAAGAACAAACTGCAAAAGCTGTAGGTGTATTATTCAATTGGGAAAGTGATGTGCCCGGGCAAATAATTATTGAAAACATTAATGGCATAGAAGAATATATACCCGGGGAATTTTACAAAAGAGAATTACCATGCATACTCAAGATTTTAGAGCAAATACGATTAGATAATATAGAAGCAATAATTATTGACGGTTATATTTATGTTGATAACAATGGAACAATGGGATTAGGTGGAATCTTGTACAACACAATAAACCAGTCAGTGCCCGTAATCGGCGTGGCCAAAACTTCTTTTTTTAAGAATAAAGAAACCGTTGCAGAATTATTGAGAGGCGAAAGTAAAAATCCGCTATACATTTCATCTATTGGTTACCCAATTAAAGATGCAGTGGAAAGAATAAAAAATATGAAAGGAGAATTCCGGATACCCGCTATTTTAAAAGAATTAGACAGGATCACTAAAGAATAATACGGTATATTTTGCTGCGCTCTCTGCCTCACTACGTGCCGCTACTTACCCTTTTCCACAAACTCCTTCCTGTACATCGATGGTGTAATTTGTTTGATCTGCTTAAACTGTTTACTGAAATGTGCCCAGCTGTTATACCCACTCTCATAACAACAATCCATTACGGGCTTATTGGTGGTTGTTAATAATTTGCAGGCATGGCTCACCCGCAGATCCTGCAAAAAATTAAAGTACGTCTTCTTGATATTCTTTTTAAAAAAACGGCAGAAGGTAGGAATGCTCATTTCTGCAATGGCAGCTACTTGTTCTAAGGTGATGGGTTCTAAATAATGTTTGAAAGAATAATCAATGATCTTTTCAATGGCGGGATTAATATTATTATCAGGAGAAGAAAAATCCTGGGTCAAACGGATATAGTTATTGGAAGTACTCATTTTCTGCAATGCCTGCAGCAACAAATTAATTCTGTCAAAACCTTTTGCGGTTTCCATACTCAATAATAAAACGGTCACTTCTTTTTTTAATTTATTGGATAATTGTATCGCATCATTTTTATTCAGAAAAGTAAATACATGTTTTATCTCGGGCAATAAAAAAAAGCTTTCACCAAAAACATCTTTTTTAAAATGTGCCACTACCGCATCACCGATCATTTTATGGTGCCGTTTACGAAAGGAGTGTGGAATATCGCTGGCAATAAAATAAATATCTCCGGTTTTATACTCACCCACAAAATCACCGATCATGGCCGTGCCCTGCCCTTCGGTAATCACTATCAGTTCACACTCCTCGTGCTTATGCCAGCTGGTTTCAAAATCCGGTGTACGGTAATGCCGGCAGGCAAAGGAATATTGTTCTTCTACATGTATCTTCTGAATTAATGTTCTCATAATCTTATATTGTTCCCGCAGATTTCGCTAATCACGCAGCAAATACAGTTTTAATCTGCGACATCAGCGCTATCTGCGGGCCATAAAAGCCGCTATATTATCATTTTTAAGCCATTAAATTACTATAATTTGATAAGATAGCATATTTTATTTCTAAAATAGCAGTTGTATAAACAGCTAATTAGGTACAAATTTGATGTTCAAAAACGGTTGTGAACTGTAGTTTAAAATTGCTGTATGCTTTTATTAGGAATTGACCTGGGAACATCGTCTGTTAAAGTAGCTGTAATTGATGCTGGCAATGGTAGCATCCTTGCATCAGTACAATACCCCGAAATTGAAACGGCTGTAATTGCCCCGCAACCTGGCTGGGCAGAACAATCTCCCGAAGAGTGGTGGAAAAATGTGCAACAGGCAATTTTAAAAGCGCATGCACAAAACAAATACAATCCTGCAGATATTAAATCTATCGGCATCAGTTACCAGATGCATGGATTGGTTTTGGTTGATAAAGACCAAAACGTTTTACGCAACAGCATCATCTGGTGCGATAGCCGTGCAGTGGAAATTGGTAACAAAGCATTTGATGCTATCGGCCATGAAAAATGTTTATCGCATTTATTAAATTCTCCGGGCAATTTTACCGCATCTAAACTGGCATGGGTAAAACAAAATGAACCGGAAGTATACAATCGTATTGATAAAATTATGTTGCCCGGCGATTTTATTGCCATGAAATTAACCGGTACCGTCACTACTTCTATCTCCGCTTTATCCGAAGGTATCTTCTGGGATTTTCAGCAACAGCAATTGTCTGATGATGTATTTAATTATTATGGTTTTGATAAATCGGTAATACCGGCTGTTAAAGATGTATTTACAGTTCACGGTACTATAAAAAATGATATGGCGCAGGCGCTTTCATTAAATAATGCAGTAACGGTAACTTATAAGGCAGGCGATCAGCCCAACAATGCGTTATCATTAAATGTACTGGAGCCCGGCGAAGTAGCGGCCACTGCAGGTACTTCGGGTGTTATTTATGGAGTGATAGATGAACTGGCTTATGATAAAAAATCAAGGGTCAACACTTTTGCGCATGTTAATCATACCGCAGCACAAAAAAGATTAGGTGTTTTGTTGTGCATCAATGGTACAGGCATTTTAAACCGCTGGGTTAAAAACATTACCGGCAACAGCCTTAGTTACGAACAAATGAATGCTGCCGCAGCAGCAGTTGAACCGGGCAGCAATGGCCTGGTGATACTGCCATTCGGCAATGGTGCAGAACGTATATTTGAAAACAAAATTCTCAACAGCGATATTCAGAACATCGATTTTAATATTCATACCACAGGGCATCTGGTAAGAGCAGCACAGGAAGGAATTGCATTTGCCTTTCGTTATGGTTTGGATATTATGAAATCAAATGGCATTCAACCCAAAGTGATACGGGCAGGTAAAGCCAATATGTTTTTAAGCGATGTATTTACTGAAAGCTTTGTAAATGCCATCAACGTTCCTGTGGAATTGTACAATTGCGATGGCAGTGTGGGTGCTGCAACAGGCGCAGGTATTGGCGCAGGTATTTATGCCTCTGCAAAAGAAGCCTTCCGGGCATTTAAACCGGTAAAACTGGTTGAGCCGGCAAAAGAAAAATTATACGACGGATTATACAACAGATGGAAACAGGGATTGGAAAAAACATTGTCGTGAGTGGCGTGTCGTCAGTCGGGGATAAAACATTCACCATTGACGATGCACTATTGGCGATTCACCATTGACTATTCATAAACACATAAACAACTTCATTATGTCAGTAATTACAGGCGACAAAGAATTTTTTAAAGGCATTGGCCAGATCAAATTTGAAGGCACTCAATCAGATAATCCACTGGCCTACAGGTGGTATGATGAAAATAAGGTGATTGGTGGTAAAACCATGAAGGAATATTTACGCTTTGCCTGTGCTTACTGGCACAGCTTCTGCGGTAATGGCGGCGATCCTTTTGGTGCACCCACACACTTACATCCGTGGGATGTAAAAACCGATGCAGTAGAAAGAGCAAAAGATAAAGCTGATGCTGCATTTGAATTCATTACCAAATTAGGGTTGCCTTATTATTGTTTTCATGATGTGGATGTGGTGGATTATACCAACGATGTAGCGGACAATGAAAAAAGATTACAGGCTATAGCGGCCTACCTGCAGCAAAAGCAGGACGCCAGCGGTGTAAAATTATTATGGGGTACGGCTAATTTATTTTCTAATCCAAGATACATGAATGGCGCTACCACCAATCCTGATTTTCATGTACTGGCACATGGCGGCGCACAGGTAAAAGCAGCATTGGATGCTACTATTTCTTTAAAAGGCGAAAACTATGTTTTCTGGGGTGGAAGAGAAGGCTACATGAGTTTACTGAACACCAACATGCAAAAAGAAAAAGAACATTTTGCAAAATTCCTGCATACAGCAAAAGATTATGCAAGGCGCAATGGCTTTACCGGTACTTTCTTTATTGAACCCAAACCATGTGAGCCAAGCAAACATCAATATGATTATGACAGCGAAACCGTAATTGGTTTTTTACGCCAGTTTGACCTGTTGAACGATTTTAAACTAAATATTGAAGTGAATCATGCAACACTGGCCGGTCATACTTTTCAGCATGAATTACAGGTGGCAGCAGATGCCGGCATGTTGGGCAGCATTGATGCCAACCGTGGCGATTATCAGAATGGCTGGGATACCGACCAGTTCCCCAATAATATTAATGAACTGGTAGAAGCCATGCTGGTAATTGTGGAAGCCAATGGATTTGCAGGCGGCGGTATCAATTTTGATGCAAAGATCCGTCGTAATTCAACCGACCTGGTAGATCTTTTCTATGCCCATATTGGTGGTATGGACACTTTTGCAAGGGCATTGATAGTAGCCGATAATATTCTAAATGAATCTGATTATAAAAAATTCCGGGCAGACAGGTATGCCAGCTTTAATAACGGTGCAGGTAAGGACTTTGAAAATGGTAAGTTAACTTTGGAAGATCTTAGGGATTACGCAGTCAAAAATGGCGAACCTGCAGTGATCAGTGGCAGGCAGGAATACCTGGAGAATATAATCAACAGGTTTATTTAAGAAGAGTTCGTCACGGACTGCACAGGTTTTCACGGATAATACAACCGTCGTTTAAAGATTGTTGTGAACATCAGCAAAAAGATCAGTGAAAATCTGTGCAATCAGTGGCAAAAAATATTGTGGTTAAAATATGAAACAACAGAAGGTTTTTTTATTCGATCTGAATGGTACAGTGATCAATGATATGCAGTTTCACATTCAGTCGTGGTACGAAATTTTGAACAGTTTGGGCGCTACCATTTCCTATGAAGAAACAAAACTGCAGTGTTATGGTAAAAATGAGGAATTACTGGAGCGGATCTTTCCGGGAAGGTTTACGGATGAGGAAATGAAAGCGATGATTGTTGAAAAGGAAAGGAGGTACCAGGAAAATTTCAGGCCCTATTTAAAACTCATCGACGGGTTGGGGGAATTTTTAGAAGCCGCCTATATGGCCAATATTCAAATGGCGATTGGATCGGCCGCCATTCCTTTTAATATTGATTATGTATTGGATGGCTTGCAATTACATAAATATTTTCCTGTGGTGGTAAGTGCATATGATGTAGTGGAAAGTAAGCCGCACCCCGAAACGTTTTTATTGTGCGCTGAAAAATTGAATGTAGCTGCAGCAGACTGCATTGTATTTGAAGATTCACCCAAAGGCGTGGAAGCGGCTGCAAGAGCGGGCATGAAAGCCGTAGTGATCACCACCATGCATACGAAGGAAGAATTTTATGGTGATAATATTATTTGTTGTATAGAAAATTACGGTAACGGTTTATTCGAAAAACTGGTACATTAAAAAGATAACGATGGCTGCTGAAAATAAATATGTAATAGGCGTTGACTATGGAACGGACTCTGTTCGTTCGGTTGTATTGAATGCCATGAACGGAGAAGAAATGGCCGCTTCAGTTTTTTATTATCCAAGATGGAAGGAAGGTAAATATTGCAATGCCATTGCCAACCAGTTCCGCCAGCACCCCCTGGACTATACCGAAGGCCTGGAAGCAACAATAAAAGATTGTCTGCAAAAGGCAGGGCCCGAAGTAGCCGCCGGGGTAAAGGGCATTTCTGTTGATACCACCGGTTCTACACCCGTTGCAGTAGATGCCACAGGAACACCACTGGCATTAGTGCCGGGCCTGGAAGAAAACCCCAATGCGATGTTTGTATTGTGGAAAGATCATACCGCAACCAGGGAAGCAGAAGAGATCAATACACATGCAACAAAATTCCCGGTTAATTATTTACAATTCGTAGGCGGTATTTACAGCAGCGAATGGTTTTGGGCAAAACTGTTACATATTTTAAGAGAAGACGAAGCCATCAGAAAAAATATCTACTCTTTTGTAGAGCATTGCGATTGGATACCTTTTGTATTAACCGGTGGCAACGACGCCACAAAATTAAAACGTGGTGTTTGCAGTGCCGGCCACAAAGCCTTATGGGCCGAAGCGTTTGAAGGGTTACCACCCAATGATTTCTTTACATCACTGGATCCTGTGTTGGATGGCATCACAGCAAAACTATTTACAGCAACCTATACTTCTGCTCAACCTGTTGGTACTATCAGTAACGAATGGGCGCAAAAACTGGGCTTACCAAAAGATGTGGTGATTGGTGCAGGTGCATTCGATTGCCATATGGGTGCAGTAGGCGGACAGATTGAACCGTATTACCTGAGTAAAGTAATGGGCACATCTACCTGCGATATTTTAGTGGCTCCTGTTGATGAAGTAAAAGATACACTGGTAAAAGGTATTTGCGGGCAGGTAAATGGCTCTGTAATTCCCGGTATGATCGGCATGGAAGCAGGCCAATCTGCTTTTGGAGATGCTTATGCCTGGTTTAAAAATCTCATCAGCTGGCCCATACATCAGTTTGTAACAGATGAAAAAGAAAGAGAACTGATCACTGATAAAATAATTGCCGCATTGGCAACTGAAGCAGCAAAAATTGAACTGAACGAAAAAGATGAACTGGCACTCGACTGGATGAATGGCAGAAGAACACCTGATGCCAATCAATTATTAAAAGGAGTGATAGCAAATATAAATTTAGGTAGCGATGCTCCAAGAATTTTTAAATCATTAGTGGAAGCTACCTGCTTTGGCAGTAAAGCCATCGTTGAACGTTTTATAAGCGAGGGTATTCCTGTAAAAGGAATTATTGCATTAGGCGGTGTTGCAAAAAAATCAACCTACGTAATGCAGGTAATGGCCAATGTGCTGAACATGCCCATCCGCATACACAGCAGCGAACAAACCTGTGCCAATGGTGCCGCTATGTTTGCCGCCACAGCTGCTGGTTTATACAGCAAGGTAGAAGATGCTATGAATGCCATGGGGCAGGGCTTTGAAAAAACATACGAGCCGCAGCAGGATAAAGTGGCTTACTATGCAAAGCGGTATAAAATGTACCTGGATTTAGGGAACAAAATTGAAAAAGGATAGGGTGGATCACTCCTTAAGAGTGGCTCACCCGGCCAATTCTTAGTTTGGGCCATCCTTAATGGGGTGACTCAACCAATAGAAAATATAACTGGGATCAGAACAGAAAATCGAAAATAATTGATCATAAAAAATGGTTAGCCTCCTTCAGGGGCCAGGGTATCATGAGTAACAAATATCAACACATTCAGCAAGAGGCTTACGAAGCCAACATGCAATTACCCCAATTGGGTTTAGTACTTTTTACTTTTGGTAATGTAAGTGCAGCCGACAGAAGCCTGGGTGTATTTGCCATTAAACCAAGCGGTGTTGCCTATGAAGATCTTACACCTGCAAAAATGGTGATCGTTGATTTTGAAGGCAAGACGGTTGAAGGTGATCTGCGTCCTTCTTCTGATACATTAACCCATGCAGTACTGTACAAACACTGGGAAAAGATCGGCGGTATTGTACATACACACTCTACTTACGCTACCGCATGGGCGCAATCACAAAGAGACATTCCTATTTTTGGAACAACACATGCTGATTATAATACGGTTGATATTCCCTGTGCACCACCGATGGATGATGAAATGATAAAAGGTAATTACGAATATGAAACCGGTTTCCAGATCATGAATTGTTTTAAAGCCAATGACCTGAAATATGAAGAGGTGGAAATGGTATTGGTGGGTAATCATGCACCATTTACCTGGGGAAAAAATGCTGCCAAAGCGGTACACAACAGTGCGGTATTGGAATGTATTGCAAAAATGGCCCTGCTTACAGAACAAATTAATTTTAATGCACCAAGATTAAAAGATGCATTAATTCAAAAACATTTTGAACGCAAACACGGGCCGGATTCTTATTACGGACAATCGTAGTATTTATATAACCCCGGCAGCGGTTAGATAGAATAGCCGACTATAACCTGACTTAACATCTTTAAAATAAAACGAAAGCTAATTATGAAACAATTATCATCACTAATCCTGGCAGCATCTGTGTTTTTATTTTCCTGTAATAACAACGCTGAAAATAAAGAGACCGCTGCCGCAAATACCACTCCTAAAATGGGCATTACAGAAAAATCTTTCGGCAGTGTAAATGGTGAAGCAGTTACTGAATATACTTTAACCAATGCCAATGGCATGCAGGTGGGTATTATAAATTATGGTGGTACGCTTACAAAAATCCTTACTAAAGATAAAGACGGAAAATTGGGTGATGTTATCCTGGGCTTTGATTCCATTGCAGGATACACTCAAAAAGGCAACCCGTTTTTTGGCGCATTGATAGGCCGTTACGGCAATCGTATTGCCAAAGGTCATTTTACTTTGGATGGTACTACTTATACATTAGCTCAAAATAATAATGGTCAATCTTTACATGGTGGCCTTAAAGGGTATGATAAAGTAATGTGGAAAGCAGAGAAGCAGGCCGGAGACAGCAGTTTAAAATTAACCTACCTGAGTAAAGATGGAGAAGAAGGGTATCCCGGTAATTTATCTGTAGAAGTTATTTATACTCTGACAGCAGACAATGCATTAAAGATTGATTATGCAGCTACCACCGATAAAGCCACACCGGTTAATTTAACCAATCATGCATATTTTAATTTATCAGCAGGAAAAGATTCTACTATTCTAGATCATGAATTAATGCTGAAGGCAGATAAATTTACAGAAGTGGATTCTTTTTTAATACCCACCGGAAAATTGCCTGATATAAAAGGAACACCAATGGATTTTACCACCGCAAAAAAAATAGGTAAAGATATTGCAACAGTAAAGGGTGGTTTCGATCACAACTGGGTATTAAGCAAAAATGCCAATACATTAGAAGTGATAGCCACTTTATACCATCCTGCAAGTGGCCGTTATATGGAAGTATCCACTACAGAACCGGGCATACAATTTTACAGCGGTAACTTTTTAGATGGCACCTTAACCAATACCAATGGCGGACAAAAATATGTGCAGCATGCGGCACTTTGTTTGGAGACACAGCATTTTCCGGATAGTCCAAACCAGCCCACATTCCCGAATACCATTTTAAAACCGGGAGAAAAATATACCCATACTTCATTGTACAAATTTTCAGTAAAATAAATGGTAAAGCAGTCTTCTTTTAAAAAGAAGACTGCTTTGATAAAATACTTGTATGAAAAATTATTTTTTATCAGCCACTATCTTTTTAAGCTTGCCGGTACTGGCACAGCAAAATGATTATGCTATTAAAGAAGTGAATTTTACGCAGGTAAAATTATCGGATAATTTCTGGCTGCCAAGAATAGAAACCAATCGTACCGTTACTATTCCGGCTTCTTTTGAACGTTGTGAAAATACCGGGCGTGTAAAGAATTTTGTAATGGCAGCGCAAAAACAAGGCAAATTCTGCACCCGCTATCCTTTTGATGATACAGACATTTATAAAACCATTGAAGGCGCTTCATTTTCCCTGGCAGTTCATCCGGATAAAAAATTAGAAGCCTATGTGGATTCTTTAATTGCCATTATTAAAGCGGCACAGGAACCTGATGGGTATTTATATACAGCAAGAACAATTGACCCATTACATGTAGGCAGTTGGGTAGGTAAAGAAAGATGGGAAAAAGAAAGAGAGCTCAGTCATGAATTATATAATGCCGGCCATTTGTACGAAGCGGCTGCCGCCCATTTTTTAGCTACTAAAAAAAGAAATCTTTTAGACATTGCTTTAAAGAATGCAGATTTGGTTTGTGCTGTTTTTGGTCCCGGGAAAAAATCAGTAGCACCAGGACATGAAATTGTAGAAATGGGTTTGGTGAAATTGTATCGCATCACCAACAAGATTGACTATTTAAATACCGCTAAATTTTTTATAGAAGCAAGAGGAAGGTACAATGGTTATGATGCCAAAAGTAGTGACAGCTGGAGAAATGGTTCGTACTGGCAGGATAACAAACCGGTAGTGCTGCAGGATGAAGCAGTAGGCCATGCCGTTAGGGCAGGGTATTTATATGCGGCTGTTGCTGATGTGGCAGCACTTACAGGAGATGACAGTTTAACCAGGGCAATTGATAAGATATTTGAGAATGTTGTAACAAAGAAAATTTATGTGCAGGGGGGCGTTGGTGCCATTGGTGCCGGCGAACGTTACGGCGATAATTATGAATTGCCCAACAACACAGCTTATAACGAAACCTGCGCTTCTATAGCAGAAGTGTATTGGTATTACAGGATGTTCTTATTGCATGGCGATGCTAAATATATTGATGTGCTGGAAAAAACTTTGTACAACGGTTTAATATCCGGTATTGGTCTGGATGGCAAATCTTTTTTCTACACCAATGCCATGGAAATACGCAACAGCTTTACCCATCCTGATATGGAAGCCACAAGGTCGGGTTGGTTTGAATGTAGTTGCTGCCCCACTAATTTAACCCGTTTAATTCCTTCGGTGCCGGGATATATGTATGCACAAAAGGGCGATAATTTATTTGTGAATCTTTTTATCAACAGTACGGTTGATCTTACAGTAAATAATAAAGCCGTGCAGGTTGTTCAGCAAAATAATTATCCCTGGGATGGTGATTTAAAATTTACTATCAATGCAGCAAAAGCCAATGCATTTAATTTACTGATCAGGATTCCGGGATGGGCAAATGATGCAGCCATTCCTTCTGACCTTTACAAATTCACCAGCACGTCTTCTGCAAAACCAATAGTAAAAGTGAATGGCGTTGCCATAGCATACGCCATGCAAAATGGTTATGCGGTCATTAACAGGCCATGGAAAAAAAATGATGTGGTGGAAGTAAACCTGCCAATGGAAGTGAAAAGAGTAGTAGCCAACGAAAATGTAAAAAATGATATCGGTAAAGTAGCCTTGCAGCGTGGCCCGATCATGTATTGTGCAGAGTGGGTGGATAACAACAGTAAAACAAGTAACCTGATCATTCCTGACGGTACAGTTTTTAAAAGTGAATTCAATCCGGGTATTTTAAATGGTGTGATGACGTTAAAGGCCGAAGTGCCTGCAGTGATCATTACTAACAACGATAATATTTCAACACAAAAACAAAGTTTTACAGCCATACCATATTACAGCTGGGCCAATAGGGGCAAAGGCGAAATGACGGTGTGGTTTCCAACGCAGGTAAAGGACATTGAAATTCTGTCGAAATGAAAATAGAACATCTGGCAATTTGGGTGGAAGATTTAGAAAGAGCAAGAGATTTTTATGTGCAGTATTTTGATATGCAGTGTAGCGGAAAATATATAAATGAACAAAAACAGTTTGCCTCTTATTTCCTGTCATTTGCCGGCAAAGGAGCAAGAATTGAACTGATGCACCGCCCCGGAATTTTAAAGCATAATGGTGACAGGGGGATTGTGACAGGGTTTACACATATTGCAATTTCTGTTGGCAGCAAGGAAAATGTAAATGCTTTAACGGAGCGAATGAGGGCTGATGGTATTACCATACAAAGCGAACCAAGAACAACCGGCGATGGCTACTACGAAAGTGTTGTATTGGACCCGGAGAAAAATTATATTGAAATAACTGAATAAAAATAATAACATGAAAAGTAGTATCAACACAAGAGGATCAGAGGTTTGGTTTGCTACAGGCAGCCAGAACTTATATGGAGAAGAGACTTTAAAACAGGTAGCCAAACATTCTGCTATGCTGGCAAAATCGCTGAATGATGCAGAAGTCATCCCTGTAAAAGTTGTTTTTAAACCCGTTTTAAAATCTACTGAAGAAATTTACAACCTGGTAATTGATGCTAACAGCAATAAGAACTGTATTGGTATCATTACCTGGATGCACACTTTTTCTCCTGCTAAAATGTGGATCAACGGATTGAAGATCTTACAAAAACCATTACTGCATTTGCATACCCAATTCAACCGTGATATTCCATGGGGCGAAATTGATATGGATTTCATGAACCTGAACCAATCGGCTCATGGTGACCGTGAGTTTGGTTTTATGATGAGCCGTATGCGTATGGAAAGAAAAGTAGTGGTAGGGCACTGGCAGGATAAAAATGTAATTGCACAAATTGCAGGGTGGACAAGATCGGCATTGGGCTGGAACGATTGGCAGGGCGCAAAATTTGTACGCTTTGGCGATAACATGCGTTATGTTGCGGTAACAGATGGCGATAAAGTAGAAGCCGAATTAAAATTCGGGTATAGCGTAAATACTTATGGCATCGGCGATTTAGCTGGTGTTATCAACGGTATAAAAGAAACTGCAGTTACAAAACTGTGTGATGAATATGCGGAGTTATATAAATTAATGCCTTCGTTAAAAAAAGGTAATGCTCAACACCAGTCTTTACGTGATGCTGCTAAAATAGAATTGGGCATGCGTAAATTTTTAGAAGAAGGAAATTACAAAGGATTCACCGATACATTTGAAGACCTCCATGGCCTGCCACAATTACCAGGCATTGCCACACAACGTTTAATGGCCGATGGGTACGGTTTTGGTGGCGAAGGTGATTGGAAAACAGCGGCGTTGGTAAGAGCAATGAAAGTAATGGGAACAGGATTACCGGGCGGTAATTCTTTCATGGAAGATTATACTTATCATTTTGAACCCGGCAATGAAATGGTATTGGGAAGCCATATGTTGGAAATTTGCCCCAGCATTGCCAGCACTAAACCGAGTTGCGAAATTCATCCCTTAGGTATTGGCGGAAAGGCCGATCCTGTGCGTTTGGTTTTTAATGTAGGTGCAGGCCCTGCATTAAATGCCTCTTTAATGGACCTGGGCAACCGTTTCAGGTTATTGGTAAATACTGTTGATGCTGTTAAGGCAACACATGAACTGCCTAAACTACCGGTAGCAAGAGTGTTGTGGAAACCACATCCTAATATGCAAACAGGTTGTGCGGCATGGATACATGCAGGCGGTGCACATCATACCGGCTACAGCCAGAATCTTACTGCAGAAAATATGGAAGACTTTGCAGGCATGGCAGGAATTGAATTTGTTTGTATCAATAAGGATACTAACATTTACAATTTAAAGAATGAATTAAGATGGAATGATGTATTTTACAAAATAAACAGCAAATAATATCTACTAATAATAAAAAAGCAACTTGCTTATGAATGGTTTATCCTCTTTAGACATGCTGATCTTCGTGATCTATTTTATACTGGTGGCCGGTTACGGTTATTGGGTGTACAGTAAAAAGAAGAAAGCAGCGATCTCAGCATCGCATGATTATTTTTTAGCCGAAGGTTCACTTACCTGGTGGGCAATCGGTGCATCACTTATTGCCTCAAATATTTCTGCAGAGCAATTTATTGGCATGAGTGGTAATGGTTATTTTGTAGGTATTGCTGTGGCAGCATACGAATGGATCGCTGCATTGGCATTGATCATTATTGCCGTATGGTTTATGCCCATCTATTTAAAGAACAAGATATACACCATGCCGCAGTTTTTAAAAACACGGTATAACGAAACGGTGTCATTAATAATGGCCATCTTCTGGTTATTCTTATATGTATTTGTAAACCTTACTTCAATTTTATACCTGGGTGCTATCGCTATCAGCGGCTTGATAGGGCCTGAGTATTTACACATTGTAATGATTGCATTGGCGGTGTTTTCACTTATCATTACTTTAGGCGGTATGAAGGTGATTGGCTACACCGATGTGATACAGGTGGCTGTATTGATTATCGGTGGTTTTGCAACCATCTACTTTGCATTGACTATTGTAAGCGAAAAATTTGGTTTGGGAAGAGATGCGTTAGCCGGTTTTAAAACCTTAATGTCACAGGCTCCCGATCACTTTCATATGATATTGCAAAAACCGGTAACGGGAGTTACACCACAGGAAGATGTAAATAAATACCTTATACTTCCAGGTATTGCTATGTACTTTGCCGGGCAGTGGATAGTGAATTTAAATTACTGGGGTTGTAACCAGTACATCACACAAAGAGCACTGGGAGCTGATCTGCAAACTGCACGAAAAGGAATTTTGTTTGCAGGATTTTTAAAACTGATGATGCCGATCATTGTAATGTTGCCGGGTATTGCGGCTTATGTGTTGCACAAAAATGGACACCTGGAAGGCTTACGTGGTATGGATGATGCTTATTCTGCAATATTAGGATTCTTACCTTCAGGATTGAAAGGATTGGCCATTGCCGCACTTACTGCTGCAATTGTTGCATCATTGGCCGGTAAGCTTAATAGTATCGGTACTATTTTTACGCTTGATATTTACATGAAATATTTCCGTAAAAAAGCAGCGCATACCGATGGCACTAAAGCTGATGTATTAACTACGGTAGAAAGAGATGCACATAAAGAAGGTGAAGAAAAAAATATGGTTTGGGTTGGCCGCATGGTAGCATTGGTGGCTATTGTATTGGCAGTGATTTTTGAATGGAAAGATCTGTTGGGTATTGGTGGCGAAGGTGGTTTCACTTTCATTCAGAAGTATACTGGTTTTATCAGCCCGGGTGTGTTTGCCATGTTTATACTAGGGATGTTCTGGAAAAGAACTACCGGTGCAGCAGCAGTGGCAGGTTTGTTAACCGGATTCCTGATGGCGATCTTCTTTAACAGCTTTGCTGTTTCAGTTTTTGGTCACGAAAACTTTATGTACACAGCATTTATCAACAGCAAAGGGGTTTACGAAATTCCATTCCTCATCAACATGGGCTGGGCATTTGTAATTACCATGCTGGTAATGATAGGTATCAGTATGGCAGGGCCAAAAGATAATCCTAAGGCATTCGAACTGGATAAGAGCATGTTTAAATTGAAACCTTCAATAATTGCAATGATCGTAACCACAATATTGATACTTACTGCATTGTATGTTAAGTTCTGGTAACAGTACTGGTAGTTATAGCAAATAATAATAAAATCCCTTTGCCTGGTGGCAAAGGGATTTTTGTTTCAATGACCAGCTTCTTCAAATAGGCAACAGCTACCGCTTATATAAAAAAGCCCCAAAAAGTAGGCTGAAAATATTCTACAGTCTAATTTCAGGGCTTCTTAAAAATAAAGCCATGAAAAAAGCACTCACCTTCCTTTGCCTGTGTATAGCAGCAACTGCTATTGCACAGCAACCATTGTTTATTCCGCAAAATGTAAAAAAGGCATTTGATAACGGCACCCGTAGTATGGACGGGAAGCCCGGGAAAAAGTATTGGCAGAATTTCGGCCGCTATAATATCAGCGTTACCACCATGCCACCTGCCAAAGAGGTAAAGGGTACCGAAACCATTACGTATATCAATAACAGCCCCAATACATTAACAAGATTAACCATCAAATTAATTGTAAACATTCACAATCCCGGTACTGCACGGCAGGGCAATGCTTCCGCAGATTATTTAACAACGGGAATACATATTGATAAGTATACAGAGAATGGTACCGAAAAACCATTTGGCGATCCGCGGGGCTCCACCAATTATGGTATACGTTTAACTAAAGGGGTACCCAGTGGCGATAGCGTAAAACTAACATTCGACTGGCACTATGACCTGAGCGAACAAAGTGGTAGGGAAGGTAAATTAGACAGCACCAGTTTTTTCCTGGGTTACTTTTATCCTCGTGTATCCGTAATGGATGATGTGAACGGATGGGACAGGATGAACTTTACCGATGCACAGGAATTTTACAACGATTTTAATGATTATGAAGTTTCAGTTACGGTACCTAAAAACTTTTTAGTATGGGGCACCGGCGATCTGTTGAATGCAAATGAAGTATTGCAAACAGCTTATGCCGACAAATTTAATAAAAGCCTTACCAGTGATGAAGTGATCAACGTAGTGACACAAAAAGACCTGGATACAAAAAATATCACCACACAAAATGCCACCAACACCTGGAAATGGAAAGCCACTAATGTGAGTGATATGGCGTATTGCATCAGCGATCATTATGTATGGGATGCTGCAAGCGTGGTAGTAGATAAAAAAACAGGCAGAAGGGCTAGTACCCAGGCTGCGTTCAATGATAAAGCGGTCAACTTTCACAACCAGGTAAAGCACATTCAGCATTCATTGGATTGGTATAGTAATAACTGGCCGGGAGTACCTTATCCTTTTCCAAAGAGTACCATCATTGAAGGTTTTGCAGATATGGAATATCCTATGATGGCCAACGACAGCAGGCAGGATGATGATGTGATACAACGTTTTATTGCAGAGCATGAAGTAGGGCACAGTTATTTTCCTTTTTACATGGGCATTAACGAACACCGCTATGGTTTTATGGACGAAGGCTGGACCACCGCATTTGAAAATATGATCGGCATTGCAGACCTGGGTAAAGAAAAAGCCAATACATTCTTTAAACAATTCAGGGTTAATGGCTGGGCATTGAATCCTTCTGACGAAACACAAATACCCATTATTACCCCGGTAAATATTTTAAGCGGGCAAGCCATGGGCGAAAATGAATATGGCAAACCTGCATTGGCGTACCTGGGATTAAAAGACATGCTGGGTGATGACCAGTTTAGAAAATGCCTGCATGGTTTTATGGATCGCTGGCATGGTAAACATCCTATACCATGGGATATGTTCAATAGTTTTTCTGATATTAACGGTAAAGACCTGGGCTGGTACTGGAACAACTGGTTCTTTACCAGTAATTATATGGATGTGGCGGCAGATAAAGTAGTGCCGGCAAAAACAGGCTATACTGTTACTATAAAAAATATCGGCGGTTTTGCCATACCGTTAGATATTGTGATGGAATATGCCGATGGTACCACAGAAACATTGCACCAGACGGCAGCAATGTGGGAGAAGAATCAACAACTGGCTACCATAGAAATTAAGACGGCAAAAAAGATCAGCTACTTAAAATTGGATGGCGGTATTTATGTAGATGCTAATGATAAAGATAACAGCTGGGGCACGGCAAAAACAAAAGCAACAGCTGCAGTAAGTAATTTAGACCTGGGTAAATACACCGGCACTTACAGCTCAAAACAAATACCCATAAAAATTACATTTAGTAAAGAAGACAATAAATTAGTAGCAGAACCGGGTGGACAGGACAAAGTTACTTTGGAAAGCACCGGAAAAGATATATTCAGTTATGTGGCAGCAGGCGCTATATTTGAATTTGATACCACAAAAAATGAAATGACCTTAAAACAGGGTGGAGGAACATTCTTATTTACTAAAGAGAAATAGTATAATCAACAATATAAAAACTTTAATAGCTGCAAGGGAAAAGCTGCAAAGGGAAACAAGAAAATTTAACGGGCATGCTTATCTGCCGGAGCTTATAACCTGCAGCTTATGCGGATCAACATTGCTATGTGTTTCTGATAAGCCTTGAAAGTTTATGGGGTGAAATTAATGTTTCAGTGGTCTTTTCTTTATCATGCCGCCCTTGGTATCTTTAATACTGCTCATTACCACAAAAGCATGAGGGTCAATTTTTTCAATCTCTGTATTCAGGCGGTTCAATTCCAGTCTTGTAACTACAGTGTATACAATATCAATATTTTTAGCTTCCCCGCTTTTTCCAAAGCCACGTTTACCATTGTACACCGTTACACCGCGGCCAATGATATTAATGATCATCTCTCTTATTTCTTCGTTATGCGAAGAGATGATGGTAACGCCGGTGTATTCTTCAATACCTTCAATAATAAAATCGAGTGTTTTGGACGCTGCCAGGTAAGTAACCATGGAGTACAAAGCAACTTCAACGGATAAAAAATATGCTGCTGCAGAAAAAATAATTACATTGATGAGGATGATGATATCGCCGATGGTGGTACCTAGCTTACGGCTTAAATAAATGGCCAGCACTTCGGTTCCATCAATAACAGCACCGCCTCTTACCGAAAGGCCGATGCCGGCACCCAGGAAAAAACCACCAAACACTGCTACCAATAAATTATCTTTTGTTACATCAGGAAAATGCACCGTACCTACAACTAATGCCAGGCCGCAGATAGCCAATGTTGTTTTAATGGCAAAGGCCTTACCAATGGTCTTGTAGCCAAGAATTATAAACGGAATGTTCACTACAATCAGTAATGCATACAGCGGTACATCTGTTAATGCCGAAATTAATAATGAAATGCCGGTGGCACCGCCATCAATAAAATGATTGGTCAATAAAAAGCCTTTAAACCCAAAAGCGGCAGAAAAAATACCCAGCGTGATAAGTACAAAATCCCTGATATGCCGGAATATGGTCAGCTTCAATTCCCACCAGCCTTTTGCCAACTCAAAATCCGAATATTTCTTTTCTTTGCCAGCCTGCTCACCCTTCTTCCTGAGCGTGGTTTGTATGACAATATTTGTAAGAAATGGGTTCATATTGTTTCTTTAAATGCAGTCAATTGGTATTGCCAGTGATGCGTCGTAACCAAATTTAAGGTTTAATATCGAGGGTTGGTGAAAGGTCAGATTAGAAACCGGTTAAAATACAGCGTAAAACAAGCATAAACTACAAGAATCAGCTGGCTGTATGATGTCCGTCATAAAGCAAATTATTTTGCTGCCGTATTCTTGCATACTGAAATTATTATTCAGAGATAGCAATTTCAGCAGTTTTAGTTTTTATGAGGTGCAGCGGGCACCGGTTTCAACTTCCGTATCCTTTATGTAACCACAGACTCCGCCGGGCTTGCAGCTGCAAACATGGCGGAGTTTTTTATTTGCAGGCTGCAAATAAAATGTAATTTTTAAAGTTTGTTTTTTTATGTGGTGATTGTACTGGTGTTTTGTAATATTGAAAATATTACAGGATTAACTGGTTTTATTTTTCTGGTCACTTATTCTTTTAAATCCAAGGCCTTTCCAGTTAGTAACTTCAGTCAAATTATTATATACATTCAGGCCTGCTCTTCCGGTACCATTATTTGAAACCGTTGTTTCTGAAATTAAATACCCGTTTTCCAATTCAATAAACCCTTTATCAAAATTGTCGCCAAAAGTAATCAGGTCTTTTATAATACTGTCTTTAATATATTTAAGCCTGTTCTCTCTATACTCAATGGTATATGGCTGATGTGCTGTAACTACTGGTTTTATTTCAGCCCGTTTTCGTGGAAGCAGAAATTGAAAAATGTCCTCAAAAAAACTAAGTTTTTCCTTCCGGGGCTTCACCTCCGTGTCAGGGGATGGTGGCGCTTCTTCATTAATATGATAAACCGGGTAATCTGAAAGATCAGTAAAAACACTGAAGGCTGCTTCATCAAGCTCTTTAATTATTACTTCATCCCAGCCGCTTTTTGGAATATCAATTATAATGCTGTTATCCAGTTCAATAAAACATTCGCCGGTGTCAAGCCCATAACTTTCATATTCCACTATCTGAAAAATATTGGTTATTCTGCAGCCAATAAGATCTTGTTGTTGCATTACAATAGTTTACTACTGCAAACTCACTTTTTAAATTTATCAATATAATCAGTAAAGAGCTTGTCAATATTACTGGTTTCAAATTTACTTCTGTACAAAATATATTTTTCTTCTCCGGCCTTAATTGAAAAATCAGTTGCTGTTGTTGAAAACGGCCCGATGATACAGGTGTACAATTCATTACTGCGCCTGTATTGGCAGGTTACTTTAAAAACATAAAAGCGGCGCAGGGTATCATTCAGCACCACATCTTTTATAGCAGCAACGTCATAATACTTGGGAATATCTGCAGTAACCTCATTATTGGTGTACGCAGTAGCAAAAGCTTCTGCAAAAGACCGCTGGCTTGCATATTCTCCTTTAAATAATGATTGTTTACCAACATCTATCAAAGCATCATACAGCTGAATGCGGCGTTCGGGGTTAGTACAAAAATTATCTATCACAGAAGTAGCTACGGTTTGACCATTTTGCAATAAGGCTACAATTATTACAGAATTTAAAGTGTAATTGTTTAGATCAATAAAATCATTCAGCACGGCTCTTGCAGATTTTTGATTTATTCTGGCCAGCATTTGCAACACGCCAATGGTATGCGGGGCATAAAAATTATCGTTATTCCGTGCCCTGTATTCTTTCAGTAATTGTTTGCCGGTATGTATAATATCATCCTCATAATCTTTTAACGATGCATACTGAACCTGGTTACTATCGATAAGTATATTGGCGATATCAATTATAAAAGGAGCCAGGTCATCATCCTTTAACTTAATGGCAATACCAGGAAATAAACCTGCTGCTACAGCTGGCGAATGACTTAAGTTACTTAACACAATTCCATAGTCAGTAGCAAGTGGCGGTGGTTCATTCAGTAAAAGTACTTTCAATACCTGGTAAGCTGCCGCATTATTGCTTGCAGATAAAATATTCAGCATCAGCATTCTTAAATCTTCCCGTTTACCTTTTAACAAAGGATAGTTTGTTTTGATGAATTCAAAAACTGCGGTTCCGGTATAAGGGGCAATGGTTTGCGCTATAAGTGCCGCCTGGTTGGTACTGTTGTTTTTAATTGGTGTATACGGAAATAAAAATGCATCTAATAATAGCGGCAGATCCTGCTGCGGAAAACGGAAACCTTTTCTTAATGAGGCTGCTGCACCAATGCAGGTACTGCTGTCTGCAGATTGCAGGTCGCTGATAAGCAGCGCAGTTTTGGAAGTATATGCCGTGCTTGAAAAATTTTCGTTACTAAACCTGAAGCTGTTGAAAAAAATATCTGCATTTTCATTCGTTACCAATTCCTGGTCTCCTTTTAAATTAATGATAAAAACAGAATCGGCAAAATGCATAATGCGTAGTCTTACAAACGAATTGTTCACCAGGTTTTTCAGCAATAATTCTCTTCCTTCAATATTGCCATTATAAACGGGTTTTTTATACACCAGCGAATCTGTGTTCAAAACATTACCTGCAGCAAGTGAATCATCAAAATTCATCCTGGTATAATCATCCAATAATTTTTTTTCTCCTTCTACCCAATAGTATTTACCGAGCCCCAGCGCAGTGATGCCATAAGACATAGCCGTATTACTATCAATCGCAAAATAATCTGTACGCTTTACTGATGTGGTTTTATGTTTCTCCTCTTCATACACATTGTTCTGCAGGTAATAAACAGGCGAAGGTGCTATTACAGAAAACAGGTTATCACCACCGGCTTGTTTTTCAAACACAGTTGCTGCATAAGGCAGAAAACGAAAAGAATTAATGAACTGGTCAAATAATGCTTCATTGTCTTCTGTTATTAAACTACGTGTGGTAAGGTTGTACATTCTGTTGTGGCGTATGGTCAATGCTGCATAGATCACAAAATTCTTCCGGTCAGCTTCTCCTCTTATTTTTACTTTTAATGCAGGGTAACCATCAAGGATAATATTTTCAACAGCAAAATCTGTTTGCACGATGCCTTTTTTGATCTCATTTACAGTTTGTAAAAATATGGTGCTGTCAAAATCAAAGAAATACCCTTTAAAAGGTTCTTTTAAAAGCACCAGGTAGTTGATCTTTGCTTTGGGATCTACACTGCTGAAAAGCGTAACATCTTCTTTGGTATAAGTATTATCACCCGCTACTATTTCTTTTTTAGGCAGCACAGGTAATGATACGCTGAAAGCTTTTTCGGGGCAGGTAAAGGAAAGCATATTGCTTGCCGGCTTTGGCCTGTTAAGAATCATGGTATAACTGTTGATATAACTTTCGCAACGGGCAGAACTCAGGCTGTCTTTATATTTGGAGCCAACAGCAAACATGTAGGTTTTTCCGGCATTATAAAATAACTGTATCCTGATATAGCCTTCACGGCTTTTAAAATTTACATCATAGCCATTCAATTGCTGCCGTACTATCTTATTGCTGGAATATAATTTTATATCATTGCGTGAAAAGAATCTTGTCATTTCTGCCACTTCCTCGTCAATAGTTTTTGCCAGGTTACCATCTTCATAAACACCACTCATCAAAAGAATTTCATTCGACAATTCTTTATAGGTTTTAACGTAAAGCTTGTTGGTGATGCCCGTAAGTATAGTTGGCTTACCAGGCATTTGTACAATATAATTGGAATCGGCATCAGAAATACTGATCAGCTGCTGTAACTGGTTATCGATCTTAATATCGCCGGGCTCAATCGTTTTAGAAGAAAACACCGGCGTAACAGTAAAACCTCTTTTTCTCAACAGGCTTATCACACCCGAATCTCCGGGCAAATGTGCCGCACCTACTGCACAAAAAGTGCTCCTGATCTTTCCCAGGCTATCTATACGCCTGCTCATTTTATAATTGCGGTTGCTCAGCATTAAACTAAACTGTTCTTTCGACTGGCTTTGTTTACTGAATTCGTGAATATTATCCAGCTCAGCCTTAGTGTAGTTATCAATCATCCATTCTTCCACATCGGCATATTTTTTTCTTTGGTTTTTTAAAAATTCATCCGGGTCAAATGGGTTGCCCAGTTCATCCTTTAAAGAAGTCTGGTCAGTAATATCCTCAATACCACCTACTATTTTGCCTTGTCTTTTTGCAAGGTCAAAAAGATACAGGTCAAGTGCTGTACGCATATCATTCCTGTCTCTTCTGCGAAAAGCTTTTCGCAGCCGGGCAATATCACGGGCTGTAATATCATTATACCGCTCCCTCATTTTCAGTAGTACAGAATCAAACTGGCGGCTGCTGTTTTTATAAGGATCAGTTCTCTTTTGCAACAGGTCATTCTCTACTGCCTGGCGGTAGCTGATATTAAGATGTTCATTTTCTATTGAATTGATAAATGTATCTACATATTCCCCGGGGTCTATTTCTATTGCAAACCCGGCACAGGATTTTATGCTGCTGTAAACAGAATCCCCTAAATAATACACCCGCTTATCCCTTGAATGCATGGTGCCGTATAAATAACAAGGCTGCTGCAAATTATTGCCGGTGATCTTCCACAACATCGTTTTAGGTGTTGGGGTGGTTTGAGAAAATGCGATGCCGGAATAAAGGGACAGGAATAAAAGCAGGGTGGTAAAGCGCATAAGAGGATTATAAAAATTAGATAGAGTAGTTTTATTGGTAAAAACGAATTACGGTATTAAAAATACAAAGAAAAACTGATTTTTTATTTTGAAATCCGTGTAAGCAAAGGGCCTAACAAAGGCACATCAATTGTACCATAATTCCAGCCATAGTCTCCAGCAGCGTTTACCTCTATAATTGTATTTTGCTCAGCATTTTTAACTGCAAACTCTATACATGAATTGTCTTTTTTTTCGAGTCTTACCAGGCAAACCCAGGTCGGATTTTTTATTATTGAATGTCGTAAGGTACCAGTTCTTATTGCAGTACACAAGCTGTCAATTATTTCTTTTTTTATTATTGTAAGAGGATTTTTTGTTAAACTAAGTGTTTCGTAACCCTTGTAAGTCGTTGGCTTGATCAAAATTGCAGTAATATCTTTTGGGTCAATATGGAGAACGGTATCGGGATATTTATAGCTTTGTGAAAGTGGTCCAATGATTATTAATACAATTGCTGCCAGGCCGATGGTTAGCGGGATAAGCCCGGTCAGCTTCTTCTGTTTTTTAAATACAAGGGTGCAAATTCCAATAATGGAAAAAATAGTGCCGGTTATAAAAAGCTCAAGGTTATGCTGAATCAAATAATAATTTGTTTTTGGTACCTCAAAAATACAGGAGTTTGCTGTGTTTTATTAACCCTGGAATAAAACGCATAGTGGTTATTCCTTTTTCTTATTGTATTTTCTAAAACGCTCTGAAGATTTTTCCGGCCGCATTACAATCTGGTCTTCTGAAAGCTCATCAATTTCATACACATACACTTCCCCATGATTCAATTCTTTGTTTGTAGACTGGTCTTGCCGGTGAAATAGTGTAATGGTATAATTGGCACAGCTGTCAAGTTGTAGTCGCCCCGGTTCAATACCAAAAGCGTAGGTTTTAATAAGAACAGGGTAATGGTTATTCTTTACCTTCAGCATTAACTGTCCTGATGAATCTGTAGCGGTTCCGGCGGACAAAGAATTCTCTCCTTCTATAAATACGGTGGCATAGGGTATTGGAATACCATGATTATCTCTCACGCTTACAGATATCGTTGAAAAGCTATCTACGCTTGTTGCTTTTATAATGAGGGCAGTTTTTAGACTATCCTTTTTGGGTTTACTTTTATCTTTCCCGAAATACAGGTATAAAAAATTATTACGGATTTCGCAGCGGCCTTTACCATGAACACCATAAGTACAATAAAAGCCATTGAAATAAAAAGAATCTTTGCCAACAAAGTTGATGCTTTCCCCACCAATGAAGCTGGCGCCATAACTGCCCTGTAAGTTTATTTCCTGTGCCAACAGGTTGCCTGTTTTAAAAAGGCATAGTATGAATAATAATTTACGCATAGTTCTATTGAGATGCAGGGAGAGAAGGTATTGCATAAATATAGGCAACCTGTTGTTTTTATTCAGCATCACCTTGTTCATTGGTCAGTTTAACCGGAGTGATGCCCATATATTTTTCAAATGAATGGCGAAGTCTGGTAGCTGCATTTTTTGCGCTGATAAATAAAAAAAATAAAGCAAATACAAAAGGCCAGGGCCCCAACAGCGAAAAATGGAATTCCATTGTCAGCAATGATTTGATAATGATGAAAACTGCAAATGGTAAGCAAACAAAAAATAACAACCGGTATACAGCGTTGGGCTTAACCACAATTTCAATTTTTGTTTGTGTGGCATTGATGGGAGAGATGATGCCGCTTAATTTTGCCGGTTCCCTTTCTTCTCCACCCCGTATTTGCACGAACCATCTTTTGGGTGTGACGCTAAATATCGAAGGGTATTCTAAAAATTTGCCTTTTAAATTGGGCGATTTAAACCAGCCTTGTTTTTCATTAAATAGTACTTCCAGCTTACCGGTTAACAATTGCGGGGTGGTATCTGTTACATAAGTAAAAGTGTCAAAGTAAAGTGTTTTGTAAAAGAAGTTAGGCATGAGTATCGGTTCAGTTTATTTGCTGCTGACAAACATTAATGGCCTGTTTTTATTTTCAGTATTGCCAGTTCCTTTACTTTTCTGTCATCAAAAGTTTTAAGTGCTACATAGTACCATTTATTTACCGGAATATCGATGGTAAAAATGTCATCTTTTTTATGTTGACGGATGGCTGTTTCAAATTCTTTTGCCATCATGCTTTCTGTAAACCAGCCTAAGTCACCAGTGGGGTTACCATCCATCGTATATCCCTTCACCAGGTCGAAAAAGGATGTGCCGTTTTTGAATTTAGCAAGAATGATATTCCTTATACTGTCAATTGATTTTAAAGACAGCTGGCTACCATCCAGATAAATATAGCTTGCCCTGAATTCGGGATAGGTGATTGAATCAATGATCTTATAACTATAGTTGTCAATACTAAAAGTAAAGCCCTTTTTTTTATCAAATAATGGAAGCGTAATGTCGGATGTATCTTTATTGGAAAACAACATGAACACTTTAGCATCAAGATCAGGATAGTTTTTTGCAACCTTGTTTGCCTGCGCAATAGTTTTTGTATCAGCGAGAAGCTTTGCAGGCGTTTGTGCAAAAAGGACTGTATAAATAAAGCAGCATAGAAATGTTGGAAAGATTTGTTTCATGTTTGTAGTCAGGTCTATATTATTAAAGAATGAGAATGTTAATATTCAATACTGCTATTCGTCCCACCACATAAGGTTATTCCATCTTTGCCAGGCTCCGGATACTTTCTTGTAAATAGTAATTTGCCCATGTCCGCATAATCCCCCGCAACTGTAACTATAACATAAAATGCCATAGGTTTGATTGTTAAAAAATATTGGTGGAACTATTTGATATTTTATTGCGTATTCCGGTTGCACCGTACTGCTGGTATCAGGCCCGATAATGCTGAGGTGATCAAGATTTATTTTTTTAGCAACTTCAGTAGTCCACTTAAATGTTTTTAGCGAATGTAGTTTCTGATACATTGAATCTGCATCCTGGCTGGTAAGTTTTACTGTGTCTGAAACGTCTTTATTATTATTGTCAACTAATCTTAGCACAAAGAAACCTTTGTCAACAAATTTTTTTATTTCTGCAAGGTTATACTCTGTCATTTCAGAGATCAGAAAAATGCCGTGCCTTTTGTCTTTAATAGCAAAGTTAACCAGGTCTATATCGGTTTGGCTGATAGCAGGGCTTTGTGCTTTGGAATGGGCCACAAAAGTTAATGACAATAATATAAATAGTAGTCTTACCATAATAGCTATAACATCCGGATCTTGTATAAACCTTAAGTTAGTTGATAAAAGTTATAATGGCTTCCCCGTTTTTTGCAGCTTCCGCATATACTTCCTGCACATTTTTAAAATATTCACTCAAATACTCAAAGGCTTCATCACCTTCTTCGGCCCAGATGGAGGGATACACTTCTAAAGCTTCCATTTTTACAGGATCATATTTTTGTTTCAGATCGGCAGTGGTGATTTTTAAGATCTGTTCATTTAGTTCCGCCACTTGCCCGGGTGTTAAATAATGCGCCGGTCCGTAACCAAGGTCCTGTTCTTCATCAATAATTTGTCCGCTGAATAAAACCTTTGCCAACGGATGTTCTGTATTGGCCACATTCTGCCCGGTAAGTAAAAATAAAATCCCATCCCAGGATTTATCAATATCAGTTAAATTGGGATTTTCATCATCTGTTTCTTCATCATAAATGCTGTGCTCTAATAAGGAGCTGTCTTGTAAATAAGCTTCAAGGTCTGTTGCTGTTACCCGAAGTAAATTGCCGATCATACTCATGAATGAAATGTGTTTTAGGTTATCAATTTTTTTTAGATTAGGGTGTTATTTTTTCTTATCGATAATTTCATCCTTGATATAATTTCTTACCATTTCGTAATTGTCAACCGGTTGTCCTTCCCAGGTATCATCATTAAAATCCCAATGCACTGTTCTGTCATAATAAACACGTTTCTCAATTATGGGAAAATACTTTGGGCTTTCTGTTATCCAGAAATTTCCATAGCCGCCAGCATAGGCACCAACAGGTTTAAAGTAGGCATGAAAAATTCTGCCATTAACTTTTTGGTAGTAAAAGCTGCGCATTTTAAAAGTATCCAGGATAAACATATCTGTAAAACTATATGCTATTAAACCAAATACAATTGCCGAAAGAAAAACTGTTGAAATTTTTAGTGTAACTATTACCCCGGATTTTACAGAACCTTTCTTAAATACAATCCACAGTGCAACCAGGGAAAGCAAAATTGAAAAAATAATATCTGTCCAGAATCCTACTAATGATATATCAGTAAATAAAACTGTATAAAGATAGGCTGCAAAAAAAATGATTAGTATGGTTTGCTTTCCGGGGGTCATTAAATGATGTTTGTATCAACGTTTTTACACCGCTCATGCCTCTGCAATCTAATTAATAAATTAATACAGGCTGTTATTTCATTGTTTCCAATGCTGAGAATATCTCAGGGAGTTGAAATACGCATATAAAAATACTAGTCCAAATTCACCCTCTTTACCATAGTCACGAATGTGTTTATGGGTTCCGTCTGTAAAAGTTAAATCAATTATGCCAGTTGGCAAGTCCGTAACGTAAATGGCATAATCGTCGCTATACCTGGGGAGGTTAATATAATTTATGATCGTATTCATATAATTAAATGTTTGAGATGGAATTGTACAATGGAATACTCCTTCTATATTTTCATTGTACCTGAAAGCTTCAAGCCGGGCTTTGCCGGTACTGTCTATTGTAAGGTCATATATAGGGCAACGGCCAAGGCAACTTTCGGAAAAATATTTCAGGCTGGCTATTTTTCTGTTTATTATTTTTTCTTTGGGCGTAAAATTAATGAAGTGCTTGAATTTGTAAATTAACGTATCAGTTTTTCTTACTTCAATTGTATCGGATTCTTTATCCGAATCAGTAAAATCAATTTCTTTAAAAATTATCACTGCCTCATCATTTATTTTCGTAGGTAAAACGTATGGTCGTACCCAACCTCTGTCCCGGTTTACCAGGTTTACAACCGAATACTTTTTATTGGTATCTCCCAGTACAATCAAAGCCTTATTTTTCCCATCTACACTTCCTGTAACAATTAAATCTGTGAGATGGTCCTGGTTAATATCTGTTTTGTACCAGGTTTTTCCACTCGTTTTTTTCAGGTACTGCTTACCTCTGTTACTTCTGAAAATATAACCAACATAAAAATCAATATAATTGTCTTTGAAGTTTGCCCTGATGAAATTTTGCGCTTCCAACTCCGTTTTCAGATCATCTATATTTTGACAAAAAGAAACTGCAGGGGAAAACAGGAAACTTAAAATTATTAATGCTTTCATCATTTTCATAAGTCATATTGTTTACCTGACTAGCTGGTATATTACAATACCTGAACCTAATACCATTAATATTAAGGGCCAATAAAAGAGCGGGATAAAAAACAGCCTGTGTTCTTTTCCTATTACCATATTTTTTTCACCCGCCGTCACTGATTGCCGCTTCCTTCTGATCATAAAATCTGAAATGAGTCTTACTACAATCGCAGAAACCAGGAAGGAACACCCTAGGGGAATAAGATTGTTTTGATAATAATTTTCATCATGAGTGAGTGATTCTGAAACTACTTCTGCAACCAGTGAATCAAGAAATACAACAACAAAAACAACGAATCCATAACCAGACCAAATTATCATAATTTATATTTTTAAAAATGAATTTTCCGGAGAACGAAAAGTATGGATTTACAAATTCCTGATATTAGTTTATCTCCCTAAACTAATTAAAACCTGCAGTTGGCCACTGGTTACCCGTCCTGCTATTTCCCCTTTCCGGGATTTCTTTTCTTCTTTTTAATTTCATGTAACAACTGTCTTTTCCTGCCTTCCAGCCGGTCAACGGTTATAGATGTAATATCAGCCAGCCGGTATGTTTCAATGCCATCATCTTCCCCGGTTTTAGTAATTGCTTTCAATTGTAATGATGTATCATCATAGTCAAGCACAAATCCGAAATTTACAGTATCAGAATTATTTACTTCTACGGTTATGATTTTACCCTGGTCAAACCCGATTTTTAAAAGTTCATACTGCCAGTTGTCTTCATTGGATATTTCAACGGTTTTTACAATTTGTTTTTGAATTCTATTCTGGTTGTCAAATAATAACTGAATTGATTTTATATAATTGTCTTCAATTTCAAAATTATCAATGTTATCAATTCTTTCTATTATCATACCATCTTCAAGTCCTAATGAAGAAATATGTTGCAATACAAAGAGTGTATCATTGAAGTCAACTATATAGCCAACCCAAACATTGTCGTCACTATTCCGCTTTCGTACCGAAATCAAGGTCTTTGTTTCTTGAGAATAGGTCAATATCTCTCTGATAATTCTGCTGATCATATGGTTTTATAAAAGGTTTATTTAAAACCGGCGGTCAAATATTTTAGTTACACAACTTTTTTGAATCAATCCTTAAGGATAAATAATGCCAATCTGGTCAAAATTAATTTCCTTCCGCAAGCTAACAAAAATCATAACACCACCTGCTCCCACAAAAAAATCCCGTCAATGAAGACAGGATCTTTCGTTTGTTTGGTTACAAAAATCTAAAAAGGTATCGCTTAGGCTACAGCTTTGTTTACCAATGCTGCGGCTTCGCTTAATAAAATAGCGCTTTGTACTTTAAGGCCACTCTCGTCAATTAATTTTTTAGCTACATCTGCATTGGTACCTTGTAAACGTACAATGATAGGGATGCTGATATTGCCAATAGATTGATACGCATCAATTACACCTTGCGCCACACGGTCGCAACGTACAATACCGCCAAAAATATTAATGAGGATCGCTTTTACTTTCGGGTCTTTTAAAATAATACGGAAACCGGCTTCCACAGTTTGTGCATTAGCTGTACCACCTACGTCAAGGAAGTTGGCAGGGTCACCACCGCTTAATTTGATCATATCCATGGTAGCCATAGCAAGGCCGGCACCATTTACCATGCAACCTACATTACCATCTAATTTTACAAAGTTCAGGTTGAATTTGCCTGCTTCCACTTCAGTAGGATCTTCTTCACTGATATCTCTCATAGCGGCAAGATCAGGATGACGCATCAATGCATTATCATCAATATTCATCTTGCAATCCACGGCAATAATTTTATCGTCGCTGGTTTTAAACAAAGGATTTATTTCCAGCATGCCGCAATCTAAACCCACATAGGCATTGTATAAATTGGTTACAAATTTTACGCAGTTCTTAAATGCATTACCGCTTAAACCAAGGTTAAAAGCAATTTTACGTGCCTGGAAACCCTGTAAGCCACCACTTGGGTGAACCCATTCCTTAAATATTTTTTCAGGCGTATCATGGGCCACATCTTCAATGTTCATACCGCCTTCGGTACTGTACATTACTACGTTTTGTCCTTTGGCCCTGTCCATTAAAATCGACAGGTAAAATTCTTTCACCGGCTCAGGACCTTCATAATACACATCCTGTGCAACAATGATCTTATTCACCAGTTTACCAGCCGGACCGGTTTGAATGGTCACCAACGTGCCACCCAGTATATTTTGTGCAATTTGTTTTACGTCTTCTGCATTTTTACCCACAGCCACACCACGTTGTTCGGTACCGGCAATTTTGCCTTTACCACGTCCGCCTGCATGTATCTGTGCTTTTACCACAGCAAACTTGCTGCCGTATTGGGTATGAATTTGGCGGTAAGCTTCTTCCGCTTCAGTGGGGGTGTTGCAGGGGATGCCTTCCTGCACGGGAACATTGTATTTTTTAAGCAATTCCTTAGCCTGGTACTCGTGAAGATTCATGATTTATAAAGTTTTAGCGAAGATAATTAAAAACCGTTTACGGCGGTCGGTTTTCTGCCGGTGGCAGGGCTATTTACCGGCAACGATTGCGTTTACCTGATGAGTTTAAAAACAACTGCATGTTTCAGGTTTCGGATGCCTTCATCATTGGGGAACCTGATCTCCAGCATGGGCAAACCATTGGTAGCCCTGTACTTTTTAATGGGTAGCTTAATGTTCGTCCCTAATACCTGGATATGATTAAACTTTCCTTCATATTGGTCTTCTACCTGTAACAGGGCACCGTTGGTGAAGTAATTCTCCTGCTCTTTTAATAACGTCAAAACGTAAGCAGCACTTTTATCTTTTGCCATGGTGAAATAATTATGGTCATAAATGGGAACAGCGGAAGGCCTGGTATTGTAGATCGCTTCTCCGTTGATCTTCATCCACTCGCCCATTTCTTTCAATCTTGTATAAGCAGTGGTGTCCCATTCGCCATTGGCATCGGGGCCCACATTCAGTAACAGGTTACCGCCGGTGCCCACAATTTTTACCAGGGTATGTATCAGTTCGTTGGTGGATTTGTAGGTATCATGAGGCACATAGCTCCAGCTGCCCGCCATCGTCATACAGGTTTCCCAGGGATAAGGCAACAGGGTAGAAGGGAGCTGTTGCTCCGGCGTTACATAATTTTCATATTCGTTGCCTACGCTGCGGTCTACCACCAAAAGCCCGGGTTGATAACGCCTTGCCATAGCCGCAATTTTTGACATGTCTACATCCTGCTCGTATGTAATGGTGCGTTGCCATTCCACTGCAGTGTCAATAGTATTCTTCGGCCTTACCCAGCCGCCATCTAACCAAAGAATATCCATCTTGCCATACTCACTCATCAGTTCTTTGATCTGTTTATAAGTAAAATCTTTAAACGCATTCCAGCGCTGCGGATATTTTTTAGGATCATAATTTACATTCCTGTCTTTAGGCGGAAAATAAGGCCACCAGTAATTTTCCGTATGCCAGTCGGGTTTGCTGAAGTAGGCTCCGGTTGCTAATCCCTGCTTGCGGAATGCTTCAAATACTTCTTTTGCAATATTGCTTTTTGCGTTAGTGGAAAACGGTGTTTTAGGCGACGTGATCTTATAATCTGTTTCTTTGGTATCAAACATGCAAAAGCCATCATGGTGTTTGGTGGTGAACACCACGTATTTCATTCCGGCATCTTTTGCAGCTGCGGCCCATTTTGCAGGATCGAAATTTTTGGGGTTGAAAGTAGTTTGTAAGGCTTCGTAATTTTTTTTGTACTCGTTATAGGTTTTACCATGAATGCTGTCTCTTTGTGTCCAGCCTTCATCTTCAGGACAAATACTCCAGCTTTCCACCACACCCCACTGGCTGTACGTACCCCAATGCATCAGCAAACCAAATTTCCAGTCCTGCCATTGCGATAATTTTTTTATGACTGCTGAATCGGTAGGAGCTACATAATGTGGTTGTGCGGTTGCGCCGTAAAATGAAAACAGTAAAATGTATACTACAATATTTTTCATTAATCCTTTTTTATGTAAAAGCATTCATTCTTATAATCATAATAATCTACCCCAATCTCCGTTCAGACAAAATCACTCCACTTCAATCTCATCTACAAATAACCAGGCAGCCGAACCGGCACCCGGATTACCGGATGGAATGATACCGAAATTCTTTACCACCACATGTACAAACCGGCAACTATGTTTGCCTTCCAGTACAATTGTTTTTGCACCTTTATCTTTTATCGGATCAATGATTTTTATTTCCTTTGGTGCAGCAGCAATAAGTTCGGGAGTAAGATCACGGTCGGGTAAATAAGTTATTTCCACTGCAGCCGGTAAATAGATCCAGCTGCCGTTTTGATCCATCACATGAACCGTTATTTTACTGATGTCGGTTGTTGTTTTCAGGTCGATCGTCGCATCAAGATCTTTACCTGAAAAACCTAAAAACTCATTGGACTTTGCAAGGCCTTTTTCATTCTGTACACCATCTACCAGTGTAAATGCACCGCTGCCGGGATAATTTTTACTGGGCTCAGTTGCAAGGGTTATTTTTTTGCCGGTGGCTTTATTGAAATGAAAAGTTTGAAAGACACTTGATAACGGAATATTATTGTTATTGAGTAAAGATGCAGAAATGCCATCGGTTGTTTTGTTTATAAGTATCGGCTTAACATAATCAAATGCTGCTGAACTTAACATAGAAGGTATCCATCTTATTTTTGCATTTTTATTTTTGCTTTCTATTTTCCACAATACACCATCATAATTGTCTGTTGGTAAAACTGTCGATTGCAGATCATAATACGCCTTGCTGTAATTAATTTTCTGTTTATCCAACCTTTCAAAAACAGCAGGCAACCTGCTTTCAAAATTGTTCCAGTCCCTTTTTTCTTTCGGGCTCCACAATACTTCACTCAATGCGATCATACGTGGAAAGATCATGTATTCCACTTTGCTGGTATTACCAATGTACTCCGTCCATAAATTGGCTTGTGCGCCTAAAATGTGTTTGGCCTGTGCAGCATTTAAAACTGCAGGAATAGGTTCGTAGCTATATACCTTTTCTAATGGAAGGTAACCACCAATAGTAATACTGTCTTCATTTTTGGATTGAGAATGATCTATATAACAATGACTGCCCGGTGTCATGATCACATCGTGATTTTGTTTAGCAGCTTCAATGCCACCTTCTTCGCCACGCCAGCTCATCACCGTAGCATTGGGTGCAAGGCCGCCTTCTAAAATTTCATCCCAGCCAATAATATTTTTTCCCTTGCTGTTTAAATATTTTTCTATCCGGTTGATAAAATAACTCTGCAAGGCATGTTCATCTTTTAATTGATTGTCCTTAATTCTTTTCTGGCAAAGCGGACAAACCTTCCATCTTTCCTTCGGACATTCATCACCGCCAATATGAATATATTTGGAAGGAAATAATTGTACCACTTCATCCAATACATTTTGTAAAAAAGTAAAAGTGCTATCGTTGCCGGCGCAAAACACATCTTCAATTACGCCCCAGGTTTCAAACGTTTTGTAAGGCCCTTTGGTACAACCGAGATAAGGATAGCTTGCTAATGCTGCCATACCATGCCCCGGCATTTCAATTTCTGGTATTACGGTAATGTAATGGTCGGCAGCATATTTTACGATCTCTTTTATTTGTTCCTGTGTGTAGTAACCGCAATACTTTGTGCCATCATATTTATCGCTGCCGTACCGGCCAATTAATGTTTGCGCCCTGCAACCACCCACTTGTGTGAGCAATGGATATTTTTTTATTTCAATGCGCCAGCCCTGGTCATCGGTTAAATGCCAGTGAAAAGTATTGTATTTATAAGCCGCTAAATAATCAATATATTTTTTAACAAAAGAAACCGGAAAGAAATGACGGGCCACATCAAGGTGCATACCACGGTATTTAAAACGAGGTTCATCATTAATGGTAAGTTGAGGAACTGTGAGTTTGTTTTTTGAAGAAGGCAAAAGCTGCAGAAGGGTTTGAATGCCGTAAAAAATACCTTTTTCAGAGCTGCCAGAAATTTGTATTAAACTCCCTTGTTTGTTTTGGGTAATAGTTAAACTGTATTCATCATTATTATCCAATAAGTCTTTCTTATCATAGGGAATTAGACTCAAATCAATGCAATTCGTGCTTTTGCTTTTTTGGATTTTTTTTGTAACAGACGATTCCATTGCTGCAAAATTCCAAACCTTTATACTTGTTCCTGTTAGCGTTCCGATTTTATTGGCCAATTCCCTTGCAGGTTGGTCTAAACCTCCCGGAGAAAAAAATCGGATACTTGTGATGTTTTTTAGATCAACTTCGCCCTTACCCATCTTTACTTCTGCAGGCATAGGCACAATATTCAATTGCGAAAAACTTTTTAAGGATAGTAATAAGCAAAGGATTAAAAAATAATTTTTCTGCATAGCATTTTATTTTTTTATTGCCCCGGCCTTCAGGCCGGGGATTGAAATTTTAATATTTTGGGGCTTTAGCCCAATGGCGTTTGTAATAATGAGAGGCTAAAGCCAGGCAAAAATCATTTTATTTCCGGCCTGAAGTCCGGAGCAATTCAGCATAATTAATTTTTCAATACCGGCAATACAATTTTACTGGCATTCACCGCATCATGATAAATTCTTATCGATGCTTTTTGAAAATCTTTTTCCGTTGCATCCGGTATCCGCATAAATTTTTGCGGGTTCCTGTCTACCAGCGGAAACCAGCTGCTTTGTACCTGCACCATTATCTTATGCCCTTTTTTAAAAGTATGCGCCACATCATTAAGGTCAAATTTTACTTCGCTTATTTTATTGGGTACAAAAGCTTCAGGTTTTTCATAACTGTTACGGAATTTGCCTCTCATCACTTCAGCCCGTACCAGGCGTTGGTAGCCTGCCATGCTGAAGCCTCTTGGCGAACCTTTAGGCGTTGCGGTGGTATCAGGCAATACATCAATCAGCTTCACAATAAAATCGGCATCCGTACCGGTAATACTTACAAAAAGATCGGCATTAATTCTGCCGGATAGTGTAAGGTCTTCAGTGAGTTCATCCGTTTCAAAAACCACCACATCAGGACGTAACGCGGCAAAGCGCTGATCTTCCGCCATGTATTCGTTATTGCGCCTGCCGAATGTGCCATTGGTATAAGGTACCGGCTTGGCAGGGTCACTGATGTATTCATCAAAACTATTGGATGCAGCTGTTTTTTGTAAAGAGAGTTTATTGTTATCATTAAAATAGTAAGCTATTGGCACTTCATTTTTTGGAGGCCATACGGGGTAGCTTTTCCATTGATTGCTGCCGGTTTCAAATACGGTAGCTTCATTCGCTGTAAAACTGCCTTTGTCTTTTAAATAAAAATTAAAGAAAGTAGTTTCTAAGCTATCCTGGAAATATTTACTGGTGTTGCTGCCAAATTCATGCGTTGCAAATTTGCTCCAGTCGCCACCGGCCCAGGCGCCATGCGTCCACGGGCCCATCACCAGCCGGTTATTATTTTTTGCACTTTGTTTTTCTATTGCTTCATAAGTGTGCAGGGCACCAAAAAGATCTTCAGCATCAAACCAGCCACCAACTACCAGTGTAGGAATGCTGATATTTTTTAAGTGCGTACGGATATTCCTTGCTTTCCAGTACGCATCATAAGTGTCGTGTTGTAAATATTCATTCCATATAACACTCTTGTTATTATAATATTTTGCACCATTGGTATTTTTTATAGTGCCCATTTGTAAATAAAATTTATAAGCATCTCTTGAGCCTGCATTAAAAACTGGTTTGGCATAATCTTTAACGGGGCCGTTTCTTTCCATGTCGAAGAAATTCATAAAACTAAAATTGTCTAACAAAAAGAAAGCACCGTTGTGATTGGCATCATCACCAATAAATTCATCCGTAACCGGTGCCTGCGGACTCACCGCTTTTATTGCCGGGTGTGCGCCGGGTAAACATGCGGTGGCATAAAATCCGGGATAGGAGATACCTGCCAGGCCTACACGGCCATTATTATTTTTAATGTTTTTTATCAGCCAGTCAACGGTATCATAGGTATCACTGCTTTCATCCACATCAGCTTTACTTTTTTTATTGGCGATATAAGGTGTTACTTCTAAATTGGTGCCTTCGCTCATATAGCGGCCACGCACATCCTGGTACACAAAAATGTATTTCTCTTTCATCAGGTTATCATTCGGCCCTAATGAACGGGGGTAATTATTGGCACCATAGGGCCCGGCAGAGTAGGGCGTACGCTCCATTAAAAAAGGGTAGGATTGCGATTCATCTTTCGGCATATAGATCACCGTGTACAATTTTACGCCATCCCTCATGGTAATGGTGGTATCAAACTTGGTATAATTTTCTTTTACAAAACTACCCTGTGCCAATACAACTGCATGCATGGCAACTAATCCGCAAAAACTTAAAAATATTTTTTTCATATTATTTTATAATGGGCAAAATGAATTTGGTTTGATTATTTACATCATGATAAACACGGATAGTTGATTTTTGAAAATCACTATCGTTGCAATGGTAGATATCGGTAAAGGTCTGTGGGTTTCTGTCTGCAATAGGAAACCAGCTGCTTTGTACCTGTATCATTATTTTATGGCCTTTCTTAAAAGTATGCGCTACGTCGGGTAAAGTATATTTTACCTCGGTGATCTTGCCGGGCACAAAAGGTTCCGGCTTTTCAAAACTATTACGGAACTTACCTCTCATAATTTCGCCCCGTACCAGCATCTGGTAACCACCCATCGGGTACTCTTTACCGTTTCCTTTTCCGTATTCCTTTTCATCGTATTTAAAGTCGTCGGGAAAAATATCCACCAGTTTCACCACAAAATCCGCATCCGTGGTGGAAAGACTTACCATCAGGTCGGCAACCAGGGGGCCGCCTAAGGTTACATCATCTGTTAAAATATCCGAACTGAATGTAAGTACATCTGGTCTGCGGCTGGCAAAGCGCTGGTCATCGGTCATGTATTCTCTTGTTCTGCCTAAATGAACATCCTCGGTATACGGTACCGGGTGTGCAGGGTCGCTGGTATATTCAGAAAATGATTCCGGCCTTTTTGCTTTATCTGCAGGTTTAAAAGCATTGGCCGTATTATCAAATGATAATTTACCATCCCATTTTATAACGAGGTTTGTGTATGCCACATTCTTTGGCGGCCATTGATTAAAAGTCTTCCATTCATTAGCACCGCTGAAGAAAATATTGGCTTCGGCAATATCATGTACGGTGCCTTTAAGTTTTAAATAAAAATTAAAGAAGGGGATCTCGATATTGCGTTGATAATATTCACTTGTCTTACTGCCAAATCTTACATTACCCAGGTACTCACCTTCACTTCTGCCACCCCAGCCGCCATGAAACCAGGGGCCCATCACTAAACGGTTATCGGTGTTCTTACTTTTTTCTTCAATGGCTTTATATAAATTCCAGGCGCCAAAGCAATCTTCTGCATCAAACAATCCGCCTACCACCAGCATCGCAGGTTTTACATTCGTAACAAAATTCCTGGGATTGCGTGCCTGCCACCAGGCATCATAATTCGGATGATTCATCAGGTCGTTCCAGAAAGCAATACTGTCGCCCATTATTTTACTGAAGTTTTTTAAAGCACCTGTCTTTAAAAAGAAATCGTAATTATCCTGCGAAGGAATGTTGAAGCCGGGTTTGCCGGTCGTAGTTGGTTTGGGTCTTGGTATACCAAAGCCACTATAAAAATTAAACGCATCCATTACCATCAATGCACCGTTGTGGTGAAAGTCGTCGCCAATAAACCAGTCGGTAACCGGCGCCTGCGGACTCACGGCTTTTAATGCCGGATGATTACTTAATGCCGCCATCGTACTGTAAAACCCGGGATAGGAAATGCCGAATACGCCCACTCTTTTATTATTACCCGGAATATTATTGATCATCCAGTCGATGGCATCATAAGTATCGCTGGCTTCATCAATCTCCTTATCTTTTTTATTGGGATTAAAAGGACGAATATCCACATAATCTCCCTCGCTCATCCATTTGCCTCTTACATCCTGTATGGCAATGATATAACCTTCTTTTAAATAGTTGATCCAGTACGAGCCATATAAACGGGGGCTGAATTTATCTTCTCCGTAAGGGGAACAGGTATAGGGCGTACGGTTGAACAGGATCGGGTGTTTTTGTGTGCTGTCTTTGGGAATATAAAAAGCAGTGAACAACTTAACACCATCCCTCATGGTGATCATCCGTTCAATTTTATAATAGTTATCTCTTACCCAAAGTGAATCAGCATCCTGGGCAGTAAGTTGTGTTGCAACAAAAGAACAAAAAAAGAGGACAAGGAAATATTTTTTCATTTTGTATTTATTTGAATGCTAAATTTAGCGAATCTAAACTGTTTCTATGTCAAATAATGCACAAACGATTGCCCGGTTTTATAACGCCTTTCAAAAAAAGGATTATACAACCATGAATAGTTGCTATAGCGATGATATTATTTTCTTTGATCCTGCCTTTGGTTTATTAAAAGGCGACGAAGTAAAATACATGTGGGAAATGCTCTGCAAAAATGCCAAAGACTTTTCATTAACCTATGGTAACATTATCGATTTAGATGAAGAATACAGCACCTGCGACTGGGTTGCCACTTATACATTCAGTAAAACCGGTAGAAAGGTGGTGAACAAAATAAGAGCGAATATGAAATTTGCAGACGGTAAAATTATTGAACACAGCGATGCTTTCAGTTTACATAAATGGAGTGCCCAGGCCTTAGGTTTCAGTGGCTGGTTGCTGGGCTGGAATAAATTTTTTCAGAATAAAATAAAAAATACTGCGAAGAAGAATTTACTGAAGTTTATGGAATCGAAATAGGGATGTTTTAAACCACAGTGTGCACCGCCTGCGGCACCTTTTAATCGGAAAGCATTTTTAAGATGATTATGATTTGTTGTGATATAACGGTAAGAATTTCATGTATCATAAAAAGCTGCGTTCCAAAAAATACTGAAAGTGCTTAAATTATCACCTTGTCGGTGTCTTCACCGAACGAAAAGCTCAAAATGTACAGCACTTTCCTTTTTTCATTAACTGCCTGTCGGGATGGTCCGGGCTTTTGCGGGGAGTGAAGGTTTCAAAACATTAGTAAAAGCCTGATGTTTTATGGCTACACCTCTTCAATCACCGATTCCCCCTTACTTATATCCCCGCTTGTCCATTGCCATTGTTCATGCAAACGTATTTTTCCATTGGGTAAAAGTTCAGGAACGGATAAACAAATACCCGTCATTAATTGGTTTTGGGTATTGATATGCTGGTATCGCATATCCAATTGCCCCGCTGCATCAGCCAGCGCAATTAAACTGCCGCTGATAATATTACCGCCACTATATGTTGCTGTTACAATATTACCCGATTGCCGGTAGTTAAAGATAGTTGTGGCATCTACCTCGCCATTGCTGCTGTTGGCAACAGACCGGAAGGTCTTGTTATGGTAATTGTACATACTTGCAATTTGGGAAAATTATTTCTATTTTGTTGAATCATTTTCTTTAACCTAAACCTCCTGGCATGAACACCGAATTTTTAAACGACATTAACTGGCTGGCTGTACTGGTAGCCGGTATTGCTTACTGGGCACTTGGTGCGGTATGGTATTCAAAAATTCTATTTGCAAAAAAATGGCTGGAATACACCAAAATTAACCCCAACGACCCCGAAGCTAAAAAGGGTATGGGTATAATGTTTGGCGGTTCCCTGGTAATGATGGTATTAACTGCCACAGGCCTTTCTATACTGGTACACCGCATGGATATTACAGCATGCTGGATGAGTGGCGTAAAAATCGGCGCCATAACAGGCTTGTTATTTGGCACTACTGCCATAGCTGTTTCTTACCTCTACGAAAAAAGGCCCTGGGGTTTGTACCTCATCAATTGCGGCTATACCGTGTTGGGCAATATGATTGCTGCCATTATAGTTTGCTGCTGGCAATAAAATAAAACTATAAAAAAACGGTAAGCCTTGTAAAGCCTTACCGTTTTTTAGTGAAGTGTAAATGCCGGTATCTGCCGGTACTAACGCTTTTCTCTTATTCTACTTTCGTTACTTTAATAATATTGGTAGGCAAATGAAGGTCTACCGGTGTACTTCCGGTATTAACCACTACATCCCCGGTCTTTAAAAATCCTCTTTGTTTTAAGATCTCAATTTCATCTGAAATGATGTCATCCAGGCTTTCTTCTTCGGCATAGTAAATGGCTCTAACGCCCCAGCTTAGACTAAGTTGGTTGATCAGGGTTCTTTCTTTACTGAAAATATACAGCAGTGATTTGGGGCGATAGCTGCTGAGCATAAACCCGGTGTAACCGCTCTGTGTCATCCCTATCAAAGCAGTAGCATTGGTATCCTGTGCCAGTTTACAGGCACTGTAGCAAATAGCATCGCTTAAAAAAGAAGGCGAGTGGGGTTGCGGTTTTAAAATATCATCCCTGTCATAATCATATACTGTTTTTTCTACTTCCTGTATGATCTTACTCATCATTTCCACTACCAGTGTAGGATAATCTCCCATGGCAGTTTCGCCACTCAGCATTACGGCATCGGCACCTTCCAGCACGGCATTGGCAACGTCGGTTACCTCACTGCGGTTGGGTTTGGTACGCTCCATCATACTTTCCATCATTTGCGTAGCCACAATTACGGGCTTGGCACGGTGCATACATTTGCGTATCAGTTCTTTTTGAATGATGGGCACCTGTTCTACCGGAACTTCTACTCCCAGGTCGCCACGGGCTACCATGATACCATCGCTCTCCACAATAATATCCCTGATATTTTTCAAGGCTTCAGGCATTTCAATTTTAGCGATCACTTTTATTTTACTGTTCTTCGCCTTGATTCTTTTTTTAAGATCAGTAATATCAATGGCTTTTCTTACAAACGACAGCGCCACCCAATCAAGATTATTGTCGATGATGAATTCCAGGTCTTCAATATCTTTTGGTGTAAGTGAAGGCATGGTCAGTTCACTATCGGGAAGGTTTACCCCTTTTTTAGGAAGCAATGTGCCGCCTAAACTCACCCTTATCAAAACTTCTTTATCGCTCAGTACTTTTACCAGTTGTACTTCCATTTTACCATCATCAAAAAATATACGCTCGCCGGGTTTTACATCGGTAGCCAGGTTCTGGTAACTCACGTATATCTTTTCTTTGGTGCCCACCATTTTTTCGGTGGTTAAAATAATTTCATCGCCTTCCTTTAATTCCAGGCTGCCACCTTCCAGTTCGCCTACCCTTAATTTAGGGCCCTGCAGGTCTCCCAGTATGGCAATATTGTAAGGCTCTTTTATATTGATCTCACGGATGTAATCGATAATTTGTTTTTTGCTGTCGTAAGCACCATGCGAAAAGTTAAGGCGGAATACGTTTACACCGGCTTTAACCAGGGCCAGTAATTTTTCGTAGGTATCACAAGCCGGGCCTACAGTAGCTACAATTTTAGTTCTTTTCTGGGAGTGTTCAAGCCCCGCCTGCTTATCCATTTGACGATGCAGGTATTGCGTAAGATTTTTGCTCATGATTTTTTTAAAAGTTACGAGTTACGTGTTTTATGGTTTCTGTCTTTTTTTCGTTACGGGTTACGGGTTTATTTTGTTTTTAATACGCTTATAAATCGCTAACGATAAATAACCCGTAACAAAACAAACCCGTAACTGCTTTAACTGGATAATACTTTCACCACTGTCATCCATTCTTCACTGATCCTTTGTTTTTTCTTTACCGCTTCATTTAACGGCGTATAATGTATTTTGTTATTTACAATGCCTACAAAAACATTAAACCTTCCTTCCATCAAACATTCCACTGCATGGTAACCCATACGGCTGGCCAGTAAACGGTCCATACAACTAGGGCTGCCACCTCTCTGGATATGTCCTAAAATACAAACCCTTACTTCCTGCTGCGGCAATCTCTGTTTAATCACTTTGGCCACCTCATCAGCACCACCAAATTCTTCACCTTCAGCCACTACAATTAAATTCACCAGTTTATGACGGCGCTCTTTTTCTTCCAGGGCTTTTACAATATCAGTAATGATGGTCTTTCTTTCGGGTATCAGTATGTTTTCTGCGCCTGTAGCAATACCACTGTGCAGGGCAATATAACCTGCATCACGGCCCATTACTTCAATGATGAATAAACGGTCGTGAGCATCTGCTGTATCCCTTATCTTATCAATAGCTTCTACAGCAGTATTTACCGCAGTATCAAAACCAATGGTAAAATCAGTACCCGCAATATCTTTATCAATAGTGCCCGGTAAACCAATACAGGGGATATCAAATTCATTACTAAAGATCTGTGCACCACGAAAACTGCCATCGCCGCCAATGATCACCAGGCCATTGATGCCGTGTTTCTTTAAATTTTCGTAAGCGATCTTCCTGCCTTCGGGGGTAAAAAATTCTTTACAACGTGATGTTTTTAAAATAGTGCCGCCACGCTGAATAATATTGGCCACACTTTTACTTTCCATACGAAAAATATCATTTTCCACCATGCCGCTATAGCCTCTCATAATACCAAATACTTCCATCCCATGGTAGATACCGGTACGCACTACTGCACGTACGGCAGCATTCATGCCCGGACTATCTCCACCGGAAGTAAGTACACCAATTTTTGTTACTTTCTTTTCCATGTGCCAAAGATAAGTTAAAGACTTGATTTTTTGATGTGTCAAAAATACACATTAGAAATTGCGGCAGTTTTTTGCACCATTTACTAATACTTTTTTGATGCTGCGGCAAAATAAATATACCCTGCAACAGGTATTTACAACGTAATAATAACAACTTACATTTATTAAAACTTATAGTAATGAAATTTCATGTATTGATTTACAGCCTGTTTTTTGGCAGCTTGCAATTATCGGCGCAGCAAGACAATAAGAAAGAGCCTTTTGTTTTTACCATTACAGACTACATCGTTGCCTCAAACGACAGCATTACAATAGTACAGGTGCAAATGCCGGCAGGATCAAAAATAAGTATTGAAAAAGACCAGGTGGGTTTACTCCGGCGCAATTTTACCAACGATAATACTGATACTGCAAAAACCGGATGGGGCAGGTGCCGTTTAATAAAAGGCGACTATTATTATTTTGGTTTGCATTTGTACGATCCCCAAAAAAAGCCACAAAAAAACGACCTGGTATACACCATGGTCAGTTACCCGGCAAAATATAAAGGCCGCATTTATGCCATGATAAAAAACGCTGTTTACTTTGAGCATGTAACCGGCGGTAATTTTTATGATTTTAATACAGCGGCAACATTAAATGAGCAACAGGAAAACAGTGTAATAGATTCTTTGGTTGCAGATATTCAATTTACCGGTAAAGAAATGCTGCAACAAAATAACGGACAGGACCAGGATATCAGCGGTGGCATATTTAATGGCAAAAAATTATTTGCGGCCATGCAAACGGTTACCAATAATAATGTAAAAGATTTTTTAGATTATGTTGCGGCAAGGCCCCAAAAATATGCAGGCAATACCTGGAAGATATCAGAAACATTTGCCACCTGGATGGTAAGTAAAACACCCACAGTGGTACGGGAGTGATAAAGTAAAATATAAGGTTACACTACGCTGCATCAGGTTATACAGCGGAGTGATTCTTCGCCAGGCAAGGTTTCTCTAATGGGCTTTTTTATTCATGTTTATTCGTGTACCTGGCGGCAACAGATTTGTGCTGCAGGCGCAATGTAAATAAAAATTGCTCTCTTAAAATTTATACAGCATCTTTGTTTTGATGAAAGTATTAATTACAGGAGCCAACGGTTTTTTAGGTTATTACGTAGTGGAACAATTGCTGAATAATAATCACGTAGTAATTGCTACGGGTAAAGGAGAGCGCCGCTTACCATTTGTGCACCATCATTTTATTTATGAGGAATTGGATTTTACCGATGCCGGAGCTGTAACGGTAATTTTTGCAAAGCACCGGCCCACACATATCATACATGCAGGCGCTATCAGCAAGCCCGATGAATGCGAATTAAATAAACCAGTAGCAGATAAAGTAAATATAGATGGAACAGCAATTTTATTGGCCGCTGCAGAAGAATATCATGCGGCTTTTTTATTCTGCAGTACCGATTTTATTTTTGATGGTATCAAAGGCATGTACAACGAAGAAGATGCACCTGCCCCTGTAAATTATTATGGCGAAACCAAGGTAAAGGCAGAAGCATTGGTGCAGCAATATCCGCAGCAATGGAGTATTGTAAGAACAGTACTAAACTATGGTAAGCCTTTTAATAAACGTAATAATATCTTAACAATTGTAAGAGAAAAATTAGAAAGAGGAGAAGCGTACCAGGTTTTTCACGACCAGGTACGTACTCCAACCTATGCCGGCGATTTTGCCTGGGCACTTGCTACTATGCTGGAAAAAAATGTGACTGGCATTTACAATATCTGTGGCGAAGATGTGCTTACGCCTTACGAAATGGCAATAGCTACCGGCAACTTTTTACAATTGGATACCTCACTGATCAAAAAAATAACAGCTGCCGATTTTGTGCAGGCTGCAAAGCGGCCATTAAAAACCGGGCTTGATATCACGAAAGCAAAACGTGACCTGGGCTATCAGCCTGTGAGTTTTAAAGAGGGGCTGAGAAGAACATTAGGATAAAATCAAGTCATTTTTTTTTGTAATTTTAATTCACTTAGCCGTATTGCAATGAAAAAAAACACCCCGCTTCATATTACTATTCCAAAACCATGCGCCCAAAGCTGGGATGCAATGCCCGTAGCAGGCGAGGGCAGGCATTGCATGCACTGTAATAATACCATTTACGATTTTTCGCAGATGAGCGATAATGAATTGTTTGATTTTTTTAAACAAAGACCGGATACGCATTGCGGCAGGTTTCATAATACGCAATTACAAAGGGATATTTTGCCTTTAGTTCCGCAAAGAAATCTCGTAGCCTATAAGTTTACCAAAATGGCTGCAGCAATATTTGCAGTACTTAGTTTTAAGTCATTGTCTTTGCAGGCCGGTAAAAAAACTGCAACAACTATCCTGGATGCAGATTACGCCTTCAAAAAATCATCCACTTCCGGCAAGCTGATAATTTCCGGCACCATAAAAGACAGCGAAGGAAATCCATTGGAAAAAGCAACGGTAATATTTGATGAGGCACAGGTTGCCATTACAGATAAAGAAGGAAAATTTAGTTTTGAATTACCTGAAGTAACTGCCACCAGCCATACATTATATTTTAATTATGGGGATCTGATCACCGCGGTTCGCAATTACCATCCGGCTATGTTGTCTACTGCTTATGATGTGGTGCTGAATAAAAAAGTGGAAGGCTTTCATACAATGGGAATAGCGATACCACCTTCTGAACAATTAGGCGCCTTGCCAAGTTTATTATTTAAAACGAATGCCTATAAACTAAGCGCCGATAATAAAGCCATACTGGCTGCCATAGCCGCAAAAATGAAAGGAGTGCCCAATGGTACTATTACTGTTACTGCTTACAGGGGTGGGCATATGAATCCATCGATCTATGCACACCGGATGGACAATATTAAAAAATACCTGGTTGAGCAGGGGGGCATAAGTGCAGACCGGATTACCACTATTGTTGAAGATAGCGGAGGAGATAAAAATACCATTGATATTAAGTCGGATAATTAAAATTACATCCGCTCGGGCACTTCTACGCCCAGTAAATTCATCCCGCTTTTAATTACATTCGCCGTCATAGCGGCTAACTGTAAACGCAATTGTTTTTTCTGTTCTGTTTCTGCATTGGCAATAGAATGCTCCGTATAAAACGAACTGAATGTTTTGGCAATATGGTATACATAAATAGCAATGGCAGATGGATTCATTTCATCGCAGGCCTGCTTAACAATAGCGGGATATTGCTCCAGTGCCACAATCAATTCCTTCTCTAAAGGCAAAAAATCATTCACCACTGACGATTCACCACTCACCACTGACGATTCACCACTCACGCCTGACGATTCACCACTCACGCCTGACAACTCACCACTCACCCCTGCCGATTTCCTCAATATAGATTTTATCCTGGCATGATTGAATTGAATAAAAGGCCCCGTAAATCCATGAAAATCGATACTCTCCTCCGGGTTAAAGATCATTTTCTTCTTAGGGTCAACCCTTAACAGGAAAAACTTTAAAGCACCTAACCCGATGGTATGATACAATGCTGTTAATTCTTCAGCAGTAAAATCTTTTACCTTACCCAGCTCTTCTGTTTTTTCCTGCGCTACTTTTTCCATTTCTTCTACAATATCATCTGCATCCACTACAGTACCTTCCCGGCTTTTCATTTTACCGGTAGGTAATTCCACCATACCATAACTCAGGTGATAAATGTTTTCTGCATTGGGCAACTGTAATTTTTCAGCAATTAATTTCAGCACCTTCATGTGGTAATTCTGTTCATCACCAATTACATAAATGCTCTGGTCAATACCATACTCTTCATACTTCTGTTGCGCCAATCCAATATCCTGGGTGATGTAAACCGAAGTGCCATCTTTACGCTGCACAATTTTTTTATCTAAACCATCAGCAGTCAGATCAATCCAAACGCTGTTATCTTCTTCTTTAATAAACACATTTTTCTGTAAACCTTCTGCTACAATTTTTTTACCTAGCAAGTAAGTATTGCTCTCATAATAGGTTTTATCAAAATCGCTGCCTATCGTTTTATAGGTAATATCAAATCCTGCATAAACCCAGCCGTTCATTTTTGTCCACAGTTCTATTACCTCAGGCTTGCCGGCTTCCCAGTCAAAAAGCATTTGTTTGGCTTCTTTCATGATATCAGTTGCCGACCTTCTTATTTCGGTAATATCATCATCAATTTTTGTGATTTTTTCTTTATTCTTTTCATTATTATCAGTCAGCAGCTGGCTTTTTATTTTTGATAATTCAATTACCTTGTTCTTTTCTTCTTCAGTATAATGCGTATAGTCGTTATTGTTTTCTTTTGTAGTCAGATTGATAGATTGTTTTTTTAATTCCTGTTCAAATTTTACATAATAATCGCCAACAAAATGATCTCCCTTTATTCCGGTTGATGCCGGTGTTTCTCCATTACCCCATTTCTGCCAGGCAATCATACTTTTACAAATATGAATACCCCTGTCGTTTACAATACAGCTTTTTATCACTTCGTATCCACTGGCTTTAAAAATTTCTGCCACACTCCAGCCTAAAAAATTATTTCTTAAATGGCCAAGATGTAGAGGCTTGTTGGTATTGGGAGAAGAATATTCCACCATTACTTTTTTGCCATTCATAGCCTGCTTGCCAAAACACACATCGTTATGATGCTTTGCTACAATATCCATCCAGTAAGCATCGGCAACAGTAAGGTTTAAAAAACCTTTAATGATATTGTATTTTGTAAAAAGCAAAGGATTATTTTCAACCAAATGATCGCCCAGTTTGGTACCAATGGCATCCGGCGATAGCTTTAATGATTTTACTAAGGAGAATAACACAATGGTGTAATCGCCTTCAAATTCGGGCTTGGTCTGGTTAACCTGGAAATCTTTTTCGGTAAAGGCCTGGCCAAATAATGCGGTTAAACTTGCTACGGCACTTTTTTGTAAACTTTCTACTACTGACATAGCGCAAAGATAATAGACAACAGACAATTAGCAATTGTCAATAAACGAAGGGCAACAGGCAATTTAAAAAATGCGGATTTCTTTTTAATAAATCTAAAATCGCCAATTCAAAATCTGCAATCCTTATTTACTGATGATCTTTATCTCAACTCTACGGTTCAGTTTAGCTTCGGTTTCATTTTTTTCGGGATAATCAAACAGTGGCTGATTGTGCCCCACACCGATATAAGAAAGCCTGGTTGCAGCAATGCCATTTTTTATAAGGTATTCCCAGATGGCTTTTGCCCTGGCTTCAGATAAATTATTTAGTCCGGTTTCTTCATCCAGTCCATCAACATTGCCGGGCAGGCAACAGATATGGCCCTGTATCTGTATCACCAGGTTTTTATTTTTCTTCAACGCACCTAACAGGTCTTTCAACACCGGGTAGCTTTCTGGTAACAGCTGGTGCCGGGCACCAATAAAATTGATGTTTTGTAAAATAATATTGCTGCCGGCTTTTACAGCAGTATCCTGCAATTGTGTGCTTACATTATCTGTCACTGTATTTAAAGACGCTGCAATATCCACCCGCCGGTTGGCCTGGCGTTCAGTTGCTGTGGAATTACCATTCACCGGTTTTCGTTTGCCATATCCCCTGGAAATGGTAAAAGCTGCCAGCGGTAATTTATTTTGTAGCAAATATTTCTTTACTGCCTGCACCCTTTGCACACTCAGGCGGTCATTATACGCATTATTGCCAATGCCATCGCAATAGCCCCGTAATTCAATAGCGGTCTGCCCGGCAGCAATATTGATAAAGCTGTCTAATGTTGCTTTTGCGGAAGGTGTAAGCTGGTGTTTATTAAAATCAAAATACACGGCAGTGCCGGTTTCATTTTGTGCGGGTACAAAAAATGGCAGCAACAAAAGGCTGTATAAAAGAGTAAGTTTCATAAAGTTGTTTTCATAAATATGAGGATAATAATCCGCATTAGCTTCAATCAAAGCCAAAATAAATGCTGCAACTATTATTGACCAGCTACCTGTTTTCCCCAAATCCAAAATCGCCAATCTAAAATCCGCAATCCCTCCCTATCTTTGCACACTTTTTTACAATTATGATAAGTGCTAATAATATAACGCTGGCGTACGGCAAAAGGGTTTTGTTTGATGAGGTAAATATCAATTTTACCAAGGGAAACTGTTACGGTATCATTGGCGCCAATGGTGCCGGTAAATCTACATTTTTAAAGATACTGAGCGGGGAGATTGAACCGAATAAAGGAACCGTGGATATTACTCCCGGCGAACGTATGGCGGTGCTTAACCAGAACCAGTTTGCGTTTGACGAAATAACAGTACTCAATACAGTAATGATGGGCCACAGTAAAATGTGGAAAGTGATGCATGAAAGGGATGCCATCTATGCCAAAGAAGATTTTACCGAAGCCGATGGCCTTAAGGCAGGCGAACTGGAAGAACAATTTGGCGAAATGGGTGGCTATACTGCCGAAAGTGATGCGGCTACCATGCTGAGCGAACTGGGTGTGGATGATGCTTTACATCAATTACTGATGAAAGATGTGGCGGCTAACATCAAAGTACGGGTATTGCTGGCACAGGCCATCTTTGGTAACCCCGATATTTTATTACTGGATGAACCTACCAATAACCTTGATGTGGAAACCATCAGCTGGTTAGAGAATTTTTTAGCCGATTACCAGAATATTGTGTTGGTGGTAAGTCACGATCGTCACTTTTTAGATGCCGTATGTACGCATGTGGCGGATGTGGACAAAAACAAAATAAAGATATATACCGGTAACTATACCTTCTGGTACGAGAGTTCTCAATTGGCAGCAAGGCAGGCAGGGGATAAGAATAAAAAGATGGAAGAAAAGAAGAAAGACCTGTTGGAATTTATTGCACGATTCAGCGCCAACGCTTCTAAAAGTAAACAGGCTACCTCCCGTAAAAAAGCATTGGATAAACTGGTGTTTGAAGATATTACACCGAGCAGCAGAAAATATCCCGGTATTATTTTTAAGCAGGAGAGAGAAGTGGGTAATGAGATCTTAAAAGTAGAAGACCTTACCAAAATTGTGGAAGGTAAAACCTTGTTCAGCAAAGTGCGTTTTGATGTACAGAAAGGTGATAAGATAGCATTTGTAAGTAAAGACCCGATGGCATTGACAACTTTTTTTGAAGTTTTAAACGGCAGGATAAAAGCAGACAAAGGCACTTACGAATGGGGTACTACCGTAACCACGGCTTACTTGCCCAACGATAACAGTGAATATTTTACCGGCAGCAGCTACAACCTAATGGATTGGTTGCGCCAATACGTACCACCGGGAACAAAAGATGTGGATGAAGATTTTTTACGCGGCTTCCTGGGTAAAATGTTATTTACCGGCGATGAGATCATGAAGAAGACCAACGTATTGAGCGGGGGAGAAAAAGTGCGTTGCATGGTAAGTAAAATGATGTTGCAGAACCCCAATGTGTTAATGCTGGATGAACCAACCAACCATCTTGACCTGGAAAGCATCACTGCATTTAACGATAGCATGATCGCCTACACCGGCATTGTGCTATTGACTACGCATGATCACCAGTTTATGCAAACCGTTGCCAACCGTATCATTGAATTGACACCTAAAGGCATTATCGATAAACTGATGTCCTACGATGAATACCTGGCGGATGACAGGGTGAAAGCAAGCAGGGAAGAAATGTACAGTTAGAAGTAAAAAAGTATATAAAGTATATAAGGTAGATAAAGTAAAAGTTGTTGCAATAGCAGTATCTCCTGCTATTAGCCATCAACTATCAATCATCAACTTTTTTAATGCCGAAAGACAAGATCATAGCATGTATAGATTTTTTTTATCCGCCATTTCGCAAATTAATGCCGGAACAAACTTTTCGTTATGCAGCTTGTGGTGGTGCCAATACTTTGCTGGGCCTTGCAGTTAACTATGTTTTTTACAGGTTTGTATTTGATAAAGAAGTGTTTCACCTGGGCTTCATCAGCCTGGAGCCTTATGTGGCTTCGCTGGCAGTGGGTTCGGCGGTAAATATTATCACCGGGTTTTTATTGATGAAATACGTGGTATTTGTTGATTCCAATCTTAAAGGCCGCATCCAGTTCTTTCGTTATTTCTTGTCCTTTGCTTCTATGCTGGGGCTTAATTATATCCTGCTTAAATTATTTGTAAAAATATTTCGCTGGGAAGCATTTTTCAGCCAATGCCTTATTACAATAATTGTAATTATTGTAAGTTATATCAGCCAGAAATATTTTACTTTTCGCACCCGGAAGGAAACAGAAACCTCTTCTGTTACGGAGATATAAACACCGGTGGAAAAATTGCCGGCCGGGCTATTATACTTTTTTAACCGGAATGGTTAAATTGCATTACAAAAAAATAGCCCCTCTATAGAAATAGAGCGGCTTTAACGATTGCTTGCTATATGAAAATTCTTAAAGTAGTTCTTGATATGTTTTGCTAAAAGTTTTTCATTCTTCCTGCATTTTTTGTGCAGTTATAACGATTGATTGTCCCTTTAACGATTGCCTGCTATCACCATCAACTCATCCTCTTTAGTAAAAGTAGGATGAGTTGTTATTTTAATAAAATCAACTTAATACCGGTTTTATTATGGTAAACCATATTTTTGCACCATAAAAACCTTACCGGTATTGGTTTTTATAAAAAATTAGTATTTATGCCCAACCGCTTTACAGATACCTTATTTCAACTGGTCCGTTCCCTGGAAAAGGCGGAAAAAAGGCATTTTAAGCTCTATATCAAACGAAGTTCCGGAAACGAAGACCTTAAAATTGTAGAATTATTTGATGCGCTGGATAAACTGGAAGAATACGACGAGGCTTTACTGCTAAAGAAACTGAAGTCCATAAAGAAGCCCCAGTTATCCAACGTAAAAGTTCATTTATACAAACAACTACTGGCCAGTTTACGATTGCTGAAAAGTACCGATAGTATCGATCTGCAATTGAACGAGCAATTTGACTATGCCCATATCCTGTATAAAAAAGGATTGTTCTCTCAAAGCCTTAAAATTTTGGATAAGGCAAAAGAAACAGCTAAAGCCAATCATAAGGTTAACTTTTTACTGCAGGCCATTGCATTGGAAAAGAGAATAGAAACACTGCATATCAGCCGTGCCATGCAAACCCGTGCAGAGCAATTATCTGCCGAGATCAATGAAGTGAACCACCAGATAGATATTCTAGCAAGGCTATCTAACCTGGCCATGTTGCTGTACAGCTGGTTTATAAAAAACGGCCATGCCCGTAACGAAAAAGACGAGGAGGGTGTAAAAGCCTATTTAAAAGAACACCTGCCTAAAGATGCGTTGGAACAAAATGGCTTTTACGAAAAACTATACCTGTACCAAAGCTATACCTGGTACGCTTTTATCCGGCAGGATTTTTTGATGTACTATCGGTACGCTCAAAAATGGGTGGATATTTTTGATGAAAAACCACTGATGATAAGGGTGGAAACCGGCCACTATATTAAAGGCCTGCACACTTTGCTCAATGCACACTTCGACCTGCGCAACTACCAGAAATTTGACGATACACTGAAGAAATTTGAAAAATTTGCAGAAACCGACCGTGTACGCCTACACGATAACTTCCGTACCCAGGCTTTTGTATACATCTACAGTGCCAAAATTAACCAGCACAGTATGCTGGGTACTTTTAAAGAAGGCTTAAAACTGGTGCCGCACCTGCTGGAGCAATTAAGAGAAAATGAACTCTTTATTGATGAACACCGCATCATGGTATTCAACTATAAAATTGCCAGCATGTATTTTGGCAGCGGCGATTTTGCCACCTGTATCGATTTTCTGCAAAAGATCATTAACGAAAATACAGAGGTAAGAAGCGACCTGCAAAGCTACTCCCGCCTTATGCACCTGATGGCACACTACGAACTGGGTAATTTTGAACTGATGGAATACCTTACCAAATCGGTATATCGTTTCATGAGTAAAAAAGAAAACCTTACGGTGGTGGAAGAAGAGATGTTTAAATTCTTAAGAAAATCGTTTCATATCTCCAGGGCTAAATTGCAGCAGGAGCTGGAAAACTTTTTAGAAAAAATAAAGGGGTTGGAAAAGAATCGTTTTGAAACCAGGGCATTTGCTTATTTAGATATTATATCCTGGGTGGAAAGTAAAGTATACAGGAAATCGATGGCTGAAATTTTACAGGAAAAATATGAAGAAAGCCGCAAACGGATATACAAATAAAAACGCCACAAACCTGGTATGCAAAGCATCTGTTCAAATTTGTTTAACTTGGCATTTAATTAGCAAACGTTCTCATGAAAAATGTTTTTTTATACCTCGACCCCGGCAGTGGCAGTTACATACTGCAGGTTATTATTGCAGCTATTTTAGGAGGCTTGATGTTCTTTAAAAATTTCTGGATCAAGGTGAAATCATTTTTTATTAAGCCCAAACAAAAAGAGGAAGAAGCAAAAGAGCAGGAGGGGGATGAATAAATTACAGTACACGCTAAAAAAATAATTATTGGCTCCTGATATTTTACAACATGCTGCTTCCTACAGGGACAGGGATGGCTTTATATTTAAGCACGGCAAAAATTATTACCGTTGCATTAATACAGGTTATCATGAGGCATACCAGCAGTTAATGCAAAGCGGCCTCTATGCACAGCTCACTAAAAAAAAATGGCTGGTCAGTCATGAGGAAGTTACCAGCGATGCGGAATTACATTTCCCCGGTGCAATTATTATTTTACCACAACAGGTTAACTACATCAGTTATCCTTACGAATGGAGTTTTGCCATGTGGCAGGATGCGGCCTTGCTCACGCTCAACATTGCAAAGGAATCTATAGATAAAGGTATGCTACTGAAAGATGCCACGCCTTTCAATATCCAGTTTGTACATGGCCGTCCTGTATTTATAGATACGTTGTCTTTTGAAAAATATGATGCGGCAAAACCATGGGTGGCCTATCGCCAGTTTTGCGAATGTTTTATAGCACCGCTTTTATTGCAACAATATTGCCATGTGGAAATGGGGAAGCTATTTACCATTTACCCCAACGGTATTCCATTACCAATAGTAAAATCATTATTACCAGGCAAAGCAAAATGGAACCTGCATAATTACCTGCATGTGTATTTGCAGGCATCGGTTAAGCCGGGCAAAACAAAAAATGATACTGCTGCCAAAGGTTTTTCTCAACAAAAAATGTTGCTGCTGCTGAATGGCCTTATCAGTTATGTAAATAAGCTGCACCCCAAAAAAAGCAAGACCATCTGGGATGATTATTATGGCGGCACTATTTTAAGCGAAGCCTATCTGCAGGAAAAAACAAAACTGGTGCAATCATTTGTCAACACTGTTTCCTTTTCTACCGTAGTTGACCTTGGTGCTAACGACGGCCACTTTAGTGTACTGTTCAAAAACACGGATAAGCAAATGGTATCCGTTGATGGCGATGCCAATTGTATTGACGAACTCTACAAAAAAATAAAAAAAGAAAAGATCAGTAATATTCTCCCGCTGATCAATACATTAAATACACCATCGCCGGCAATTGGCTGGAACAATGCAGAGCGTACTTCTTTTAATGAAAGAATAAAAGGCGATATGGTTTTTGCATTGGCACTGGTGCATCACCTGGCCATTGGCTGCAATCTGCCGCTGCATTTTATAGCTGGCTGGCTGGCCCCAATGGGCAATTATTTATTGATAGAATTTGTGCCCAAACAGGATGAGAAAGTGAAACTGCTCCTGCAAAACCGGCAGGATATTTTTGACGACTACACTATTGCTGATTTTGAAAAAGTATTCTCTGAAAAATACAGGATACTATTGCAGGAAAAAATCACTGGTACCGAACGCACCCTTTACCTTATGCAAAAATTGTAAATGAAACTATTAAAAACGATACCCTGGTTTCTTTTTTTGCTGGTGCTTTTTTTTGTGGCACATGGTGCGGTGGAAAATTTCGGGTTTATTTATGTAAATGAAGTGGTAAAAATAGGCTTAACGATCCTTGGTTTTGTACTGCTCTTCTTTTTACTCACCAGGATTTTTATCAGGAACAATATACATGCGGCCCTTATTGTTTTTTTTATCAGTGCCTGGCTGTTATTCTTTGGTGCCGTGTTCGATTGGGTAAGAAGTGTTAGCCTTTTGCATTGGCTGCACAGCTATAGTATTTTTGTTCCTTTCATGTGCTGCACTTTTATTGCCTTCATATTATTCATCCGTAAAAAAGAACCGCTGCGGAGTAAGTTATGTTTCTACCTTAATCTGTTACTGCTGATCTATTGTATTTTCGATCTTGCAACATTAGGATTTAAAGCTATCAGTACCAATAAAGCAGTAGTAAAAAATACGATCACCATTGATGCGGCTGCCATACAATCAAAACCTGATATTTACTTTTTACTTTTTGATGGTTATCCCGGTTATAAAAGTTTACAGGATAGTTTTGCATTTGCCAACGACAGTTTGTATCATTTCCTGGCCACGAAGAATTTTAAAATACTGCCCACTTTTTCCAATTACAACATGACGTATTACTCCATGTCTTCCATGTTGAATATGCAGTACATTGATAAACCCTTTGTGCCATTGGCCAATACAGCAGCCGACGATCAGCAGCGCATCAAGGAAATTAAAAATGCCGGACTCATCCGCCTGCTAAAAAGCATGGGTTATCAGTTTACCAATTATTCCATCTTTGATATTGCCGATCAGCCTTCGGTAAAGGGCAATTCCTTTGTGGTATCGCAGGCTACCTTGCTTACACACAAGATCTTCTTTAATAAAATAGTAAAAGATATCGGCTGGCATTTTATATCCGGTAAATACAGCATTCCCTTCATCAAAAATATTTTTATGGGGGATGACAGGAACAATAAATTTATTGAAGAAAAATTAACAGCAGGTAAGATTGCCGGTGCAGGTACGCCAAACTTTGTATACGCACATTTACTGCTGCCGCACCCGCCCATATTTTGCGATAGCGTAGGCAATTACCTGCCAACAGAAACGATCTTTGATCCAAAGGCTGCTGCCAACAAAGCCCTGTATCTATCCTATTTAAAATATGCCAATACAAAAATGCAGGGCATCATAGAAAGCATTGGCAACAATGATCCCGGTGCCATTGTTATTGTAATGAGCGATCATGGCTACAGGGATTACGATATTGGCGACCGCACAGAACCCCTGCACTTTAATAATATCTGCGCCGTGCATTTTCCCGATAGCAACTACCTGCCCATGAAACCCCAATGGAGCAACGTGAATTTTTTCCGCTACCTGCTCAACTGCGAATTCAATCAAAAGCTGCCTTACCTGGCAGATAGTGCCATCTTTTTAAGAGACATAAAAACAGCGGAGTAAAAGTGGCCCGCCGATCTCGCCAATTACGCAGAAAAAGGCATTAAAAATTTGCGAAATCTGCGATATCTGCGGGCCATACCCTCCACCTGCCCGGCAGGCAGAGCCACCTATTTAAGGGATATAAAAGCAGGAGAATAGCATTGCCCCGCCGATCTCGCCAATTACGCAGAAAAAGGCATTAAAAATTTGCGGAATCTGCGACATCTGCGGGCCATATCCTCCCTTTTCTGCCAATTTTGCATAAAATCCCTAATGGCACAATCATTGACTATTCCTTGTAAACTCAATAAATTTTTACAACATGGGAAAGATTATAGGAATTGACTTAGGAACCACCAACAGTTGCGTATCCGTAATGGAAGGTAACGAACCCGTGGTGATTGCCAACGAAGAAGGGCGCCGCACCACCCCGTCGGTAGTGGCTTTCCTTAAAAATGGCGAACGTAAAGTAGGTGATCCTGCAAAGCGCCAGGCCATTACCAACTCTCAAAACACCATCAGCAGCGTTAAGCGCTTTATGGGCCGCCGTTTTGATGAAGTAACTGAAGAGATCAGCCATTGGAGCTACAAAGTAGTAAAAGGCGACAATAATACAGTTCGTATCGACATAGATGGCAGGTTATATACGCCACAGGAAATAAGTGCCATGGTATTGCAGAAAATGAAAAAAACTGCCGAAGATTACCTGGGCCACGAAGTAACAGAAGCGGTAATTACCGTACCTGCTTATTTTAACGATGCACAGCGCCAGGCTACAAAAGAAGCGGGTGAAATTGCAGGCCTTACCGTAAAACGTATTGTAAACGAACCTACCGCAGCTGCATTGGCTTACGGTTTGGATAAAGGCGGTAAAGACCAGAAGATCGCTGTATTTGACCTTGGTGGTGGTACATTCGATATCAGTGTACTGGAATTAGGCGACGGTGTATTTGAAGTAAAATCTACCAATGGTGATACCCACTTAGGTGGTGATGATTTTGATAAAGTGATCATGGATTGGTTAGCAGACGAATTTAAAGCCGACGAAGCCATTGACCTGCGTAAAGACCCGATGGCTTTGCAACGTTTAAAAGAAGCCAGTGAAAAAGCTAAGGTAGAATTATCTTCTTCTACTGAAACAGAGATCAACCTGCCTTATGTAACTGCAGTGGATGGTGTGCCAAAGCACTTAGTGAAAAAATTAACCCGTGCAAAATTTGAAGCACTGGCTGATAAATTATTTGAACGTTGTTTAAAACCATGCGAAGCGGCATTGAAAGATGCCGGCATGAACACCAGCGAAATTGACGAAGTGATAATGGTAGGTGGTAGCAGCCGTATCCCTAAAGTACTGGAGATCGTTGAAAAATTCTTTGGTAAAAAACCTAACCGTGGTGTTAACCCTGATGAAGTAGTTGCTATTGGTGCTGCTATACAAGGTGGTGTAATGACCGGAGAAGTAAAAGATGTATTGTTGTTAGACGTTACCCCGTTAAGCCTGGGTATTGAAACCATGGGTGGTGTAATGACAAGGTTAATCGACAGCAACACTACCATCCCAACCAAAAAATCAGAAACATTCAGTACCGCCAGCGATAACCAGCCGGGGGTGGAAATACATGTACTGCAGGGCGAAAGGCCAATGGCCAACCAGAATAAGAGCCTGGGTAAATTTAACCTGGCCGATATTCCACCTGCACCACGTGGTGTACCGCAGATTGAAGTGATATTTGATATTGATGCCAACGGTATCTTACACGTAACGGCTAAGGATAAAGGCACCGGTAAAGAACAACGCATTACCATACAGGGTGGTAGCGGCTTAAGCAAAGAAGAAGTGGAAAAAATGAAGAACGAAGCTAAAGCCAACGAAGCCTCTGATAAAGCAGAAAAAGAAAAAGTAGAAAAGATAAACGGTGCCGACAGCTTAATTTTCCAGACAGAAAAACAACTGAAAGAATACGGTGATAAAATACCTGCTGATAAAAAAGCACCTATTGAAGCCGCTCTGGAAAAATTAAAAACTGCCCACAAAACTGCCGACCTTGCACAGATTGACGCCGCTACCGCAGAAATGAATACTGCCTGGACAGCCGCAAGTGAAGACATGTACAAGGCCACACAGGATGGTGCAGGAGCTAACCCAGGCGCACAACCCGGCCCGGATGCAGGCAGCGAACCGCAACAGCAAAACAGTGAAAGCAAAGTAGAGGATGTGCCTTTTGAGGAAGTGAAGTAAGAGAAGAAGTAGAAAAGGTTTAAAAGTATATTTAGTAAACAGCCGTTCAGTAATGAGCGGCTGTTTTTTTAACATGGTCTGACGCCTACGTCTGACCATGTTTTTTTGGGTATTAGCGTGAGTAACAATATTGAACTTCAGTGGCGTCGCACTCTTGTACTGTATTACTCTATTGAGCTTTAACTTAAGCCTGGAATGTATTTATACCACTAATTACATTACTCAAAGGAACCTGATAGCTGCTTTCAAAATCTTATATTTGTTAGCGCCATTGTTTCCTCAGTCATTATGATAATGAAATGGCAGGGTAGCAGCTACATAAAATTTATAATTATGCGTAAATATCTATTTATAATAATTGGTAGTTTAAGTTTTTCTATTGCAACAGCTCAAAAATCTCTAGGTAAGTTTATAGATAGTGCAATTAAAATAACCAGTTTTTCTGCTGACGACTGGGCGATTGGGCTCGATATAAGACAAGCGGGAAGAATGGCTATATACGACACCCATGGTAATGACTCCCTTGGTAATGAATTTATTGATCCTGCAATGGATTGTATCCTTTTCATTATTAAGATACAGGGCAAATACTATACACAAAAATTTACAACAACTTACGAGCTATATACACACGACTATCACACAAGTATACAAAAAGCTTTACCAGCTAAAATAACGATTGATTACAATATCGATAGCCTCCGGCTTTCCGGTAAAGAATACATACTCCCATTTATTTACAAGCTCGATGGTGTAGAGGGGTATAGTTATCAGCAACCGGCAGATCATTCGCAATACTATACCATGTATTTCAAAACAAAGGAACTGGACGTGCAAACATTCTTTAACGAAGATGATATCAGAGAAGCAATGTCCTTTCTGAAACCAGGCGAAAAAAATGTAAACTATTTGTATAATTCAAAAACATTTACTTTAAGAGCATTCTATAAACTTAGGGACTTATTTAATGAACATAAAGAGATTTTTCTATTTAAATAAATTTCGCTGCAGCCTTCCCTCACTGGTGTCAACCAGACTTTTAGCCGTTGTTGGTATGTCGGGCAGGCAAGTGCGCAAGACTACCAACAACACATTCCGAAGCCTACTGGCGCCAGTCTTCTTCCGTAGGAAGGCGACTGGTGTCTATCAGTCTTAGCGGTTTGTAACCGCAGCATACATTTTGAGAAAATAATATACCACAACTAACTCAGCCCGAAGTCCACTCAGGCAAAACCAACAAAGCCCAGTTGAAAATGATTGCATCAACATTACAAAACGACATAGAGGAAGCAATTCCAGTCTTGCTTGAGTTAGCAAGAGAAGTAACCTGGAATAAAATTTCAGACAATTGCAAATTCATTGTATCAGAAATAAAGAACAGCGGGGATAACTTTCATGTACAAAGAAGGATGAGGAAAAAAGAGAACGATCTAAAAATTCCTCTTACATTGCAGCAGCAAATGCCCACCTTACAGCAGTTGTATGAAAATTTTTACGACATCAATCTTCACATTTACAAGGCAACAAAAAATCTCACTATCATTGATATTCGTTACTATCCAAAATCTTCACTTGACCAGGAATACAAACAGCAGGTAATGAATAACAAACCAATGTTGCACAGTAAAATAACAATACCTGCGTGGGTGAGTGATAAAAAAAATAAGTTTGATATTAATTGGGAGCATAAAGAATGGTTGATACACTGGAAATTGTATTGGGAAAGACGAAAACTAAAAAGTCAAAAAAGGTAGCTTTCCTTCGCCGTTTTTGATATGTCGGGTAGCCCACTGGCGCCAGTCTTCTTCCGTAGGAAGGCGACTGGTGCCTGTTAGTCTTAGCGGTGTGCAACCGCAGCATACACTCTGAGAAAATAATATAACCCTTCGCCATTGTTGCCCCTCTGGCGCCAGTCTTCTTCCGCAGGAAGGCGACTGGTGTCTATTAGTCTTAGCGGTTTGCAACCGCAGCATACACTTTGAGAAAATAATATAACCCTTCGCCGTTGTGGGTGTGTAGCTAAGGCAAGTGCGCAAGCCTTCCAATAACATAGCCCGAAGCCCACTCCGGCAAAAACAACATAGCGCAATATTTGTTACAGCTTTTATTTCACCCGTATTGTTGGTACCCCACTGGCGCCAGTCTTCTTCCGTAGGAAGGCGACTGGTGTCTATTAGTCTTGGCGGTTTGCAACCGCAGCATACACTTTGAGAAAATAATATAACCCTTCGCCGTTGTTGGTATGTAGCTAAAGCAAGTGCGCAAGCCTTCCAACAACGCAGCCCGAAGCCCACTCCGGCAAAAACAACATAGCGTTTGTTACAGCTTTTATTTCACCCGTGTTGTTGGTACCCCATCGCTCATTATCCTTGCTTCGATACCAACAACGGCTAAGGCTAAAAATAATACAGCCCTATCAATAAGCCAGGGAGGTTACCAGGGCATCCGCTACTTTACTCATTTCTGTTTCCTGGGCTTTATTGCAAATAACGGTAAGTTGTATAAGTCCATTGGTAACATCAGGTAACGGATTTTTAAGCCGGGTTAGGGTGGCGTAGTTTAATTCTGTATTTGTTATTACTACTTTATTATTGGTAAAGTATTTTATTTTTTTGTAAATATGGTCGCCCGATTTTACATCAGGTAGTATGGTACGTACATGTGGGTCTGGTGAAAATTGTAGTTTATCCAGCACCATAAATTTAGCAAGGTCTTTATCTGGGTATTGGTTCAGGGTAATTTCTATCCGGCTGTAAATATCCCCGGTTTTACGCAGCGTAATCTTTTTTAAAGAAGAATCTTTTACATACCAACCGGCAGGTATTGTATATCTCATATTGGCATTAAACACTGTTTTTTCCTGGGCAGAGATTTTTGTTGTAATTATAGCAACGATGATAAATAGCAATAATTTTTTCATAGTGGGTAAATCGGTTTAAGTAATTGAGATACAGTACAGATAATCCATTTTCTGTTTTTGTAACCACCCATTGGCTCAGCCATATGGGGCAGTTAATACAACATAACGTAATTGCTGCAAATTTATTTTTCTCCTTGCCTATGTTTTGCCCTTGTTGGTACGCTATCACAATACTGCATACCAACAACGGCATAGCAACAAAAAAATGCAGGTGAAAATATGGGGTGCCTAATCTTCGTACGCACACAATTAATATGACAGCTAAACTGATCAATGCGCTTATTCCTGTATTTGCAGGAACTTATTTTTTGCTGTTATTGTACGGTAATGTGAATTTACCTGCAGCGCAACAATTAAAATTCAACAATTTTGTTCTGAATAAAAAGAAGTGGTTAATAGTGCTTTGCTGGCTGATGATTGTTTTGCCTGTTTTTGCTTATGTTATGCAAACCTTTTTTACTGAAACTGTTTGGGTTGAGAAACCTGTGCATTGATCAGCTAATCCAATTTGTCCGAAGCCCTGCAAACAAACCTGAGTATTTATTTCGATAAATAAAATCCTGCGTTTGGTTTTACGGAAGCTTTTAATTTTCTAATGCCACCCTTTCAGGGTTAGTCACTTTTGCATAATTATTTTGCTACAGTAATGTCAGCCTTTCAGGCTTAGCGGTTTATAATCCCGAAGGGATGAAATTAATATAGCTGTAGAAATAAGTTTAGAGCTAACCCCGAAGGGGTGGAATTTTTTTCGCCGCTGTGTTGTTTTTAACCGTAGCTATACAAATGCCGTTTGCTTTATCCCGAAGCTCATTGCAACCCCAACCAATTGAAGCCTTATATTTGTAACAGTGCTGTAGTGCATAACCCTAAACATTGCCGGGCAAACAAATTGCAATCCCGTTTAATTTCTTTATTAAAACATTGGCTGATGAAACATTTACTGTTAATGCTATTATGCCTTGGGGGTATAATGTATACGCATGGGCAGGTAGCAGTAAAACAAGTAGTGGTAGAATTTAACAAACCCAAAAAAAGCAGCAAAGCTGTTGCAACGGTGCAGGTAAAGGGCAATTCTGCACAGGACTCTGCATTGCTATTGTCCCTACAGCGAAATATTGATGCTGCCAGGGTTATGGGTAGAGGCGTTAAAAAAGGAAAATATATTGTAGTAGTAAAGTATATCTTTTCTAAAGATGGTTCTATATCTGATATTGCATGTGAGAACGACCCGGGATACGGCCTGTGCCAGGAAGTGATCAGGGTTATGAAAAAGACCAGAGCCTGGACACCGGCTGCTCAAAACGGGCGTACGGTACGTGATTATCGCCACTGAGCCTGTTGATCAGGCAACGAATATTTATTGCTGTTCTTATCCTGGGTCGGTGCCTTAATCAGCTGTAACGCTAAGTATGCAATCAGCAACTGATTCAAAAATCATACTTCATCATTGCAGGTATTCGTAAACGATTACTTTTTTCCATCCAGTAATTTCTGCAACATTTCCACTTTCTCTTTTTCACTTTTCAACAACGCATCATATAGCTCAATAATTTTTTCTATCGGATTAAATGTGGGATAATAATTAAATAAAGAATTGGCTGATGCGTTATCGTGATTGTGAACGGTATTGGAAATAATATTTACCACTGCTTCTTCATCAAAACTTTTAATGGCTGCCACAGGTATTTTAAGCACCGTTGCCAATTGCTCCAATAAAGAATCGTCTATCACTTCTTTCCCTTCCAGCAACGATATTTTTTTCTGGTTCCATTCTGTACCCAGTTCATGCGCCAGGGCTTCCTGTTTAATGCCCAGCATTTCTCTAAAGCGTTTTATGTTGTGGCCCTGGTGTATTGTTTTTTCCATGGTTGGTAGTTTGTGTAATTACAAATATAGCAAGATAATAAAGGAAACCCTATCGTATGAAACAGCAATTTTTCAGATAAAATATCCGCCTGTTGGGCGTTAAAAATGTATTGATCTATGCAACCTTTTTATTTGCGCTACGTCTTAAAAGCGCTTTTAAATTTTATCAACCCGATACCGCCTTCCACACCAGCCTTCCACACGTTTTACGGTAATCATCTATCGCTCATCCTTCGCTGCAAAGCCTGCCCAAAGCGCAGGTAAAGCCTGTGCAAGGCCACACTTTAGTCAGTATTCTTCCAAAGAGAGTTCAAGGTTGTTTTTCCTCCCCGGCCGGTGTCTCTCCATGCCTTTGCACTTCTTTGTTGCCGCAGGTATACCATTTAGTGTTTTAATAAAGAAAAAAAAGTAAATTTGAATATCAAATTAAACAGTATGACAACAATAGCCGTTCGTAAAAAATTGCACGCATTTATCGATGCTATGGAAGAGAAAAAGGCGTTGGCAATTTATACATTATTCAGGGAAGAGATAGAACAGGACGAACATATAAATGTAGAGCAATACAATCAGGAGCTTGCCGAAGCGGAAGCGGAATATGAGAAAGGAGAATATGTTACGCATGAAGAAATGGTAAAGCAAATAAAAAAATGGTAAAAAAGCAATACCAGGTTGTTTGGACAAAGCGTTCGCAACTGCATATCAAAGCTGCTCATAAATATATTAGTAAAGAATCTCCAAAAAATGCTACCAAGGTTGTAAATGATATTGTAACAGCGGTTAATAAAGCGCTTAATCATCCTGAATTTTACGGACCTGATAAATACAAAATAAATAACGATGGCAGTTACCGGGCTTTTGAAAAACATCATTACAGAATAGTGTACCGGTTTTCAAAAAATATAATTCGTGTGCTTCGTGTGAGGCATACAAAAATGGAACCTAAGGAGTTCTGACTTTCGTAGCAGCCTGGTCAGTGTTTCCTCCCTGGCCGGCGTCTTCACCGGCCGGAACTCTTCACCTTCAATCAACAACCTATCCAAAAAAATATTGCTCCAATATTACTGCGGCGTATCCCAGCCCCAAAAATCAAACTTCAAATCATCCTGCAATTGTATAAAGCTGCTGAAAAGAATTTCATAACGCTGCTTCCATAAAAAATAGTCATAAATACATACCCCTTCTTATTAACCGGGCAGAAACAAAAGAGGGGTGTTTCACTATTAAATAAAACTTGCAATAATAAAGTTGCCATTGTTCAACTTACATATTGGTTTTTACAAGGCCTTGTATTTGTACCTGAGTGTAATAGTTGAAGGGTCGGTGGTGGTATAGGTTGATTTACTTAAATAAGCATTCGGTAAATAAATGTTGGCAAAATTAAAAACATAATTATAGCTGGCAGTAAAACCTGAATATTTTGTGAAATTGTTTTTTGAATTATATACCGGGTTATCACCAAAGTAGAAAAAATCATTCAGAGGATCGGTACTTTGCAAACTCGAATTGAAGGATTTAAAAATATTCAGCCTTGCAAAAGGGCTTGGCTTGCTATCAAATTCGGCCAGGTATTTTTGATTGCTTGGATGCAGCATGGGTAAGCTCGTATCTCCGTGCAATAGCGTTTGTACAGCATTCCCAAAGCTATTGATATCGGTACTATCATTTATGTAGTACTTTTTATAGGTGTTAAATGTAGGGATATTTTGTTCCTGTAGCTTTACATAGGAATAAGCACTGATAATACGTTGACTTTGCACTGTAATATTATAAATATGTTTGCTGATGGTGTAATGGTTAGGGGTAGGAGAAGAATTTTGCACTCTTTCTCTTTCAATTATAGAATCCCTGATCAGGTTTTGTTGTCCATCGTAATAAAAATAAGCAGTAGCGGTATCAAATGTATTACTGGCTCCGGCATCATAAGTTCTTACCAGTTCTGCTTTAAATGGTAATGTATCCTGGCTGGTATAAAAATAATTCAGTGTTCCGCCTTCAACGGGCACAATACTGCCGGTTGTAAAATTTTTTGCTACAACAACGGTAACTCTTTTCAGGTTGTCATAAGAAAAACTAAGGACACTGCTGTCATACAATAAGCTGTTACTTCTGTTAGAAAAGAAAACTGTATCAAGGTAAGTGCTATCTGGTACACCGGGTACTATTGGAGTGCCTGTACCTGTAGCGCTTTCTTCTTTAGAGCAGGAAATAAAAAAAAGAACCAACAATGCGGCGGTAACGGATTTGATAAGAGTCATTTTTACGGGTATTTTTTACAAATATAATTGTTTTCTTTATTCCGTACAGGTATGTGCTTCTCCAATCATCGTTTTTTATATATCGTACAGCCAATTACGTAAGCCTGCCGGCAAAACCGCTACATCAAAGCTTTACTGCGGCGTATCCCAGCCCCAAAAATCAAACTTTACAGCATGATCAGCAATATAAATTTCTCCTCCCTGCCTGCAACCTGGCGGTTACAACAAAGCGTATTTGGTTAAAGGATACCTCTACTTAGTAAACAGGTGACTGCATTTAACATCCTACCATTTCCAGAAAGTGTTGAACATGCCGATATAAGTTTCCGATTGCATGCCACTGGTAGCCATTAATGCCGCCACAGCAGGAGATTTGGTAGTAGCAGCCTGTTGCTGCAAACTCACGTGGCTGGGTTTAAAATACGTAACGGTGTAAATACCGAATAATTTGGCACCCAAAAATTTAAATGGCACTTCAGAAACATTTAATCCCACAAAGCTTCCGGCAGGTAATTTGTCGCTTACATATTGTTTGCATTGTTCTTTACCGGTAGAAGTAAAAAACGCAATAATAACAGCCAGCAATAAGGCGTAGCCAAGGTAACTGAAGAACTTTTTCATTTGTGTTGGTTTAAGGTGGTATAAATGTAATTATTCTTTTCAGTTTCTGCAAAGATTGTCATGCGATGAAGGTATTTTTGCAGCATTGCTGATACCGGTAAAACGGCAACTCTAAATAAAATCAACATTAAATGAGAAAGAACATTTTTATTTTTTTTATACTGCTCCTGATAGTAAATACTGCTATTGCGCAATTAAAAATTACCAATAATACTGAGTTTGATTACGACCTGGTTTTTATAGTACCCAATAATGTACCGATAAAAACTAACCCTGGTTGTTTTACTATTACTGAAAAAAGAGTCAATAAAAAAGATCTGAAACCCCGGGAGAATATTGAAGTAGCCTATAAGTTTACAAAAGGTGTAAAGTACGACCTGTTTTTAGTAGATACTTCCCAAATGGGTACCTACGAACATACTGCATGTTTACATTCCATGAATTTTGATAACGAAAGATCAGTAACTGTAATTAATGATAGTTTACCCCGGCAATTTTTTTATCATTGCGAAGAAACTATAATGCTCGAAAACATGGTTTCCTTAAGTTTAACTATTATCAATAAAACCAAATACAGGATACTTGGATTTTCTTATGCAATCGATGATCTGAATAAGTTTACTACCAACAGGTATCTGGTTCCCTGGGCTCCCTTATTAACCAATCAACCGGGCAAGTATTACTTAACACATACCAGGCAAGACGGTGTGGAGAAAAACCTGAAACTCAAATTCAAATTAGAATTGAATGGCGTGTATATAGAAAAAGTGATGGCTTTTAAATTTACTAAGGAAGAACTTGATTGTGTTGTAACGGAATAAGCTGTTTCGGGCCAGTATTCTTATGAAGGAAGCTCAAAGTTTTTTATTAGTTTAAGCGATAGCTGCAGCATACACGCTGAGAAATAGTGCTACCAGTCACCAGTTGCTACAAATACAAAAGCCTGTTATAACAACAGGCTTTTGTATTTGTAGTTTATTCATTTATTGTGTAGCAGTAGCCGGGCTGATAACAGTGGCTATCTCTGTAATAACATTGGCAGGAAAGCCACCTTTTTTAGCATGCTCCCTTATCAGCTCTTCACTCTCGGCCCTGTACACACAAAATATTTTGTTGCCGGTAACATAGCTTTGCAGCCATTCAATTTTTGGCCCCATGTCTTTTAATACCGAACAGGATTTTTGTGAGATGCCTTTTAACTGTTCGGGGGTTAATTTACCGGCATCGGGAATGTCTCTTTCAATGAGATAGGTCTTCATTGTTGTTGTGTTTTTAGTGTTTGATGAATTGGTTGCAGGATTGTTTTGCGCCATAGCGGCATAAGCAGTAAAAAACAGAATGCCCAACAGTAACGCAAATTTTTTAGTGTTCAGTTTCATACAATTTGTTTTTAGGTGATAAGATGCTCAAAGATACTTTCACCAACAGGCCCTGGGCTGTAACAAATCATTCAATAAATGGTACGGCACCTGAAACAAATCGTTCAATCAATGGTAAAATTCAATCAGCGGAATAATATCAATGTAACAAGTCGAGATAGGCCATGGGCAGCAGGCCGTATTTCTTTTTAAAACATTTGGTAAAATAAGAGGGGCTCGAAAATCCGGATTCAAATGTGATCTGCGAAATGCTGTACTGCTTTTTATTCATCAGCTCCTTTGCTTTCTCCAGCCGGAAATCTTTTAAAAATAAATTAGGCGACAGGCCGGTAAGGGAAATTGTTTTCCGGTACAATTGAGAATTACTCATCGCCATCGACTGGCAGTAATTACTGATATCAAATGCTGTATCGGGCCAGTTGGCTTCCAGTGTACTGTATAATGTTTGCAGTAAATTTTCGTCCTGCGCTGATAAAGTGAAAAAATTAGTATTCCTGTTTTGAAAATGATCTTTTAAAACCAGTTCCTTTACGGCATTACTCAATGCCACCTGCATGGAGCCGGCAATAGCACAAAGCTGTTGCGCAAACTGTAAGGTATCTCCAAATAGCTGGTTGCTTTTTTCAACCGGCTCGCCGGCATTAATGCCGATCCGCAGATCCGGTTCATTTGCACCGGTACTTTTTATGGTATCCAGTATTGCCAATGCACAGGCAACAGCCGCACTGGCAGAAGTAAAGGAAATAATAAATCCGGCTCCGCCATGTTCTGCCTCGCTGCCGCCAAAGTGCTGCAGTTTTTGCCGTATAATTTTATTATGGTTATTCAGTAATTCTTCAGCTTTTGCTGCCCCGTATTTGTATTTTAATAAAACAGGGTCGGTTATTTGGGTTACCAGTAAAATCCGGAAAGAAGGATCATTAAAAACCTTTAAGCCTTCTGTAGTGGTTTCAGCATTTTCGGGGTCGTATATTCTTCCTAAAAAAGATTCTACCAGGGTGCTTTTTACTTCAATGATCTTGTTGGGTATAAGGCCATGTGTCTGCGAATGCAATTCTTCCACCGCTTCTTTATTCGGGGCATCAATAAGGCAGAAAACACTTTCACGTTCTTCATCTATCCAATAGGTCATGCACTTGCATTGGTGCTCTTCCTGGTGCGCCAGGTCCATGGTGTGGGCCTGTGCCACATCCCGGGCTTTTACACCCGGTATAATATGTACGTCCATGTAAATAGGCATAAGGAGTGTGCATTAGCAGAAAATGAAGTTAATGTTTTTTTAGTATTGCAGAAAGAGGGGGTAAGTAATTACACTATAAAATTTCCAGCAGTATTTTCGCCAGCTCAATAAAAGCCCCGGCTTCTTCCGGGCTTACAGGTTTACGGCCGGTCCTGAAATAACATTGATTTTCATTCAACTCAAATTCAGCTCCGGGGTGTTCCGTAATCCTGTCTAAATCTTTATTCAAAAAAAGGATTTCTAATGCCTGCCGGTCTTTTGTAACTAAATAAAATTTGCGGGAGAATTTTTTAGCATGATCAAAATCAACATCAGCTTTCGTTATAAGATTTTCAATTTTAAGTGCAACAGTTTCCGGTTGGGCAATTGTATGCGGATAATTTTTTGCAAGATCAAAAACACCAGCAAAATAATAATCCACGCCGGAGTTATTTATACGGCCTGCATGTACTGAACTTTCATAACTGAAAATACAAAAATAAAAGCCCCTGTTCTTCCATTTGCCTTCATAAGATTCAAATACAAAAGGGATGGAAACTGATTTGTGCAGCAGAAACTGTTTTAGATTTTTATGCGATGATTTTTGTGCATTGAAAGTATCGGCAACATTTTTAATGCTGCTATCACGTAGCCGTAATAATTCAGCTTCCAGTTTCCTGTTCTTAATAATCTCTTTATCATTTGCAAAATCATCAATATCCATATAATAAGTTTTGTTTAAAGATAATAAAAATGCGTACAGTATATTTGAAGGCTGAGACAGTAAACTACATTCCAATGAAAAAAAGAAAGGCGAAAAATAGCAACACTAACAAATCAGGCGGTGTAAGCGTTTCTAAATTAACTTTTCATAAACTCGATTGGTTAGAGTGGGTGACCATTGGTTTGGGTATTTGGTTTTTGTTTTTCCCAAAACCATATATAGTTTCATTCAGTATTCTTTTAGCGATGCCCGTTATTGGGTTATTGCTTAATGGTATTCATAAACCCAGTATGGCAACCCTGGTTACCATCAGCAAGGATAAGGATGAAAAAGATACTTACGATGTGGCCGATTTTATTGACGTAGCTGCATGGGTAATTTTATTACGTGTGATACTCGATTTTGAATTTGAAAGTTGGTATAGTTTAATACTGCCAGGTACCGTTGCCAGTATTATAATGCTGGTATTGCTTTTTGCAACGCACCGGCAGATAACGGGTAGTAATAAAAATAAAACATGGATCTACCTGTCTTTGATATTTAATATTTGCCTTTACAGTTATGCCGGTACTTATGCTGCCAATTGCGTCTACGATTTTTCGGAGCCCGCAGTTTACCAGGCAGAGGTAGTGGATAAACATATTGGAGGTACCAAACATAAAACTTATTATTTAAAAGTAACGCCCTGGGGCCATCATTACGATAAAGAAAATATCAGTGTAACAAGAGAACAGTATAACGAAACCCTCATTGGAGAAACTGTAGATGTTAACTTAAAGAAAGGGCTTTTTAATATACCATGGTATTATGCCAGCCGGAGATGAAAAATACAAGCGAAAACATTTTGTCAATCCCGGGTATAAAAAAAGCCGCCCTGAAATTTTACTTTCAAAACGGCTGCCTGGTGATTGGTCTGGAGTTTTATAGTACTGAAAACTGGTTGCTTATTTGATGATCTTTTTACTTTCAATTGTTGCGCCGTTTACTACAAGGCGGGCAATGTAGATGCCTGGTGTAAGTGTGGCCAGGCCATCCACCGTTAAATTATTAGCACCTTTATTAATGCTGAATTGTTTATTCATTACCGTTTTTCCGCCAATTGCAGTAATGCTTATTGTTGCAGTTCCTTTGGTATCACTGTTAAACTGCACTGTAATTTTTTCTGTAAAAGGATTAGGGGCAGTTTTCATCTTTTCAACCGGAACGGTTTGCAAATGAACATACGATAAATTACTGTAGCTTACTTTTCCTGCAGCATCAGTTTGCCTGATCCTGTAATACAGGTATGGCTGACTGGTAAACTCAGGCGCTATATCAATAGCCTCGTAGGTGCTGAGGTTTTCTTGTGCTGATTTTTGTATCACTGTGTTTACAGGTATAAAACTGGTACCATCAAAGGAACGCTCTATGGTAAAAGAATGATCATCTGTCTTTTCATTGGTGTGCCAGCTCAGTACAATATTGTTATTGGTACCGGTAGCACTTAATGATAAATATTGCACCGGTAATACAACCACATTAGGTATAACTATGGGCTTAAAATAAATGCAGCTATACCTGTCCTGTACTGTAAATGTGGCATCGGTTACGCTGCCGATTCTTACCTCACCTATTTTGCTTTTGTTTATATACTTATAATTGATGTTGGATACATAGGCAGAAGTATCAATACCGGGAAAATTAACAATGGTGCTGGTAGCTTTTAATAAACCACTTTGATTGGCTAAGGTAAGGGTGGTGGCATTAGATACACCGTAAGTTGAAAAATCGTTAGCGGCAACCATTTCCCTTACATGCACGCCATCACCATCCACATCAATGGCTGATAAGGTAAAGCAAATAAAAACGTGTGAAGAACCGTCCGTTGTTTTTACAAAGTCAACCGCAAAGCTAACATAGGATTCTCCGGCGCCTTGGGTTAAGGGTGTTTTTACAACCGGTTGCCAGGCATCGCTGTAGCCGTAGGTATTATCATCAATACTGGTAAGCGTGGCACCTCCAACTTTACCGGTCACTTTTACAATAGCATCCACACCGGCAATCACCGAAGGGAATTTGTATACAGCGCCTGTCTGGTTGGGCATACCTGAGATCAATACCGGGTTTTTAAACTTCATTCCGGGTGCTACGCACTGGGCATCAGCACTATTAAAAAGAGAGGAAAAAATGGCAATAGTAAAAAATACTAGGCAAACAAATGTAGAATTAGTTTTCATTTTCTTGTGGGTTTGGTACGTTAATAAGCGGTAATTCTACAGTGGATCAGTTTTGGTTTCAGTCAAAACCGGGAGCTGTATCAGGAGGTTGGACGGGTTTTGAATATTGTAATAACCGAGGTAATGGCCATCATCAAATTCGATACAAACATAATATGCGGTTTCGGAAAACGCAAGTTTTTAAGGCAGTAATTTTACGGTTTTGCAAGTAAAAATACCTATGTTGCTGATTAATAGATACTTATTATCGAAAAAAAAATACTACGCAATCCCTTGTCAGGCTTGATATTGAGCCGATATAAGCTGTTTTTTAGCCATAAGATGCATTTTGGGGTAAAGTATACCCCATAATTAAAAGGCCAGTGCTTGCCTGCCCAATATTGGCTGGCAGACCGGCCGGCAGTTTGCTTATACTATATCTTTTTATAGCATATATTTATACAATAGTCAATGATAAAAGCAGCATGTCAATCCAGGTAAAAATAAGGTTGCTGATAATTATCGGACTGGTAGTCCATTTACAGGCACTGTGCCAGGTTCCGGTAATCATTCCCAATTACAGGGCATCCGATGTGGCAGACCTACAGCCCATTGATTCCTTTATAAAAAAGCAGGCCTATGTTATAGCATATAAAGAGGAGGGAGGATTTTGTCACAATTGCCCCACGTATACTTACAAAATAATTTCCTTTAAAAACAAGCAATGGTCTTCCTTTACGTTGAGTAATTACAGCATCCGTGGTACTTTTAATAAGCTAACAAAGCAAATGGTAACCGACACTGTGCGTACAGGTACATGGTACAAATCAAAACTTACCGTAGATAACCGGGCAGTGCAACAATTATTCGACAGCTTATCAGCAATTCATTTTTGGTATTTACATAACGATTCACTGAATCAAACAAGGAAGGTGATCAGGAGAATTGATAATGGCGATACATCCTATACCAATGCCGGTATTACAGACGATATCAATTACAGGTTTGACATTGTTTTCAAAAGTAAACGCAGGATAATTCAATCTTATGCACCGGAGTATTTTGTATCCTTATTTCCGGATATGACAGACCGAAAAGTTTTTATGCAGGGAAGGGAAATATTTTTACGATGGTGGGATAAGTATGGAAAATAGAGAGCCGTCATTTACTTATAAATTTGAAGTACCGGTATGTAAAAAAACATAAAACAGCATCCTGTCTTTTTAACTGATTTCTCACTTCATTAAATCGATTACTTTTCCATGAAAAAAATACTCCTCTTTATTGCTGCCGCCATTTGCACATGGCAACTTACTGCACAAAAAAAATTACAGGCTTTAAATCCCTCCCGGCTGGGTATTTTTAAAAATGGTACCTGCTTTGTAAAAAGAGAGGGATTGGTAAGTGTAACGGAAAAAAGTTTTTACATTAAGGCACCCGATAAAGTTTTGATGGGTACTTACTGGGTATTTACAGGCAAAGATGCCGCACTGCAATCGATAGTGGTAAAAACAGATACCTTTAAAACCAATCATACCGCTCATGCAATCGGCGAATTTTTAGAAGCCAATGTAGGCCAGGCCATCACTTTGTACGGCAATGCTCAAAATACTGACCTGCGCAAACTGAGTGGTAAATTACTGGAGTATGAAGCCGCTTCTGCAACAATGAAAATGGCAACGGCCAATGGTAAAACAGTTATTGCCGGTACAGCCGGTTTTGACTGGATGGAAACAGGAAGTAATCTGCAAAACACTATTTTAAGAGATAGCATTATTCCCATTGCAAAAGTAAAACTGAATAAACAGGTTGATAATGTAGTAGTCTCAACCATCAGTTTAGAAAAAGGGCTGCAATGGTTTCCTTCTTATTTATTTACAGTAATAAATGATAAGGAAGCTAAACTGGAAATGAAAGCCACCATTGTAAATGGCGAAACAGAATACAGCAATATGCCGGTGGATATTATTATTGGTAACCCCGAAATGTTTTACGGGCAAAGACTTGACCCGGCTTGTATTGAATACCTGAACGAAAGTTTACTGGGCAACCGCTACGACAATAATGGCCTTACCAACATGTTGAATACAGTTAATGTAAGTACACAGGCCGTTGGTAATGTTTATAACTGGACAGGCAATGATACTGATGCCGATGACCCCGGTAAGGCAGGCCAGAAACTGGAAGACCTGTATTACTACCAGTTAGGTGTAATTGATCTTGAGAAAAATGCACGTGTTATTGTACCTGTAATGACTACCAATATTTCATACTCAGAAATTTATACTGCTAACCTGCCTTTACGCAGCACTATGATGGAAGGGGCTAACTCCATACAAACTTATCACAGTTTTCTGGTGAACAATAGTACCAGTGCCCCTTTAACCAGCGGCGCCGTTTTTGTAATGAATGCAGGTGGTCAACCTTTGGCACAGGCACAACTTAATTACACACCGGTAAAAGGCAGTTCAGAAATGCAATTGTCTAAGGCAATAGATGTGCAGGTAAAAAATGATGAAGAAGAAAGCGGCCGTGAAAAAAGTACCGTCAAAAAAAATGGTTCGGAGTATTACGAAAAAGTAACGCATACCGGGGCCATTAGCATTACAAACTACAAAGACAAAAAAATTACGATCAGGATAAATAAAGTAATTGATGGTATATTTATTAAGGCTGATAATAATGGTAAAAGCCGCAAAATAAAAGCGGCGGACGAAGATGATACTGTATCTGAATTATACTGGCAGGTGGAAGTGGCACCCGGTGCAAAAATGAAATTGCAGTATACTTATTATAACCTGGATTAGCATTTTCAGTAATGGTTGATATCCTTAAAAATTGATGTGAAAAAATTTAACGCAATAACATTTCTCATTGCTGTAGGTATTACCGGCATTTTAGTGGTAATAAGTTTTTTGGCAGCCTTTGCTGAAGATGAAGGCACTTCAGGGGGGAGTATAATTACTGTGGTATTCGCCAAACTAATCTATATGCTTCGTTTTCCTGCGCATACATTTTTTGGTAAAACATTTTCCGGTAGCGGTAATGTATTTGTATTGGGGCTTTTTATTAATTGCTTATTTTACGGACTGATCATCGAAAGGATAGGTTCGTTTTTAAGGACAGGTAAATAGTATTGCAAATGATGAAAAAAATAATTGTTATTCCATTATTATTGCTGGTGCTGCAATGTTTTGCGCAAAAAGATACTTCGATAATACAATTTGCCAACCCTTCAGCAGTGGCGCCGGCCAAAGGCTATTCTCATGCAGCAGTAATAGACCTTGGTAATAGCAGGATGATTATTATTTCGGGCCAGGTAGCATTGGATAGTGCAGGAAATTTAATTGGCAAAGGAGATATTGCAAAGCAAACAGAGCAGGTTTTTCTGAACATTAAGAACATCGTTACCAGCCAGGGAGGTACTATGGACAATGTTGTTAAACTGGGCTTTTACATGCAGGATGTATCGCAGGTGCAGGCAGTAAGGGATGTGCGCAATAAATTTATCAATCTTAAAAAGCCACCTGCCAGTACCCTGGTGCAGGTGAGTCAATTAGTAAGAGATGACCTGTTGATTGAGATTGAAGCCACTGCAATTATTCCCAAAAAATAGTATTTAACAACACTGGTAATAATTATTATGGAAGATATTTTAATTCCTTTCAGCAAAAAAAAGTTACGGTTGATTCTTGTTTTAGCACTTGCATTTGTTGCCGCAGGAATTTTTTGTACTACTTTACAGGATTCATTGTACCTCAGCGATTTTGGCCTTACTGTAACCTATAAACAGTCAGGTTATTTTCTTATCGCCCTCTTTACTGTTGCTGCAATTATAATAGTATATAAGATGTGGGATAAAAGCCCTAAGCTCATAATCGATCACCTGGGCATTACCGATAAAACCGGCAATACCGAGATCTTCTGGCAGGACATTACAAAACTTTCAGTATTTACAACACATGGGCAACGCATGCTGATGATACATGTTTCTAATCCGCAGGAATATATGGACAGGCAAACCAAAACAATTAACCGCAAATCGATGTGGGTAAATTATAAAATGCATGGCACGCCGCTTTCCATTAATACCAATACACTCGATATTTCAATGGAAGAACTTATTAAAATTATTAATGAACGCTGCAAATTTCCTGTTGCAGCTTTATAGATTTTTTCTTAACATTCCTTTATAATAAAACCACTAAATAATTTACAGCCTTGTAAATTCTGGCATTTTATTTGGCAATCCTGTTGCGAACCAAACGAAATAACTATGAAAAAGCTTTCGGTGTTTTTTACACTTATTGTATGCAGTTTTATGTACAATGCACAGGCCCAGGTAAGGGTTAATGTTAATATCAATACACAACCACAATGGGGGCCGGCAGGCTATGATTATGCAGCGTATTATTACATGCCCGATATGGATGTGTATTATAGTGTACCCCAGCGGCAGTTTATTTATTTGCAGGGACGCAACTGGATGTTCTCGGCAGCATTGCCTGCACAATACCGGGATTATGATCTGTACAGTTGTTATAAGGTTGTGGTAAATGAACCAAGGCCTTACCTCCGTTGCGACGAGTACCGGTCGAGGTACGCATCATACAGGGGTAGAAGAGACCAGGTGATTTTGCGTGACAGGTGGGAAAGGCACGATAATGGTAATCACTACGGATGGAGAAACCAGGATAAACATGGTGGTTATGATCGTGGACGCGGCCACGGGCATGGTAAATGGAAAGACAGGGACTGATTATGGTAAATGATCAATAATAGCTGAAATAAATTAGCCCGTGGTTTCATAAACTCACGGGCTAATTAAATATTGTAATTGGTTGTAGCTATTTAATCTGTTGAAGATTAGTCTGCGCCAAGTATTACTATCAATGCATAAATAACACCCGGTAACCAGAAGAGCAAGGTCAACAACAGGTCGATCCAGAATTTACTATTGATCTCTCCCTGGTGCAGGTACACCGCCAATGGTGGCAGAATGATTGCTAATATCACTAACAACAAAGTATTAGTACTGGCTTCGCCGCCGCTTTTTTTGGCTGCTTTATACGCTTTCAATTCTTTTTTTACATCTTTAAAGCGTTCCTTTTTTTCTTTACGGGAAAGGCTTTTAAAATCTGCCAGGGCCGATTTAAGCGAAGCTGAATCCGGTAATGCTACCCTCGGGCCTGGTCCGGCAATTTCTCCGGGTGCTACTGCGGCATAAGCAGGGCTAAAAAAAAGTGTGAAAGCAAGAAATAAACTGGTGAGTGCTAAAGAAGTTTTTTTCATAATGTATGTTTTGGTTGTTTTAATGCTGTTAAGCATAAAGTTATTTTATTCATACCAATAGACGAAAAAAAGATATTCAGGTTGCACTGTGTGCCGGATATCTTTTTTTATTGCTTGATCACCTCAATACTTGCGCTGCCAACCTTTTTATTTTTTTTAGTATTGAACAATTCAAAAATCACCCTGCCCGGTTCATTTACACGAACTACAAATTTTCCTTCTGCAATTTGTTTGATGGTGCCTTTTGAAACAGTCACCTGCAGGTCTTCTGGTTTTACTTTTTCGGCCGTTACTGTTATTACATTATCCGTTGCGGCAAAAAGCTGGTGCGGTACCTTTGTGGTAATGTCAAATGTTTCGTCAATTACTGCAAAAGTTATCGGTTGCCTTCTGTAGGCATTTACCACCCTGCCGTTTTGCTGTGCCGGAATCCATTTTCCCGATTTTTCTATTACACGTATCACCTCTTCTTCAATACCATAACCAATTTTTGTTTCGGCTTTAATATCAGTAAGGGTTCCATCTTTACCTACAATAAATTTTACCACTGTAGTATAATAACCAGCAGGTGCACCATTCTTTTCCGGTACATCAGCCTTCAGGTTTTTCATCAGGTATTTCTTCCAGCCATCCAGGCCGCCGGGAAATTCTGCTTCCTGTTCTACACGGGTAAATATTTTATCATCAGCATCACCGGCATCTGCCGGCGGTGGCGGAGTGCTTTGTGCAAAACTATTTGCGACACTGCAGAGTAAAATAAACAGGGCAAGAATTTTTAAGGAACGCATGGCTTATATTTTCAGGCAAGGTAAAATATTTTCATGTTGATATTATAATGAATGGCGATATTTTTCCTGCCGGCAGTCTCAGTGCCTGTGGGTATATCATAAACCAATTATTTTTTTTAGTTTAGCGAACCTAAAAACCTGAAATGGAAAAGCAACCATCGCCTCACTCAGCAGCTTCAATTGCCAGGAACATTGGTATTGGTGTGGTAACACCTGTACTTGCGGCAACTATAATTTATTTTTTGGGATTCAATAAAAATGAAGGCTCCGATTTTAAAAAGAAAAAAGAGGCGACTATAAAAACCTGGACAGCCTACGTACAAAACCGGGGCATACTAAGTACTGTGTTTAAACAATTTGAACATGTGGACAGCAGCATGGAAATAGAAACGCTGCGTAATAATATTTACCACGAAATAGATATTACCATAGATAATATGGAAAATATAAAAAAAGAACCCAACGCAGATCAAAGAGTATATTCTACTATAGATATTGTAGAACAGCAGATAAAGGAGATGAAGCCCATCATGGGGAAAATGATTGATGACATGATCAGTTTTTCGGCTACAGAACAAACACCTGAGTCTGTGGAAATATTTCAGCAGCAACAAATGGAGGATGTTGCAAAGAAAATGCGTGGCTTGATGCAGAGAGATTCAATAAGGCTGGCTACTTTTTACGAAGGGCTTAATAAAGATTACAATGTAACACTTCCCAAACATTAATCTTCCGCATATTGAAAGCGTATATTGCTGTTAGTTTCAACAAAAGGCAAGGTCTGCAGTACGAGCTTGACGTCATTTCAACAACTTTGAAACAGTTTTCCATAGAACCTTTTGTTTTTGCAGATCACTATCATTTTACTGCAGATGAAGAAACGCAGATGATGCAGTAGGCAATGGAAGCTATTGATAGCAGCGATATATTCATAGCCGAGACATCTTACAAAGCCATTGGCATTGGGGTAGAGGCGGGCTATGCAAAGGCAAAACAGGTACCCGTAATTTATATGCGGCAAATAAATGCGGCACACTCCACTACTGTTGCAGGCATCAGCAACTACCGGGTTATTTATGCTGATGCCAGTGATCTGCAACAGCAACTCCAGACAATACTGCAATTGATCCTTAAAAAATAAAACGCCCTTCCCGTAAGCTGAATTTGCCGTAGAAATAAAATAAGTATTAGTTATCGGGCATGCAGTAATTTTACAGCTACAAAAAATAAATAATGGAAATAGAAATATTCACACTCTGCGATTTTGCACAGGATAACAATTCCAAGCTCACCATTGTGGGCACTTTCGATAGTATTAATGCCAGGCAGTTCCCGGTGCAGCACCCCGCCTGTGCAGTAGCGTGCAGGTTACGGTTTGCTGCCAAAGAAGCGGGCGACCACGATTTTAAATTAAGGATGACAGACCCTGCCGGTAAAGAAACCATACAACCCATACAGGGTAATATCAATATTCCGCCACCGGCAAATGGCCAGGTGGTGGCTATTAATTTAGTGGTTAATTTTAACCAGTTGCAATTTGCAACAGCCGGCCGCTATGCTTTTGAATTGCATATAGACGGAGAGTGGAAAAGCGGTCTTTCTTTGTTCCTGAACCAGGTGATGTAATTTTAAATACCAGTTAATAATGAAAATTAAACAGCATTATATTTTGCTGCTGTTTGTTGTAAGCATTGGTGCCTGCAACAACACCAGGATCAGCAAGTCTGCAGGCAGCAATGCTCTTGCCGTGGAAGCCATTCAATTGCCGGCGCCTTTTGCTACACCTTCTGTAAGAAATGTATCAAAAGTTATTGGCTGGCCCGAAGGTAAAACACCCATAGCACCGGAAGGTTTTGCAGTTACAAAATTTGCAGATGGACTGGATAACCCACGCTGGATATATGTAGCACCCAATGGCGATATCTTTATTGCAATGGCCAATACCGTCAGCGACGGATTTACAAAAACAGCCAGTGATAAAAAGCCGGGTAAAAGCAGCAACACCATTTTATTATTAAGAGATAAGGACGGAGATGGCATACCCGAAGTAAAAAATGTTTTTTTAAAAGGCTTGAACCGGCCGCTGGGAATGCTGATACTGAATGGTAAATTTTATGTGGGTAATACCAATGGTTTATGGATGTTTCCATATGAAGAGGGGCAAACAGAAATGACAGCAGAAGGCACTAAGATTTTAGACCTGCCTGCCGGTGGTTATAATAATCACTGGACAAGAAACGTAATTGCCAATGCTTCAGGTACCAAACTTTATGTAAGTGTAGGCTCGGGCAGCAATGTGGCAGAACATGGTATTGATAATGAAAAAAGAAGGGCCAACATACTGGAAATAAATCCTGATGGAAGCGGGGAAAGAATTTATGCCAGTGGTTTACGTAATCCTGTAGGTATGGATTGGGCAACTGGTACTAATACTTTATGGACAGCCGTAAACGAAAGGGATAACCTGGGCGACGACCTGGTACCTGACTATGCTACCAGCGTACAAGAGAATGGATTTTACGGATGGCCCTATGCCTATTATGGAAAAAATGCCGATCCAAGAATGAAAGGAGAAAGAATGGACCTGGTAAATACTACCATTACTCCGGATGTGTCAATGGGTTCACATACAGCATCTTTAGGGCTTGTATTTAATAAAAAAAATTACCTGGCGGCGCCCTATTTTGGCGGCATGTTTGTAGGCCAGCACGGCTCCTGGAACAGGAGTGTACTTTCGGGGTACAAAGTAGTATTTGTGCCTTTTGCCAATGGCAAACCCTCCGGCCCGGTACAGGATTTTTTAACGGGGTTCATTAGCAATCCATCTGGTAATGATGTTTATGGCCGGCCGGTCGGGGTGGCGTTTACTAATGACGGCGCTTTACTGGTGGCTGATGATGCCGGTAAAACCATCTGGCGGATTACCAAAAAATAAAATCCATTCTTCGGATTGTGAACAGGTAAAAATTCCCAATTCGGTACATTTTAAAACCTGGTATTAATAAACAAGCGGTTATAAAAAAACGGCGTATTATGTACAGGTAGTTTTACTAAAAAAACAACCTACTTTCACGTTGCCCTGCCACAGTATTAAGCTTTAATTTTACATTGAATTTATTTTTAATCCAAACTCAGTGTTATGAAAAACAAACTTCTACTATTTTTAGTAACTGTACTTTTTCTTACGTCATGTTCCCGTTCGGTAACAATGCAGCAGGCTGCAAACCGTAGTTACCGGGGTTCCAGAACTGTGAGGTAAAAATGCCGGCAGGTAAAAAAAACAGGAAGGTAAAATTGTTACACTAACCGTTGTATTATAGCTGATGCTGTGTTGCATACCAAAGCAGATTTTTATCTGTTCAATAGCTTCGCCACTGGTGAGATGTGACGAAAATTTACTTTAAGTAATATGTTTTACATTATTAATAATCAGCTGATTATATTTATTTAATGAGTGCGTTGAAATTATGCTTCCGACAGCTTTTTTTACTTTGATCTTTTTGTTAAGTAGCTCCTTGTTTTGTTAAATTATTTCAGGAGGCAGGGCAGGTACTGTATTTAATTGATATTTAATTTCAAGTGAAAATTGCTGCACCAGAACAGATGGTTTAGGCATTACCTGATCCTCATCAAATTTGTTTTGTTTACTTTCTCCGTCAAAATTCCTCGTTCCCCGATTTTTTTATGCATAATGATGACCATATCATTAATTAACACGTCTTAACATCTGGCTGTAGTTCTGTTTACTTACAATGCAATATCTTTATCAAACTGAGATAGAATATTAGGATAAATATGTTCAAGCGCTTGCGGTATATATTTTTAGCTATTGTATTGATGATGCATCATTGTGCCGGTGCACAGGAACCCGGCCATAACCAGGAGGATACTTTTTTCCTGGCAAAGAAAAAAGGATTGCTGGGCAGGCTGGGTAAAAGCATATCTACCTATACACCGGATGAACCTCCTCAGAAAATAGAAAACCAGTATTTAAAATTCAAAGGCAAGATCATCCGTTCGGTAAGAATGATACGCCTGGGCTTTGAATGCAGTATTTACGACACCTGCGATATCAAAAACAATTTTGGTATCCGTATGGCGAATGCCTTTCATAAAAATTCAAAAGAAAAAGTAATAGAGCGCAATTTGTTTTTCAGGCAGGGTGGCCGTTTTTATCCTTACCTGGTGGCCGATAATGAAAGGTATTTGCGTGACCTTTCTTATATACAGGATGCCAGGATTGTGGTGGATTTTGCAGAAGGCTCTGCAGATTCTGTTGATGTGGTGGTATTAACAAAAGACATTTTTTCCATAGGTGGAAAAGTAAAAATTGATACCCGTACAAGGGGGCGGCTGGAGCTGCAGGACGAAAATGTTGGCGGCAGTGCAACCCGTATCCTGGTAAGTGGTTTGTATGATGAAGCAAGGACTCCGCACCAGGCGTTTAATGCAGAGATCACCAAACGTAATATCGGGGGATCTTTTGTAGACTGGACGCTTGGCTATAATAGTTTTGCCCCATCATTCAGCAGTGGCAGAAGGGAGGAGAGTAATTTCTTCACCAGGTGGGAAAAGCCATTGGTAACCCCTTACATTCCCAGCATTGGGGCATTGGAAGCCGGTTATTACAGTACCAATAATGCCTACGTTAACGACTCATTATACAAATCCGATTTCAGGTATACTTACTATAATATTGATGGCTGGCTGGGGTATAGCCTTGATAGCAAACGCAGGTTATATGCCAACAGGGAAATAAGAGTGCACAAGTTTGCAGCGTTACGGGCTTTTAACCAGCATTTTTTTAACCTGCCTACCAGGTACAAAACCGAATTCGATTATCGTTATACCAATTTCATTGGTATGCTGGGTTCGGTAAATGTGTTTAAGCAGAGTTTTTATAAAACCAATTTTATTTATGGATTTGGAAGAAACGAGGATGTTCCCGAAGGATTCAGTGTATCATTAACGGGAGGATGGCTTAAAAAGCAACAGTTGAAAAGGCCTTACGGTGGTTTTGATTTTAATTTAACCAATTTTAAAAAGAGAGGGCTTTACAGCAATTTTACGTTAAGCGGCGGCGGCTTTTTTTATCGCAGGCGTTTTGAAGACCTGACCTTTCTATTTAATGTAGAGCATTTTACCCGGCTGAAAAAGCTGAACAGCAAATGGTACCAGCGTACGTTCATTACTTCGGGTATTACGGCGCAGGTAAACCCGGTATTGAATGCGCCGTTATTTATCAACAGCAGTTATGCATTGCCTTATTTTAACCCGGAGAATATTAATTCTGACCTGCGGGGTACCATGAAACTGGAATCGGTGTATTATAACACCAGTAAAATACTGGGCTTCAGGCTGGCACCATTTGTTTTTACCGACCTGAGTTTACTAAAGCCCGTAAAAGAGAATTTAAGTAAAAGTGACCTGTATACCGCAATAGGTGGTGGTATACGCACCCGTAATGAGAACCTTGTATTTGGCACTATCGAATTGAAAGGTTATTATTTTCCCCGTACTAATGCCGATATGAGGGTGTGGAAAGTGGAGCTGAGCACCAATATCAGGTTTAAATATAACAGCACTTTTATCAGGCGCCCGGGTTTTGTAAACGTTAACTGAGAAAAGTACCAGGCATAAAAAAACACCCGCCCAGGGCAGATGTTTTTTATATAAATAAGTTGGAAAAATTACATCAGGTCTAAAGCCTTTGCAAAAAAGGTAACATTAAAAGGCAGTACCATTGAGCAGTAAGCACCTATTGGTGAATACAGTACAGCAAAAAATCCTGCTACAGAAAGTAAAAATAGTATCCAGTAAAGTCCGGTATTCTTTTTGGTTGTTTCCATTTCTAATTATTTTTTGCAAATATAAGGCAGAAGGATTGATGCTGTTACATTTGTACAAAAAAAACCGGTAGTTTATAAACTTATTATCGTGTTTTGTTCATTTTTTAATGTGTATTTTTTACATTTTGCTATAAAGGTTTTATATTGCCCCCTGATTAGAACCTGATTGCTGATGACTATACATTTTTACCTACGCTTTTCCACACACTTTGGCCAGTCGATTTTTATTAGTGGCAACAACGATGTGCTGGGCAACAATGATTTCTCCAAAGCCTTTCCTATTCAATACCTTAATAACGAACTCTGGCATGGCAGTATCAATATCGATACCGTTAAGGAGTTGAATACCCTTCAGTATAAATACATTTTAAGGGAAGATGGCAAGGACGAGACTGTAGAATTTGGCGACGACAGGATTGCAGAACTGGATAATATACAGGCAGATGAACTGGTATTTTTTGATACCTGGAATTATTCAGGCGAAATAGAGAATGTTTATTTTACACAGGCCTTCCAGGATGTTTTATTAAAAACACCGGCAACAGTGGCAAAAATTGCTGCCAGGTCTCCTAAAACCTATACCCACGAATTCAGGGTTAAAGCGCCTATTTTAAACGAAGATGAAGTCATTTGCATAACCGGTGCGGCAAGCGTTTTAAATAACTGGTCTACCGAAAAACCTGTACTGCTCACCAAAAATAAAACCTGGTGGAAAGTGAGGTTGAATTTAAGCAAGGAGACCTTTCCGGTGGCGTATAAGTATGGCATCTACAATGTAAAAAATAAAAAGTTTACAGCATTTGAAAATGGCAATAACAGAACGGTATCCGGCGATGCTGCAAAGAAAAAGATCACTATCAATCACGATGGTTTTATAAATGCTCCATACACACCCTGGAAAGGTGCCGGTGTGGCTATTCCTGTATTCAGCCTGCGCAGTAAAAACAGTTTTGGTACAGGCGAGTTTGCTGATATCAAATTATTAGTGGACTGGGCAAAGAAAACAGGGTTAAAACTCATACAGGTTTTGCCTCTTAACGATACCACGGCTACGCATACCTGGAAAGATTCTTATCCTTATGCCGCCATTTCTGCTTTTGCATTGCATCCTTTGTTTTTAAATTTAGAAAAAACAGCAGGCGCATCGCAGGCAACATTCATTAAATCGCTGAAGAAAAAGCAACAGCAATTGAATGCGCTGGAAGAGATGGATTATGACAGCGTGATCAAATTCAAGCTGTCAGCCATAAAAGAAATTTACACTGCAAAAAAAGATATTTTTAAAGACGATACTGCCTACTTTGAATTTTTTGAACTCAACCGCCATTGGCTGGTACCGTATGCGGCATTTTGTTTTTTAAGAGATAAATACAACACTTCAGATTTCAGCACCTGGAAGACCAACAGTGTGTATGATGAAAATGCGATCCAGCGTTTGGTGAGCCCTTCACAAAAACATTATGATGATATTGCCGTGCATTATTTTACACAATATCATTTGCATTTACAATTAACAGAAGCTACAGCTTACGCACATAAAAACGGCATAGTAGTTAAAGGCGATATCCCCATTGGTATTTACAGAAATAGTGTGGACGCATGGATGGCACCCCGGCTTTACAATATGGATGCACAGGCCGGAGCGCCGCCGGATGATTTTGCTATAAAGGGCCAGAACTGGGGGTTTCCTACCTACAACTGGAAGGCCATGCAGGAAGATGATTTTACCTGGTGGCGCCAGCGCTTTGAGCAGATGAGCAATTATTTTGATGCCTTCCGCATTGATCATATTTTAGGTTTCTTCCGCATCTGGAGTATTCCTTTATCGGCCGTAGAAGGTATTATGGGCCGGTTTGAACCCGCCATTCCGGTTCACATTAACGAGTTATTTGAAAGAAATATCTCTTACGAATGGCACCGCTATTGCAAACCTTACATTACAGAAGGCGTATTGCACGAATTATTTGGTGAAGAAGTGAATTATGTGAAGGAACATTTTTTAGATCATTACGAATTAAAAGAAGCTTTTAATACACAGCGAAAAGTAACACATTATTTTGCTGCCAATAACGACAGTGATAATAAAATAAAGCAAGGGCTGTTCGATCTGATCAGTAATGTGATCCTGTTTGAAGAAGAAGGATCGCAGGGGCAAAAATTCCATTTCCGCATCGGTATGGACCAAACTTCGTCCTTCAGGGATTTAGATGGCCATTCGCAGTACCAGTTGAAAGAATTGTTTGTGAATTATTTTTTCCGCAGGCAGGATGATTTTTGGGAGAAGGAAGCCATGCATAAATTACCGGGTTTAAAACGCAGTACCAATATGCTGATCTGCGGCGAAGACCTGGGTATGGTACCGCATTGTGTGCCGGATGTAATGCAACGCCTGGGTATACTGAGCCTGGAAATTCAACGTATGCCCAAGAAGAGTACATCGGAATTCTTTCATCCCAACGATGCGCCTTACATGAGTGTGGTTACACCCAGTACACACGACATGAGTACCATACGTGGCTGGTGGCAGGAAGACAGGGTCAAAACACAGCGTTTTTATAATACTATCATGGGCCGCTATGGCGAAGCACCTTATTTCTGTGAACCATGGGTGAATAAGGAAATTGTAACAGAGCATTTATATTGCCCTGCCATGTGGAGCATTTTTCAATTGCAGGACTGGCTGGGCATCAGCGAAAAGCTGAGGCGGCAAAACCCTGATGATGAACGTATCAATATACCCGCCAATCCCGATCATTACTGGCGGTACCGCATGCACATTAACCTGGAAGACCTGTTGAAAGAAGATGAATTTAATGAGGAGGTGAAAGGTTATGTAACATCAAGCGGCAGGTAAGCGGCAATCAAAAAACTTCTCCCGTGTTGGTATCTCCCCTGGGTGGTGAAGGCACCCGCCGGCAATACCTATAGAAATGTTAATGTTGAGTAATCGTTGGCGTATACATACTACGCTTTGGATTGATGCGTTGTACCAGCATTCCCGCAAAATTATTTACCAACATCATCTCTTGTTATGAGTATCACCAAAACGATCCTGGTTAGTTTTTTTATTGTGTGCTGTTCGGTTGCTGCCAAGGCACAGCCTGGCTCAGCCACTAAAGATTCAACGCTGCTCAAATTGAATTTTATCACATTTGAAGGTGAAAAGATCGTAACCAAAGTGCATTTTGAAAATACAGCTACTCATAAAATAATCAATTTTAAAACAGATCAAAACGGGGTGGCTTCATGCACCCTGCGCATTGGCGAAAATTTTGCCATTACCATCGATAACTCTGCTGATTCCTATGAATACACCATTCCTGATGCGGATGGGGAAGCATTGAATTTTACTTTTAAATACCACCTTCAGGAAAAAATTATTCCAACCGGCGTAATAAAAGTATTCAATAAAAAAGAGCTGAAAGCTATCAGCATCAGATCCAACAATAATTCCACACAGGTACTTACAATAACTAACGATACTGTACATTTTCCTGTAAATGAAAATGTACAATACCTTGTACAGGCTTCGGGAGTTTCTATAAAGAATAACACCATAAAAATAAAAAATACCGCAGATGCTGTTTTAAATTATATCCTTTACTTCAGTGATGATACACATGCCGAACTGATTGCTATTGATAGTTCTAAATCAGTGATCAATGTGGTGTATAAAAATTTGTATAATAAACCAGTAGAGGGGGATACTATTTTGGTGAAAGGGAAAAAAATGGCGGAACAAAAGATCCGGACTTCGGCTAATGGTACAGCTATTGTAATATTGCCGGCTGATGATCATTATACCGTATCATTAAAATACTTTCCCAATGTGTATGATATCAATATTGAAAAAGAGAATAACCTTATTCTTGCCAATGATCTTATTTTAAATTACCCCGGCGTAAAAGAATTTGAAAAGCAGAAAAAAGAAGAAGCAGATTTTATTGCCTACCGGGATTCAATTTATAAAGCAACAGAAAAAACAAAGGAACTAAAACTGGAAAGCTTATTGCCTAAAATTGCCAGTGAAATTGAATTTGTTACAAAAAAATTAAAAGATGATCCGGGATATTTTGAAAGAGAACGCAATGTAGTATGTGCTGTTTTAAAACGGAATAAATGGCCATCCCGTATGATAGTAACCGATGTTACGGGAAGTATGTATCCTTACATGCAGCAGATCGCTTTGTGGCATACACTGGAAATGATGGATAAGTCTCCTTCAGATTATGTATTTTTTAATGACGGAGACAATAAACCCGATCGCCTGAAAGTAATTGGAAAAACAGGCGGCATTTACAGTTGTTTAAAAAATATGCCTGATTCAGTAATAAAAACAATGTATACCGCAATGGGGAAGGGCAGTGGCGGCGATGCGCCTGAAAATGATATAGAAGCTTTATTGAAAAGTATAGAATTAAAATCACCTGATGCTACTGTTATTTTAATAGCAGATAATTTAAGCCCGGTAAAAGATATGGCCTTACTATACGATGTTAAAGTGCCGGTAAGGGTAGTGCTTTGTGGTACGGGCATGGGCTGGGTAAACACTGATTATATTGAATTGGCTTATAGAACGGGTGGCAGCATACATACTATTGAACAGGATATTTTTAATCTTACTGATTTACACGATAACGATACCATTACGATTGCAGGCACTACCTATAAGCTTTCAGGGGGGCGTTTTTTCCCATTGTCAACGCGGCTGTAATCAATTCCTTTCCATAGTGAGATTCATTTTTTATTCTATCTTCATTGTTTCTTACATAACACAGTTGGCTGTTAGGGCTGTGTATTAATAAACTCATGAAAGTAAATTACAAAACATACCATCTCCCGTTTACTCACCCTTTCACTATTTCTAAAGGCACCAAAACACATCAACCTACATTAATTGTGGAACTGGAGTTTATGGGCATCAAAGGTTATGGCGAAGCACCAGCTATCAGTTATTACAATATCCCGGTAGAAAAAATGGTGGAAGACCTTGAAAGTAAAAGAATATTTGTAGAAAAATATGCATTTAATGAACCGGAGAGGTACTGGCATTACCTGCACCATCTCTTTCCTGCCAATTCATTTTTAGTGTGTGCATTGGATATGGCAGGATGGGACCTGTATGGCAAATTAAAACGCAAACCATTGCATGCCTTGTGGAATTTAGATATTGCCAAAAGCCCGGTTACAGATTTTACCATCGGCATTGATACCATTGATAATATGGTAGCCAAGATGAAAGAAAAACCATGGCCTGTTTATAAAATAAAAGTGGGCGTGGATAATGATATTGAAATGGTGGCCGCATTGCGGAAACATACCGATGCTGTATTGCGGGTAGATGCCAATGCCGGCTGGACATTGGAACAGGCATTGGAAAAAATTCCATTGCTGAAAGATTTAGGTGTGGAGATGGTGGAACAGCCTTTGGCAAAAGATAATTGGGAAGGTATGAAAGTGCTATACGAAAAATCTCCTTTGCCTTTGTATGCAGATGAAGCTTGTGTGTTTGAAAATGATGTGGAAAAATGTCACCGGCATTTTCATGGTATCAATATCAAGCTCACCAAGTGCAGTGGTATAACGCCTGCCAGGCGCATGATCACCAGGGCACGTGAACTGAATATGGAAGTAATGGTAGGTTGCATGAATGAAAGCAGTATTGGTACTGCCGCCATTGCACAACTGGCGCCATTGTTAGATAAAGTGGATATGGATGGGCCGTTGTTATTGAGTGAAGATATTGCAACCGGTGTGGGTTTTGATTTTGGAAAAATTATTTATAACGAAATACCGGGTTTGGGTATTACAATTTTGTAGAACCCCGTCAGCGGTTGAAAACCCTGGCGGGGTTTGAAAACAAAACCCTGACGGCGGTTGAGCAATCCCGAAAAGCGCTGGCAGGGCCTGAAGCCGCTGCCAGGGTTTGTACCATAAAATAATTTACATGACCGAAGAAAACGAATCGTCAGAAATAGTAGTAAAGCCCGGGGAAACGGAATTTAAAAAAACATCTTTATCCCGAACGCTGGTAAGCCTGGCATTATTTATTGCGATTGATTACTGGATATTTAAAAGCTGGTTTTCGGTATTGTTATTGGTAACGGTAATTTTTATTCATGAGCTGGGGCATTTTATTGCCATGAAATTTTTTGGCTATAAAGGTGTGAACATGACGTTTGTACCCTTTGTTGGCGCTTATGTTTCGGGTACGGCAACCAATCTCTCCAGGAAAAATAAACTGATTGTTTTATTGGCAGGGCCTTTACCTGGTATTGTAATCGGTATTATTCTATTATACCTGCACCAGGGTAATTACGAACACCTTTATTTTCAGCTGGCCATGCCTTTTTTGTTGCTGAATGTATTCAACCTGTTACCGGTCTTTCCATTGGATGGCGGCCAGTTTTTTCAAACGCTGTTCTTTAATGGCAGCCGGATCATACAATTACTTTTTTTGTATTTATCCTGCGCTGCATTGGTGTACCTCTTCTTTAAATTAAATTATGCCTGGGGCCTGTTGCTGGTTGCCTTGCTTGTTTTACTCCGCATACACCAGGTTAACCTGCTGCATAAAGTACGTAAACAACTGGATGAAGAAGGTGTTGATTATGCCTGCTCTTATGATGACCTTACAGATGCGGAATACTGGCAGATCAGGAATGTAGTGATCAATAACAGCAGGGTGCTGAGCAGCAAATTTTCTACAGAAGAACAATCGGGTGATGAGCAAGTGATCATTAAGCATATTGAAAATGTATTGGTGCCGGCTTACGAGGATGACCTTACTACCGGCAGCAGGATGGCCTTTCTGCTGGTATGGATAGTGGCATTTACCCTGCCTGTATTACAATGGCTGCAGTATAAGGGCTACCTGTAGAAATTTTATTTGGAGATATAAACATTCCGTCTTTACTTTGTGCTAACAATGCAACAAATCGTTCACATACACCATCATCATACATTACTCAACGGGTAAGCGTGCTGATTTGTATGTAACTACACATAATTTTAATCAAGGGCTTACTGAAAAGTGAGCCCTTTTTATTTAGCCACGGATTACAGGAATTTACACGGATGAATACAAAAGTAAATTCGGGCAAAACAATTCTTGTAATTAGTGTATTTAATTCGTGTAATAAAAAACAAATAATGCTAAAGATCGCAATTCAAAAATCGGGGCGCTTGTATGAAGATTCCATCAAACTTTTAAAGGAGTGTGGTATCCAGTTAAACAATGGCAACAAACAATTAAAAACTATAGCAGAAAATTTTCCGCTGGAAGTTTATTTTTTAAGGGATGATGATATTCCCCAGTATGTGTACGATGGCGTGGCAGATATTGGCATTGTAGGTGAGAATGTATTGCTGGAAAAAAGTAAAGACATCGATTTAGTCTACCGGTTGGGTTTTGGAAAATGCAGGTTAAGCATTGCTGTACCAAAAACAATGCAGTATAAATCCATTACAGATCTGAACGGATTAAAGATTGCTACCACTTATGCTACTATCCTGCAAAAATATTTAGAGGAGAAAAAAATACCTGCAGAGATACATGAGATCAGCGGATCGGTAGAGATAGCGCCTGGTATTGGATTAGCAGATGCTATCTGCGACCTGGTGAGCAGCGGCAGCACTTTATTCACCAACGGATTGAAAGAAGTTGAAGTGATCTTAAAATCAGAAGCAGTACTAACATCCAATAAAAATCTTTCTGAAGAAAATAAGAATTTGCTGGAAAAATTATTGCTGCGTATCAATGCCGTAAAAACCGCCAAGAATAATAAGTACATTATTTTAAATGCGCCCAATCATCAATTACACAATATCGAAAATGTTTTACCGGGTATGAAGAGCCCAACGGTAACTCCATTGGCAACCGAAGGCTGGAGCAGTGTGCAAAGCGTGGTGAATGAAAATGATTTTTGGGAGGTGATAGAAAAATTAAAACAATTTGAAGCAGAAGGAATTTTAGTGATCCCGATTGAGAAGATGATTGTGTAAATACCATCAGCCCCGGGGGGAACCTGGAGAAAGCTGATCGGTAGTGACATTCAATTTTTATTTGGCTTACTAAAATGCTGTTTAAAAAATTATACACTTTAAAACTAAGTTCCCCTTTTGGGGACAGGGGTATGGAAATTTATATTAATCCTGAAAAAAATAAATGGCAGCAGCTACTGCAGCGCCCGGTTTTTGATACAAAAAAACTGGAAGGCACTGTTGCTGCAATTGTAAAAGACGTGAAATTGAATGGCGATGCAGCTGTAAAAAAATATGCTGCACAATTTGATGCAGTACAATTGAACGAATTAAAAGTGAGTGCAAAAGAAATTGAAGATGCTATTGCAACAGTGGATGATAATTTAAAAGCAGCGATTGCCATTGCCAAAAATAACATCACTGCATTTCACGAAGCACAAAAAGAAACAGTTACAAAAATTGAAACGGTAAACGGTGTGGTGTGCTGGAGAAAAGCGGTAGCTATTGAAAAGGTGGGATTGTATATTCCGGGAGGAACAGCGCCTTTGTTTTCTACCTTATTAATGCTGGGTATACCGGCCGGCATTGCAGGCTGTAAAGAAATTGTAGTATGTACACCTTGTGATAAAAACGGAACAGTAAATGCCGTTGTTTTGTATGTAGCGCAATTGATCGGCATCAAAAATATTTACAAAATAGGCGGCGTGCAGGCCATTGCTGCTATGGCTTATGGTACAGTTGTTGTTCCAAAAGTGTATAAGATATTTGGTCCGGGTAATCAATATGTAACCTGTGCCAAACAGCTGGTAAATGCAGGTGGTATTGCCATTGATATGCCTGCCGGTCCCAGTGAAGTAGCAGTATATGCAGGTGCAGGCAGCAATGCTGCATTTGTTGCAGCCGACTTATTAAGCCAGGCGGAACATGGAACAGACAGCCAGGTGGTGTTAGTTGCCAGTGCCGCTTCAATAGCAGAGGACGTACAGGCAGCGCTGGAAAAACAATTGTCAGCTTTATCAAGAAATACCATAGCTGAAAAAGCTTTGGCCAACAGCAGGTTTATCGTAATGGAAAATGCAGATGCAGCATTTGAATTATTGAATGAATATGCGCCGGAGCACCTGATCATTGCATCTGATAATGCTTTAGCACTTTCTGAAAAAGTAATTAATGCAGGGAGTGTTTTTATCGGGCACTATTCTCCTGAGAGTGCAGGCGATTATGCATCGGGCACCAATCATACGTTGCCCACCAATGGTTATGCAAAAGCCTACAGTGGTGTATCGTTGGATAGTTTTGTAAAGAAGATCACTTTTCAGCAATTGAATGCTGCCGGTTTACAAAATATTGGTACTGCTGTGGAAGTAATGGCTGCGGCAGAAGGACTGGATGCCCATAAAAATGCAGTCACCATTCGTCTAAATGAAATAAACAAATCATAATGCAATTTGAATTACACAAACTGATCCGGGATAATATTAAAGTGCTTAAGCCTTACTCTTCGGCAAGGCATGAGTTTACAGGAAAAGCATCTGTATTTTTAGATGCCAACGAAAACGCTTACGGCTCACCGGTAGCGGAAAATTATAACCGCTATCCCGACCCTTTGCAATGGCAATTAAAATTTCAACTGGCAAGAATAAAAGGAGTGCCGGCAGAAAATATTTTTATTGGTAATGGCAGCGATGAAGTGATCGACCTGGCCTATCGTATTTTTTGTGAGCCACGAAAAGATAATGTGATCATTTGTCCGCCTACTTATGGCATGTACCAGGTAAGTGCCAACATCAATGATGTAGCCATAAAAAAAGTGACCCTCACTAGGGATTTTGAACTGGATGTGGAAGGCATCATGAATGCTACAGACGAACATACCAAATTATTATTCATCTGTTCGCCCAATAATCCAACCGGCAATAATATGAACCGTGCCGATGTGGAAGTATTGCTGAATAATTTTCCTGGTATTATTATCATTGACGAAGCGTATATCAATTTCTCTAAACAAAAAACATTTATACAGGAGTTAACGGAGTATCCTAATTTAATAGTGATGCAAACTTTATCCAAAGCCTGGGGCCTTGCAGCGTTAAGACTGGGATTGTGTTTTGCATCGATGGATATCATTGATATTTTTAACAAGGTAAAACCGCCTTACAATATCAATGAAGCATCGCAACAGATTGCCCTGGATGCCTTGCAGGAAACGGCAATGGTAAATAAATGGATCAAAGAAGTAGTGCATCAGAAAGAAGAACTGGCTGCGGCATTGGTAAGATTGCCGTTTGTTAAAAAAGTATATCCTACAGATGCTAATTTTATTTTAGTACAGGTTAACGATGCTGATGCACTTTACCAATACCTTGCCGACAATGAAATTGTAGTGCGTAACAGGAATAAAGAAGCAGGCTGCGAAAATTGTTTGCGTATCACAGTAGGAACGCCGGATGAAAATAAGAATCTATTATCTACTTTAAAAAAATATCAAGGGTGAAAAAAGTATTATTTATTGACAGGGATGGCACATTGATCAAAGAAGCTCCACCAACCTATCAACTGGACTCATTTGCAAAACTGGAATTTTACCCGGATATGTTTTTGTACATGCGTAAAATTGCAACAGAATTAAATTACGAACTGGTGATGGTGACCAACCAGGATGGGTTAGGCACTGCAAGTTTTCCTGAAGATACATTCTGGCCCGTACATAATTTAGTGATGGCCAGTTTGGCAAATGAAGCCATTCATTTCAGTGAGGTTTGTATCGACAGGACTTTTCCTGAAGAGCATGCACCCACACGTAAGCCTGCTACCGGAATGCTCACAAAATATCTGGATAACACAGAGTATGATATTGCCAATTCATTTGTAATTGGCGATAGAATTACAGATATGGAGTTAGCCAAAAATTTGGGCTGCAAAGGGTTCTGGTTAAATACAGATGCCGGCCTTGGTGCATCCGAAATAAAAGATACCATCAGTGCATTAAAGCAAGAGGTGATTGTTTTGGAAACTCCGGACTGGTCGGATATTTATGCGTATTTGAAATTACCGCCAAGAAAAATCGTTCACCAGCGTAATACAAACGAAACCAAAATAACAGTAGCCGTAAATTTAGATGGTACGGGCAAAGCAACCATAGACACCGGTTTAGCATTTTTTGACCATATGCTGGAACAGATTGCAAGGCATGGCAATATCGACCTGGATATTGAATGCAAGGGCGACCTGCATATTGATGAACACCATAGTATTGAAGACACCGGCATAGCTTTAGGCGAAGCCATTGCAAAGGCATTAGGGGATAAGAGAGGTATTGAGCGCTATGGTTTTTTATTACCTATGGATGATTGTTTGGCCCAGGTAGCGATTGATTTTGGGGGGAGAAACTGGATCGTTTGGGATGCAGAATTTAAAAGAGAAAAAATAGGAGAGATGCCTACAGAAATGTTCTTTCATTTTTTTAAATCATTCAGCGATGCATCTAAAAGTAATTTGAATATAAAAGCAGCAGGCGACAATGAACATCATAAAATTGAATCCATTTTTAAAGCTTTTGCAAAAGCCATAAAAATGGCGGCGAAGAGAGATATTAATAATAATGCGTTGCCATCAACCAAAGGACTATTATGATTGCGATTATAAAATACAATGCCGGTAATGTACAAAGTGTACAGTATGCATTGCAGCGCATAGGAGCTGAATCAATAGTAACCGATGATGAAGCGATGATCCGCAATGCATCAAAAGTTATTTTTCCCGGTGTGGGACATGCCAATGCAGCAATGGCTTATTTAAAAGAACGGGAACTCGATAAAGTGATTGTTTCTTTACAACAGCCGGTACTGGGTATTTGTTTAGGATTGCAATTGTTATGCCATCATTCCGAAGAAGGTGATACCCGGTGCATGGGCATATTTGATACCGGGGTGAAATTATTTGAATCCAAGGAATTAAAAATACCACAGATAGGGTGGAATACAATTTACGATTACCAATCTGTTTTATTTAACGGGTTAAACGAAGGCGCTTTTGCCTATACGGTGCACAGTTATTATGCAGCACTATGTAATGAAACGGTGGCAAAAACAGATTATAGTTTACCTTACAGTGCAGCGCTGCAAAAAGATAATTTTTATGCAGTGCAGTTTCATCCTGAAAAATCAGGAAAGGTTGGAGAAATTATTTTACAAAACTTCATACAACTGCCATGATCATTATTCCCGCAATTGACATTATTGATGGAAAATGTGTACGCCTTACCAAGGGTGATTATGCACAACAGAAAGTTTATAACGAAAATCCTGTAGAAGTAGCTAAACAATTTGAGGCCGCAGGAATACAGCGGTTGCATATTGTAGACCTGGACGGTGCAAAAGCCGGAAAGATCATCAATTTAAAAGTATTGGAAAATATTGCTTCGGCAACAAACCTGGTCATTGATTTTGGAGGTGGTGTAAAAAATATAACCGATGTAGGTAATATTTTTAATGCAGGTGCCGCTATGGTAACCGTGGGCAGCATTGCCGTAAAGCATCCAGAATTACTGGAAGAATGGCTGATGGAATTCAGTGCCGAACATTTTTTAGTAGGCGCAGATGTGCTGGATGAAAAAATAAAGATCAGCGGCTGGCTGGAGGATGGCGGTATTAATATTTTTAATTTTATCGGTCAGATGATCAGCCTGGGTACTACCAATATTTTTTGTACTGATATTTCTAAAGACGGTGTGATGGAAGGGCCTTCTGTGGCGTTGTATAAAAAAATCATGACAGAGCATCCTGAAATAAATTTAATTGCAAGTGGCGGTGTAAGTAATATTGATGATGTGAAAGAATTAAAAACTATCGGGTGCAAGGGTGCTATTATTGGGAAAGCCATTTACGAAGGTTTAATAAGCTTGCAGGACCTGGCATCCCTAAACTCTAAACTCTAAACCTCTAAACTCTAAATCTTGCTTACAAAGAGAATCATCCCTTGTCTCGATATCAAAGACGGCAGAACTGTTAAAGGTATCAACTTCGAAAGCATCCGTGATGCCGGCGATCCGGTTGAACTGGCTATTATTTATTCTGAACAAGGCGCAGATGAATTGGTTTTTTTAGATATCACTGCTACTGTTGAAAAAAGAAAAACATTAGTGGAGTTAGTAAAAAGAATTGCAGCGAATATCAATATCCCTTTTACTGTGGGTGGCGGTATCAGTACGGTAGAAGATGTGGCCTTGTTATTACAAAACGGTGCCGATAAAATTTCGGTGAACACATCCGCATATAAAAATCCACAACTGATACAAGACTTAAGCAATGCATTTGGCAGCCAGTGTGTGGTATTGGCGATAGATACCAAAAAGGAAGCCGATGGCGAATGGTATGTGTATTTAAATGGAGGCAGAACAAAAACTGAAACCAAAACTATGGAATGGGCAAAGCAGGCGGTTAGTTTGGGCGCAGGAGAGATCTTATTAACGAGCATGAATAATGATGGTACTAAAAATGGTTTTGCTATGGATATCACTGCTGCTTTATCCAATGCATTGCCGGTGCCTGTTATTGCAAGCGGTGGTGCAGGAACAATGGAACATTTTAAAGAAGTATTTGAAAATGCCAATGCTGATGCTGCGCTGGCAGCGAGTATTTTTCATTATAAAGAAATTGAAATACCGGAGTTGAAAAAATATTTAGCACCTCATGTTAATATGAGAATGTAAAAAATAAGACGATGTTATTTATGGGCATCATAGCGGCTTTTATAACTTTCCTGTTTTTTAAAAATAAACAGGAAAACAGGGCTATTGACCGCCGTAACAGGATCGCTGAAAAGCAAGAAGAATTGGTAGAACAATTAAGAAAAAATAATTCTCAACAAGAAAATATAACTGACGATGAAAATTGATTTTGCAAAATTTACTGACGGACTTGTACCAGCAATTATACAGGATGATATAACCGGTAAAGTGCTGATGCTTGGTTTTATGAACGAAGCCGCAGTTGCCAAAACGCAGGAGCTGCAGAAAGTAACTTTTTTCAGCCGTAGTAAAAACAGGTTATGGACAAAAGGAGAAGAGAGCGGTAATTTTTTATTGCTGAAAGATATTAAAGCTGATTGTGATAATGACACGTTACTGATCAAGGCCACGCCGCAAGGGCCTACCTGCCATACCGGCGCTGATACCTGCTGGAATGAAAAAAACGAAACCGGTAATTTTCTCTTGCAATTAGAACAAGTTATTGCGGACAGAAAGAATAATCCTTCAGATAAATCCTACACCAGTTCTTTATTTGCAAAAGGGATCAATAAAATTGCCCAAAAAGTAGGCGAAGAGGCAGTGGAAATTGTGATTGAAGCTAAGGATGACAATAAGGATTTATTTTTAGGTGAAGCAGCCGATCTTTTATTTCATTATTTGATTTTATTACAGGCTAAAGATTTTTCATTGCAGGATGTTATTGAAGTGCTGAAGCAAAGGCATAATAAATAAGGAACGGTTTTTGCACTTCTGCAGCCTCTGAGTGCCTGCTTTTACTTTCTTTATACATGATTTGCAACCATTAAGCCTCCCCGGAGGTCAATAGTAAGTAAAGTTTAATACAACGTATCTTAAATTTGTACTATGAAAAAGTTCAAGAAAATCCTGAAAATATTTTTGATCAGCCTGGTAGTGCTGATTGCCCTTGCATTTGCAGCGCCCTATTTATTCAAGAGCCAGATAGTGGCATTTGTAAAAAAAGAGATCAACAATAACCTGACTGCAAAAGTTGATTTTAAAGATGTGGATATTTCTTTCTTCCGCCATTTTCCCAAAGTGGCAGTAGGCCTGGATAAATTACAGGTAATTGGTACGGGGCCTTTTGCTGAAGATACTTTATTATCTGCAGAGCGTATTGATGCCGCTGTTAATATCATGAGCATCATTAAAGGAAAGAACATGACCATTTATTCTGTGTTTGCAGAGTCGCCCCGAATACATGCTATTGTAAATAAAGATGGTGTTGCCAATTGGGATATTATAAAACCCGATACCACTGCCAAAAAAGAAGGCGAAGAAAAGCCATTTGCATTGCAGTTGAATAATTACGAGATCAGCAATGCTTATATCAGTTATAAAGATGAGCCGGGGGCCATGAGCAGTGAAATATTTAACCTTAACCATAGCGGCAGCGGTGATTTTACTTCGGATAAGTTTACTTTAAAAACAGCCACCAAAGCTGATGCCGTTACATTTACCTACGGCGGTATTCCTTTTTTAGCCAATGCAAAAACCGTTGTTGATGCTAATGTGGAAATTGACAACAAACAAAATACCTATACTTACAATACCGATAATATTTCAGTGAATGATCTAAAGATCAGCAGTAATGGTGTCATCAAAAATCTGAACGATAAGGGCTATGACATGGATATTAAATTCAAAGCACCGTCTACCGATTTTAAAAATATTTTGTCATTGATTCCTGCAGTGTATAAAAATGATTTTGATAAAATTAAAACCAGCGGCAATGCTATTTTCAGTGGTTTTGTAAAAGGCGTATATAATGATGTTACCATGCCTGCTTACCATGTGGATATGGAAGTGAAGAATGGTTTCTTTCAATATGCCGATTTGCCAAAGCCGGTACAAAACATAAATTTTAAAGCACAGGTAGATAATAAGGACGGACAAACGGATAATACTATTGTGAATGTGGAGAACGGACATATTGAAATGGATAAAGAACCATTCGACTTCAGGTTGCTGGTAAAAAATCCGGTGAGTAATATGTTTGTGGATGCTGCTGCAAAAGGAAAACTGGATCTGAGTAAGGTAGCACAATATGTAAAACTGGAAAAGGATACCCGGCTGGCTGGTTTGCTGAATGCTGATGTAAGTGTAAAAGGAAATGTAAGCGATATTGAAAAACAGCAGTATGAAAAATTCAGTGCAGCGGGTACTGTTGGGCTGAATGATTTTTTATACGTTGCCAGGGATTATCCCACCGGCGTAAAAATAAATTCGCTGTTAACTTCCTTTACGCCCAAACAAATTGACATCAGTAATCTGAACGGGCAATACATGTCTACCAACTTTAACGGCACCGGGCAAATTAATAACCTGCTGAATTATTTATTTCAGAATAAACCATTGCAGGCTTCTTTGAATGTAAATGCCGATAAATTAAATCTTAACGACTGGATGGGCACATCTGCAGATACCACAACAACGGGGCCTGCGGCTGCACCATTCGCCGTGCCTGCAAATTTAAATATCACTTTGCAGACAAAGGTGGATAAAGTGCATTATGATAAAACGGATATCGATAATCTTACCGGTACCCTTTTAATTAATAACGAAACTGTTTTTATTAAAGATGTAAAAGGCAATGCGCTGGATGGTACGCTTGGTGTAAACGGGCAATACTCCACTCTGCAAAGCAAAGCCAAACCTGATATTGCTTTGGATTATGCTGTTACCGGCGTGGATGTACAAAAAACATTTTACGCTTTTAATACGGTACAAAAATTAATGCCTATCGGAAAATTTATTGCGGGTAAACTCACTTCGCAGATGACGGTAAAAGGAAAATTAGGCGATAATATGATGCCGGATATGAATTCGCTCACCGGAAATGGTAATTTATTATTGATACAAGGTTTCCTCAGCAAGTTTGCCCCGTTGGATAAAATTGCCAGCACTTTAAATGTAAAAGCGCTGGAACAGGTTTCCTTAAAAGATGTAAAAAACTATTTTGAATTTTCCAATGGTAAGGTACTCATCAAACCATTTGCTTTTAAAGTTTCGGGAATTGATATGGAGATCGGCGGCTTGCAAGGTTTTGATCAGTCATTGGATTTTATTGTGAACATGAAACTACCCCGAGCGTTAATGGGAGCTCAAGGCAATCAGCTGGTGAATAATTTAGTTACACAGATCAATAGCAAAGGGGTTCCCGTACAGGTTGGCGAAACGGTGAACCTGAATTTAAAACTCGGCGGTTTTATAAAATCCCCCACTGTAAAAACTGACCTGAAGCAAGGTGCAGCTAATCTTGCCGACCAGATGAAGCAACAGGTTACTGATTTTGCCAAAGCAAAAATTGACAGCACCAAGCTGGCCGTTACCAATGCCGTGAAGGATACTGTAAAATCGTTAAAGAACCAGGCATTGAATGCAGCTAAAGATGAGCTGGCTAAACAATTAGGCGGTGATAAAAATACTGTAGCCGATTCAACTAAAACAAAACCGAATGCCAAAGAATCTTTAAAAGGATTGATGAATGGTTTGTTGAAGAAGAAGGTAAAGGATACGGCAACAAAACAATAATTTTCAGCAGTATATTATTTGCCGGAGTGAGCCACCCTTTGGGGGTGACCCACTCCTTACAGCTCTTTCTTCGGGTGAGTCACCCACGATGGGTGGCTCACCCGAAGAAAGTACGATAGCACTTAATTAATTGCTCCTGGCTTTGGTACCTGCTAAAAATACTTCCATGTTGCTTTTATCTGCTGCACCGGCAATCCACTCATTTACCAGTTCACTGTTGATGGGTTCATAAATATCCATTGGCAATTCTTTTACCGGCACCAGCATCAGGTAATGCGGCTCCACGTATTCAGGATGATGATCGAGTGTAAAACCCTGCACCTGTAAATATTTGTAGCCCTTTTCTTCCAAACTGTGTATTGCTTCGGCAGTAAGTGCCCTGTGATAGAGAAAGTTGTTCTTGATTTCGTTTGTCATAGTTGCTGTTTATGTAATAACAAACTACAGTTAATAAAGTTTATATTTTTTTTGAAAAGAGTGCATGTTCAATGTTTGAACTTCATTGGTGAAGCTTTATTCAACAGTGGAAAATTGGGGCTTTTATTGAAGTGTAGAGGAAACTAAATATTTTTTATTAGTTATAATAATCGATTGTCTATTTATTGACATTTTGAGTGTAGGTCATTTCCGTTATTAAATCTTTTTTGTTTTTGGTGGTTATCAGCAATAGATTTTTTTTCATGGTTTCGTCGGTTTGTGTGCCAGCCAGTTGTTTTAATAATTCATTTCCTTTTGTTTGTTGCCCAAGCATGATCAGTGTTATCGCTTTATTGCTTGCCAGGATAAGATAATTCGTGTTTGTATTATGAATAGTGTCCAGAACGGCATCACATATTTGTAACGATTTTTTAAAATAAGGTACTGATGAAATAGAGTCATTCAGCCTTTCGTAAAATATTCCGCCTAACAGGTAAAGGTCTTGCGCACCCGGATTTATTCTGATGGTATTATTTATAGCGGTAATAGCTTTGTTGTATTGTTGCAAACTGTTCAGGAACATTAATTTTTCATAATAACAGGGAAAGCAATTACTATCAATGGCTGTGGCGCTATCAAGAAATAAAAGTGCTTTTTTACAACTATCGGCATTATCAATATATTGAACCAGGGGAATTATTTTGTCATGCAACTTACCAGCGTCTGCTGTAATTGAGTGTCTGGCTGAATTTGATTTGCAGGAAAAAAATCCCAATAATATAAGAAACAGAATAAGTTTAATAGCTTTCATAAAAGCAGTTGAATAATATAAATATACAAACTACAAGTTACAGAATAGAAATTACTATTTTAATTGCTGCAAGCTACGCTTCAATAAAAGCTCAATAAAGGTATACTGTACAAGTGAGTGACACAACGATGTTTGGCTGTGGACAACTGCTCGTTCCAAAAAGCAACGATCACTTATTAACTGCGTGCAATTCATCAATCATTACCGGATTACTCTTCCGGTATTTTCCAAAAGGCAATTTTAGTAAATGCAGGTATTTTCTTTTATCTGGTTCATCCATAAATGTATCTACACCAAAAATAATTTTAGAAGGGTGGAGGCGTTTGAAAGTGCCGAAGAGATGATCCCAGATGCTCAATACATCGCCGTAATTGCAATCCGTATAGGGTTGAGCATAGTGATGGTGTACATGATGAATATTAGGTGTGATGAACAATATACCGGCAACTTTATCTACTTTTTCGGGCAGCCGGTAGTTCACATGTGCAAAAACATTGCTGGCGATCTGTATAATTTGCCGCAGTACCAATGCCCAGAAAACAGTGCCGCTGATAAAAACCCAGAGTAAGGTAAAACTGTTGCGGATAAAATTTTCACCCGGGTGCTCCCGTAAGGAAGTGGAAGTATCTAAATGAAGGTCGCTGTGGTGTACCACATGAAACATCCAGAAGCGTTTAATTTTGTGCATTACCACATGGTAGATATATTCGCCAAAATCGAGAAAAATAAAAGTGGCGATAAATAGCCAGAGCTCATTTTTTAAGAACGGAATGTGGTAGAAGAAACCAAAATGATGCCTGGCTGTCCATTGCATGGTGGCGGCAAATGTAATACCCACCAGTACCTGCAACGGAAAATTACTGAAGATAAAACCGGCATTTACAATGGCATGTCTCCACTTTTTATAATTTACATTCAGGCCGGCCAGTAATTCAATATTCCAGCAGAGCAGCAGCATGCCGGTGATGAGAAAAAACTGTGCTTCCGATGACGAATACACTAAGAAATGAATAAGGTGGTGCATATATGGGTTTAAACTTTATTAAAGGTCATTGTTTCGCCAAAAAGGCTTACCAGCCAGTAACCCCTCACTTTTAACTGGTGGTTTTTATTGATCCATACTTTGGAACTCCATTCTTTTCCCGATTTACTATCGTAGATCACACCATCCACCCATTCGTCATCCTCTTCATCATACGTTAGTCCGCTCAACACTTCCATCCCCGCAATCTTCCTGGAGCGTAATGCTGCCTTCGGATTTTTTTCATCCAGCCTGGTATTCCAGGGTTTGTTTTTATCATCACTATCATCAAACCAAAGTACTTTAGCTTTAAACTGTGTACCATCTTTGTACACTTCCACTTTAAGGTTATTATCTTCACTCATCCATTGGCCTACAATGGCGTCAGGATTTTTTTGTGCATAGCTGCTGAATGAGCAGAGCGTTGCAATAAAAAAGCAAATGAATGTATGTTTCATTATAGCGGTTACTTTATTTATTCCAACGACAAAGAGACAAATTACATGCGCAGGCCGTGGTTAAACAAGTGTTAATCAGGAAAACATTGGGAGCATTAACGGCAATAAAAAAGAGCCATGCAAATTGCACAGCTCTCTTTTTATAGTGAGATCAAAAAATTATTCTACCTTAAAAGTAACTTTATTATCGCCCCACAATAATGTAACCAGGCCGTTTTTGTCAATGGTAAAAGTCATCTTTTCGGCAAAGGGAGTTGCTTTGGAAACGGTAGCAGGAATCCTTAATGCATCATCGGCTTCTTTGTAAGAAAAAGCGCCCCATTGTTTCCAGGTTTTATTAAAAATAATGGTCCATGTTTCTGCACCGGAAAGGCTGAACAAACCATATTTTCCCGCAGGTAATTCTTTGCCATTAATTTTTAATGCCTTGGTGGTTTCAAAAACGGTGGCTTCGTTGGCACCGGTGCGCCATACTTCACCGGCTTTAGGTTCAAGGTCTTTACCAATAGTCCTTCCTTTTACAGAAGGCTGGCTGTAATCGATACTTACTACGGCGCCTGATGCAAGTGTTTGTGTTACCAGTGCAGGCGGGCTGGGGCGTTTGCTTTTGTCACCTCCCTGTGCCTGTGTGTTACTGCTGATGACCAGGCCGGTTAACAGCAGTGCAAATGTGGCTATCTTTTTCATGTGTAAAGTTTTTAAGTGAACTGCAATGTAAACTTTTTAGATTAATTGCAGTTTACCGTTGCTGTATATTTTGTGATTTAAAACAACAAATTTTTCGGGAAAATGTTTAGCGGGCATGTAATATTAGTTTGGGTTGAGCATTGACCAACCTGTTAAAGAAGGAAAACCTGAGGTCGGATAAAGTGAAAAGTGTTGCAGCAGGATGGTACTGTTGCCGGGGCTCTTTTGTATTGCCTTTCAATAGTATTTCCAGTTCTGCTTCTACATACTTTCTGTATTTCTGGTACGCAATTATGCAAGCCACAACATGATCTTGTGAACTGGCTGTGTTAATATCAGATAGCTTGCTGCCGGCTGCCTTGCCTGTATTACAGGCACGGGTAAAATAACTGCGGTCATTATAGTTTTGCCCGCTGCTGTAGTATTGATAAAATTCCTTGTGCCGGGTATAAAATTTTTCCACTCTCTTCAATTCATGCATCCAGTAGGCTGCCAGTGCATTGGTATCGTTTGAAGGTTTAAATAAAATGGCCTGGTAGTGCAGGGTATAATATTCTATTGCAGCTATAAATAAGGGTTTTATATTTTTAAAGAAATGGATCTCTTCCGTTTCGGTGGTGAATATATAAGATTCTAAGTATTTTTTTATTTTGCCCCAGCAATGAATAACGATATTAAAACAGCCTTCTATCATTGTGGTTTCACATTTGCAATGCATCACTAAGTCGTTGATGTCATCCTGCATTTGTGTATAGAGTTGCATCGAACTACTGTTCATGAGTTTTGGGTTTGGTAATGGCAATAATTTATCATACTGTACGTACAGCTGAGTGGCTGTACATACAGTTGAGGAATACATTTTAATATGTGATAGCGCTATTGTTTTAAAACTTTTTGTCGCCAGGTATGCCCGCCTGCTGTCACTGTGACGATATAAATTCCGGCAGCAGCACCCGGTGGCAGGTTAAGTTGCCACCTGTTACCAGTATACGAAGTATGCTGCTGGCTGATTGTTTTGCCATACACATTGGTAATGGTGGCGGTAACGGTGGCATAATTCTCCGCTAATGAAACCCACAACTGCTCTGTAAAAGGATTGGGATAGATGACAACCGGGTAAGAGTTTTTGGTTTTAATTTTGATGACCGGTGTATAAGTAATAAATTTCGATGCCGTATCAACGTACTTTATCCTGTAATAACCAATTTCGGCTGATAAAGGTGCCGCCAAATAAGAGTATTGTATGGTGTTGTTATACTTTCCTGCGGCTAACGAATGTATCGTTTCAAACTGTGTGCCATCGGTTGATGATTCAATATAGAATACAGCATTGGCCGTATTATTGTTTTCCATTTCCCAATACAGCATATTGCCTGCAGGGTATTGTGTTGCAGAGAAGGTGAGAAAATTATTTGATAGTACCTGTATCATATTACAACCGGTGCAACCCCTGAAAATATCTGCCGTTCCCCAGGAAGGTTTACAACCGAAAGGCCTGCACGAAGAATCAGTGCGGTGTGTGGGGCCAAGGCAAAGATGAATGTACGGATTCACGGTAGTAAGTGTATCCCATAGCTGCGAAAATTCTGATACCGATACACAGGCAAAAGCTTCGGGGGCAAAATAGCTGTTCTTTACTTTGTTATACAGTACTGTCATCACCGTTTCACTGCCTTTGCCAAGGCATACACTGTTTACGGCAGATTGCGGATCGGTGATGATGCCATGAAAATAGGCTTTGCCTTTATTTACAAACCAGGAGTTGGCATTGTTGATAACAAAGTACTGGTTGTTCATTTTTAGAGTTGCAGTACGTGTGGCATTGATAACCACATTGGGTTTTGCAGCGGTAGCCCAGCCATTTTCCAAAGACAAATTCCTTTGAATTTCCAATGTGCCGTAGTTGTAGAGATAACTATTGCCTTTTAACGGCAGGCCCGAACCGATACCGCTGCCAATTACAAACCTGCCACCGGCCTGTACAAATATTTTACCGGAATCCATATAAAATTTATCGATGGTAAGATTACCGCATACCACTAAAGTGCCGCCATTCAATTTTAAAGAATTAAAAGTTGTTGCTGCGCCATAATACCATTTGGTAGTGCCGCTATTTAATGTTTCACCATCAGTAGCTAAAGGCTCGGTATTGGTGCAACTTGCAGTGGGAGCGGTTAAACATTGGCCATGTAAGGGAGTTGCTGTAATCACTGCTAAAATAAGCAGGACAAAGAAGAAAATGAAAAGGGCTTTCATAATTTGATTTTTTTAAGGATATTGAATTTATATATTGGATAATAGAAAAACAGTTCTGTAAAATCCCCTTTTCACTGGCGCTGGTTGATATAATTGACAATAACAATTATAACAGCAGCAAAACTTTGGTAAACTATTAATGCAAACCGGCATTTGCACAGTATCCTTTTATCAGCAGTTGCAAAGTAAACCTACACACTTGGCCGGTAGAAATGTAACGAAGTTGCAGCAGTTGAAACAATTACTGCATTAGTTGTAGAAAATTGAACACGAACAAAAGGAAGGTAGTTATTCTCCCAGCCATTTTTTAAAATTGGCAATACGCTCACGGCTAACGATCATTTCTTTTTCAACCGGGGGCAGTAAATTTATTTTGTAACGGTTACCGGGATAGGAATAAATAACCGCAATTGAATTAATGGAAATGATATACGACCTGTTGATACGAAAGAAAAATTGCGGGTCAAGAATGGTTTCCAGTTCATCCATCCTGTATTCAATTAAAAATTTCCGGTTATCGAATGTTTTAAAAAAGATGAAGCGGTTATCAGAGAAAAAATAAGCAATCTCTTCCACTGCAACAGACAATAGTTTTTGCTGGTAGGTAACTAAAAATCTTTTTTTAATGGCTTGCTGCAATTCGGGTAAGGTAGCCATCTGGTCCCGTTTATTTACGGTTTTAGTGATATCAGTTTGTTCTTTCTGTAAGGGAGTAGTGCCGGTATTTTCCTTGAGTAAATATTTTTGCAGGTACTTCAGATTGTTTATCCTGAAGGCAAGATATACGAGGTGATTTTTGCCGGCGGTAATGATCAGTTTTGCTTCAATAGAATTCTGCGTGTCACTCAGCAATTGTTTATTTACTAATACCAGGTCGGGGATTGGGGGGGTGTTTATTTGTGATTGCAATGCAGCTATATCATTTACCACAGCAAGGATGTTGATGCTGCTATCGATGGCATGCAGCACCCGCATTAATTTTTTTATCACCTGCTTTTCCGGCTCTACAATTATTACTTTCATAACCCCTGGGAATATTTCTTTTATTGCAAGTTCATTTTTTAGCCCTGTAGTTTCAAGGGCAAGCAGAATGAACTGAAAGAAATACTGGATGAGTTGCCCGAAGCAGCAGCGGAATTTATTGCGCTTAGGATTTTGTTAATGTTATCTGAAGCAATTAATTCCCGATCAATTTATTTTTCTGTGCCACGTATTCCTCATTGGTAATAGCGCCTTTCTGCAACAGGTCGAATAATTTATGCAATTCGTCTGCAATCATTTGTTGTGAAGCCGCCGGGCCTGCAGCCGGCCTTTGCGCCGCAATAGCCTGTGCCAGTTGTGTAGCCTGGCTGCTGATCTGCATGCGTTTGTATTCTTCCTGTGCGTGGGTGATGGTGTCTTTTAATAATTTAGGATGATGGATCAACTGGTATTTTGTTTCACCTAATTCAGCGGCCGTTTGTATATCCACATCTCCATAACCAAAAATTCTGCCCCATATCGTTTGATCGTATTCCACATTATTAATTTTATCCAGCGGACTTTCTTTTGAATAGCGGGTAAAATAACCGCTTTCATCCACCACTCTCATATTGGTAACAGCCCACAGGTTATATTTCCAATTGATGTATTCCAACGCAGGGTAAATAGCTGCCAGCAAAATAATTACAAAGCCCACACCGGTAGGCATCCACCATAATATGGCAATGGTAAGCACAAGCCATGCAAACATGGGCAGCACTAATTTTATCCAGTGCTTGCGGATGATGAGTAATAATTTTTCGTCTGTTTTTAATTTCGTCCTCATGATGTATAAATAATTTTTCAGAGCGTGGATTAAAAAGATGGTGCGGAGAAAAGAATATTTTAAAAGTACAATTTTTTTCTGCTGTTTATAAAAAATCTGTGCTGATCCCTTCTATCTGCGTTATCCGTGTTCATCTCTTACCAGATGTTTACCCTTAAATTATCAGCCCTGTACATTTTGTCTCCCGGCTTAATACCAAAGGCTTCATAAAACTCAGCAATATTTACTACCGGCCCGTTCACTCTTTCTTTTGCAGGTGCATGCACATCCGTCATCACCTGGTTGGCAAGGCGTTCTTTTTTTTCCTGGTACATCCATCCATAAGCATAACCTAAAAAATAACGCTGTATCGGTGTAAGCCCGCCGATCAATTTACCTTCTTTATATTCTTTTGTTTTTTTATAGGCATCAAGTCCTAACAACATACCACCAAGGTCGGCAATATTTTCTCCCTGTGTGGCTTCGCCATTAATATGCAACGTATCCACCGGCATAAATTCGTTGAATTGATTGATGATGGCTTTGGCTCTTGTTTTAAATTCTTCACCATCTGCTGTTGTCCACCAATCGGTTAAATTGCCTTTTGCATCATACTGCCTTCCCTGGTCATCAAAGCCATGTGTAATTTCGTGGCCAATGGTACTGGCACCTGCATAGCCATACACAAAGGCATCATCCAATTCATCATCCTTCATGCCCGGCACTGCAAATATGCCGGCGGGTAATACAATTTCATTATTGCCAGGATTATAATACGCATTGTAGGTTTGCGGCGTCATATCCCATTCTGTTCTGTCAACGGGTTTGCCTAATTTATTCATACTGTAAAAATGCCAGAAGGTGCTTGCAGCCATCATATTTTTAAAGTAGGAGTCTGGAGTAATGTTCAAAGAACTAAAGTCTTTCCATTTATCAGGGTAACCAACTTTTTCACTCACCTTGCTCAGTTTATCCAACGCCTTTGTTTTTGTTTCGGCACTCATCCACGATAATTTTTTTATGCGGTCAACATAAGCATCCCTTATCGCTTCTACTAAATTGCTGTACCGTGCTTTTGCTTTTTCATTAAAATATTCCTTTGCAAAAAGTTGTCCCAGTAATTCACCCATCGCACCTTCTTCTGCATCCAATACTCTTTTCCATCTTGGCCGTGGTTCTTTTGCACCCGTTAATGCTTTACGGTAATTAAAAGCATTCATGTAAGTGGTGTTATCTAAAAAACCCGCAGCAGATTGTATCACATGAAATTTTAAATAGTTCTTCCATACTGCAATGGGCGTGGTTTGTATTGCAGTGCTTAGTGCTTTATAAAATTCAGGCTGGCCTACTACAATAGAATCGGTAATGATCGTTTGTTTAATACCGATTGCGGTGGCATATTTATTCCAGTTAATAGCCGGGCAATCTGCAGATAAAGATCCAAAGGTCATTTTATTATAATTCGCATAAGGGTCACGCAGGTCTTCTAACTTGCGGCTGGCAGTAGCTAAGCTGGTTTCCAGGTCAAAAATTTCTTTCATGCTTTTTAAAGCAACAGCATTGCTCATGCCCAGTTGCTGTAAAGTAAGCGTAACATATTTTTTATACGCTTCTCGTACGGTTGCTGTTCTCTCATCGGTTTTAAAATAATATTCCCTGTTGGGTAAACCCAGCCCGCCCTGGTCTAAGCGATACACCATGGCGTCGCTGTTCTTATCGTCCTGTGCTACGTACTGGCTGAAGAAACAATTGACACCCGCAATATGCAGGGCTGCTGCCACTGCAGTAAGATCTGCCGGTGATGTAATGGCATCAATGGTTTTGAAAGTTGTTTTTAATACCGATAAGCCTGCTTTATTGATAGCCACCGTATCCATCGCTGCCTTCCAGAAATCGCCGATCTTTTGCGAAGTGCTGCCATGTATTTTGGTTGCTTGTGCTGCGCTGTAGTTGATCGCTTTTATGCGGCTGTAAATTTCTTCCTGCACCAGGTTGCCAATGCCCCAGCCACTTTCGCTGGCAGGTATGGGTGTTTTGTTGATCCATCCGCCATTGGCATATAAAAAGAAATCGGTGCCGGGAGCAACGGTATGATCAATATTAGCGGCTAAAAAATCCGGTTTCTTTTGTGCCGTAGCAAAAAGGCCCGTGAATAAAAAACTTACCAGTAGTACTTTTCTCATGTTTGAAATTTATATTTAAAAGTAAACAATGATTTTGTGCTGCAATAATATTTTTGACAGATGGATACACTAAGGGCATATTGTGTATTTTTACGTTTTATATATTGATATGACACCCGAACGCAACGAACGACTCTCTTCTGTATTAAATAAACGCCAGCCTGACCTTACGGTGGTATTGGAAAATGTTTTTGATCCGCACAATATCAGCGCTGTAATGCGTACCGCAGATGCCGTGGGCATACAGGACATTTTTATTTTGAACAATAAGATTCCACCGCACCGTAAATGGGGTGCTAAAAGCAGTTCCAGTGCAGCCAAGTGGCTAACCGTACATCAATACACCGATGCGGATGAATGTTTTGCCGAATTAAGAAAACGCTATAAAAAAATTTACACCACGCATTTAAGCAGCGATGCAGTTGGCCTGCACGAATTAAATTTAACCGAACCGGTAGCATTGATTTTTGGTAACGAACACAGTGGTGTTAGCGAGGAGATCATTGCCATGGCTGATGGAAATTTTATTATTCCGCAGGTGGGCATCATTAAATCATTAAATATTTCTGTGGCTTGTGCGGTTACATTATACGAAGCCTACCGGCAGAAAAATAATGCCGGGCATTATGATGCAATAAAATTAGAAGGAGAAAGACTGGAAGGATTGAGAACGGAGTGGGGATTTATGGAGGAGGAATAGGCCCGCAGATTACGCAGGTAACGCAGGTTTGATCCGGGTGGATTTTTGTAACGGCATCAGTGTTGGCATCTGCTTTTTCTATGCTTCCGTACCACTGTGGCAACCCTATTTACTGCAGGTAAAACTATATTTTCTTCCTTTCTGCGTCCTCAGTGAAATCTGCGGGAAAATTCCAATAACTTTAAGCCTCCAAAACCTCTAATATGCAAAAATTGTTTCTTATCCTGTTTCTGTTCATTGTTTCCTCTGCTACAGCACAAAACAAAAAACCTCTGGACCATAGCGTGTATGACAGCTGGAAAAGTATTGGTGAACGTATGATCAGCAACAACGGAAAATTTGTAGTGTACACGGTTAATCCCCAGGAAGGCGATGGTGAACTGGTGATACAAAACCCGGTTACGAGATATAAAAAAGTAATTCCCCGTGGTTACAGCGCTGTACTTACAGAAGACAGTAAATACCTGGTGTTTAAAATAAAACCATTTTTCCAGGATACCCGGCAGGCAAAAATTAAAAAGAAAACCGGTGATGACCTGCCCAAAGATTCTTTAGGTATTATAGAACTGGGGCAAGACAGTGTATTGAAGATCGCTAAAATAAAATCGTACAAAACACCCGAAAAAGGCAGCGGCTGGATGGCCTATTTGTTAGAAAAGGCAGAAACGCCTTCACCTAAAGTAAAAGCATTGCCTGATTCTGCCACGCAATTAAAAAATATGTACCAAACAGCAGATAGCCTGATGAATGTTGCAGCGGAAATGGTAAAAAAAGCGAAGGAAGCACAAGAGAAGGGTATAGCCATACTTAAACCAACTAAAAAAGAAGAGAAACCCACGCCACCCAAACCTGATGCAGAAAAAGTGGAAGAAGGCACTGACCTGGTATTGAGAAATTTGAATACCGGCACCGATAAAAAATTTAAACTGGTAACAGAATATTTCTTCAGCAAAAAAGCCAACACTTTAATTGTAGAAACTTCTGCAAAAAATAACGACAGTATTACAAAGCCAACGGTATTATGGGTAGACCTTACTACCGGCAAGACCGATACTATCATGAAAAAATTCAACGATGCCAAAAATTATGCGTTGAATGAAGAGGGTAATCAACTGGCTTTTGTGGCAGAACGTGATAGTGTAGCCAAAGCACTCACTAAATTTTACAAACTCTATTATTATTTTAAAGGAGCGGATAGTGCCGGTATTATTGCAGAAAAAAATACGGTAGGCATGAAAGTGGGCACTACGGTTAGCGAAAATGCGAATTTGATTTTTAGTAAAGATGGTAAAAAATTATTCTTTGGCACTGCACTCATTAAAGCACCAAAAGACACCACGCTGGTAGATTTTGAACTGGCCCGTTTAGATGTATGGCATTACAATGATGATTATTTACAACCACAGCAATTAAAACAATTGGACGGTGAATTAAAGCGCAGCTATACGGCCGTAATTAATTTAGGCCACAACCAGGTGATACAACTGGGCGCCGAAGATGCCGAGAGAATTACATTGGTAAATGAGGGTAATGCCGATTGGGTTTTGGCAGAGAGTAATAAAGGCAACAGGGTGGAAGGGCAGTGGACAGGCCGTACCAAAACATCTGCTTATGTGATCAGTACAAAAGACGGCAGTAAAAAATTAGTGCTGGCTAATGCCCTGGCTAACTTTGATGCTTCGCCTGCCGGTAAGTATGTGTACTGGTACGATAACGTGAAGAAAAATTATTTTACCTATGATGTAACAACCGGCGTTACAAAAAATGCTACCGAAAAAATTAAAGTGCCTTTGTATGAAGAGGATAATGATGTGCCGGATTATCCTGCGCCTTATGGAGTGATGGGCTGGAGTGATGAAGATAAGGATTTGTACGTGTACGACAGGTATGAAGTGTGGGACGTGAAACCCAATGGCGGAGTTGCCCCCGTAACGATCATTGATCCTGCTCAAATGCCAAGGAAGAACAAGGTAACTTACCGCTATATATCCACAGACAGGGAAGAACGTTTTGTAAATACAGAGAAAGGTGTAATGTTTCGTGTATTTGATAACGTAACAAAAAAATCTGCACTGGATATAACAAAAGCAAAAAATAATATCCTTTCTTTTCACAACGAACTGCTGCCTTATACATTTGGTTTTCCTGTAAAGGCAAAAAATGAGATCGCATATATCTTTACCAAAGAAAACTATACATCTCCGCCAAATTTATATTTCCAATGGGACCAGTTACTAAGCGATATTAATCCCCAGCAAAATGATTACAACTGGGGTACTGCCGAATTATTTAAATGGAAAACCTACAACGGTAAAGAAAGTGAAGGTATTATTTACAAACCCGAAAACTTCGATCCTAAAAAGAAATACCCGATGATCAGTTATTTTTACGAAAAGCTGAGCGATGGTTTGTATGGTTATATTCCACCTTCGCCTACGCCCAGCCGTTTGAACATATCTTTTTTTGTAAGTCGTGGTTATGTGGTGTTTGCTCCTGATATTTCCTATACTACCGGCCACCCCGGCAACGATGCGTATAATTATATCGTAAGCGGTGTAAGGGCAATTGTAAAACTGGGGTATGTAGACAGTACCAGACTGGGGTTACAGGGGCAAAGCTGGGGTGGTTATCAAACCGCCATCCTTATTACCAAAACAAAATTATTTGCTGCGGCATGGGCAGGTGCACCCGTTGCCAACATGACCAGTGCCTATGGCGGCATACGCTGGGGTAGTGGCCTCAACCGCCAGTTCCAGTACGAAAAAACACAGAGCCGTATTGGTGCCACATTGTGGGAAAAACAAAATCTGTATATAGAAAACTCACCGCTGTTCCATTTACCTAAAGTAACTACGCCCTTGGTAATTATGAGTAATGATGCTGATGATGCAGTACCCTGGTACCAGGGTATTGAACTATTTACTGCTATGCGTCGCCTTAACAAACCTGTATGGTTACTGGTGTATAATAACGAAGCCCATAATTTAATTGAAAGAAAAAACCGTAAAGATATCCAGTTAAGAGAGCAACAATTTTTTGACTGGAAACTGAAAGGAGAAAAACCTGCCAAATGGTTAACCGAAGGTGTGCCGGCAACACAGAAGGGCATTGATTGGGGGTTGAAAGTAGAATAGTTGATACAGCGAAGCCAGGTCTCTAAAACCTGGCTTCGCTTTTTTACCATGATTGGTGTATACACCAGGGGTGAAGGCGAGCACCTGCAAACAAAACACCTCCTTAACAATTTTTTAAGAGCACTCTTATATAATAAATGCGTTTGCTGCGTTCTGCATTTAAATCTCACCACCTTAAATTTTGCCCGCCATGATTTGCCAGAAACTGTTTTGGGGAATAGCCTTTTTATTTGTTGCCGGTATTTTTTCCTGTACTAATTCTTCTAAGAGCGAGTTGGCTTTTTTTAAATTGATAAATGAGGGCATAGAAGCATCGTCTAAAAATCTTACACAGCAGAGCAATATGCTGTACATGGGGCTGGAAGAAAAATTATCAGATCCGCAAACAATAGAAAGAACAACACGCTGGCAAGCCAGGTTTACAGGTATTAAAAATTATTCCGTGGGGTTGGTTAGGTACCTTGATAGTTTAAAAGATATATTGAAAGATAAAGCTGGTTATACCTTTAAAGAAAAAAACTATGAATTAAATGAAGGGAACAAAAAATCGGTAAATGAGGTTTTGCTTAGAAACGGAGAGGGTAAAGTGCTGTATCAGAAAATAAAAGCTTACAAAAAGAATATACTTGAATTGGATGAGGGTATCAAAGATGTTTTTGAAAAAAGAATAGTTATTGCAGGTACTATGTTTGAAGACGAAAATACAACATTGAATTTTTCAAATACGCTTTTTGCAAATAAAACGGTTATTGAAGTTTTAACCCTTTTAAACCAGTTTAAACATGCTGTTCTGGATACAGAATGCCAGTTGCTTACTTATTGTAATTATCAAACAAATTCTTATAGTTGTGGATATGAAAAGTTTGAGGCAATTGTAGCGCAAAGCAGTAAATATGTAAAGCAGGGAGACTATATCGATATCAGTGCCGGTATCGGGGCCTTTAATACAGCTTCCTCGCCAAAAATCAGTATCAATGGTAAAAACGTTTTGGTGGATGTGAACGGCGTTGCAAATTATACATTAAAGGCAGCCAGTAAGCCAGGTAAACATTTTGTGCCAGTACGAATAGATTATGTAAAAGCAGATGGCACTTCAACTTCTGAATCTCATACTTTAGAATATGTAGTTAGCAAAGATGCGACATATTAATATACCGGATGTATTCCATTTTCTTTGCCGGTGCCTTCACAGGAAACAATAGCCGGCATTTGTAAACGAAACATCATTATTGCACTCCAGTGATATTTGAATCTGCTGAGAAACGCTCAGCACAATGTATTCGCAATCTTAACCCCTAAAATAAAAGCACCTTACTTTTATAATCATTACATATCTTAGATTACGAAAGCGATAACTCCCCAACAATGAAATACATTTTACCCCTCTTACTTATCTGCAGCCTTGCAACAAGCAGTTGCAACCCTAAACAAAAGCAATTTATTACTACACTCACTATCGAAGATTCCGTTACTGGTAATGAACAAATAGACACCGCAGTATTGATATTGAAAAAACGGCTGGCGATGGCAAAGTTTAATGATGCTGTTGTTACTGCTGACTACAAAGAACACCAGCTAATCATACGTTCAGCGGTTTCAGATAAAGATTGGATAAAAACTAACCTGCTTAAAAAAGGGGCATTAATTTTTTACGAATGTTATTCCATTCCCGAGCTGGCCAATATTATGGAACAGGCAGATAAAATGGTGGCTGAAAAAATTTCAGGAGATAAAACAGATACATCAGGCCATCCTTTTTTGAGTGCATTTTATAGTTACGCACAGCAATATACGATTGGCAGTACCACAAATTTTCCGTCTTATATCGGGGAGGTAACAACACAAAATATTCCCCGGCTGAAAAAATACTTTCAACTTTCGGCTGAATTATTTCCTGCAGATGCAGCACTGGTTTTTAAAGAAGAAGATAGGCCAAATAAAAATACACCACCATTGAGTGAAGTATATGTTATAAAAGAAAATGACACCCGTTTTTTTGCCAGTAACTATATCAAAAAGGCTTCCGTAAAATCCGACGGCAAATACAATTCGGTGGAAATGTCTTTTGATGCCTACGGCACTTACGCCTGGAAAAGAATGACGGAAAGAAATATCAATAAGGCAGTAGCTATGGTAATGGATGGTAAGGTTTTAACAGTGCCGACTGTGATAGGCATTATTGAAGGTGGTAACAGTGTTATCAGCGGTGTTTTAAAAAAGCAGGAGGCACAGGATTTTGCTGACCTGTTAAGCTCAGGTTATCTTTCGCTGAATTGCAGTTTAAAAGAAATGCATGCAGTAAAAGATACAGAGTGAGCTACGCTGAATAAAACAGTTTACATTCATCCGGCAAATTATTTTTTACAACTAATACAATTTACTATGGCAGCAAGAAAAAATTTTAATACGCCTAAAGTCCTGCGGACCAATATGACCTTTCCACAGGCGGTAATTGCTGGTGATTTTATTTTTGTTTCAGGTACTACAGGTATTGATACCGCAACAGGCAGTATTGCAGTAAATGATTTTGAAGCGCAGGCTTTGCAGGCATTTAAAAATGTGCAAACCATTATTGAAGAAGCCGGCAGCAGTATTAGTAAAATTGTAAGAACCACGATTTATATGGTGGCCGGATGTGATAGTGATTTTAAGATCATTAATAAAGTGTACTCAGATTTTTTTAAAGAGAACCCACCTGCACGCAGTGCACCACAGGTAATGCCATTTCCCGGTAATATACTGGTTTCGGTAGAGTGTATTGCAATGGTGTAATAAAATGACCAACAGTTGAAAAAGATTGCAGCAAATATTGCGTTTACTGTTTTTGTATGGCTTGCTTGCTGCGGCAATATAAAAGTATTGGCACAAACAAATAATTGCCATTATGAAGAGCCCGTGATCAGAATTGATTTTGGTACGGCGGCAGATAGTAAGGAGTATAATCTTTCCAATGTAAAAAATTACAGGAAAGCAAAAGACGGCTGCCCCGATGATGGCTATTATAGCTTTGTATCTTACAGCAGCAATTGTTTTGGCGGCAGGTGGCATGATATGTTAAGCGATCACACTACAGGTGATGTGAATGGGAAAATGATGATAGTAAATGCATCAGAAAAGCCGGGCTATTTTTTTGTTTTAAAAATTACCGGGCTTAAACCCGGGGCTGCATATCAATTGTCAACATGGTTTGCCAATATTTGCAGGTATAGTACCGGTTGTTATCCAACGCCACCGGTAATTGCCATTGGTATTTTTGCCAATGATAAAATGCTGTCCGGTTTTGAAACGGGGCAGATATTACAAACAAGCGGGCCTTTGTGGCAAAAGTATACGGGTGAATTTACCATGCCCTTAACTGCTGATGCTGTTACGATACAAATGAAAGATATGACTACCGGAGGTTGCGGCAATGATTTTGCAATGGATGATATTTTTATCAGCGAATGTATTTTGCCACAACCTGAAGTGAAACAAAAAGAAAATTCACCACCGGTGATTACTGTAACAAAACCGGTTGAAAAAGTTATTCCGCCTCCTGTAAAAACAGAAACCAACAGGCAACCGCAAAAACCGGCAGAGCAGATACCTGCAAACAAAACCACTGTTGTTCCTGCCGTGGTTCAAAAGAAAATTATGGCTCCTGTGCCTGAAGTAATTGAAACCAGGGCTAACCCGGTAGTGCGGCAAATAAAAACTGAGGCCACTGAACTAACTATAGAGCTATATGATAATGGTGAAATAGATGGCGATACGGTAAGCATTTACCATAATAATGAACTGGTGGTAAATCATGCAGGTATTTCTGCAAAACCTGTTAGCTTAAAAATAAAAGTAGATAAACAACAACCGCATCACGAACTGATAATGGTTGCCGATAACTTAGGCAATATTCCCCCTAATACCTCACTCATGATCATTACAGCCGGGAAGAAACGGTATGAGATTTTCATTTCTTCTTCTGAACAAAAAAACGCCAAAGTAGTGATTGATCTGCAGGAGTGATCAACACTGTTAAATTATTAGCAGCACACTTTAACAAAAATAAATTTGGTTAATTACGAAATGTTCGTAGATTTACGAAAAATTCGTAGAAATGGAAAAGTTAACACATGTTGAAGAAGAAGTGATGCAGGCCATCTGGCGCACCGGCGAAGCCAACGTAAAAGCCTTTATGGAAAATCTTGACGAACCTGCTCCTTATACTACAGTGGCTTCCATTGTAAAAAATTTAGAACGTAAAGAATATATCAGCAGCAGGCTGGTGGGCAATGCCTACCTGTACAAACCTGCCGTGAGCGAAGCAGAGTATAAAAAGAAATTCATGGGTAATGTGGTAAAGGAATATTTCGACAACTCCTATAAAGAGATGGTGAATTTTTTTGTAGAGCAGAAAAAATTATCTGCCAGGGAGCTGAAGGAAATTATCAGCATGATTGAAAAAGGAAACAAATAACCTGTAAAACTATTGGTATGCATTTTTTAGCGGCGTATATTTTAAAACTTTCTGTAAGTCTTGCGGTAGTATTTTTATTTTACTATTTCATTTTACGCAAGCTTACTTTTTATAACCACAACCGCTGGTACCTGCTGGGATATACCCTGCTTTCTTTTTTAATTCCATTTATTAATATCAGTGCTGTATTACAAAAAAATAACTGGCATAGCAGTGAGATCGTTAATTGGGTGCCAACAATCAATAACAATATAGTAACTGATTTGCCTGCAACGCAGTCTGCCACTTTGGGCATAAGGGAATTATTATTGCTGATAATTATTACAGGTATGCTGGTAATGCTCACCCGTTTGTTACTACAGGTTTTTTCCTTTAAAAAAATGTTGCGCAGGGCAGAACCGGTTACTGCAGACGGCATGAACCTGTACCAGGTAAACGAAAATATCATTCCGTTTTCTTTTGGCAATGCTATTTTTATTAACCGCCACTTACATACCGAAGATGAATTGCAGGAGATCATCCACCATGAATTTGTGCATGTAAAACAAAGGCATAGTATCGATATTATCTGGAGCGAACTGCTTTGCATTGCCTGCTGGTACAATCCCTTTGTATGGCTATTGAAAAGATCGATACGCCAGAACCTGGAGTTTATTGCCGATGAAAAAGTACTGGAGAATGGCATTAATAAAAAAGAATACCAGTACCTGCTGCTGAAAGTAATAGGAAACAATCAATATAGTATAGCCACACAATTCAATTTTTCTTCACTTAAAAAAAGAATAGCCATGATGAACAAAACAAAAAGTGCCAAACGGCAGTTGATACGACTGCTGTTTTTATTACCTGCCACAGCTGTTTTGCTGCTTGCATTCCGTAGCAAATGGGATGCAGCAGTAAAAACAACTGCTGCTGTTAAAGCAGCAGGCATAGCAGGACCTGTAGCAAATACCGGAATGCTGCAACCTGGTATCGCTGCCGTAGACAAAACAATATCCAGGGATACCTTCCCTAAACGTAAGCGGACTAACAGTAAGGGATACCTTATTGATGTTGCCGGCAAAAAAGGTAATGCCACCGTGGTGATAAAAGACCAATCAGGCAAAGAAGTAAAAAGAGTTTTACTAACCGAATGGAATGAAAATCCTGAAAAGTATGAGGGCGTCTATGGCGAATTGCCTGCACCACCTCCGCCACCTGCGGCACCACTTGCTCCGCCAACGCCAGACATGCCTGCATCCCTTGCTCCCCCGGTACCAGACATGCCTGCACCACCTGCAGTAGCCGGCACACAGGTAAAACCAGCAATAGCACCAACGCCACCGCTGCCACCTGTGGCAGGCATACAAGTTGCGCCACCTCCTCCGCCAGCCGCACCACCAGCGCCTCCTGCACCACCAAAATTGCCCGCCAACGTAAAACGGTTAGACATTAATAATAACAAAGCCACTATATGGTTAAAGAACGGACAAAAAGAAACCTATGATTTTAATGACGCTGAACAAAAAGAAAAATTTGAAAAAAAATATGGTGAGATAACCAAACCACCAACACCACCTGACGCAACCGCTATCCCGGCAAAAAATAATCCAGCTGTATATACCGGGGAGATTAAAATTATGAATAGTAATAAAATGCTTGTTCTTGATGGAAAAGAGCTGGCATCAAACAATACCAGGTTAACAGGAAAGTTTACCATGCTTACTTTAACCAGCGATGAAGCAGAAAAAAAATATGGGACAAAAGGAGAAAACGGTGCTATTGAAATTACTACCGTGCAGTAAATAGCATCATCAAAGGATATATACAGCCTGCTTGCATAAAGCAGGCTGTATTTGTTTAATACCATTGCAGATGCAATATGCCCGGCTTAATGGTTATAAAACCGTGCATTCACCAGGATGCACATCAATACCAAATTCCGGGTATACAAAATGTTCAGGTAAGTATCGTAATGGCCATCTGTTATTTATTCGGTATATAAGTTATACTGCATCTGACAATATAATATGCGGTTATTTTTTGTGTGAGATACTAACCCGTATTTAATTGCGTTTGCAATAACAGTTATTGTCCCGATTTCTTCAGTATTCAAATCCGCTGTCATGAATAAACCTGTACTTTATGTATTATTGTTGCTGTTATTTGTTACCACCGGCAGTTTCGGGCAAAACAACGCAACAAACAAACCTGAACAATTCCATGATTTTCCAACGGTGATCGACTGTTCAGCCTCTTTATTAAGCAGTATTTTTAATACTGCTGCCGGGCAAAACATCACGCTTTCTCTTCCCGGTAATTTTTTGTTTTCAGGAAAAGTTACCAGCAACCTGGTAAAATACAATAACCTGCAAACTGCGGTGATACAATCCGCAGTTCTTGACAATACAATTTTCAGTGTATCTAAAATAAAGAATACAGACAATAGTATTACTTACCTCGGCCGTATCATTAATACCAGGTATTTTGATGGCTATGAATTACAAAGAAATACTGACGGCAATTATCAATTGATAAAAATTGAGACCAGCCGTTTGATGCAGGACTGCAAGCACTAATAAAGTACCGGCGATTACCTGATGCCGCTAAATCCAAAGACTATGAAAAATATTTTTACTTCTGTGTTGGTAATAACACACCTGCTGTTTTGTAATAAAGTTTTTAGTGTTCCTAAACTGAACAGTCTGCCCGGTGCGACAGCCACTATCTTTCTTGATTTTGACGGACATTTTGTACAGAGTACATTATGGAATAACGGCGCTGCATTTTATTGCAGCCCTTCCGGTATGTCTGATGTTCAGATCACAGAATCATTTGACCGTGTGGCAGAAGACTACCGCCCGTTCAATATCAATATCACCACAGATTCGGCTGTGTTTGAAATGGTGCCGTTAAATAAACGTATCAGGATCATTATCACTCCCACCAGTGCCTGGAGCCCGGGTGTTGGCGGCGTATCGTGGATCGGTTCATTTAACTGGGGTGATGATACACCGGCGTTTGTGTTTTGCGATCGTCTTGGCCCAAACAGTCCTAAAATGGTAGGAGAGTGTTGTTCTCACGAGAGCGGACACACGATAGGATTGTCGCATCAATCAAAATATGGTACAGATTGCAATACGCCAATTGAAACCTACAATACCGGCAATGGCAGCGGCGAAACAGGGTGGGCACCTATTATGGGAAATAGCTACAACAGGAATATGAGTAACTGGAATAACGGGCCTACTCCTTATGGTTGTACCACATTGCAGGATAATCTTTCTATTATCACTACCATGAATGGTTTTGGTTACCGGGCAGATGATTACGCAGATACCTTAAATGCCAATACGTTTGTTTTAAACGGCACCACCTTTACAGCAAACGGCATCATCAGTACTGATGCGGATAAAGATGCTTTTAAGTTTACCATGGCACAAAATTCTACCTTCCATCTAACGGCTGTTCCCTTTAATGTGGGTGCTGATTATATGGGTGCCAACCTGGATATAAAAATAGAACTCTACAATGCTGCGGCTAATTTAATTGCAACCTGCAACCCGGCAACAATGAGTGTTACAATAGATACCATACTAAATGCAGGTATCTATTATCTTAAAATAGATGGCACCGGAAATATAAACACCGGAGAATACGGAAGCCTGGGTGCTTATACGTTAAATGGCTTCACAGGTATCTTACCTATTCATGATGTAAGCCTGGGTGGAAAAACAGAAAATGAGAATCACCGGCTTAACTGGCATATTACCACTGATGAGCAGGTTAAAACTATAGCAATTGAAACCGCAGAAGATGGTATTCATTTTATTGAGTTAACCACTGCAGCCACTGCCGCAACACAATTTCTGTATCAGCCCGATAAAAAGAGTACTATCTATTACAGGATAAAAGTTACTTCAGTACTCGACCAGGTTATATATTCTAATACCATCGCATTAAAATCTCCGGGCAAAACAAACCTGCCTGCTGTTATATCAGCGGTGGTTCACAATGAGATCACAATAAATGCTGCTGCAAATTATCAATACCGTTTGCTGGATATCAATGGCAGGGTTGTAATTACAGGTACAGGAACAGGGGGTATTAACAAGATCGATATTTCCAATCAACCCGGCGGTATGTATATGCTGCAGCTTTTTAATAACGGCCAGCAACAAACCCAAAAAATATTTAAACAATAAGGGGCATCATTACCTGTAGCAAACTATTCTTCCATCCACTGCATGCCGGTTTTTTTAATATCGGTGGCAATATTATCAATGAAATTAAACTGGTCGGCAATAGGTTTAAATTCTGTCAGCATTTTTTGTGTATCACTCTGCAATATGCCTTGCTGTAATTCTTTACGCCTTGCCTGCAGCAGGTGTTGCAATTGTTGCTGAATGATATTATGTGGTAACGATTCCGGCGCCACTGCTTCACCCGGCGTTTCACTGATCACTTTTTCTGCATCTTCCAAACGTGCTGTGGTATTGTTGATCAGCGGTCTAAAATCTGGCGAGGCAAATTTTGCAGACAGGGGTTTTACATAATAAGACAAGGTGGCAATATGCGACGTAAGCATATGGTTAAGCACTACAAACTGGTGTAGTTTAGTACTGTTCTTTTGCTTACTCTTAGGTTCAGACAGCATACGGGTGAATGCGTCGGAAAGATTGGCCAATGCAACAAAGGCGTCTTTACGGCTTACTTTATACAAGGTATTGTCTGCCGGGTTGCCGGTAAAAGCTCCTGCAATAGCAGTGAAATATTTTTTGTTACTGCGGATGGCATCCAGCATATAACTGCTTACCTGCTCCTGTTCCCATGCCGGCAATAAGATAAGATTTGCTAAAAATGCAATGACAGAAGCTATAGCGGTATCGGTTACACGATCAATAATAATGGTTTGAAAACTGGCATTACTCAGCAGGTGAAAAAGCAACAGTATATATGGCGTCATAAAAATAACGCTGATCATATAATTGGTTCGCAATAAGCTGTAGGTGCCTATCATTAATACCAGCATGATAATAAACAACACCTGGTTGTCATGAATAAAATATAATAACAACATGCCCACTGCAGCGCCAAGTATAGTGCCCACCAGCCTTTCGTAATTTCTTTTTTTAGTAAGGCTGTAAGCTGGTTTTAAAATCACAATAATGGTGAGTAATATCCAGTAACTATGCCCCACAGGCAATAACAGCGAAACAATATAGCCCACCAATGTGGCAATGCTTACCCTTAATGCATGCCTGAAATTATTGGAAGAAAAAGAAAGGTTGTCTTGCAATACTTTCCAATCGATGGCCTGGTGAGAGATGAACTTATCGAGGTCAACTGGTTTGGCCATTTTTTTTGTAAGTTCCTTATCATACGCCGTGTATAAATGCAAAGTATGTATGCGGCCGGCAATATCGCTGATGCTGTTGAGGATATGCCGCATGCTGATGAAACTGTCTACATTTTCTGCAGTGCGGTTAGCATCGCGGAATGTATTAAAGTATGCTGTAGTACTGCTGATATGTGCCGCCAGCAACCCCGTATCTTCAGATTCTCTTCCGCTTTTTACGGCAATGCCGATTTCATCCAGTTCATTCGCCAGTTCCAGTATCAGTTGCCGGTATTGTTCCAGTATATCATTATCATTAAATGCATCATGCAATGCTTTATAATCATGATAAGAAGTCATCGTTCTTTCAAACAGGTCAACAATGTCGGTAAACATCATCAGCAATGTTCTGCCGGTGGTGGTAGATTCTTTAATTACATCCCGGCTTTTAAACAATAATTCTCTTACCAGGTTTTGTTCGGTATGCAACACAATCTGTTGCTCCATCATTTGCTGGTAGGTTTTTTCATAATCAACTTCCTTTTCGTAAAAGGCAGCTCTTACACGCAGGTAATCGGCAGTGGCCATAATACAATCCCCCAGTGCCTGCTGCGCCAGTTTATAAGGCCTGAAACTATACAGCAATAAACTCAGCAATGTATACCATACCGCACCGGCCAGTATATAGCCTGCATTGATCACCAGGTTCCATCCTGTAAGGTGGTCGCTGATATTCAGCACTATCATCAGCAAGGCTGATACACCAATGGAATTAGCCCTGGCACCATACACCGCAATCATCGAAAAAGAAAAACAAGCTACTACTATCAGTACACCAAGTAATAAATGATAAGGTGCCACTAAACCTGTGAGCAGTGCCATCAGAGTGTTGATGACAATGCAGGCCAGCATGCCGTTTTTACGGTGATGTATAGGCCCTGGTGTATCTGTAATGCTCACACTCATGGCGCCTAAGGATACTACCACGCCAACAGCTAATAAATTAAAATGATTGAGAACAATAGCAGGCAAAACAATACCGGCAGTAATGCGAACTCCATCACTGAGGTAATGGCTGCTGATAAAACTTTTATATTCTTTGATGTAATCCATTGCTGCAAATAACAGTTTACGATAGCAAAGATACTATGCATAACGTAAGCATCCATACTTTACTGCATTCCATCCATCGTCCAGTGAAAGTCTTTTTTTAAGGCCGGCAATTTTCTCCAGTCAATAGCTTTGCCAATTAATTGCAGGGCTTTGCCATTACTGAAATACTGCAGGGTTAAAATACCGTCTGACGCATTATAGTTGTAGGAGAGTATAGTTTCTTTAAACTGGTAATCGGTAATCGTAAATGTGGTATCGGTTTTATCGTAACCCAGTTTGTAATCCTGCATCACATCCTGCTGGTTTTGAAAAATAATATAACTATCCCGGTGAATAAAAAAACGTTTTACAGGCGACGCAGACAACGTAATTGTATCTTCTCCGTCAATTACGCCGGTTACTTCATAGGCACCATGCAGGTAAGGCCTGGGCATTTTATCTCCGTTAAAATTACCAGATACCAAAAAAGGATAAAAAACTTCCAGCGCAATAAGGCCGGCAGCCAGCCAGTGTAAAAATGAAATAAGAAATGTTTTTTTGAATAATGATATTTGCCGGGTTGCAGGCAGCACTGTATTATTTTTCTGCAACAATAATTGATACAACCTGCTACCAAAAGGATGCAACAGGTATATATTCAGGAACAATAAAAATAAGGCAAAGAGCTTAACAGAAATATCAAAACTGAAATTTACTGCTACCACATTTACAAGTATTCCCAACGATAGTAATAACCCCATTAACCTTGTCCGTTTCATTAAAATAAAAACTGCGGCCAGTATCTCCAGTGATCCAAGAAAAACAGAATAAGAATAGGAAGTACCCATAGTACTCCAGTACAAAATATCTTTTTCCAATTGGCCCATGGGTGTAAATAAAGTATTGGGCTCGGGAGTATAGAATTGATTTTTAAAAATTTTATCAGCACCATATTTCAATAACTGCAATGCCAGGTAATAAATAAAGAACTGGTAAAAAATGCGGAGTGTTTTTTCTTTGTATAATGGCCATTTTTTTTTACTGTTCAATACCAGTGCAATAATAACAGCAGCCACAAGAAGTAGCAACAGCAACAGGTACATCGAAGTACTGTCTGAATACACTTTTGTATGGCGAAGTGTTTTGCTGAAAAATATTGTAGCAACAAAATCGATCAGCCTGCCGAAAATAAAATCGGTAACCTGCAGTTGCAGTGTGGTGATATTAAAAGGAAAGGGAATGAAGAGCACGCCGAGCAATGCAAAAAAAGCAGCTATGCTTTTGATTATACTGCCCTTCATGCAACAGCTAATTGGTCAGCAATTGCATCACTCTTTTTATTACGGTAACCGGCGTATTTCCAGGAGAGCCAGCCGCCGAGTAGTGCCAGTAAAAAAATGCCGGCAAGTGCTTTTGCCATTTGCCTATCAAAAGGGGAGTTGTCGTTATTATTTGTAACCACAGGGATGATAGTATTTTCTTTTGGTTTTTTATGGCTGTTATCAACAGGAGCAGCCATTGTTTTTTCCCGGATCATTTTTTTCTTATTGTCGTACCCAATGAATACAGCATTGTTAATGAGGTAATCGTAACGGCCAGACTTTTTTAAAACCGCCTTAATACTGTCCAGCGAATGTTTTTTTGAAAATAAAGGATGATTAAAAAGTGAATCTGTATAGCTTCTGATAAACTTTGCCGAATCTTTAGGTTGATTAAACTGGCGGTTATAAAACCTGTACACAATTACAGCAACTGTTTCGGAAACGTAGGTCACGCTATCCAGCCGGTACGTTTTTATGCTTGACGGGATGCCGAAATTTGATTCTTCATTACTAAATAAACTATGCTCCAAAGTAATATTGAAATGCTTCATATTGCCGCTGTGACTTTTAAAAGCAATCACTTTGGTTTGCGCAAAAGAAGAAAGGGTAATTATACTAAGCAGCACCATAATGATCTGTTTCATACCTGGTAAAGTTTTGGAATTGATTTAAAGATAATTATTTTTTCTTCGGTTTTGGCTTTAGCCGAATGTTAAAATTCAGCCATTTTGTTGTATCATCAGTGTATGCCGCAGGCAATTTTTAACAATAATAAATCCTGCTGATTAGTTGTAATTATTACTTTTTTTATTTTATCTTACTGTTCCTTATCAATATCTCTCACACATTTAACTACTAAACTTATAATTGCCATGAAGAAATTAATGCTCTTCCTTTTTATTGCTGTTTTTAGTGTATTGAAGTTAACAGCACAAATTGATGCCGGTTTGTTTCGCTATCCTGATGTTTCAAAAACACAGATCGTTTTTTCATATGGCAATGATATCTGGATAATGCCCAAAACGGGTGGTACAGCAGAAAAATTAAGTTCGCCACCCGGGGTGGAAAGCTTTCCCAAATTCTCCCCAGATGGAAAACTAATTGCATTCAGTGGCAATTACGACGGCAATACAGATGCCTATGTTATTCCTGTTAATGGTGGCGTGCCTGTACGCTTAACCTCACATGGTTTTCCTGATCGTGTGGTAGACTGGACACCGGATGGTAAACGTGTTTTATTTGCATCGGGGCGTGAAAGTGGCAGGAACAGGTTCAACCAGTTTTTTACTATTGCTGCAACCGGTGGCCCCGTGGAAAAATTGCCTTTTGCTTATGCAGAGTTTGGTACTTATTCTCCTGATGGTAAACAAATGGCCGTAACTTTTATATCCCAGGCATTCCGCAACTGGAAAAGATACCGCGGCGGATGGAAGGCTGGTATTCATGTGTTTAATTTTGACAATAACACCTCGCAGAATATTTCTGCTAACGAAGCAGCAGGAAATGAATTTCCCATGTGGCACGATGATTATATTTATTTTTTATCAGACCGTGGTGCAGAATTAAGAATGAATTTGTGGCGGTATTCCGTAACGGGCAAAAAATATGAACAACTCACCAATTTTAAAGATTATGATATTCATTTTCCCTCAGCAGGGCCGGATGAAATTGTATTTGAACAAGGTGGAAAATTATACCTTTTTTCTTTTGCCACACAACAATCAAAAGCCGTTACAGTAAATGTGGTAACTGATAAAGCAGCATTAAAACCCAGATCAGTTACTGCCGCAAACTATGTGCAGCATGTAAATATTAGTCCTGATGGCAACAGGGTATTGGTAGAAGCAAGAGGGGATATTTTTTCTGTACCTGCAGAAAACGGGTTCGTAAAAAATCTCACTCATTCTACAAATGCCAATGAACGTTATCCTTCCTGGTCGCCCGATGGAAAAACTATTGCATACTGGAGTGACCAGTCAGGCGAAAATGAATTGTGGTTATCACAGCCAGGCAAAGACGAAGTGCCTAAAAAAGTTACCAGCTATGGTGTGGGTTTCGGGTATAATTTATCATGGTCGCCCAACGGTAAAAAATTAATTTTTATTGACCAGGCCATGAAAATCAAGGCCTATGATATTGCAACAGGCAGTACAACAGAAATTGACCAGGCATTACGTTTTATGCATGGCGGCTGCGAAAATTTTTCCGGAAGCTGGTCGCCGGATGGTCGTTGGTTTACTTATACCCGTGACCTGAATAATTATCATAATGCAGTGTTCATTTATGATGCAGAGAATAAAAAGACGCAACAGGTTACTGATGGATTTTACAATTGCGGCAACCCGGTGTTTGATACTGAAGGCAAATATTTATACCTTACCACTAATCAATCTTACTCGCCTTATTACAGCGATATTGATAATTCATTTATCTATGGCAACTCCACGCAGATCGCATGTATTACTTTAAAGAAAAGCACCGCCTCACTTTTATATCCCAAAAATGATACCGTTGCTTTTAGAGCAGATGAGATGCCTGCAGAAAAAAAGAAAGATACCACAGCCAAAAAGCCAGCTGCCAATATGGTTGGTATTGACTTTGATGGCATTGAAAAAAGAATGGTACTGTTACCGCTGGCTGCAGGTAACTATGGCAACCTGGCTGCTGTAAAAGGAAAAATAGTATACCAGAAATATCCTAATATGGGTAGTGGTGATGATGCCAAACCGGCACTTAAATTTTTTAGCATTGAGAGCAGGGAAGAAAAAAATATAGCAGACAATGTGGACAACTATATACTTTGCGCTAATACCGATAAAATTCTGGCAGCACGTGGCAATGCATTTGCCGTAATAAAAACTGATGAAGGCCAGAAGTTTGACAAAACATTACGCCTGAATGAAATGGAAATGATGGTGGACCCGGTGGAAGAATGGAAAGAACTGTTTACCGACGCATGGCGTATGGAACGTGACTATTTTTATGACCCCAATATGCATGGTGTAAACTGGAACACCGTAAAAGAACGCTACCTGAAAATGATAGAGGGAGCCATTACACGGGAAGAAGTTGATTTTATTATTGGTGAAATGATAGGCGAACTGAATGCTTCACATACTTATCATGGCGGCGGTGATGTGGAAAGAACCAGCAATAAAAATGTAGGCTACCTTGGTGCAGACTGGGAAGCGGCAGGAAATTTCTATAAAATTAAAACCATTATTCGTGGAGCTGCATGGGATGCCGCAACGCGTTCGTCATTGGATCAGCCGGGTATTGATATAAAAGAAGGCAGCTACATTCTGGCCGTAAATGGTGTACCCATTACAACAGGGCAGGAGCCTTATGCGTACTTCCAGGGACTGGCAAAGAAAACAGTGGAGTTAACGTATAACAGCAGCCCTTCTTTTTCCGGAGCAAAAACTGCAGTGGTGCAAACCATGGATAATGAATACAACCTGCGCTACCTTGCCTGGGTCGAAGGCAACCGTAAACGGGTAGACGAAGCTACCAACGGTGAAGCCGGTTATATTTATGTACCCAGTACCGGCACTGACGGACAGGAAGAGCTTACACGCCAGTTTAATGCACAATGGGATAAAAAAGCATTGGTGATTGATGAACGTTTTAACAGTGGCGGACAAATTCCTGACCGGTTTATTGAAATGCTCAACCGTACACCATTGGCTTACTGGGCTACCCGTGATGGTGAAGCCTGGCCATGGCCGCCTTATGCACACTTTGGCCCTAAAGTGATGCTCATTAATGGCTGGAGTGGTTCCGGCGGCGATGCTTTCCCTGATTATTTCAGGAAGAAAGGTTTAGGCCCGTTGATTGGTGCAAGAACATGGGGAGGACTGATCGGTATCAGTGGTATGCCTTTATTAATTGATGGAGGAAATATTACTGCGCCCACATTCCGCATGTATAATCCTGATGGCAGCTGGTTTAAAGAAGGACACGGAGTTGACCCTGATATTGCAGTGGATGAAGACCTGGGTCTGATGAGCAGGGGAACCGATCCGCAACTGGAACGTGCAATCATCGAAATAAAAGCAGCTTTAAAAAACAAAAGCTACAGTGCCCCCAAACAACCGGGCTACGAAAAAAGAAATTGATTGTACACCATGAAGAGTCATGTGTCTCTAAGGATAGTCTTTACAATAGCATTTTTTGCAGGAGCATCTTTTTTATTTGCACAAAGTGATCTTGTAACAACTATTTATTTTAAACCCGGTAGTTGTACTATTGAAAAAAAATATTTACCTGTGCTTGATGCAGTGGCAAAGCAACTCAGTTCCGATTCAATGGGGTTCTTAAAAGTTTTTGGTTTTGCAGATACCAGGGGAAGGGAAGATGACAATGATGAACTTTCATCTGAAAGGGCCGGTGCAGTGTATGGTTATTTAGCCGCCCATGCGGTATTCGACACCAGCCGTGTGTATGTGGCGTGGATTGGATCGTCTGCAGATGCCTACGACCTGCATTTTCCGCAGGCGCATGTACAACAACGCTGTGTGGATATTTACATTCAGTTCAGGAGAAGAAAAGAATAAGAGCAGGCCGCAACAAAATATTTATTGTAAAGCATAAACTTAGTATGAAATTTTTAAAATACAGCCTGCTTTTTTTATTGTGCATGGCATTTGCATACCCGGATGATACCGACTGCAAAAAACTATTTACCGGTAAATGGAAGTATAAAGATATCGATTCAAAGAATTTATTCGTGGTAAGAACATTGCAAAAGCAAAGGGAGTATGTGGATAGCGGTAAACATTTTTATGAATTTAAGATACATTGGATAGATAAATGCAGTTACCGTTTGGTTTATATGGGCACCACCAGTGCTCGTCCGGCATCAATAAAAGTAGGGGATTCATTATTGGTGGAAGTGCTAAGTATTGATAAAACCAAAATGACCTACAGAAGCACTATTGCCAGTGGGGAACAGGATAATGGTGAAATGGAAAAAATGCGTTGATCATAGTATACCCTGAATAACTTATGAACAGTACCCTCCGCTTCAGTTACAGGTATTTTCTTTTGGCTGTCGCATTATTTATTACAGAGATCATGATTGCATTATATGTTCATGATACCATTGTAAGGCCCTATATCGGGGATCTGCTGGTGGTCATTCTTATCTATTGCGCAGTAAAGGCTTTTATAAATACCCCGGTGTTAAAAACCGCCATTGCAGTGCTGTTGTTTGCCTTTGCTATAGAAACCCTGCAGTACCTAAAAATTGTGGAGGTACTTGGCCTGCAACAGTCAAAACTGGCGAGGGTTATTATTGGTACTTCATTTGAATGGGGCGATATAGCCGCATATATAGCGGGGATACTGGTTGTGTTGGTTGCAGAAAAACTGTCGGGGAATTTAAAATAAATACCTGGTCATAAATCATATTAACTTTTATTGTGTAAATTGAATATCATTCGCATCTTCATCAATAAACTGATTTATGAAAAAAAATATCCTGGTAGCAGTCTTCTGTCTTTTTTGCCTGTTTAGTTTTGCCCAATCTGAAAAAGCGAAAGCCCTGGTAAACGAAGGTATTGCATTGCACGATAAAGGTGAGTACGACAATGCCATAAAAAAATATGACGCCGCTATTGCCGAAGACCCTGCTTATATTGATGCGTATTATGAAAAATCTTTTTCACTTTACTCCATGAAAAAGTATGATGAATGCATTGAACTTTCCAAACAGATGATCAAACAATTTCCTGATAACCCCTTATTAAAAGCAGTGTATGTGCAGTATGGCAGTTCATTGGACGACCAGGGCAAATCTGCAGATGCTATTAAAATTTATAACGAAGGCTTGAAAAAATTTCCCGGCTATTTCCTGTTGAATTTTAATAAGGGCATTACATACAGCATTATGAACGATGCTGATAAAGCCTATGAAAGTTACCAGGAGGCATTGATATCAAATCCATTTCATGCATCCAGTTATTACCGTGTGGGAGAATTATTAAAATCAACCAATCATATTCCGGCCATGATGGCCTGTATCATGCAATTGATAGTAGAACCTGAAACAGACAGGGCAGCTACCAGTTTTGCCACTTTAAAAGAACTGATGTTTGGCAGCGTAAAAAAAACAGGGGAGAACAGTATCACCATCACCATGGATGCAGGAATGCTGGATACAAAAAAATCTAAAAAGAAACCGGATAATTTCAGCATGCAGGAAATGATCTTTAATATGTCTGCAGCATTGGATAAAGATTCTGTGCTCAACTCTACCAGCAAAACTGAAATTGAAAAATTCGACCTGAGATTACAATTACTGATCGGAAGTTTAAATGATAAGGAAAAAGGATTCTTCAGCGAACGTTATGTACCTTTCTTTAAAAGCATGAAGGAAAATAAATACACCATGATCGTCAGCCGCCTGGTGTTTGCCCATACAGGAGAAGAACGCAATAAAATCTGGCTCACTGCCAACACTGGTAAAACAGACGAATTTTATGATTGGCTTAAAGCCTATAAATGGCCGGAAAAATAATCAGTCAATACATTTCCACTTACGGATGCTGCGCCGGTTGGAAAAATTCAATGCTAAAAAAATTCCCTGGCATCTGAATGTTACAAAAACAGGAACAGAGTCGGCATTGACAAAATCGGGTTGATCCCGGGGCCTTACTTTGTGTTTCTGCCATTCATAAAAATCACTACACGGTATTTAATATCTTGTATACATTTGTGCTGATTGCAATGGGCTCGTGTTGCAGCTTATTTTTAAAATATACAAGATGAAAAATTTATCCCGCCGTTCTTTTTTACAAAATCTAAGTATGGGTGCAGGTGGTGTTGCCGTAGCAGCATCATTGCCGTCTTTTATAAAGCCGCCTGCAAATTATGCCGGTAAAAAATTAAACATTGCTATTTGTGGTTTAGGGCGTTACGGCAATTACCTTGCCGAAGGCATAGCAGTTTCTCAATATTGTAAAGTGGCCGGCATAATAACCGGTACGCCGGCTAAAGCCACAGAATGGAAAACGAAATATAATATCCCGGATAAAAATATTTACAACTACCAGGATTTTGATAACATAAAAAATAATAAAGACATTGATTTAGTTTATGTGGTATTGCCCAATGCCATGCATAAAGAATATACCATCCGTGCAGCAAAAGCAGGCAAGCATGTAATTGTAGAAAAGCCCATGGCCATTACATCTGCCGATTGCAGGGAAATGATTGATGCCTGTAAAACCGCAGGGGTTCAATTAGCAGTGGGGTATCGTTTGCATTACGAACCCTATAATTTAGAGATGAAAAGATTGGGACAGGAAAAAGTTTTCGGGCAGGTGCGTTTGATTGAAGCCTCACTCGGTTACAAAACAGGCGACCCAACGGAATGGCGTTTGAACAAAGCATTGGCGGGCGGCGGTCCTTTAATGAATGTTGGTATCTATTGTGTGCAGAGCAGCCGTTATGTAACAGGCGAAGAACCCATTTCGGTAACTGCACAATTTGGCCCCATCACCGATAAAAAATTATTTGCCGAAGTGGAAGCCTCTATTGCATGGCAACTGGAATTTCCGGGCGGTGCTTTCAGTAATTGCACCAGCACTTATAATTGTGGTATCGACAGGTTTTTTGCATCAGCAGATGAAGGCACTTTTGAATTAAGTCCCGGTATCAGTTACGGACCTTTTAAAGGCAAGACAAGCAAGGGTGAATTGAATTTTCCGCAGATCAACCAGCAGGCTGCACAATGCGACGGCATTGCAAAAATAATATTAGACAATAAGCAATTGCCTGAACACATTAACGGCGAAGAAGGTTTTAAAGACATGAAAGTATTACAGGCTATTTATGAAGCCGCAAGAACGGGGAAGAAGATTTCGCTGGAGTAAGTTGAATCTTATTGCATAAAATATTTACCTGAGTAGCAAAAGCATATACTTTTATTATAACTGAAAACCTCAGGTATTCTTTTTTCCTGACCTCCATCTGCTTATTACATAGTTGCCCGGCAGCCATATAACCAGCACTGTTAAAAAACAAAAAGCAATATCAATGCCCAGGTACCAATAGTTTGTCGCCGATGGGTTGGGAGGGCAGGGATCACACATACCACTGAATTTTTCGTGAAACGTTAATGGAAAACCATAAGTGTCGTTGCCATCAACTGGGGTTTCTATTTTAGCAGTAGCCAATGTAGAAGCTATGAAAACAATAATGGTTAATGCTGGTATGATGAAATACTTTTTCATTATTGTACCTGGTTTATATTTCCCTTTACCTCATCATCACTTTCTACTGTAAATTTTATTGCCGGTCTATGCTTCACCAGGTAATCAGTAAAAGCGTAATAACAACTACTGGAAACTTTTATTTCTAACGCATTGGTGCTATCCCAGTGAATATCATTGAAGCAATCAAAATCGTATTTGGAAATATATACATTGCCATACTTGGGAATACTATCGCCTTTATTGATCACTGAAATATTCAACAGGTTATAGCGGTAACCTTCAGACGGTTTTACGTAGCGATACACCACCAGGTCAGATTTATTATCAGGAGAAGTTTCCCTGTAAATAATTTTTCTCTGGTATGAAGTATCAAGCGGGGCCCGTTGAATGATTTTAATGGCAACGCCATTAACTAAAGTGTCTTTCAGGTTTGATTTTCCTTCGCTGATAAAGTCGGAATATTTTTCTTCCACTATAACCGTATCGTTCCCTTTCCAATAGATCTTGTCAAAATCTAAACTCGTTAATGAATAATGAGCAGCCTTTAACGAATCTGTTTTTTTTAGCACTGCAGTAAGCGAAACTCTGCCGCCATCCCATGCGCCTTGCTCATAGCGGTAGGTCAATAAATATTTTGAACTATCAGGACAGAATACTTTTGATAGCTCAGTATATTCCCCGGGTGAGTTGTTGGAATTGGTAAGGTTGAGGCAGCCGGTGGTAAGCACCAATAAAGAGGATAATAAAAATACTATGCTGTTTAGTTTATTACCTGGCATATTTGCAATTGTAAAATTTTACAGTATCAAATCTTTCTTCTGCTATCTCTTGTAGTTTTGGGAGTATCAATGCATTCACTTGCGTCCAGTATACTTCATTGCTATTCCAGAAAGTAGTATCAACTTTTAAAACCATTTGTAAAAGATCACCTTCATACAGGTCACCTTCTGCAAACAGGTTTTCTTTTAAGTGTTCTATAGCAAGCGGTATTAAATAAGGCAATCCAATTTCTTGCCCGATCATGCAACGCAGGTCTTCAATGGTAAATGTATCTACAATTTTTCTTCTCAATTGTAAACATCTTTTTACCAGGCCGGTGGGCGCTTCGTTTGGTTCACCCCAGTTCTTGTTTTCTAAGGTTTCCAGTGTTTTTTGTTGCCAGTTGTGTGGGAGGTTCATTTTGGGTGATTTTGTAGTCAATCTATTTCAGGACGAGACAGCAATTATTTGATGTTTGTTTGTCCCGCCACATTTGCATCAAAACTTTTTGTTGGCTGTAGTGGCTTTAGACTGGAGACGTATTTCCTAAGGCAATAAACTTAGTTGTCTTGCTTAAGAAAAAGGTTAATAAGCCAAGGGTCAAAAGAATTATCCCATTCGTCAAGTACTCTAATGTAATGTTTCCGAAAATTTCACCCGGCGTCAGAAATATATTTTTTAAAAAATCCCAGCCAAGTAGCTCAAAGCGAGACAGGATGCATACCAAAACAAAGACAATAATAGAATTAAACCAAAACCATTTTCGTTTAATTGAAATTATCAACGAGATGATGAACGCTACTAAAAAACCAAGCGTGTTACCGATACTTGTCCATACAACAAAATAACTCACTTCTATTGATGAGACTTGATTTTTGCTTAGAGCGTTGGTTAAATCTCCTTTATCTGAATGTCTTAAAATGTCAATTAAATTCGTGTTGTGTAAAACGGCAAGAGTATGAAATGAATACATAAAAAACCAAGCAGCAATAAAGTGAATTAAAACTTGTCGCCAATTAAGTTTCATTATAAATTTTTGAAGTGTCATATTTCAATTACAGCCAACGTTTGAGGCTTGCCGCAGGGCTGGAATTGTTGCTGTGTCAGCCCGGCAGATGAAGCCGAGTGAAAAACTGAAGTTGAAGTTAACAACTAAAAGCCAAATAGAATTCGGTCAAGCCCGATATTAGTTGGTAGTAGTACAACTGCCGATTGTTTTTCCGTCCGCCAGCCTTGCGGCAAACCTTTTGTTGGTGGCAGTAAAATTCTAAAATGGCAAATCGTCAGCCGGTGGTTCTGCCGGCTTAAACTTGTTTTCGATATCTTTTCTTATTCTATCTTCAATTGTAGCAGTTAAAGTAAGTACTGCTTCTTTAATTGCGGCTTGGTCAGAAATCTTTACCTCATTTGTAAACCACTTTATATCCTTTACATTTAAAGATTTACTGTCAAAACTTTCCTCAACGTAATTTGTAATAAAATAGAAAAAACGTAAATGAATTCTTGATATTAGAAAAACAATATTTGCTTGGTAGCTTACTATATTCGGGAAAAGACTGTTAATCTCCAATTTTATTCCTTTAAACGGTGTTTCAAACTTTAAATCGAAACCAGTCATAGTTGTATATTGCTCGCCGGTATCATAGTCTATTGCATCTTCATAAACAAGTTTTGCAAAGAAATCGTTTTCGTTTTTTGTCAACCAAGTTCCGATAACTTTAAGTTTAGGTATTGTTTTGTTTTCTTCTAAGAATTCAATATCAACTTTAAATAATTCAGAAATATCCCCATTGAGTTTTAATTGCTCTATTTCTTTTTTAATTATTTCAATTGATTTTAAAGCCCCTTCTTTGTCTATATATTCTTTAGCCTTTGACTTTACTATTTCAGCTAGTGTAAGTGGCTTTTCTTTCGGTGTTGTATCCGGTAATTCTTTCGCATTAAAAGTTAAAAGATATTCTTTTAAGTCTTTTGAGAATGTACAAAACTTCTCAGTTAAATCTGCTTGAATAACAAAGAATGGCGTCTGGTCGTTGTTACTTGAGAATTCATCAGAGATAACATCGATGATATCTTTATATCGAATTTCATTTGTGCTATGCTCTTTTAGTGACTTAATAAAGCTAGCAGTAAAAAAGCTTATATTTTTATCTTGATACGAAGACTGATTATTTAATGAAGAATTTAGAAAATAACATTTCCTGAAACCTTTTTTTGTATCAGTAAAATATTTACTCAAAACATTACTTTCTTTTATGTATGTAGTCCCAGATTGACAGGCGTCAATAATTTTAATGACTAATTCTGGGTTTAATGTTCTAAATAACTCATCAATTTCTCCATTTTGAAGTGAAGTTTGATTTCTTTTTTTTGGGTCGAAGTCAGAAAGTATATAATAAAACTCATCGTTCTGAAATTCACCGTGTCCAGTATAATAGAAAAATAATTCTTCAATACTTTTCCCTTTATTCTCTGAAATGAAGTTTGTTAGTTGTTCCTTAATCTTAGCACTCTGTTGATTATCATTTATAAACAGAATGTTTTCAAACTTTTCAGTTTTCTTAATTATCAAATTTATTGCTTCCGCATCGTTTTTACAACCAGGCAAATTATTCCTGCTGTCAACATAGTTACTTACTCCAATTATGATTGCTATATTCATCCCGTTTAAAGTTTTAGAGTGCTGAAATTATTGCCACCAACTCTTGTATTTGCGCAATACTTGTTCAATAACTATTTGATAGCTAAATCAAAAGGGAACAAATCTTTTCAAACACAATACAATTTTTTATTGCAGTAAAATAGATAAAAAAATTGGAAATCATCGCAGCAACCCGCTATAATTTCCAATCAATATTTTGCACAAAAAATTATAAACCTGCCTGCCGGCAGGTCTGCAATCCTCTATATGCTGCGATGCACATCAAAATTCTCCAGCTCTTTACTCACCGCATTTAAGAAAGTACTTCCCAAGGCACCGTCAATTATTCTATGATCGTAACTAAGAGAGATGTACATCATGTGGCGGATAGCAATACTGTCGCCTTGCGGTGTTTCAATAACCATGGGGCGTTTTTTAATGGCACCTACCGCCATAATAGCTACCTGCGGTTGGTTAATGATGGGTGTACCCATGATGCTGCCGAATGTACCCACATTGGTTAAAGTGAAAGTGCCACCAGTGGTATCATCAGGTTTTAATTTGTTATTACGGGCAGCATTGGCAAGGCCATTTACTTGTTTGGTAAGGCCGGTTAAATTTAACTGGTCGGCATTTTTAATTACCGGTACAATCAGGTTGCCGCTGGGCAGGGCAGTAGCCATACCAATGTTAAGGTCTTTTTTAATGATGATCTTATCGCCATCCACACTGCTGCTGAGCATGGGGTATTTTTTAATACACTTTACAATGGCTTCTATAAACAATGGGGTGAAAGTAATTTTTTCGCCTTCTCTTTTTTCAAAATCCTTTTTCACTTTTTCTCTCCACATCACCAAACCGGTAACATCACATTCTGCAAAGCTGGTTACATGAGCGCTGGTATGCTTGCTGTCCGTCATGTGTTTGCTGATGAGCTTGCGCATGCGGTCCATTTCAATGATCTCTACATTGCCGCTATACACAGTAGGTGCCTGAAATGCTGGTTGCTCGTTGGTAGTTGGCCGTTGTTGGTTAGTTGTTGGTTGTTGCGCCGCAATAACAGTTACTTCCTGTGCTTTCGGGCTTTCCGCTTTTAGCTTTCCGCTTGCGGCTCCTTTATCTGCCACATACGCTAAAATATCTTTCTTGCTCACCCTGCCTTCCTGGCCTGTACCGGGGATATTTTCCAGCTCCGTCATGCTGATACCTTCCTGCTGTGCAATATTCAATACTAAAGGAGAGTAGAATTTTATTTTGTTATCGCTGCCTTGCTCGTTGCCTGTTGTAGGCATGGTGTTGGCAGGCACAAAGGGAATTTCTTCCACCAGTTTAGCTTCTTCATATTGTGGCTGGTTAACCGGTGCTGCCGGCTGATTATTGGAAACCGCAGCATTGGCGCCCACACGTATGGTGGCAATTACAGTACCAATGGGTACCACATCATTTTCATTAAATAAAATGGTTTCAATTACACCTTCAGCTGTAGAGGGTACTTCACTATCCACTTTGTCGGTGGCAATGTCTAAAACAGTTTCGTCCTGCTTTACCGTGTCACCGGGTTTTTTGTGCCATTTTAAAATGGTGGCTTCCATAATGCTTTCGCCAAGCTTTGGCATAATTAAATCTACTACACTCATAAAATGGTTTAAGTGTTAACAATCGTTGTTCTGGCAAGGGCAAAAGTAAGCAAAAATGGTTTGCCACGAATGACACAAATTTACAAGGATAAAACGCAGAGAGAATTGGCCACGGATTACACAGATTTTTACGGTTGAAGTGCAGGGGAAATCAGCCACGGATTACACGGATTTTCACGGATGAAGTGCAGGGTAAATCAGCCACGGATTACATGGATTTTCACGGATAAAGTGCAAAGGAAATTGGCCACTGATTACACGGATTTTCACGGATGAAATACAAGGGAATTAGCCACTAATGGCACGAATGAACACGAATAAAATCCAGGGATAATTGGCCCCAGGTTGCGCAGATTTACACGGAAATAAAACAGGCCATATTAGTGTTGATTGGTGCCATTAGTGGCAACAAACAATTCACCTAGTGAATTAAAAAATCCGTGTAAATCCGTGTACTAAGCTTGTAGAAGTATCCGTGGCAAAAGAAAAAATGGCTTTAGCCGTTCTCCAGAATAAATTTGCGCAACAGGTTCAATGCGGTAACTGCTGTTAATTGTATATTCCTTGCCCTGTCGAAACGGAAAAAGAGTTTTTGTGTGATGATCTTTTCGGCGTTGCCGATAGCAACCCAGGCAGTGCCTACCGGTTTTTCGGGCAGGCCGCCGCCGGGGCCCATAATGCCGCTCACTGCTATCACGTAATTGGATTTAATATTCTGCAAAGCACCTTTAGCCATTTCTGTCACCACTTCTTCACTCACCGCACCCTTGGCCAATAAGGTTTGATGATTTACATGAAGCAGGTCTTCCTTGGCACCATACGAATAACTCACCACGCTGCCATCATAAAATGCTGATGAACCGGGGATGGAAGTAACCAGGTGAGCAATATAGCCGCCGGTACAGCTTTCGGCAGTACACATGGTCTGATTTTTTTGCAGGAGTAATTTGCCGACTACTTTTTCCATCGGCTCGTCAATATTGGTAACTAGATATGGTGCCACCAGTAATTGCAGCTGATCAAATTGTGCATCAATTTCTTTTTCTGTTGCGGCTTTATCAAAACCTGAGGTTGACAAGCGCAAACGTACCATGCCGTAATTGGGCAGGTAAGCTAATTTGATGGATGCAGGCAATGCGGTTTCAAAATCCTGGATGAGGTCAGCTAAAAAACTTTCACCCACACCGGCCGTTAATAAAGTACGGTGAATAATAACCGGTAATTCAAATTGTTTGATCAGATGCGGAATCACATCATCTTCCATCATGCCTTTCATTTCGTTGGGTACGCCGGGCATGCTCACAAATATTTTTCCTTCTTTGTTAAATAGCATTCCTGGTGCGGTGCCTCTTTTATTTTGAATAACTGTACACACATCCGGTACTTCGGCCTGTAATAAATTTCTTTCTATCATGGGCCTGTTAAGCCGGGTAAAAATATCGATGACATTTTGTTTGGCACCTTCATCAATAATTAATTGGCCGCCAAAATATTTACACAACAATGGTTTGGTAATATCATCAGCTGTAGGGCCAAGGCCACCGGTGATCAAAATGATGTCAGCATGTTTGCTTTCTTCATCAAGGGCACTCCATATTTCATCCCACACATCGCCTACTGCCAAACGCCTTACAACAGGTATGCCGGCTTTGTTTAATTCCTGTGCCATCCAGGCGCTGTTGGTATCTATAACCTGGCCTATTAAAAGTTCATCGCCAATGGTGATGATGGTTGATTTGATCATGTTTAAAAAGTAATGATTTTAAAAATTGAGATCCTGGTAGATGTCTTTAAGAGGAATAGCAATATTTACAGTGGAGATTTGTAATGTGTCTTCCCGGGAATTGTTATCTATAAGTTGCCAGGCATTATTGTTGCTTCTGGAGTATCTTTCAATATGTATCCTCTGTGAATCCACTAAAATATATTCTTGCAAAGTATCAATATCCCTGTACAATGAAAATTTTTCCAGCCTGTCGTAGTTACGGGTTGACCTGGAAAGTATTTCAATAATTACACTGGGATTTGTAGCAGTATCAAGTTTATCGTCAGTTAGTTTCATTTCGCCACAAATAATACTGATATCCGGATAAGTATATAAAGTGTTCTTAGGGATATGTATCCGCAAATCGCTACCATAAGGTACACAGTTTTTCCCTTTTAGTTTGTAACCAATGTCTGTAAAAATATTTGTAAATATGCGGTTGTGTTTTGCCGATGCGCCACTCATGGCATAAATTTCACCCTCGTAGTATTCATGCTTTTCTGTAGCAGTTCTTTCTTGCTCCAGGTATTCCTCCTCCGAGATGTAATTGTATTTAAGCACAGGCTCTTCTACTTTATTTTCCATACATCAAATTTAAATCTTTTAGTTTTGACAAATAAATTTATTTGCCCATGAAATGGTTGGTAGTAACACTATTGGTTTGCATTTGTTCAAACATGCAAGCGCAAAATATTGATGCCCGTTTAACGGCTGCAATTAAAGGCCTTGAAAATGATACTCAGTTTAAACATGCCATACTAAGCATGTATGTAGCGGATAGCAAAACCGGCAAAGTTGTTTTTGAAAGGAATGCACAAATTGGCCTGGCACCGGCAAGTTGCCAGAAAGTGATTACCAGTGTGAGTGCATTTGAATTATTGGGCAAAGAATATCAGTACAAAACTGAACTGGCAATTGACGGCCAGGTAACAAATGAAAAACTAACCGGCAATATTTACCTGGTTGGTTATGGCGATCCTACCTTGGGTAGCTGGCGCTGGAAAAATACCAATGAAAAAAATGTATTGAATAGCCTGGTGGATGCGGTACAGCAAAAAGGTATTAAAGCAATTGAAGGCAATGTATTTGGTTACGATAGAAAATGGGAAAGTAACAATACACCCCGGGGATGGATATGGGAAGACATCGGTAATTATTATGGTGCTGGAGCTTCTTCATTAAACTGGAGGGAGAACCAGTATAATGTTATTTTAAAAGCCGGTGAAAAAGAGGGCGACAAAGCAACTATTGAAAAGATAATCCCTCACCTGGAAAATGTGGGTTTATATAGCGAAGTTGTTACAGCTAAAAAAGGAAGTGGCGATAATGCCTACATTTACCTGGCACCATACGGAATTAGTGGTTATATAAGAGGTACTATTCCTTTAGGAGAAAATAATTTTACTATCAGTGGTGCAATGCCCAATGCAGCAGAACAACTCACGCTGACTTTTGTGGACGAATTAAAAGCCAAAAATATTAACGGAGTTTTATTTGCAGGTTCTTACAATGGGATAGAAGTAGAAAAAAAAGATATACCGATAAACCCTGCCACTATTTTAACCATCACCTCTCCAACACTCGATAGTATCAACTACTGGTTTTTAAAAAAGAGTGTGAATTTATATGGCGAAGCATTTGTAAAAACCATTGCTTATGAAAAAATAAAATCCGGTTCCACCGATAGCGGCATTGCTATCATAAGGGATTTCTGGAGTAAAAATGGTATTGAAAAATCGGCCTTAAATATTATCGACGGCAGCGGATTATCACCTGCCAACAGGGTAACAACAAATGCATTGGTAACTGTACTACAGTATGCCCAAAAACAAAAATGGTTTGCTTCTTTTTATTACGGTCTGCCGGAGATAAATGGCATTAAAATGAAAGACGGTTATATCAATGGTGTAAGAAGTTATACCGGCTATGTAAAAAGCAGGTTGGGCGAAGCATATACCTTCTCTTTTATCGTCAATAATTTTGACGGCAACCCCGGAACAGTGAGGGAAAAAATGTGGAAGGTACTGGATATTTTAAAGTAGCTTTATTGTTACTCAATCAACCTAAACTATACTATTATGTCAGAACAGAATTTCAAAAATCATTCCCGTTATGTTCCCTTATTTCATTTTGTAGCATTTACTGCGGCATTATTTCCACTTGTCAGCAGTGTGATACATTTTATAAAAACCATCAGCGACGGAAGCGGCAGGCTCCATGCTGCGGCCATGCTGTCTTTAACAGTGGCTGTTGTACTGGCACTCTGGTTTGCAAGGGCATTTGCATTAAAGGCACAGGACAGGGCCATTCGTGCAGAAGAAAATTTCCGTTATTATATTGCCACCGGAAAAACTTTTGACAGCAGGCTGCGTATGAGCCAGATCATCGCTCTACGTTTTGCAGGCGATGATGAATTTGTGGCATTAGCTAAAAAAGCGGCGGATGAAAATCTGTCTTCCAAACAAATTAAAATGGCCATCACCAACTGGAAGGCAGATAATAACAGGGTATAATGGTATAGCAATAAAAATAAACTTTGCGCTTATGAAAATGTTCTTATTCAGCTTGTTCATCAGTAGCTCAATAGTTGCCGCAGCACAAATAAAATACGAACGTACCGCATTAATAACAGGTGCATTTATTGATCCCTATTCTCATACCAGCGATTCGATGGTGATGCCCCGTAACAGGAATAAACTGAGTTTTGGCGATGAATTCAATATTGATCTGCAGAGTTTTTTTTCTTTGCGTAATAAAAGGCTGAGGGTATCGGCAGGGCTGGGATTCAGCCAGCGCCATTTTTCGATGAGTAAATTTAATGCCGGTGATTTTATACTGTTGTTTATACCATTTGCTACTTTTAAAGACACAGCGTACCTGACAAAAGTAAGATCTGTCAGTCAGTATGTTAATGTACCACTGGGGTTTGAATACCGTCTTTCAGGAAATGAAAATAAGAGAGTAACTGTTTTTGCAGGGCTGCGGCTGATCAATAGTTTTAAAGTAGCAGCTTCAACTATTGCTACCCCAGATACCAGTTATTTCAGGCCCAGCAGTACGCAATTGAGTTCCATCAGCGATGCTTATAATAACGACATTAACAATTACCTGCTGCGCATTGAGCCTTATCTTGATATGGATATCCATATTGCCAGAGGGTATGGGGTGCGGCTGGGTTTATTTCCTATCGGTTTTTATGCCACTCCATGGTCTAAAAAAATTACCCAAACGGCAACGGCAATCGGCGTAAATTTTTCTTTGTATAAAAAAATAATGGCCCGCCAATAGAAAATTAAAAGTAATGTTTCAGCTTTTCTTTCAGTACCTCCGGCATTTCGCAACGCTTCATGGTTTTGGCATCAATAAAAAACAAAGTTACCTCGCCGGTGTTCAGTAATTCATCCTGCTCATTATAAATCTCAGCATGAAATACAATTTTATGATGAGCAGGCATTTCCCTTAATGTGGTTTTAATGGTAATGAGGTCATCATATTTTGCAGGCCGTAAAAAACGGCTGTGTATATCTACCACCGGCATAATAATACCCAGCGCTTCAATCTCTTTATACGTATAGCCCAGCTGGCGTATAGCTTCTGTACGCCCAATCTCATAAAACTGTGCATAGTGGCCGTAATACACCATGCTCATCTGGTCGGTAAGGGCATAGTGAATACGTATTTGTGTTTCGGTTACAAACATAAATTTTACTGGGTTTCTTCAAGGTTATCGCCAATTGTATCAACGGCTGTATCCTCTTTGATATGTCTTACAATAAATTCAGTTAATGTTTTGGCATATACAAGCATTGTAGCGGCAAGGATAATAATGACCAGGTATTCAGGGATACTTTCTTTGGGCAAAATAAAATTAGGGCCTTCGTAACCTATTGATTCATTCCTTTCTCTGATATAGGCGTAAATTTTTACGAATAGCTTTGGCAGCCGTGTAGTTAAAATATAAGCCCCCATGGCTACAAACGTAACATATAATACATCGTCTCTTTTTAAATAAATTTTTATAGCAGACGAAAAAGATACTTCTGCCGCAATTTTTTGCGCAATATTTTTTGATCGTTTAATTAAAACTGTTGCCACAGTAATATAAAAAACAAGGTATAATAAATTAAGGGTAACATTGTAAAAGTCACCCGCCAGCGTTAACCCCTGCTCAAACCAGCGGTATAAAACCCATAAAAAGTACGGCACTGTTTCCAGGGCATTATAACCAACCAGCAATGCAAGTATCAGTACGGCTAACTGAAGGGGATCACTATTTTTCATGAATTGTTTTTATTTACCTATCATGCTATCCACACTTACCCTGCCCGGGCCCACCAGCAGTAAAACAATATAGCTGGTAAGAAGCAGCACTACATTTTCATTGGTTCCGGATATATGGCCATTATCTACCTTAAAAATGATAACACAGGTAACAACGATGAGCGGAATGGTGGCAAGGCGTGTAAACAATCCTAAAATTAAAAACAGGGAGCAAAAGAATTCTGCAAAAACCACCAGGGCAAGGCTCAGGGTTTTACCAATGCCCATAAAATTCATAAACTCATTCTGGTATCTGGCAAAATGCATCAGTTTATCATACCCATGCAGCAGCATTAAAATTCCGGCAGCCAAACGGAGTGCTAACATTGCAGTGCTGAATGCACCCGCAGAATACTTTGTAGAGAGTAATTTTTTCATTTTCTTTTTTTGAGATTTTAGGTTACCGATTTTTTAATTGTCAATTTTACAAAATCCTTAACAGCAAAACAAAAATACATTCGTTTAGCATATAACAGTTATCCACTTATTCACAATAAACTTGGAACGGTGTTTGCATAACTGGCATTATAGTTAATTTTACAATTGGCAAAAAGCCTGAATTTACCGACATGATAAAACACAAACTCTTCGCCCTGCTGCTTACTGCCGGGCTTTATTGTACAGCAGTTGCACAACCCACCAATACGGTTACCGATTCAGAAAAAAAATATAAAGATGCTAAGGAATTGTTTGTGAAAGAGCAGTTCGCACTGGCTTATCCGCTGTTTAAAGAACTGAAGGAACAATATCCCGATAACAGCATCAGTAACCATACTTATCTCAACGATGATATCAGTTATTTTTATACCGTTTGCGAATTAAAACTGGTGCAACCTGTAGCCGAAGATGAAGCCAAACGCTACATTGATGTGGTGAATAATGAGCCCCGCAGGCAGCTGATGAGCTATCACCTGGCAAAGTTTTATTTTACAAAAGAAGATTTTAGCAATGCTATAACATATTACGAAAGAGCCGGATTAGATAACCTGAGCAATGAGGAAATTGCCGATGCAAAATTTGAAAGAGCATATTGCTATTTTAATTTAAAGCAGTTTGAAGAAGCCAAACCATTGTTTGATGAAATACACCAGTTGCCCGGCAATAAATATTATTTTCCTGCCAATTACTATTATGGTTTCATTTGCTACTACGATAAACAATATAACGAAGCTTTAAAGTCTTTTAAGTTAGTAGAAACAAGGGAAGAATACAAAGGCGTGGTGCCTTATTATATTGCTGAGATCTATTACTTCCAGGGAAAGAAAGACGAATCATTGCGTTATGGTGAAAGTGTATTGGCAAGAGGGGGGACCTTGTATTATGAAAAAGAAATGAAATTGCTGATGGGGCAATTGCATTTTGAGAAAAAAGAATTTGGAAAAGCACTTCCGCTTTTAGAATACTATGTCAATAATACCGATAAGGTTGATAAAGAAGTGCTCTACGAAGTAAGTTACTGTTACTACCAGGATAACCAGTTACAAAAAGCTATTAACGGGTTTAAGCAATTAAGTAACCAGCGTGACTCCATGGGACAAAACAGTATGTACCTGCTGGGAGATTGTTATTTAAGAACCGGGCAGAAAGCCAATGCAAGAAATGCTTTTCAATATTGTGCGTACAACAACAGTAATGCAAAGCAGCAGGAAGTATCCCGTTTTATCTATGCCAAATTATCTTATGAATTAGGTTACCAGGATATTGCTTTAAATGAATTGAAAAAATTCCTGAACGATTATCCCAATTCAGATTATGAAACAGAAGCCAAAGAATTACTGGTAGGACTGCTGGCGAACACCAATAATTTTTCTGATGCACTAACCTTGTACGAATCGATGGGCAAGCCAACGGTAGCCATGCAAAAAGTATATCCCAGGATATTATTTGGCAAGGCAGTGGAATACATCAACGATCAGCAGATAATAAGGGCAGATGAATTATTGACCAAAGTACTAAGCGATCAATATGCCGGTCCGATATTACCGTACGCTAATTTCTGGAAAGGAGAAATAGCATTGCGCAACCAGAAATTTGATGATGCCATTAAATACATGACGGCGTATTTACAAAGCAGTGCACCATCACAGGGAGAAGCAACGCCGCAGGCAGCCAGGTATGATTTGGGGTATAGCTGGATGAAAAAAGAAAATTACAAACAGGCGTTGAATTATTTTGAGCAGGTTACAAAATCAGTAACCGTTACCTCTCCTGCAATGGAACAGGATGCTTATGTACGCAGTGCTGATAGCTATTTTATGAACCGTGATTTTACAAAGGCAAACAGTATGTATGATAATGTGATCAGCAATGCACTGCCACAAAGTGATTATGCCTATTTTCAAAAAGCAATGATCGCCGGTGTAAAAAGCGCTGCAGATAAAATTAAAACGCTTAATACACTTACAAGGTTATATCCGCAAAGTGGTTTGGTACCTGATGTTACCATGGAAATTGCCAACACTTATATGGCCGACGAAAAATTCAGGGATGCTATTCCTTACCTGAATAATATTTTAACCATGCCTGATGCCGGTGGATTAAAACCTACAGCGTATTTAAAATTAGGATTGAGTTATTATAATATCGATAATAATAAAGATGCACTCACCAACTATCAGACATTAATTCAGAAATATCCCCAATCACCCGAAGCAGATGAAGCGCTGGATAATATCAAAAGTATTTATGTAGAAGATGGTAAGCCGAATGAATACGTGGAACTGATGCGTAAGAATGGCAAGAACATTTCAGTAAGTGAAGCAGATTCATTAACCTATACTTCTGCTGAGTTAAAATACAATGCAAATGACTGCGGGGCAGCAATAACAGGATTTAATAACTATCTGTCGCAATACCCTAATGGTTCCTTTGCTTTAGAAGCAAACTATTTCCGCAGCGAATGTTATAATAAGAATAAAGATTTTCAAAATGCACTTACGGGTTATAACTATGTAAATGCAAAAGGCCTTAACCGTTATTTTGAAAAAGCTACTTTGGAAGCAGCCAGGATCAATTATTTTGAACTGAAAAATTATGCTGAGGCCAAACGATTCTTTGAATCATTATTAAGTGGTACGGCCAGCCAGGATAATATCCTGGAAGCCTTAAGAGGTTTGGTAAGATGCCAGTACCTGTTGAAAGACTATTCCAAAGCCAATGAAACAGCAAAAACATTGCTCACTAAAAAAGGCATCAGCACAGATGATAAATCAATTGCCTTCCTGGTGCTGGGTAAATCGCAGCAACTGGGCGGAGATTGTGCTGCTGCTATTGCTTCCTTTAAATCCTGTGCGGCTATCAACAAAGCGGCCTGGGGTGCAGAAGCCCGGTACGAAATTGCCAACTGCCAGTTTACTTCCAATAATTTAAGCGCAGCTGAAAAATCAGCCATGGCGGTAATTAAAGAAACCGGTTCCTACGATTACTGGGTAACCAGGTCTTATATCTTACTGGGTGATATTTTCATGCAACAGAAAGATTATTTTAATGCCAAAGCTACTTACGAAAGTGTGGCAAAAAATTCAGTGATCCCTGAGTTGAAAAATGAAGCACAACAGAAGCTGGATAAGGCAACTGAGGAAGAGAAGGCAGGGAGTAAGATAACAGGGAATTAAAAATCTGGAATTGTGTGGTGTAACAAAATTAAAAGAAGTTAAAATAATAAGAATGAAAAGGCAAGTAAAAAAATATTCAATGTTCAATGTTCAAGATTCAATACTCACTGTAAAGGCAGGTATATTATTTATTGTTTGTTGCCTGGCATCTGTAGTAAGTCTTGCCCAAAAAGATACTACCAAAAAAGGAACTACCATCGATATTACTTCGGCATACAAACCGGTATTGCGTAATGCGGTAAAAATAAATTTTTCGGCATCGCATTTAAATGCCGATACCAGTAAACCTAAAATGAACTATAGCGTACCGGCGCAGAATTTATTTTACTCTTATCAGCCCATTACATTAAAACCTTTGGCATTACAGCAGGATACCAACCTGAATTTAGGATTAAGAAATTACCTGAAACTTGGCTTTGGTAATTTTTCTACGCCTTATGTGAGTGCAGGTTTTAGCTTTGGTGATGGTAAAACAAGTTTATTGAATTTATATGCTGATTATATTTCTTCCAGGGGAAAAATAAAATACCAGGATTATTCTCAGCTGAACCTTAAAGGCACAGGAAGTTATTTTATGGAAAAAAATGAAGCGTATGGTAGTGTGAATATCAGCCAGCATGATACTTATTTATATGGTTATGATCATACCTTATACAATTATAAAAAAGACAGCATCCGCAACCAGTACCAGGATATAACACTTAAAGCAGGAATACGAAATACTACCGTGGGTGATTTTGGTATCAAATACAATCCCAATGTAGAGGTAAATATCTTTACCAATAAAAACAGGTTGAGCGAAAGTTCTTTAATTGTCAGTGCACCGATAGAAAAGCAATTTGGTGAAGCGATGTCAATAAAAGTAGAGGGTAAAGCAGACATCACCTCTTATACTACAAAAGATCTCACCAGCAATGTAAAGATCAGCAACAATATTTTCCAGGTAGCACCGGCATTGGCTTTTGCATCACCAAGGTTCAGCATTAATGCAGGTATTACACCAACATGGGACAATGGAAATTTTGTGTGGTTGCCTAATGTATATGCAGAAGCACAACTGAAAGAAAAAGTAGTGATGATCCAGGCAGGCTGGGTGGGTACCTACACTAAAAATACTTTCCGTAATCTTTCCGCCATTAACCCTTATTTAAAAACTATTGCATCGCAAACCAACACTAAAGAAATTGAATATTATGGTGGCATAAAGGCAACTATGGGTAAACATTTTAATTTCAGTGCCAAAGCAGGTTTAATCAGCTATACTAACTTTCCTCTATTCATCAATGATACCGCAACAGACAACAAAGCGTTTAAAACCGTGTTTGAAGGCAAAGGAAATAACCTGCGTATTCATGGCGACCTGAGTTACATTAACCAGGACAGGTTTACCTTAACTACCGGGCTTACATTAAACGGTTATACCGGCTTTAATAATAATGGCAAAGCATGGAACACCATACCCATGGAATTAACCAGTTCACTACGTTGGTGGGCATTTAAACAGGTATTGCTTAAAGGTGATTTTTATATGTTTGGCGGGGGTAATTATATTGCCAAAGGCAACAGCACCAAATCATTCAACGGTGGCACCGATTTAAGCGCCGGTATGGAATTTAAAGTGAACAAAATGTTCAGCGCCTGGCTGGATGTGAATAATATCCTCAACAATAAATACGAACGCTGGCACAATTATGAAGTATATGGATTGAATGTGCTGGGAGGGGTGAGAGTAACTTTCTAGGTCAAAGTAGTTAAAGCCTGCAGGAAAATGCTCAATGCTCAATTTTTATTGCATATTGAGCATTTTAAGTCGGTTTAAAATTTAACTATCGCCTTTAGGGCCCCTTTGGACATTCAGTTTTCCGTCATACCTTTGCGCAACCCCCAAATGTTATGCACCAGTTAATCGCTTCATATCTTTTTCAAAATAAAATATGCCCTTTACCTGGCCTGGGCACCTTATCAGTAGTGGCGGGTAAGGCAGAATCAGATTTTTTAAATACTTCAATTAAAGCCCCGCTACCCCGAATTATTTTTGATGCAAAAGAAAATGATGCCAGTAATCTGCTGGACTATGTGGCCTCAAAAACAAACAGCACGGTTTTAAATACGATAGATACATTAGGACAATTTTGTAATAGTTTAAAAGCAGCAGCCATCAGTAACCAACCTGCAACATTAGATGGCGTAGGGAATTTTTTTACAGACTCATCCGGGAATATCAATTTTAAATCGAACCAGGCACCGGCTGCATTTTTACAACCTGTGAAAGCAGAACGGGTGATACATCCGCAGGCAGAACACCAGATACTAGTGGGGGATAAAGAAACCACCAATACGGTAATGACCGAATATTTTAATGAAACTCCTGAAAAGTCAAGCCGATGGTGGGTTTGGGCTATTGTATTAGGCACATTTGCCTTACTGGGTTTACTGTATTATTTAACGATGGATAAAACGGCCTCTGCCTTTGGAGGAAATACAACACCCATTCAATAAATGAAAAAGCGCACTAAAATATTATTATTCTGTACCTGCTGCCTGGCTTTTATCAGCTGCGACAGGCTAACAAAAGATCTTGCCAAAGAACATTTAAAAGATAAGCCCGCCATCACTTACCTGGATAATACGGTAAGATTACAATACGTTGAAAATACAGGAGCTGCTTTAAGTTTGGGCGATGACCTGCCGAAGGCCGTAAGTTTTTGGTTGCTGAGTATTTTACCATTAGCAGTGTTATCGGGATTGTTCATCTACACCATAAAAAACCTGCAGCAAATGGGCACGATGAAAATATTTTCTATCGCCCTTGTTTTTTCGGGGGGTATTGGAAATATTATCGACAGGATAGTATTCGACCGGCATGTAACCGATTTTATGAATCTTGGTATTGGCAATATACGCACAGGTATTTTTAATGTGGCCGATATTTGTGTTACAGCAGGTGTTATAGGGCTGCTTTTATTTTTTAATGATAAAAGAAATACACCAACCACTACTACTACTAACGAACTTCCTGCACCATAAAGTTTTTCTTCATGATCCATTATACTAACTGTCCTGTTTGTGCTTCCGGAAATATTGCGCCTGTATTAACTGCAAAAGATTACACTGTTTCTCAAAAAGAATTTGCAGTATGGCATTGCAGCGCCTGCACAGCAAGGTTTACACAGGATGTGCCGGAACAAAATGCCATTGGCCCATATTATCAATCGGATAATTATATTTCTCATAGTGATACAAAAAAAGGCTTCGTCAATACTTTGTATCATGCAGTAAGAAAACGTACGTTAAATAAAAAGAAAGAACTGATCATCGACCAGGTGGGCATGACAAAAGGAGAAATACTGGATATTGGTTGTGGTACCGGTGCTTTTTTAAATACCATGAAAACGGCAGGCTGGGGCATTACCGGTGTAGAGCCTGATGGTACCGCAAGAAAGAAAGCCGCGGAATTATATGGTATCAACCCGCAATCGCCGGAACAATTATTTCAGTTAAAGCCGGCCTCATATCATGCTATCACCATGTGGCATGTGCTGGAACATGTGCATGAGCTGCATGCCTACATCAAGCAATTGGCTGATCTGATTACACCACAGGGAAAGATATTTATTGCGGTACCTAATTATACTTCTAAAGATGCGGCTATCTATAAAGAGTTCTGGGCTGCTTATGATGTGCCCAGGCATCTGTATCATTTTTCTCCGGCTTCAATGCAGGTATTGATTTCAAAATATAATTTACAACTAACCACCATAAAACCGATGTGGTATGATAGTTTTTATGTGAGCATGCTGAGCGAACAATATAAAAGCGGCAAAGGCAATATCATCAAAGCATTCTGGAACGGATTCATCTCTAACATCAAAACAATGGGGGATAAAACAAAATGCAGTTCGGTGATTTATGTTATCAGCAAGTAATCAGCATAAAGAAGTCAACTTTTTAAAAGTTGACTTCTTTACTAATGAAAAGCAGGTAATTAGTCAAATGAGATCTCAAACATTTTCGGCCAGCGCTTACCGGTAATATACATTTTTTTAGTAGTGCTGTCATAGGCAATTCCATTTAACACATCTGTCCGCTGCTCTACAATTTCTTTGGAAAAATATTTTTCTTTAAGACCAGGGAATTCCATTTTACCAACAATCTGCCCGTTTGCCGGGTCTATCTTTACAATATCATCCGTTTGCCACACATTGGCATAAATAAACCCATTCACATATTCCAGTTCGTTGATTGAATCAACAGATTTACCATCTTCTGTAACAGCAATGGTACTTTTTACTTTAAAGGTTTCGGCATCTACAAAATAAAGATTAGCACTGCCATCACTGATGATCAGGTCAGTACCATTATTCGTCATGCCCCATCCTTCATAAGGCCATTGCATTGTTTTTATTGGCTTATCAATATTATTTTCATCGTACACATACACGATATGGTTCTTCCAGGTAAGCTGGTATATTTTTCCTTTAAATACCTGTATGCCTTCGCCGAATATTGCAGTGTCGGTATAAAAATGTTTTTTTTCTACTTTACCGGTCTTAATATCGGCAATGCGTAATGTAGATTCCTGTTCCATACCGGTTCCTTCATAGAATTTACCATTGTAAATTTGAAGGCCTTCTGTAAAAGCACTGGTATCGTGTGGATATACATTCACAATATTGTAACTGATCATTGGCGTTACTTTTGGTAACAGGGCAGGATCAATGTCTGCAGGTTTATCTCCGCCGCCATTGCAGGCTGCAAAAAAAACAATTACCGCCGGTGCTAAAAAATATTTCATATCTGATCAAATGAGTATGCGCAAAAATAACAAACTGCAGCACATCTGCTGCAGTTTTATTGATAAAAGATTGTAAAATGCCTGGTATTACTGCTCCGTTTTTACATACACAACATTCCGCTCCCGTAAATAATCCAGTATAAAATTAAAACAGGTTTCACTTTTGCCTACCAGCTCAGGCGGAAAAACGCCTTTGGCAGTGAATAAATTATTCATCAGCATGTTCAACGCTGCGGTACAGGTATAGCCAGTAGTGCGGCTCATGCTGCTGGTTGCTGTTGCAGCATCATACTCATCATACAGGTTATAATGAATAGCTTTCCCTTCTCCTTTAATAGTGATGGTCATCAGTGTAAACTCTTCTTCAGCTGGTCCGGGTTTCCATTGGTCAAAAAGTAATGCGGAAGTAAATTCCAACGGAATAATCTGTTGCCCTTTAAAGTTAAGAGGACTTGAACTTAAAAAGCCTGCTTTTATTAATGCCTTCATCAGGTTAATATGGCCGGGATAGCGCAATGTTTTTTCTTTCATGTTGGGGATATGGCTCATGGTAAATAAAATACTCCGCAAGCCATCGGTGTTGAATGATTCCAGTGTGCCCACATTATGGAAGTCAATTAATTCGGCATCGCTTAACGCAGGTTTGGTTACAATATGGCCATTCTCTGCATAGCGTGCCGGCCGTGTATACTCTTCCAGTACATCAATAGGCGAGAAGGGGGCTTTGTACTCAAATGGTAGTATTCTTTTCTTCGGCAAGCCGCCTACCATACATTCAAAACTGTCAATTTTCATTCGTTCGTTATAATAACCTAAAATTAAATTACTCATACCCGGCGCCACACCACAATCAACAATAGCCGTTACGTTATTCTTTTTTGCCAAAGCATCCAGTTGCAATGCATCCTCAGGAAAAAAAGAAATGTCCACCACATTTTTTTGTGCACTGATGATGGCTGTTAAAGTTTTATAACCCATAAAGCCTGGCACCGCACTGATCACAAAATCAAAATCAGCTAATAATTTTTTGTAATTGTTATAATCACCCAGGTCTGTTTGTATAGTGGTGACCGATTTATTTTTTTCATGTAATAATTGCAGCGCCTGTTCGCTGATATCAAATGAAGTAACGGAATAATTCTTTACCAGATCAATTGCCATGGCACGGCCTACCATGCCGGCACCTAATATTGCTATTTGCATAAAATATGTTTTGTGTACCTTGAAACTCCGGCTTCAGGTCTTTTTGTAATGATGGTGTATTCTGAAGGTTTTGCTTCAAAATGCTTTTGTAATGAGCTGAGGAATTCTATGGAGCTGCATTGGTTCCCAACTCATTGGGAACTCCATTCAAAGGTTGTAATTCCTGTTATCTTTTATTGAAGCGGTTGCGACGTTCCATTCATCATAATGGAAATATAGGCAGAGTGCCTGTAGAAATGTGCGTATGAAGTGATGTTTGACACGTAGTAAAAGTAAAGAAATTTTTTAAGCCGTTTACAATTTTTTTGTGCAAATAGTTCTGAGTTGGAGACGCAAAACCATTGCATCCTCGTGAGAGACGAAGACGGCATTACACCCGTTTCCCCAAAATCTTTACACTTCTCTCGATACCATCCAGTAAAGCAATGTTTTTTAAATGCCCCCATTCTTCAAAACCCAATGTCATAAAGAGTTGCAGGCTGGGGCTGTTATGGGCAAAAATGAAGCCAAGCAAAATATTTATTTTCAAAGCTGCTGCATTATCCATGCAGTATTGCAATATTTTTTTGCCATAGCCTTTTCCTCTTTGTGAAGGATCAAGATAAATACTGATCTCTGCTGTACCATCATAAGCCGGCCTTCCATAAAATGCCTGGAAGCTTACCCATCCAATGGTATGGCCGTTATCATCTTCCACCATCCACAAAGGATGTTTATCAGCAGTATGGTCATCAAACCATTGCTGCCGGCTTTCTATAGACACCGGGTCGGTATCTGCAGTTACCATGCGGCCTTCAACAGTTGAATTGTAGATGGAAACGATGGTAGCTAAATCATTTTGTAAGGCATTCCTGAATTGCATACATGCAGCAATTTATTTTTTCTTACGTACTAATTTTAATTCGCTGATAATATTTTTTGCCCCGGCAAATTTGTCTACAATAAATAAAACATAGCGGATGTCTACCATAATATTGCGGCAAATATTTTTATCGTAATTGATATCACTCATTGTGCCTTCCCAAACCCTGTCAAAATTCAATCCTACTAAATTGCCATAACCATCCAATGCAGGGCTGCCGCTATTACCTCCAGTGGTGTGATTGGCTGCAATAAAACATACCGGCTGACGGCCATTAACACCGTAAGGGCCAAAATCTTTTTTATTGTACAGGTCAATTAGTTTTTGCGGTACATCAAATTCATAATCTCCCGGTTTGTATTTTTCCATTACACCATCTAAGTAAGTATAAAAATCATATTTAACCGCATCTCTTGCATGGTATCCTTTTACATTGCCGTAAGTTAAACGTAAAGTACTGTTGGCATCCGGGTAAAAAATTTTTTTGGTAAATACATCCATCTGTGCCTGCATGTAAGTGCGTTGCAATTGATTGATGTTAGCTTGCAGTTCATTCAGCCTGGGGGCAACATTGGTAACGTAGGTTTTAAGTATATCTGCATACAGCGCTGCAGCAATATCATTGGTTACCGGTTGTGTACCACCGGTGCCCATTCCGTTCAATAGATTTTTAAGTTTAGCTGCATCTGTAAATACGGTCTGGTTGTAAACAGATTTTGCCAAAGCCGCAAAGGAGTTACCATTTTCTGCCAGCATTTTTTTCAGCAGGGGAGATACGTTTTCTTCTTTCTGGTCTTTCACATACATTTCCAGCAATACTTCAAATAGTTTTTGATCAACTGTGGCATTGTATTCACCAAATAAACCGTCTAGTTTTTCATTTACTTCTGCCAGTGTTTTTTTGTAGGCAGCTTCATCTTTGCCGGCAGCCGTTGCTGCAGCCATGGCATTGTTGGCAATGGTAAACAATTCTATCCTGGGAATGATCTCATTATAATAATCACGGGCATAACCATAAGGTTCAATAGCTGCATAGGCCTCGTTCAATTTTTTTAACAGGTCAACATACCCGGCATTCATAGCCGGTTGCGATAAAACAATTTTTTCAAAGCCTTCTTCCAGCTCCAGCTTTTTGCCAATGGCATCGGATGCTTTTAAACCCAGTACTTCGCCTTTCCATTTTTTATACGCATTTTCTATGCTGGCATATTTTGCGGCATACTGAATTTTTACCTGTTCATCCTTACGCATAAAACTATTGAGTACCTGCAATGCTTTTTCACGAATACCAATTTTTGCAGGATCATTGATATGCATCGTTTGCGCAACTGCTGCAGAAGGTAAATACTCCATCGTTTTTCCCGGAAACCCAAACACCATGGTAAAATCGCCTTCCTTCATTCCATCTAATGAAATGCTTAAACTACGTTTAGGTTTGTAAGGCACATTATCAGGAGAAAAATCGGCAGGCTTATTATCCTTACCTGCATAAATGCGGAACATGCTGAAGTCGCCGGTATGGCGTGGCCACATCCAGTTATCGGTATCTTTTCCAAAATTACCAATAGAAGAAGGTGGTGCTCCTACCAGGCGGATATCTTTGTACGTTTCGGTAATGAAAATAAAATACTTGTTGCCTTCAAAAAAAGGACGGATCAAAATATCCTGGTAGCTTTCTTTTTTTACCGTCTTTTTAAATTCATTGATATTTTTATCAATGGTACTTTGTCTTTCTCTTTCGCTCATGCCGGCAGTAACGCCATTCAGTATTGGCGCCGTTACTTCGGTAATGCTTACAATAAAAGTGGCAAACAAGCCGGGGTTTTGTAATTCCTGCCCGTTATTGTAAGCCCAGAAGCCATCACGGATATAATTGTTTTGGATAGTAGAATGATTTTGTACAGCATCAAAACCACAATGGTGATTGGTAAGCAGTAAACCTTTATCAGAAATAACTTCCGCCGTACAAAAGCCACCAAAGCTTACAATGGCATCTTTTAAACTTCCCTTACTGATATTGTAGATGTCAGCAGCACTGATCTTCATGCCCATCTTCTTCATTTCTTTTTCATTCAGTGTGGCCAGTAATTGCGGTAGCCACATGCCTTCATCGGCAAAACTCTTCGCCACAAAAGAAAATGCAATAACAAGCAGTAAAAAATATTTTTTCATAAATGCAGTTTAAGTAACAAATGTAGGTAAATGTTTGCTGGGGTGGGTCACCTCCTAAAAGGTGGCTCACCCTGTTTGGGGTGCAGCATACTTAAAGTTCAAAAACTATTGGGGCTTTGGTTAATTTATATTTACTATCCAGCAAACTTGCATTAATGAATCTAATGCCTTCTTTTTCTGTTGTGCCATAAGCTTCATGAATATGTCCGCAAATGTGAACCATAGGATTAATTTGGCGAACCCGGTCAAGTAAATCTTTACAGCCGGTGTGTTCTCCTCTGCTGGTCATGTCAAGGGTATGCAATACCGGTCCATGTGTTATAATGATATCAGTGTCGTCAGGAATAAGATCCCAATGTTTGTTTATGGATTCGCCTCTGTACCGGTTAAATGCCCAGTTAAAAAACCATGGCGTAATAGGGGAGCCCCATATCCTGGTATTATTGATACTTATGCCGCTGTCATTTAAATAGATAATATTTTCCGGAAGAAGCTTTAATATTTTGTCCTGCGGTTCCCTCTCAAAATAAAAATCATGATTGCCTGCAATAAAAATTTTGTGTTGGAAGTTTTGTGCACTGAACCAACTAAGGAAGTTCGCTATTTCAATTTCATCTCCTTTCATTGAAACGTCGCCTGCATGAATTAAAACATCACCAGTAGGAAGTACCAGGGAATTGTGTTGGCCGTGCGTATCAGAGATCGCTACAAATTTCAAATTACTTTATTTACTGTATTTACTTTATCCCCTTCAACCCCCTCACTTTCTCCAGGTACCCTTCAAACGCCTTCAATCCAAAGCTGCTTAAATTCTGTTCCTTAGTCACCATTGCTTTTTGTGCAGCCAGTACACCATATTTTATATCATCAAAACCTTCAATGGTATGTGCATCAGGATCGATAGAGATCAATACATTTTTCTGCAGTGCATAATCAATATGGCGCCAGTCAATATCCAGCCGGCTGGGGTGAGCGTTCAGTTCAATGGCCACATGGTTGGCAGCGCAGGCATCAATAATTTTTTTATGATCAACAGGATAGCCTTTACGGCTTAATAACAACCGGCCCGTCATGTGACCGAGAATAGTGGTGTAAGGATTTTCAATGGCGTTCAGCAAACGCATCATGGCCTTCTCCTCACTCATTTTTAAATTACTGTGCACCGATACAATCACTAAATCAAATGTGGAGAGAATGGCATTGGTGTAATCCAGGCTGCCATCGTTTAAAATATCGCACTCAATGCTTTTAAAAATTTTAAAGCCGGTGATCTTATCGTTCAGTTCGTTAACGTATTGTTGCTGTGCTGCAATTCTTTCTTCATTTAAACCCTGTGCATAAAAAGCGCTCTTGCTATGATCACTGATCACTAAATATTCAAGGCCCTTTTCTTTAGCTGCTTTGGCCATTTCTTCTATTGTATAACTACCATCGCTCCAGTTACTATGGCTATGAATGATGCCTTTGATATCGCCGGGCCGAATAAGATCGGGGATGGTAATTGTTGCAGCTTTTTCTATAATAGCAGCGGTTTCTCTTAAACAAGATGGAATAAAGCTGATCTTTGCCTGCTCAAATATGGCTTTTTCTTCTTTCGAGTAATCTATAGCAGGAAACCGTTGTTCAAAAGCAGTGGCAAATTCGGCACTGCCGCTGCTGGTAAAAATGCGTTTGGCAAAGTTGGCTGTACCCGTGTACAATCTTAAACGCAGGCCGTTTAATAATTTGTAGAGTAAACTGTCCGGCTTTTCTTCCAATAGTTCCGGCGGGTTGGCACTTACAAACTTTGGTTTTATCAATTCATTGGTACTGTTTACTACAAATTCCAGTTCATCTATAATTTCCAGCTGTCTTTTAAAAGCACCGGTAATAGATACATTTTCGGGGGAGAATAATTTTTCCAGATAAGCAATTATCTGTGGTACTACTGCTTCTACCTGTGGATATAAATAACTGCCCTGGTTGTGTAAATAATATTCAATGGTTTCAATAATGTTCTGTTGCGTTTTTTCACCAAAGCCTTTGTATAATTTTAAACGGTTTTCCTGGCAGGCATATAATAATTCACCAATACTTTCTATTTCCATCTCTTTCCATATCGTATGAATTTTTTTTGGCCCGATACCTTTTATATTCAGCAATTCAATAACACCCGGGGGGGTTTTACTGATCATTTCCTGTAATACTTTTAACTCCCCGGTTTCTAATAATTCAATAATTTTTTTTCCGGTTGATTCGCCAATACCTTTTATCACAGGAATTTTTTCAACCGGTGTATTACTTAATTGTTCCGTTAAATTTTCTACATGATAGGCCGCAATAGCGTAAGTTTTTGCCTTAAAACTATTTTCGCCATGTATGTCCATTAATTTGCTTAAAAGAGAAAAATTTTCGGCTATTTGGTAATTATCCATGTTTCAAAAGTAATAAAATCAAAAATAGGGGAGCCGCCAATTTTATAAAATCAGGAAAAATAAAACCATAATTTTTATTCAACCGCACAAAAAATGTTGACTAAAACAGATGATCAAAAAATAAAAATGAATGAAACGCCTGCATTTATTTTAACGGCAGTTTTTATAAAAAATAAAAACCAGTTGCAACGTTTATTGAAAAGTATGAAGGCTGAAGAAAAACTACAGCAGCTGTAATGCAGTGCCACAAAGGGTTTTAAAAGAAAAGCCCCGGTAAAATTACCAGGGCTTCCGTATTTTTTTGCTTTAAAAAGCAAAGCTTACTTTTTCTTAGCAGCTTTTTTTGCAGCTTTTTTAGGAGCAGCTTTCTTTGCAGCTTTTTTAGGAGCAGCTTTCTTTGCAGCTTTTTTTGGAGCAGCTTTTTTTGCAGCTTTTTTCTTTGTTGCCATTTTTTTAAATTTAATTGGTTAGTAAATAATACTTAAAAATAGAAATATTTCTTTAACTAACAAAAAAAATTAAATATTTTTTAAGCGGTTGGCTCCACAGCCTGAACAGAAACTATATTTTTATCACCTTTGGTTTTTCTGAATTCTACTAAACCATCGGTTAATGCAAAGATGGTAAAGTCTCTGCCAACACCAACATTTTTACCAGGATGATAAACTGTACCGCGTTGACGGATGATGATATTACCTGCTAATGCCGGCTGACCACCATAAATTTTTACACCTAATCTTTTGCTTTGTGAATCTCTGCCGTTTTTTACGGAACCTTCACCTTTTTTATGTGCCATGTCTTAAAAGTTTATTCGTTAATTAGTTTAATAGTTTATTGGTTTACGATTGATAAAATGTTTTTTGTATTTGCAAATAAACAAAGTAACCAATCAACCAATTAACGTTACGCTATTGCTGTTACTTTAATGTGAGTGTACTGTGTACGATGTCCGTGTTTTTTACGGAAACCTTTTCTTCTTTTCATTTTAAAAGCGATCACTTTATCGCCTTTAATAAGGTCGCTGATAATTTCAGCTTTAACTACAGCTTTTACATCTGCACCGGCAACAATGCTGCCATCGCTTTCTGTAAATAATACTTCTGCAAATTCAACCTGGTCTCCGGTTTTACCTGCAATGTGAGGCACATATAAGCTGTCGCCTGCTTTAACTTTAAATTGCTGACCTGCTATTTTTACTACTGCTAACATAAATATCCCAAATTTAGGACGGCAAAGGTAAGGGTTTTAACTGAAAATTGGTACAGCTAAACAGAAAAAATATATCCACTAAATCGGGCCAATTGGGGACAAAATGGGCTTTACAGCCTGAAAATCAGTGGCCAACAACTCATTTACCCCCGTAAACAGGTTATCTTCGCAGGCTATTATGCAGTATTTTTTGCGTTTTATACAAGTAATTTACAGCCTTTACGCTATAATAGTGTTCACCGCCTTCCTGGTACTGATATTTCCGCTGGTGATCATTGCTTCCTTTTTCGGTAAAATAAAGGGGGGCAATTTTATATATAAGCTATGCCAGGCCTGGGCCGATTTCTTTCTTTTTATGCTGGGCATACGTACTCAATATATATATGAGAGCGCAATGGACCGCAGCAAGCAATATGTATTTGTGTTTAATCATATCTCTTATGTGGATATTCCCTTTTTGATGAAGGCCATACGCAAACAGCATTTCAGGGTTTTGGGCAAAGCCGAAATGACCAAAATTCCCATTTTTGGATTCTTATATAAATGTACCGTGGTTTTGGTTGACAGGAAGAATGCCCATAACAGGGCCAAAAGTGTACTGCAGTTAAAAAGTGTGATCAAAAAGGGTATATCAATTGTTATTAGTCCGGAGGGTACATTTAATCTTACACACCAGCCACTAAAAGAATTTTATGATGGGGCTTTCAGAATTGCCATTGAAACACAAACTCCCATTAAACCGCTTTTATTTTTAGATGCCTACGACCGCAATAATTATGCAAGTATTTTTTCTTTTACACCGGGCAGGTCAAGAATTGTTTATTTAGAGGAAATACCGGTTGAAGGATTGACCGTTAAAGATGTAAAGGAACTAAAAGAAAGGGTGTATAAAATAATGGAAGAAAAACTGGTTGGGTATAAAGCGAGTTGGATCAGAAAGGCGGATAGTTAATGGTTCATCGTACGCATAAGCAATATCTTTGCACAGCAATTTTTGGAAAACAACACTAACATATTATTTACCGAGCCATCCTCCGGTCTTTGGGCCGAAATAATTTTGCCTTTGGCATTGCCGCAAACTTATACCTACACTATCCCTGTTGCATTGGTTGATAAAGTAAAACCGGGTTGCAGGGCCGAAGTGGAACTGAAAAATAAAAAATATGCAGGGGTTGTAAAAACTATCCTTGATAAAGAACCGGCTTACAAAACCAAGCCGGTGATGAATGTACTGGATGATGAGCCTATTCTTTATCCGCAGCAATTACAACTCTGGCAATGGATGGCACAATATTATATGTGCAGCGAAGGAGAAGTGATGGCAGCAGCATTACCGGCACATTTTAAATTAAGCAGCGAAACTATTTTATTATTTAATGAAGAAGCCGGCGAGGATTTTTCTCATTTGGGCGACGAAGAATTTTTAGTAGCTGAAGCATTGCTGTTAAAAAAAGAATTGCGTTTATCTGAAGTACAGCAGATACTGGACATTAACCACGTATACCCTGTTATAAAAAGACTGATTGAAAAGAAAGTATGTATTGTGTGGGAAAGCCTGGATGAAAAGTATAAAGCCAAAAAAGAAAGTTACGTTATCCTAAACCCGGCTTTTAATAATGAAGAAGAGCTGAGTAAAAAATTAAACGACTGGAAGGGCGCTCCTAAGCAAATGGAATTATTGCTGGCCTATTTGCATTTGGAAAAATCGGCCGGTGATGTTTTACAAACTGACCTGCTAAAAAAATCCGGGGCCAGCCTTGCTCAACTAAAAGGGCTGACAGACAAAAATATTTTGTGGGTAGAGAAAAGAAGCGTGGACAGAATTAAAACCCTGCCCAGGAATGTGGAGGTAGATTTTGAATTCAGTACTGCTCAGCAGGAAGCCAGTGATGCCGTAGCCAAAAGTTTTGAGGAAAAGAATGTGTGTTTGTTGCACGGCGTTACCGGCAGTGGCAAAACACAGGTGTATGTAAAACTGATGGAGCAATATTTTAAAGCAGGCCAGCAGGTATTGTATTTATTGCCCGAGATTGCGCTTACTGCACAAATTATCCGTAGGCTGCAAAAACATTTTGGGGGCAACATTGCTATCTATCATTCTAAATTTAATGACAACGAACGAATAGAATTGTGGAATAAAATAAGAAGCGGCGAAGTGAAAATGGTATTGGGTGCAAGAAGTGCTTTATTTCTTCCGTTTAAAAATTTAGGATTGATAATAGTAGACGAAGAGCATGATGCTTCTTATAAACAACAGGACCCTTCGCCAAGGTATAATGCAAGAGATGCTGCTATTTATTATGCCGGAATATTCCGGGCGCAGGTTTTATTGGGCAGTGCCACACCTTCGGTAGAAAGTTATTTTAATGCGGTTAATAATAAGTATGCACTGGTGGAGTTGAATGAACGTTTTGGCGGTATCAATCTACCTTCAATTGAAATTGTGGATGTACGGCAGGTAGCAAAACAGGGCAAAGTGATGATCAGCCCCCAATTAAAGGAAGCCATGCAACAGGCTCTGGATGCCGACCGGCAGGTGATCTTATTTCAAAACCGGAGAGGCTATAATCCTTATTTGATCTGCGGCACCTGTGGTTTTATTCCGCAATGCGAACATTGTTCTGTATCTCTTACATTACATAAGCACAGCAATAAACTACATTGTCATTATTGCGCCAGCCAGTATCCTAAATTAATTACCTGCCCTGCATGTGGCAATAATAACTGGTTAGAGAAAAATTTTGGTACAGAAAAAATAGAAGAGCAACTGGAAGAAGACTTTCCTAAAAATAAAATAGCCAGGATGGATGTGGATAGTGTGAGGGGGAAAAAAGCACATGATAACCTGATACAATTATTTGAACAGCACCGCCTGGATATTTTGGTAGGCACACAAATGGTAGTAAAAGGATTGGATTTTGATAAAGTAAGTCTGGTGGGTATTTTAGATGCGGATGGTTTATTAAGCTTTGCCGATTTCAGGGTGAATGAAAGGGCCTTTCAATTAATGGAGCAGGTGAGTGGCAGGGCAGGAAGAAAAAATGCACAGGGTAAAGTAATAATTCAGGCCACCAATGTTAAGCATCCCGTTTTGCAACTGGTACAACAGCATGATTATAAAAAGTTGTATGAAAATGAAATTGTAAACCGTAAGGAGTTTTTCTATCCGCCTTATAGCCGCATTGTTTTATTAACTTTAAAGCATAAGGATAAAACGGTTGTTGCTAATGCGGCAGATAAGCTAGCGGCATTGTTACGGCAGGATCTGAAAGATTATATTGTTGGCCCTGCGGCACCGGTGATCATCCGCATCCGCAACCAGTATTTAATGGAAATATTAATTAAGTTGCCCAAGGAACATGGCATGAGCATGACCTATAAAAAAGTGATCCGCAACCATATTAATTTATTGGGCGGAGAAAAAAGTTATAAGAGTGTGCACGTGATAGCAGATGTGGATACAAATTAACGAAGCGTAAAAACAACCCCGTCAGCGGTTACAAACCCCGTCAGCGGTTGCAGACCCTGACGGCGGTTGCAAACCCTGACGGCAGTTGCAAACCCCGGCGACAGTTGTATAAAAACCGGGCCAAAAATAAAAATACAAATGCAGATACAACCCAACATCTCACTAAAAAAATACAATACATTCGGCATAGATGTAATGGCAAAATATTTTGCTTCGTTTGATTCAACTGATTCATTAGGGCAATTATTGCAGTACGATGATGCCAGGGCTGCTACCCAAAAAAACCGGGTGCCCCTGCTAATTCTTGGAGGTGGTAGTAATATGCTTTTTACTAAAAATTTTGATGGCATTGTTTTAAAGAATGAGATCAAAGGAATTGATATTATTAATGCAGATGATGATTATGTTTACATAAAGGCAGGAGCGGGGGAGCACTGGCACCGGTTTGTATTGCATTGCATCAATAATAATTTAGCCGGAGTTGAAAATCTCTCTCTTATACCAGGTAATGTTGGGGCAAGTCCTATGCAGAATATAGGTGCTTATGGCGTGGAGATAAAAGACGTATTTCATTCTTTAGAAGCATTTCACCTGCAAGAAAAAAAAATGGTCACCTTCAGTTTGGATGATTGTGCTTTCGGTTACAGGGAAAGTGTATTCAAGAAAAAATATAAAAACCAGTTTGTAATTACAAGTGTAACCTACAAGCTCAGTAAAAAGCCTGTCTTTAATACATCGTATGGTGCAATAGAACAGGAATTGGAAAAAATGGGGATACAGGAATTGAGTATTAAAGCTATTTCAGATGCAGTTATCAATATCCGCACTTCTAAATTACCCGACCCTGCACAAATTGGAAATGCCGGAAGTTTTTTTAAAAATCCTGAAGTAAGTAGCCACCAATTTCAACAATTAACTCAAATGTATCCGTCCGTTGTTGGTTACCATCTTCCCAATGGTAATGTTAAGCTTGCTGCAGGCTGGCTGATAGAACAATGCGGCCCCGGCGAATCTGTGAGCTGGAAAGGTTACCGCAGCGGTGATGCAGGCTGCCATGCAAAACAGGCCCTTGTATTGGTAAATTACGGTAATGCAAAGGGCGATGAGATTTTTGCATTGAGCGAAGCCATTATCAAAAGCGTATTCCAAAAATTTGGTGTGGAGCTGGAAAGAGAAGTTAATATTATTTAACATTTCCTGAAGGCAGCAGGTTTTGAATTAATAGCCTCTTTGTTAATTCATAACCCTAAAACATACTATATGAAGAAAGTACTTTTTTTGATCGCCTTATTGATCTCCTTTACACAACTGTTAAAAGCACAGGATAAAATCTATCGTAAAAACGGCAAAATAGTAGAAGCCAAAGTTTTGGAAATTGGCGCTGCTGAAGTGAAGTACAAAGAATTTAGTAATCCTGACGGCCCCATCTACGTTTTAGAAACTGACCGCATTAAAAAAATCATTTTTGAAAATGGCAAAATACTCACTTTTGAAGATAACTTCAGAGACGTAGAATCTTATGAAGGACAAGCAAAGAAAGCCATCAAGATCAACTTCTTTTCTCCCCTGTATGGCTACACTGAATTCGGGTACGAAAAAAACCTGGGCGTTGGTAAAAGTTTTGAACTATCACTGGGCTTTATCGGTTTAGGTAAAACCGAACAATTGTCTTATTATAATTCGCAGTTGCAAAATGTAAAGCGCAACCAGGCCGGTGCTTTTGTTTCTGGCGGATATAAGTTTGGAAAATTACCCGATTTTATTCTTTTCGGCAGATCAAGGATGTCGCATTTAATGCAGGGTACTTATGTTAAACCTATCATTTACTTTGGCCATTATTCTGAAAATATGGTAACAGAAAAAGCCAATAACCTATATGAAGTAGGAAAGCAGCAGGTAACTTTTGGCGCCTTGCAGATTGAAGTGGGCAGGCAATGGGTATTAGGCAACAAACTGGTGCTGGACATTTATGAAGGACTTGGCTATGGTTTTGATAATAAAAAAGATGCTTACCAGTACCTGAATACAAGCACCTACTCTAACTATAATGATGAAGCTGCCTACAACTATGTGAATGCCAGGGCAGGCAGAAGCCCGTCTATATCTTTTACATTTGGTGTTAAACTGGGTTTGCTGATCAAATAAAAATAGCACCATACTAAAAAGCCCCCGGCAAAATGTGCCGGGGGCTTTTTAGTATGCAGAAAAATCATTTAATTAAAATCATCCTCGTTAAAATCTTCTTCGCTGAAATGCTGGCTGCCTATATTCAGCATACTGCCCATCAGATCTTTAAATTCAATTTTTCCTTCCAGCACTTTTTTGCTGATGAGTGAATGGGCAGCAAGGCCATGCAGTACAAATTCCATCAGTAAAGCATTTTCTTTTTCATTGGCAGCTTTAAAATATTTTTTCACCAATGCATGCAGGCCATCTACCTTGTACAGTAGTTGTACTTTATCTTCATCTTTTGTTTCAAAGAAATTATTTAATGAATTACCGGCATCAAACCAGCGTGTGATGGATTTATAAGGTGTGTCTTCCGGTGTTAGTTCTTTGCCTCTTTTCTTTTTTAATGTATCCGGGTTAGGAAAGTACAAACCAAATTGTGTACGAATGGATTTCTCCAGTAAATTAAAAGCTACCTGGTAAGGGCCTTCCTGTTCGCCTTCATACACCAGTTCAATTTTACCTGTAATGGAAGGAATGATGCCTATAAGGTCGCTCAGCCATACCTGTGTTTCCTTTTCGCCATTAATGATTGCCCTGCGCTCTGCGGCACTCACTGCGTTCTCATAAGCACTGATGGTAAGCCTTGCGCTTACACCACTTTTTTTATCTACCAGTTCGCTTCCCCTTGCTTCAAAAGCCACTTGTTCAATCAAACGTTTTATAAGGTCACTTACTTTTACCCTTTGTGATTGTTCATCACTGATACCTGCTTCCTGCTCAGTAATGGCCAATGATGTTTCAATGCTTTTGGGGTAGTGGGTGAGTATCTGGCTTTCAATACGATCCTTTAATGGTGTTACAATACTTCCACGATTGGTATAATCTTCTGGATTCGCTGTAAACACAAACATCACATCAAGCGGTAAACGCAGTTTAAAACCACGTATCTGCAGGTCGCCTTCTTCTAAAATATTAAACAGCGATACCTGTATCCTTGCCTGCAGATCGGGTAATTCATTGATCACAAAAATGCTGCGGTTGCTTCTTGGTATGATACCGTAGTGCAGTACGCCTTCATCAGCAAAACTTAATTTAAGGTTAGCTGCTTTTATGGGATCAATATCACCAATAAGATCGGCCACACTTACATCGGGGGTAGCTAATTTTTCGCCATAGCGTTGTGTTTTATGCAGCCAGGCGATTGGTGTAGCATCTCCTTTTTCTGCAATAAGATCTGTGGCATATTTTGAAATGGGCTTTAAAGGATCGTCATTGATCTCACTGCCTGCAACTACAGGAATATATTCATCCAGCAATTCGATCATCTGCCTGGCCATACGTGTTTTAGCCTGCCCACGTAAGCCCAGGAACAAAATATTGTGTTGCGATAGCAATGCTCTTTCTGTATCAGGAATTACTGAATCTTCGTAACCTAATATACCAGGAAAAGGATTTTCTTTTGCTTTAATTTTTGTGATCAGGTTATCACGGATCTCCTGCTTAATGCTTTTTGAAACGTAGCCGCTTTTCTTTAACTCGCCGAGTGTTTTGATGTTGTTCATTTATTTAGTTGTAAAGTTTTTAATACATTTAATTTCAGATGCAGTAATATCCATTTCTGCAGACTGCTTTGCCGGTATCTTTGCCAGAATTATTTCATCTAAAACATCAACCGCCGTCTTAAAGCTTCCGCCTGCTTCTTGCTTAATGATGATCATCAGTTCTTTTACAGGCGTGTTTCTTTTTTCATTAATCAATAACGAGTGCAATTGTTGCAGGCTTGTTTTTTTGATGCCACTGCAATCTGTACCATGGTAATAAAATATTGCACCAGTTGAGGAAAGCACCAGTGTAAGTGTCTTATTTGTAATAGGTATGGGTGTCTCCTGTTCCTGTTTTTTTAATGGGGCAAGAGCGTTCTCATCAGTAGTTACAATTTTAAATTTATAAATATCTTTAGCTCTTAGTGCGTCCTTTATTATTTTAAATTGAGCGTATTTTGCAGATACCGGCCCTCTTATTATAATTTGTCCATCACTCAGCGTTATTTTATTTTTCTGTTCAACAGTATTTATTGCAGCTATTAATTTTTCTTTACCAGGTTGATCAATGAGTATTAGATTTCTATTCATATCGGTAGAATCATAGCTATAATATACCGATCCATCCGGATTTAAAATAAACTGAAAAAAGGGACTCTCATCTTTGGTTGAACTAATCGTTGGCGTAACAACTACCACGGCCGGTGGAGGAGGTGGTGGCCTTAGGTTTGATAACATATCAATTACAGAAACATCATTAAAATAATTATTTTCTACCGAATCTGTATTGCTGATCGTGAATTCAATATTATTGCTGATCAAAAGAGATTTTACATTCATAACCCGCTCTCCGAGATTACCATCGCCGCAATTGCCACCAAATGGTTTAAATAAAACTTTTTTATTTTCTTTTGTTATATCGTACAGCATCTTATTTACAAAAACAGAATCATTGCTCTTGCTGGCCTGTATGGCTTTAGCATTAAATGTTTCTCCTTCACAATAAAAAATACTATCGCAGCCGGCAATATAAATATTCACTGTCATCTTTGCCTGCTGTGCCGTGTTTTGTGCACATGCTGCAATAGAAAAAAGTATGGTAAAAGCTACAAGTAATTTCATCATGCTTTGGCAAATTATTTATGCAGTCCATAGTGTGTACATTAATACACCGTCTTCCGCTTCCCGCTTTCAAAATCTTTAAATATAAAGGAACCCAGTTTATCTAGCCCTGCAAAAAAGGCTTTGCCATTATTGCATTCAGTAAACTCCTGTACAAATTTTTGCAGGTAAGGGTCCGTTGCTATCATAAATGTGGTAATGGGAATTTTTAGCTTTTTACATTGCGTAGCCAAACTCATGCAACGGTTTAAAATCTTCCGGTCTACACCAAAACTGTTTTTATAATAACGGGCACCTACTTTTAAACAGGTGGGCTTACCATCGGTGATCATAAAGATCTGTTTATTAGGATTCCTTCTTCTGCGTAAGAGGTCCATCGCTAATTCCAGGCCTGCAACGGTGTTGGTATGATAAGGCCCCACTTGCAAATACGGCAGGTCTTTTATCTCGATCGTCCAGGCATCATTACCAAATACCACAATATCCAAAGTATCCTTCGGATATTTTGTTTTGATCAGTTCACTCAATGCCATCGCCACTTTTTTTGCCGGTGTAATCCTGTCTTCCCCATACAATATCATGCTGTGAGAAATATCGATCATCAATACTGTGGAGGTCTGCGATTTAAAATCCGTTTCCCTTATCTCCAGGTCATCTTCATGCATTTTAAAACTATCAATACCATGATTGATCTGCGCATTGCGGATAGAACTGGTAAAATCGATTTGTTCCATCGTATCCCCAAACTGGAAAGGCCTGGTTTCGGGATTGATCTCATCGCCACCGCCCGGCTTAAAAGTATTGTGGTTGCCTTGTTTGGTTTTCTTCAGCTTACCAAAAATTTCTTCCAGGCTTTTTTTACGGATGCTTTGCTCTGTCTTTGAAGTAATATGTATCTCTCCGTTTTCTTTCTTCTCATCAATATAGCCTTTGTCTTTAAGGTCTTCTAAAAAATCGCCGATGCCATAATCGTTATTGGTGAGTTTGTATTCTTTATCCAGCTCATTCATCCATTGCATGGCTTCATTAAAATCGCCGTTGGTATAGGTGAGCAGTTGTAAAAAAAGATCCAGCAATTTCTCAAAAGGAGATTTGCTTTGTTCGTTGGGATCGTATTTGGAAAAGTGGAAGCCTAACATATAAGTTATTAATTAAAAGTACAGAGTGCAATGTAAAGCTGTTGTAACAGTTTTAAACTGTTTTATACCTACTAAATTACGAAACATTTGAGTGAAGCGTTTGGTTCATTTGTTAAATAAAAAATCCTCCGGAGTATTTCCGGAGGAGTATCATTGCAGTTGATATTTTATTTTTTCTTTTTCTGCGTGTCTGCTGCAGCTTTGGCATTTGGTGCTACTGGTTTCACCTCAATCGAGCCGGGAATATCACCAGCCGGAGGCTGTACAGGCCTTGGGTTCTTAATCTGCATCATCATCATTTGCATCTGCTGCACACTCTGCATTTCAGATACCATGTTTTCCTGCTTGCTATCCGGTAGTTCATTTAAATAGGCTGCCGTCTGGTCAAGGTCTGTCTTAACACTCTTATATATTTTAGCGGCCAATACCGTGTCATCAGCTTTATAGGCGGCCTGCATCATCAGCAAAGAAAAATAGTTATGCTGCTGGCCCCTGCTTACCATACCATAAGGGAAATTTTCATCCAGCATCATCTGGTCGCATTTATTCAGCATGTTTCTTGCTTTCTCTTTTCCTTCCGGACCATTATCGGCAAGACTGCTGGCAGCCTGTGCATACGCCAGGCGGATACTGTTCAGGTGCCTGCGGTTCTCTTCATCAAAATATACACCCATTACATTGGCATTACCAAACTGGAATTTCTTCATCATTTTATCGTATACCCAGTCATTATTTACCGGGCTGTTTAAAACCGGTACAAAACGATAAGTAAGTCCATCCTGGCGGATATACCTGTCAATGCCAATATCGCCGGCACGTTCCGAAGTAAAGTATATCGGGCGTTTCCATTTATTAGCTGCAATAATGTTTAAAACAGCGGCATCATTTTTAAAGATCATATTCTTCGGTATGTCAAATACTACTTCCGATACCACGCTGTCGTTTGCATTTACTGTTCCGTTTTGTTTTACAAAATTCACGTCAACAGGTACAGATACCTTCCTGGTTGGATAAATGTTAAGGATATCTCCATCTGTTCCTCTTTCAACTTTGCTGGGGTCGTCGCTGCCCGCAAAATCCTTCATCATTGTGTACAGGTCCATAGCCTGGTTGGCATCTAATTTATTAGCACCGGATCTTTTTTTGTAATCGTTAAGCATAGCGGCGTTATTACCATAAATCCTTTCAGGTGCATAAATAACATCCCTGTTAGAACCCTCAATTTGCTTAGCTGTCCATATCGGGTCAATAGGGTCGCTTTCATTTACTTTGTAACGAAGCTGATTAATATACCAATCGGTACCCAGTAAGCTGGAGTTGATAACCCGTATATCCCTTCTGATGCCTTCTACTTCCTGTGCATACCAGAGCGGGTAGGTATCATTATCGCCAAAAGAAATTACAATGGCATTTTTATCACAACTTTCCAGGTAATCAATGGCAAGATCTCTCGCCAGGGTCTTGTGGCTGCGGTCATGGTCATCCCATTCCTGGCTGGCCATTATAACTGGTACGGCTAACGTACATAAGCCTGCAGCAACATAACCTGCAGTTGCCGGCGCTTTAATAAATTTTCCAAACAGGTCTTTTACATATAAAACACCCAGGCCAATCCATATGGCAAAAGCATAGAAAGAACCTACAAATGCATAATCCCTTTCACGGGGCTGGTTACCAGCCTGGTTTAAATAAAACACAATGGCGGCACCGGTTAATAAAAACAACAGGCCCACTATAAAGGCATCTCTTTTATCTTTTTTAACCTGGTAAACAAAACCCAGCAAACCCAATATCAGTGGCAATGCATACAGGTTATTATTGGCTTTGTTTTTCTTTAAACTGTCGGGCATGGTATTCTGGTCTCCCAATCTTAACCTGTCCCAAATGCCAATACCCGTTTTCCAGTTACCATCACGTACGTTACCCATGTATACGCCCTGTAAATCGTTTTGTTTACCGGCAAAATTCCACATAAAATAACGCAGGTACATCCAGCCTAACTGGTAGCTGAATGCAAAGCCGATGTTTTCGGCCATGGTAGGCTTCGCATCTTCTTCTGAACCATTACGCATGTATTTACCGTTGGGGCCTCTTTTAAAAGTGCCATTGGCATTTTGATCCAGTCCCATCCATCCGGCATAATAATCAGCATGCCCCTGGTCATTGCTCTGGTCCCACATGCGTGGAAACAGGTGCATATCCTCAGCGGCATAAGTGTATTCTATTTTTCTGCCGTTCTTTTCGTACCGGCCATTACTTTTAATATAGGTTTCTGTTATCTTACTGTCCGAAGGAGAGGCTGTAAAATCCTGTCCGTATAAAATAGGCCAGTCGCCATATTGTTCACGGCTTAAATAGCCCACCAGGTTTACCGGGTTATCAACATTATACATATCTACAGATGGATCTGCATTACTGCGTACCATGGTAGTAAAATAAGATGAGAAGCAACCCAGTACCATAAAGGCAGAACTCCATAACCCCAGTTTTAAAAAATTCCAGTTTTTAGCTTTGGCAATGCGCAGGCCTGCATATATTAAAACCGCAAGCAGCACAAAGAAAAAGGCAAAGCCCGAAAAGAATGGCAGGCCAAAACTGTTTACAAAAAGGATATCGAAATTTCCGGCACCTTTAATGGTCCATTGTATAACCGCTTTTTGTATAAAACCTGTAATGATACAGGCGGTTAAAAATGCCCAGAATACGCCCCAGTTGGTTACTTTATAACGTTTGTAATAGTACACCATTACAATTGCAGGAATAGTTAATATCATCAGTAAATGCACACCTACGCCTAATCCCACCAAATAAAATAATACAATGATCCAGCGGTCGGCCCTGGTAAAGTGGCCCCTGATGCCTTGTGCTTCTTCCTCATCAACACTTTGCTCCCATTTAAGGATGGCCCAGAATACAATAGCAGTAAAGAATGAAGACATGGCATAAACCTCGCCTTCCACAGCACTGTACCAGAAAGAATCAGAAAAAGTATAGGCCAAAGCGCCAACCACACCGGCAGCCATTACAGCAAATATCTTTTCGGTAGTTAGTTCTGCGCCGTTTTTAGTAACTATTTTACGGCCAAAATGGGTGATACTCCAAAACAGGAATAATATAGTGAAACCACTTGCCAGTGCGCTCATCAGGTTAATGCCTGTAGCTGCATGGTGTGGGCCGAAAGGAGACATGAATATACGGCCGATCAGCGCAAAAAGCGGAGCTCCCGGCGGATGCGGAATTTGTAGTTTATAGGCACTGGATGCAAATTCACCGCAATCCCAAAGGCTGCCGGTAGCTTCCATCGTCATAATATACACAGCACAAGCAATGATGCAAACCAGCCAGCCGGTAATGTTGTTAATACGTTTAAAACTCATATAGTTATTGGTTATAAGTTGGCAAATATAATATGTTTACCGTTTAGAGTTTTACCGTTAACCAATATTTATAGATTTTCGGTGTTATTTATATTGGTAATAATAAGTAATGCAGCATAAAACAGTGGCCGGTAGTAGTATAACATAGCTTTTATACGGAGTAATGCCGGCTTTGCTGCGGCTTTGTTACGACGTTGCTACGGCTGTAGTACCCACCTTTACAGTCAATACTATTAAAAAGCATTACAAAAGTATTGCTATATCAGAAAGAAGGGTATACCCTTATCTTTGGGTTAATGAAGAAAGCCCTCATTCAATTGCACATCGCTGTTTTTTTAGCTGGCTTTACCGCCATACTGGGTAAATTAATACACCTTAATGAGGGATTATTGGTGTGGTACCGGCTTTTAATAACCGTGGTTACGCTATTTGCCATCATGATGTATAAGAAGCAATTGGTAAAAATTTCTGCAACAGATGCGTTGAAGTTTTTAGGTGTAGGTGCCATTGTTGCTATTCATTGGATAACATTTTACGGCAGCATCAATTATGCCAATGCATCGCTGGCATTGGTTTGTTTTAGTGCTACGGGCTTTTTTACGTCTTTGCTGGAGCCGCTGATTTTAAGAAAGCAGGTTGTAGTAATTGAAGTGCTGCTGGGGTTGCTTACCATTGCAGGCATCTATATCATTTTTGATTTTCACCCGCAATATAAACTGGGCATTGCATTAGGGATAATAGCGGCATTGGGCAGTGCCTTGTTCCCCATCTTCAATAAAGAATTTACAAAAAGATTTGCGCCGCAAACCATTACATTGTACGAAATGGGCGGCGGCCTGATTGCAGCAACATTGCTGGTACCGTTGTATAACCTGGAATTTCCGGCTGCCTATTACTGGCCTACGGCAAGCGACTGGGTATGTTTGCTGATACTGGGATGGTTTTGCACGGTACTTAGTTTCAATCTGCAATTGAATGCACTTAAAAAAATATCGGCCTTCACGGCCAATCTCACTTATAATTTAGAACCGGTGTATGGCATCATTATGGCATTTGTTTTTTTTAAAGAAAATAAATCACTGCATTACCAGTTTTATATTGGTGTGGGCCTGATATTACTGGCCGTGATATTACAGATGTACCGTGTCTATCACCAGACTAAAAATTATAAGACTCCTGCTTTATAAAGGCTTCAGTGAAAATATTAGTGTGGCGTAACCGGAATTTTCTACCTGTTCAATCCTGATCTCGTGTTTGCCGTTGAGCGAAACAATAGCACTATGGTGTGCGTCTTCATCATTCACATATTTTGCAGCATCCCAAAAATCGATGACTAATTTACCATCGATAAAAACTTTTACGAGGTCATCAGCTGTTACACCAATCCTGTATTTTCCTTTTTTTACGTTGACGGTAGTGGTAGCAACAGTAGCAAAACTATCAGCCGGTAATTGTTTGCCAATAGCACCCCACCAGGTATAATTTATTTGTTTTGCGGTTTCAGTTTTAACAGGTGTGCCTGTTGTAATAAAATCCTTAAATACTTTATAATCTTTATTGGGATTATGTGCCGCATCCCAGCTAAACCAATTTACATTCCAGTTCATAACCGGCTTGTAATCCCTGAAAGTAAATGTGTAAGGATTTGTTGCGGTTTGTAGTTTACCAAATTGGTCTTTAAATGCAGGGCCTGTGTATTCCATTATTATCTGAACATCATCGCCGGTTTTTTGTGCAGTTATTTCTGCAGGAAAAATGCCACTGTTTATTGAAATACCGCTTACATCATTGGTGTTCTTTATTTTCCACTTGCCACCGGGCCCCAGTACATCAAAATGATAAATAGTATTACTGTCAATTTTTTTTAAGAACAGGATAGGGTAGTGGAAATCGTAAGGTCCCCATTCGGTGATGTAGATGTTTTTGCGGCCGGGGAGGAATTCGTTTGGAAGCTGGTCGGAAATTTTTAGTTTCGTCATAAGAGCTGCATCAACATGAGTAATTCTTTGATGTCCAAAATCAGCATCTTCATTTGGGCCATTAGCATAAGAGGAAATATTACTGTTAGTTGGTTCTTTTAAGTAGCCGGAATAATCTCCGGAATCTATATTATTCTTACAAAGTCGAAGACTGTCTGTGTTTTTTATATTAAAGACAGTGGTACTGTTTTTAAACTCATTATTACAAATTTCATAAACCCTGCTTGCAGTATTGTTCTTTTTTGGGAAACCCCAATCAGATGGTTCTTCTTTTTTAGCCCAAAGTTTTATAGCGGTTTTATTACCGTCAAAATGGTTTTGATTTATATAAATATTGTTGCCGTGTTCAATTGATATGGCGGTGGTATTTTTTGCGAATATGTTGCCGCCAATTCTTGACCTAAAACTATAGCCACCCCAGATACCATTATCGCATTCAATGATCCTGTTGTCAATTATATAATTCCTGCTGAAGGTAACTTCTACACCGTTAGTAGGGGCGTAGGAAAAATCGTTACTGTACAAATCATTTCCATTGCACCCGCCTTCTCCTGTATCCATGGTAGTTTGCCCGGCCCATAAAAAAAATCCATCGCCACCATGGGTTACACTGTTATAGGCAAATGCATTATCGTTACATTGTTCAAACACCAGGATACCTGCGCTATCCTGCCCACGGTTGTAGATACCATGGCTGTAACCACGAACATTAAAGTTTAATTTATTATGCAAAATTTTATTGCGGCTGCTGCGGTACATGCCAATGCCAATACCGGAGTTAAAAGAAAAATCATTGTCGTTGATCAGGCCATCATTGCAGCGCATCAGCATCAATGCACATTGACCGCCGGTGATAGTATTATGCTGAATAGTAGCGTTATTGCAATCTTTTAAATACATACCGGCACCATAACGCAGCCATTCATCATTCTCGTTGTGGTGGTAGCTCATCCAGTCGCTCACATCTTCGCTCAGCCAGGTGCTTTGCAATTGCTGGCGGTAATTATAACTGAAATCGCAGTATTCGATTGTTAAGTTTTTGCAGCCATTGGCCATCAGCGCCACTTTATAACCCGAGACGTGTGCATTTTTAATAGTGATATTATTGCCTTTTACCAGTATCGCCTGACCGTAAAATTCGTTGGGGTAGGCTTTGTCATTGCTTCCATGAAGCTCTGCGTTATTAAAATCCACCGTAATATTATCGCCTTCAATGATGATGACTGGACTTTTAAGGGAATCGCTGCCATTTAAAAGATAGCGGGCCTTTTTTATTTGTACCGAGGTTTTTATGATCATTCCTTTTTGCAGGGCGATGGGTGGTGCGGCCATAACACCACTGAAAATCAGGCAGCTTGCTATTGTCAGCAGTAAGGTTGGTATCTTTGTATTCATGGCTTAAAGGTAGATTATTAACAGTTTTGAAGCACTTGTGGGTATTTTTAGGGCTAAAATCAAAAATTAATCTGATTTAAGTGTCGGAAATCCATTTTAAATCTTACCTTTGCCGTCCAAAAAATTAGTACAATGGCTAGAGTATGTCAGGTTACAGGAAAGAAGCCGATTACCGGAAATAAGGTTTCGCATTCTAACATTAAAACAAAACGCAGGTTTTTACCTAACCTGCAAACCAAGCGTTATTTTCTTGCAGAAGAAGATAAATGGGTTGTTTTAAAAGTATCTTCCGAAGCAATCAGAACCATTAATAAAAATGGTTTGATGAGCGTAGTTAAAGGATTACGTGCTGCTGGAGAAAAAATCTAAACGTCAATCTGTTAATAGTTAATCCGGATAAACGAATTAACCAGTTAACTAATAAACAATACAACAATGGCAAAGAAAGGCAACAGGGTGCAGGTTATTTTAGAATGTACCGAGCATAAAACAAGTGGTAAACCAGGCACAAGCCGTTACATTACTACTAAAAACAAAAAGAACACACCTGAAAGAATGGAGTTGAAGAAATTCAACCCGATTCTTAAGAAAGTTACTGTTCACAAAGAAATTAAATAATAACGTTGATTTGTGTAAAAGTTAACCTGGTAAAACAGGTAAACCAATAAACTAATTAACCAATAAACAAAATACAATGGCAAAAGCAGCATCAAAGAACGCTAAGATCAAAGATACCAAAGCGGCAGCAGACGCAAAGAACTGGACTAAAGTGATACGTACTGTACGTAGCCCTAAAACAGGTGCCTACACTTTTAAAGAGCAGATCGTTCACAAAGACAAGATCAAAGATTTTTTAGCTAACTAAGATCTTCTTGCGTACAATAAAATATTTTAAAGCTTCCCCATTACCGGGAGGCTTTCTTTATTTACAAGAATTGGCCACAAAGAATCTGGCCACAGATTACACAGATTAATACGGATTATTTTATTCCATTGTATCTATCCGTGCAAATCCAGGTAATCCGTGGCTAACCCTAAATAAGCCACAGGCTTAATTTAAAAGCTTTAATTTTACAGCGGATAATAATTAATCATCAACATTTATGGGACTTTTTGATAAACTCTTTGGTAAAAAACAACAGCAGGAAAGTTTAGAGCAGGGATTACAAAAAACCCGGGAAGGCTTTTTCAGTAAAATAACCAAAGCCATTGCCGGTAAAAGTACCGTTGATACCGAAGTACTGGACGACCTGGAAGATGCATTGGTAAGTGCGGATGTGGGTATTGAAACCACGGTGAAAATTATTGACCAGATTGAAAAGCGTGTGGCTAAGGATAAGTACCTGAATACATCTGAGCTTAACCGCATCCTTAAAGAAGAAATCCAGAATATTTTAGTTACTGCCCCGCAGGATACCAATTACGAAGATTATGAATTACCGGCAGGGCATAAACCCCATATCATTTTAGTAGTGGGTGTAAATGGCGTTGGCAAAACCACCACCATTGGTAAACTGGCGCATAATTTTTCCAAGGCAGGTAAATCCGTATTGCTTGGCGCTGCAGACACTTTCAGAGCGGCAGCAGTTGACCAGTTAACCATCTGGAGCGAAAGAACCGGTGTGGATATTGTAAAAAAAGAAATGGGCAGCGATCCTGCATCAGTAGCATTTGATACTGTAAAAAGCGGCGTTGCAAAAAATGTGGATGTGATCATTATTGATACCGCAGGCCGGCTGCATAATAAAGCTCATTTAATGGATGAGCTCACCAAAATAAAAAGGGTGATACAAAAAGTTATTCCTGATGCGCCACACGAAGTGATGCTGGTGCTGGATGGCAGTACCGGGCAAAATGCATTGGAACAAGCCAAACATTTTACTGCAGCAACAGATGTTACGGCGCTTGCGATCACCAAATTAGATGGTACGGCAAAAGGTGGTGTGGTATTGGCCATTGCCAGCCAGTTTAAAATTCCTGTAAAATTTATTGGTGTGGGCGAAAAGGCGCAAGACCTTTTGGTTTTTAATAAACAATTGTTTGTTGATGGCCTTTTTAATCCCGGCGCATAAATCTTTCTTTAAAAATTATACTTATTTACTTGCATTTGTAAAATGAACGCATTACGTTTGTTTTAAATTTCATTCCTTAGAGAACCTACTCTTCAGCATTAGTTAATCTACTATTTTTTACCGGCAACATGTAATACCTGCAACAGGTACAGGTAAAAATACGTGGGTATTTCTGGAACAGATATATTATCATGCAAAGCAAATTAATTTTCCAGGTTTTTTGAAAAGTGTCATCATCAAAGGACCTGCATACCTTTTAACTGATAATGATTATGGCAATTAAAAAAAAGAAGGCCCAAAAAAAAGTGCCTGCAAAAAAAAGTGACAGCACCGTAAAGCCTTTACTGAGAGGAGCCGCCGCGGCAGCAATTGCTGATGTTGCCACACCTGTAGCAGGCAAACCGGCTACAGTTACAGTAACTTTTACAGCCGGTATAGGCAACCTTACAGCAACATTATTTAAACATTTAACCGGGGCAATAATCGGGCACGATAGTGTAAATACCAGTGGCACTATCATCTTCAACAATGCCAGTACAGGAGATGCTATTTCTGTTAATGGTGCCTGCACCGGTGCTGTAGTTATTAATGTAGATGTAAGTACAGATCCTGTTACGCCGGTAAAATTTTCTGCCGGCAATATCAATTTTGGCTTCGATATCCTGTAATTATTAATTGTAAAAAATATGCCGCAGCTAAAAAAAATATGGGTACCCGTTATATTTATTTTTGTTTGTAATGTATGTACAGGCCAGCAATTAAAACCCTTTACGCCACTCACCGCCGACTCACTTGCTACCGGCAATTATAAAGATGTGCTGAGTAGTTTTTTTCAGCTGGCGTTTAATAATCTTACCGGTGCCAAAAAAGAATTGAAGTTTACATCAAACCCCTTTGCCGTAATGGCAAAAATGAACCCGGCGCTAATGGTGGACACGAATTATTACAAGTACAGAAATTTACGAAAACTCAACTTCTCTTTTGCAGGAAGACTGGATACCTCTTACCGGTTCAATGGATTTACATCATCCGTAAATTATGCCATCATTAATAAAAGGGATATCACTGTATCGAGAGCTTTTCTTACATCGGCCTATAACAGCAATGGTGAATTTAACAGGCTCAACGATTCCTTCAACGGGTATATCGCTACTATTGCTGATGCGGATGAAAAAAAGAAGATGAGAAAAATTTATACTTCCATTTTTACAGATTCCAGTACCGTAAATTTTGATGATCTTGATACAAGTGCGCAGCACCTTATCATCAGGCTGGCAAAGCAATCCAATGCCAATCATTTTTTAAACCTTATACAACTTGATCCGTCCACAAATATCCGTGCGGCTTCTCAACAAAGTTTCGACAGCCTTAAAAAAATATTTCAGAATAAATTATTGTGGACGGCCGGTATAGCAGATACCACTTACCAGGATCAATTCATGTTTTCTAATATTGTAATTTCCTCCCAGCTTTTAAAAGGAATAATTGACCCCGGCAGGGCCAGCAATGTAGAACTGAATATAAGAACAAATGTAAATTTTGCAGATGATACCGCTACAGCCGGCAGGGATTTAAAACGCAGCATTTTTACTTTTGAACCCGGACTTAACTGGGTATTGAAATCGAAATTTAACCAGCAATCTTTAGTGGAATTTCAATTCAGCGGCAGCTATAACCATATTTTTAAAGGTATTTACTCCAACGAAAAAAAAGACAACCTCACTTTTAATGGTATAGTAAGGGTAAGAATTATGAATGACATCTGGATACCGCTTGAAATTAAATATGATCCGGGGAACGGAAATGTTCTTGGTTTTATGAATGTGAAAGCCAACTTTAATGCATTATCAAAAGCTATGAAAAGCTTGTAGGTAAATAGTAACATATAAAATTTAACAGGGTATGCCAACAGATTTAAGCCCACGTATAAAAGCCATTCAAAAAATAATTGGTGTTGCAGCTACCGGCGAGTATGATGTTGCGACGATTGACCGCCTGGTAAGCATTATGCAGTTGCTGCCTGGTGATGACAGCATGCAGGCAAAAAAGCAAGCCATACAAAAAAAGTTAGGTTTCAGTGGTACAAAGATAGATACCATTTTTGGCGTAAATACCACTACAAGACTGGAGTTTTTTGTAAGCAGTGCTTTACCTGCTATACCACCGGGGGCATCAATGATCGTTTCAAAAAAAGGGCTTGACCTTATTATTCAAAGTGAAGTTTCAGGCGAAGCAGCTTATAACCTGAAATATAAAAATCCTATCTGGCCTAAGAGTGAAAGCGGTATTACTATTGGTATCGGTTATGACCTGGGTTTTGAAACTGCAGCAGGCATACAAAGCGATTGGGCAGACTTTTTAAGTATAACAGAGATCAATACACTACAATCGGTGGCAGGGTTAAAAGGGCTTGCCGCAAGAGATGCGCTGGCAAATAATGTGGGCGGTATCAGGTCGATATCAATACCCTACGAAGCGGCAAAAGCAGTTTTTTATATGAACTCAATGCCCGGTTATGCAAGATCCACAAGAGCTGTTTATCCCGGTGTGGCCGCATTGCCTCCCGATGCACAGGCGGCCTTACTTTCGGTTGTATATAACCGTGGTGCAGGTTTAAACGGAGAGAGAAGAAGGGAGATGAAAAATATTGTAGCACTTGTTGCCAGCGAAGACCTGGAGGGTATAGCTGCAGAAATAAGATCGATGAAACGTTTATGGACAACACCTGATACAAGAGGCCTTGTTACCAGGCGAGAAAAGGAAGCGGTATTGGTAGAAAATGCCTCCTTCTTTTTTAATCCCGGGGATATTATAATTGTATAAAGGAGAAACCGGGTTCAATAACAACACAAGCATGATTATTTAAAAAGCCGCTCCTGTACAGAAGCGGCTTTATTATAATTAAAACAAACAAAATCTTAATTGCCTCCCACACCCATTCCGCCACTGCTTTGCTGCGAACGTTTGTTTTCTTCTTCAATAGCTTCCTTACGCTGGCGGGCAGCTTTTACCTGGCTGTTACCAAAACGGTAGCTGAAGTTTAATTTAAACTGGCGGCTTTCCCAATGTGCCAGTACATCACTGTGTTGTCCTGTATAATCCAATGATCCTTTAAAACGCAATAGTTTAAACATGTCGCTTACAGAGGCTTTAAGGTTACCCATACCTTTGAAGATGGTTTTTTGTATACCACCATCTATACTGTACAGCCCACGGGCTTTAATGGTACCCTGGTAAATTGCAGGGGAATTGTAGAAACCACTTAATTCTGCTTTATACCCTTTACCTAAATTGAAAGAGTTTTGCATAAAGAAACTTACGGCTACCACATCTAAATTTATCTTACGGTCTCCGCCATCATAATCTGCTTTGTATTTGGAATAATAACTGTTTACATTAGCAAAGAAGCTGTACCATTTCTTCTGGAAAGGATAGCTTACATTAAGGCTTACAATATCCTGTGTAGCAAGGTTCTTTTTAGTGAGAAAACTTTTTGAACCCAGTGTATCCGGTATCTGTGCAAAAATATCTTTAACATGGCTGTAGTTTAAACCAGTGTTCAGCCTGTATTTGTAGGTATAGGTGAAACCTACGCTATTGGTATACTGCGGCCTCAATTGTGTATTACCCTTCATGTAAGTATAGTCATTGATCTTAAATTCAAACGGATTAAGGTCCTGGTAAACAGGCCTGTCTATACGGCGGCTGAAAGTAAAACCAAATTGTTTCATCGGGTTTTTGTTGAACGTAATGGCACCACTTGGGAAGAAGTCGGTGTAACTTCTTTTTACAGTGGTATCAAGCGGTACATACACCGGTGTTGTAAATTGAGGCGCTACATTTTTAAACCCGGTTGTTCTTCCTTCGGAAGTAGTATTCTCGGCACGTAAACCAACCTGTATAAAAAATCCTTTGTAGGCCTTATTAAAATTTACATACGCTGCATTGATATTTTCGTTGTAGCGGAAACGATTGCTGGAAGCGGTATCATATACTTCTGTGTTATTGTTGAAGATGTTCCAGCGGGCAAAATCATTATCGGTATTTACAATACCTACCTTTCCGCCATAGCCCAGGCGGCCTTTTTTAAAGTTTTGTTCATAATCACCTTTTATAGCAAAAATCCCGATGTCGGTAGGTGATACCGTGCGGTAAATATTGCTGTTGAGCTTTACATTGGTAGCACCATCATAATAATCGTTGGGCTGGTACTGGTGTGTACGTAAATTAAAGAAACCATAATCTGCATCAAGATTCAATTCGGAACCACCGGTAACTGCATAACGATAGTTTAAGTTAAAGTTCATGTTACTGCGTGTGGTGGCATTATCACCATTGGCCAGTAATAAGCGGCTAAGCGTATTTGTTGGCTTGTAAATGATCTTCATCGGGCCTTCTGTAATAATATCACTGGCCGAAACATTACCGTTAACAACAACACCGAAGGTGCTTTTTTTGTTGATGAAGAAATCCACACCTGTTTTAAAATTATGACCGTATTTATTGTTTTGGGTGATCCTGCTCTTCTGATCAAAAATGGTATCTTTTTGTGTCCTGTATATACTGAAGTTGCTTTCATTTAAACCCTGGTTATAGTTGTAATTACCAAACAGGTTCATTTTTTTATTACGGTGGTTAAGTGCTATTCCCCCATTGTATTTGGCATAAGTGCCAATGTTGTAGCCTGCGTTCACATTACCGTTGGTACCAATGGTTTTGTCTTTCTTTAATTTGATATTGATAATACCTGCATTTCCTGCTGCTTCATATTTTGCAGAAGGGTTAGTGATCAGTTCTATTGATTCGATCTGCGAAGATTGCAATGATTTTAAATACGCAGCAAGGTCTGCACCTGAAAGCGGGCTTGGCTTGCCATCAATATAGATCTGCACACCATTTTTACCGGAAAGGGTGATATTATCGTCTTTATCCACAATAACCCCCGGAGATTTACGCAATAATTCCAATGCATCATTACCAACGGCATTGATAGTACCTTCTACGTTAACGATCATTTTATCTGCCCTTACTTCAACCATTGGTTTCTGGCTGGTAACGGTTACGCCCTGCAGGCTTTTTTCTGCAGGTTTTAATGTAACGGAGGGAGCTGTAGCTGTTTCGCCATCCGTAACTTCAAAGGCAGGTGAACTGGCTTTTTGCATGCCGGCGGCTGTAGCCCTGATAAAATACTTACCCGCCTTAACAGCAGGCATTTCGTACGTACCGCTATTGCTGGTAACTGCGGTTTTTGCCAGGCTGGAATCTTTGGCATTGTGTAAGGTTACCGTTGCGGCAGCTACGGCATTGCCGGTAGCATCTTTAACCTGGCCGGTAATTTTTGTTGCATTCTGGGCCTTAATCTGAAAGGCCGATAATAGGATTACGGCTGCAATAAGCAGTAGTTTTTGTTTCATGGCAATATACTTTAATGTTTCGCCGCAAATGTAGTTTTTATCAATTGTAATTAAATTGTCATACTGCATCAAACGGCTTTTTTTAGTGATGAATGGTTAATGAAAACTGTTACGCGTAAAAGATTTATAACACAAATTTATTGTTACGTTTTACAGCAGGAAAGTAACATTAGGCCACTATCGCTAAAATGTCGGTGAATAGCAGGCTGTGATAGGTAAGCCGCATGAGGGCATGGGTTTATACGTATAAATAGTGATCTTTAAGTCCTAAACACAATAATAGCCCTGGCCCAACCCCGTGCCTGAATAGTAAGTTTTTCAAACCTCCCTTCATCAACTTTCTTCTTACCTTTGCCCACATTAATTATGAAGACAAAAACTATAAAGAAGGATAAGGTAAACATCATTACGCTGGGGTGCAGTAAGAATATGGTGGACAGCGAAGTACTTAGCGGCCAGCTGATTGCCAATGAAATTGATGTGGTACATGAGAATGCGAAAAAGGACCATAACATTGTAATTGTAAATACCTGTGGCTTTATTGAAAAAGCAAAGGAAGAAAGCATCAATACCATTTTAGACCAGGTGGAGTTAAAGAAAAAAGGCAAGCTGGATAAAGTGTATGTTACGGGCTGCCTGAGTGAGCGCTACAAAAATAATTTAGAAGAGGAGATACCCGAAGTGGATGCATTTTTTGGTACCATGGAATTGCAGGGCATGCTGAAACAATTTAATGCCGATTACAAAGCCGATCTAATTGGTGAACGGTTACTGTATACACCACAGCATTATGCGTATATGAAGATCAGTGAAGGTTGCAACCGCACTTGTTCATTCTGCGCTATTCCTTTAATGAGAGGGCAACATGTAAGCCGGCCGATTGAATCATTGGTGGATGAAGCCAAACGTTTGGTAGACCGTGGTGTAAAAGAAGTAATGCTGATTGCACAGGAGCTTACCTATTACGGTTTGGATATTTATAAGAAAAGAGAATTGCCAAAATTGTTACATGCGCTTGCGGATGTAAAAGGGTTGGAGTGGATACGTTTACACTATGCCTATCCTTCAAAATTTCCGTTGGAAATAATTGATGCGATAAAAGAAAGAGAGAATATTTGTAATTACATCGATATGCCATTGCAACATGCTGCCAATAATATGCTGAAAGCAATGAAACGACAGATTACAAGAGAAGAAATGGAAGACCTTGTAGGCGCTATCAGAAATAAGCTGCCTGATATTTGCTTACGCACAACATTGATAGCAGGTTTTCCCGGTGAAACGAGAGATGATGTGGAAGAATTAAAAATGTTCCTGCAAAAAATGCGTTTCGACAGGGTGGGTATTTTTACATACAGCCATGAGGAAGGAACCAGTGCCCATGATTTAATTGATGACGTACCTGCAGAAGAAAAAGAAGAAAGGGCGCAGGAAATAATGGAAGTGCAGCAGGAGATTTCTTTAGAAAAGAACCAGGAAAAAGTAGGTAAGACCTTTAAGGTGTTGATTGATAAAAAAGAAGCAGGTCGTTATCTGGGCCGTACCGAATTTGATAGTGTGGAAGTGGATAATGAAGTAATTATAGAAAGTAAAAAGAAACTGATCATCGGCGATTTTGTGAATGTGAAAATAACAAAGGCTTATGATTATGATATTGAGGGAGAGGTGGTGTAAATAGTATTGAAACGTTTGTATTTTGAACTTTGAATTTAAAGTGTACAATGAATTTTTCAGCCCGGAATATACCTTATCAGTCTACTGGTTTTTTTAGTAAGCTTGTGAGTGATTATGTTGATCAGTCACAACAACTACAGCCGTTTCTTTCTTTTGCCCCAACTACAGAGGGGATAAAAAAAGCTATTGAAGAAAGAAAAAAATATCCCACCAACAGAAAAGCATTAGTTGATGTACTGACAAAACAGTACGCTACTATTGCAACCACTGAAAAAGTAAAAGCCAATATTACTGCGCTGCTTGCAGATACTACGTTTACCATCACTACGGCGCACCAACCCAATATCTTTACCGGTCATTTGTATTTTGTGTACAAAATTTTACACACGGTAAAACTGGCCGAAACATTTAAAAAACAATTACCCGAAAATAATTTTGTGCCGGTATATTATATGGGCAGTGAAGATGCTGACCTGGATGAGCTGGGGCATGTATTTGTGAACGGAGAAAAATACGAATGGCAAACCAGTCAGACCGGAGCCGTGGGCAGAATGAAAGTAGATAAGGCCCTGATCAAACTAATTGATGGTATTGCGGGGCAGGTTTTGATTCATCCTTTTGGCGCAGCAATTATTGATACCATGAAAGCCTGTTACAAAGAAGGCATAACGATTGAACAGGCTACGTTTAAATTAGTGAACGAACTCTTTAAAGATTATGGTGTGCTGGTTGTGTTACCGGATGACGCTGCATTAAAATCGCTGTTCATTCCTGTAGTAGAAAAAGAATTGAACGAAGCGTTTTCTCATACAGCAGTTGCAGCAACTGTAGCTGCATTTCCACCTGCATATAAGGTGCAGGCAAGTGGCAGGGAACTGAATTTATTTTATTTAAAGGATGACCGGAGAGACAGGATAGAAGCGGAAGGAGGAATATATAAGGTACATGATACCGCAATTGCTTTTTCAAAAGAAGAAGTATTTGAAGAATTACATCAGCATCCTGAACGTTTCAGTGCCAATGTAATTTTGCGCCCAGTTTTCCAGGAATTGATATTGCCCAATATTGCATTTATCGGCGGTGGAGGTGAAATTGCTTACTGGCTGGAGTTAAAAAAAGTTTTTGAAGCGGTGAACGTGCCATATCCTGTTTTAGTGCTTCGCAATTCTTTCATGATCGTGGAAAAAGAGCAGGTTGTAAAAAGTAAAAATTTGGGGTTTGTCATTCCTGATCTATTTAAAGACGAACTGGAATTACTGAACAGTTTTGTAAAAAGAGAAAGCGATCTGCAACTGAGCCTGGATACCGAAAAACAATTTTTACATGCTGCCTACGAAAAATTAAAACTTGTTTCCGGCGCCGTGGATGTAACACTGGCCAAACATACCGAAGCATTGCAGGTACAGGCCCTTAAAAAAATTGCCGCTTTAGAAAAGAAAATGCTGAGAGCCGAAAAGAAAAAGTTTGAAGCACAGCAACGCCAGTTGCATAAATTGAAAACGGCCTTATTTCCCAATAATAATTTACAGGAACGTATTGAAAACCTGGCACCATTTTATGCTAAATGGGGCCCAGATTTTATCAGGATGCTTTATGCAAATTCTTTAGCACTGGAACAGGCGTTTGTAATACTGGAAGAAGTATAAGCCACTATTATTTTGTTTTAACATTGTTTTACAGCCCTTATAAAACCTTACCGCCAATTATTTTGTAAATAGGTAAAATAATAAGCTGATGAAAAATGTATTTGCCATCATTGCACTGGTTATCTTTTCTTCCTGTGCACAATCACAAAGCAGTAGTAATGTAAAAATACCCCTTGGCTCAAAAATAAAATCGGCCAATGAAGCTGTGGCAGTATTTGGCGAGGGCTGTTTCTGGCATGCAGAAATTGTTTTTCAGAGTTTGGTGGGAGTAAGGGATGCTGTATCAGGGTATGCCGGCGGTACTGTTGCCAAACCGGATTATGAAACAGTATGTACGGGTAGTACAGGCCACGCAGAAGTAGTGCAGGTTTATTACGATAGCACAAAAATATCCTACGAAACTTTGGTGAAAGCTTTTTTCGCCAGCATGGACCCCACTGAATTAAACAGGCAGGGTAACGATGAAGGCACACAGTACCGTTCGGTAGCTTTTTACCAAAACGACAGGGAGAAACAAATTATTGATGCGGAAATTAAAAGGATAAACGATTCAAAAAAATACAGTCACAAGATTGTTACTCAGGTATTGCCTTACAAGATTTTTTACCCTGCAGAAGACTATCACCAGGAATATATTTACCATCATCCTGAAAACGGGTATGTGCAAAATGTTTCGATACCCGATTACCTGGAGTTCAGAAAGGAATTTAAAGGCAACTTTAAAAAGTAAATGGTATGAAATGTAAACTATTCAGTGCCTTTACATTAATTGCTGTTATTGCAATAGCATGTGGGTTTAAAAAATCACCCGACTTTCCGGCGGAAAAACAAATTGTCAATAAAGGTGCGTTTGAACCTGTAGCAGTAATAGAATTATTTACATCACAGGGGTGCTCCAGTTGCCCGCCTGCAGATGCGTTATTGGCACAAACCATTAATGATGCAAAAAAGGAAGGGAAGCATATTTTTGCTTTATCGTTTCATGTAGATTACTGGAACCGCTTAGGATGGGCTGATCCGTTTAGCAGTGCAGCCTGGTCGGCAAGGCAAAATAATTACGTGTCTGTATTTGGACTGGATGGTGCCTATACACCGCAGATGATCGTAAACGGGAAAGACCAGTTTGTGGGTTCTGATAAAAGTGCTTTATCGGAATCTTTGAACAAGGCATTACATTCAAAGGCAGAAATAAATTTTAAAAGTTTAGTTGCTACGTACAATGCCGATAAAACAATTCAGTTACAATACACCCTGGAAGGCGACCTGGCCGGTAGCATAATTAATGTTGCTTTGGTGGCTTTGCAGGAAACCACAATGATAAAACGTGGTGAAAACGGCGGACGTACCTTGAGTAATGAAAATATTGTACGCCAGCTGATCAGTAAAAATGCAACGGCTTCCGGTGAAATTAATTTTGCCGCATCACCGACCGCTGTAAAAGAAAATATGGCCATAATAGCTTTTGTACAACAGGAAAAAACTTTAAAAATTGTTGGCGCAGCAATGGCAAAAATCCAGTAAGGATAAACTGTTTTACAAAAGAGGTCCACTTTTTAAAGCTGGCTGCCGTATTTAATTAATTCGGCATTGGTTACTCCGTTTCGTACAGGTCTCCCTGTGAAGCCAGTATTTCCCTGTATTTATTGAAAAGTTTGGTTTTGGAAATGAAGCCGATGAATTTCCTGTCTTTATCCAGCACGGGCAGGTACCAGCTTTGCGTAATATCAAATTGCTCCATTACGGAATGCATATCCTGGTAGTTGTATAAAACTGTTGCAGGTTTTTTCATCATCGACTTTACAGTTATGGTATCAAACAACTCCGGTTGAAATAATTTTTGTTTGATATCATTCAGTTCAATAATGCCGGCAAACTTTTCATTACGGTCAGTTACTGCAAAAATATTTTTCTCACTGCGTTTGATGATCTCTACCAATTGTTTTAATTTTTTATCGATAGCGATACTGTCGTAAGTATCCTGCAGCATATCGTTAATTTGAATGGAGGTAAGAATGTTTTTTTCTTTTTTCTGCGTGAAGATCTGTCCTTCCATTGCCAGTTTTTTTGTTTCCATTGAAAACGGCTCGTAACTTTTTACAATAAAAAAAGAAATGGACGATACGATCATCAATGGAATAAACAGCTCATACCCATTGGTAATTTCGGCAATTAAAAATATGGCTGTAAGCGGGCAATACATCACACCACTTAAAACACCGGCCATACCCACCAAACTAAAATTGCCAATAGGAATTTTGATCCATGGCGTGCTGTTGATGAGTTTGGAAAAAAAGAAGCCCATGTAAGCACCACTGAATAAAGAAGGCGCAAAGTTACCGCCATTGCCACCGCTGCCGATGGTGATGCCGGCTGCAATAGGTTTAAATAAAAAAATAAGTGCGGTAAATGCAATGATGCCCCAGTGTTCGCCTAATTTACCAAAGAGGGTGGTGTTATCGGCAAAAGTATTCAACGTGCCATCAGCTACTAATTTAACACTGCCGTATCCTTCACCAAATAAAGGCGGTAATACAAAATAAATAGCCAGTAATAGCAATCCGCCAACAGCTGCCTTAAAGTAGCCATTTATTCCCCATTGGTGAATACGTTTTTCAGTAGCCTTAAATGTTCTGGCATAATACAGGGAAACAAAACCTGCCATAATGCCTAACAAAACATAATACGGTACATTTTTATAATCGAAAGTTTGCTTCAATACAAAATTGAAAAGGAAATTCTCGTGCAGGATTATTTTTGAACATAACACACCGGCAACGGATGCAATGATCAATGGAATAAAATAACTTACTACAGTTTCTGCCAGTAAAACCTCAATGGCAAAAATTACACCTGCAATAGGAGCATTAAAAACTGCGGCGATACCTGCAGCGGCACCACAGGCAATCAGTAACGTTCGCTCCTGGTAATTGAGATCGCTGATACGGGAAAGATTAGAGCCTGCTGCAGCGCCTGTTGCCACAATCGGCGCTTCTAAACCAACAGAACCTCCAAGGCCAACCGTAATGGAACTGGTGATCACATGAAGGTAAGTATGATTTAAGGGAATGAATGAAGACCGCCTTGCGATAGCCCTCAATACCATGGCAATTCCTTTTTCTATTTGTCCCTTAAAAAAATGACGGATGATAAAAACAGTAATGAGTAAACCAATGGCAGGAAATAATAAATACGCAAAACGGGTAACGGGAATTTCTTTTATCCAGTGTTGCAAATAATGTACAATTGTTTTTAGCAATACCGCCAGCAAGCCCGAAACAAAACCTGTAAGCGTTGCAATTACCATAATAAACTGCACCCTGCTGAGTTTAGTACGCAGCAGGCCAATAACATTTGAATACAATTGCTTGACACTTTTCAATACTGATGGTTTTTATAGCCAGGTATTTCGGAGGGCAAAGATAGGGAGAGTTTTTAGTTTTGCAGGTGTGGTTTGCCGATCAGAATATTGACTTTAATACATGGCTGTTTTGGATATACAACTGAAAATTGTAATCGGGCCTGCTGATAACATCATTGTGCTCTTTTTTGCTGTGTATAAAAATTATATGATTTGTTGTAAGCACAGTTGCATCCACATCTTTTTCTTCGGCATGAATAAAAGGAATATTTTTTTCATCCAGTTCTTTCATCATAGCAGCAGATACAGCATTGGTTCCGCCATTATCGGTATAGATGTTGATGAACTGGTGTGCTGTATCAGCTTTTATCCAGTTAATAAACTTATCGGTCTGGCTATACAATGCATCAAATAAAATGGTTTGTTTTACTTCTACTGCGCCATTTTGTAATATATGGGCCATTACCCTGAAAGCACCGCTGTGCCCTGCTAAAACTACATCACCCACTTCAGTTTTTTTAGCAATGAGCTTTTCTGTCTTTAATTTTTTCAATACATCGTTCAGCAATAGTTTAAAGACATTCTTTTGCTCCAGTTTGCCGCCATAACTATCAGGTGCATCTTTTGTTGTTTCGGGCAATATCAATATGGCATTACGATTGGAGGCTATAAATTGTTTAATAATAGCAAACTGTACCGGCACACTGTCAATATTATTTCTCCAGCCATGAAACCATACGATTATATCCAAAGGCGCTTTAGTGTTTAATTTTGGCGGAACAATGATCAATACGCTACTGTCATTATAATGTTCTGCAGCAGTGTATAGAACATTATCATAAGTATGGCCATTTGCTCTGCCGGTATCGGGGAAAGATGTGTATGATGAAGTAATGCGGAATATCCCTGGTGCTGTTGGCTGGGCAAAAGACGGTGATGCGAATGCTATTAATACAAGGAGAAATAATCTATTCATAAACCTGCAAATTGTTACGATCTGAAGAAAAAAAATATTTAAGCGGTTACTACTAATTATCCGAAAAAGCTAAAGCCGGGATCAAAATCAAAATCATCCCGGGAAATTGTAAGAAATTCATCTTTCAATGCACCGGATACAAAAATTTCACCTCCACGCTTAAATATTTTTTGCCCCTCACTATTTATAGTTTGAATAGTCTCCGGTTCAATTGAATGCTTAATCTTTAGTTCTATATAATTATGATATTCTGTTTTAAGAACGTAGTCAAATATTTTTACTTTAGTAAAAGAAACCTGGTCAGAAAGTTTGCTTAGTAAGCAAGAATATTTTTGATCGATTATAGAATAAGCAGGATTAGTTAATATAGCTGAAACAATTCCTTTTTCGTTAACCTGGAAATTCTCATTATCAATGCGCCAGAGACGTATTGAAGGCCACACTTTATTACTAACATGCCAAATGTTCATTCGTAAATTATAACCGTATAAAGTAAATCAATTAATACAGAAACTTCTTCGCATCAATAAAAGTTCACCAATGGTATTCGCACAAGTGATTCCCGAAAATCGGGATCAAATTAACACAACTGCCGGTAGTATTACAAATACTCAACCTAAACTCCTAAACCTCTAAACTCCTAAACCTCTAAACTCCTAAACCTCTAAACCCCTAAATTACCGATCAAACTCATTCCTGAATCCCATGCTCTTCACATTCTTCACGCTTTCCATTACGATATCGTCCTGGTATTCTTTATAAGCTTCTAATTTGCCGGCGATAGAAGTATCATGCAGGGCTAAAATTTGTGCGGCTAATATACCGGCGTTTTTGGCGCCGTTCAATGCAACAGTTGCAACAGGTACGCCATAAGGCATTTGTAAAATAGATAAAACAGAATCCCAGCCATCGATACTGTTACTGGATTTTACAGGCACACCAATAACCGGTAAAATAGTATTGGCCGCTACCATGCCCGGTAAATGTGCAGCACCACCGGCGCCACAGATGATTACTTTTATACCACGGGCTTTGGCCTGCTGTGCATACTCCCGTAAGCGTTCGGGGGTGCGGTGTGCAGATACGATGGTTAACTCCGGTTCTACTTCAAATTGGCGCAGCATTTCGGCAGCTCCTTTCATGATGTCTAAATCGCTTTCGCTGCCCATTATTATTCCTACAAGTGGATTCATATTTTAAAATTTACGCAAAGAAAAGGAAAAATAACAAATGGTTTATTTTAATACGCTTTTAATGGTTGTTTAATTAGCTTTTAATTGCGACTGTGTTTTATTAAAAGATGGGGTATAAGTTAACTTTTGAATAACCTGTATTTGTATAAGCGGCAGGTGTTCAAGCTAAAAACTACCTATATTTGATGTTACATTTATTCTATAAAGTTTTATAATGCAGCGTTTAAACAGATCAGCAATTTTTTTTCTTCCCCTGCTTTTTTCAGTGATTATTTTTCCGGCCTGCAAAGGCAAGACCAATGCTGCTAAAACAGCACCTAAAGAAACACCTCCTGTGGTGGTGGATGTGATCATTGGCCAGCCGCAACCCATTACCAATATTGTGGAAGCCAATGGTACCGTAATAGCGCAGGAGTTTGTGGAGTTACATCCTGAAGTTAGCGGCAGGCTTACCTACCTGAATTTAGCAGAAGGCAAGCCAATTGCACAGGGCACAGTAATTGCCCGTGTAAATGATGCCGACCTGCGGGCACAAATTGGTAAAACCAAAGTGCAGTTGCAGCTGGCAGAAAAAACGGTTGAACGATACAAACCTTTATTAGATATCAACGGCATTAACCAGGCTGATTATGATGCGGTGGTGAACCAGGTAAACGGCTATAAAGCAGATATCGTTTACACACAGGCTTTGATAGATAAAACGGTTATCAGGGCACCTTTCAGTGGTATTGGCGGCCTCAGGCAGGTAAGCCCGGGTGCGTATGTAACACCTGCAACGGTGATTGCAACACTGCAACAAACAAAACAGGTTAAAATAGACTTCACTTTACCGGAAATGTATAGCAATATCATAAAAACCGGTGCCACGGTGGATGTGGAATTAGATGCGGCTACCAAAGAAAAAAGCAAAGCACTGATCATCGCTGTTGAGCCGGGTGCCAATACCGATACCCGCAATTTAAAAGTAAGGGCGGTATTAAAAGAGGGAAGCTCTAATCCCGGGGCATTTGTAAAAGTGTATATCGATGCAGGCAAAAGCAGGTCTTCTATTAAAGTGCCTACCAACTGCCTGATTCCTGATGATAAAAATAACCAGGTGATACTGGTGAAAAATGGCAAAGCAAATTTTGTAAATGTAACAACAGGTATAAGGGAAGCCAACACAGTGGAAATTGTGAAAGGTGTGGAACCCGGCGATTCTATTGTTGTTACAGGGGTGTTGTTTGCAAGGCCTAAAAGTGTTTTAAAAGTAAGAAGTGTAAAGAAACTGGAAGACCTGAATAAAACAGCAGAAGGTAACCAGGGGCTTTAATGGTGTAACATCATTTTTTTTTTTTTTTTTTTTCAGCAGTTGTACAATAAAAGCAGACCCCGTTCAAGGCATGAATATTTCTGAATTTTCTTTAAAGCGCCCCGTATTTGCTACGGTGATGAACCTGATGATCATCCTGTTTGGTGTGGTGGGCTACACTTTTTTAGCGATAAGAGATTATCCTGCTATCGATCCGGCCATCATTAATATCAGCACTTCTTATACAGGCGCCAACCCCGACCTGATAGAGAGCCAGATAACAGAACCACTGGAAAAGCAGATCAATGGTATTCCCGGTATCAAAACCATTACGTCATCAAGTAGTTTAGGCAACAGCAATATATCGGTAGAGTTTGAACTGGGGGTAGACCTTGAAGCAGCGGCAAGTGATGTGAGAGATAAAGTGGGGCAGGCCAGCAGAAGTTTACCACAGGATATTGATGCGCCGCCGGTGGTAACCAAATCAGATGCCAACAGCGATTTTATTTTGATACTGGCGGTACAAAGCCGCACCAAGGGCTTGCTGGAACTGAGCGATTATGCAGAAAATGTTCTGCAGCAACAGTTTCAAACCATTAAAGACGTAAGCTCGGTAAATATATTCGGGCAAAAACGTTATGCCATGCGGATATGGATAGACCCGGATAAAATGAATGCACAGGGGGTAACGTTTTCGGATATACGTACTTCGCTTAATAATGAGAATATTGATCTGCCGCCGGGAAAGATATACGGAAATAATACCGAGCTTACCATTAAAACCCTGGGCAGGCTGAGTACAGAAAAAGATTTTCAAAACCTGATCATTAAGGAAGATGCTACGGGCATTGTAAGGTTAAGTGATGTGGCCAGGGTAGAGATTGGCCCGGAAACTTTAGAACAGGCCTGGAAATATAATGGTGTAAATGCGGTGGGTATTGTATTGATACCGCAACCCGGCGCCAATAATATCCAGATAGCCAATGATTTTAATAAAAAACTGGAGGCGATAAAAAAAGCCAATAAGTCGGATATTGAAATGAATGTGTTACTGGATAATACAATTAATATCCGTAAATCCATTGCAGAAGTAGAAGAAACCCTGATCATATCTTTTTCGTTAGTAGTACTGGTAATATTTTTCTTTTTCAGGGATTGGCTTATCGCCATCCGTCCTTTGATAGATATCCCTATTTCTTTGGTGGCTACTTTTTTCATCATGTATATTTCAGGTTTCTCTATCAATGTATTAACGCTGCTGGGTATTGTGCTGGCTACGGGTTTGGTGGTGGATGATGGTATTGTGGTAACAGAAAATATTTTCAGCAAGTTTGAAAAAGGCATGCCGATAAGGCAGGCTGCTGTTGAAGGAAGTAAAGAGATTTTCTTTGCGGTAATTTCTACTTCTATCACATTGGCGATAGTGTTTTTACCGGTAATATTTTTAGAAGGTTTTATTGGAAGGCTATTCAGGGAGTTTGGTGTAACGCTGGCAGCAGCGGTTTTAATTTCTGCTTTAGTTTCTCTTACCATTACACCTGTACTAAATGTGGTGCTTAGCCGAAAAACAGCAGGCCATGGAAAATTCTACATGAAAACGGAGCCATTCTTTACCGGAATGGAAAATGGATACAAACGCTGGCTGGGTGGATTTTTAAAAGTGAAATGGATGGCAAAAGTAATTCTTGGCGTGTGTCTTGTAATGATATTTTTTTTCGGCTCTAATTTAAAAAGCGAGATAGCCCCACTGGAAGACAGGAGCAGTATTCGTTTTACTGTTACAGCAGCAGAAGGAACCAGTTACAGCAAAATGCAGCAGATAGCAGACAATGTAAGCAACTACCTGTATGATTCTGTACCGGAAAGGGCATTTGTATTTGCACGTACGCCGGCACAGGCTATTAACAGCACACAGCCAAGGCTGGGACTGACAGACCCTAAAGAAAGAAACAGAAGCCAGTCGGAAATTGCCAGTGACCTGCAAAAGAAATTGATACGTTTTAACGAAGCCCGTATATCTGCCGTTCAGGAACAAACCATTGCAGTAGGAGCCGGTTCAAGGGGTAGTTTGCCTGTGCAGTATGTGTTGCAAAACCAGGATTTTGAAAAGTTAAAGGAAATAGTACCCAGATTCCTGGAGGAAGCCAGGAAGGATAAAACATTTGCTTCGGTAGATGTGAACCTTAAATTTAATAAGCCGCAGATAGAGCTTACGCTGGACAGGATGAAAGTGAAAGACCTGGGCTTATCGTCACAAGATGTAATAGCTGCATTGCAATCTGCTTTCAGTGGTGGCCGGTTGGCGTATTATATACAAAACGGGTTTCAGTATTCTGTAATTGCACAGGTGGACAGAAGCGACCGGTCTGCACCAGACGATATAACGAAGTTGTATGTACGAAATAATAAAGGGCAGCAAATACCGATAAGCGCTGTTGTTAATGTACAGGAAAGCAGCAGCCCGGCCACGCTTTATCACTACAACAGGTATAAAGCAGCAACCATTTCGGCGGCATTGGCAGATGGGTATACCATTGGGGATGGTGTAAAAGCCATGGATGCCATCAATAAAAAATTATTAGACGAGAGTTTTCAAACCTCTTTAAGCGGCCCTTCACGTGATTATGCAGAAAGTTCTTCTAATATAGCTTTTGCTTTTGCCCTGGCGCTGATGCTGATCTATTTAATATTGGCTGCACAGTTTGAAAGTTTTGTCGATCCTTTAATAATCATCCTTACAGTGCCGCTGGCGTTTGCTGGTGCTTTGTTAAGTTTGTGGCTATTCGGACAAACATTAAATATATTCTCTGAAATAGGTATGATCATGCTGATAGGCCTTGTAACAAAGAATGGCATTTTAATTGTTGAGTTTGCCAATAAAAAAGGAGAGGAAGGGTTTACCAAAAAAGAAGCGATACTTATGGCAGCTGAACAAAGGTTACGCCCTATTTTAATGACGAGCCTGGCAACATCATTAGGCGCATTGCCTATTGCATTAAGTTTAGGTGCATCATCTGCAAGCCGGGTACCGTTGGGTATAGTGGTGGTAGGTGGTATACTTTTTTCGCTGATCTTAACTTTGTTCATTATACCGGCCATGTACATATTTCTTGCAGGCAAGCATAAAGTGCAAGCGGATACTGTACCTGCAACAGCGGCAACTGTAATTGCGCCGGCGCCGGAAGATAGCCAAACCAATACTGATATTTAAAGACCAATATGAAACAGGGAGTTGTATTTATTTTTTTATTGACCACAGTTTTTTATACCCAAGCACAGGGAGTGCTTAAGCTACCTGATGCCGTAAATATTTCATTGAAGAACAGCCTTGACCTGCAGCTTTCAAAAAATACTTTGGAAGCCAACAGCATTTTTAATAATTATGGTGTTGCCGGCGGATTACCCTTGGTTACTGCAAACCTGAGTGATAATGAACAGGTATCAAATATCAACCAGAAATTAAATACCGGAACGCAGATACAGCGCAACGGTGCCTCTACCAATGCCCTTGTAGTTGGAGTTACGGGAAGTATATTATTGTATAACGGCAACAGGGTAGTAGCTGCTAAAAGCAGGTTAGCACAGTTGGAAAAGCAAAGCCGGTTGCAGCTTAATTCCAGGATACAGAATATAATGGCAGATGTAATGACCGGCTATTACGATATTGTAAGGCAGCAGAGTTACATGAAAACTATCGACCGTTCCATTGATATTGCACAGCAGAAACTATCTATTGTACAAATACGGCAGAGTGTGGGCCTTGCCAATAATGCAGATCTCTTCCAGGCACAGTCCGACCTGAATGCATTGCTGCAGGCCAAACAATCCCAACAGGTTATTGTAGACCAGGCAAAAACAGAATTACTGCGGCAGCTTACGTTAAAAGCAGATAGTACTATCGCTATCGAAGACACGATAATTGTAGATAGATCAGTGAACCTGGATGTTATTTTAAACAGCCTGAATAAAAACGCCGATATTCTTGCCGCTGCCGACCAGGTGAAGATCAACGAATTTATTGTAAAGGAAACTGCAGCGTTGCGTTATCCTTCCATACGTGCCACTACAGGTTTTAATTTCAGCCGTAACCAGGCGGCAGCAGGGCAGGTATTGCTGAACCAGAATTATGGACCTTCTGTTGGTATAAGCGTTGGCATTCCTATTTATAACGGCTCTGTATATAAACGGCAACAGCAGGTGGCAGCACTAAATGTGAAAAATGCCGGCATTGCAAAAGATATATTAATGAGAGATTACAGCGCACAGGTGGTAAAATCATACCAATCCTATGCTTCTGCATTAAAGCAATTGCAAACAGAAGAACAGAATTACGATATCTCTTTAAAATTGGTGGATGTGGTATTCAAACGTTTCCAGGCAAAAATTGCAACCATTGTAGATCTTAAAAATGCACAGCAAAGTTTTGAAGAATCCGGTTACAGATTGGTGAATTTAAATTATGCTGCTAAAGCCGCAGAGATAGAATTAAAGCGTTTGGCGAATATATTGAGCTTGTAATTTGCCCGCAGATATCGCTGTTGTGCTGCTGTAACAGAAAAATGCAGTACTTTATTTACCTTGTTTACTTTTACTTACTTATCACTTTCAACCCTGCCTTTATCCTGTTGGCCTGGTGAATCAGTTCCTGTTTTTCTTTACTGAGAATAGTTATGTGGCCCATTTTTCTGCCCGGCCTGGTTTCTTTTTTTCCGTAGATATGTACAAACACATTATCTATCTGCAATATTTCATTTAAGCCTTCGTAATACGCTTCACCGCTAAAGCCTTCTGCACCTAATAAATTCACAATAGCTGCCGGTAAAATATGATCGGTATTGCCTAAAGGATAGTTAAGCATGATGCGCCAAAGCATATCAAACTGGCTGCTGTAGTTGGCTTCAATGGTATGATGGCCGCTATTATGTACCCTTGGTGCGGTTTCATTCACTAAAACATTGTTATCAAGATCAACAAATAATTCCACGGCAAAAATGCCCGGGCTCTTTAAATCCTTCACCACTTTTAACGCAATGGCTTCTGCTTTCCACAACACTTTTTCAGGAAGATCGGCAGGGCTTATCTGGTAGTCGAGTAAGTTTAAACGGGTATCAAAAACCATATCTACCGGAGGGTATAAAGCATTTTCGCCTTTATCATTTACGGCAATAATAACAGCGATCTCTTTTTTTATACTTACCAGTTTTTCTAAAACAGAAGGCGCATCAAAACCTTTTGCAAAATCATCGCTTTTTTTCATCAATTCCACGCCACGGCCATCGTAACCACCCATGCCTATTTTATGCGCCGCCGGTAAAAAGTTACTGTGCTGTTGCAGGTCAGTTTTGTTTTGGGTGATCACAAATTCACTGGTAGGAATTTCATTGTCTTTATAAAACTGCTTTTGCAAAATTTTATTTTTAATGATCCTTAAGGCAGATGGTTTTGGATATACCCTTACACCTTCGCTTTCTAATTTTTCCAGTGCGGCTTCATTTACACTTTCTATTTCAATGGTAATGGCATCCAGGCCTTTGCCAAAATTATAAACGTCGTCAAAATTCCTGATATCGCCTTGTGTAAAATGATGGCAGAGATGGGCAGCGGGGCAGGAGGCATCGCTTTCCATTACAAATGTTTCAACAGGGTAATTTGCTGCGGCTTGTAACAGCATGCGGCCCAGCTGGCCTCCGCCTAAAATTCCAACTTTTTGCATAGTGGCAAAGATAAGGGACTGCAAAAAATGTTTGATAAAATTAATTTCGGGTGCAGTATGCCCTAATATTTTTTAGCCTTAAGTAGTACCTGCTGCCTCGGGTTAACTGCCGGCTGTGGTTTTGCAAAGCAGATAAAAACGCTCAGGTAGTTTTTAGTAGGTGTTCTGGCCACTACCAGCTCGGTTTTAATATCAGCTGTATTGTTAATGATGGCTTGTATATGCTTTGCAATCTTATACTCATCATCTCCATTGTACCGCACCTGGTTTTCGGTGATATAGTAAGGCGAAGTGGTATCTGAAGACATTTTAAAATTGTTACGGGTATAAATGGTATACTGATCTGTTTTTTGCAGCGCATTAATAATATCGGCAGCTTTTTTACCGGGTATTTTTTCGCCGGATTGGCAAAGAAAAATTTCGATCACCGTTTTTTGCCCGCCGGATAATACAGGCGTGCCTTTGAGCGGCGTATAGGTAAAAGAAACTATTTTATAATCATAAGATACCAATGCCGTAACAGCATTCTCCATATTCTTATATTCTTCTTTGGTATCAATTAAGTAATTGCCTTTTTCTATAAAGCGGATATAAAAACCGAGCGAATCACTGGCAACGGTAATGGCACCGGAATCTTCAATGGCGTTGGTGATCTTTTTTAAGAGCTTTATCGAATCTGTTTTTGTTTGTATCACTGCCGGTGTTGTTGATTTTAAAGTGCCAAATGCGCTGATGGTATCAGCAAAAAAATCAGCAGCTTTAAATGCAGGCTGGGGCAACGCTTTGTAATAGTTGCGAACAACATCAGTGAATTTATAGGCTATGATCGTTTCGATACTGTTTTTTATTGCAACAGCACTATCCTGGTAATTTTTTGCAAGCTGGTAATATCTTTTCAACATCGTAATATTAAAAGCAGGGTCGTATTGATTAGTGGAATCGCCGTAGTACAATTTTTTCAGGTTCAGGTAATCTTCTTTTAGTTGTAAAGAATCCGATAGCGTTGGATCTGCCACCACAATTTTGTTATTGGTCAGAGAAAAATAGAACAATGCCGCAATGCCCAGTAATAAAGACACCACCACCAGCCTGTAGATGATACTTCTTTTCCTGGATTGTTTTTCTTTGATGGAGAGTTGTTCCTGTAGTTTTTGTTTTTCTTCTTTTTCCTGGTCTATTTTTTTTCTGAATGCGCTGTCATCAGTAAAATCTTCTCCCTTTGCTTTTTTTACGTAAGAATCTCTTGAATTTATCAGCAGATCGATATTTTGAAAATCGTTGGCCAAAACAGCGGCCAGTGTTTCGTAAGAGTAACCAATATCCTGCGGATCGCTGGTACCCCTTGACTGTACAGCCAGTTTTTCTCCATAGGCATAATAGGTTTTATAAGGGATCTTTATCAGGCCCAGTAATTGTGCAGGGGTTACCAGGTGTTCGGTAAGGCTTTCTCCTTTTTTGGGCAACCATTCCAGCATCTCATCGGAGTTGTTGTATATTTTTGTCATCCATTCATCCAGCAATGCCGTCTCCTGGTTTTCTATCCTGCTGGGTACCGGTAAGGTTCTTAATTTAAACCTGTCGTAAATGATCTGCTTCTGGCCCAGTATAGCTTTTGCGGCTACACTTTTGATACCATTAAAACTTTGTTCGTTGGGTGTAAATAACAATACCAGTATATCGGGCATGTGTATCGAGCAAATGCCGCTGCTGTCAGTTAATCCTGTTCTGCTATCGATCAATACAAAATCATAATTGTCCAGCCATACATCCCTAAGGTCTTCCAGGTATTGCCCGCCATCGGCATTCTGGTAAAAATTATTATAATCAAATTGTTTTACGTTCCTGATAAAGTCATCATCATTTTTGCCGGCAGTGATCATATCCAGGTCGATGCCTTTACCAATTCTTATGTGGGTAAGGTAATCGTCCCAGTTGATGGATGCCGGTTGTATCTCCGGGTTGGTCTGTTTTAAATTCAGCAGGTCTATCAACCCGCATTTTTTTCGTGCCAATTTCGGATCGATGTACTTGCTATAAAAATTTTCCAGGCCGGGTGCTTCCAGGTCCCAATCGATGATCAATGTTTTATGCCCCCATTGTGCCAGCAATACAGCAATATTGGCCATGGCCATGGAGCGGCCAACGCCTCCTTTGTAAGAATAAAAAGTAATTATTTTACTTGCCATGTGATGGGTTCTTGTTTTAACTCATTTTCAAGATTGTACTTTTTAAAATACTCATTCAGCTCATTTACGATCTGCTTTCTGCCTTCTATGGTTTCCCATTCGGGTTTTAATGCCGGAGCCTTGGTTATGATGGCGGCGATAGTTTTAATATCCTTCTTCATTTTTTCCTGGATGGCCAGGTATTTCTCCGTTTTAAAAAATGCATCCCCCACCAGGTTAAAATCGGTATAATCAAGATAGGACAGCCCATCAGCCAATTCCGGTATCGGTACTACCTCACGATACAATACTGACCAGATAAGGGTTTTGGGATCGGTTAAGGGACTCAGTTCCAGTACTTCCTGCCGGTGTTTCATGGTAAGAAATTCCTTAACACACCAGTCGGACCGCCTGAAGTACGGCGGCGACCAGATGGATACGATACATTTGGAATACAGCAGGTTAACAAACAATTCATCATTGAAATTTACGCCGGGAGTTAAGCCTGATCTGTCTACAAAAATCTTTGGTTCAAATGGCAATTCGTTATTCAGGTATTCCGAAAAAAGCGGCAGGAATATTTCATTGAGCCATTGCTCATTTATTTTTCCTCTTTTATAGGAAATAAAGACGTCGTTTATGTAGGGCATAAAATGATATTGTATAGTTTGTTTAAAGCTGTTAATAGTGGATGGCAGAGGAAGGGGCAGTTGTATAGCACTGTATCTGAAAGATAACTAACATTTATAAAATCTGCAATACCACAAAAGTGGTATACCATTTAAAATGTGGTGATTATTTAAAACAGTATTATCAAAAAAGCAATTTATCTTTGATTAAAATATGCAACCGGATTATCCACATAAATTATTTGCAGACAGGCGCAACAATTATTCTTTATTGATGCTGGCCCTTGCCATGGATTCGGTACTTTAATTTGATTATCTACCGCAGGTAACGCTGATGTCGCAGATCAGCTGAAATTTTTCTGCGGCTCCGGTGTTTTCTGCGGACCCATTTTTCATCTCAAATTAAAACAATGCAAACAACCACTATACAACCCCAGGCTCCTGTTAGTTTAACTACCGATTTCTTACCACTCCAGGGAACTGATTATGTAGAATTTTATGTTGGCAATGCCAAACAGGCGGCACATTTTTATAAAACGGCTTTTGGCTTTCAGAGCCTGGCTTATGCAGGGCCTGAAACGGGGGTAAAGGATAAAGTGAGTTATGTGATCCGCCAGAATAAACTCACGTTTGTGTTAACCACGCCCTTAAAAACCGGTAATGATATGGCCAATCATATTTACCTGCATGGTGATGGTGTAAAAGTACTGGCATTAAAAGTAGAAGATGCCACCAGCGCCTGGCATGAAACCACCAAACGTGGTGGCCGGTCGTATTTGCCACCCACTACTTTAAAGGATGATAATGGAGAAGTGGTGTTAAGTGGCATTCATACCTATGGAGAAACGGTACATATTTTTGTAGAAAGAAAAAATTATACCGGCCCGTTTATGCCGGGCTTCAGGGAATGGAAATCGAATTATAATCCTGCACCAACAGGTTTGTTATATGTGGATCATTGTGTAGGCAATGTGGGCTGGAACCAGATGAACCCCTGGGTAAAATTTTACGAGGATGTGATGGGCTTTAAAAATATTTTAAGTTTTGATGACAACGATATTTCTACCGAATACTCGGCACTGATGAGTAAGGTGATGAGTAATGGTAATGGCTATGTGAAATTTCCTATTAATGAACCTGCTGAAGGAAAAAAGAAAAGCCAGGTAGAAGAGTATCTGGAATTTTATAACGGAGAAGGCGTGCAACATGTGGCCATTGCTACTAATGATATTGTTGCCACAGTAAGCGAATTACAAAACCGTGGCGTGGAATTTTTGAGTATACCCGAAAGTTATTACAACACTGTTTTAGACAGGGTGGGCAAAATTGATGAAGACCTTGCGCCACTGCAAAAACTGGGCATATTGATTGACCGGGATGACGAAGGTTATTTGTTACAGATCTTCAGTAAGCCGCTGGAAGACAGGCCTACATTATTTTTCGAGATCATACAGCGCAAAGGCGCCAAAAGTTTTGGTAAAGGCAATTTTAAGGCTTTGTTTGAAGCATTGGAAAGAGAGCAGGATGCAAGGGGAAATTTGTAAATCACATGGTCAGACGAGGGCGTCAGATCATGGGGAAACCACCTGAGTTTGCAGGGTTTTCCACATTGTGGCTTTTTTTAACAAATAAAGCATCATTTTTTTTTTACTTTTACGTTCAAAGTTTTAACTCCAATTGTTTTTAATGAAGCATCTGTTTGTAAAAACCATATTTATTATCCTGCCCTTTTTCTTCATTGGGGGTGTTGCCTGTTCTCAAAATTCATTTGTTGATATTCAAAAAAGTTCGGTTAAACTTTCCGGGATATTTTCCGGCATGGAAGATTCTTTAATAAAACAGTTTGACGAAAAGAAACTCACCTGGCCGCCACAAGCCATGTATATCCGGTCGTTTAAGTACGACAGGCAACTGGAAGTGTGGGTTAAAGGCAATGCGAAAGAACCATTCAAACTTTTTAAGACGTATAAGATATGTATGCAAAGCGGCACCATGGGCCCCAAGCGCATGCAGGGAGATTACCAGGTGCCCGAAGGTTTTTATTATATCAACGAATTTAATCCCAACAGTAATTATCACCTGGCCTTAGGATTAAATTATCCCAATGCATCAGATAAAATCTTAAGCGATTCATTGCATCCCGGTAATGCCATCTATATTCATGGTAATTGCGTTTCTACCGGTTGTATCCCTATCAGCGATGAACCCATTGAAGAATTGTATATCATTGCCACGCATGTAAAATCAAGCGGCCAGGATTTTATACCGGTGCATGTTTTTCCTGTAAGATACAATGTAAAAAAATCGGCAGAGTATCTGGCACAAACGTTACAGACCAGGCCCGCATTAATAGACTTTGCTACAAAACTTAAAGAGGCCTTCAATTTTTTTGAAGAGAAAAAACAACTCCCGGTTATTTTGGTGAATAAGAAAGGGGAGTATGTGGTGGATTAAAAATTTTATGAGGCTGGTGGCTATTAAAGTTGTAACAATATAACAGGTTTGCCATATGAAACTTCCCACCATACATGGCTTCATCGACCGGAGAATACTGATCAATTTTACTGCCACCCCCGGAGATGTAGAAAAAATCATCCCTTTCCCGTTTCGGCCTAAAATTTATAAAAACAAAGCCATTGCAGGCATCTGTTTGATCAGGCTTAATAAAATCAGGCCCAAGGGGTGCCCGGATTTTATGGGTATCTCTTCTGAAAACGGGGCCCACAGAATTGCGGTAGAGTGGGATGAGGAAGGGCAGGTTAAAGAAGGTGTTTTTATTCCAAGACGGGACACTTCATTAAGGTTCAACACAATTGTTGGCGGAAGGATTTTTCCGGGCAAACATCATTTTGCAAAATTCAATGTAATTGAAAAAAATAAAAACTATCATGTAGCTTTCAACAGTTCGGATGCAACACAAATTTCTATTGACGCAACTGAAGTAAATACATTTGACCCCAATTCAATTTTTGAAACGCTTGAAAATGCTTCGGCTTTTTTTGAAAAAGGGGCCGTTGGTTATTCTCCCAATGGTAAAAAGTTTGAGGGCTTAAAACTGGAGACGTATAACTGGAAAGTAAAACCGCTTGCAGTAAGCAATGTGCAATCAAGCTTTTTTGACAATGAAACTATTTTTCCAAAAGGCTCCGTAAAATTCGACAATGCTTTACTAATGACAAGGATTGAACATGAATGGCACCCTGTTAGTAATAAGTAACTATTTTTCAGGCCTGCGTTACAGGGGTGTTCTGCATTAATGCCTGCACCGTTTCGGTTGTTCTCTGCGTAAGCAAAATTGTTTTCCCTTTGGTTAATACATCAAATTTTTCCCTGGTATAATGGCGTATGGTGAGTAAGGTCAGATCTTTTTTTACCTGCACATCAAAAATCTCCGAGGCAGCTAAAGCCAGCTTTTCAATTTTTTCAGGCTTATCATCTAAGCAACATAAAATACTTATCGCCCCGTTCTGAATTAGGTTAGGACGTATTTTTATTTGCGCAAACAATTCATACAAACGGCTTACATATTCTTCTCCTACAAAAGAAAAATCTTTAGAACTTAATTCCAGCAATACCTGTTTATCTTTTACCACAATAACGGGCGGCAAATTATGTACCGGTTTATTACTGATGATAGTGCCTGCAAGATCGGGTTGTAAAAAACACCGTACGTGCAGGGGAATGTTTTTATTCTGTAATGGCTTTATTGTTTTGGGGTGAATCACCTGTGCGCCATAGTAAGCCATTTCAATTACTTCGTCATAGCTAAGGGCATCTAAAAATGTAGCATCCGGAAATGCTTTAGGGTCGGCATTCATCACACCTTCCACATCTTTCCAGATGGTCTGGCTTTCGGCATTTAACAAGTTGGCAAAAATTGCAGCACTGTAATCACTGCCTTCCCTGCCTAAGGTGGTACTTTCATTTTCATCGGTAGCGCCAATAAATCCCTGTGTAATAATTACATCATACTCATTAAAAAGCGGTACCACAATACTATTCACTTTTTCCTGTGTAAAGGCCCAGTCAATAGCCGCATCACGAAAATTATCATCGGTTCTTACAATATCCCTTACATCTATCCATTTATTTTTTACGCCGGCTTCATTAAGGTAATCACTCATCATGGAAGTGCTCATCAGTTCACCACTGCAAACGATCTGGTCGTAGTAATAATCATAAGCTCTTACCGGCTTATCATGCAATAACCATTCTATTTCTGTAAAAAAATCTTTTAAATGCGCTTCGGCCTGTTGCCAATGCAAAGTAGTAAGGTATTTAAGCGTGGTTAAATGCTGCTCTTTTACCCGTTCAAATAATTGCAGGGCATCATCTTTGCGGCCTTCAAAAAAAGCATCCACCACTTTTTCCAGTGCATTGGTGGTTTTGCCCATGGCAGAAATGATCACCAGTATTTTTTCGCCCTGGTAAGCCTGTAAAATCCTGCTTACATTTTGTATTCTTTCCACGCTGTTGATGCTGGCGCCTCCAAATTTAAAAACCTTCATTTATGGTAGTTGATTAAGTTAATTCTGTAATTTAGCCCTGTTAAACAGATTTGCAAAATTCGTAAATCTTGCTCAATAAACCCGTTAGTATTTAACCAAGTTATACAATTATGATTATTAACCGCAGAGTACAGACACTGGATGAATTTACCATTCAGCAGTTACGTGATTTTCCTAAAGCCACAGGTGAGCTGTCGAGTTTATTAAGAGATATCGGGTTGGCTGCAAAAAGGGTGAATGTGGAGGTAAATAAAGCCGGGCTGGTGGATATTTTAGGTGATGCAGGGTCGATGAATGTGCAAGGCGAAGAAGTAAAGAAATTAGACATTTTTGCCAATAACCAGTTTGTAGGGGTATTGCGCCATGGAATCAGTTGCGCCGGTATTGGCAGCGAAGAACTGGATGATGTGGTGATATTTGATGACGAAGTAAGTAATGCCAGCAAATATGTCTGCCTGTTCGATCCGCTGGATGGCAGCAGCAATATTGATGTAAATGTTTCTATAGGTACCATCTTTAGCGTGTACAGGCGGGTAAGCGAATTGGGCAAGCCTGCTACCGAAGCAGATTTTTTACAGCCAGGTGTTAAACAGGTGGCAGCAGGTTATATTATTTACGGCTCGTCTACCATGATGGTGTATGCAACAAGAAGGGGAGTAAATGGATTTACACTGGATCAATCGATAGGTGAATTTACTTTAAGCCATCCTGATATTAAGTGCCCGGACTCCGGCAAATTTTATTCTGTGAATCATGGTAATTTTTTCCAGTACGAAGAGAATGTAAAAAAATACATTAATGAATGCCAGAGAAAAACAAAAGAAAATGGCGGCCCCTATACGCAACGTTATATAGGAAGTATGGTAGCCGACATTCATCGCAATTTAATTAAGGGCGGAATTTTTATGTACCCTGCAGTGCTGGATAAACCCAAAGGCAAATTAAGGGTGATGTACGAATGTAACCCCTGTGCATTCATCATTGAAGTGGCAGGCGGAATTGCCACCAATGGCAAACAAAGAATGCTGGACGTGCAGCCAACCGGATTGCACCAGCGCACACCGTTTTTTGCCGGCAGCAAATTGATGATGGAAGAACTGGAATCATTTTTAAAAGGAAACGAATAACAGCAGCTAACGGGTATGCCGCAGCGTAGTGTTGATAGTATGATAGCAATTATTGAATACGACAATAAATACCAACCCGATTTTTACCGGTTGAATATTGAATGGCTGGATAAATATAATCTTACCGAGAGCCACGACCTCGAAATATTGAACGATCCTGAAAACACGATCATTAAAAACGGGGGCTTCATCTGGCTGGCCAGGGAGGCAGATAAAATCGTTGGCACCGCAGCAATCATTAAAGAAGGCGATGGCGTATTTGAATTAGCTAAAATGTCGGTTGATGAAGCTCACCAGGGCAAGGGCATCAGTAAATTACTGATTGAAAAATGTATTGCAAAAGCAAGGCAGGCAGGAGCAAAGAAACTGGAACTGTTTTCCAATAGCCAGTTAACTACTGCACTGGGTTTGTATGAAAAATACGGATTCCATCATGTTACAGTAACCAATTCTCCATTTGAAACAGCAGATGTAAAAATGGAAATGATATTTTAATTTATTAAGTATGAGCACAATGATCTCTGTAAAGAATCTTACCAAAAATTACGGCAACTTCCAGGCAGTAAAAGGTATTTCCTTTGATGTGTATGAAGGTGAAATTTTTGGTTTGCTTGGGCCGAATGGTGCAGGTAAATCCACCACGCTGGAAATTATGGAAACGCTTAAAGAGAAAACCAGTGGCGAAGTAATAGTAAATGGTTTCAACCTGGATAAATCTCCCGGCGAAATAAAAAAGATCATCGGCGTGCAATTACAAACTTCCGGTTTTTATCCCGGATTGAATTTGATTGAGCTGATCAATTTATTCGGAGGTTTGTATAATGAGCCGGTGAATGCCATGGAACTGTTGAAAATGGTAAACCTGGAAGATAAAGCAAAGAATAAATTTAAGGATATGAGTGGCGGGCAAAAGCAACGTTTTTCTATTGCCACCACGCTCATTAATAAACCCAAAATTATTTTCCTGGATGAGCCTACAACAGGGCTTGACCCGCAGGCAAGAAGAAATTTGTGGGACCTTATCATTGCTATCCGTGACAAGGGTACCACAGTTATCATCACCACACATTATATGGATGAAGCGGAACAGCTTTGCGACCGCATTGCCATTATGGACGAAGGCAGGATCATTGCTTTGGATTCTCCTGATAAAATGATCGATGACCTGGTAGCCACAGGTTTTGAAAGGCCTAAGATGGTAAAATCAGCTAATCTGGAAGATGTGTTTATTCATCTTACCGGCAAGGAAATGAGAGAGGATTAGTGAGTAAGTATGTAAAGTAAATAAGTATATAAAGTAAATTAAAAACAAAAAATAAAGTACATGAATAAGGTATTAGTATTGATGTTAACAATGGGATTATTTTTTTATGGCGCAGCACAAAGCAAGCCAAAAGTTGTAGCAAAGCCTGCAACAAAATCGGCTGTTGTAAAAGGCCCTTTTAAAAATTTAGTAGATAGTTTTAGTTATGCAGCCGGGTATAATGTGGCCAATAACATGAAATCGCAAAACATCAGCAAGATCAATCCTGTGATTATGCAAATGGCTATTGATGATGTGTATAAAGGAAAGAAGCCGGTGCTGAGTGTGGAGCAGATGGGTGCCTGTATGCAGAAGCAGGTGGATGCGTTTTCTAAAGAAGCATCTGCAGCAGAGATAGCCAAAGGTGTTGCATTTTTAGATGCCAATAAAAAGAAGCCCGGTGTAACTACCTTGCCAGACGGGCTGCAGTATGAAGTGATCACGAAGGCACCGGAAACGTCTACACTAAAACCAACATTGGTTGATACAGTGGTGGTAAATTATGTAGGTACGCTTATCGATGGCCGTGAGATCGACAATTCCTACAAACGTGGGCAACCGGCCGTATTCCTGGTTACCGGCGTTATTAAAGGCTGGATGGAAATTTTACAACTGATGAGGGTGGGAGATAAATGGAGGGTTTTCATCCCTACAGAACTGGCCTATTATTTAAACCCGAGAGACCCCAATGCCATACCTCCCGGTGCTGCATTGATTTTTGAAATGACACTGGAAGGAATTAAACCGGCTGCACCAGCTTCTAACTAATAATAAAAATTTTTGTGTATAATGAGCGAAGACCTTAGATACCCCATTGGTAAATACGAAGCACAACCGTTCTCTGATAAACAATTGCAGGAATGGCTGACTGATATAAAAAATTTGCCGCAGCATTTAGAGAATGCCGTTTTAAATTTAGATGCGGCGCAATTGAACACGCCATACAGGGAAGGTGGCTGGATGGTGAAGCAGGTAGTACATCATGTAGCAGATAGCCATATGAATGCCTACACACGCTTTAAATTAGGCCTTACCGAAGATAATCCTACCATCAGGCCTTATGATGAAGTGGCCTGGGCAGCAATGAAAGACTCCCTTGAACAGCCCATAAATATTTCGCTCACATTATTGCATGCCTTGCATAGCCGCTGGCATTATTTTCTTAAAGAGATTACTGCAGCTGAATTACAGAGAACTGTTTTTCACCCGGAGCATAAAAAGGAAATGACCCTGTGGCATTTGCTGGGTATGTATGCATGGCATGGCAGGCATCATGTGGCACATATCACCAGCTTAAGAGAAAGGATGAAATGGAGTTAGTTAAATAGTTAATTGGTTAATTAGTTAATTGGGGGTTTGCAGCAAGAAGTAAAACTAATAAACCAGTAAAGTAATACACCAGTAAACCAAAAAACAATCATGCAGTGGAAATTATTAGCTTCTAAATATTTAAGCAGGCACATTTATTTTACCGCAAGAGAAGACCGTTGTGAAAGACCCGATGGACAGATCGTGGACCCTTATTTTGTAGTGGAATTACCGCCCAGTGCCTGCGCCATGGCCATTACAGAGGATAATGAAGTGGTTTTAGTAAGGCAGTACCGGCATGCCATAGGCGAAACCATTTTAGAAATTCCCGGTGGTTTTATTGATGCCGGCGAAGACCATCAAAAAGCTATAGCAAGGGAATTACTGGAAGAGACGGGCTATGCATTTACCAGTTATGATTACCTGGGAAAGATTGCAGCCAACCCCGGAATGCTGGATAATTATACTTATTTATACCTGGCCAGGGGAGGAAAAAAAATAGCAGCGCAAAAGTTAGATCACAACGAAGATATTGACCTGGTAACAATGCCGCTGGAAGATTTCAGAAAAATGTTATTGAATAATGAGATCGTTCAGTCGCTGCACATGGCCTGTGTGTATTATGCTTTTCAGAAAATAGATGAAGGGGCGTGAGGGTGAATCGTGAATAAGATAAAGTCTGTTACAATGCTATTTCTTGTCTGAAGCATTTGCCTGACCTGCGGGCATATTCACTTCCCCTACTAAAAATACGCTTCCGCAAACGATGATGAGATCTGTAGCTGAAGCTTTTTCTTTTGCAGCAGCAATGGCATTATTTACCTCATCATAAAAATCTCCCTGCAGGTTAAAGGTTGCCGCTTTGGTTTGTAAATCCTGTGCCGGCATGGCCCTTGGAATATGAGCATTGGTAAAATAATATGTGCCATCAGTTGGCAATAATGATAAAACCTTATCTACTTCTTTATCTTTTACCATACCAATAATAAAATGTGTTTTGGTTTGGCTGTTGCCTGTTGCCAGTTGTTGTAAAATTTGTTTGATGCCATCTTCATTATGCGCCACATCTAAAACAATGGTTGGGTTTTCTGCAATCACATCCCACCTGCCGTGCAGGCCGGTTATTTTTTTTGTATTGGCAAGGGCAGTTTTTTCTGCTTCATTTTTTATAGTAAAACCTTGTTGTGTTATAATACCTTCGGCACATAAAACAGTGCACAGGTTTTTAGTCTGGTAAATGCCGTTGAGATCCAATATAAATTGTTCTGTTATTGTATGCTCAACATCTGTAACGGCGCATTGCAATGTCTGCACAGTTGATACAATGTCCGAAACCATATATTTATCCTGTGCAAAATAAACAGGTGCATTGCATTCTCTTGCTTTGGCAATAAAAATATTTTTTGTTTCGGCCAGGTATTCCCCGATCACCACCGGCACACCCGGTTTTATTATGCCTGCTTTTTCCATCGCAATTTCTTCCAGTGTGTTACCTAAGATATTCATGTGGTCGTAACCGATATTGGTGATCACAGATAGCAGGGGAGTGATCACGTTGGTACTGTCTAACCTGCCACCAAGGCCGGTTTCAATAATTGCGATATCAACTTTTTGTTGGGCAAAATATTCAAATGCCATGGCAACAGTCAGTTCAAAAAATGATGGTTCAATCTCTTCTGAAATAAGTTTGGTGCGTTGTACAAATTCAATCACAAATTCCTCTGCGATCATTGTGCCATTTATTTTTATTCTTTCCCTGAAATCTTTTAAGTGCGGCGATGTGTACAATCCCGTTTTATAACCCGCCTGTTGCAACATGGCCGCAAGCATATGACTGGTACTTCCCTTGCCATTGGTACCGGCAATATGAATACTTTTGAATTTTGTTTCAGGATTACCTAATGCATCGCAAAGGGCAATAGTATTATGTAGATCTTTTTTATAGGCAGCTGCGCCAATGCGGCTGAACATGGGCAGGTGCTGGTAGAGATAATCAATCGTTTGCTGATAATTCATTTAGTTGGCTATATTCAGCAGCAAATGTAAGTAAAGCGCAATAGCAATGCAAATAGATAACTGAATCATATTTATCTATAGACGATGAATTTATTACCGGGAAAAATTATTGCACTTTAAAATTAAACGGCACAACTACTTCAGAAGTGTGATCACTTTTATTAAATTGTATATTGGGCAGGTAACCCCTGATAGCGTCAGCATATCTGGAATCGCTGCTGGTAGAACCTTTATCTAACCCAATAAATACTCCTCTACCTTCGGGATTAACCCTGATTTTAGCATTAATAATTGCTTTGGGAAGTGAGCCCATGAAAATATAATTGTTTATAATAGTCCTGTCGCCTTTGGATACCCTTAATCCACTACCACCGGTTCTTCCGCCCGGATTATCACCAAAACTATCAGGCTTGCCATTAGGATGACCGATATCGCCTTTGCTACCTGGTTTATTACCCTGACTATTAAAACCATTATCTTCCTTAGCTCCATTACCAGGGTTTGTATTATTTGAACCTCCGGGATATACAATCTTTGGCTTTCGTGGCTTAGGTTCAGCTACAGCAACAGGTGCTGTGGTGTTTGTTACAATTTTTGGTTTTGTTTCAGTTTTAGTTGGTTTTACAACAGGTATTGCATCAGCATCTTTACTGTCGTCAGGCATTTGTTCTTTTATCGGTTCAGGAGCGGCTGCGGCCTGGGTCTGCTTCGGTTCGTTTACCGGTTCCTCTGCAGGAGATTTCTCTCCTTTTATCAATGGCTGCACCTCGCCAAAACCTTCACTTAAGTTACCTAAGTTCACTTCAATCAGGTCCTGTGCAATGGGTGCTGGTGGCGGAGGTATTATCCATGTCCAGAAAATGGCCAATAACAAAAAGGCAATAACTATTGCAATAGTATAAAAAAAAGCTTTCCTGTTTTTTTCAGATTCAAATGATGCAGACATAGTAATTGTATAGTGTATAGTAAAGATATTCAATTTTCTATAACGATGCAAAACCGTACCAAATTCAATAAATCCTGTTAAAAATTTAACAAAATCATGGGTATAGCCACGGATTACACGGATGAACGCGGATTTTTTTTAGTTGAAACTTCGTTCAGCCTGTTTTATTAGACTTTTATTTTCATTGGTGAAAAATACAGTTAGCCACGGATTACACGGATTAACACGGATTATTTTTTTGATGAGAGCAGCTGTTTAATCAACTTAGTTAATATGCTGTATTTTGTTTTCATCCGTGCAAATCTGTGTAATCCGTGGCCCAATAAAAAAGCATGGCGCAAGCCATGCTGTAAAAACTAAAAAGAACTATTTTATTTCAAACGAATAAAGTAACACTTAGTTAGACCATCTCCTCATCATTGAGGCAGTGGTTCTTTGTCTTTTTTGAACATTCCACAAGTCTACCACACCAAATGAACGGTTGTTGTTCCCGTCAATTCTTACATCAACAGCAATGGTTTCTTTTGTTTCTTTCAATAGTTCTTTCAGGTCTTTTTTGTTGATAGGGGCACCAATGCCCATGACATCACTCTTCATATTTCTAGTTTTAATTTAAAAAATTACATCCCCTCAAAGTCAGGCGAAAAAGTCTGGTTGGGCGGATTGTTCAGTAGCACACATTGGTTGTTGTAACCAGTAAATAGCGCAGGTTTACCGAATTGCGGCGCAAAGATAGTAAGCTTTACAATGCTTTATAAGTCAATTAAAGGTTCGTAATATTATGCCTAAAGGGTGAAGGTTTTGTTAAAAGCCTTTACAGTGCTGGGTTTCAGGCAATTTTTTTTATTACAGCCAAGGCTGTTATGGTGGTGTTTATTACCACTTTAAAGGCGGGTTTAACCAACAATTTATCCATTAAAACAGAAGAAATGCATAAAGGTTACTTTTACTGCACTTCGTTTTTGTGAGATGAAGATTTACAAAAATGATTGTAACATTGCGTTGCAAAAAATTATCAGCATGAAAACAATCGGCATCATTGGTGGCTTAACCTGGTATTCTACTTTAGATTATTACAGGTTATTGAATGAACTCACTAACAAACGGCTTGGTGGTGCACATGCTGCAAAAATAATTTTAAACTCGGTTGATTTTGCAGAAATAAAAGTGTTAACCGAAGCTCAGGATTGGGATGGTATTGCGGTGATCATTTGCAAAGCGGCACAATCACTGGAACTGGCCGGCGCAGATTGCATTATGATAGGAGCCAACACCATGCATAAAATTGCAGACACGATACAGGCATCTGTACATATTCCTGTGATACATATTGGTGAAGTAACTGCTGCAGCAATAAAAAATACCGGATTAAAAAAAGTGGCTTTGCTGGGTACAAAATATACCATGCAATATGATTTTTACAAAGCTAAACTGGCGGCTAACGGAATAGCCACTATCATTCCCGGAGAAACGGATATTGCTTTTATCAATAATTCTATTTACAATGAATTTAGTGCAGGTATTTTTTTGCCTGAAACAAAGGCAGAATTTTTACGCATCATCAATGTGCTTATTGAAGAAGGTGCAGAAGGAATTATTTTAGGCTGCACCGAAATTCCGATATTGATAAAACAGGAGGATTGTGCTGTACCTGTTTTTGATACCGCATTAATACACTCAACTGCGGCAGTTGATTTTGCCTTAAGCTGATCTTGTTTTACAATCTTTCCAGAGTAAGATAATCTGTACCGCTGCCGCCACCGCTTACATCTTCCAAACGTATCTTCATACTTGTTTTTTCAATGATATGCCAGTCAGTTTTTAATTTACTGAGGGGTGCGGTACTGCCAAAATTCAGGTATAATTTATTCTGGCTATCATCATTGTATGATGTCCAGGTACCATTGGTTACAAAACTCCCCAGGATGGCACTTGCAGAACCGTTGGTTGTAAATACAAAAGTGTAGCCGGTGTAATTAGCCGTTTCATCAGTACCACTGTCGTTATAATAAGTTATTTTCCAGGTGCCCTGTGTTACCACCGTACTTGTTGGTGTTGTTGAAGCCGCTGTTGTAGTGTCGTCTTTGCTGCAGGAAATAAAAATAGTTGAAAGCAGTAGTGCAATAATAGTAAGGCTAACGATCTTTTTCATATAAGTAGATTGTGTATAGAACTACTTATGAAATAATGGTGCCAGAATGATGTTTTACCTGTTAATTTTTTAATGTACTGCTGTAATGTTCACTTTTTCAATGCCTTTAAGGTGTAATTCAATGTGCCGGTCGTGTGCTTTGTTGGCATACTCGCTGATTATTTCAAGAATATCATAATCAATAAAATTACAGTCGCTGCCATCAATGGTAAGCACGCTGTACGGAGGAACTTTATCCAGCGCTTTCTTCAGGTTTACTTTATTGAGAAAAGTGACATTGCTGTTGAGCCGGATGTAAAACACCTCTGTTTCGTGTTGTTTTGTTTTGGTGATCTTATATTCTGCCTTAAAATTATTCCTGATGATAAAATAAATTGAAATGAGTAATCCGATGCTTACGCCAATTAAAAGATCGGTAAACAGAATGACCACAATGGTTATAATGAAGGGAATAAATTGCTTCCAGCCCAGGCTCCACATATTGCGGTAGAGTTTTGGTTTGGTAAGATTATATCCCGTAATTAATAAAATAGCGGCCAAAGAAGCATAAGGTATCTTATTAAGCAGGAAAGGTATCAGCAATACTGCTAACAATAAAAACAAGCCATGTGTAAATGCCGACAATTTTGTGCGGCCACCGGCGTCAATATTGGCCGCTCCTCTTACTACTACTGCGGTTATTGGAATGGCGCCTAAAAATCCGCAAAGCATATTACCAATGCCTTGCGCCACTAGTTCCCGGTTCACCGGTGTGATCCTGTTGTGTGTATCTAATTTATCAATGGCTTCGGTGCAAAGCAATGTTTCCAGAGTGGCTAAAAGCCCAATGAATAAACCATCGATCCATATTTCCTTATTGCTGAATATTTTTGAAAGATCGGGGAAAGCGATATTTGAAAAAATATTTGTAGGGATATTCACTAATTGTGTAGGGCGCAAAGTATATACTGATGTGATCTTGGTAAAAATAATATTGATGATAATGCCAAGCACCACTACTATTAAAGGTGCAGGAACCACTTTTAATTTTTTTGCAAAGGGCTGTTGCAATACGATCATTACACACAATGATGCCACCGCAATGATAATAGCGCCCCTTGTAATTTCCTGGTTGAAATTTTTGATGTTGGCAATAAAATTCTGCGACGAAAATAAATGCATAAAACTGCCCGTCCAGAAATCAGGCTTATCATATCCCAATGCCAGCGGAATTTGTTTTGATATTAAAATAATACCAATGGCTGCCAGCATGCCTTTAATTACTGAGGATGGAAAATAATTGGCGATAACCCCCAGTTTTAATACCCCCAGTAATAATTGAAATAACCCCGCAATAATAACTGCCAGTAAAAATATTTTATAATCACCTAATGAAATGATGGACGCTGCCACTAATGTAGTCAGGCCTGCGGCAGGGCCCGACACGCCTAACGAAGCGCCACTTATCAATGATACCACCAGCCCGCCAATAATGCCGGATAGCAATCCTGCATATAAAGGTGCGCCGGATGCCAGCGCAATGCCTAAGCAAAGCGGCAGTGCAACAAAAAAAACAGATAATCCGGCAGGTAGATCATGTTTAAGCCAGAGGAGGCGGTAGTATTTTATTTTTCGTTTCAGAATTCCTGTGAATTTTACCACTAAGGTAAAATTTTTTAAAAAATATTTTCATGACCAATATCATTTGGCCGGTACCGGTAATTTACCAGTTCAATAATTACTCCACTAAGGATTAAAGTATTGACCGCTAAAATTAAATAGATAAGCTGAAAGATGTGCCTTGCTGCTGCACCTGCTGCAGCCTGATAGTACAATGTATTGCTTTGGCAAGATCCCTTATCAGATGAAATCCAAGGCCGCCTTTAATATTAACAGGAGTTTTATCATCCTGCAACACTCTTGCCTGTTCGTCTGCAATGCCCGGGCCATTATCGGTGATGGATAAAATTGTTTTACCGCCTTCCTGTTTTGCATTCCATACAATGGTGGCATCGGGAGTATGCTGCAAAGCCTTGATAGCATTTGAGGTTAGGTTGTGCATGATGGTTTGCAGGTAATTTTCATCCGTAGTCACTTTCAGGTTGCCGGCATCTTTAAATACCAGTTGCACGTTATCAGTGTTTATAAAAAAATTATTTAAATAAGCAAACAGGTCGCTTACTGCAACAGTACGCATAGTGGGTTGAAAGTTTTCCATCTGTCCCTTGCTCCAGGTAAGCATAGCTTCCATATTCTCCAATAAAGACTCTGCCGATTCCGTGATCTTTTTTTCGTGTGCTGCAGCCTGTTCTGCAGACCATAAACCGGCATCTTCTTTTTGTAAATGTAAAAAGTGTACCAGCCGTGAAACCGGTCCACGAAAATCATGACTGAGTATTGCAAAGAATTTTGCTTTTAGTTTATTGGCTTCATCCAGCTCACTATTCAACTGTAGTAAAGTAGTATTGTTTTTTTTACGGGTTCGGCTTTGCAGGAATAATAAGCCTCCGATGATACTTAATAACAATAATCCACCGATCAATGCCCATTGCGTTTTCCTGGTGTTAGATAATGCCAGTTTATTGATCTCAATTTCTTTGTCACGTATGGCAACTTCTCTTTGCCCTTCAATACCGGCTATGGCATTTTTATTTTCCTGCGAATGAATGGAGTCATCTCTTGTGTGGTATAGTTTGTAATTTTCAAAAGCACTTTTATAGTCACCCTTCATGGAATATACATCGGCCAGCATTTGCCCGTATACTGCTTCATATGCAATATCGCCGTTTTGTTTGTACAATAGAACTGCTTTTTTTAACCAGGTTTCTGCGTTAATAAGCAAATTGTTTTTTTGAAAAGCGGGATCGGTTTTATGCGCTGCAGTTACAGAAGAATCGTGTTGTGCAAGGTCTAAATAAGCGCCGCCGATATTGCCAATAATAGAAATGGCATTCTGGCTTCCCGGAGCAATTGTTGTCCACAGTTCATTCGCTTTCAGGTAAAAGGACAGGGCATTTTCATAATCTTTAGTATTGCTATATACGGAACCGTAATTACCATAGATAATAGCCAGTTGCCGGTTGTTGCCGGTTTGTTTATTTATGGCAGATGCTTTTGCCAGGTAGTTTTTCGCTGCTTCGTAATTTTTAAGGTTGCTGTAGTCGAGACCAATAGAGGTGTAGGCTAGTTCAATCCGGTCATCACGTTTTGCCATTTCATAAGCCTGCAATGCTTTTTCATGATAAGTTAATGCTTTGGTATGATCATTTTGTGATGCGTATGCAGCGGCAATATTAAAATTGGCATCACCGGTATTAAGGGTATCTTTTATTTCTTCCGCAATTTTTAAAGCCTGAAAAAAATAATCTACTGCTTTGGTATGATTCCCCTGTTGCAGAAAAATTCCTGCAGTGGTATTGAGCGCAACAGAAATGCCTTTATAATTTTTTATGGCTTTGCTTATGGTAAGTGCTGTATCCAGTAATGTGATTGCTTTCGCATAATCGCCTTTGTAGGAGTAAGCATTGCCCATTGATATTAAGAATGACCCTTCGCCTTTTTTCCATCCTGCTTTTCTCGAAAGATCCAAACCTGTTTTTGCAAATGCAATAGTTTTATCAGGATCACTTTCAGCATATTTTAAAACGATCTTGTAAATAATTTTTGCTCTTAACGTATCATCTTTTTCTTTGGGTATTTCATTAATTAAAGAATCGATAAAAGCCTGTCCCTGCTTTTGTGCAATGGTAGTATTACCGGGGAATATGATCAATAAAAGGAAAAATAATTTCATAATTATTTAATTGAATAGCCCTTCCAATGCATTTTTATAAGTTCTTCCTACAGGTAAAATAATATCATGTACAAAAATTTCTTTCGGTGTTATCTTATTAATAAAGTGTTTTTGCACGGCGTAACTCCGGTGTATACGGATGAACATCTGAAATGCTTTTTGCTCCAGCAAGTTACCGAGTGTTGATAATATACAGTATTTTTTTGTTGCTGTTACAATGCTGGTATAATCACGTAAGGCTTCCAGGTATATGATATCATGCAATTGTAATTTTACCTGGTGGTGCCCGTCTTTGATGAACAGGGTATCGCCGCCTAAACTATAATCGAGTAAAGCGGCTTTGCGCCGTATATCAAGATAGGTTTGCAACCGTACCATTGTTTTGGCAAAGCGTTCTGCTTTTAATGGCTTTACAATAAAATCCAGGGCCTCCAGTTCAAAACTTTCTACTGCGTAATCGGGATAGGAAGTAATGAAGATGCAGGCAGGAATGCCGGCCAATTCTTTTCTAAGCTGCAGGCCATTAAGCCCGGGCATGTCTATGTCTAAAAACAATACATCAGGCGCTACTTTTTGTGCAAATTGTAATGCTTCTTCAGCGGTACCAAAACTACCCATCACATTCAGCAACGGATATTGTTTGGCAAAATGCGTTACCGTCAGCCTGTCTACTTCTTCATCATCCACAATAATACAGTTATAGACTTGTTGCATAGAAAACAAAAATAATATAAAAAATCATTTGCAGATTTAAAATGTTGTTGGTCGATTGCAATAACTGTAAGGCTACGATTGGTTATAAGTTTGTTTGCACAATAACAAATGTTTAAACCTGTCAACATGAAACTGTTTTTTTTGCTTTTAATAATTAGTCTGACTGCTGTTGCCGGATGCAAAAAAACGGGCACTACGGCTGTTTCCAATCCTGCGGCAAACAATACCAATACCCCGGGTTTAATTGGTGGTGGTTTTCAGCCGGGCATTCCGTTCAGTACTTCCGAGTTTAATATTTACGACCTGGATCATGATAATAATAACGACAAAAAATATTTCCGGATAGAATTGTACAGTACCGATAGTGCAAGAATTGTAATGGCCCCCAAACCTATCGATAGCCTTTCCATTAACTGGCCGGCTGCGGTAAAAAAAATCCGCTGGAGCCCCGGGGCAGAATTTATTGTGGATAATAACAGTTATATACGGATATCAGGAGGTGGTTTCGTTCAAACATCATACAGCCCCACATCGCCACAGCATGCATGGATACGACAAAACGAGTACACTATTTTTAATCCATTATTTCCGGCAAGGCTACCTGATGCAGATGTGTTTATAAATGGCGAATACCATCTTTTATACCTCGATCAAACCCATCCTTACATTGATAAAGTTGCCAGTACCACTTTAAATGGATACCAGCAGTATAATGTTTATAGCATGAGTGATTTTTATGCGGCGCTGCCGGGATTGGCAGGCCAGGCTTTTGACCTGTACGACTACACTAATGTTACAGACGTGATCTATCAGCCTGTCACCAGCAAATACTACTTTTTTGATTTTAAGAATTGGAGGTATTGGGTAATTGACAGGCCCGGCGGATTAAATGAAGGCTTTGTAGCACATCCCATAAAAAGTTTAGACAAATTTTTAAAATGGCCCGCCGGCTGGGGCAAAAAATAATCTTCACCAAAAATAATAATGACAATGAAAACGACGATCGTTTTTTTTAGCAGCTTATTGCTATGGCAATTTTCTTTTGCACAGGAAAATAAAGTGGTTAAAAAAGCGCAACAGGTAAACAATAAATCGCAGCAGGTAAGCGAAACCAGTGATAAGGTAAAAGAACAGGCTGGCATGATTGCAAACAATACAAAGAATGCAGTACAGAATGCAAAGGCTGTAATAAAAATATTTGAACCCATCTTCGCTATTCATTTTAAAAAGAAAAATAAAAAGAGTAGATCAGCAAATGATAATGACAATGTAGTCATCGATACGAAGCAGGTAAAATCTGATCCTGGAAATAATAATACTAACCCTTCGCAAGGGCAGCCGGTAAGTGATAATAATTTCCCGGTAAATAACAATAACAATGGTCAGCCGGTTTATAACGATCCGGGTGTTCCTGAAAATACCAATTACAACCCCGATGGCAGTGCCAATTTAGGCAACCAGTACAATGCAGAATATGGATGTTATTTAGACGCATTAACCGGCACCGTTTTATTTGGTGGCGATGCAGAGGAAAAACCTACCAGTGTGGACCTTATTTTTTTAGCGCCTAACGATGGGCAGAATACTTATTATTTAGTGACACCAAATTTTGCTCATGATGGAGGTGCCGATTGCTTTTGGGGTAGTTGCACAACCGATAACCCTGTTAAAAGCTGGAAGACTGTAAATGAAAGCGAAGTGGCAGTAACTACTTTAACCGGTGCACAGTTTGAAAAAATACAATACAATACGCAATTATCAGGTGCCGTGAAGGGTACACGTGGTTTTGCAGGCTGGTATTCTTCCCCCGGCAATAAACTGGACGGGAAAGTTTTTGCAGTAAAAACAGAAATGGAAAATCGTACCGCTTATGCATTGATATACGTAGTAAAGCAGGTAGGTACCAGCGGAAGCGGAGGTTATCTAAAAGTAAAAATAAAAGTAACCGGTATGGATACTAACGGTGATGGAGACCCTGATACTAACGTGTATGAATCCAGGAATTAAATCAAACAATTTCAGCAGTTATAAAAATTAATGTTATGAATAATAAATTTGTTTTACTTGCCGGCTCAGCATTGCTGTTGGTAAGTTTTTCAATAAAGGCGCAGGTGATGTCTGCAAAAAAACTGATACCTGCAACAGGTGCTACTACTGCAATCAGTAAGCAGCCCATTAAAAAAGATACATTGCCGGTGGCTAAACCTGCTACAGGTGTAAAGTTAGCCGGACAGGGAAATGCGCCATTAGCCAGTAAACCTTTGCAACCTGCAAATCAATTGCCTGCAAGAGACCTTAAACAAACCGATTATGGCAACAAATATAATTCGCCCAATCAGTCAATTAAAGCCAATGAAGTTATCTCCGGTATATATACTCAAACTATTCGTTCGGGAGGAGTGCCGGTAACTATTCAATACAAACTTGCAGATAAGTCATACGGTGTTTCAGCAAATACTATAGCCGGTGCAGAAAAAGGTAAGCCTGGTTATATGAGTAAAAATAAAACACAATCGCAGAACAATGAATGGAATTGCAGCTCCGAACAAATAAGGGTTTCTATTAGCAATGACTCTTACATGAAAATAAATTACGAGGCACAGGCAGCCAATATCTGGCCGGGGGCTGTGTATAAATTCAATAATTTTATAAATAGCCGGAGTGATGAAACCGGCAATCGTAACCCCGTAATAATTTCTACCTCTAACCCCAATATAAGTGGCTCTGTATCTGAAACCATGCAGGAACCAAACCTGGTTAGTGCAAGGCAGGCCATTAAAAATCTGTATGAAAGATTTACAAGAGTGCCTGAAGATATTAGTTTGGGCAGTATGCAAATACATTCGGAAGAAGTACGCAGTGCAGCGGAACTGGATATAAAAATTGGCGCATCGGGTTATGGCGGCGGATTTTCTGCCAGCAATCAATTTAATTTTTATAAGAAAAATCAATCGCATATTTTTTTATTTGATTGTACTAAAGAAATGTTCAGTATTGATGCCGGTAAACCTGCCGGAGGTTTTTTTACTGACCCTGCAAGAGAAACTGCAGACATGATGTACATATCTTCTGTTACTTACGGGCAAAGAGTGATGGCGTTGGTAGAAATAAGCCTGGATGATGAAAAAATAACGAATAATTTAAAAGCCCGTTATGAAGGATTGCTTGCAGGTGGCAGTGGTGCCATTGACATTGCATCTGATATTTCCAATGGCAAGGCAACTGTAAATATGTTTGTGGTAGGCGGGCAAAGTGCAAAAGCATATCCTGCATTTGGCATTACAGAAATGAAAACAAGATTACAGCAGATTATACAAAGCCTTACTTATACCACATCAAAACCAATCCGCTATACCTTCAGAAATATGAATGGTGATATAGTAAAATATTCCAGTACTACGGATTATTTCAACAGTATTTCCTGCGAACCAAAGAGTGAAGATGAAAAGCCTGCATCTGTTAATGTAAAGATCGCTTCAATTCATATTGACCAGATGAACCAGGATGATGTGGATCTTTACGGCCTCATATTTGCTGAAGTAAATGATGCGGAAGGTAATCGTATCTGGGAAGGCCAGTCAAAGATTATGATGAGTTTAAGCCAGCAGGATCATATCAGGAAGGAAGAATTAAAAACCTATAACCAACAAAATTTGCCGCTGAAAGAAATACAGATTAATATTCCGGCAGGTAAAGTACCAGGTGCAAAACTTACTGTTTACTATTCCCTTTCAGATTATGATAGCGGCAGTGGCGATGACCGGATAAAAATACGTGGACAAGACGGAACAATAAAAGGGTATGATTTCCAGGTCATTGACCTCGATCCCATAAAAAGAGGCGACCAAAAACGTTTTGCCACCCAATTTGTAGATGAAGATGGCGATTATCCATTTACCATAACCATAGATGTAAAAAAGCAATAAAGATAAATTGACGGAAGAATACTTTAACCGCTATTGAAGCGCATAAATGTTTTTACTTATTGTTGCTTTATCTGACGCTGATTTTGCAAATTTTAAAGCATGCTGAAAATGCTGCATAGCTTTGGCGTTATCAATACCTGTATACAAATTGCCCAATAAAGAATGGTAGAAATGATTACCGGGAAGATTTAATTTTTCTGCTTCTGCAATGGCTTCCCGCTTTCCATTGGCTTTTGAAAGCGCATAGGTTCTGTTTAATGCAGCAATAGGAGAGTATTCTACCTGTAATAATTTGTTATAGAGTTGCAGGATGTTCTCCCATTTTTCAGGTGTATCTTTTTTTTGCGTATGCCAGAAAGCAATAGCAGCTTCCAGGTGGTATTTAGTTAACTGTTTGCCGGTAGAGGCTTTGTTCAGGTAAAGCTCTCCTTTGGTGATCAGTTCGGTATTCCAGAGCTTTTCATCCTGGTCTTCATACAAAATAATTTCACCAAGGGTATTTATCCTTGCCTCAAATCTTGACGAATGAAAGCACATTAAGGAGAGTAATGCATTGGCCGCAGGTGTATTGGTTTGTTCATTTTCTGTGAGCATCAGGTTTAAGCGCATGGCTTCAATGCATAATTCTTTTCTAAGGGTGGTATTTTGCGAAGAAGAATAATAACCTTCGCTGAATAATAAATACAATGTGGTTAAAACAGTTTCCAGTCTTTGATTGATGGCTGCGGTACCGGGTATTTCTATCTTTACTTTTTCAGCCTGAAGTTTTTCTTTGGCACGGTTCAATCTTTTGTAGATCGTTTCTGTATTGCTTAAAAAAGCATCGGCAATTTCTGCTGCACCAAATCCGCAGAGAATATTTAAGGATAGGCCGATTTGTGCTTCTGCAGAAATGCAGGGGTTACAGATAGCAAACATCATCTGCAGCTGGCTGTCGGTAATGTTTTGTTCACTAAGATCAATTTCGGGTTCTGTTACACTGTTTTCTTCAGCAGAAATAGCCGGTGTAATTTTTTCGGTAAAAAGTTTATTCCTTCTTAAAAAATCAATGGCCTTATTTTTCGAAACTTTATATAGCCATGCAGTTGGATTTTGAGGTAAGCCTTTCAATCCCCATGTTTCCGCAGCCAATAAAAAAGTATCGCTGGCAATATCTTCTGCGGTGCTCATGTACTCAATACCAAATAATTTACAAAGTACAGCAACGATCTTACTGTATTCTGTGCGGAACAAATGCGGTATCAGTTCTGTTTCATTCATAATGATAATGCCCCTGTAAATGTACAGAGGCAATATTATGTGAGGGTTGTCAATCTTTTAAAAATTGACAACCCTTTGCATGTTGTTACATTGGTATTATAGCTCTCACTTCCACACTGCCGCCAACAAAAAGTATGGGACAACCTTTCGATATCTCTGTGGCTTCTTCTAATGTACCAGTTTTAATGATGGTATAACCACCGATCGCTTCTTTTATTTCTACAAAAGGGCCATTGGTAACAATATTGCCGGGCTTAACCACATTGCCATCAGCCTCCAGGCGGTTGCCGGCCGATACCAGTTTGTTTTGTGCAGCAATGCTACCGATCCAATCCTGCCAGGGTTTCATCATAGCCTGTAATTGTTCAGGCGACATTGGTGGATTATCGGTGGTATTTTCTCTTCTGAAAATTAATAAGAATTCTTTCATAATATTTTTTTGTTTTTATTATTTATTGGAATGTAATGCCACCGTATTGCCTTCGGTGTCGGTGAAATGTGCCATGTAGCCGATCTCGTCTGTGATCTTTGTCTTAGGCATTAATATTTTTCCTCCTGCTTTGTCAATTTTAGCAAGTACATTGGAAAGATCGGGATTACCATTCAAATAAACTTTGGTACCATCTGCACTCGGTGTATGCATCGGACCCTGTACCAATCCCCCGGAAACTTTTCCATTCATATCTTCCGAAGGAAAGAAGGCCATTTTCATACCCATCATCTCTGCCTGTTGCAGCTGGATACCAAAGATAGTTTCGTAAAATTTTGTTGCACGGCTGATATCAGCTACTGGTATTTCAAACCAGTTGAGTGCATTTTCTTTCGCTGTCATGAGTAATGTTTTTAGATGTTTTAAAATCTGTTTTCATTATTATGACGAACGGCATTTACAAAACCGGACAAACGAAAAAAAATATTTTTTAAAACAATTGCATCCCTTCAAAATGATATTTACCCGACCCAACTTTGAGTATTACGTAAAAATCCTCTGTGCCAATAACTGTAATATCTTTTAACGGAGATGGTAATAGTATGTCGCCTTCTTTCGCTATTAATGCAGTGGAAGGTACATATACAGTAGCCGTGGTGTTTGCCGGAATTTCCACATCCATTGTTACCCTGCCTCCATCAACTTTCCAGCCGCAGCTTAAAGTACCATAGTAGGTTTGCAAACCTGCAGCTGCATTGGTAAATCCTCCGCCAATATGCGGTTGTATTTTGATGTGCTTGTAACCAACACCATCTTCATATGTATCTAATCCTACCATCACCCGGTACATCCAGTCGCCAATGGCGCCGTATGCATAGTGATTAAAAGAATTCATGGAAGGCACCTGGAAACTGCCATCCGGTTTTATGCCATCCCATCTTTCCCAAATAGTAGTTGCACCCATTTTTACCGGGTACAGCCATGAAGGGTAAGTTTCCTGCAATAATAATTTATAAGCAACATCGGTATAACCAAAACGGCTGAGTACATGGCAGAGATAGGGGGTGCCTAAAAATCCGGTGGTTAAATGATTGCCATAACTTTTTACATTCTCAGCCAGCCTGGCTGCTGCATCTTTACGCATGGCTTCGGGCAGCATATCAAAATTTAATGCCAGCACATGAGCCGTTTGTGTGTTGGATAATAATCTTCCGTTGGGTGTAACATATTCTTTTAAAAAAGCTTCTTTTACTTTTTCTACCAGGTTGCTGTAATACGTTACATCTGCAGTTTTATCTAATACTTTTGCTGCATTCAATGTTAGCTGGGCAGAGTGAGCAAAAAAACATTGCGCAATAAAATATTTATCTGTAACAGCAGAGCGGCCATCATTATCATCAAAAGGGCGGTAAAATAACCAGTCGCCAAAATGAAAACCCGTATTCCATAAATAATTCTTACTGGCTTTTTCCATATAGCCCACCCATGCTTTCATACTGCTGTATTGGTCTGCCAACACCTGCTTATCACCATAGGCCAGGTACACGTTCCATGGAATAATGGTAGCCACATCTGCCCAGCCTGTGGAGCCGGCATCTGTTTTTCCTAATACATTCGGTATCACAAAAGGTACACTGCCATTGGGCAATTGATCAAATGCCACATCTTTTAACCATTTGGCGAAAAAATTATTGACACCAAAATTAAAAGTTGCGGTACGTGAAAATGCCTGCGCATCACCCGTCCAGCCCAAACGTTCATCACGTTGCGGGCAATCAGTAGGCACATCTAAAAAATTACCTCTTTGTCCCCATTGTATATTATGTTGCAATTGGTTTACCAATGCGTTGGAAGAAGTAAATGTGCCCGTTGGTTTCATATCAGAATATAAAGCCACCGCCGCAATATTTTCCGGTGTCAGTTCGCCGGGGAAACCATCTACTTTTATGTACCTAAATCCCTGGAAGGTAAAATGCGGTTCAAAAAATTCTTCGCCACCACCTTTTAAAATATAAGTGTTTTGTTGTTTGGCCACACGAAGATTTTCTGTATAAAAATTTCCAGCTTTATCCAGCACTTCGGTATGTGAAATAATTATTTTATCACCACTATTACCTTTCACTTTTAATTCCACCCAGCCTACAAGGTTCTGTCCAAAATCTGCTACCAGTTCTCCTTTTGGTGTTCTGAAAATTTTGATGGGTTTAAATGTTTCATGCTTTTTTACAGGTTCATTATAAGTGGCTACTAAATGCGCTTTATCCGCATCACCAATCTTTACGGCTTTCCAGTCGGCATCATTAAAATTGGTTGTTGACCAGCCTGTTTTTTCTTCTCTTGCATCATCCGTTTCGCCATTATAAATTTCAGCATAGCGGATAGCGCCGTAGGAAGATTTCCAGCTTTCATCAGATATTATTGTTTGCGTAGTACCATCATTGTATTCAATATCTAATTGCAGTAAAATACCTGTTTTTTTACCATAGAGATTTTTATGGTCATCCCACGCTAAATAACCACGGTACCAACCCATGCCTGCCACAACTCCAATAGCATTGGCACCATTATTCAACATGGCAGTAACATCATACACCTGGTATTGCAGGCGGTTGTTATAACTTGTCCAGCCCGGGGTTAGGTAATAATCACCAACACGTTTGCCATTAATTTGTGCTTCATACATACCATGTGCTGTAATATAAGCGGTAGCCGTTTTTATTTTTTTATTCAGCGAAAAAGGTTTTCTGAAATATTGTGCCGGACGATTGATACTGTCTTCTGCAAAACCAGCCTCGATCCATTTTGCTTTCCAGTCTGATGCATTCAATAAACCCATTTTAAAAGCAGCAACATTGCTCCATGCAGATGCAGCGCCATAATTATCCCACACTTTTACCTGCCATGTATATTGCCTGCCCGATTGCAGTTCACGTCCTGCATAAGGGATCATTACAGATTGTGATGATGGTACTTTACCGCTGCTCCATACAACTGTTTTTCCATTCATTACTTTACATTCATAAGCTGTTTGTACAACATTTCTTTTGCTGCTTGCTAATTGCCAGCTCAATCTTGGTGTGGCAACATCAATGCTCAAAGGGTTGGAGAGATTTTCGGTGAGCAGGCTGGTTACGCTTACCTGTGCCATTACAAACTGCAGGCTGATAAGCGTGCCAATAAATACAGCAAACATTTTTTTCATCGGAAAAGCTTTATAAGAGGTTGAAGAAATTAAGTGGGTTAAAAGTAAGCACTTTTTAATTCAGGAGATATGATTTTTGAGTTTAAGTTTACGCAAACTGTTAACCGGGGAGTACTTATTCTTTCTTATTTTTGAAAACATATTATACTGTATGCAGCCTGATCTATTATTACATGCCATTGCCAGACATATCAGCCTCACTGCCGGGGAGCAGGACCAGCTTATTGCTGTGTTGTCCTATAAAAAAGTAAAGAAAAAACAATTCTTGTACCAGGAAGGAGATATCAGTAAGCAGGCGGTATTTGTTATTGCCGGCTGCCTCCGCAGTTATTCCATTGATAAAAATGGATTTGAACACATCCTGCAGTTTGCGCCGCCCGGCTGGTGGATAAGCGATATGAAGAGTATGATCACCCAGGAGCCGGGCACATTATACATTGATGCTGTGGATGACAGTGAAATTATACTGATACAAAAAAATGACCTGGATAAATTGTATACCGCAATTCCCAAACTGGAACGATTTTTTAGAATACTGGCCGAAAACTCATTAGCCACTTACCAGCATCGCCTTATTGATAACCTTAGTCTTTCGGCATTGGAACGTTACGGCAATTTTTGCAAACGCTATCCTTCATTAATAGAAAATCTTCCTCAAAAACAAGTAGCCGCTTATATCGGGGTTACCCCGGAATTCCTTAGTAAAATGCTGAATAAAGTTCCTGCAAAGAAATAAAACTTAATCTTGATTAAGTTTTTTGCTTAACCTGGATTATTTTTTTCAGGTTATAGCCGTGGTACTTTTGTTATTCAAAAAAAAGTAAAGTATATGAACAGGACAACAATACTGGTAGTTGGAAAATATGATTTCTTACCTGCCGGTAACGAATGGGATGTAGTTGCAGTAGCCGGCACTGAAGCCGCTATTGAAAAATTTCACCAGGTGGATTTTGATGTGGTGGTATTTGATAACAGTACAAAGGAAGATGCCGCAAAGCTGAGCAGATTATTTTTATTTCAGCGGCCTGATCTGGTCCTGTTGGAAAATAATAATGATGATGAAATTGTTACACAAATAAAAGCGGCGCTGCAAAAAAGACAAGAAGCAAATAAACCTTCATTTTCATTTGTTGACGATGCTTTAAAAGCAGCTGCATTACCCATCACTATTCAATAAAAAAATTAAAATACATTGTATGAAAAAAGTAATTGAAAGAATAATAAAAAGGCCTGAACAACCAGGCATGGTGGGAGATGGTTTCAGGGTATATAATTTTATACCTCGTGCTAATATTCCCCAAAGAAGGATAAGCCCGTTTTTAATGCTGGACTTTGGTGCTGAATTTAATTTTAGCCCAACTGAAAAACTAAGAGGAGTGGATGTGCATCCGCATAAAGGTTTTGAAACGGTGACCATTGCTTATAAAGGTAGTGTGGCGCATCATGACAGTGCCGGCAACAGCGGTGTCATCAATCCCGGTGATGTACAATGGATGACGGCAGGTGCAGGTATACTGCACAAAGAATATCATGAAAAAGAATATTCAAAAAAAGGCGGCCCGTTTGAAATGGTACAATTGTGGGTGAATCTTCCTAAAAAAGATAAAGCTGTAGCACCACATTATCAATCTATCACCGCCGGCCAGATGGGCAAAATTGAATTGCCCGGCAACAGCGGTACAGTAAATGTAATTGCAGGAAATTACAACGATGTAAAAGGTCCTGCTGCTACTTATACCCCTGTAAACCTGTTTGATTATAAATTAAACAAGGATGGTGAAGCAACAGTAGCTGTACCGGCAACACATAATACTGCTTTGCTGGTAATAAACGGCAGTGTGGAAGTGAATGGCAGCAATGCCGCAGAACACAGTTTTGTTTTATTTAAAAATGAGGGAGAAGAAATACAGATCAAGGCAAATGAAAATGCAGTAGTGTTACTATTGAGTGGTGAGCCTATCAACGAACCTATCGCAAGCTATGGCCCGTTTGTAATGAATACACAAGATGAAATATATGAAGCTATAGCAGAATTCCAGGAAGGAAAATTTGGAGTGTTGGATTAATAATTTATCCCGGAGCAAAACTTTGCCCCGGGATTTTTTTGCCACGAATTGCACTAATTTACACGAATAAGAAAATATCATTAGTAAAAATTCGTGTAATTAGTGGCCGCAATAAATTATAAATAAATTTATAAAATAGTTGTTTATGAAAAAGGCAATTGAACATATTTTAGCCGGAAGAGAAAAACAGATCACAAAAGAAGAAACGGTGTTACAACCCTTGCCACACAAAGACTTCAGGTTTGCCAATCCGTTTATAGTACTGCATCACATGCTACCCAAAAATATTGAACCGGGTTCAACATTGCGGATCAATCCGCATCCGCACCGGGGTTTTTCTCCTGTAACATTTACCTTGCAGGGAGAAGGTTATCATAAAGACAATGCAGGCCATGATAATGTTGTAAAAGCCGGTGATGTGCAATGGATGTTTGCAGGCAAAGGACTGTTGCACAGCGAAGGCCCCACGCAAAACTTTTTAGATAATGGAGGTATAAGTGAATTCATCCAATTATGGATCAATGCACCGGCAGCCAATAAGTGGGATGCACCTTCTTACCAGGCTGCAAAAAAAGACCAATTGCCCAAAGTACTGGAACAGGAAGGCGTGAGTTTCCGGTTGGCAACCGGCGATTATGAAGGTAAAACAGGGCCAATAAAAAGTATAACACCGGTAATATCAATGATAGGTGAAATTGAAAAAGGCAAAAGGGTACAGTTTGCAGCAACACCGGGTTACTGGACATTGTTGTATGTGGTAAATGGCCGTATTAATGTAAATATGGAAACGGTTACCGAGCATCATTTAATTGTATTTGAAAAAGAAAATGATGAAATAATTGTTTGTGCAGAAGAAAGCGCACAATTATTATTTTTGTCTGGCGAAGTTATTGATGAGCCTGTGGCAGCAAAAGATAATTTTGTAATGAATACGGCTGCAGAAATTGAACAGGCCATGGATGATTACAGGACTGGAAAATTTGGTACATTGAGTTACTAATAATACATAATAATTATGAAAGATGAATTTGTACATCTCCCGCTCGTAAAAAACGAGCACCTCAAACAATTTGAGATGATGGTAGATGACTATAAAGCAAAAATAGTGTATTCAGAAAATCATTTTACTATCAGCCTGCTGCACACCGAAGTGCCGCCGGCATTGGAAGGTAAAGGTGTTGCCACTGCCATTATTGAAAAAACATTGTCTTACCTGGAAAAAAATCATTTCAGGTTGATACCGCTTTGCCCGTTTGTGGTGGCGTATATTAAAAGGCATCCTGAATGGAAAATGATTTTAGACGAAAGCGTAAGAGATAAATTTTAAAACACTGCAATGCAATACAAATTAGAAAAGCCGGTGCATGGCACTATCGGCACAAAAAAATACCAATGCAATATTGAATGGCGCAATGGCAAATTTATTGCGGATGAACCGGTGAAAAGCGGCGGCGAAGATACCGGCCCCGATCCATTTACATTATTACTTTCCTCGCTGGCTTCCTGCACATTGGTCACCCTGCGTATGTACATCGAACGCAAGGGTTGGGAAATTCCTGCTATTGCAGTGAACACCAATTTATTTCAAAGCAGGCAGGGAGAGGAGCTGCTGACTTTTATTGATCGGGATATCAGTTTTCCCGGTGCGGAAGTAAGTGCTGAACAAAAAAACCGTTTGGCAGAAATTGCACAGGCCTGCCCGGTTTCAAAAATACTGGAAGGCAATACCAAAGTACGTACTTATGTATATCATGAAGAAGAGGTAGACAAGAAAATTAAATATGCCAACGATGATATCACAGTAGTATGGAAACCTGAATTGTGTAAACACTCCGGCCGCTGTGTAACCCAATTGCCGCAGGTATTCGATCTTAAAGCGCATCCTTGGATCAATGCAAAAGGCGCCGATACACCAACAATAATTGACCAGGTAAATAAATGTCCTACAGGAGCATTATCAATAAAAAATAATAACGATCCGGTATTTTAAGGTGCAGCTATTGCATTTTTTTCAATGGTACTGATCAATGCTGCCATCAGTTTTTTTATTGCAGTAAGTGTAGCTTCATCTTTAATGATATGGTCTTTACCGATTTTTGTTCCTGCAAATTGAATGAGCAATTGTAGTTGTGCTACATTTCCGGCTTCAATGGTTTGTAATGTTTCCAATAAAGCAGCATGACCTGCTCTTCCATCTGTGGAAGCAGTTATTAATGCCGTTGGTTTATGAGAAAATTCATTGGTGGAAACCGTCCAGTCAATGGCGTTTTTTAAAGAGCCAGGCACACCGTGTGCATATTCAGGCGTGCAAATAACCACGGCATCGGCATGGCGAAGTTGTTCTCTGAATAACATTACTTCGGGAATGGGTTTGTCGGTATCATCAGGATTAAAATGCGGCAATGATGCAATGCCTTCAAATATTTTCATTGTAATGGCATCTTCAAATAATATTTCAATTGCCTTCAACAAATTTAAATTGGTGGAGTTTTGACGGGTGCTACCTGAAATGGCTAATATCTTTTTCCTTTCTGCCATATAAAAATTGCTTTTGGTATGGTTTTTAATATATTATTGTGGTTGTAAAATTACCGGTATTTGGTTATCAACAGGTAAACAATTGCCGGAGTATTAACCATATGTTAGCATATTAACCGATAATTTTGTCGTCTAAGTCTTAAAATCTGAATATGAAAAAATTTACTTTCGTTTTACTGGCTGTTGCAGCCGTTTCATTTGTTAATGCACAAGGTATTTTAGGGAAGATAAAAAAAGCCACTTCTAAAGACAGCAGCGGTAATATTCTTTCCGGCCTTGGAAAATCTACCAGCGGATCAGGATTGAGCAATGATGAAATCATCAACGGTTTAAAAGAAGCGTTGACCATCGGTACCGACAGCGCTTCAAAAAGATTACACAAAACAGATGCATTTTTCACCAATGCGGCCATTAAAATTTTAATGCCACCCGAAGCACAGAAAGTAGAATCTACTTTGCGTAAAGCTGGCTTAGGTTCTTTGGCGGATAAAGCTATTTTATCAATGAACCGGGCGGCAGAAGATGCGGCAGGCGGCATATCAACCATATTTATTGATGCTGTAAAACAAATGACTGTAACAGATGGACTGAAAATATTAAAAGGAGGCGATTTTGCCGCTACCGATTATTTAAAAGCCAATACCACGGCAAAACTTACCGAAAAAATGCGCCCGGTTATTGAAGCGTCATTAGCCAAAGTAAATGCCACCACTTATTGGAAAGATGCATTTACCGCATACAATAAAATTCCATTAACCAAAAGCCAGGTTAATCCCGATTTGAGTGCTTATGTAACTGAAAAAGCAATGGCGGGTATTTTTTATTCTATAGGGCAGGAGGAGCAGAAGATAAGAAAAGATCCTGCGGCGCAGGTAACTTCATTATTGAAGAAAGTATTTGGTAAATAAGCCGTACAGTTTTTGATCATTATAATTCAGAAAGCCGGAATTTTTATTCCGGCTTTTGTATAAGCAAATATTTAAAAAGGCAAGGAAACAAATTTATACAAAGCCGGGAAAAATATTGCGAATAGCTTAAGCCATTTTTATATGAGTTTCAAGGCACACAACTTTTATACCTTCCGCTGCAGGTGGATAACTCGCTATTGCAAAAGCTGTTTAAGTTTTGTAAATTTATAGCAGGTCTTTATTCATCATCTAAAACAAGCTATATGAATTATCTCCATCGCCTTGAGCTTTGGGGTGAAAATCATCACTCCAAATGGCTTGATATCATCCGGGTTTCACTCGGTGCTTTTCTCTGCTTTAAAGGAATCAGTTTTTTGGTAAACATGAGTACATTGATCGGCCTGTTGGGAAGTACCAATATGAACTCAGGCTCTTTTGCATTGGTACTCATCGGTCAGTTTATTGTGATCGCACATCTGCTCGGTGGTTTTTTTATTCTGATAGGATTACATACCCGGCTGGCCTGCCTTTCGCAGATGCCGATACTTATCGGCGCTATTATTTTATTACGCTTTTCCGGTAACGATAATATTCCATCCGGCGAATTAATGTTGTCTGTTGTAATATTGGTTTTATTGATAGTCTTTTTGGTCATGGGTAATGGCCCATGGTCTTATGATAAAATGTTCAAGGAAGAGAAACGGCACCAGGTTTTGTAAACATTCGTTTATATCGGTTGCGGTTTTAAATAAAACACTTGTGCTGCCAGGGCAACGCAAGTGTTTTTATTTTACGGCAAAGTCAATTCCGTAACCCTAATAGAAAGTATTCAATATAAAACACCGGTGTATTTTTATTGAACATTAAGAACTGAAAATTTCCCACACCTCATGCATGGTGAAGAAAATACTGTCACCTATTTTAACTTATACCTCCACCCGGCATACAGCATCCTGCCTGTTACCGGCCCCCATACCAGGGAGGCGTCAAAGTACTGCCCGAAGGGTTGATTGGCTGCCACAATTACGTTTTGCTGAAAATAATCTGTAAGATTTTCTGCGCCAATATAAAAATCCATCGGGTGTTTTTTACCTATGGTTTTACTGATCTGTGCATTCATCAGGATAAAATCAGGTGAATACTCATCTCTCCGGTATGGTACAGGATTAGATACAGTATTCGGAATCCTTTTTTTACCATTGAAGTTGAACGTATAATCAAATTTCCATCCGCTGTATGCATATGCAAGATTAGCAAAAGCCCTGTTGGCTGCAATTAAAGGACGTTCCAGTAATGTGCCGCTGTAGGTGGTCTTTACATCAAAATAACGATAGGCTAACCTCAGGTCTAATTTTTTTACGGGCTCAATATTTACTTCTGCCTGGAAACTGTTGGAATATGATTTGCCCTGCAGGTTATAAAATTTTACTTCCGAAGGATTTTCCAGGTCAACCACTACCTGGTTATTAAAATCGTTCCTGAAAAAATCAAGGCTTAATAATCCATCACGTTGAAAGAGTTTAAATTTCTGGTCTACACTGATGCCTTTGTTCCAGGCCACTTCTGCATTTAAACCATAGGCTTTTCCTGCGGCCGCATTCATAATATTCACTTGCCGTGAACTTACCAATACACTGGTATTCTCTGCAAAAATGTTGGCAGTACGCTGCCCACGGCCTGCACTGGCACGTATGGTGGTGCCTTTTACCGGCTCGTATCGTACATGCAGGCGTGGTGTGGCAAAAAATCCGAAGAGGTTGTTATGATCACCTCTTATACCTGCTATCAAACTGAATTTTTCACCAGGTGTAAAAGTGTATTCAAAAAAAGTACCGGGCACATTTTCTGTACGGGTATAATGCACAGCTTTCAGGTCTTCATTGTAATGATCAGATAAAAAACTTACACCCGTTCTGAATTTGTGTTTGGTATTATTGATGATGGATTGATAAATTAAATTGGCATAAAAATTTTGTTGTTTGGCATTGTAAGTAGTCAAACCAAAATAAGAATCCTGCTGATGATCAATTGCAGATAATTGCAAACCGATACTCTTGTATTTCTTCTCCGGGAAAACATACCCGATTTTAGTAAAAGCTTCATAACGTTGCGTATTGATGCCTAACCCGTATTTATTCATGGTGTTCTTATCAATCGCAGGATCATAACCCACTTCGCCACCGGTTCTTTTGTCAGTCAGTATTTTTACACCAAACTGTGTCAGAAATCCTTTGCCGTTATCATACTTCCAGCGGTTGACCAGGTTAAATTGATTGCCTGTGGGCAGGTCTCTGAAACCATCTTTATTAAAATCTAATTTTTTGTTGGATAAAAAATCATCATGCAGTAATAACCCGGTTGACCATTTGCTGCCGATCTTTTGCGAAAGATTTAAATTGAGGTCTGTTTTTCCAAAATCATTCACATAAACATTGGCAAATAATTTTTCGCTGTTCTCCGGTTTTTTTAATTCCACGTTAATCTGCCCGGCAATACTTTCATAACCATTGGCAACAGAACCAATGCCTTTGGTGAGTTGTATCGATTCCACCCATGGGCCTGCAATAGAATTTAAACCCAATGGAGTAGCAAGCCCTCTTGGCCCCGGAAGATTTTCTACTGTAAGTTGTGTATAGTTACCACTCAATCCCAATAATTGAATCTGTTTGGAACCTGTTACCGCATCATTATAAGAAACATCAACAGAAGGATTGGTTTCAAAACTTTCGCTCAGGTTGCAACAGGCAGCTTTAAACAATTCCTTATCCGTCATTATTTGTGTGCGGATAGGATTTGCTGCAGCTAAATAAGTAGAACGTTGTTTGGAAAGTACCGTTACTTCTTTCAGTTGTTTATTGGCAGCCAAAATAATTTTCAATTCATTCATATCAACAACACTGATGGTATCGGGTTGGTAGCCTGCATAGCTGATCACTAACCTGCTGCCGGTACCATCGTGGGGGATTAAGAAAATACCTGTACTGTCTGTTGATACACCTTGTTTGGAATGCAGCCAGATCACGCTGGCACCTTGCAGGGGAGTAAAAGCTCCTTTTTTCCCGGTTTCCAATACCACACCTTTTACTATATGTGTAGTTGTTTTAGTTTCCGGAACCACAACATCAGTTTTAACAGGGTGCTGTTCTATCACTGAATCTTTCGGATGAAGTTGTATTGTATCTGTATCTGTCTCATGGATCATCGTTTCCATTTCACGGTAATGGCAGCAGGAGGGTAGTTCCTTATACACATTGTCTTTTGCTTTTTTATTCTCCAGGTCATGCCCAACAGCAACAATGCGGTTCTCTATTTTATCTAAAGAAATTAGCGCAGGATTATAGGTAAGGCTTAATATCTTGCTATCCACATCCCAGGTTGCTTTTTTTACACCCCGGCCTTTTACCACGCCTTCAATACGGGCCTTACATTGTTCGCAGGCACCGAATACTTTAAAGCTTATGCTGGTATCTTTTGCAACGGGTTTATTGTTTTGTGCATTTGATATGCCGGCTGAAAAAATCAGCAGCAATATCAAAAAACAGGGTTTCGTTTTCATTATCATAAAATTTAATCATAAAACCGGTTTGCAGAAAATTTTGTTTGCTGCAAACCGGTTACTCAATTAACCTCTTTTGGTTTTTATTTTTGTCTTTGTTTCTGAAAGATCCATACCACATTTGGTGCATTTGCCTGGTTTTTCACTGGTAACTTCGGGATGCATCGGGCAGGAATAAGATTTCATCACTTCCATTTTCATGTGCTCCTTTTTTGATTTGGTAAGGTCCATACCGCATTTGGTGCATTTACCAGGCTTATTACTGGTTACTTCCGGGTGCATAGAGCAGCAATACTTTGCTTTAGCAGCCATCGTAGTATCTGCTTTATGCATTTTGTTTTTTTGTGCAAACGTTGTAAGTGATGCAATTACAGCAATTACAATTAAGGTTACTTTTTTCATTTTGATTTGATTTTATGATGACGAAATATTTTTTAATGATTATAAACCTGCTATAGCCGGATACTTCATTAATATAAGTTGTAATAAAATGTAACAGAGGGCTGCATTATAAGCAGCAGTTACAGCAGGCATTAACAGCCTGTTATTTAAGAGAGGAATAAATCAAATACGGTAAGTACAGTTGAGGATATAGATCGCAATGCCATTTAACTTTGGCGGCGGTGCATTACTGGCATTAGCAACTACCACCGGCTCATTTACGGGGGCCTTTACTTCAAAAGCAGGAGTAGCTATATGCAGATCTGTAAAATGCTTAACCAGCACAGCAATGCCATCTGCTGCCACATGGCTGTCTTTTACTTTCAGGCTTTTGAACTGTGTTTTGCAGCAGCCTTTCATGGCATCGGAGTTGCTGCATTTTTCTTTGGCTTCCTGCACCAAAGTGATATTGGTGGATTTTAATTTACCGCAACAATAAAACTGCCTTATCCCTATACCTAAAGTGGTAAGTGAATAAAGCGTAATAAGAAATATGGCGGTAATTTTTTTCATCTGCTGTTGTAAAGATACATACTTTCTGATAGGTTGGTTTTATAATCAGGTTAAAATTTCTATGATTTTTATCACAATTTTTATAACGGGTATGCATTAGCCGGCTCCTGGTCAGCCGGTTACATCTTTTCAAAATACCTGCCGGTAAATTTATAGGCTATGAATTTACGGGTTACTTTGCCGGCTGCTGTAACCACAGGTATTTTTAATATCTTTTTTACCTTATCATAATATACCAGTTGCAGGGGCCTTTCATCATGGCCATCCAAAAGGAAGAAATTAAATTCAAAACCCAATTCATTTTTAATGCCTGTTTTTGTTTTAATTATTTTTACCGAATCATTCAGCACATTATTTTCAATAGCAAATGCGTTAACGGCCTGGTAACAATCTTTTGAAGAAAAAGTTGCCAGGCTTACGCCAAGATAATATGTTTTGTTGTCAGCTTTAACAGTATGAATAGCCGAATAAGATGCCCCGAAATCACCCTCCTCATAAATATAACCGGGAGCTTTCGAAAATACTTTGTTATTGCTTTTATACTGGTACACTACGTCAAAATCGTGTGCAGTACCTCCCATAAAAGTATTCCAGGAATAAATTCTGAACAGGCCATCATCAGAAGTGGTAATGTTTACACCTTCTTTCTGCAATGCTTTAAACGGATAAGTGATAGTAGAAGGATTTGCTGCGGTGTATTTCAAAAGATCGGCCAGGAAAATTTCATTTACTGCAGCAATAGAATCGGAAGAATGCACTTTGTTGCTGCTTTCATAATGTTCCAGCCAATAACCAATTTTCTTAAATGTGGTTAATAAATTTTGTTCAATTGTTTTTTCATTTTGGGCATCAGCCTGCAGGATGCTGAACAATAAAACAAAGGCAATAATTTTTTTCATGATTAACCTAATATTTTAGAAATAAAATCAGAATGTAAACTGATCTTCATAAATGCGGCAAGGCCCAAAATAAAGCCTGATAAACTTACAATGCCTGAAAAATACAGCAGCCATCTTTTTTGTGTAAGAGAAGTAATGCCAAACATGGCGATGGAGATGGTTAACAGCGCTTCTGTCATATCAAACTGGTCGTCGAAAAGGTTGATATCATCATATTGCTTTTGAAAACCTTCAGCTTCAGTTTTTATGGTCTCTTTCTCTTTTTCGTAGCGTGCTATGGCTGCTTCATATTTTTTTATCAATGTATCAGCACCGGGCATATGTTGTTCCTGCAATAAGCCCACCGTATTTTCTGCAATAGCTTGTTTGGTGCTTTTGGCCTGGTAATAAGACCATGCATCAATGCCATGCGCCTGCGCCTGCGACATCGATTGCACAATATTGCCATCTTTAACGTTACAAAGTGCCATAAAAGTGGCGGTTATAGCTACAAACAGCGCTACCCTGGAATTGATATTGCTTTTATTGGCCTGCTCCAGCGGCTCCTGGATTGTTTCTGCAATGTCTGTCATATTGTAAATGGATCTGTAATTATTGGCTTGGTATAAAAATCACAATGCTGTTTTCCGAAGTTAAACAGAATTATTTTATTCATATTCGTTTATATATGCATAATGCAGCTGCCGGTGAATCTTTAACAACCGCTTAATTGCCCAATGTGTGAATCATGCAATAAAATCTGAAAGTTATATAACAATTGACGAAGCATTAGTACGCATCTTTACATTCCGGGTAACAAAAGTAAAATGGTTGTAAAACCGTAATACTTAAGTCTCCCCACCCGGGCACACAAGCACAACATTTGCCGTTGGCCGGCATCTCAAACTATTTCCAACTCCCGTATAAAGACTTCAGTTGATCTATGATCAGCGTTTTTTTAATTTTTATCTCTTTACACTTAAAAAAAAATTATGAAAAAGTTTTTACTATCGGCGGTTGTTATCGCATCCGGGTTTGTTGCTGCTGCACAATCCCCAACAATTGTTACTACGGTAACTAATTGCAGTGTTTTCCGCAATTTTAATCTTACTGATGAAGGCTTCAGCTCTCCCAGTATATATTCCGACGGTAACGATGTTTCGTTCTCATGGAATGCAGGAGCTGGGGCTGAAATTGAAAGCAGCGGACTGACAGGCCGCAGTGGAAGTCTTATTTCTCCTGTGTACGTTCAAAGCGAACCGGGACACGTAACGCTGGGCTTTAAATACACCGTTCCCGTAAATACGCAATACAGGATAAGGGTGATATCAGCGGTAAGTACAGCTCCGCTGGAAATATTAGCTACTACTGCGAACGGTCCGGTATACACAGCCCTGGCAGGAACTTCCGGGAATGTTTGTATTGCATTGGCAGATGCGGACCTTGAAGTAGGTCACCTGATTCGTTTTGAATTTACTTTCAGGGCTACAACACCAGGTAATATAACATTTGATGATTTGGCGCTTTCTGTAGCAGGCGGTCCTTTGCCAGTAACCTTTGAGGGTTTTGTAGCAAGAAAGAATACTGATGAATCGGTTAAATTGTTATGGAATGTAGGGGAAGAAGTGAATGTAAAAGGATATTATGTAGAAAGCAGTACTGATGGTATTAATTTTACCAATGCTACTTATGTAACTGCTACAGGAAAATCAATTTATAGTTTCGACTACCCGGGAAAGACTGTACAAACCATGTTTTTCAGGGTGAAAAATATGGACTTTGATGGCAGAAGCAAATATTCAGCAACAATTAAAGTGTACAGCAAAACTCTGGCAACTGCACAAATACAGATTTACCCGATGCCTGCAAGAGAACAGGTGACTATTCAACATAACAAAGCCACAGAAAATACGGTGATCACCATACTGAGCCCCGAAGGAAAAATAGTACAACGGAAAACGGTATTGGCAAGTACACTACAAACACAACTAAATATCAGCGGCCTTGCAGCCGGAATATATTTTGTTAAGTATGATGACGGTACCGGTGATACGCAAAGCGTAAAGCTGATCAAAAACTAAAATGGTTCTCATGTATAATACAAACGGCTGCTGCAAAGCGGCCGTTTTTTTGTGCCACTCGTCAGCAGGGGATGGCAATAGTTGTTCTGCAGCCTTTGCCCGGGTTGCTTTCTATTTCCAGGTTGCCATCAAAAGATTCTACCCGGTTCATGATATTTGAAATGCCAATGCCATTTCTTTTACTGTTTACATCAAATCCTTTACCATCGTCGGCTACAATTACAGTAAGTACTTTATTCCTTGCGGCTTTTATTGATATCGTTATACATTTGGCTTCTGCATATTTCAATGTATTATTAACTAATTCCTGCAGAATCCTGTATATATTTAATTTGAGGTCGTCTGTAAGTAATGGTTTTGGTACGCTGTATATAAGATCTGTTTTAATTATTGTGCTATGATTCAGGTTGATCAAAAGCCCTTGGGCCAGGTTTTCCAGGTCAATGTTTTTTATAGGGCTTACTAAATTACGGCACAGGGAACGGATTTCTTCAATAGCACTATTCAATAATTCTACAGGGTATTGGATCAGTTCTTTTACTGTTGCGTTTTTATGGCCGGCAGATGTAAGAAATAATTTGGTGCCAGCCAGTATCTGGTTAATATTATCATGCAGTTCTTTACCAATATAATTCCGTTCTTTTTCCTGCCCTTGCAAAATGGCAAGCGTTATTTTCTTCTGCTCATCCATACTGCTCTTTAACCTGGCCTGCTCCAGCATCCGCAATTCAGAAATATCTACATGCATTACCACAGCACCGGCATATTCTTTTTCCTGCAGGGGAGAAACCACCATCCGGAACCATCTTTCTTTTTGCGGTGAATGACAAGGATATTCGTATACAAACTCCTCTATTTCTTTTGTAAGCACAGCTGTTATGCCATCAGCCACTTTTTTGCCATCAACCTTTTCATTACCCGATGCATTTTCGGCAATTGTTATGTAATTATTGCCAATACCATGGTTGGAACCAATAAATTGATTTTCATCTGCAAATATTCTCCAGGCATCATTTACATCAACTATTATTCCTTCTTCATTCAGCAATGCAATATTGGCCGGCAGGGTATTCAGTATTACCGACATTCTTTGGGCTAACAGTTGTTTGTCGGCAAAACTTTTTCTTAACTGTTCCTCTGCTATAATACGTTCTGTTATATCTCTCGAAAAGCAGGCCGTTCCTATTACAGCATTTCCTTCATAAATAGGATTAAAAGAAATTTCTGTCCAGAAATCATGCGGCGTATTATTATATTCAATTTCTTTAAAGGTAGATCCTGCAAAAGCACGTTCATAATAAGTTTTATAACGCTTAATGGTATCTTCAGGAAATTCTTCATTTAGCATTTTAAATCCCTTTGTTATTTTTTGACCGGTTACGGTCTCTATCATGTCATTAAAAGCATTATTGGAAGTAATTAAATTAAATTCCCTGTCAACACTCCACACCATATCCCCGGTATTATTAATCATTGCATTCAGGTTGCTATGATCAAATTCTTTTTGTTGCTGTGCAATTTTCTCGATAGTTATATCACGCCCCGTAATGCAAACTCCTTTAATAATATTGTTATCTTTTACAGGGCTAAAAATAAAATTGATCCAGGTAACAGTGTTGTTCTCACTTTCATAACAACGGTCGTACTGGATAGTTTCACCTTTGGTAACCTTTAAAAATACCGCATAAAAAAATTCCTTCCTGGATGCTGTGATGTAATCGAATATACTGGAACCCATTTTTATTTCTTCCTGTACATTTACCAGTATGCTGTTGAATACCCTGTAATTAAAGGCTTTTACAATACCGTTTATATCTGTTAATATAAATCCTTCGGCAGCATTATCAAAAATGGCTTTCAGGTTTTCTTCAGATTCAATTATTTTTTGCTCTGCTTTTTTACGATCGGTAATATCAACCGAAAGAATAAAAATGCCTTCCGGTACCGGTTGAAAGCTCAGTTCAAACCAGCTTTTCGTTTTGTCAGGAAATTCAAATTCATTTTCAAGATGAATGGGGATTCTTTCAGTAAAGCATTTTTGGTACACCTTAAAAATTTCGGTGTGTTCAATACCCGGAAATTTTTCCATTACGGTGCAGCCGGTAAATGCTGCTTTAGGATATTTGGCGTGTTTTGCCATGGCATCATTTACATAGATATAACGCCAGTCAAATCCAATGATCTGTATACCCTCCAGCATATTATCCAGCGTATAACGGAATTGCTTTTCGCTGGCAATTAATTTTTCTTCACTTTCCACACGTGCAGAAATATCCCGTGAATTAAATACAATAGCTTTTACATTGTCATCATGCAACAGGTTAATGGCAACGCCTTCCATCCATTGGTAATGCCCGTTCCTGTGCCTGTTTCGGAACTTACCGTATACGGGCTTGCCGGGATTTGCTTTTACCCGGTTTAATAATGCAACAGCTTCTTCCACATCATCGGGGTGCATATTTTTGGCGCTGCTAAAGCCGGTAATTTCGTCATCTGTCCAACCTGTTATCCTAGCTGCAGACGGGCTGCGGTACACTACCTTAAAAGTTTCATCCAGCAGTACGATAAGATCCTCGTTATTTTCAATTAATGCCCGGAAACGTTTTTCACTGGCCGTTAGTTTTTCTTCCGCTTCAATGCGTTTGGTTACATTGCGGAAATTAAATACGATAGCATTTACATATTTATCTTTAAGCAGGTTAGTCAGTATCCCCTCTACCCAAATATAATGCCCCTGTTTATGCCACATGCGAAATTTGCAGGGAATCGTTTTGCCGGGATTGGCCATTACATCCTGTACAATAGCTGCAGCCATGGGCCTGTCTTCTTCAAATATATTCCGGGTTGCGTCGATGCCTAACATGTCTTCATTTGTCCAGCCAGTAATTCTTGAGGCAGCAGGACTACGGTATATTAGTTGGAATGTTTCGTCCATCAGGGTAATAATATCATTGCCGTTTTCAATTAATGCACGATAGAGTTTTTCGCTGGCCATCAATTTTTCCTCGGCTCCAATTCTTTCTGTAATATCATTGGCAAGAATAATTCTTGCAGCAGCCCCGTGAAAAATAATATCATGTACAATAATCTCTACCTGTATAATGGTGCCATTTTTTTTCTTATGATTCCAGATGCCTTTATTGTAATTTCCGGCCGTTATTTCGTCGGCATGATCAGAATGAATAAAGCTATTTTTATCCGCATCCGGCCTTATATCCAATGCCGTCATCGAAAGAAATTCTTCACGGCTATAGCCATACTGCAATACCGCCATTTCATTTACATCCAGTATCTTAAATGTCTCCAGGTGCATCACCCACATAGGCATCGGGTTATTCTCAAAAAGATAACGGTATTGCTTTTCGCTTCTTTTTATTGCCATAGTACGCTCTGCCACCTCAAATTCCAGTTCCTGGTTTAAATAATTCAAAGCTTCCTCTGTTTTTTTGCGGATGGTAATATCCCGAACAAGAATAAGATTACCATATTGATCTCCTTCTGCATCTTTAAGTTTGGATGCCGTGGCTACTACATTTACCGGGTTGCCTGATTTGGTATGATATACCAGTTCTCCCTGCCAGATACCTTTTTTTGCAATGGTAGCAATTACCTCTTGCCTGGATTCGCAGGGGTAAATAGTTTTTAAAACATCTACAGTTGTTTTACCAATAACTTCCTCACTTTTCCAGCCAAATAATTTTTCGGCAGCATCATTCCAGCGGGTAATACAAAAATTGTTATCGGAAGAAATTACGGGGTCCTGTATACTATTGGTAATACTTGCCAAAAAACGTATACGGTCCTCATCCTTTCTTTTTTCAGTTATATCTTTAGTTACTTTCGCATAGCCGTAATGTTTACCATTGCTATCAATCAGTGCAGTATACACAATATTGGCATAAAACAGCGAGCCATCTACACGTTTGCGCCAGCCTTCCGTTTCAAAGTGCCCGCTTTGCAGGGCCATTTGTAAATTTTTCTGTGGTATACCGTTGGCTATATCGGTATCGGTATAAAAAATATCCAGCGGACTGCCCATAATTTCTGTAGCGGTATACCCTTTAATATGCTCCGCACCGCTGTTCCAGCTGTTTACGCAACCCTTTTTATCCAGCATAAAAATGGCATAATCCTTTACACTATTTACCAGTAATTGAAAGTCACGTTTATTTTTCTTCAACTGGTTGCTGGCATGGCGGCTTGCGGTTACATCCTGTACTTTGTGAATGATGTAACAAATCTCATGTTGTTCATTGAAAACCGGGGTGTTCAGCGGGCTCCAGTGCCTTTCTTCAAACAGGCCATCGGCCCTGCGGATATCATATTGCTGATCTGCCATAGCATGAGGCACTTTATGTTCCAATACATAATGTAAAGATGCTTTTAAGTTGGAAACACCGTTAGCTTTTTTATCATCCGGATTGTCGGGGAAAACCTGGAATATATTGCGGCCAATGATACATTCCCTTGTTGTTAATGAGGCTTCAATATAGAGGTCGCTCACTGCAGCAATAGTAAAATCGGGGGTCAAAATCAGGAACAGCCCGGGCAACTGCTCAAATAAAATTTTAAAATTATCCGCCGGTATCGAAAACATGTGCTGATTAAATAAGGTGTTAAGGTAGTATCAATAAAAGCGTTCAGAACTGTTAGTATTGATATATCCCGAAACTATGTCATATCTGGCCACAGTCTTGTAGTATAAACTCTATATATATGATAGTATAAGAAAGCACTATATTGTAATAGTGCGGCGATAAACTGCCCATTATTGTATCAGCATCAGCGCAGCCATTGTAGTGATACCATCCAGTAAATTGCCAATGCGGATATTCTCATTTTCGGCATGCTGGTTATTATCATGATTAGCAACGGGGATGGTAATGGTTTTGGTATGCAGGTATTGTTCAAATAAATATAAGGGCAGGCTACCGCCCATAGTAGGTTGTAAAACTATTTGCTCATTGGATGTATTTTTTACGGCTGCAATTACTTTTTTAATAACGGGCAGGTCCATTGCCGTACGCTGTGCATTATAGCCATCTGCACCGGGAGTTACCTTGATGAGCTTTGGATATTTTTTTCTTTCTTCATCTGTAGGTTCATGATCGGTAACATAATACCCCTGTGCTTTGATATGATCAATAACTTTTTGCTGCTGCCTTTTCCAGTCGTTACCCAATACCAGCCGAAGATCGATGACAGCTGTAGCAAACGTAGGTATTTGATTAGACGATTGTTTGCCTACATTACCGCTTTGTATGCCGTTGATGTTTAATGAAGGCAGGTTGATGGCTTCATTTAAGCCGGTGCCTTTCATCTCGGTACTGCTGATGCCTAATTCAGTTTTCATTTGTGCATCGGCAGAAGGCACTTCACTTAATGCTTTTTTTTCCATTGCAGTTAATGGAGTTACATCATCATAAAAACCTTTGATGGTTACCTTGCCATCATCGTTTTTCATAGACGATAATAATTTCACCAGCATCATGGCAGGGTTTGGTGCCCAGTTGCCATAATGCCCGCTGTGCAATGGCCGTTTGGATGCATACACGGTAAGATCGAGATGTGTATCGCCACGTACGCCAAATACAATTTGTTTCTTTCCTGATTGATGTACGGGCCCATCGCAAATGATCCAGAGATCGGATTGCAATAAGGAGCTGTGTTTTTCCAGTATCTCATTTAAATGAACAGATCCGGCCTCTTCTTCTCCTTCAAAGAAAAATTTAATATTACAGTTGGGTGTTAAACCAGTTTTTTTAATCGCATCATAAGCATTTAAAATTGCCGCTACTCCGGCTTTATCATCCGAAGCACTCCTGGCATATATTCTCCAGTCGTTATTATAATTACCATCAAACGGAAAAGAAATATTGCTACCACTTTTATCTATTGCACCGGTAAATAGTTTTGGCACAAAAGGAGATAGCGCTTTATCCCATTGTGCAGCTGTAACAGGCTGGCCGTCGTAATGAGCATAAAAGATCAATGTTTGTTTGGCGCCAGGTACTATCACTTCGCCATACACTGCAGGTGGTACATTTGCTGTGGTTGCATTTAAAAGCTGTACTTTGTTAATGCCTCTCCTGGTCATCATTGCCATAATAAATGCCGCAGTCCTATGCTGGCCTGCGGTATCGGCAGCAACATTAGGAATGGTTAAAAAATCAGTGAACTCATTAATGATGGCCCCTTTATTTTGTTGCGTGTAAGTATTGATAGTTGCAATAACAGCCGGTTGTGCTCTAATGATTTGGTGTGTTAGTAAAACAGAAAAAAGCAGGAAGCTGTATTTTATCATAAGATCAGTTTAAGGAGAAGTATACAATGACCGCAGCTAAGATATACAATTCATTTAAAGTATGGTACTGGTTAAACAAGGAATGGATTTTTTAATAGTATTCGTATTTATCAAATTGAAAAGCCTGCGCTTTTTTTAAATAAAAAATGTCGGTAATTAATTGGTCTAAATTATCAACAATATGATTTAACTCCCTGGTTTCTTCTGCAAAATCTTTCCCTTTACTATCATAGTTTAATGAACTTTCGTCATCGATTATTTGGCGTAATAAACCCAGGTAGAGTTTTTTTTCTTTGGTGATATTATAGGATTTGGACTTGCTGCTTTCGTGGTCAATAAATGTATGCAGGGAGAATTCTGCATAAGCCAGTATCCTGTATTGCTGGTGCCCGAAATAAGTGCCGCCATCCTGGATATGGCGATAAAGGGCATTGATATTGGCATAGATGTCGATCAGTTTTTTTCGCCGTACAGCATATTTTTCAACACCCTGTTGTTGCTTAAGAAAATAAGCATACAGCATATAATAAGTATCTTGCCCGGCTTCGCTGCTGAACCCTTCCTTATTGCTGGAAGAGTAATACATAAGGTCGGGGTTTGTAACATAATCAATGTTCAATAATTCGGGATGTTGATCTATCAGCTGGTTGAATTCTTCTTTGCTGTATTCTAAGCTGTCATCGTTTTCGGTTACAATTAGTAAGCTGTCTTTTGTAGTATAATATTTTGAATAATCAGGTTTTATTACGGCGCTGCTTTTTACAATAGTATCATCAGGGGCAATCTTATCATTTAAGTTATTGTGATTACTGCAACCCGGAGCCGTTGCAATAAACAGCCAGCAAAGGGCTTTTAAAAATCTGAGCATGGGTATAAAATATATTTAAAACAGAATTCCTGGTTACAATACAGCAACTAAGCTACTCAATAAAATTTTGAATTGTTATGCTTCCTTTTTTATAATACAGTAATAAGTAAGTACTGCTTACGCCACGTTTTTTCCATTCGGGTGGAATTACTGCAGACCTATCCAGGTGCAGGTATATTTTATCATTGGCATTATCACTCAAAGCGCCAGTACTAAATTTGTCTACCACAAATTGCGGAAAAAGGGGAGGAGGATAAAATTGCGATTGCTTCAGCTCATCAATATTCCCCAGGCAGGGCATATCCAGTTCAAGAAAGGGAAAGTTCCTGGTCTTTTTATCAGCACTTAAAACAATGCTTAAATAAAAATATAAATGAGCACCGCCGGTACCAACAAAAAATAATCCATCCGTTTTGCCATCGCCATCAAAATCCCAATTGCCGGAATAGTCGTGTGTTTGTTTGGCAACGTTGTACACATAATGAACAGGATTTTTATTCTTATCAAAATAAGGCTGGCACGAATTGCCGGGTGTAGCAATAGCAGTGTCTTGCGCAAAGGAAATAGTTACTGCATGAAGTGCCGGAACAAGTAAGAAAAATGATATGGCTGATTGTTTAAGCATCTGGTAAAGTTATTGTATGATTCGTATGGAAAGGCCTGCCCAGGGCACCTGCTGATTCTTCTTATTATATCCTTCTACATCGATGGTGATGACAGTTCCCGGACCGGCTCTCTCAAAATATTTCCTGGCCTCATTATTTATGGAGTCGCCTTTTATAGAAAGCATCATGACGTCACTAAGTCCTTCCGTTCCAAAATATAATGTTACCGACTTGATGGTTAACCAGGGAAAATTTGCCGTTACTTTTCCGGCCTTAAATAACTGCGACTTACTTATTTTTAATGTAGAATCTGAACAACCAATATTTTCAACACACAGTCTGAAATCTTTTATGGTAAGTTGGGCAGGGCTTAATTTGGGAAAAATTAAAAGCAGGATGATGATAATGGTATAGTATATTTTCATTTGCAGAGACCTCTAAGATAAAAAATCACCTGCTAAATGCAATAGTAGTTGCTATAATAAAAGGTTAAACCAGTTTTTATATGTTTATGCTGTTACAGGTACTTGTTGTATAACACAACTGCACTATGCTTTTAAAATAAACAATTTTGCTGTATATTGAAATGGCATACCATCTTACCCGGCATTATCAATTCTATCTATAACTATATAAAATTTATAGATAAGGGTTATGTAAGTATTATTGTAAGTTTGAATTATAAACCATATAAATCTATAAGAATGGAACATAACACATCCCCCGACACACCGGTACTAGACGTTAATAAAGAAAATATGGCTGCTAAGTGCCCTTTTAGTGGTGGCTCATTAAAACAAACTGCCGGCAGTGGTACCAGGAACCGTGACTGGTGGCCAAATCAATTAAAGCTGAACATCCTTCGTCAGAATTCTTCCTTGTCCGACCCGATGGGGGCGTCTTTCGACTACGCAACTGAATTTAAAACAGTTGACCTGGATGCATTGAAAAAAGAAATTTACCAACTGATGACTACCTCGCAGGATTGGTGGCCTGCAGATTATGGTCATTACGGACCGTTCTTTATCCGTATGGCCTGGCATAGCGCAGGTACCTACCGTATACAGGATGGCCGTGGCGGTGGTGGCGCCGGTATGCAACGCTTTGCACCGTTGAACAGCTGGCCGGATAATGCTAACCTTGATAAAGCCCGTTTATTATTATGGCCGATCAAACAGAAATACGGCAGAAAGATCTCCTGGGCCGACCTGATGATACTTGCAGGCAACTGCGCCCTTGAATCGATGGGCTTTAAAACATTCGGTTTTGGTGGTGGCCGTGCCGATGTGTGGGAACCGGCAGAAGATGTGTACTGGGGTTCAGAAAAAGAATGGCTGGGAGATAAGCGTTACAGTGGCGACCGCAACCTGGAAAATCCGTTGGCCGCAGTACAGATGGGTTTAATTTATGTAAATCCTGAAGGGCCTAACGGTAAGCCAGACCCGCTGGCTGCTGCACGTGACATCCGTGAAACTTTTGGCCGCATGGCAATGAATGACGAAGAAACCGTAGCGTTGATAGCAGGCGGGCACTCATTTGGTAAAACTCATGGCGCTGCCGATCCTGGCAAATATGTTGCCGCAGAACCTGCAGGTGCTACTATTGAAGAACAGGGCCTGGGCTGGAAAAATACTTATGGCAGCGGCAATGCAGGCGATACCATTACCAGTGGTTTGGAAGGCGCCTGGACAACCACACCAACAAAATGGAGCAATAACTTTTTTGAAAACCTGTTTGGTTATGAATGGGAATTAACCAAAAGCCCTGCAGGTGCACAGCAATGGAAACCTAAAGATAATGCAGGCGCCGGCCTGGTTCCTGATGCACATGATCCGTCTAAACGCCATGCACCATTTATGCTTACTACCGATCTGGCATTGAGAATTGATCCTGCGTACGAAAAAATCTCAAGGCGTTTCTTCGAAAATCCTGACCAGTTTGCAGATGCATTTGCCCGGGCATGGTTCAAGTTAACCCATCGTGATATGGGGCCACGCAGCCGCTACCTGGGTAAAGAAGTGCCGGCAGAAGAACTGATCTGGCAGGACCCTGTTCCGGCTGTTACACATCCACTGATCAATGATGCTGATATTGCGGCATTAAAAACTAAAATACTGGCAAGCGGATTATCGGTATCCGAACTGGTAGCTACTGCATGGGCATCAGCATCCACCTTCCGTGGTTCTGATAAACGTGGCGGTGCCAATGGGGCACGTATTCGTTTGGCGCCACAGAAATACTGGGAAGTAAATAATCCTGCTCAATTGAGTAAAGTGCTGGCGGCTTTAGAAAGTATACAAAAAGAATTCAATAGTGCATCTGCTGCTGCAAAAGTGTCGTTGGCCGATCTTATTGTTTTAGGTGGCTGTGCAGCTGTTGAACAGGCCGCAAAAAATGCAGGCTACACAATTACTGTGCCTTTCACTGCCGGCAGAACTGATGCCACACAGGAACAAACTGATGTGGAATCATTCGCAGTATTGGAACCTGTTGCAGATGGTTTCCGTAATTACTTAAATGCCAAACACACAGCCTCAGCAGAAGAATTACTGGTAGATAAAGCACAACTGTTAACCTTAACCGCACCTGAGTTAACGGTGCTGGTTGGTGGCATGCGTGTGCTGAACACCAACTATGGTCAATCCCGGCATGGTGTATTTACCACGCAAACCGGTGCATTAACCAACGATTTCTTTGTACACCTGCTTGATTTTGGTACTACCTGGAAAGCCGCATCAAAAGATGTGTTTGAGGGAAGCGATCGTAAAACAGGCGCAGTAAAGTGGACGGCAACAAGGGTTGATCTGATCTTTGGTTCTAACTCAGAGTTACGTGCGCTTGCAGAAGTATATGCCTGTGAAGATGCAAAAGAAAAATTTGTACATGATTTTGTTGCAGCCTGGACTAAAGTAATGAACCTGGATCGTTTTGATCTGGCTTAACTTATACATCCTGTGATAGTAAAAGGTGACCTGTTAACAGGCCACCTTTTTTAGTTGCTGATCTATCTAACCTTAAAAAAATAATTTCATTGAATTATCAGTGGGCTTCACCATAAATAAAACTGAAGTCGGTTCTTGCCGGTGCTGCGGGGAACGTAGCAACGTAATGACAACCCATACAACTTGAACTGATGCCTTTTGCAAACGGCTGGTACAATGAGTCGGTATAATACGGCTGATCGATATTTAAATGGAACCCGCCATAGGAAGCCGGGTGCGGCCCCTGCACATAAGTTTCCTGAACCGAATTGGCAAGGAATGATGGCGTCATTGTTTCTGCAAATAACCACTGTGTGCTCACCAGTTTATAATTTGCCCATACCGATCCCTTCAGCAAAGTTTGAAAGTACAGGTTGATGCTATCTGCAAAAGGATCTTCTACTGCATTTACTCTTGTTACCTGTGTTGGTTTGTTGATGGGGCTGCCATCAGGATTCAGCTCTTTGTAATTACTGCCGGGTATAGGCATATTCGGCGTACAGGTGTCACAGTTAGCATTATAAAAAGATTTGGTCAGATTGTCTACCTGTTCAAAAGTAGACCATACCCAGTTGCGTTGCGTTGCTGTTTTATGTGCAATATGTAAGCCCACCAATCCGAGTGTTACCGGGTTTTCGCCGGGGCTGGGGTCTCCGGAATCATCATTATACACAATGGCTTTTATCTTGTAAAACTTACTGCTGTCATCACCCTTACCCAATACTTTCCATGCGGCTTTAAATTCCATAGCACCATTGGGCCCGAAGGCAGAAGGGCCGGCGGGCATCGTGATGGTAGTGCTGTCTGCCGCATATTTATTCTGGCCTGCTTTATTCCATAAACCGTTTTTAGTAATAAAATTATATTCATCATAATTCATACGCACTTCGTATCGGGCAAATCTTCCGTTCTGATCTACCAGCGGGCCACCAACCGCCTGGTCCAGCGCATGCGGCGATTTTGAAATACGATGTACAAAACGATATACACCGGTTTTGCGTGCCAGGTCCTGCACTTTTTGCGGCAGGTGTGTAAGGCTGGTAACAGCATTATTATTGGCACACCATGGGCTTGGGGCATCCGGTGCAGCAACAAAAACCTGGTCAGAAGAAAGGTAGGTTTCCCATACTACCGGGCCCTTGCCGGTAAGGATGGAACTGCCATTGCTGGTATCGGGGCCGCAGGTACTGATATTGGCAGGCCAGTTCATGGCAATAAAACTTTGCCATGAAAATGTATCAGCCGTTTTTTGCGACAGGGCATCAATATCCATGGGCAATACAGCATATTTATTGCTGAGGCCTTTGGCTGTTGCATCCATTGTTGTTGGTGAAGAGCAACCGGAATTGGTAAATAGCAGGTTGACAAATACAATTATTGCTGCAATGCCCAGCACTATAATTTTATTCTTCATAGTCAGTTAAATTTAAGGCGTGTTTTTTTTAAATAATACGCAACAAAATATAAAACCAACGATGCATTTTTACCCGTAGAAATACTGGTTTTAGCGGGAGTGAATAAATTTTAAACGCCTGACTTTTTCTCCCATGCCGTGGGCTTAGTGATGTCTATACAAACAGAGTTTGCAATATAATCATGAACAGAACGCCGCTTGTTATTGAATAACATGGTAAGCATTTCGGCAATTAACCAGGTGAATGAAGATAACCCTAAAACGATATCTCCATATTCTGTATCTGCCGAACCCGATACTATAATGCAGAATTCTACCAGCACCAATAGTATTCCAAGTAAGTCTCTTTTAAATGCCTGGGCTGGCGATAGTAGTTTACTCTCGTCTTCACTTTGTACAACTTTTACAAAAGTCAATCGCTTGCCAATTGTCTGTCCATATTTATGATGTCCGGTTATTGAATAGGCATAGTACAGTCCATTTAAAATTATCAGCCACAAAATTGATTTGTCTTCATCAGGTCCAAAAACCTTACTGCCAATGTACATAACCGGTAAAAATAATATAGCATCAATAATTGCTGCACCTAACCTTTGTGAGAATGTCTGGTATTTTTTGAATGAATTTTCAATCATAAAAAATGCGGTTTTAATGGAATGCAATTGACAATCACTATTTATTTTAAGTCTGTTATGGCAATGCAATTTTGCAAATGATGTGGGTAAAGAAAGGCCATCAGGTAGAAGTTTCTTCATTGAAATAGTCGCAAAAATCTGCAATCAGCTTCATATTTCTTTCACTGTCGTTCCATTCAGTTTCCGTAATTAAGTCCCTGATATGTGTTCTTACAAAATGTTCCAATTCCTCTGCTGTTGAAATTGTAAATGCTCCTGGTTCAGGCTCAAAACTGTAATACCACTCGCTTAATATTTCCAATATGCAATTTCGAACAAGTTCATATTGGCTTGATTGTAAAAGTTTAGTGATCAGTGGCAGCACTGCTGCAATTACCGGGTAATACGTTCCTGCATGGTTATTACCCAACGCAAATAAAACATCGTTATAAATATGCCATTTTTCTTCCTCGTTTCTAAGATAAACAAGATTCGTAAGACTTAAAACAACATTACGGGGCTGATAATATTCCGCCCCTTTAAATTGGCTCCAATTTATATGGGTAACCTCATCAATAAATTCTGCTTCATTTGTTTGTGAAATAGTCATCGGGAGTTCGTAATTAATGAGTTGCCAAAAAGTCTGCACCTAACAAGTGCATGTATCTTCCTGGATAAATCTAAACAATGCATCAATAAAAATCTATTTTAAGATTTCATTGTGCTACAATATAATTAAAATAGCAATGCCTGACTATCCCTAAACTACCCCAAAAAAATATAATCTATCTTTGCGTTCTATCAGCCGGGTTATCGTTCTCTCCAACTTGTTGGGGGGGGAAGGAAAGTCCGGACAGCAAAGGGCAACACACCGGTTAATGGCCGGTCTCCAACTTGTTGGGGAAGAAAGTGCCACAGAAAATTACCACCTATCCCCAACTCGTTGGGGAGGGGCCAGGGTGAAAACGTGAGGTAAGAGCTCACGGGTTTTTGCAGTAATGCATGAATCGGGTAAACCTTGTGTGCTGTAATGCCACGTATATCAGCGTTGAGGGCGGCTCGCCCGATCCCCAACTTGTTGGGGAACGTTGAAGGGTAGGCAGCAAGATTGTAACAGTAATGTTACAGCCAGATAAATGATAACCATTTCCCCAACTTGTTGGGGGGATACAGAATCCGGCTTACAGGCTGATAGATTTTAAATTATTAGCCCCGCTTCTGGCGGGGCTTTTTTATAAATGCTCACTTCTTTTTTGTAAGCCTTCATTTACTTTTTTTCTAACAAAAAAGTAAAGGCAGGAAAGATTTCATCCCTTTCCTGCCAGGTAGCTATGTTCATCTTTTGTACTACTGTAGCTGCAACATTGGTGCTCTGCTCTTAAATTCAATATAGCTTAATGCTCAGGCTATTGTTTTAATTCAGGTTGACGTAAAATGTATTTTTACAATCTCTTCATCATCTGCACATCAACAATATTATTTTTATCGGGCTGAGTTTTTATGCAGGCTACTACTGCTTTTATCATTTGTGCAATGGTAACCGTGTCTAAATGTATTGCGGCTTCTTTTTTCGTAGGAAGAAATTTTAAAATAAAGAAAACCGGTTTCAATAATAAAGGCCACCAATGCCCCGGGCCTAAAACATACCAGGGCCTTATGAATGATGAAATAAAATGTTGTTGTAATAATACGGCTTCACCTTCGGCACGAACTGCTTGGAAGTCTTTCATTATTCTGGTTGGATACATCGATACACTTAAGTAAACAAAATGCTGAATGCCTGCAGTAGTTGCGGCTTTTGCAGCCTGCTGTACAGATACCAGGTCAATGTTTTTAAATTGTACTTTTTTTGCAGGAGAGGGATGTGCTACTCCAACCAGGTGTACAAATATTGTTGCCGGTGTAATATTGTTTTGATAACTATCGGCATCTAAGGCGTTACCAAAAATTATTTCGCAGCCAGCTGGTAATTTATTTTCTGATCCCTTTCTTACCAATGCCTTGATGTGAAAATGGCCATCCTGCTGCAGGGCTTTAATTAACCTGGTGCCGATATAACCTGTACCACCGGTAATAAAAACAGTTGGCATGGTTGCAGTGTTTACAATTTTCCTTCATTCACATCTTTTATAAAACTGATGAGGCCCGGAAAATAATTTTTCTGGTCATCATACATATCCATATGGCTGCCGTTGGGGCATAATAAAAACCTGCCGTGTTGTACCTGCGTACTCATCCACTTCATGTGTTCCGGGTCCATGGTATCAAATTTTCCACCAATAGTAAGTGTGGGCACTTTTATTTGCGGCAATTGCTTTTTTACATCCCAGTTAATTAAATTACCACCAATGCCAAACTCACTTGGGCCCTGCATGGTTACATACAAAGAGTGATTCATTTTTGCAAAAGAGCGGTTCACGGGTTCGGGCCATTGCTCTACCGGAAAACGGCAAATATGTTTTGCATAAAAATTCGGCATCAGCAATTCCATGTATTTGGGATTTTCAAAATCGCCTTTCTTTTCTATTTGCCTGATAGTATCTAAAATTTTTGGATCAAATTGTGGTGCTAAAACTTCCTGCGCATATTTACCATAATCGGGGCAACTGCTCATCATGTTACTGATGATAAGGCCCTTTAAATTATCCTGGTATTTTAAAGCATATTGCATGGCTAAAATACCTCCCCAGCTATGGCCGAGTAAATAAAAATTATCTTTTGTCAGGTTCAATGCCTTGCGTACCTGCTCTACTTCTTCCACAAACCTGGTAAGGTCCCACATGCTGGTATCTTTTGGATTATCAGACAAGCCGCAACCCAGTTGATCGTAATAAATGAACTCAATGTCCTGCTGCGGAAAAAAACTTTCAAAGCATTCAAAATATTCGTGTGTGGCACCGGGGCCGCCATTTAGCAACAATACTTTTATCTTGGGGTTATTGCCTACACGTTTTGTCCAGATATTAAATTTCCCTTTCGGTGTTTCTATCGGGATAATTTTTATACCACCGGTTTGTACTTCGTTAAATAAACTGTCATTTACAATAGCCGTTGCAGCTGTAGCTGCATTTTTATTTTCGTTATTACAGGAAATGATGCATATACAGGCAATGCAAAAGAATATATTTCTCATAATTAAATTTTAGTAAGTAAAATAAAAAATATTATTGAGAACGTAGTTTTTATTATACACAGATTCACAGCATCTTTCACGGTGTTGCACAAAGATTCTGTGTAATATCTAAACTAACGCTTTAAAAATAGTCCCCTTTATTTCCGGCCATTCTTCTGCAATAAAACTAAAGTATACCGTATCTCTCACCAGGCCATCTTCATTAATGCTGTGGCGGCGCAATATACCTTCCTGTACCGCACCAATTTTACGCATGGCTTTTTGCGACCTTAAATTAAGGTGACTGGTTTTTAATTCAATACGGTTTAAATGCAATTGTTCAAAACCATAGGAGAGGAGTAAAAATTTACAATGCTTGTTAAAGCCACTGCCATGCAGGCCTGGGTCCAGCCACGTCCATCCGATCTCGATTCTTTTATTTGCAAAATCTATATTGCCATAGCGGGTGCAACCCACGTATTGCCCTGTTTGTTTATTAAAGTAAGCAAAAGGATAAGATTTCTTATTTTTCTTCTCCAGCAAAGCAGTATCAAAATACCTCTTAAAATCTGCTTCTGAATTTACCTTTGCGCCGGTAAACTCCCACAACATTTTGTTCATGGCTACAGGCAGTAACAAGTTGTAATGCTTTTCTTCTAATGGCTCAAGCCTTACCAGTGCATCTTCTAAAATAATCGGCGAATCAAAAAAGTTATCGTAATTCATAAAACGCTATTCACTTTGTGGATTTTTAAAACCAAACAAGTTTGTTTTTGTTTGCCATAGCTTGCACAGATTAACGCGGATTAAATACAAAAAAGAAAATAGCCGTAAAGAAGGTAAGACGTACATATTGAGTTTACTCCCTTACCATTTTTCCGGCAAAATAAAATTCACTCCGTGAATTAAAAATCCGTGTTAATCTGTGTAATCCGTGGCTGATTTATTAAAAATTATTTTTTATTAATGTGGCTACAATTTTGTCAATCGGTAAAGTTACTGACGCTTCAGAAAAATCTTCCCAATCCACAAAACGGAAGGTTTCGGTTTCACCGGTTTCTTTATACACCCTCATTTGCTGTTCATCAAAATCAAATGGTGTATCTCTCAGCGGAGCTTTAATTTCTTCCAGTGCTTTTGCAAAGTAATAGATAGAGATGATCTGCTTTTTATTATCAAAGGCACTCATCTGGTAAAAATCGGTAGTGTAAATATGATCGCCGACGGCTACATTCAATTGCATCTCTTCCATGAATTCTCTTTTCAGGCAATCTCTTGTGCCTTCGCCAAATTCAAGCCCACCACCGGGTAATTTGGTGATGTACATGCCACGTATCAATTCATCACTAACCAAAACCTGTTTGCGGTCGTTGATCAAAATACCATATACTCTTATAGAAAACATACTTATTTTTTAAAACGCTTTAAATAATTCCACATCACAAAAGCAAGAATGGCTACCGATAAAATTACCGGCACCCAAAAAGCATAGTGGGTGTCTTTATAGGGGATGGGCACATTCATTCCGTAAATGCTTGCAATTAAAACCGGTACACTTAAAAATATTGTGAGTGTGGTTAGCCGTTTCAGCACTTCATTCTGGTTATTACTGATGATGCTGGCAAAGGCATCGAGCGATGAACTTAAAATATTGGTATACGTATTTGCGGTTTCCAATGCCTGAGATGTTTCTACCACCAGGTCATCTAAAAAGTCTTTTTCATCATCGGTCAACTGCAATACATTGGTACGTGCCAGTTTCATCATCAGCAATTCGTTGCTGCGTAAAGCTGTAATAAAATATACCAGGCTTTTTTGAATACGCATCAGTTGCAGCAATTCCTCATTCCGGTTGGCATCGTATAATTTTTGTTCCAGTACATTGCGGCGCTGGTTAATTTCCTTCAGGTATTCCTGGAAGTTAGCCGTGATCTTTTCAAATATCTTCAGCACCATCATACTTTTTTTATCAGGATGACGATTTTGAAAACTATTCAGGAATTTTTTTATCGCTTCGTTCTCAAATGAATTTACCGTTACAATCTGGTTATGCGTTAAAATAATACAGATCGGGATAGTGATATAAAAGGCATCGCTTTCGTTGAAGGAATTATTCTCGGTAGGCGTTTTAATAACGATCAGCTTTACATTGTCGTCAATTTCGTAACGGCTGCGTTCATCTATATCCAGGGAGTCCTTTAAAAAATCAATGGGTATATCAAGCGTTTCGCTGAGTTCTGTAAATTCTTCCTGTTTTAGCGGAGGCAGCACATTTACCCATGAACCAATTTCGGGTTTATCCGTTTCGATGGTCTGGTGTTCGATGATTTTAAAATACTGGATCATATATTAAGCTGCTGTTCTTTACGAAATGATAGTCAAATGATGTTGCGTATGTAAGCGATGCAATAAATACAATGATTATACTTCTGCTTCTCCTTTAAAAACAAACTCAGCAGGGCCACATAACCAGATATTTTCAAAATGTTCTTCATCTGTTTTATCAAACTCCACACTTAAATGTCCGCCGGGTGTTTGTACTTCCACACGGTTAAAACCTTTGGCATTATGTGCACTCATTAATGCAGATGCGGTAACACCGGTGCCACAGCTCATGGTTTCATCTTCCACACCACGTTCGTAGGTGCGTACAAAAATGCTGTCCTCATCAATCGACTCTACAAAATTCACATTAATGCCATGCTCTTTAAATTCTTTGCTGTAGCGTATTTCACGGCCTGTTTCCACCACATCAATATCTCTTACATTATTGGCAAATTTTACAAAATGCGGCGAGCCGGTATTTAAAACAGCGTAGGTAGAGTGTTCATCTACTTCGGTAACATCTTTCATTTTCAATCTTACAGCCTGGCCGTTATCAATGGCAATATCTGCAAAATGCTCGCCATCGGTAGCTATAAAATGATACGTGTTTTTATGTATGCCCATGTGATAGGCAAACTTTACCAGGCACCTGCCGCCATTGCCACACATACTGCTTTCGTTACCATCAGCATTAAAATATACCATTTCAAAATCGTAGCCTTCTTTTTTCGTCAGCAGCATTAAGCCATCGGCACCAATGCCAAAGCGGCGGTCGCAAAGATGTTTAATTTGTTTTACAGAAAGCCCATTGTATTTATTATCCCTGTTATCCAGTATAACAAAATCATTTCCGGTTCCCTGGTATTTATAAAATTCTACTTTCATGTGTTATTTTTATTGTTTTAAGCCATATAGAGTTCGCTTATGGGCATTTTACTGAGCCGTAGCTTCTTTTACGGCTCATTTCATTTTATTATAAATTGGTTGAAATTATCTCAAGAGATTTTTGAATTAAATTTTCCACTGTTGCGGCACCATCTTTACTGAATTCTTTTGAAATACGATTGGCAACAATAGCACTTATAGAAAGACAGTGATGGCCTAATGCATTACCCAATCCGTAAATAGCCGATGTTTCCATTTCAAAATTGGTGATCCGGTGCTGCCCGAAATTAAATGCGGTTAAGTTATCGATCAGCGCAGGATTGGCTAAACCTAAACGCAGTACCCTTCCCTGCGGACCGTAAAAGCCCGGACAAGTAACTGTAATGCCATGATGAAAACCATCCACAAAATGTTTTATCAGCGATGCACTGGCACTGGCAATGCAGGGATAAGCAAAATTATTATGCAGCTGTGTTTGTGTTACAAAAGATTGTACCAATTGTTTTTCCTCTTCGTTATTATCCAGCCGGTAAAAATTCAGCAGGTTATCAATACCCAGTCCATGTGTGCTCACCACAAAACTATCTACAGGAATATTCATCTGCAAAGATCCTGAAGTACCCACTCTTATAATGTTCAGTTGCGTTAAGTTTTCTTTAATAGTCCGGGTGGCAAAATCAATATTTACCAATGCATCCAGTTCATTCAATACGATATCAATATTATCAGTACCAATTCCGGTACTAACAACGGTTAATCTTTTTTTATTAAGATAACCGGTATGCGTAACAAATTCACGATGCTGATTTTTTACTTCTAATGAATCAAAATGTTTGCTCACTTCACTTACCCTGTCGGGGTCGCCAACAGTAATAATGGTAGGTGCAATTTCTTCGGGCCGGCAATCCAGGTGATAAATGGCGCCACGGCTGTTGATAATAAGTTCTGATGCTGGTATGAGGCTCATAATATTTTTTTAAAAACAGATGTACAAGGGAGAATAATTTTGCCTAAAAATACCCTATTTTTGCAACACTAAAAAAGGTCCTTTGGCCGAGTGGCTAGGCAAAGCTCTGCAAAAGCTTCTACAGCGGTTCGAATCCGCTAGGGACCTCACCCATCGCCCCGTATTTTCGGGGCGATTTTTAATTCAGCAATATATGAATGCAAAAATATTATCCTGGTTTGGCATGGCTGCCTGTGTGATACTGATCATTTCCTGCTTTTTGCCCTGGGGTTATTATGCCGATCCGCAGATAACCAATGAGGCCGAAAGAACTTTTACGGGCTTTTTTTCTTTTAAGGGGCAGTATGGCAAACCTGGCTATTCCCTGGTTTTGTTTGGGTTGATAATACTGCTATTTATGATACTGCCCAAAGTGTGGGCTAAAAGAACCAATCTTTTTTTAAGCGCTTTTACTTTGGCCTATGCCATTAAAACATATATCCTTTTTACTTCCTGCTATAATGCCTATTGCCCGGAGAAGAAGGCAGGGATATTCATAATGTTATTTGCAACAATAGTGATGCTGGTAGCCAGCGTATTTCCTAATATGAAAATCCCGGACGGGACTACCGGTAAAAAAGGCTGATCATGATCTGACGCCCCCGTCTGATCATAATCAGCGGAGTGAAATTAATTTCGTTTTACTTCTTTACCCCAGGCATCTTTTAATGTAACCGTTCTGTTGAATACCAGTTTTTCGGTGGTAGAATCTTTATCTAAACAAAAATATCCCTTGCGTAAAAACTGGTAACGGCTATCCAATGTAGCTGTTGCCAAAGAAGGTTCTATATAAGCATTACTGATCACCTGCAACGAATCGGGATTGATATTATCCTTAAAATCGCCTTCTTCCGCAGCAGGGTTTTCTGCTTTAAATAAACGATCGTATAATCTTACTTCGGCAGTAATGGCATGTGCAGCACTTACCCAATGAATAGTACCTTTTACACTGATACCACTGCTGTCGCCGCCACTTTTACTTTCCGGAATATAAGTGCATTGAATTTCGGTAATGTTTCCCGCCGCATCTTTTGTAAAGCCTTCGCATTTTACAATGTAGGCGCTCTTTAACCGTACCAATGCACCGGGAGCCAGGCGAAACCATTTTTTGGCCGGCACTTCCATAAAATCTTCCTTTTCAATCCACAACTCCTTACTGAATGGAACGGTACGGGTGCCCATGCTTTCTTCGGGCCCGTTCTCACTCATCAGCTCTTCTGTTCTGCCATCTTCGTAATTGGTGATGATGAGTTTTACAGGGTCCAAAACTGCCATTACACGTAAAGAGGTTTTATTCAGTTCTTCACGCAAACAAAATTCCAGCAGACTGATGTCGATTAAATTTTCTCTTTTGGCAACTCCGATCTTATCACAAAAACTGCGGATACTTTCCGGCGTATATCCTTTTCTTCTGAAGCCGCTAAGTGTGGGCATACGAGGATCGTCCCAGCCACTTACATAACCTTCATTAACCAGTTGCAGTAATTTTCTTTTGCTCATTACCGTGTAGGTCATGTTCAATCTTGCAAACTCGTATTGATGGGAGGGGAAGATGTTCAATTTTTCAATACACCAGTCATACAACTCACGGTGAGGAATAAACTCTAAGGTGCAGATACTATGAGTGATGTTTTCAATACTGTCGCTTTGCCCGTGTGCAAAATCGTACATCGGGTAAATGCACCATTTGTCGCCGGTGCGGTGGTGATGGGCATGTTTAATACGATAAAGGATAGGGTCTCTCATCAGCATGTTCACATGTGCCATATCAATCTTTGCACGCAATACTTTTTCTCCGTCTTTATATTTGCCTTCTTTCATGGCCGTAAATAAAGCCAGGTTCTCCTCAATACTCCTGTTCCTGTATGGGCTGTCTTTGCCGGGTTCTGTTGGCGAACCTTTTAAAATGGCCATTTCTTCTGCAGAAATATCGTCTACATAAGCCAGGTCTTTTTTTATAAGGTCGGTAGCAAATGCATATAACTGGTCAAAATAATCAGAAGCATAAAATTCATTGGCCCAGTTAAAACCCAGCCAGCGGATATCATCTTTAATGCTGTCTACATACTCTGTGTCTTCGGTAACAGGGTTGGTATCATCAAAACGCAGGTTGGTTTTGCCGCCATATTTTAAACCTAAACCAAAATTCAGGCAAATAGATTTTGCATGGCCAATATGCAAATAGCCATTGGGTTCCGGTGGAAAACGGGTAAGGATGGTTTTGTATTTACCGCTCTCAAGATCGGCTTCAATTATTTCTTCAATAAAATTTAAATTCTTTTCTTCACTCATCTTTTTTGTTTGTATAGCAAATTTAAGGAAAAAGGCTGCCAACCTTTAACCGTGGCTTTAATTTTCACGTTCTTATAATAAGGAGAGCAACATTATACCTGCTTAGCCTTCATTTCCTGCAGCAACTCAATAATTTTATCCAGTTTGTCCGATTCAATTTTATTTAATTGACGTTGCAGACATTCAATCTCTTCTTTGGCATCCAGGTTGGTCTTATAGTCATCTTCTGCCTGTACACGGTCTCTTTTTGACTGCCTGTTTTGTGCCATCATAATAATAGGGGCGGCATAGGCAGCCTGTGTAGAAAAGATCAGGTTAAGTAAAATAAAAGGGTACACATCCCAGTGTTTTACAAATCCTATCACATTCAATATCATCCAGCATACCACAAAAATACTTTGCCAGATAATGAATTTCCATGAACCCATACCATTGGCTACGGCATCAGAAATTTTTTCACCCACAGTGAGCGCTTCTACATGTTTATCATGCCAGGTCTTTTTTGCCATAAATTATTTTTTAAAAATGAAAAGTATAAGGTATAAAAAAACCTTTTTATCATCGCACCTGGAAATAATAAAAAGGTTTTGCAAAAACTAAACTATCATTTAAGCCCTTCCCATTCTTTTTAAATGTTGTGTGTGAGAAACCAGTGCATGCCTCATTTTACGGAACTCAATATATTTTACGCCATACTCCTGGCAGGTTTGTTTAATGATTTTGCTGATCTCGGGGTAATGTACATGCGAAATTTTAGGAAACAAATGATGTTCGATCTGGAAATTTAATCCGCCTACCAGCCAGCAGATCAATTTGTTTTTAGTAGCAAAATTTGCGGTGGTCTGTATCTGGTGAATGGCCCATTCGTTCTCAATTTTATTAATGTCAGCATCAGGAACAGGGAAAGCTGTTTCTTCAACGGTATGCGCTAATTGAAACACTACACTTAAGATCAATCCTGCAAACATGGCAATGATGAGAAATCCCAGTAACCATTGTACAAATCCTAAAAGGTAAATAGGTAATGCAATCATCATAAAAGCATAACCGGCTTTTGCTATCCAGAATGCAAAATGTTCGAAAGTGCTCATTTTTTTAATAGGCACAGTACCAACTTTCTTTTTAAAATATTTGGTATAGTCAGTTGCAAAAACCCAGATGATCAATAATAAAGTATACAGGAACCACACATAAATATGCTGGTAGCGGTGGATCTTATATTTTTTTTGCGTTTCGCACATTCTCAGCATTGGCTTAATTTCAATATCATCATCCACACCATCGATATTGGTGTAAGTATGGTGGATGATATTGTGTTTGTTATTCCACATAATAGCGCTTGCACCCAATGCATTTACAGAGAATGCTGCGATCTTATTCCAGAATTTACTGTTGCTGAAACTGCCGTGGCCGCCATCATGCATCACATTAAAACCAATGGCTGCAGTTAAGCCGCCCATTAAAAAACATTCCAGGATGGCCACCCATGTTGGAGGCGTAAAAAATACCACATGGATATAAAGGAAAACATAAGACGCCCAGAAAAGCACGGCTTTAAAATATAAACTGAAATTACCCGTAGCAGGCTTTTCTGCTTTTGTAAAATACTCATTCACTCTTCTTTTTAATTCCTGGTGAAAGGTAGATCCGGCTACATTTAAGAATTTAGGGGTTGCCATATAATATTGTATTTAAGTATTGTTTTTTACAAGGGCATCAAAATTATTGAAGCCGATCATTTTTTCTGAAATAAAACCTTCGGCATATTTTACACCGATCATTTTGCCAAACCACTTATGCCTGTATACCACACTGTCTAAAAAATCAGGTGTGGAAATATAGGTTTGCGGTTCGTTGCTCTCTGTATTATGAAACTGGGTTCCGTAGGCTTTTATGGCCTCCACTTTTTGTTCAAATACAGCTGTGATATCAATTACAAAATCAGGTTGCAGAAATTTATCCTGGATATAGTTAAACACATATTTAGGCCGCCAGGCTTCCTGCGCAATCCCGTCTTTTGTAGTGTCAATTTTTTTAAGACCCGAAAGAAAAGCGGCTTCTGCAACCAATCTTGCTGATCGTCCATGATCGGGGTGCCTGTCTGATGGAGCATTACACAAAATGATCTCCGGCTGATAAGTGCGTAAAGTGGTAATTATTTTACGTTGGTGTGCTTCATTGTTTTCAAAAAAACCATCAGCCATCATTAAATTTTCTCTCACATCTACCTCTAAAATGGTTGCCGCAGCTGCAGCTTCCAGTCTTCTGGTTGCAGCGGTACCCCTTGTACCTAATTCGCCCTGCGTTAAGTCGATGATGCCTGTCTTTTTACCATTCCGTTTTTCAACCAGTAATACACCTGCACAACTCAATTCCACGTCATCAGGATGAACACCAAAGGCCAGTATGTCTAACTTCATTCTTGGATCTAAATTTCTAGGCTGCAAGCTACGTTATTTTAGGCAGGTTTCCAGTAGTAGAATGTGGTATTCTGTTGTAGTAAAGCCAAATTGTGCAGTTATTAACAGTAAAGGGGGTAAAGTGAGTAAAAATCGTGAGGCGTGAATGGTGAATCGGCAATGGTGAGTGGTGTATCGTCCATGGTAAATGATTAGTAAGCTGGTAAGTAGTAAAGCCAATTGAAATCTGAGGGTGCCGCCTCACGTCTCACGCCTCACGACTCACGCCTCACGTCTCACGTCTCACGACCCATAGCCATACATCCGCCTTACTTCCAGTACAATCTTCTCAATGGCAGCATCCTCGCCGGTGGCATCATAAGGTTGCTTTAAATTACTATCGAAAAAAAAGGCCACGGTTTGATAAAAACGTGCCGTAAAACCTCCTTTGTAATCCTTGATGATCTCATAGCAGTTATTGCCGGTTTCCCGGTTGATCAGCTTCATCAATACTTTGCCCTGGTAAACCGATAAATTGGTAAGCGGGTCGGTAAATTCTTTTTTTAATTCCTTCTCCCTCGATTTGATATACTCTTTACGGGCAGACTTGTCGCTGATATTGGTAAGTTTAAGATTGATATCGTTTAACACGGCACCGGCACGTTTGGCATAGGGATAAGTAACATACACAGCATTTCTCAACCTCGTCCATTGGGCGTTTTTATTTGCCTGGTCGCCTTTTAAGAAACCTACCACAGCAACATCATACAGGGTTTTTGCTTCAATGGTATCGCCATTGTAAATAACAGCGCCCACCACAAGGGTATCATTAGAAACCGCTTGTGCAATTACGCTATTGCCCCTCATTGCAAATAATACAATAAATAACAGTACTATTAATTTAACCGGTATGGCGTTGTTTTTAATTTGCATTGAAGCTGAAATTACTAAGCATCTGCTTTACTAATACGGATAAGATGCTTAAAGTAACCCTAAAGTTTATTAATGAGGCATATTTTTAATAAAAATGTGGCAAAACCGGCTTAAAAAGTCAGCTTTCTACGCTTGCTGATAGCTTTTTAACAGTGCTGCAATAGTTGCTACTTCTTTACCGTCTGCCATTACCGTGGTAAGCTCTTCTTCCATTCCTGCTACCACAAAATCCATTGCGGTAGCTTCAAAAATCCGGGCAGAAGTATGAAACTCAGCCGCCCCGGTAATGGTTGCCACTTCAATGACATTGGAAGACCGCAGACCGCTGCCCGGCATAATAACGATTCTTCCATTGGCTTGTTGTACCAGCCGGGCAATCAGTGGTGCACCATCAAGGCAGTTGGGTACAAGGCCGCTGGTTAAAATTCTTTCGCAACCGGTCTCAATAATATCTTCCAAAGCTTTAAAGGGATCATTCACCCTGTCGAACGCCCTTTGAAAAGTAACTCCCATGGGATAAGCCAGTGCTACTAATTTTTTGCTTCTTTCCTTATCTACCGAACCGTCTTTGTTTAACATGCCTATCACCACCCCATCACAGCCCAGTTGCTTACACATTTGCACATCAGCCTGCATGATCTCAAAATCAGCATCACTGTATAAAAAATCGCCGCCCCGTGGACGGATCATGCAGTATAATTCAATATGTAATGCAGCCCTTGCCGCTTTAATAAAACCATAAGAAGGAGTGGTACCGCCATCGCCAGGGTTATCACATAGTTCAATACGTGTGGCACCCGAAGCCTGTGCTATGTGGCAGCTTTCTATGTTAAAGGCAATTATTTCGAGCGTGTAGCCTTGCCCCAAACCCTTCCGGGAAGAATCGGTATAAATGTCTGGCCCTTCAGCTCTTTTAGTATCGGCGGGGTGTGCATGTTCCATTGTAAACGTTAATGCTTAAGGTATCAAGTCCCTTTAGGGATTTAGGGCAAGAGAAATTTTGATTGGTGAATTTGATTTTCATTACCGCTTTTTACACTGAATACAAATCCTTTTTGAATGGCATAAGCACCGTATTGGCCTTTTTTATTCAATGCTAAAAATCCTACCTGCAAGGTTTTTGCTTTGGCCGGATCTCTTTTTACAATTCTTTCCACTGCTTTTTTGCAAGCCATTTCAGGTGATAATCCCTGGCGCATAAATTCCACTACCAGGTGCGTTCCGCAAATTCGTATCACTTCTTCGCCGGTACCACTGCTGGTGGCAGCGCCTACTTCATTATCTACAAATAAACCGGCGCCAATGATGGGGGAGTCTCCCACACGGCCGTGCAGTTTAAAAGCCATACCGCTGGTGGTAACGGCACCGCTTAAATTACTGTTGGCATCCATGGCCACCAACCCCATCGTATCATGATTGGGTGTGCCATCATCAAAAAAATTAGGCGCAAAAGGGCCATTGCCCTGTTTTCTTTCTATATTGATGATGGGTTTATATTCGCTATGTTTTAACCAATCGGTATAAGCTCTTTTGGCATCCTCCGAAAGTTCACCACTTTCCAAAGGGAAACCATTTTCAACAGCAAATTGTTGTGCCCCTGCACCTACCAGAATTACATGCGGTGTGTTTTCCATTACTTTACGGGCAACAGAAACAGGATGTTTTATTCTTTCAATACCTGCAACAGCACCGCAGTTGGCATGTTCATCCATAATGCAGCTATCAAGTGTAACAATGCCATCCCTGTCGGGGTAACCACCAAGGCCAACACAACAGTTGATCAGGTCTTCAATCTGCCTGGCACCGGCTTCCACGGCATCTAATGCACGGCCTTTGGCAGATAGTATTTTCCAGGCTTCGGCATTTACTGCCATGCCACTATCCCAGGTAGAAACTACAATGGGTTTTGTCGTACTCTCCAAACCGTTAGCCAGCGTTTTTTTTGCGGCAAGCAGGGGGGCGGTTAATGCCGAGAGCTGTAAAAATTTTCTTCTGTTGATCATTGGTATACTATATTCCTTAAATAATGAGGTGAATTAATATTCGTCATTCAAAGCAAAAATCTGTTTTCTCGTCTTCCATTTTCCCTTTGTAAAATCAGGGATATTCTGCAAAGCACCCCCTTCCATAATTGATTTTTCGCTCAATGGAGTTATACTATACCAGGTGGCATAATCATACACATCCAGAGGAAAATCAGCACCACGTTTAATACATTCAATAAACGCATGGTCAACAAAAAAATCCATCCCGCCATGGCCGGCACCTTCTGCCTTGGGCCCGTATTTTTTCCACAACGGATGATCATTATCGGCTAACCATTTTTCAGTACCATCCCATTTATGGCTGTGGTTCATTTGCTTTTGAAAATAGATGAAGCCCTGTTTATTGCCACCACTTCCATAATCCTGCCATAATCCTTCGGTACCCTGTACACGAAAACCTAAGTTGTAAGGGCGTGGAGACGAAACATCATGCGTTAATAAAATAGTTTCACCATTGGCACATTGCAATTGTGTGTTTACAATATCACCGCATTTAAAATTTACTTTGGCATTAGGGTGATCGGGGCCGCCTTTGGGGTGTTCTACTATATATTTATGCAAACCCCTTGCCTTGGTGGCAATAGAGGAAAGTTTAGTTAAACGGTTACCCTTATTGATATCCATCATTACGGCAACAGGGCCAAGGCCGTGTGTAGGATACAATTCTCCGTTACGTGTTCTGTTATGTTCCGTACGCCATTGTGCTTCGCTATAAGCATTTTTGCCAAACTCCACACCGCTGTCGTAGGCCGTTACGCCATCATTAAATAATACGCCTCTCAGGTCATGTTCGTAACCTCCCTGCCCGTGCAATAATTCGCCAAACATACCTTGCCGCACCATATTTAAAACGGCCATCACATCACGGCGGTAGCAAACATTTTCCATCATCATCAGCGGTACTTTGGTTTTTTCAGCAGTGTTTACCACATCCCAGCATTCCTGTAATTTAATGGCACCACACACTTCCACACCAGGTATTTTTCCTGCATTCATAGCATCAATAGCCTGTATGCTATGCCATTGCCACGGGCTGCAGATCATCACCGCATCCACGTCATCACGTTTCAATAAATTTTTATAATCGGTGTCGCCGTTTTTATAAATGGCCGGCTCAGGACGGTTATATTGTTTAAACACTTTTAATGCCTCATCAATACTGCGTTGCTGCGGATCGGCAATGGCCGTGATCTCCACATCTTCTCTTTGTAAAAAATTACCCATGTGCTCGTGCGAACGAAAGCCGGTACCAATGATACCCATACGCACCTTATCTTTTTTTACATTACTGAATGCTTTGATGGAATTAGTGAGCGTTAACGCAGCTCCTGTAAGAGCAGAGGTTTTGATAAAATTTCTGCGGTTGAAATTTACTGGCATATGCAATCTTTAGAATTATAAATGAAAATTATTTGTGCATGGATAATTTCTGTATCATATCGGTGGAAATGCTTTCGGCATAGGTACCAAATGCACTGATCATACTGCCTTTTACTTTGCCATCCTTTGATTCAATAGCATATACCACATCCTCATCATCGGGATTGGTATCACCTTCAAAACGGTACACCTCTACAATTTCAAATTCGTGAGGGTTTAATACGGTTTCATTTTTAGAACAAACGATCTTATCGAAAGCGATATTAAAATCTACTTGGTAGCCACGGGCTTTTAAATCTTTTAATGCGTCTGTTACGGTATCGTATGAATTCATGATAATTTTTTAATAAAGTTAGTAAAACTTTTTATAAGGGGTCAGGCGGTTTAGAACCGTGAGACCCCTTATAACCCGATAAATAAATTATAACTATCAATGTTATGGCTGCTGTAATTAAAAATGTGGCTGATCCTCCAAAATTATACCACAATAATCCGCAAATACTGCTTGCAAGTAATGCGGCAATACTTTGAAAACCGGTATAAGTACCAATAGCAGTAGCGGTTTCACTTTTATCGGTAATATTACTGATCCATGCTTTAGCAATGCCTTCTGTTGCTGCAGCATACAAACCATACAATGCAAACAGTATAATAAAAATGACGATATTATTATTGAAAGCAAAGCCTGTGTATACTATCGCAAATATTAATAATCCAAAAAGCAATACTTTTTTTAATCCTAATTTATCAGCAATAATACCGGCAGGGTACGCCAGCAAAGCATAAATAAAATTATAAAAGATATATACGCCAATTACAGCCGTATCATTCAACCCGCTTTCTTTCATTTTTAATAATAAAAAAACATCGCTGCTGTTGAATAAGGCAAAAAGCAGTAACCCCATCACCAGTTTTTTATATTGCGGAGAGCTGTTTTTCCAATAAGAAACGAAACTGAAGATACTTACTGGTTTTGCGTTTGGTGGTCTTTTGTTTACCGGTTTAGGCTTTTCCTTTATCAGTAAGGTGCAAAGAATGGCCAATACACCCGGACCGAATGCAATTACAAAAAGTGTTGTATAGTCACCAGGATGAAAATATAAATATGCCAGTGCAATAGCCGGGCCAAATACGGCACCCAGCGTATCCATGCTGCGGTGAAAACCAAAAACGGTGGCCCTGGTGGCTGCTGTGGCTTCATCGCTTAATAATGCATCTCTTGCGCCGGTCCTGATGCCTTTGCCCAGGCGGTCGAGGGTTCTTACAAAAAAGATCCACAACGGGAAAACAAATATTGCCATTAACGGTTTACTTATAGCACTTAGCCCATAGCCTGATTGTACAAAGGGCAGGCGTTTGCCTTTGCTATCGCTGAGCTTTCCAAAATAAGGTTTGCTTAATCCGGCCACGGCTTCGGCAATACCTTCCAAAATGCCAATGAATATTACAGTAAAACCAATTTTTTTCAGGAACAAAGGCATTACAGGGTATAGCATTTCACTGGCCACATCAGTAAACATACTTACCAGCGAAAGTATCCAGATGGTTTTGGTAATAATGCGTTTTACAGGATGATTTTGAACTTGCAATGAGGATGCTTTTTTTCGAATGTAGCAATTTGTTGGTACATTGCAGAAGTTTTTGCCAGATTGCCACTGAGGCACAGAAAATACAGGTTTACCAGGCTCCCATAAAAATTTCCCAATGGTTTGCTGTTAAAAAAGATCAGAAATGATACTGTGGATAATGAAGTGTGACAATTTATGGCAGGTATAAAAGAAAAAATTATGAGTAAAAATACAAAACCATCCAGGAGTTCATCACAAATGAAAACGGTAAAAGGAACACTGGATATTTCACGAAGCGGTATTGGCTTTGTGGCAGTTGAAGGAATGGATAAAGACGTGCTGGTAAGGCCTAATGATTTTAACCGGGCCTTTCACGGAGACACTGTTAAAGTGCAGATCGCTAAACACAGTATGCCCGGCAAACGCATTGAAGGAAAGATAACCGAAGTGGTGGAAAGAAAACAATCTGAATTTATTGGCAACCTGCAGGTAAGTAAGGCTTTTGCTTTTTTTGCTGCGGATACCGAAAAACCAATGCCTGATTTCTTTATCCCGATAGAGAAGTTAAATGGCGCCACCGATAACGACAGGGTAGTGGTTAAATTAACCAAATGGAATAAAGATGATAAAAAACCCGAAGGCGAAGTGGTAACAGTGATAAAGGCAGAAGATATGAATGATTTTGCGATGAAGGAATTACTGATAGATGCCGGCTTTCCTATTGGATTTGATGAAGCGGTGATGAAGGAAGCCCTGGAGCTTTCGGAAAACATTACCCGATTGGAATTGGTAAAAAGAAAAGATTGCAGGGATATTCTCACTTTTACTATTGACCCTGTAGATGCAAAAGATTTTGATGATGCCATCTCTGTAAGAAATTTAGATAATGGTAATTATGAAATTGGTGTACACATTGCAGATGTGAGCCATTTTGTAAAACCCGGTTCTTTGCTGGATAAGATTGCTTACGAAAGAGCTACCAGCGTGTATTTGCCGGATAGGGTAAACCCGATGCTGCCCGAAAGGATCTCCAATGAATTATGTTCTTTGCGTCCGCACGAAGATAAATATACTTTCTCTGCTATATTCCAGATCAATAACCGTGCAGAAATAAAACATAGCTGGATCGGCAGAACGGTCATCCACAGTAATCACCGTTTTACTTATGAAGAGGTGCAGGAGATCATTGAGAAAAAAGATGGATTGCATTACAAGCCCATCATGTTGCTGAACGACCTGGCACAAAAATTCCGCAGGGAAAGATTCAGGAAAGGTGCCATCAATTTTTCCTCACAGGAAGTGCGTTTTCAACTGGATGAAAAGGGAAAGCCTATTGGCATTGTGGTAAAAGAAAGTAAAGATGCCCATAAATTAATTGAAGAATTCATGTTGCTGGCCAACAGAACGGTGGCGGAGTACATTGCAAAAATAAAGATCAACAAACAGCCGGTACCATTTCCTTACCGCATACACGATACACCGGATGATGAAAAACTAAAACCATTTGTGGCATTTGCCAAAAAATTTGGTTATTCATTTGATATGCATGATGAAGCGGCAGTTGCGGCATCATTTAATAAACTATTGAAAGAGGTACAGGGTAAACCGGAGCAACATGTGCTGGAGCAATTGGGTATACGCACCATGGCAAAAGCCATTTATACTTCTGAAAATATCGGCCACTATGGTTTGGGCTTTGAACATTACTGCCATTTTACCTCACCCATACGCCGGTACCCGGATGTGATGGTGCACAGGATCTTACAGGAATGCTTAGACAAAAACCTGAAGCTGGACAAGAAGATGGAAGAAAAATGTAAACACTGCAGCGAAAGGGAACGCAAGGCAATGGAAACAGAAAGAGCAGGCAATAAATACAAGCAGGTAGAATTTATGCAGCAGTATTTAGGTGAGGAATTTGAAGGTATCATCAGCGGTGTGGCTTCTTTTGGATTTTTTGTAGAAACGGTATTGCATAAATGCGAAGGTATGGTTACAGTAAGAGACCTGAGTGAACATGATGATTTCAGGCTGGATGAAGCGGATTATGCACTGGTGGGTTTAAGAACAAAACGTAAATTCAGAATGGGAGATAAGGTGATGATAAAAGTGGTGGCAGCTAATTTAGGCAAGCGCCAGTTGGATTATCATTGGGTGCCAACGGTTAGTAAACCAGCAAAAACTGTAACCAAAGAATCAGCAAAAGCGCCAGCAAAAGCCAAGGCAACAACAAAAAAGAAGAAATAGTACAATGCATAGTTTTTTAGAACTCTCTAAGCTATTTGAAGAAAAATTCAATGTCAGGCATTTCCCCGGTCATACCGAAACTTTATATGAACCTGCACAATATATTTTAGGTATTGGTGGTAAAAGAATACGCCCTGTATGTGTATTGCTGGCTAATGAATTGTTTGACGACATTACGGCTGATGCTTACCATGCCGCAACAGCAATAGAACTCTTTCATAATTTCAGTTTGATACATGATGACATTATGGACAAGGCACCGGTACGCCGTGGCATGCGGACAGTGCACATGAAATACGGTGAATCAACAGCCTTGCTTGCAGGTGATGTAATGTTTGTAAAAGCCTATGAAAATTTAAATAAGATACAGCCTGCCAACCTGCAGAAAGTATTACATCTTTTTAATGTTACTGCAGCCCAGGTTTGCGAAGGACAGCAACTGGATATGGATTTTGAAAAAAGAGATACCGTAAGTTTTGAGGAATATGTAAAGATGATCACGTTAAAAACTTCTGTATTGGTGGCGGCAAGTTTACAGCTTGGTGCTATACTCGGCGGCTCCGGCGAAGGCAATCAAAAACACTTATATGAGTTTGGGAAAAACCTCGGCATAGCCTTCCAGGTGCAGGATGATTATCTAGATGCTTTTGGTGATCCTGATAAATTTGGTAAACAAATTGGAGGCGATATCCTGGCCAACAAAAAAACTTTTTTATTGATTCATGCATTGGAAGTAGCCACTGCAGAAGACAAAGCAGCTTTATTACAACTGATGATTGATAACCCTGCTGACAAAGTTGCAAAAGTGTTAGCCATTTTTAAGAAATGTAAAGTGGATGAATGGGCTAAACAACTACAGGAAAATTATTTTCAAACAGCTTTACAGCATTTGGAAGATACTGCCGTACTTTCTGCACGTAAAAAACCATTAATGGAACTTGCACAGTACCTGATGGTGAGGGAGAGTTGATTAATCAGTTTCTCTCTCAAGCTGAATAACATGATGTAGTTTAAAAAATATACAAAGAATGAATTCCCAATTCGGATCATCTTCTAATACAATAACACCTTCTATATTTACGAAATAAATCCAACGGTACCATTTCCTTTTGATTTTATTAATAAGCATTGATAATATAGTATTGCTGGTGCCGGTATATATATCAAATCTTAAATCGTATCCATAATTTTTATTGAATACAGTTTTAATACATTTGTAATAGTTTAAAGCTAATGTTCTGTAAATAAAATTATGGCTAATTAAACCAATACAAGTATTTGTCTTTCTATCGTAAATTTTAAGTTGGTTATTATTAAATGTCCCTTCTCTCCTCAAGATTAGTTTTGTTCCTTCAAATTCGCCAATAGCCACCTGAATGTTTACTTTATTATAGATATCGTCCTTATAAATAACATAACCTGTTTTGTTATTGCAATAAAAATTATACTTTCTTCCCTTTATTTTCCCAAAACCATGCTCCGGCAAAGAATCTGCTTTAACTGTTTCACTATACCATTCAATTTTATACATGTACAAATTTTATTTTCAGTATCAATATTATTAATTATTTTGGATTGTTAAACTACAAAACCAAAACTAATATGGCTAATTCTTTATTCCGCACAAAAAAAATAGAAAATATTTTAGCCGAAGGCAGCGATGATCCTCACGGCGGTGGCGGATTAAAAAGAGTACTCACCTTACGTGACCTTACATTTTTTGGTATTGCTGCAATTTTAGGTGCAGGAAGTTTCAGCAGCCTTGGTGGAGCAGTGTTTCATGGTGGTCCCGGTGTAATCGTTTTATTTATCATTACGGCAATTGCCTGCGCATTTACCGCGTTTTGCTATAGCGAATTTGCCAGCCGTATTCCTGTTGCAGGTAGTGCATACACATACGCCTATGCCAGTTTTGGTGAATTATTTGCCTGGATCATTGGTTGGGCACTGATAATGGAATATTCTATCGGTAATATTTATGTGGCTTTCAGCTGGAGTGATTACTTCACTTCTTTTCTTGATAAATTAGGAGAGATCATACATATGAACCTGCATGTGCCAGATTATTTCAGCAACAGTTACTCCGAAGTAAAACACGCCATTGCAGATGGCAGCACAAATCCTGAAATATTAAATGCATGGAATAATGCGCCTGTTATCGGCGGTTTAAAAATGATACTGGATATTCCTGCTTTAGTGATCAACCTGCTCATTACCTATCTTGTTTTCAGGGGCGTAAAAGAAAGCCGCAATTTCAGTAATGTAATGGTTATTCTTAAACTGGTTGTAGTGGCGCTTATAATAATTGTGGGAGGGTACCTTGTCTTTTCAACCGGCTCTACACACAACTGGTTGCCACCCGATGATAAAGGCGTAAGAAGTTTTATGCCTAATGGATTTGGCGGTGTAATGGCTGCCGTAAGCGGTGTGTTTTTTGCTTATATCGGTTTTGATGCAGTAAGTGTGCTGGCAGAAGAAAGTAAAAATCCGCAACGGGATTTACCTAAAGGAATGATTCTTTCCCTGGTTATATGTACGGTAGTGTACATCTTATTAACGCTTGTTTTAACCGGTGCGGTTAACTACAGAAATTTTGATGGTGTAGGTGATCCGCTGGCTTTTATTTTTGAAAAACAAAATTTAAATGTGGGTTGGATGCAATTCTTTGTTGCCATTGCTGCAGTAGTAGCCATGACGAGTGTATTGCTGGTATTTCAAATGGGGCAGCCACGCATCTGGATGAGTATGAGCCGCGATGGCTTAATGCCCAAAGTGTTTCAAAAGATCCATCCCAAATACAAAACGCCCTCTTTTGCAACTATTATTACCGGGCTGGTTGTAGGCCTGCCTATTTTATTTACCGATAAAACTTTTGTGCTCGACTTTACCAGTATTGCTACATTATTTGCTTTTGTATTAGTGTGCGGTGGGGTATTATTAATTCCACGAAGAGAGAAAGAGGCCGGACGCTTTCATATACCGTTCATTAACGGACAGTTTATTTTTCCCATAATTGTTATTGCAAGTATCATCACTGCAGCCTTGCTTTCAAAACATTATTTTTCTGACATGTTCAATTTTGATTTTAGTACTAATGAAGATTATGTGAAAGATAAGATCAGCTTTATGGATGCCGCAACGCCTAATATATCACTCATTATTTTCTGGATCAGTGCGGTTTTGCTGAGTGTGATCACTTTTGTAAAAAAATATTCCCTTATTCCTTTAATGGGCCTCATAACCTGTATGTACCTGCTAACCGGTATGACAAAGAGCAACTGGGCCTGGTTCCTGGGCTGGCTGGGTATAGGTTTGATCATTTATTTTTTATACGGATACAAGAAAAGCAAACTGGCGCAAACCAATCCTTAAATAAGATTTAATTAACCGGGGTTATCAACTTTACGCAAGTTGGTAACCCTTTTGTATTTTTGCACTATGAAATACGAAGTAGGAGATGCCATTACCGTGCTGCTCACCAACGAAGACGGTAAAGTGGTAGAGATAATGAACGAAAAAATGGTGATGATTGAAGTAAGAGGTGTAAGGTTTCCGGCCTATACCGACCAGATTGATTTCCCTTATTTTAAAATGTTTACGCAAAAGAAAGCGCCCGAAAAAAAGAAAGTGTTTATAGACCAGGTGCGTAAAGAAAAAGCCACTGTAAGAACAAAAGAAGGCGATGGCATTGTACTCTCTTTTCTTCCCGTATTCAGCAAAGATGTATTTGACGATGATGTGGTAGAGAAATTTAAAATTCATTTGCTCAATCATACTGAAACAGCGTATACTTTTACATATAATCTAATGATCGGAGGTAACAGTGTTTTCCAATTAAAAAATACTGTAGAACCACTCTCGGATTTTTATCTGCATGATGTGGATTTTGAGGAACTGAGCGATAGTCCGCGATTTGACTTTGAATTTGGATTAAAGGAACCTGATAAAAGAAAAGCGCCTTATTACGAAGTCTCACTTAAATTAAAAGGCAAGCAAATATTTAAAAAGATAGAAGAAATTCAACTGAAGAATGAGCCTACTTTCGGGTATCTTTTATTTGATACCTACCCCAACAAAGTGGATGAAGAAATAGTTGACCTGAGCAGGCTGGGTAATGCCGGTTACCGTGTATATGACGTTGGTAAAGTAAGAGAAAATTTAGAACCGGCACGTACCGTTGTTGACCTGCACATCGAAAAATTAACCGATAGCTGGAAACACCTCAGCAATTTTGAAATACTTACCCAGCAATTAAAAACCTTTGAAAAATATTACGACCTGGCAGTGGCGCACCGTCAACCAATGCTCACCATTATACATGGTGTGGGCACCGGTAAATTAAAAGATGAGATACATGAAAGCCTCCGGTTAAAAAAAGAAGTAAAATCTTTTGTAAATCAATATAATCCCTTGTATGGATATGGTGCAACAGAGATTTATTTTCAATATTAACCACTCTTTACTGTAATTGCTATTGCCTTTATAGGGTTTTTAATAAATATGTTTTTATTTTGCCGGAAATGCCTATTTTCGTTGTTCAAAATTTAGCTACCAAACCAGCAAAAGTTTAGTACCCCCCATTGAAGATTGCTTCCCAAAAAAACACAGTATTGTTAGTCAGGTTACAGCGTAGACTATAAAACTGCAACCAAACCCTTAAAAGTTTTTATTTTGAAAAGACTGCTACTATTTTTATGCTTACTGTTTTTGGGGCAACTTGCTATCGCACAAATGGCGGCGTTAAATCTTTCCGAACTATCGTACGTGCCCAAACAAAAATTTGATACTTATATCTCCAAAAAAGGATTTGCTTTTGTAGGTACATCCTATAAAACGGATACCATCGCAAGAGACTTTGATTACAAACGCACTCCAAAAGATACCATACCGGTGCAAAGAACAGTAACCAGCTTTAGTACAAAAGAAGATTTTTGCCTCGTTTACAGAACTACTTCTACCGACGAATTTCAAAAAATAAAAGCCGATATTAAAAAAGAAGGTTTTTTTTGTAACCGGGAAAAAGATTCATTAACTGCTCCCTTCTTACTATACCAGCATAACGATGTAACCGTAAATATTTCTTCTAAAACTATAGACACGCTAACTGAATATTCATTTACCGTAAGAAAGCAGGAGTTGCCCAAACCTAAGGAAATTTCTTTTGCAGAAGACCTTTCCGTTTTTAATTCGCATGAATACCTGCGTTTTTATTTTGGCGAACAGAATGTAAAAAAAGATATCTATTATCTGTCCGATCAAAAAGTAGGCAAATGTTCAGTGCTGTTTCCTAACACCAACCGGCAGGTGGTTTTTTTATGGGATGACGAGGCGAATAACTGCAATCTTTCTAAAATTTATATTGGCGGCCAGCTAATGGCAGAAAGTAATTTACAATACGAAAATAATATTCCCGAAAACCTTTGGCGGCTTAAAAGCGGTATCAGGCCGGGCATGAGTTTGTACCAGTTAAGAAAACTAAATGATGCCGCATTCAATTTTAACGGCGGCAATTCATCCAATACCGGTATGGTAGCTACTGACAGCACAGGCAAACTGGATTTTAAAAGAGAAAGCGTTATACTTGGCTGTATGAATTGTACCGACCCTGCATTTTCTAAAAAGAAGATCATGAATTCAGATGATGCAATTGAAGAAGAGCGGATACTTTTTGTGCAGACCATCATACTGGAGCCCGTTAAAATCAAACCGGCGGAAAAATAGGTATGTTGGTCGCTTTACAATATTCCAACATCTTCAAATAATTCTTTTCCATTCTCATTTTTTTGGTGAACTTTATTCTTCGTTTTTCGTTTTTATCAGTAAACTAAATACAATGAGATATATTTCCATCGTTGTTGGTGCAGCATTATTCTTATCAGCCTGCAATAACAACAGTTCAACTCCCGAAAAAGAAATGACAAAAGCACCGGTAATTGTAGCATCCGACGTGAGCTACGGAACAGATACTGCAAAGCTTACCGGTTTTGTAGCCTATGATTCAGCCTCCACTGCAAGGCGCCCTGTGGTATTGATTATACACGAATGGTGGGGATTGAATGATTATGTAAAAAGCCGGGCCAGGCAATTGGCCGGGTTAGGTTACCTGGCCATTGCGGTAGATATGTATGGTGATGGTAAAATGGGCAACGATCCAACAGAAGCCGGCAAACTGGCTGCGCCTTTTTACCAGAATCCTGCATTGGCAAAAAGCCGCTTTGATGCAGCTTTAGCAAAAATAAAGACCTATGCCCAGGCCGATACTACAAAAATTGCAGCCATTGGTTATTGCTTTGGTGGTGCAATGGTATTAAATATGGCAAGATTGGGAGAGCAGCTCAATGGGGTAGTGAGTTTTCATGGTAACCTGGTTGGTGTGCCTGCTGATAAAAATTTACTGAAAGCAAAAATATTGGTTTGCCATGGTGCAGATGACCAGTTTGTAAAACCCGAAGAAGTGGCCACATTTAAAAAACAAATGGATTCTGTTGGTGCAGATTATACCTTTAAACAATATGCAGGAGCCACACATGCATTCTCTAATCCGGCTGCAACAGAATGGGGGCAAAAATTTAAAATTCCTATCGCATACAACGCTGCAGCAGATTCCACATCATGGAACGATATGAAAGATTTTTTTGGAAAGATCTTTAAATAACAAGAGGTCTTCTGTATAAAACAAAACTGGTTCAGTATAAATGCTGAACCAGTTTTTTATGTGCTTGTTGTTCTTAATTGGTATTTGTACTTAACTCTTCCTCAATTAATTTTTGAAAATTGTTCTCATTTTCCAATATCCATACCGGCAACTGGGTTTGGGCGATCTTCCAGCCGGTATCCAGCTTCTGCATTTCAAAAATAATGCGGTTCCCCCTGTCGTCGGTAACATTTACAGAACAGATATCTTTTTGCGAAGGGCTAAAATGATTTCTGAAATTAAACTCTCTTAACCGGCCTTCGGCCTTGATTAATTTGGTGAACTGTACGTTTTTAAAAAATTGCAACTTCATGTGTAAGAATTTAGACTGCCCAGGGACTGATAAAGTTGCAATTTCGGTGCCATTTCCCGTTAAAAAGACAGAACCCTTCAAAATGTGCAAAAAATTAACAAGTTGGCAGTTTTGCTTTACCCGGCGTCGTAATTTCCTATCTTCAGCAGCCGGAAAAATTCTGATTCACCAATCTCTTTTACCCTGCCCGCTTCCAGCCCGTCAAGTGTAAGATCTTCAATGCTTATCCTTATCAGCCGCTTCACTTTATGCCTGATGGCGCCGATCATTTTTCTTACCTGGTGATACTTGCCTTCTGTAATGGTAATTAAAAGCCATGTGTATGGCATGTAGGCAGTCACCCTTTCTGCCATTACGCAATACGCCTCAGGATTTTCCACGATCATCACGTCACATGGTGCCGTTGTGTACGATATACCGGTTTTTATTTTAAAATTCACACCCGTTTGCAGGCGACGCAGGTTTTGTACACTTATACTATTATTGATCTGTACTAAATAAGTTCTTTTATGCGGTGTGTCGCTTAAAAACAACAACCGGGTAACTTTTTTATTGGTAGTTAATAACAGCAATCCTTCAGAGTCATTATCCAGCCTGCCAATAGCATGCGTGCCCTCGGGAAAACTAAAATCAAGATCACCCAATAAACCAACTTTATGGGTGCTGATAAACTGCGACACCATATTAAAAGGTTTATGTAAAACAAAGTACCGATTAGCTCCGGGCTCCATAACAAATTTTATAGTGCAAGTTCTGTTTTTTAACAATAAAGTAAACCCTTCAAAAAATAATTCCTGCAACTTTGGTTTAATTCTTGTAAACTGAAACTGATGTAAACCAATAAGGTAGGTAAAGTTGAAGGCTAACAGGGTAAACAGTGTTAACAAGCGGCCGTTAAAATGTTGAAAAATTAGTAAGGCAATTGAATAAATGATGTTTAAACATTGTATATTTGCTATTATTATACAAAAACAGTAGACTTATGAGTGAGCTGAAACGTAAAAGAAGTCCGTGGATAAAAAGAATTTTAATAGGGGGATTGGTATTGTTAATTGCCGGGGGAATAGCAGCGTGGCTCATTCTTACTGAAAAATTTACTGATACCACAAAACGTGAAGCTGCTTTTACTGTAAATGCTATGGACCTGTTGCAGGAGTTTCAGAAAAGCGATAGTCTGGCCAATATAAAATATGCGGAAAAAATAATTACCGTTAACGGAAGAGTAACAGAAACCGAAGCTGCAGATACAACTATCAACATTAAAATGATTGATACAGCTACTTCGGCGTATATCATTTTTGCGTTTCAGCAACAACATCTTGCAGAAGCCAAACAATTAAAAGAAGGCGATAGTGTATCTATCAAAGGCTCCTGCAGCGGTGGTACTTACAGCGATATCCTGTCAACTGAGTTTGTGACTTTTAAACGCTGTGCAATTAATAAATAAATTTTTAAAACAAATAAAATCAAACAAACAAATGAAAAAATCAATTCTCTTCTTAGCACTTGTAAGCGTACTCGGTACAACTATTGCACAAAAGAAAAAAACAACTACTTCTGCTACCATCAGCTTTGATGCAACCACTAAACTGGATGCATTGCCTAAAGGTGATAACAAAACTGTTGTAGCAAGCCTGGATACCAAAAGCGGTGCTGTAGCTTTTGAATCTGTGGTAAAAAGTTTTTCTTTCAGCAACCCAAAAATGCAGGAGCATTTTAACAGCCCGATGTGGATGGATTCCGACAAATTTCCAAAAGCAACTTTTAAAGGCAAGATCACCAATGTTGCAGATGTAAAATTCACAACAGACGGTACTTACAGTGCAACTGTTACAGGGGATCTTACTATACATGGCGTAACAAAGCCCGTTAGCACAACTGCATCTGTAGTAGTTAGCGGTAAAACTGTTACTACCACTTCTAATTTTGTAATTGCATTGGCAGATTATGGCGTAAACGGTGCTGCTATTGGCGCCGGCAAGGTTTCTTCCGATCCTAAAATTACTGTTGTAGCAGAATTTAAATAAGTAAACTTTTTTACCATGTCCCGTAAACAAACCCGTTTTGTTTACGGGATTTCTTTTTCTAAACCCCTAAACCCCTAAACCCCTAAACCTCTAAACCCCTAAACCCCAATCCCTAAACCCCAATCCCTAAACCCCTAAACTTCTAAACCCATAAATTTCTTACTTTTGCACCATGACAATTGAACAAATAAAGGCTCTGAGAGATCGCACAACGGTTTTGAAGAGATTTCTTTGACGTAGATAACAGGGAAGCTAAAATAGCAAACGACAAACAACTTTCTCTTTCGCCGGGCTTTTGGGATGATAATGCCCGTGCCACTTCTATTTTAAAAGAAACTAAAGTAAATGAGTATTGGGTAAACCTCTATCACACCGTAGATACAGCGGTGGAAGATTTTGCGGTACTATTTGAATTCTGGAAAGCCGGCGAAGCTACCGAGCAGGAAGCAAAAGAAGCTTTTGATGCGGCTGTTGTAAAAATTGAAGAAGCAGAATTTAAAAGTACCCTTAACGAACCTGAGGATGAACTGCCGGCCATGTTGCAAATAAACAGTGGTGCAGGGGGGACCGAAAGCCAGGACTGGGCAGAAATGCTGGCCCGTATGTTCAGGATGTACGGCGAAAAGCAGGGCTGGACTGTAACCGAAATGGACTGGCAATGGGGCGACGGCGCAGGTATAAAAACCTGTACCTATAAATTTGAAGGGCCCTTTGCCTATGGCTTTTTAAAATCAGAGAGTGGTGTGCACCGCCTGGTGCGTATTTCACCTTTTGACAGCAATGCAAGAAGGCATACTTCTTTTGTATCGGTAAACGTGTATCCATTGGTGGATGATACCATCAACATCGAAATCAATCCTGCCGATGTAAAAATGGAAACCAGCCGAAGCGGCGGTGCCGGCGGACAAAACGTAAACAAGGTAGAAACCAAAGTACAATTAACGCATATTCCTACAGGTATAGTGGTGGTTTGCCAGCAAGACAGAAGCCAGCTGGGCAACCGTGAGCTGGCCATGCAAATGCTGAAAAGCCGTTTATACGAAATGGAATTGCAAAAGCGCAACGCCATTAAAGATGCCGCCAACAGTAAAAAGAAAAAAATTGAATGGGGCAGCCAGATACGCAGTTATGTTTTTCATCCCTATAAAATGATCAAAGACCATCGTACCGATTATGAAGTAGGTAATGTGGGGCCGGTGATGGATGGGGAACTGGATGGATTCATTAAAGCCTACCTGATGAGTGAGAAGGAAGAGCAAAGCAGTTAATGTGCTGTACAAATTGTAAATGCTACCTTTGCGCAACATTAAAATCGAACAGTATTTAAATATCAAAAAATCATTTTTATGCAATACGGAGATTTTTATTACCCCATGCCGGCAAACGAGCCCGTTCTTTCCTATGGTCCAGGTTCTGCAGAAAAGAAAAGATTAAAGGAAGTTTTAGCAGAACTGAAAAAAGAGCAGGTAGATGTACCAATGTACATTGGTGCCGATGAAGTACGTACCAGTAAAAAAGTGGCTATGCATCCGCCGCACCAGCGTAAACATGTACTGGGATATTTTAATGAAGGTGATGCAGGCCATGTAAAAAAAGCTATTGCCGCAGCATTAAAGGCAAAGGACAAATGGAGCAACATGAGTTGGGAAAACCGTGCAAACATATTTTTAAAAGCAGCCGATCTGTTAGCCACAAAATACCGTCCTTATATTAACGGTACTACCATGTTAGGGCAGAGTAAAAATGCTTTCCAGGCAGAGATTGACAGTGCCTGCGAGTTAATAGATTTCTTACGTTTTAATGTTCATTTTCTTAGTGATATTTATCGTCAGCAACCCATCAGCGGCGCTGGTATGAACAACAGGATGGAATACCGACCCCTGGAAGGATTTGTATTTGCGTTAACGCCTTTTAACTTTACAGCTATTGGTGGTAACCTGCCAACATCTGCTGCCATGTGCGGTAATGTGGTGGTATGGAAATGTGCCAACACGCAGGTATACAGCGCACAAATGTTCATGCGTATTTTAAAAGAAGCCGGTTTGCCCGATGGTGTTATCAACCTTGTTTTTGTTGAAGGGCCTGTTGCAGGGGATGTGATTTTCAATCATCCTGATTTTGCCGGCATTCACTTTACAGGAAGTACAGGTGTATTTAATTTTATGTGGAAAACGATTGGTGCTAATATGAGCATGTATAAATCTTATCCGAGAATTGTGGGAGAAACAGGCGGCAAGGATTTTGTGATTGCACATAAATCTGCTAACCCCGATGTAGTAGTGGCAGCATTGGCCCGTGGTGCATTTGAATACCAGGGACAAAAATGCAGTGCTGCATCAAGAGCCTACATCCCCTCTAACATTGCAGCAGAAGTAAAGAAAAAATTAGTAGCAGAAATAAAAACCATGAAAATGGGAACGGTGGAAGACTTTACTAATTTTATCAATGCAGTAATTGACGAAAAAAGTTTTGATAAATTAGAAGGCTATATTAAACTGGCTCGTAAAAGAGATAGTAAAGCAAAAATTTTAGTAGGTGGTAAATGTGATAAAACAGAAGGTTACTTTGTTGAACCAACCGTTATTGAAACTACCGATCCTACATACATAACCATGTGCGAAGAATTATTTGGCCCCGTGCTTACTTTATATGTGTATGATGAAAATAAATTTGAAGAGGCATTAAAATTGGTAGACAGCACTTCTCCTTATGCATTAACCGGTGCCGTTATTGCGCAGGACAGGTATGCTGTGGAATTGGCTACCAGTAAACTCCGCAACAGTGCTGGTAATTTTTACATCAACGATAAACCAACCGGTGCTGTTGTAGGCCAGCAACCTTTTGGCGGTGCCAGGGCAAGTGGTACCAATGATAAAGCAGGTTCTATCTTAAACTTATACCGCTGGTTAAGTGCCAGAACAATCAAAGAAACATTTAATCCGCCAACAGATTATCGTTATCCGTTTTTACAGGAGAAATAATTATTAAAGTCCTCTTTAGCGAGGACTTTTTTTATCAAAGAATAACAGATAAATTCGCTTTGTAAATATTTTATTTTGAAAATCATCTTAGATAAACAACAATTACATCTTACCATCTCCAGGCTGGCACACCAGCTTTTAGAAAATCATTTGGATCTTAACGATGTGGTTTTTATTGGCCTGCAACCGAGAGGGGTAAAAGTGAGTAACCTGCTGGTAGAAAATATCCGGAAGTTATATCCGGCAGAAAAAGTACAATATGGTATTTTGGATATCACATTTTATCGTGATGATATCAGGAACGAATTGCACGTAGCTAATAAAACAGATATCCCGTTTTCTATAGAAGGCAAAGAAGTTATTTTGATGGATGACGTTTTATATACCGGCAGAACCATCAGGGCTGCATTGGATGCCTTGCAGGATTTTGGCCGTCCGAAAAAAATAGAGCTTTGTGTATTGGTGGACAGAAGGTTTAACCGGGAGTTGCCCATTCAACCGGATTATTGCGGTAAAGCAATAGATACCGTTATCTCACAAAAAGTAAAAGTAGAGTGGGAACGGGAAGAAGTGGTTTTATATTAATGAATAATGAGTTAATGGATAATGAATAATGTTGTAAACCTGAAGCATTTTGTAAAGAAGATAAAGCCTTGAAATGAAAAAATTATCCGTTATTAATTATTCAATTATCCATTATTACTATAACTTCGCTGCTTAATGCAACTATCTACTAAACACTTATTAGGCATTAAAGATCTCACTCCCCAGGATATTTCCATTATTTTATCTACCGCCACAGAATTTAAAGGGGTTTTACAACGACAAATAAAGAAAGTACCTTCCCTGCGGGACGTAACGATTGTAAATTTATTTTACGAGAACAGCACCCGTACCAGGATATCTTTTGAACTGGCAGAAAAAAGATTGAGCGCCGACACTATTAATTTCACAGCTTCAGGTTCATCAGCCGCAAAAGGAGAAACATTGCTGGACACAGTGAACAATATCCTTAGCATGAAAGTGGATATGGTGGTAATGCGGCACAGTGCCAGCGGAGCACCACATTTCCTGGCCAAACATATTCCTGCTGCCATTGTAAATGCAGGAGATGGCATCAATGAACATCCTACACAGGCTTTACTGGATGCTTTTTCAATACAGGAAAAATTAGGGTCGCTGGAAGGAAAGAAAATTGTTTTGATCGGTGATATTATGCACTCCCGTGTGGCACTCAGCAATATTTATTTATTAAAAAAGATGGGGGCCGAAGTGATGGTAGCAGGCCCGCCAACACTAATACCCAAATACATCAGCGAAGCATTGGGTGTAAAAGTAGAATACAATTTAAAGAAGGCTTTAGGATGGTGCGATGTGGCCAACGTATTGCGCATTCAGCTGGAAAGGCAAAACCAGGTATTGTTCTCTTCCTTACGGGAATATAACCTTGCCTATGGCGTTAGTAAAAAATTATTAGATGGGTTAAAAAAAGAAATTGTGATCATGCACCCGGGCCCCATTAACAGGGGAGTGGAAATAGACAGTGATGTGGCAGACAGCAATCAATCCATCATTTTACAACAGGTAGAAAACGGCGTGGCAGTGCGGATGGCAGTGTTATACCTGCTTTCGGGAAGTAAGTCTTAAACTATTAGATTTAGATTGACGATTGCAGATTTTAAAAACTACGATCGCTAAAAATCATCAATCTGAAATCTGAAATTATAAATCTACAATCATGCCTCGTATTTGCTTGTTCCCCGGAACCTTTGACCCTGTTACCTTAGGGCATATCGATATTATTGACAGGGCCCTGCCGCTGTTTGATAAATTGATTGTGGGTATTGGCCGCAATGTAAACAAAGCCCCCATGTTCAGCGAAGAACAAAGGTTGCAATGGCTCAGAGAAATATACAAAGACGATCCCAAAGTAGAAGCCGTAGTATATGATGGATTAACAGTGGATTGTTGTAAAACTGTTGGCGCCAATTTTATTTTAAGAGGTATCCGTTACGTAAACGATTTTGAATACGAAAAAGCCATTGCAGATATGAACAGGAGTTTAGATGGCCATGTGGAAACCATCTTTCTCACCTGTCTTCCGCAATTTACTTCTGTGGCATCTACATTGGTACGTGATGTATTGCGCAATGGCGGCGATGTATCACAATTTTTACCGGCCCCGGTAAATCTTTCTATAAAAAACAGCGTTAAATAATGGCGGCTATCTGGTTTAATAAATCACTGTCTTTGCCGGATATTCAACCACTCGGCCCCGCTACCATGGGCGAACATTTAGGTATGGAATGGGTGGCTATTGGGGATGATTTTCTTAAAATGAAAATGCCGGTGGATAATCGCACCAAACAACCTTATGGGCTATTACATGGCGGTGCTAGTTGTGCATTGGCTGAAACCATTGGCAGCATTGCCTCTCATTTTGTAATTGACTCTGATAAATTTATTTGTGTAGGCCTCGAAATAAATGCCAACCATGTACGTGCTGCAAGAGATGGTTATGTTACAGCCACCTGCACACCTTTACACATAGGCGCTTCCACACATGTATGGGATATAAAAATTCATGATGAAAGAGAGAAACTGGTTTGCATAAGCAGGCTTACAGTAGCCATTCTTAAAAAGCCGTAATCCTAACCCCCTAAACTTCTAAACCTTCTAAACCTTCTACCCCTAGACCAATCACGGCTCATCAAAAAATGTTCTCAAAATATCTTTTATAGAAGGATAAGTATTGGCAATGGGTTCCTTAATATTTCTTGTAGGCACCCATTTTATAGCCGTAATATCTTCTTCAGTTTGCGGAACCAGTTGTTGTGCAGCAGGGCAGGTCATATAATACCAGTGTGTAACCTTTAAAAAATGTTTGCCAAATGCATCGTAGGTATGGTAGGTTTCACCGATCTTTTTCTTCAGTTTTAAATTGATTACCCCGGTCTCTTCTTCCACTTCTCTCAAGGCTGCTTCATCCGGCTTTTCGCCTTTTTCTATTTTTCCCTTGGGCAGGTCCCATTTATCCAGGCGGTAAATAAACAGCAATTCTTTCTTTGTGTTTTGCACAATGCCACCTGCAGCTTCTATCAAAGTAAAGTTTTTAAAGAATACTTTTTTCAGTTGCTCCAGGTCTTTATTCCATAATACACCGGCATGAAATTCTTCTTTTTTTATTTCGTGCAGCAACGATTTTATGGCGGGATTAGTGATCTCGTCTACAAAAACGGCATCCGGGTGATGGAGTATCTGGTTCAATTCGGTATCGATATCATCACAAAGAAAAACAGGTTTATCGCCAAAGTATATCTTGATGTGCATAATAATATTTCAAATTTTAAATTTCAACCGTCAAATTTGCAACATGACAAATGAAAAAGCCGTTGCTGAAAAGCTCTTACAAATTAATGCAATTAAATTAAGTCCGCAACAACCTTTTACCTGGGCCAGCGGATGGAAAAGCCCCATTTACTGCGATAACCGCAAAGTATTATCCTTTCCCTATATCAGGGATTTTATTAAAAGCGAAATGTGCAGTGTAATATTCGAAAAATTTCCTGATGCCGATATTTTAGCCGGTGTGGCCACAGCGGGTATTGCCTGGGGGGCCATGGCTGCCGATCAGTTAAAACTGCCCTATGTTTACGTCAGGCCAAAGCCAAAAGAACATGGATTAGGCAACCAGATTGAAGGGAATTTAGAAAAAGGGGTGAAAGTAGTGGTTATAGAAGACCTTATCTCCACCGGTAAAAGCAGTTTGCAGGTTTGCGATGTGCTTAAAGCAGCGGAAGTGGAAGTAATTGGGATGGTGTCCATCTTTACCTATGGCTTTAGTGTGGCCGATAAAGCTTTTGAAGCAGCTGGAATTCCCTACCGGTCGCTAACCAATTACCCAACTTTGATTGAACTGGCGATAGAAAAGGGAATAATTTCTGCAGATCAGCAAAAAACCTTGTTAAATTGGAGTGCAGATCCGGCAAATTGGTCGGGGAATTAATAACTTTATTTCAAAATCAGCATCATTTATGAAAAAACTATTCTTGGGAATGGCAACTTGCTTTCTTTTTTTAGCGGGTACTGCCCAGATAAAAACCTCCGATAAGGCCATTATAGCTTTACCAACACTTCAAAATTGCGATAAATGCAAGGACCAGATCGAATTCTTTATCAGCAAAACGGAAGGAGTTACAGCCATAAAAGTGGACCTGAAAAAGAAAACAGCCACCGTTTCGTGGCTTACCGACAGGACAAATAAAGAGTATATTAAAACAGCAATTGCCAATCTCGGCTTTGATGCAGACGATATAGAGGCCGAGGAATTTGCCTATAAAAGATTACCAGCTTGTTGTAAAAAACCAGCAGAAGCACCCAAACCCGGAAACCCAAAAGGGTAAAATAAAATAGCTTAAACGTAGCAAAAAGCATCAACCAGGGGTTGGTGCTTTTTTGTTTTTAGAAAGAAAATGTCTGCTTACCCTCGTAATTCACATTAAAACTTTTGTATACATTCGCCTTCCCCAGCTTCACTTTTCCAACCACTCTTACCAAAACCTCTTTGCCAAAAAGTGCCGGGATAGCATTTTTATAAGCATTTTTCATGTCTACCTCAATGCTCAGGGGAAGGGTAAATTCGGCCCTCCTGGGGATGTTGATCTGGAAATCCTGTGCGGTATGGCCCAGGTAATTACTATCAATATAAACGTCAAGATCGGTGCGTTTTAACTGCAGCCCGAAATTATTGGGGTTGTAATAAACCAGGTCAACCTTAAAGGTAGAGGTGGAAAATCCCAGTTTTTCTGAGCTGAGGTTTTTAAAATCCCGGTACTCCAGTTCCTTTGGTTCTTGACAGGATGTCATAAATAGCAGGGCCACAGAAACGGCTAGGAGGAGGGGGGAGAATTTAAAGGACATAGTTACTAATTATTTGCTGATGTTCGATTGTACGCAAAGTAAGATAAAGTTTAGCAAATAGTGGTTGTAAACTTGTACAAAAGTTTTGCTAAAGCAATTAGGTTATTGTTAAAAGAGAGATAGTTTTTTCAGACAATTTTTTTGATACTATCTTTAGTACAAATAAAATAGAATAAAAAATTGTTTATTAATTATTTATAATTTCTATCTAATAATAAAAATTATAAATTTAATCCGTAAAACATCCAATTTTTTACCATAAAGCGAATACGCTGGTATTTTGCTTTTTTAATTTAGTAAATTATTGATTTTTAATTTTTTATGTAATTTATAGGATATTTAATTTTATTAAATACTACATATTTAATAAAAACAGTACCTGTTTGACTCTAATTCACAGACGAATTAAATAGATTTTCAGAGCAGGGAAAAATATACTGGTAACCCGGGCAAGACCGCTGGCTGGAAGTATAGGTTTATAGAATAACTATATTGCAAAATAATGCTAAAATGTCATGATTCAAAATTTTCATCCGGTTAAATAAAATGGGGCAAAACGGGTGTTTGGAGTGATGAGGATGATGGTGCCTGGTGGACTGTATTTTAACAGGTCTGGATGCCGGGGGATAATTATCACGGGAGGTTACTACTAATATAAACATTGGTAAACTACGCTGAGCCCATAGTAGATTTGCTCGTACAACAGCGTACTACAAAAGCATCCGGGAATGCTGTTTTCTTCAATAAATGGGCCTGAATTAAATGTTTACGAAAGTTATTTCGTTCAGATGTTGAATATTTTCTAACACTTTAATCGGAAAGTGGTAGAAAATATTCAAAGAAACGGAGAAATACGTGTTTATCCTCGAAGTGCAGTAAAATTACGGTGCAAAAAACTTGCGGTTTCCGAAAAAGCGTATTATGTTTGTGATGAAATTATAGACGACCATTACCTCGGTTATTTATTCTTTCCCATCCGAAGCCCAATCTTCCTCAAAAAGAGCCACCAGGTTAAAACAGTACTTACCCACTGTAAAAAAATCTGGAAAATTATTTCTGAAACAACAAAACAAGAAAATGAAAACTAATTTTACTTCTCTGAAGTATGCTATATTATTTATAGCTGTACTTTTCTCTTCTCTTCAAACAAAAGCTGACAACAGCTTCGGATTCAACTTCAATTCTACTCCAACATTAGTAAGCGGTACAGCATTAACTGTAGGTGCCAAGTATAAGTTTGGTAGCGTAGCTTCTGGTACAGACGCATATGTTACTATTGTAAGTGCAACAGGCGGAGCAACAGTTACCACCCTGGATGATAACACCACTACTAAACCGGAGGCTTTTTCACCTGCAATACGTATACCCGCTTTTAGCACCGGTATGGTAGAATTTAAAATTGAGTTTGTAAACGGAGGTGGTAGTCCTAAAGTTATTGATACCCTGCGGGCTACCGCAATGGATATTGATGGCAACGCCACATTGCATGAAATGGATGCGCTGGATATGGGGCCAACAAGTCTTTTAAGTTACCTGACGGGTACCTTGCAAATAAACGTAGTGCAGACCCTTAATCAATTCTTAGCCACCAATATTGCCGGTGTTGAATATACAGGGGTTGATACAGCAGCAAAAAGTGTAATGTTTACTTTAACTAAAAATAATATCAGCAGCTTTACTTATAAAGCCGGTGCAGCAAATACCGGTTCTTCAGCTTCTACAAGGCAGAAAGGTATTTACTTTAAAGGTTTTAATTATGTTCAGGCAGGCGGTACTTTAGCTGTAAAATACAGTGCTTTTGACGCCTCAGTGGTTGATAAATCAGTGCTATTAAAATGGATCACCGAAGAGGAGATCAACAGCAACCATTTTGAAGTGGAACGTTCTTTTGATGGTAAAAACTTTACTACTATTGCACTTGTATTGGATGGTTTTGAAAACGGTTCTAAAAAATCATACCAGTATAAAGATAATTCAGCTGAAGTGCAATCTAAATCTGTTATCTATTATCGCTTGAAACAGGTAGATAATGATGATAAGTTTACTTATACCAATACACTGGTAGTAAAAATGCAGGCTGCAAACGGCGTAACTATACAAACTTCACCCAATCCTTTTACAGATAACCTGAATGTACGTTTTACCGCTACTGAAAACGGTATTGCTTTAATTAGCATAGTTAACAGTAATGGTCAGCAGGTAATGACACAGCAGTCATCAATCAGCAAGGGATACAATACTATCCAGGTTAACGGTTTAAGCAAGCTTGCTCCCGGTATGTATGTTGCGCATTTAACAATGAACGGTGTAGCAACCGGTACTCAGAAAATTATCAAAAACTAATTATAACCAGGCACAAAGAGGTTTACTGAGGAGTTGCTGATTTTTTTACCCTAAGTCGGCAACCTCCTTTACCTCAACTAACTGTTCTTTTACATTCGATTATTTAACTAATTATAACCAGGCACAAAGAGGTTTACTGTGAGGGGTTGCTGATTCTTTACACTGAACCGGCAACTCCCTTTACCTCGATTGAAGGGCTCTTTTAAAGATTGTTTCTTAAACTAATTATAACCAGGCACAAAGGTTTAACAGGAGTTGCCGGTATTTTACCGGCAACCTCCTCTGAACTGAACGAGGTGCTGCATTTGAAGAGGAGTAGAAAATGGCTTGCCGGGGAAAATGAAAATAACGGTGTATTGGTAAGCAACGAAGTGAGTGAAACAGGGAATCTTATTACCTGTAGCGGGTGATGGAATAATAACGAAAATTGAACTTATTGTTAATAAACAATTTTACCATTATGAAAACAATGATCAACTTATTAGCCGTACAATTCAGAAACGTATTGCAACTGCTTTCCGGCAAATACAACCAGGCTCCGGTGCAATACAATTTTCAGCCATTGCCATCTTACTGGACCATGAGCCCGGATAGCAGTGTAGCTGGTTTGCATAACAAAAGAAATTAATAAACAAGAAAGATATTAGAGATAATTACAGTTTATGTTGCAAAACAGCAAATTGTGATGATTATTTCAACGAAATTTTAACACCAGCAAAATAAATTTTAACAACCAGCGTTTACTATTTGCCCCAAAAGAACAGTAAACGTTGTTAGTGCTTGGTTTACGATGTTTTCTTTGGGGGTTACAGAATCGAAAGATTCTTAACAAAGGCCGCATTTCTATGTGGCTTTTTTTTATGTACCTGATCGAGCTTTTAATTGCAGCTATACTAAAGATCAATTGCGGGTGATTGCCTGGACTGACCCGACCTGGTTACAGAGTAAACCCGGCTTTGCTATGGCTTTGCTTCGGCCTTGCTACGACGTTGCCACGACTTTGCGATTCAAAATAATGTTACAAGCTTTACATTGTATTATACGGTAAATTTTCTATCCGGGTATAATGCTATCGTGCTTTATGTTATTTGTTTTGCAACACCGGACTTTAAAAACTCCGGCTTTTATTACTATTTTTTTAAATAATCAGACCTGATTAAATATTATCTAAAAAAGCCCCTGATTCAGGGGCTTTTTTCATTAATTTCCCTTACATTTACTTATCTGTTTCTCCTGTGGAAAATAGGTGTATTTCTCATTATCCTTCGAAAGCAACACTCTCCCCCTAATTAGCATCCGGTAAACGGGCTTTTTTATTAATTGAACAACGTTTTATACCAAACACATGAGAAAATTTTTACTGCTGACAGTTATTTCTATTATTTCAATTGCCGGTTTTGGACAGGATTTTAGTAATAAAGGGAAAGATTTCTGGGTAGGGTATGGATACCACCAGGTTATGTTATCTGGAAGTCCGGCTAATGCCCAGGAAATGGTTTTGTATTTTGCTACAGACCAGGTTTCGAATGTTACAGTGTCCATTCCTCTTTTAGGTTACAGTGTTACTTATAACAATATAGCAGCCAATACAGTATTTCAAACACCTCCATTACCAAAAGTAGGTGGATCAGATGCACGTTTGTATACAGAGGGCTTGTCAGATAAAGGTATTCATGTGACAAGTGATGTACCTATTGTGGCTTATGCCCATATTTATAATTCAAGCGTATCTGGTGCTACGGTATTATATCCGGTACCAACTTTAGGTAAGCAATATTATTCAGTAAATTTTACCAATAATTCTAATATCGGTGGTGCTAACTGCTGGTTTTATGTTGTTGCAGTTGATACAGGAACAACTGTTGTTTCAATAACCCCAAGTGCTCAAACCCAAAACTGGGCTGCAGGATCAAAAAATACAGTTTCGCTTACCCAGGGGCAGGTATATAATGTGATGGGTTTTACTCCCGGCAACAATGGTGTTGATCTTACTGGTTCTGTGATTGAAAGTATTGCCTCAGGAACAGGTGGTTGTAAAAGAATTGCTGTTTTTTCAGGCAGCGGAAGGATTGCGATTGCATGTAATGGAACAACACCTTCTTCAGATAATTATATGGTACAGGGTTTACCAAAAAGTGCGTGGGGAAAAAATTTCTTAACAGTACCATCAGCAAACTATACATCAACAACCGGTGTAGCGGCACCAATGGGAAATATTTACAGGATATGTGTAGCTGACCCAACTACAGTGGTAACGGTGGATGGATTGCCAATAGCAGTTCCACTTAATGGCAACTTCTATTATGAATTGCCACAGAGTGCAACCTTCAGAAAGATAGTTGCGGATAAACCTATAATGGTTGCACAATACTTTCCCTCTCAGAATAACCCCGCCGTAGCCTGTGGTCCAATTCCTTCGGGAGATGGAGATCCGGAGGTCATTTATTTAAGCCCGGTAGAACAGAGTATTAATGAAGTAAGATGGGATGCCTGTGCTAATTTTGCTATAAAGGCTCAAAAACACTATATAAATGTTGTAATACCGAATGGAGGTACAGCTATCAGTTCAATATTACTTGATGGTGCTCCTCTGCCTGCGGGAACATTTACTGTTCATCCACAAGATCCTGCCTATTCTTATGCCATAATAAGAGTTGCAGGAGCAACAGGAGTTAGTATACCGCATGTTATTAAATCTGATTCAGGTTTTAATGCAATTGCTTACGGTTACGGTGCAGCGGAATCTTATGGATATAATGCTGGTACCAATGTAAAAGATCTAAATACCAGTCTCGAAATAAACTCACCAAACAGTATTGAGAGTGGTGCTATTACTTGTGTCGGAACTCCTTTCGGGTTCAAAGTATTTTTACCCAACAAAACATCCGGACCCACACCAACAGAAATCCGCTACGATTCTATTCGTTGGAATTGCAGTAATACTAACCTAATGAGTCCGAACAACTTTCCGGTAGTGGTTCATGGCACACCAACTGTTACACCGGATTCCATAAACTTTCGTAATGGTAAAGAAGTTGCCTGGTATTCAATTCCGGGCCAGTACTCATTTACGGTACCAGGTACTTATCAAATTACAATTACGGTTTATCGTACTTCAAGTGAAGGATGTGGAAATGAACAGGACTATACTTTTAACCTGGTGGTAAATGATCCGCCCGGAGGAAGCTTCACCCCGAGTACATCCGGATGTTACCTGGAACCTGTGACCTTCACAGAAACAACGCCTCAAACGCCTAAGCCAACTTATAAATGGTTATGGAATTTTGGTGATCCTGCCAGCGGAGCAGCAAATACATCTACTTTAAGAAATCCTGTTCATACTTTTAGTGCTCCGGGTACTTATACTGTAAATTATACCGGTACCACCACTACAGGTTGCGAAGTCACTAAACAACAAAGTATCACAGTACTTGATGTGCCCAATGCCAGCATTGCTGCCACTGCAACCAGCGTATGTATCAACTCAGCACCAGCGCCCCAGGTTACCTTTACTATTACAGGAGGGGCACCACCTTATCAATTAGATTACAGTCTTAATAATATTGCACAAACACCTGTTATCAGTGCAACCAACATTTATACTATTAGTGTACCTACCAATGTTGCCACTACTTATACTTACAGGTTAGACAGCGTGAAAAACCAGGGCTCAACATTGTGTAAAACAATTATTGCCAACCAAACGGCAACGGTTACTGTAAACCCCAATGCCACCATTGCCTTAGCATCGGTAGCCGGTACGGCTAACCAAACGCTTTGTGTAAATACCGGTATTGCGCAAATTGATTATTCTATAGGGGCTGGAGGAACAGGTGCTACTTTTACCGTTGCACCTGCATTGGCCGGTCTTTCCGGATCGTATAATGCTGGTACGGGTATTTATTCTATAACTGGTATACCACCAACAGCAGGTACATATACAATAACCGTAAGGCCAACAGGTACATGTACCGAACCCGCTGTGTTTCTTACGGCAACTTTAAATGTATCTGCCAATGCTACACTTGCTTTGGCAGCAGGGTCAGGCACACCTAACCCCACGCTTTGTATCAATACGCCTATACTTTCTCCCATTGTTTATGATATTGGTGGTGGAGCTACCGGCGGCACCGTTTTGTTTACACCGCCATTACCAGGTGTAACGGGTACCTATAATGCAGCCACCAAGCAGGTAACTATACAGGGAACACCAACTATAAGTGGTACTTTTAGTTTTTCTGTATCTACCGTAAGTACTTGTATCAATCCGCCTCCAATGGGTGGTACTATAATTGTTAACCCGGATGCAACACTTTCCCTGCAATCGGGCACACCTAACCAAACACTTTGTGTAAATAATGCCATTACCGCATTTAGTTACCAGGTAACCGGTACGGTTACAGGTGTTACTTTAGCAGGAGCATTGCCGCCGGGAGTTAACTACGTTTATACTGCACCGGTAGGAGCAACGCCGGGTTCTATAAATATAACCGGTACACCTACAACAGGAGGAACGTATACGTTTAGTTTTGGTCTTACAGGCCCATGCCAGTTACCAACGGCATTGGGTGGTACTATTAATGTAACACCGGATGCAACCATCTCTTTGCTTTCCGGTTCTACCACACCAACAGTTTGTGTTAATAGCAGTTTAACTACTAATATTGTATACCAGGTTTTTGGTGCTGTTACAGCTGTAAATGTAACCGGTTTGCCTGCAGGTGTAAATGCTGTTTATGTACCGGGTAACCCAGGTACAGTAACTATATCGGGTACACCAACTGCTGTGGGCCCTGCGACTTATACAATTACTATCACAGGCCCTTGCCAGGTGCCGCTGCCAATTGGCGGTACTATTACCGTAACAGCAGATGCCACACTTACATTAAACTCTGCCATAACCACACCAGACCAAACGGTTTGTGTAAATAACGCCATTGCAAATGTGGTGTACGCTTTAGGCGGTAGTGCAACAGGTGCCACTGTAACCGGATCATTACCTCCGGGAGTTACCTGGGCAGTGGTAGGTAGTACACTCACTATACAGGGTACACCAACAGTGGTTTCCACTACCCCGGTAGTATATAATTATACAGTTAATACACAGGGGCCATGCGCTAAACCGTCGGCACCGGGAAAAATTACTGTTAACCCTGATCATGTATTGAATTTAACAGCAGGATCAGAAAACCAAACCGTTTGCTCCGGTACGCCAATTGCACAGATCAGGTATACTTTAGATGGCGGTGCAACAGGGGTTACAGTTACCGGTTTGCCTGCCGCAGGTATAACTTATACTGTTGCTGGTAATATTGTTACAATAACCGGTTCGCCTACAGCATCGGTGCCTTATACTATTCAAACAACAGGTAATGCCTGCCAGAAAGCAACAAGAGCCGGTACCATTACTGTAGTGCCATTGCCTACAGCCAATTTCAATTTCTCTACACCGTCTTGTAATACCAGGGTGATCACCTTTACCGATAATTCAGTGCCTAATGCAGGTACCTTATCAGGCTGGGCATGGAATTTCGGAGACCCTGCAAGTGGTGCCAATAATACTTCTACACAGCAAAATCCATCACATACCTTCTCATTGCCGGGTACTTATACCGTAGGCCTTATTGCTACTACTTCACCAAACGGTTGCAGTAACGCCACTGCGTTTACCCGCCAGGTGGTGATCAATGAAAGGCCTAAGACTGATTTTACTGTACCTGCTTTAGCTTGTGTAAGTGATAACGCTTTGTTTACTGATGCCAGTACTTCGCCCATTACCAATACACCTTTTAATGTTGCAGGATACGAATGGAATTTTGGCGATCCGGCAAGTGGTGCCAACAATACTCAATTCTCATTAAATGGTACACACTTTTTCAGTGCCGGCGGTACGTATACTGTAACACATATTTCTGTAAGTAATGCCGGTTGTGCCGACACCATAACGCATACTGTAAATATTGCCAGTGCACCGGTTGCCAATTTCTCTGTTACTAACGGTAGTGCGCTATGTGTTAATGATACCGTAGCTATTGTTAACCTTTCATCAATAGGCGTAGGTACTATTTCCAAGCTTGAAATATACTGGGATTTCCTTGGCGCACCAGGTACATTTATAACAGATAATGCACCGGCATTGAATACGGTGTACAAACATAAATATCCCAACTTCCAGTCGCCAATAACCAAATCATACAGGGTAGTGGTACGTGCGTTCTCAGGTATATCCTGTACCAACGATAAAGTAACCGATATCACTATTAACGCAGTACCTAAAGTGCAGTTTAATGCAATGCCTGATGCCTGTTATAACAGCGCACCATTCCAGATAACACAGGCCAGCGAAATTGGCGGTGTACCGGGCAGCGGCGTTTATACCGGACCGGGAGTTAGTCCTACGGGCTTGTTCAATCCCGTAACAGCGGGCATCGGTACACATACCATCAAATACACTTATACTTCACTGGCAGGTTGTATGGATACGATGAGCAGTACCATTAAAGTGCTGGATACCGCTTCTGCTAAATTCTCTTATGTAACTCCGGTATGCGATGGCAGTGCTATCAGCTTTAAAGAAGAGTCAACTGCACCTGCGGGAGTAACCCTAAATAATACCACCTGGAATTTTGGAGATGGTTCGCCAATTGAACAACATGCACCGGGTAGTACATTTACACATAACTTTCCCACATGGGGCAGTTATAATGTAACCATGTTCAATACTTCGGCTTATGGTTGTAAGAGCACTAACCTGGTTACACCGGTACGTGTAAACCCGATACCAACGGCGGTATTTGGTTTTGTACAAAGCAGTGTGTGTTTGCCAAATGCTGCGGTATCATTTACCAATACATCTTCTATTGCTGATAATTCCGGTATCACTTATTTATGGGATTTCGGAGACCCGGCAAGTGGTGCTTTAAATACCTCAACAGCTAAAATTCCACCTGCACATATTTATACCGGTGTAGGGCCATACACTGTAAAGCTTACAGTAATTGGTGCAACGGGTACTAACGGAGCCTGTTCGCAAACCATTACTCATGATGTTAATTTTATACATCCGCAACCTATAGCTGCATTTGATCTTAATAAAGCAGAAGTTTGTATTGGCGATAATGTGATCGTTACTGATAAAACCAACGGCCTTGATGGTAGTGTGATACAATGGCATTGGGGCTTTGGTGATGGTACTTTTGCTACCACTCAGCAGGTACAACATACCTACACCACGGCTCAAACCTACAATATAGAATTGTACATAGTTAACAGCCAGGGTTGTACCAGTACCGTACAAACGCAGCAGTTCAGGGTAAATCCTTATCCTACAGTAAATGCGGGGCCGGATGCGGTGGTATTGGAAGGTGGTTCTTACACGATGCAACCAGTAGTTACGGGTACAGGCCTGCAATATTTGTGGAGCCCTGCAACTTATCTAAGCAGTACTACCGATGCTACACCAACCGCCAATGTTATTCTTAATGATATTACCTATACCTTAACTGTTACCGGAACAGGAGGATGTACAGCGCCGTCAGACAATGTGTTTATCAAAGTATTAAAAGCACCCAAAGTGCCCAATACCTTTACACCAAATGGCGATGGTATCAATGAAACCTGGCTGATCGATTACCTGGATACTTATCCTAATTGTAAAGTACAGGTGTTTACAAGAACCGGCCAGCTGGTATTTGAATCGAAGGGTTACAAAACACCATGGAATGGTAAGCTTAACGGTAAACCATTGCCATTTGATACTTATTATTATATTATTGAACCAGGTAACGGAAGACCTCCGATGACCGGTTATGTAACTATTATAAAATAAAATATGCCATAGCTGCAATAGTACTTTGCAGCTATGGCTTTATACTCTTTGTCTTATTGAAATAAAAATGTTGAAAACCGATTGCTATAACCGATAAGAAGCGAAAAGCTGAACCATGAAAAAAATTATATTAATTGCAGCAGGTTGTATATGTAGTGTGATAGCATCTGCACAGGCAAAACCCTTTTATACGCAGTACATTTTAAATAATTATATCCTTAATCCTGCTGTAGCCGGTATTGAGAATTATGCGGATATAAAATTAAGCAGCCGCAACCAATGGACGGGCATCAACGGAGCACCTGTTACCACATACTTCAGTTTTCATGCGCCTATTGGCAAAGAAGACCTGCGTACCAGTGCCACATCCTTCCAGGTGCCGGGTGAAAACCCAAGGGGTAAAAGATTATGGGAAGAGTATACACCACCAGATCCTCATCATGGTATTGGTGTTGTGGCAATGAATGATAAAGCCGGTTATATTAACCGCTGGTCTATAACCGGTACTTACGCCTATCACAAACCTTTAAGTGTAAGAACTACCTTATCGGCCGGTTTTAATATTGGCGTAAATAGTGTTAACCTGGACCGTTCTAAAATTGAATGGGCCAATCTTGACCCAAATGATCCTGCTATCGGTATCAGTACCGGTGAATTAAAGAAAATAAAACCTGAAATAGGAGCAGGGTTGTGGTTGTATTCGGCACAATACTTTGTGGGCATATCGGTATTGAATATTATACCGGGCAAAGCAAAGTTTGTTACCAATGATAAGTATGGTGTTTCTTATACGCCTAATTATTTTGCGACAGCGGGTTATCGTTTTTCATTAACAGATGATGTGATGATGATGCCATCGGTAATGTTTCAATACTGGCAACCGCAACTGGCGGGTTTGCATGCTAATGTAAAATTTCAGTACCAGGACCTGGTGTGGGTAGGCGGTGGCTATCGTTTTTCTGACCTGATATCAGGCTATTCTGCATTAGCCGGCATTAATGTATCCAATACTTTTAATGTGAGTTATTCTTATGAAGTAGCTACTTCATCAAGGTTAAGAAGCTATACCAATAATACGCATGAGATCATGCTGGGCTTTATTATTGGCAATAAGTACAGCCAGAAATGCCCGAGGTGTTATTAAGGTTTTAATTATTTTTAATGGGTTATTCTTTATTACAGTTTCATGTAATATTCAAAAATATTTTTTCTTGCACAGCTTAATTTAAGGGCCCCGTCATTGGGGCTTTTCTTTTTTTTATGTATATTTATGCCAGCAACTTGCTATGCTAAACCAGGAAAATTAATTTTTCTTTTAACCAACGTTCCCCTCAAAAAAAGCATCCGGTTAACGGATTAGTTTATTTGTTTTTGCACCGCTTGTTATACCAAACACATGAGAAAATTTTTACTGCTGCTGATTGTTTCAATTATTTCCATTATTGGTTATGGCCAGGATTTTACGAATAAAGGGAAGGATTTTTGGGTGGGTTATGGTTTTCATGTATCTATGGGCCTGAACGGAATTAATACCGGGGGTAATTACCAGATGGTATTATATATAGCAACAGACTCGGCTACAACAGTTACTGTATCTTGTCCCGGCAATGGCTATACGGCTACTTATAATATTCCTGCAAATACAATTTATCAAACAGCAACTATTCCAAAATCAGGCGCACAGGATTGCAGGTTGTTTGCTGAAGGGTTGAGCAATAAAGGAATACATATTGTAGCAACAAAGCCAGTTGTTGCCTATGCTCATATTTACGACCAAAGTGTATCCGGAGCAACCGTTTTGTTCCCGACCAATACATTGGGTAAAGAATATTATTCTATAAATTTTGAGCAACGATCAAATGCTAACAATGCGAATTGTTTCTTTTATGTAATTGCCTGCGATACCGGTACCACGTCTGTTGAAATTACTCCTACCGCTGCAACAACAGGTGGTTGGGCAGCCAATACCACACATACCGTTAATCTTACACAAGGGCAGGTGTACAATGTAATGGGAACTGTATCGGGAAATAACGGTGTAGACCTTACCGGTTCTAAAGTTAAAAGTATTGCAAGTGGCACGGGTAATTGTAAAAAAATAGCTGTTTTTTCCGGGGCAGGAAAATTGAGTATCAAGTGCCCTAATACCGGTAATGGCGCCACTTCTGATAATTATATGGCGCAGGCGTTTCCCAAAGCTGCCTGGGGTAAACAATTTCTTACAGTACCAACCTTACAATATGATAGTAATTATTACAGAATTTGTGTGTCTGATCCAACTACAATTGTAAAGGTAAATGGTGTTGTTCAGAGCGGGCTTATCGGAAATTTTTATTACCAGATCAAAAACAGGACACCCAATTTAATTGAAGGAGATAAGCCCATTACGGTAGCACAATATATTTCCTCACAAAATGAATGCGGAGGATCAGGAGACGGCGATCCTGAAATGATTTACCTGAGTTCTGTTGAACAGAATATCAGCAGGGTTATTTTATATTCCACTCAAAATTTTAATATCGGTTTTCATTACCTGAACGTTGTGCTGCCAAACTCCGGTACAGCAATTAGTTCTTTCAGAATAGATGGCGCAATACCATCCAGCCCTTTTGTGGTACACCCTCAAAAGCCCGGTTACGTTTACCTGCAGCAAAGTGTATCCAGCGGACAACATATTGTATCATCAGATTCAGGATTTAATATTACGGCATACGGATATGGGCCTGCCGAATCTTATGGATATAATGGAGGAACAAATATTAAAGATCTGCTGACCTTTATTACCCCAATCAACCCTTTAAGTATCAGCACTAATGTTACCGCATGTACCGGTACACCATTTTATTTTTCTGTTACCTTACCTAAGCATCCGGATTCACTGACATCACTGATATGGGACTATCATGGTTTTTTCGGAACGCATAATGACACTATTAACGCACCGCTCACTTCCGATTCTACTTATTTAATTGGAAGTACCCAGGTTTGGCGGTACAAATTAAATCATACGCATACTTTTAGCCCTGCGGGGGTTTATCCTATAACAATTACTGCGGGTACAGTTACCAGTGAGGGCTGCGGTAATTCTGTAATTATCGACAGGGATCTGTATGTGTATGACCCCCCGGTTTTAGGATTTAAAGCACTTAATAATGGCTGTGTAAATGATAGTATTACTGTAACTGACACCACATCTTATCCTGCAGGTACCTACTCGTATAAATGGTGGTGGGATTTTGGGGATGGTAATTTCAGTACGTTGAAAAGTCCTAAACATTTATATGCTGCCGCAGGTACTTATACAATAAGATATGCAGTAGTAAGTAATGTGGGTTGTTTAAGTGATACCGTTTCAAGAACGATAGCCATTACCAATGTACCCACTGCAAAATTCGGCATGTCGGGCCCCGTATGCGAAGGCAAACCCATTACTTTCAGTGATACTTCAGTATTGGTTGCCCCGGGTAATATTGTAAAATGGTATTGGGATTTTGGAGATGGGTTTAGTGTTGTAAGAACTAATAACAGCGATACCACACACATTTATACGCCATGGAACCCGGCTATTACCGATAGTTTAATTGTAGAAACCAATACGGGGTGCAAAAGTCTTCCATTTGTAAAAACATTTAAAGTGCATCCTAATCCTGTTTCCAACTTTAGCTTACCAGCAGGAGTGTGCCTGCCCTGGGATTCGGCGCATTTTATAAGTACCAGTACCATTGCAGATGCAACAGGTGGCTTTGGTTACCTGTGGAATTTTGGTGACCCGCCAAGCGGACCAAATAATACTTCTGTTTTACCTAACCCGGCGCATTATTATAACAATGTGGGACCGTACAATATAAAATTAATTACCACCAGTGCGGCGGGCTGTGTGGATAGTGTAACAAAAGTGTTATCCAATATTTACAACCAGGCCATTGCAGGTTTTACTGTAAACCCTGAGAATTGCTTAAATGATATCACTGCTTTTACAGATAATAGTACCGGCAGCGGTAACACGATAACGCAATGGTACTGGGATTTTGGTGACGGCTCCCCAGTAGATAATACGCAAAACCCGACGCATGTGTATGCAACTGCCGGAGTAAAAACCATCAGGCATTGGGTAAAGACCAATGTGAGCTGTTACAGCGATACGGCAGTGTTAACAGTAACCATTAATCCTTTGCCTACGGCAAATTATACTTACAACGCACCCGGCTGCGAAACCAGGGTGATCAGTTTTACAGATGCTTCCGTTGCCAATGCAGGCAGTTTAAGTACCTGGCAGTGGGATTTTGGCGATGCATCACCGGTGAGTAACCAGCAAAACCCCGTGCATACTTTTGCTGTGGCAGGTACTTATAGTGTAAAGCTTACTGTTACCAGCAGCAAAGGTTGCGTAAATAATATTATTAAACAGGTGGTTATAAATGCAAGGCCGCTAGCAGGCTTTATTACACCCGAAGTTTGTTTGAGTGATACCTATGCACAATTTTTAGATACCAGCAAAGTGGCATTGCCTGCCACCATCAGTGCATGGCAATGGAATTTTGGCGATCCCAATGCTACCGTTCCCAATCCTAATACCTCAAATTTACAAAACCCCACGCATAGTTATACTGCAGTAGGGCCGTACAATATTCAGTTGATTGCTACCAGCACCACAGGTTGTAAAGACACTTTGAATCAAACGCTGATTGTGAATGGTAGTTTCCCGCAGGCTAATTTTACAGTTACCAACGCCGCTGCATTATGTGCCAATGATTCGGTAGCTATTGTGGAAGCATCAACCGTATTCCCCGGTAGTATTACCAAGGTGGAAATTTACTGGGATAACCTGAATTTTCCCGCAGGTCCGCCGCAAACAGATAATGTACCTTTTACAGGAAAAGTATATAAACATTTATACCTGCCCAATTCGCAGGTTACCAAAACCTACCAGATACGCTACAGGGCTTATTCCGGTGGTGTTTGCGTAAATGATAAATTAGCCACAATAACTGTTAATGCCGCACCTAAAGTACAGTTTACGGCAATGCCTGATATTTGTTATGATGCTGCGCCATACCAGATAACACAGGGCAGTGAGATTGGTGGCGTACCGGGCAATGGCGTGTATTCGGGACCGGGAGTCAGCCCGACCGGATTGTTCAATCCGGTTATTGCAGGTATTGGTACACATTCTATTAAATATACTTTTACTTCTTCAGCGGCAGGTTGTGTGGATAGCATAAGGCAAAATATTAAAGTGCCGGATACAGCTAGCGCTAAATTTATTTTTGTTGGCCCTGTGTGCGAAGGTACTCCCGCAACCTTTAAAGAAATTTCAACTGCACCAGCAGGAGTAGTATTGGCCAACAGCACCTGGAATTTTGGAGATGGTTCTCCTTTGGAAACACATGCACCGGGCAGCACCTTCACACATGCTTTCCCCGGCTGGAACACTTATACGGTTACAATGTACAATACCTCTGCATATGGATGTAAGAGTGCCGCAACGGCGCAGCAGGTGTATATCAGCCCGATACCGAAAGCTGATTTTACTTTCAATGAAACGAGTGTTTGTTTACCTGATGCGGCTGTCTCCTTTAAAAACACATCTACTATTGCTGATGGATCTGAAATTCAATTTATGTATGCCTGGGATCTTGGAGACCTGACCACATCTGTTGCTAAAACACCGCCGCCGCATATTTATACCGGAACAGGGCCTTACACCGTGCAATTAAAAGTAACCAGTGGCAATAATTGTGTTAATACGGTTACACATCCAATTAATTTTATTCATCCGCAGCCAAAAGCCGCTTTCGATTTCAGCAAGCCGGAAGTGTGTATTGGGGATATTGTGGTTTTCAGGGATGTCACCAACGGGCTGGACGGTTCGGTAGTAAAATGGAACTGGAATTTTGGCGATGGCAGCTTAGGTAACCTGGCTTTGGAACCTCATTTGTACAGTTCAGCAAAAACCTATAACGTATCCTTATTTATTGTAAACAGCAGGGGGTGCAACAGTGATACACTTACGCAGCAGTTTACAGTACACCCGTACCCGGTAGTTGATGCAGGGCCCGACAGGTGGGTGTTGCAGGGCGGAGCCATTACTATTCAGCCTGTTGTTACCGGTAATGACCTGCAATACTTATGGAGCCCGGCTACCTATTTAAACAGCACAACAATGGAGTCTCCTGTGGCCAGTAATATGCAGGATGATATTACCTACAGGCTAACGGTTACCGCAAGGGGCGGCTGTAAAAGATCTGATGATATGTTTGTAAAGGTGTTAAAAGCACCAAAGGTTCCTAATACATTTACACCTAATGGTGATGGTATCAATGAAACCTGGATGATACAGTACCTGGATACCTATCCTGATAATAAAGTACAGGTATTTACAAGAACAGGGCAACTGGTATTTGAATCGAAGGGATATAAAATACCCTGGGATGGTAAACTGAATGGTAAGCCATTGCCATTTGATACTTATTATTATATTATTGAACCCGGCAATGGAAGAGCGCCGGTTACAGGGTATGTTACAATAGTGAAATAATCAGGGTGGATTGAAATATAGGAATGTTATAGAGGGAAGATACAAATGTTCAATGCTCAACGATCAATGGAAACGCATAATATGCTGCTTTTCGGTTTTTGCTGAGGTTGTGTTGTAGCAGGGTCAGCTTTCGGGCTTCGCATTAAATGTTATTGGAGAACAGGAAGTAAATTAAAGTATTACTTATTATTCCTTAATAACTGCTGAGTCTGCCATTACAGGAAGCAGTAATGAGTCGGAAGGTATTTCTTTAGCAGCAAGCATCCATTCGGGAACAATTACCCATTGGCCGTTAATGAATGAAACGGTATACACTTTTACAACTGAATTTTTAGAACCTGATTGTTCTTCCTTAACTATAATTTGTTTTGTAGGTATACTATCTGTGAATGCAACTGGTGTTACATTCAGATCGTCAAATTGTTGTGCAAATGCTTCGGCTTTTTCCTGAACGGATTTAATGAGTGGCTGCAGTTTTTTAAGCTGCTTTTCAATCATTGGTTTTTGTTTTTCTACCACCGCTTGAATTTTTTGCAGGTTTTCATCGTTCAGGTTTTCAATAATGTTGGAAACAAAAGCGGGTGTTGCCTCGTCATTTACATTATTATACAATGGAGCTGTAATATTTACCAGCGCTGGTTTTGATACTGCTGTAAGATGATATTGAAAAAAGAATGTAGTAACAAAAACGGTAAGCAATAAAAAACTCAGCAAAGGAAAAATAAAGCTGTTGTTTTTACGGGCAGTAAAATTGTTATTGTTGGTAAAAAAACGGATGCGTTGCAGCAATTGTTTTTTACCGGTTACAGCAGCCAGCTGGTATTGCGGTATAAATTGCTGTGCCTGTTGTACCTGCAATAATGTTTCTGCATAAAGAATGGGAGAGTAGGCAAAAGCAATCACGTTGCTGTCGCAATACTTTTCCCTTTCCAAACGTATTTTTTTACACAGCGTTATAATAAATGGATTGAAGAAGAAGATATTTTCAAGAATAATTAAAGCCCAGTTTAGCAGGAAGTCATTTGCTTTGATATGTGTCAACTCGTGCAGAATCAGCGTTTCGGCCTGCCGCATGCTCAACTGGTTAACCAATGCAACGGGTAAAACTATAATGGGTTTAAAAAATCCAAAAGTAACCGGCGCATTTATGGTACTGCTCAGCCATAGCTGCACTTTTCTTTTGATGCCAAAATGATTGGCCTTTGCTATGGTAAATAATTTAAGATCGATAGCAGGCTTTTGTAAGCCGGCAAGATGCAGTTTTTTAAAGTGTATCCATTGATACAATGCTTTTATCATTTTGTAGCTGATGGCCACAAGATAGAAAGTAAATAACCAGGGGGTGAAAAGCGTAACACTGTCAGCAGATAAAATTCCTGTTACCGTATTGCCCAAAAGGTTTTCAGTAACAGTGTTCTCTATGTTTAAAAAGTAAATGAAAAAAGTGATCACAAAAAAACTCAGCTGGGCCACCAGTAATACAAATAACCAGTTACGTTTTTGAAGCGGAGAAGTTTTGTGCTGAAAAATTTTTTCGGATAATAAATAAGCCAATAATAATAACCCGGCCTGCCACAGGCTGTGCAACATACTCATGCAGAAACTGTAGGAGAGATGCGACATGTTTTGAGTTAATTAGTTTTTGGTTGATGGTTTTATTTATTGTCTTTCTTCAGCTGATCAATAAGTGCCTGGATCTTTTCCAGTTCTTCATTGCTGGCATCATGGCCGCCTAAAGCCTGTAGTACCAGGTTGGCTGATGAGCCTGCAAATAAAGTATCGATCATCTTATTTAAAAACTGCGATTGCGTTTTTTCCCTGCTAACGGCAGGCTGGTAAATATGTGTTTTACTGCTGTCATCACGGGTAACAAGGCCCTTTTCAAACATAATCTGCATTAGTTTAAGGGTGGTGGTGTAGCCACTGTCTTTGGTCTTACTCAATTCTTCATGCACTGTACGCACCGTTGCAGCTTTCTCATTCCACAAAACCTGCAGTATTTCCAGTTCACTCTCGGTAGGTTTCAGGTTTTTAATTAATGTCATAATACGATTGTTTTCGTAATGCAAAATACGACTTTAGTCGTAATTGCCAAATCCGTTCATGTAATTTTTGTTAACAATTAACAATAGGATGTGGATACCGGGGATGGGAGGATTTTTGATCCTGGCTGGCGCCAGAATGGTTTTGCCACGGATTGCACAGATTTGCACGGATTAAATACAAGAAACTACAGGAAATAAAAAGACGTAAAGATTAATATTTTACTCGACACAAAAAATCGGTGAAAATCTGTGTAATCCGTGGCTACAAATAAAAAAGCCCCGATGTGGAAACATCCGGACTTCTTGGTTATAATGGTTCTGATTAGATATTTTTGAAAACTTCGTAAAGTTTTATTGCTGGCTGTTTTTTAGTTCGATATCTGCACCACCTAAAGCTTCAATCAATGGCTGGTATTTAGCCGCTGCATCTTCTTTAAGTTCTGTACCATCAATAGCAATCTTTCCTTTTTTTACAGATAGTGTATAGTTGTCTTTCTTCAACAAATTATCGGTAGCCAAGGCATCAACTAATTTACCAGTTGCGGTATTCATCACCTCTTTATCTGAACTAACGGTTACGCTCATTGTGTTGGTACTGTCATTTTTTGTAACCAGCATTTCCCTGATCACTTCCTTCCCGCTTTCTTTAGATGAAGCTTTGCCGTGAATGGTTGCAAGGGTAGGTGCAATTACTAAAGAAACTATACTCATTAATTTGATCAGGATGTTCATTGACGGACCTGAAGTATCTTTAAACGGATCACCTACAGTATCACCGGTTACAGAAGCTTTGTGCGGATCAGATTTTTTATAGAACATTTCGCCGTTTATTTCCACCCCTTTTTCAAAAGATTTTTTTGCATTATCCCATGCACCACCGGCATTGTTCTGGAACATACCCATTAGTACACCGCTAACCGTTGCACCAGCCAAAAAGCCGCCCAATGCTTCGGCACCAAGGCCCGGCATAAAGCCAATGATTAACGGGGAGACGATAGCAATAGCACCCGGCAACATCATTTTTTTAAGAGAAGCCTGGGTAGAAATAGCCACACATTTGTCGTATTCAGGTTTGCCTGTACCTTCCATGATACCAGGAATGGTACGGAACTGCCTGCGTACTTCTTCCACCATTGCCATTGCCGCTTCGCCTACCGCACGGATAGCCAGTGAAGAGAATATAAAAGGAATCATGGCCCCTACAAATAAGCAGGCCAATACATTTGCTTTGTAAATATCAATACCACTGATGCCAGCCACACCAACAAAGGCTGCAAATAAAGCCAGTGCAGTTAAAGCGGCAGAAGCAATGGCAAAACCTTTACCACTGGCGGCTGTAGTGTTACCTACAGCATCCAGCACGTCAGTTTTTTCACGCACATCGCCTGGTAATTCACTCATTTCGGCAATACCACCGGCGTTATCAGCAATTGGTCCGAATGCATCAATAGCCAATTGCATAGCAGTAGTAGCCATCATACCGGCAGCAGCAATAGCCACACCGTATAATCCGGCACATTCGTAACTGCCCCAGATACCACCGGCTAAAACCAGTATTGGCAAGAAGGTAGATTCCATACCTACCGCTAACCCGCCAATTACGTTGGTAGCATGGCCGGTAGATGATTGACGGATGATAGATAATACCGGACGTTTGCCCATAGCAGTGTAGTATTCAGTGATGATACTCATTAAAGCACCCACGGCCAATCCTACAGCAATGGCACCCATTACACCCCATTTGGTGAAAGGTACGCCACGTAAAATCATATGTTCGGGTAATAACCAGTTCACTAAAAATGCTGCAGCAATAGCCGTCAGTATCATTGAACCCCAGTTACCCATGTTCAATGCTTTTTGTACAGTAGCAGTATTAATGCCGGCTGTTTCGCTGATGCGAACAAACAAAGTACCGATGATTGAAAATATAATACCTACACCGGCAATAACCATTGGTAAAATGATAGGGGAGAAGCCGCCCAGGATATCGGTACCGCCTACGATTGTAGTTTGCTGACCTAATACGATGGTTGCTAAAACTGTTGCCACGTAAGAACCGAAAAGATCGGCACCCATACCGGCAACGTCACCCACGTTATCACCCACATTATCTGCAATTGTTGCAGGGTTGCGTGGATCATCTTCAGGAATACCAGCTTCTACTTTACCAACTAAATCGGCACCCACATCGGCAGCTTTTGTATAGATACCACCACCCACACGGGCAAATAATGCAATAGACTCTGCACCTAAAGAAAAGCCGGTGAGTACCTCTATAGTCCTTACCATTTCTTCAGAATCGATAGTTGCTGCAGGAGCAAAAAAGTGTTTTAATACAATGTATAAACCACCTAATCCCAGTACAGCCAGGCCTGCAACACCAACGCCCATTACGGCACCGCCTGTAAATGATACGTTCAATGCTTTTGCAAGACTGGTACGTGCAGCCTGCGCCGTGCGTACATTAGCCTTGGTAGCGGCTTTCATACCGATATAACCTGCGGTAGCACTTAAAACAGCACCAAGCACGAAGGCAATGGCAATACTCCAGTGACTGTGCGGATTAGCACCAGCCATAACAGCCAGTAATATGCCCACAATTACAACGAAATAGCCCAAAACTTTCCATTCAGCTTTTAAAAAAGCCATGGCACCTTCAGCAATATAAGTGCTGATTTCTTTCATGCGGTCGTTACCTGCATCTTGTTTACTAACCCAGTTGAATTTCCATAAGGTGTAAAGCAATCCTAAAACACCCATTGCCGGAACGGCGTAGATCAAATTATCCATAGTAGTTGTTCTGAAATTTGGACGGCAAAAATAGGGGAATTGGTTCAAAAACAGGCATATTGGTTGGGTTTATTGCCGGAGTGAGGCCTGATAAAGCTTTAAGGCAAATTTTGTCAATAAATCAGGCCCTGAAAAATACCTGTTTATTGTGTTTTAAAGCAAGGCTTTAAAGGCCTCTCCAAGGTGTGCCGTAATATCCCCGGCAATCATGGCTTCCTGCGATAATGCAGCTGCCGCAAAGTCGCCGGCCAGGCCGTGTAAGTATGTACCTAACAGGCAGGCCTGCGAAGAGGTGTAGCCCTGCGCCAGTAAACCGGTGATAATGCCGCTGAGCACATCACCGCTGCCGGCAGTTGCCATACCGGCATTGCCAGTACTGTTGAAAAAGCCTTTTCCTTCTGGTGTGCTGATAAATGAAAAATGCCCTTTTAATATTATGCAGATATTGTACTGCTTCGATTTTTGCAAAGCCAGATGCAAACGTTCAAAATTATTGTTGGTAGTGCCAAAGAGTTTTTCAAATTCTTTAGGGTGTGGTGTTAAGATTGAATTGGGGGGAATTATATCCAGCAAAGTTTTATCAGCCGCAATAGTATTTAATGCATCGGCATCAATGAGCATTGGTTTGCTTACGGTAGTAAAAATTTCTTTTAAAAGCAGGCCATGGCTTTCAAACATTCCAATACCCGGGCCAACGCCTACCGCATTATAGGTTTCCATTTTATTTGTCGCTGTAATATGGTCTTCACCGGCAATGCGGCACATTGCTTCGGGAATTGTGGTTTGCAATATTTCATCACCACATTTTGGAGTGAAGCAGGTTAATTTACCGGCGCCGCTTCTTAAACATGCTTTGGCACTTAATACTGCTGCACCCATCATCCCCAGGCTACCGCATAGTAATGCGGCATGGCCAAAATTACCTTTGTGAGAAAAATTATGGCGCGGCTTGTACATAGATCTGATGAGTGGCTTATCGGATATTTCAAAAGCAGCAGCTTCTTCCATTTCAAATTTTTTGTGCAGGCCTATATTGAGCAGGTGAATGGTACCGCAATAAATTTCGTTCTCCGGTAATAAAAATGCCAGTTTATAATTTTGAAAGGAGAGGGTATGTGTGGCTTTTATAACGGTGTTGTTTTTTGATGAGCTATCTGCAGATAAACCGCTCGGCAGGTCGATAGCAATAATTTCTGCCTGGTATTGATTAATATGATTGACCAATGCAGCGCTTATGCCTTCCAGTGGTTTGTTTAAACCTGTGCCAAACAGGGCGTCGATAATGATATCATTATTGTTTATTACCGGAAAGAATTCTGCTGACTGTATAAAATGAATACCGGCGCTGCATTCATGTAACCGGGTTAAATTAGTTTGAAAATCTGCAGTGCCGATATTCCCGAATTCAAGAATGTACACCGTAACGGTATATGATTTTTTAATTAGCATCCGGGCAATGGCTAAACCATCACCGCCATTATTACCCTTGCCGCAGAAAATATGCAGCTTTTTTTGACAATAGTCTTGTGTTGTAAGCCATTCACAGCATTTTGATGCTGCCCTTTCCATTAAATCTATTGCAGCAACCGGCTCGCTGGCAACGGTAAATGCATCCCATTTTTTTATTTGTGCTGCAGAAAAAATTTTCATGCAGGTAAGTTACAAAAGAATGGGGAGTAAAAGAATGATGGTGGTTAGTTGTGGCCGGTGAATGCACCGATCACTACAGTGGCGGTCACCTGGTAATATCGGAATATTCTTTTCCGACGGCGTTAAGGTAGCTGATCAATACTGTTGTATAACTATTGTTGAGATAGATATAACGGTATATAAGACTCAGCTTCATATCATGCGAATAGGAAAAAACCTTATCCTGGTTGATAACTGGTTTTAAATATTTGTCGGTAATAGTATGACTCTCTTTTTCCTCGGTGATCTTTGCATTTATGATATAATTGCTGTTACCTATTTTACTGATGCTTCTGATATCTTTAATACCAATTCCTTTTACTGTATCTCCGCTTCGGTAAAAGGCCCTTGGCCCGATGCCCATTACAAAATTACTGCCATCAATAGTACTGATGTAATCTGCAGCCTTTTTATTTAATGCCACCCCCTCTTTGTCTATGATATAAACAGAATCGTTGCTGTTTTTTATTATGAATAAATTATTGGCAACAGCATTGGCTTTCTTAAATCCTTTTCCTTTAAATAAAGTATTTCCTTTGGTATCAATTAAAAAGTTTTCAGCGCCTGTTTTTACAACAGCATAACCGTTTTCAAAATCATTAGCATCGTCAAATTGGGGAGTTACAATTTCTTTTCCGGACATATTAATGTAGCCATATTTTGCATTTATTTTTACAAATGCCAGCCCATCATTAAATCGTCCTATACCATTATACTTTGGCTCCAGTACCCATTTTCCGCCTGCATTAATAAAGCCGGTTTTATCGTTTGCATCTACTATTTTTAAAATTCCTTCCTCTGTTTTATAAATCGATTTATAAATGATGGGGAGAATAGATTCTCCATTTTCTTTTGATAGACCATAGCGTATATTTTCATTCAGCAGCCCTGTACTGCTGTTAAGGGAGTATAAAAAAATGCCCGGTATTCCTGATACAGCAACTTTCTGTGTGGTTTTTATCCCTCCGCCTTTAATTGTTTTTTTTGTTTTGATATTGATCACATAATTTTCAAAGCTAACAGGATCAGCTACTGCTACATAATCATTTTCAACATTACTGCAGGAGATGTAGATTGGTTCTATGATCACATTACCCTTTGCATCCATTAAACCAAAACGTTTATTTTTCTTCAATACCACGTACCCGTTTTCAAACAAATTCATTTGTTCGTTAACAGGCTGAATTACAATATTGAATTGTTCATCTTTATAACCCCAGAGTTTATTTACATCCCAGTTTGCATAATTCTGCACCTGGTAAGGAATGAGTTTACCGGTAGTTTGTTGTGCCGGAGCGTTTACATGACAAAATATAACTGCAAATATTCCCAATACAAATCTTTGTATCATAATTTGATTTTTGTAAATGTAAAGGAAAAGTTATGCCGGCAGATACCCTGTTGAGGGTAATTGTATTTAAAGAGAAGATAATTTTTGATGCAACGCCATTACCTGTGGAATCACTAATTCCTGCTCATCATTTTGTATAACAAAATCGCAGAGCCGCATTTTAATGGTTTCATCAATTTGCTTATTCATTCTTGCAATTACTTCATCACGGGAAATGCCATCTCGTTGCATTGTACGTTGTATGCGCAGGGGGGCGGGGGTGTAAACGCCAATTACATAATCCAGGTGTTCCTGTGCGCCGCTTTCAAAAATAATGGCGGCTTCTTTTATAGCGTAAGGAGTGGTTTGTTGCTGCATCCATTTTTCAGCGTCGGCAATTGTTGCAGGATGTACAAAACTATTGAGTAAAGCCAGTTGAGCAGGGTTATTAAAAACAATACCAGCAAGGTATTTTCTATCCAGTTGTCCGTTTACATAAGCAGCTTCGCCAAATGCCTGCTTAATTTTTTGCTTTAGCCCTTCATCTTCATTCATCAGGCGTTTGCCTGCATCATCGGCATAATACACAGGTACACCCAGCACTTCAAATACTTTAGCCACGGTACTTTTACCGCTGCCAATGCCCCCGGTGATGCCAACTTTTATCATATACCCTTAAATGTATTTGCGATTTCAGATCTCAGATTCCGGATTTGAAATACACCGTAATCTACCATAAATCTAAAATCGCAAATATGCCTGCCGGAAGGCAGGTCTAAAATCTAAAATAAATTATTTTTTGGCTTCTGCAGCAGGTTTATTAATGTTGGTGGTCCATTCCATACTGATAGCACTGCGTTCAATTTTAATGTAACTGCCGGGGCTCACTTCCATTTCTAAAGTGTTATCGTCATTTACTTTATTTACTTTACCATGTATACCCGCAATGGTAACAATTTTGTCGCCTTTTTGCAGGTTGTTAATAAACGCTTTTTGTTGTTTTGCTTTTTTTGCCTGCGGACGGATCATAAAAAAATAAAACACCGCAATCATGCCACCCATCATTACTAAAGTGGTGGTGCTGCTGCCTTTTCCCTGTGGATCCATCATTAAAAAAATACTTAGTAGTTGCATGTTATTTATGTTATTGGTTAATTAGTTTATTGCTTTGGTTTAATATCGCCCATTAATTTTAATACCGGGAAGGCAGGAGTTACGTTAGATGATACATTGATCTCTTTTTCAACATGGTCTTTTTTACCACTGCTGTTGAATACCACTTTTAAAAAACCGGTTTCGCCGGGAAGTATAGGTTTTTCGGGTTTTTCCGGTACGGTACAACCGCAACTGGCGTGCGCTTCAAAAATCACTAGAGGGTTGCTGCCGGTATTTTTAAAACGATAGCTGTATTCTACTTTTTCGCCATCGGTAATTGTTCCAAAATTATATACGCTGTCTATCAATTGTACAGTAGTAGTGCTTTTCATAGCTTCGTCCTGGGCCTTTTTTTGTTCGGCCATTTTTGCAGAATCTTCCACTCTTTTTTTAGCCAGTTCTACAGAATCTTCCTTCATTTTCTGTACCATTTGTACAGAGTCAAGATTAGAGTCGTCAGAAATTTTATCCTTTCTTTTTATATCACATGAAAAAAGTGAAACAGAAACAAGGATGAATAAAATGTTTTTTGTCATTGATAAAAAGTTTATTCAAAGATATTTACAAGGTGCTGTTTTTGTGGCTCTTCTTATGAATTTTATTTTCCTGCGTTAATTCTTTATGGATATTGTCTAAAAGGCCGTTTACAAACTGTCCGCTTTGCACGGTGCTGTATTCTTTTGCCAGGTCGATGTATTCATTGATTGTAACCTTGGTAGGTATGGTTTCAAAAAATAAAAATTCACATACACCCATTTGCAAAATGATGAGGTCCAATGCTGCAATACGATCGGCATCCCAGTTCTTTAATTTGGGTTTGATGAGTTCTAAAGTAACTTCACTTTTTTCGAGTGTGGTTTGTAAAAGGCTTTTGGCAAATTCTAATTTTTCTTTACTCAGTATCGGGCCAAAATCGTAGCTGGCGGGCTTTTGTAAAAAGTTTAATACCAGCTGCTCCATCATTTCGGCATCATCATCCCAGTTAATAAAATATTCTTCCAGGTGGCTGATAAAATCTTCGTTGGGTAAAAGGAGTGTACTGAAAATGTATTCTAAAATTTCCTTTTCAGATTTTTTATCTCTTGCCTGTACTTCGATATATTCTTTATATTCTTCTGATGCTGCTAATTGCAGGTATATCTTCTTTAAAAGCTCCCCGTCAATAATGTGTTTTAATTTAAACTCATTTACTGCTGCGTTAAAGCCGGGTTGTTCCAGTATTTTCCACAGTACCTCATTACCTGCTATTTTGGTATTTACAGTAAGATCGGCCTGGCTGGGCAGGTTTTTGGATGCCCGGTGTTTGGCCGAAGTTTCGGAGTAGCGGGCTACTTCTGTAATAAAATAGGTTAAGTAGGTAAAGAGATGGCGGCTGAGATCTAATTTTTTGTTTAAGATTACAAGTGGTTCGCCGGGCTTTACTTCGCCGCTCATGCTGTCGATAGTATAAAGTGTTTGCATCACTTTTACCCTGATATTTCTTCTGCTGATCATAATAATGTGGCGGCAAAGGTAACTATGAATTATGAATTATGATGGATGATTTATGAATTGCTTTCCCACAGGGCGCCAATTCTTTTTGCGGGCCTGCCAAAAATTCGTGTCCCACACAGGTTGAAACTGCCGAATTTGTGCCAATTCCTTATCCCTGATTCCCAATTTGATAGAAAAACTGCCATCATTGCTTTAAATTTTGAATGGCATAGAATTAGCATACCTTTGCCGACCGAATTATTTAACAAAATCAAAAACAATAGAGTTATGGCAACTAAGAAGTTAAGCATTACCCCATTGCACGACAGGGTGATTGTGAAACCAGCTGCTGCAGAAGAAAAATCTGCTGGTGGTATTATTATTCCTGATACAGCAAAAGAAAAACCACAGCGTGGTGTTGTATTGGCTGCAGGCCCTGGTAAAAAAGATGAACCAGTTACTGTAAAAGCTGGAGATACTGTTTTATATGGCAAATATGCAGGTACAGAGATCAGCGTGGAAGGACAGGATTACCTGATCATGAGAGAGAGTGATATTTTGGCAATAGTTTAAAACAGCGGTGAGCAATCAGCTGCAAGCCACAAGCAAAGACTTATCCTTGTAGCTTTTCCCCTTGAAGCTAGTACAATTTTATAAAATCTAAAAATTATTATACAATGGCAAAAATGATATACTTCGATATTGAAGCAAGAAATAAAATGAAGAAAGGCGTTGACACTTTAGCCAATGCCGTTAAAGTAACGCTTGGTCCAAAGGGCCGCAACGTGGTGATTGAGAAAAAATTTGGTGCACCACAGGTAACCAAAGATGGTGTTACTGTTGCAAAAGAAATTGAACTGGAAGACCCTATTGAGAATATGGGCGCACAGATGGTGAAAGAAGTAGCTTCTAAAACTGCAGATATTGCAGGTGATGGTACTACTACTGCAACTGTATTGGCACAATCTATTATCAGTGAAGGTTTGAAAATGGTTGCTGCAGGTGCAAACCCGATGGACCTGAAACGTGGTATTGATAAAGCTGTTTCTATTGTAGTTGAAAATTTGAAAGGCCAGAGCCAGACTGTTGGCAATGATGCTAAAAAGATTCAGCAGGTAGCTACTATCTCTGCCAACAACGACGAAACCATCGGTAAATTAATTGCTGAAGCTTTTGTAAAAGTGGGTAAAGAGGGTGTGATTACTGTAGAGGAAGCAAAAGGAACTGATACCACTGTTGATATTGTTGAAGGTATGCAATTTGACAGGGGATATATCTCTCCCTACTTTGTAACTAACAGCGAAAAAATGCAGGCTGAATTACAAAGCCCTTACATTTTAATATATGATAAGAAGATATCTGCAATGAAAGATATCCTTAGCATTCTGGAAAAAGTTGCACAAAGCGGCCGTCCTTTGGTAATTATTGCTGAAGACCTGGAAGGTGAAGCATTGGCAACATTAGTGGTAAATAAATTACGTGGTACTATTAAAGTAGCTGCGGTAAAAGCACCGGGCTTTGGCGACAGAAGAAAAGAAATGCTGACTGATATAGCCATCTTAACAGCAGGTACAGTTATTAGCGAAGAATTGGGCCATAAACTGGAAGCTGCTGACTTAACTTTCTTAGGTCAGGCTGCATCAATTACAATTGATAAAGACAATACCACTATCGTTGGAGGTAAAGGTAAAAAAGCTGATATCACTGCACGTGTAAATCAAATTAAAGCACAGGTAGAAAATACAACTTCTGATTACGATAAAGAAAAATTACAGGAGCGCCTGGCAAAATTAGCCGGTGGTGTTGCAGTACTTTATGTAGGTGCTGCTACCGAAGTAGAAATGAAAGAAAAGAAAGACAGGGTAGATGATGCATTACATGCAACACGTGCTGCTGTTGAAGAAGGCATTGTACCAGGTGGTGGTGTTGCTTATATCCGTGCTATTGAAGCCCTGGAACCAAAGGTAAAAGGTCAGATAGCTGATGAGCAAACCGGTATGGCAATTGTTCGCCGTGCATTGGAAGAACCTATCCGTACGTTAACTTCAAATGCAGGTATCGACGGTTCTATCGTGGTACAAAAAATTAAAGAAGGTAAAGGTGATTATGGTTTTAATGCAAGAACTGAAATATACGAAAACCTGTTTAAAGCGGGTGTTATCGATCCAACCAAAGTTAGCCGTGTAGCATTGGAAAATGCAGCAAGTATTGCAGGTATGTTGTTAACAACAGAATGTGTAATTGCTGATAAACCTAAAGACGAAGCGCCTCATAGCCATGGTGCTCCTGATATGGGCGGAATGGGCGGTTATTAATAAATGACAATGAATTAATGGATAACTAAATTCCCTCTTGCTGAAAAGTAAGAGGGAATTTTAAATTGACTGATACATTGATTGTTTAACAATTAAAAATGGAGGAACCTATGAAAGTAAGTTTGAGGCATTTGTATTGTTATTTCAAAAAATTGTTTAAGTCCCGCCAAGGGGATGATTACTGGGGAGATAATCCTTTTGTGATTCACTAAAACTGATTCCTCTTACTGAAAAGTAAGAGGAATTTTTGTTACCGGAAGCCCTGACTTTTGGTGATACCAGTTAACGGCTTGCTATGCTATAGAATGATTAGTTAAAATGTGATCATTTTTCTTTTTGGATTGGTTATTGAACAGAGCGAAGAAAGTGTTAGTTTACACTTTACCTTAACCATTAAATCAATAATTGATGAAATTGTACATTAGAAATATGGCCTGCCTCAGCTGCAAAGTAGTAGTAAAAGAAGCGTTAGAAGAAATGGATATACACTCTGTAAAAGTTGAATTAGGGGAAGTGGAAACCAAAGAAGAAGTGAGCGAAGAAGAGAAGCTGCTGCTGAATAAAAAAATAAAAAAGGTAGGATTAGAATTACTGGAAAGCAAACAGGGCATACTTATAGAAAAAATAAGAAAAGTAATTGTGGATTATGTATATAACACGGATGAAAAAGAAATTATCAACTTTTCTGATCTGTTGAGCCAGAAACTAAATTACAGTTACTCTTACCTGGCTAATTTTTTCTCGGAGGTTGAAGCAACTACCATTGAACAGTATGTAATTGCCCTGAAGATTGAACGTATAAAGGAACTGATCATTTTTGGAGAAGATACACTTACCCAAATAGCCGATAAACTACATTACAGCAGCGTGGCGCATTTATCGGCACAGTTTAAAAAAGTTACCGGGTTAACGCCTACGCATTTTAAACAATTAAAGAAGAAGCGGAGGCTTGCCATACAGGAATTGTAGTGCGGCATCAGGGCGCTTAAGAAAAAGGATTTTTTATACTTTATATTGCAACTTTTTTGTTACTTAAAATTGCACACATGATCATGCAAAAAACATCTTTCGGTACTCTTCTTTTAATGACCATATTGTTCTGTTGCAATAACCTGATTGCACAGCCTGCACAAACTATCAAACACGGTAAATACACGTTGTATGTATCGGGTAATGACAGCAGCTTTTCGCCGCAGCTTACACAAAGGCTGATTGATGTATTTTTTATAGTGTATCCAAAGCTGGCAAAAGAATACAATACCAGGACGCTTAAAAAAGTAACCTTTTTTATTGATACTGCTTACCATGGTGTAGCGGCTACGGATAATGGGAGAGTAGTGTTCAGTGCTGCTTACATGACGAAACATCCCGGTGATGTGGATGTGGTAACGCATGAGGTAATGCATATTGTTCAAAATTATGGAGAGCGTTCCGGGCCAGGTTGGCTTACAGAAGGTATTGCAGATTTTGCACGCCATAAATTTGGTGTGGATAATGCCGGTGCCGGATGGCGTATGCCCGATTTTAAACCCACACAACATTACGATAATAGTTACCGCATTACAGCAAGGTTCTTATATTGGCTGGAGAAAAAAATACATCCCGGTATTGTGGCGAAATTAAATACAGCATTAAGAAAACATACTTATACCGATGCTATTTGGATGCAATTAACGGGTAAAGACCTGGATGCACTTTGGGAAATGTATGGGAAAGATCCTTCTGTTGAAGTACTGATGATAAGGTAAATGAATTTAAAAAAATGCTGTTAACTGAAGCCATAAAATTAATTGACCATAAAGCGATCAATAATAACCAGGCGGAACACTGGGCTGATTTTGGTTGCGGTACCGGTTTATTTACAAAAGCACTGGCATCAATAATAAAAACAGGAAGTACCATAACAGCTATTGACAAGAACGGCAACAGCTTAAAAAAATTAGGCGGTGTTTTTAATGGCGTTACCATTGAAACATTGCAGCAGGATTTTACGGTTGCAAAATTTATTATTCCTCCCGACGGTATATTAATGGCGAATGCATTGCATTATGTAGCCCACCAGCAAAATTTTGTTGCACATCTAAAAACATTGATAAAAGAAAACGGCAGCCTTATTATTGTAGAATATGATACTGATAAAGCCAATCCATGGGTACCTTACCCGGTAAATTTTAGTAAATTAACACAGCTTTTTCAGCAACAGGGTTTTTCAAACATTGAATTAACCGGACGGCAAAATTCTGTGTATGGCGCAATGATGTATTCCGTGATCATAAAAAACTAATCCACTATCTCCCCGTAATCCACCAGTAATTCTTCCCCGGCTTTTATATCTCTTACGGCTTCAAAATAATCGCCATCGTTTATCGAAATTATATTGGCAATATCAGCATGATTTAAAAAAAGTGAGAGGTCAATTTTTTTAAATCCGTTTCCCGGTATAAAATAATTGTCTTCGTCGTACAAACAATAATTGCCTACAATAAATTGGGCATGGGGTGGCAGGGCGTCTACTTCTGTTTTAGGCACTGTTACCCATTCATCATCGGTACCGGGCTTGCTGAACATATCCCTGCAGCCTTTGGGGATATCTGTAATGGCAAATACACCAACGCCTTCAATGGGAGAGGGTTTAAGCATTACATAAGTATTGTTGGTTAATTCGGCCAGTAATTCTGCTTTAGTCATGTGGTTGTTGTTTAATAAATGCCGTAACTATAAAAAATTGTGCAGCGCAATAGGTAAGCATAATACATACACCTGCATAAGCAAAGGGTTGATAAAATTTATTTATTGCCAGCAGTGAATCACTGAGTACAAAAAATGCGGCACCGGATAAAAATAACCTGTTGGCAGGGGCATTCACTTTTACAAAGATATGCAGGCTGCAAAGCAACATGGTACAAATAACAGCGGCGTACACCATTACCGGAATTTTTAATTCCTTTAAATGAGGGTATAAAAAATATACAAGCGAAACGCCGTATCCAATAACCAATAAAAATAACAGCGGCTGCTTTTTTAGTAATGACATGCCTGCAGGTTCAATCTTTAAAAAATAAATGATGTAAAAAATATGTGTGGTTAAAAAACAAACCAGGCCAAAAATAAAAAAAAGCTTGTACGTGTTTTCAAATAATAAAAATAGATCGCCCAGCCAGGAGAAGAATAATCCAATCAGTACTAAATGTTTTCGTGGTACTGTTGTTTTTGCTGTGCCCGATAACAATAGCAACATGGGCACCAGTAAAGGTTTAGTAATAAAATGTAATGCTGAAATACCTGCGGCGATGCCAATACTATCAGCTGCAACCACTACCCAGAAAAGAACGGCTAATTGTATGGGTATCTTGTTTTTCATCCGCAAAAATCAGCCCGTCATTTAATGTCAATAGAAGGTTTGCCCCCGAATAAAATTCTTACAGAATCTTTTGCATGAATGGTATCGGTAAGCGGTAAGGCCATTGGCATTGCCAGTTTATAAGTTACCGAATCAGCAGTATATACTTCAAGTTTGTATCCGTATTTGGTAAGCCTGTTATAGGCGTTCTGAGCTAATAACAAGGACGGATATTTTTTGATGACTACCTTAAATGTACCTGGTGCATTAGTAATTGCCGGTGCAATGCTATCCGGTTTATGTTGTACCAATGCAGTAGTATCTTTTTTTGTTGTATCAGCTGCAGGTGTAACAGGAGGGGGCACCTGTTCTGTTGTATTTTCCGCAACAGGCGCAGCTGATTTTTTGTTGCTTAAAAAATACCATACCGCCCAACCAATAGCACCAACAATAAGTACGGCAGCTATAATGGCCACCAGTTTTTTATTAGTGGCAGCCGGTTTAGATTCATTACCAAATGAAACATTTTCTTCTGCCTTCTCTTTTAATTTTACTTCGGCATCTTCTACCCTGGTATTAATATACTGGCCCTGGGAAAACTGGTATTCTCCCAACTGATTTTTTTCCAGCATACCAATGCCTTCAATTTTCAGGGGCTTGCCAATATTTAAGAACTGGCTGGCCAGCATCAGGTAAGATTCCAGGTCGGCAGAAGCCAGGGGCCTCATTTTGCGGCTTTGTTGTACTATGTAATTGATAAGCGATTCGTCTTCTGTTGCTTTTGGATTGTATTGAAATGACACTGCATTTTCGGGCAGTACAATATCCTTCTCCGTTTCGGCAGGCATAACAAAATCGGGAGATAAGGTGAAAGTGCCGATGCCCTGTAATGTAACCTGTTTGGTGATGTAAAAATGCTGTACCAGCAGTTGTTCTATCTTCATTATAGATGGTTAAAGGATAATTAACCTACAAGATATTTAAAATATGGCAAACTTGTAGCTACAATGCTATAGTTTTGCAGCATGCTTTCAGAAAAAGAGGAAAATTTCATTATTTACTGGGAAAAAGTACGTGAAAAAGAGAGTACTTTCCGCCATAAGTTTTTAGCAGGTTTACCAATGGCATTTATGTTTGGCCTGCCGATCCTTATTTTTTTTGGAATTGTAAAGATCTTTTTTCCTTCCTGGTTTACCACAGCATCGCATAAACAAACTGAAATAGCAACCACAGAATGGTCGGCAAAATTTATGCAACTTTCTAACGGGGATATTATTGCAGCATTGGTTGCCGTGTTTATTGTAATTCTTTTTTTCTCTTACTTTCGTATGCATTATAAATGGGAGAATAATGAACAATTGTACAAGGAACTAAAAAGTGTACAAAAAAAAGAGCAGGATGCAGCATTACAGGCATCCATTATCTCTTAACTTTAACCTTTTAATAAGTATAAATATGATAAAGAAATTATTAGTTTTTAGTGCCGTGATTGTTTTACTGAGTTCTTGTGTTAAGTCGAAAGATACTGGTTGCCCGTATAAGGAATCCACCGTGGTGGCGCCTGCTTCTGAACAGGCTACGCTGCAGACCTATGTGAATGCCAACGATCCTGCTGCTATATTGCATCCCAGTGGATTCTATTATAAAATTACGGCACCCAGCACCGGCTCTGTTACTCCGGGAGTTTGTTCTTCAGTTACAGTAAGATATTCAGGCTACTTAACCAATGGAACAAAGTTTGATGAAAACCTTAGTGGTGTCAATTTTGTTTTGGGCGGATTGATCACCGGCTGGCAAAAAGGTATTCCCCTGATTAAAAAGGGCGGTTCCATCACTTTATATCTTCCTCCATCTTTAGGTTATGGCAGCAATGCAGTAGGTTCTATTCCTGCTAATTCAATCCTGATATTTTATATACAGTTATTAGATGTGCAATAATATTTTTCAGCAACCTAAATAATAATCATTGAGCCACGAAGCTATTTCGGTGTTTGATATGTTTAAAATAGGTGTTGGTCCATCCAGCAGCCATACACTGGGGCCGTGGCGTGCTGCACAACGTTTTACCGATTCCTTACAGCAAAAAAATATTTTGCAGGATGTGAAGAGTATCGAGGTATTATTGTACGGCTCACTGGCAAAAACCGGTGTAGGCCATGGTACAGATGTGGCGGTGCAATTGGGTTTAAGTGGTGATGATCCTGTTACGTTTGATGTAGATAATATCACGGCCAAGATTGAGGATATTAAAGTAATGAAAAAAATATTACTGGCGGGTAAACACGAAATTGATTTTGACCCTGCAGAAGATATTGAATTTTTATTCAGTGAAAGTTTACCTTTTCATCCCAACGCTTTAACTTTTTTAGCCAAATTTCATAACGATGATACCCTTGCAGAAACTTATTATTCTGTAGGCGGTGGTTTTGTAAAAAAAGAAGGAGAAGATAGTAATGCCCTTGATGAAGTAGTGCTTCCTTTTCCTGTAAATACTGCAGATGAGTTGCTGCACTGGTGCATGAAGACGGGGCTTAATGTAAGTGATGTGGTATTGGAAAATGAAAGCAGCTGGAGAAAAGAAGCAGATACCAAAGCCGGTGTACTGAATATCTGGAATACGATGACGGCCTGCATTTATCGTGGCTGCCATACCGAAGGGATGTTGCCCGGTGGACTGAATGTAAAAAGGCGTGGCGCAGGATTGAATAAAAAATTAATGAATGGACGCAGCTATACTGATTACAATAGCTGGCTGGCAACAATACGGCAGGGGGGAAGTGATTTTAAATATATTTTAGATTGGGTGAGCTGTTTTGCGTTGGCAGTAAATGAAGAGAATGCCAGCTTTGGCAGGGTTGTTACTGCGCCTACTAACGGTGCCGCAGGTGTGATACCGGCAGTGCTGCAATACTACGTGGCTTTTTGTGATGGCAACAGCAATGAAAAAATAATCCAGTTTTTATTAACTGCTGCCGAAGTAGGGAGCATCTTTAAAAAAGGGGCCACTATATCTGCTGCTATGGGTGGCTGCCAGGCAGAAATTGGTGTAAGTAGTGCAATGGCTGCTGCAGCATTAACTGAATGTATGGGTGGTACACAACGCCAGACTTTAATGGCTGCCGAAATTGCTATGGAACATCACCTGGGTTTAACCTGCGATCCTATTGGCGGATTGGTACAAATTCCCTGTATTGAAAGAAATACCATGGGTGCAATAAAAGCTATCACTGCTTCTCAGCTGGCCTTGCAAAGTACACCTGATTATGCTAAAGTTAGCCTGGATGGGGTAATTAAAACCATGTGGGACACAGCTCTTGACATGAATAGTAAATATAAAGAAACTGCTGATGGCGGCCTGGCGGTGAACGTACCGATCAGTTTGAGCGAATGTTGAGTGAAACAAGACTCAAGCTACAAGCTTCAAGGAGATGCATTCTATTCTAAACCGTCTTGTTTTTCAATAGCAGCTTTCCTCCCTGCGGCTTATCAAATTCCATACTTCCGCTTAATATCCCTGTCGTTCTCCCGCTCTTTAATCGTTTCTCTTTTATCGTATAATTTTTTGCCTTTGCCCAGGCCTATTTCCATTTTAAAAAAACCTTTCTCTGTTAAAAATATTTTTAAAGGAATGATAGAATAACCTTTCTCTTTTATTTTAGTTTCTAATTTGCGCAGTTCACGTTTGTTCAACAGCAATTTTCTTTCCTGCATAGGCTCGTGGTTGGTGTACGTACCAAAAGAATATTCGGAGATATGCAGGCTTTTTACAAACAACTCGCCATTCTCAAATAAACAATAGCTGTCATTAAAACTGGCCTTTCCTGCACGTAAACTTTTTATCTCGGTGCCTTGCAATACAAGTCCGGCAATGTATTTGTCTTCAAAAAAATATTCGTGGTATGCTTTGCGGTTACTGATTTCCAATGCTCTTCAATTTCTGCAAAGATAAAAGGGATTTGTGATGTTTGATTTATGATTTATGATAAGGGCGGGCGCTTAAAGCCCCGATCCGCAGGTTACAAGGCAAAACCAACACTTATACCGCCCCAGCGATGGTAATGGCCGGTACGGAATTCTTTGGTAAGAAAAGATTGGGTATAAGAGAGGTACAATTTTTTAAAATTCACTATCAGGCCTGCATCGGCCTGGAAGGTTACCCTTGTAATATCGCTGCCGGCAATGGTGTAGGGATTTTTACGATTGAAAACGCCGCCCTGCATTGTGGCGTCGTAGCCAATTACATTCATTCGGCTTTGCCCGTAAAAATAATATTCAGCTTTTCTGTTTTTATACAAAACGGGCAAAAATCTTTTATTAAACCGGCCTGCCAAAAAATTAAAGCCGCCACTGAGTTTGTCGTTGAGTGTACCAACTCTTGCTTCTGCAGCGCCATTCAATAAAAAATGATCACCTGCGCTCAATAATTGTTTTTCGTAATTCATTTGATAATTAAGAATCACATCATTTTGTACCTGGTATTGCCAGCCATGCGGCAAAGGATTTTTTAACCAGCGATGAATATTATCCTGTATCTGGTAGCCCAATGCGTTTGGCCCCATGATGCCAATGCTGAAGCCAGTAGCTATTTGTTGTTTTTTTGCAGGATCAACCTGTATTAAAAATGTTTTTAAAGATATGTTGGCATTAAAAGGACGGTCGCCATATAGGATACTATCGCTGGCAATGCTGGTGGGAGTGTAGCCAAATAAATTAAATGCCATACCATACTGTGGCGTGGTTGCAAATGGCTTCCATAATAATTTTGTCAAGGGGAATTTTTTTATAGCAGGATGTATCATATCCAGCGTGATGCCCTGGCTGTAATACTCATCCGACTTGGTAAAAAAATCATTATCGTAATGAAAACGGAAATAACTATTGTGGTTAATAGTTCTGAAAGTGGAACTGTTATCAATGAGCTGGGCTTTTGTTGCAGTGGCACAACAAACCAATAGCATTACCGGGGAAATCTTAAAAATGTATCTTATCACAAACTGATATACGGATAAATCAGCAGGACAGATGTGAGGGTTTTACCAGGATTTTATTTTGAAATTACTTTTGGAGATTCTTCTTTTGTTAGTTTAGGACCTTTCCATAAACGCAGGTAATTTTTAAAGAATGAAAATCTTCCTTTACCAGACCTGATAAATTTGGGCAAATGCAGCCAGGGTATCTTTGGATTCTGATGATGCGCCAGGTGTAGATTAAAATTTAAATAAATTAAATTCAGCCAGACAGGAATTTTTAAATTATGAGCGCCATTGATGATATCACGGGGACTGAAAGCATGGTTAATATAGTTTTGCGATGACCATACAAAACCATGCAGTAAATAAAAGATCAGCCAGGTTTCAACATCCCAATTGATCAGCCACAAACAAAATACCTGGAAAGCAATAACCACAATGCTTTCAACCTGGCATATTCTTAATTTATGTACATCATCGCTGCCTTCAAGAAAGCCTCTTATCTCTTTATGCTTTTTAAACAAAGCAGAATTAACTAATCCCGGTGCAATGGCAAAAAGAATGACCGATAACCATAGTGCCAGGTAGCCAAAGCCAACCATCATCAGGTAAAGATTACCATACCGTAACCATTTATTCTGGTGTTCATAATAAAGATCCCACATCTCTTCATCTGTTCTGTTTTTTTTGTGGTGCTTTAAATGGCAATGCCTGAAAAAATGAAAGGAAACAATGAATAGGCAACAAAGCCACCGGCCCAGCAAAACATTCCAACGGGGATTGGGATGCAATGCGTTATGTGCTGCTTCATGCATAAGAGAATAAACCGGTATCATCATAATAGCAAAAGCTACTGCCAGTAATAATTTAAATCCGATAGTATGAATATGTGCCCCGGTTAACAGCAAGAAAAAATATACAGCAGAACAAATTGCAATGATTGCAAGATTTGTTTTTTCAGGTATGGGATAGTTGTCTGTCATGGCTGTTTATTAATATGGTAGGCGGCAACTTTTCCATATACAAATGAACGGTCGTTGTCATAAATATATTTACTCAGGGTTTCGTTTTTTACGATCTGTGCTTTTAATTCGCCCGGTACCTCACGTGGCACCATCAGGTTGCGGAAGATGACCCTTGCGCCTGGCCTGCTTGTGCGGTAAACAGATGCAAACAAACGATTGGTATCTTTTTCACTCATCAGTTCACAAATATTCGATAAAGCAAAACAGTCAATCCTTTTGTCAGGTATGCTATCGATCCAGTTTTGCGCTTCTGCAGTAAAAATTTTGATCCTGCCGACCCTTGATTTAATAATGTCAAAATTTTCTTTCAGTAAACAGGAGGGAACTTCATTGGCGTTGCTGTATTTACCCAGCAGATACAGCGACAAAAAATAATTTCCTTTTATGGGAATATTGCGGAATGCTTTTTTAGAACGGTTGTAAAAACTTTCGGCAAATGATTTACTCCCGTCATCAAAATGAAAGTAATCGGCTACCAAACCACGTTTGGCCAATCTCTTTTTATTGAAGAGTATTTTAAACATGTAATGAAAGCGCCGGGTATTCCATACTTCATCAAAATAGATTTCCTGTTCTGCTTTGGTCTTCTCTTTAAATAAACCCAGCACTCTTTTTTTGCCCTGCAATAATTTAATGAATTTTCCTGCCAGCTTAATAAACCCTTCATATTTTCCATTCATGATAAGCCCGTTGGTTAAAATTTTATTTTGCCGGTTCCAGAATGCAAGCGCTGCTGGGCTTAAGGAAGATTTGATGGTATCATATAATTGTAACCGGTTAGAATTGGCTGTTAAACCCATAAATGAAATGAACTCATCAAATTCCAAATGTTTTATGGCAGCAATTTTCAATTCCAGTAAATGAGATTGTGTGGGATTAATATCAATGCTATAGATCACAGCAGGATCAAATAATAAAAAGCCCAGTACATTACAACCTCCGGATGTAATGGCCATCACCGCATCATTGCTTTTTATCTGTAATGCAGCATGATCGCTTTCGGGATCTTCCCAGTTATGCGTAAAAACCAATTTGAATAAGGAAACCTGGTCTTTTTCTTTTTCCATTGTTTAATTATTTAAGTGGTTTGCTTACCATAATCCTTTGCTGTTGAAAAATGGTGCAACGGTAATGCCGTGCTTTAAACTGAGGTTATAAATTGCTTCTGTTTTATCGATGGTAATATTGCCTTTACCGGCAGAATATGATTCAATTTTATTTTCAAATGCCAATACCATTGCTTCCAGTATGCAGCCATGTATAATATAAGGTGCTGCATAACGGTACATATTTTTTGAGTAGTCAGGATAGAAAGAAAAACCTTCGCTTACCTGTCCCATGCCGCCATGAAATAAATTGAAATCCGCATTACTTTCAGTTTTTGTTTCCAGGTTTTTAGGATAGCCGGCATCGCAGATCAAGACCTTCTTTTTACAATTCGATAATTGTATTCCTGATGAACTTGCTGCACTGATGATGATGTCGGCATCTGCAATAAGGTCATTAACTGCAATGGCGCAACCTACTGCAATATTTTCTTTTACCAATTGCAGATACAATTGTTGCAACCTTTGATTATTTCGTGCACACAGGAGTAGTTTTTTTACCTTTGTTTTAAGGTAGTTCACGCAGGCCATTCCTATATCGCCGGTGGCACCGATAATTAAAACCTCTGCTTCATGCAATTGAATGCCCTGTTGAGTTGCCGCTTTTTCAATTCCTTTTACAATGTATGCAGCAGTAAGTGTGTTACCGGTTGTAAATTTTGCTTCACCTGCAGAAAAGCCATCGAGATTACCTTCTAAAACTATTGAAGTAAAACCGCCCAGCGTTACAATTTTAGCGCCCATTTTTTTTGCATGGGCTACGGCATGCATCACCTTACTGATATTCGTTCTTACAAATGACGCATCCAGTTTTTCCGGGTCAATAAAAGTATCGATGTATACACCATTTATTTCGGTACCTGTTTTTGATCTTACTTTAACGCGGAACAGATCTCTCGGTGGAATGAAAGAAAATATGCTTTTAATTTTGTCGGCAGAAAGTTCTTCCAGTTCTGCAGAACGGATACTGTTGATGAATGCAGTAATGTTCTGCCAGCTATCCTGGTGCCCGATAACCGCAAAGTCTAAGCCGGCAGGCGTGCTATCCATACAATTGATTTTTCTCCGGGAATTCCGATATTGTCTAACGCCTGTAAGTATAATGCCAGTGCATTACCACGCATGGTGGCAACGTCGAGCCCTATGTGATGCAATGTGCCTTTCATACAATCGCCGTTGCAAACACCGCAATGCCCACGCAGATCGGTGGTGGCAGTAAATGCTGCAAGAATGGTCATGCAATTAAAATGCAGTTCTTCAAATTTGCTGATGAATGCATCCGGATCTTTTTCTAATTCGGCACGTAACAGGTCCGAAGAATGTTCAAGGTGTTCTTTTTCTTCATCGGCAATGTTCAGAAAAAGTTTACCGGCCTCGCCGCCCAATGCGTTGCCGGTATCGGTGTACATGGAAACGGCAAAAGATTCCAGCATTACTTCCTGGATGATCAGGCAGGCGATAAAATCTTTTGTACGGGCATAGGATAAAAACTGTTTGCGTACATTTCCCCAATACTCACCATGCATGTTCACATTGATCTTTAATTTTGCTTTTTTGGCATAAGCCATAAATCCTTCCGCATGCATCCTTTCGCTGTTGGCATGTTCTACGGCTTCCATTTTTTCATGAGGATCATCAATGGTTTCCGCAAGTGATGCAAAATTAGACATGCCGATCAATTCGCCTGTAATGGCCTGGGAAAAAACATCCGAAATAACATTGAATTGCTCAATGGTCATTGCTGCATTTTTTACTGCTTCCATGCTTAGTGCTTTAATGGTTAAGAAAAGGGTTATTATACTAAGGAATAGTCTTCGAAAGGAATGCCCTGTTTCACTTTATCAATAAGCTCCCTGTTGTCTTTTATGCTTACCAACATGCCAACAGAATTAAAAGTTAATCTGAATAAACCGGAAAAGCAAGCATTCAGGGGATCTTTTTCGTGCAGCCCTATAGAAACAAACGAATAAGACTGTTCGTAAATAATATTCCTGGCATGATTTACCAGTGATCTTACCACGGTCTTCTCCCTGTTTTCCACTGCCAGGTATTTGATGTACATCATTTTTACAGGTTCATTTACCACAGGCATCCGGGATATGCCCAGTATACCGCTCAGTGCATTCATAGCTTTCAGCAGCCATTTCATTTTCCGGGATAATCTTGTCACTACATTTTGCTTTACGGGCATCGTATCGGTCATACACATTGCAGCGATGATAGTATTGTTGTGGCGGATGATAAAATTAGTAGTGCCTTGCAGTTTTTCATTTGTAATAACACTACCTAATTCATATGTACTGTAATGCAGATTGAAGAAATTGATCAATTCATCTGTAATGGGGGAGGGTTCAATTTTGTAAAGAGAAGAAGTTTTTTTTCTTTTTTTACCAATGAACTGGTGGATCTGGAAGATGCCGATATTATCAAAATCGGGTACACTGGGCCTGTTCTTAAAAAATGAAACCGGTTTGGTATTGCCTTTTGAAACATTGAGAAAAGCTAGGTCCGCATCTTTTGCAATTACATAACCGGCCATCTCGTTACACAACTGTAAACCAATTCCTTTATTCCTGTAGGTAGCTGCTACTTTAAGATCGCCGATATATTGCAGGGGTAAAACCTGTCCACCAACATATACCTGCTGCAAAGAAACGCAAAGGCAACCAATGATGGTTTCACCATCCAGTGCAACAAATACTTTTGTTGGCCCACGCATGTGCAGGAGTTTAAAAAAATCAGGTTTCCTGTCTATACGCAAACCTGTTTCCCCCATCATTCCTGAGGCCGCAGTAAGTGCTATCAATTGCTGGTTGTCTTGCTGCGTGGCAAGGCGGTAATTGATCATGTTTTCTTTTTTTAGAAATTGACAAGCCCGGATTTACCTTCCACTTCTTTAAAATGCCTTTTGCCCCCGGCATCCACAAACATAAAAATGGTCATATGTGCATCGGTACTGTGAAATACGTACCAGTTGTTTTTATGGAATGCCAAAGGTTGGTGCAAGGTATCAACAATTTTATTGTTCTCCCACACCAAAACATTTTTGCAATCCCTGGTAAAATATAAGCGCATGGGATTATTACTTTGTTTGTACAGGGAAGCGGAGCGGAGTTTGGTATAAACAACAGGCACTTCATTTTTAAAACTGTCTGCTTTTATTTCTTCAACATAAATACCATTTGCAAGGCCGCAAACATTGCCAATATATTTTTTACGGATATGTATGTTGCCACCGGTGATGCATTGGATGCAGCCGGAGAGGATTGTTATTAGGAGAAAAAAAATGAAGAAGGGAAAATTACGCATAAGTATTGTTTGCAGTAGATAATTATTTCAACAGAACAGTATCCCAATATTTTTTGCCATCCTCAAAATTTTTGATTCGAAATTTATTCTTCGATATTTTACGAACAAGATCTTCAAATCTTATTTTGTCGGGGTCTTGTGACGAAACGATTAAAGCAGCATGATGTTTTTACATTAATGTTCCCTACGCCAGGTAATGAATATTTTTACTGTTTAATTTTGTGATGAATAATTTGTAGTCAGTGTATTGCTCCATATCATTACATCTTTGGATTTTATTTTTTTTACTTTTAATGGCAACTCTTTTATCGTAACCGGTGGAGGAACAAAATGAAACCCGATCTTAAACTCAGGGTTTCTTGATTTGCAGAGTCCTGTAATTCTCTTTAATTCAAGGATCTTTGTTTCACTTTGGAAGGGAGGAATTGTAATTGTTTCAGGCCCGTTTTTAAAACATAAGTTTACTGAAATTTTCCACCTGTCATTATCAATTGCATAGCGTTCCTGCCACGAACAATTCCAGGTAACATATTTTACCGAGTCTGGAGAATTATTTGTCAATGTTACTTTGATGAAGAGATTGTTTTCGCTGCGACTATTAATTATTGCAGTTAATAATAATTTAGCATTATCCGCAGGCTTAACCTGGAAAGAAGAAAAGATTGCAATAGCTATACTACAAAATAGAACCTTTTTCATGTTTATTCTTTAGAGCGGACGGTATGTAGAAGTGGTGCCCTTTATTTATTATTATGCAAAAACTTTCCACTTAAAGATATATGTTTTTATGGCATTTGTATTTGGGAATACAAAAGAGTCCTATATTTTTTTGTTAAAAGGAGCACATCTGAATACACAAAAAAATCCCATCAACTCTTCAGTCAATGGGATGAAAATATTTTTTAAAAAGAATCAACTCTTAAACAACACCAGCAGTGTACTCAGCTTCTCTTTCAATTCTTTTCTTGGAATAATAAAATCCAGGAAGCCATGTTCCAGTAAAAATTCACTGCGTTGAAAACCTTCGGGCAGGTCTTTTTTAATGGTTTCTTTAATTACCCTGGGGCCGGCAAAGCCAATAAGGGCGCCGGGTTCGCCGCAGATGATATCTCCCAGCATAGCAAAAGATGCAGTAGTGCCACCAAATGTGGGATCGGTACACAAAGAGATATACGGAACCTGGTGATCGCTTAACTGGGATAGTTTACCGGAAGTTTTTGCCAGCTGCATTAAAGAGAATGCACTTTCCATCATCCTGGCACCACCACTTTTATTGATGATCATAAAAGGAATGTGGTGTTCAATACAATAGTCGCAGGCACGGCTTATTTTTTCTCCCATCACGCTGCCCAGGCTGCCACCAATAAATTCAAAATCCATACAGGCCACTACAAGATCATTGTCGTTCACTTTACCATGCGCAACAGTTATCGAATCATGAATATCCGTTTTGGAATAAGTTTCTTCCAGGCGCTGGTGGTAAGGTTTCAGGTCGGTGAAATTCAACATATCTTTGGACCTGATGTTGGCAAACAATTCTGTGTAATGGTTATCGTCGAAAAGAATTTCAAAATATTCTTCGCTGCCAATGCGGTGATGATGTTCGCATTTAGGGCAAACAAATTTATTTTCTCTCAGCTCCGATACCGTACAGGTGTACTTGCAGTTGGGGCATTTGCTCCATAAACCTTCGGGTGCATCCTTTTTATCTTTGGTAGAAGTGAGGATACCTTTTTTTATACGCTTGAACCAGCTGGATTTGGTTTCTTCCGAATCACCTTCCTCGCCGGTTAAATTAAGTTCAAAATCTTCTTCTTTCTTCTGGCTCATATTACAAGTTGAAAGTTAAAAGTACAAAGTTATGAGTTACGGGTTACCTGTTGCGGGTTATTTGATTGTTTGCGAAGAATTGAGCTCTTATTATCAAACTAACAATCAAATATCCCGTAACTTTTAAAACCCGTAACTTTTATTATGCATTCCGGTTAATACAATTCAAATCTTCAAAAGCTACTTCTAATCTTTTAATAAAGCTTTCTTCTCCTTTACGTAACCAAACTCTTGGATCGTAATGCTTTTTATTGGGAGCATCCGGGCCATCAGGATTACCTAACTGGCCTTGCAGGTAAGCTTCATTCTTTTTGTAATTATTTAAAATGCCTTCCCAGAAAGCCCATTGCATATCGGTATCAATATTCATTTTGATAGCACCATAACTGATGGCTTCACGAATCTGGTTCTGCGGAGAGCCGCTGCCACCGTGGAATACAAAGTATACTGGTTTTGGCCCCGTCTTTAATTCTTTTTCGATATACACCTGGCTGTTGTGTAAAATGATGGGCGTTAATTGTACGTTACCAGATTTATAAACACCATGCACATTACCAAATGCTGCAGCAACAGTAAACAGCTTGCCTACTTTACTTAACTCCGTATAGGAATAAGCAACGTGTGCCGGTTGCGTATATAATTTTTCATTGTCTACATCACTGTTGTCCACACCATCTTCTTCACCACCGGTAACACCCAGTTCAATTTCAATGCTCATGCCTAATGGCTGCATGCGTTTAAAAAATTCAACTGAAGTGGCAATGTTTTCTTCAATAGGTTCTTCAGAAAGATCCAGCATGTGAGAACTAAAAAGTGGCTGGCCTTTTTCTTTATAAAATTGTTCGCCGGCATCAATTAATCCGCTTACCCATGGCAGCCATTTTTTAGCTGCATGATCGGTATGTATCACAACCGGTACACCATAATATTTAGCCACATTATGAATATGTAAAGCGCCGGAAATACCACCGGCAATATTGGCTTGTAATTTATCGTTGGGCATTCCTTTGCCGGCCATAAACTGTGCGCCGCCATTAGAAAATTGTATAATAACAGGAGAATTAACTTTTGCCGCAGTTTCTAAGGTGGCATTGATAGAGTTGGTACCAATTACGTTAACCGCAGGAAGTGCGAACTGGTTGTCTTTTGCATCATTATATAGCGCTTCTAGCTCTGCACCATGTAAAACGCCTGAACTGTATTTACTCATAGTAGAAATGTTTTTTGCAAATGTAAGGAACTGTGGGGAATAGTCAATTGTGAATGGTCAATTGTGAATGGCGAATGGTGAAATGTGAAAAGGATTCAGTAAATGTCACTTTTTTTAAGACTTTTCTAAAAACAGCAAGTTACAGCTATTGACCATTCACTATTTACGTCTTACCACTCACGGCTTATGCCTTGCAGGTATTCCGGCACCAGCAACATACGGCTGCCGTACCAGCTGAACATTTCGCCATCGGCTAAAATTATTTTTGTGCCGGGTAAATGTTGTTGCAACTCGTCAATATGTTTTTGTTTAAAAGGGTAGGGCTCAGAAGAAAGTAAAACCAGTTGGCAATTTTTAGTCTTTAGCTCGTCGGTGGTAACTTCCGGATATCTATTATCCTCTTCAAAAATGTTTTTTAAGCCTGCCTTTGAAAGTATATCATTAATAAAAGTATTGCCACCTGCTGCCATATAGGGTTTATTCCATATTAGGTAAGCGGTTCTTAAAGGCGCAGCCGGCTGATTGATGGTTAAAAAACCGGACCTGATTTTTGTTGCCAGTTGTATTGCTTCGTTTGCCTTTCCGGTAAGCGCTCCTATATCGGTGATCATTTGCAATGCTTCAGCAACATTGTTTACATCAGTCACCAGCACATCGTAGTCATGGGCAAGTTCTTCAATTTGTTCTTTTACATTTTCTTCTTTATTGGCAATGATAAGATCGGGCTGTAATTTTTTTACTCCTGCAATGTTCACTGTTTTAGTGCCGCCTACTCTTGTTTTGGTCCGGTACCATTCTTTCGGGTGAATGCAGAACCTGGTGATGCCAATTGTTTCTTCTTCAAGGCCAAGATAATGCAACAGCTCTGTCTGCGAGGGAACCAGTGAAATAATTCGTTTGGGAGTAAAAGGAAGTATGTAAGGCGGCTGCAGGATCATATTGCAAAAGTAGGGCACAGGTATTAGTGCAAATAAAAAACTTCCATAGTCATCTGACAGAGTCAAATAATTATGGAAGTAAGTTTTTTAAGAACCAACCAAGCACTAGTCGGTTTAAACAGGGACCTTTTGGATCTTTTAAAGCATTCCGGTTTAACGAAACACTTTTAATAATGTAATCCGGTTTCAGTGTGGTCTTTTCATTTTAACCATCATCGCTTTTTACAGCATAGGTTTAGGATATTGTACTACTTTGGTCTTTTGCGCCATCATCGCTTTTTACAGCATAGGCATTGGATAATTGGATATTCTTGTTTTCTTTAGGAATCAGATCTTGTTTTCTTTGAATGCTCTTTGGTTTTTTACAGAATCAGATTTATAATGTTATACTGTTAATTTTAAAAAGTAGAAGTTGACTGATATTGGATTTGTTTCAGGTTTTTCACAAACATTGGATTGATTTCTTTGGCTTCTTCAGGATTGTTGGATATAATGATTGATATTTAATTCCTATCAATCAACTTCTTACACAAAGATGCGATGTAATCGGTTGCTGTACAAGAGCGTTATTGCGCTTTTTTTAACATACTGTATTTACTGCTGCAATCGTAGATGTTCAGGTTTATCAATAGGGTAGCTACGTATTTTGTAAACGTAGTTTTACGATTTTGCTATGAGAAAGAATGATTTACATAAATAAAAAACTTCCATAAACATTTGACGAGTCAAATACCTATGGAAGTAAGTTTTTTGAGAACCAACCAAGCACTAGTCGGTTTTAAACAGGATTGTCTTGGATCTTCACTTCGTTACTCCAGGTTTAGTGGAACAACTTTTTAATAATGTAATCCGGTTTCAGTGGTCTTTTCATTTTAACCATCATCGCTTTTTACAGCATAGGTTTAGGATATTGGTCAACTTTGGTCTTTGGCGCCATCATCGCTTTTTACAGCATAGGCATTGGATATTGGTTTCTTTCGGTCTTTCTCGCCATCATCGCTTTTTACAGCATAGGCATTGGATAATTGGATACTTGTGTTCTCGTTTTTCTTTAGGATTTAGATTCTGCTTTTTGTTTTCTTTGGACTTTGGTTTTCTATAGGTTTAGATCTTTATGGTATTATTTAAAAAATTAGAAGTTGACTGATATTGGATCTTTTTAGGTTATTCACAAACATTGGATTGAATTCTTTTGGCTTCTTCAGGATTTTTGGATAATGATTGATATTTAATTCCTATCAATCAACTTCTGACACAAAGATGCAATGTAATCGGTTGCTGTACAATAGCGTTATTGCCCTTTTTTTAACATACTGTATTTACTGCTGCAATAGTAAATGCGCTGTTATTTTAATGGGGGAGCTACGTGAAAAAGTATCGTAGATTTACGTTTTTTATATGTAATCACGTGTAAATATGAAAAATGCTGCATCGTTACAATGCAGCATTCACAAGGGTTTGAAGCCTATCGTAAAAATGCCTTTAACATTATTTGGCAAGGCTTTGGATAATATCGTATTTGGTAACAATATGATATGAGCCGCTCTCATCTTTGCTTAAAACCGCACCATTTTCCTTTGTAATATAAGTACTTAAGCGCTCCACAGGGGTATCAAAAGCCACTTCGGGGTATGGTTTTTCAATTACCAGGCTGATGGGATCATTCTTTATTTCTGCATTGTTCAATATCTTATTAAATAAACCACTTTCAGATATAGAACCGATATTATTATCGCCATCCAACACGGGAATGTTTTCAATATCATACTTCTTCATTAATTCTATAGCCTGTAATACCGTCTGATTGCTGCTGATGGTCACTAATTTTTGATTGCCTCTTCCGCTAACCAGGTCTTTAAAGGTTTTTACTTCTAAAAATCCTCTTTCCATCATCCATTGATCGTTGTATATCTTACCAACATAACGGCTGCCATGATCGTGAAATATCACTACTACCACATCATCTTTTTTAAGCTGGTCTTTTAATTGCAATACGCCCTGTAAGCAGCTGCCGGCGCTGTATCCGCAAAACAAACCTTCTTCTTTAGCAATACGCCTGGCCATAATGGCACCATCTTTATCGGTTACTTTTGTAAACTCGTCAATCACACTCATATCATAGTTTTGGGGTACAAAATCTTCGCCAAAGCCTTCACTGATATAAGGGTACACTTCTTTCTGGTCCAGTTCCCCGGTTTCAAAATATTTTTTTAATAAAGAACCGTAGCTGTCAATAGCCCACACTTTAATATTGGGATTTTTTTCTTTCAGGTATTTGCCGGTGCCTACAATAGTGCCGCCGGTGCCTGTTGCCACTACAAGGTGCGTTACTTTGCCTTCTGTCTGTTCCCATATCTCCGGCCCGGTTTGCTCGTAATGCGCCTGTCGGTTGGCTAAATTATCATATTGATTAACGTACCAGCTGTTAGGTACTTCGGTAGCCAGTCTTTTACTTACAGAGTAATAACTACGGGGATCTTCAGGTTCTACATTGGTTGGGCAAACAATTACTTCTGCGCCTACAGCTTTAAGGATATCAGCTTTTTCTTTGGATTGTTTATCGGTAGTGGTGAAAATACATTTGTATCCCTTTACACAGGCTGCCAAAGCAAGGCCCATACCGGTATTGCCGCTGGTGCCTTCAATAATGGTGCCGCCGGGTTTTATTTTGCCTTCCTGTTCGGCCACTTCCAGCATTTTTAAAGCCATACGGTCTTTAATACTGTTGCCGGGGTTAAAGTATTCTACTTTAGCCAAAACCGTGCAGGGCAGGTGTTTGGTAATTTTATTCAGTTTAATAAGGGGAGTGTCACCAATTGTTTCTAAAATATTATTAAGCCACATAAGAATCGTTGTTTTGCCGCAAAGGTAATATTAAGTTGAAAGTTTAAAGTTGAAAGTTGAAAAACTGCATCAATGGTTGTAATGGCAGCTTTTACCTGTTTTTCAGAGTAATGCTGTTACAGGCAGTTTTTATTTTGACATAACGAATAGAAAACGTTCTACAATACATTTATTCCGGCGTCTACTTTTAATGGTTTTGTTTGTTTGCAACTTTACAGTACCAATATATCCTAACAAAAACAATTGCGTCCGTATCCTTACAAACAATTGATTCTGTATCCTAAGAAAAAACAATTAGTCCCGTATCCGGAAGAACAAATTAACCTCTGGATCGTAAGTAACAAAGTAGTTGGAAGACTGTAAAAGTAGCAGACTACAGTAAGCGCCTCCTCAACCGGAGGCGCTTTTTTTATTGCAATACTTCTATGGCTTTTTTTATAGTGTTATCATCGGTATTCAATACCTCCACCATGCCTTCGGTACGCCATACCTGGCGGGCTATAGAAGATTTAATACGGTTGATGATATCTGCTTTTTCTTTTACGCTTACAGTATCAATATTGACAGAATCTTTTATGGCAGATGTTGTAAAAGATTTCCAGTCGTTATCAGTAAACGAAAAGTTTTTAATAAAATCAGCAGGCGATTTATAATTTTTCAGCGATGCGGTATTTTGTAAATAAAACTGGTAGGCAAAATTTCCCGGTACATTCCTGGCATATAATTTTGCTGTGCTGATGCTGAAGCCGCTGGTATCTAAAGCCACAAAATAATCAGGCGTAATACCGCCACCGCCATACACCGTTTTTCCCCCGGGTGTTTTATACACTTTGGTTTTATCATTTTTTACAGAGTCGGCACTTTGTGTTTCTCCATCATGAAAGCGGTTACTGATTTCATCATAGTAAGCTTTTTCACCGTTAGTATAAGAACGTTGAATGCTTCGGCCCACGGGGGTGTAATATCTTGCGATGGTTAAACGCAGTGCGCTATTGTCACTCAATTCAAATTGTTCCTGTACCAGCCCTTTACCAAAAGAGCGGCGGCCGATAACCGTAGCCCTGTCCCAATCCTGTAAAGCACCAATCAATACTTCACTGGCGCTTGCCGTGCCTTCGTTGGCAAGCACCACCAATGCACCTTTTTCAAATTGGCCATCCCTGCGGCAACGGTATTCTTTTTTAGCCACATGTTTTCCTTCGGTATAAGTGATGAGTTTATCGCCGGGTAAAAATTCATCTGCAATTTCCACAGCTTCATCTAAAATGCCACCACCATTATCTCTAAGGTCTAATATTAATTTCTGCAGCCCCTGCTTTTTTAATTCCAGCAAAGCATCCATAAACTCATGGTAGGTTTGCTGCGAAAATTTATTGAGTTTAATATAGCCCACACCATTACCGATCATATAGCTGGCATCCAGGCTGTATAATGGAATAGCATCCCTGGTAACGGTTACTTTTTTCTGTTCGGTGCCCCGTAAAAAAACAATATCCACTTTGGAGCCTTTATCGCCCCGTAATAATTTCCTTATCCTGTCGCCATCAATTTTATTGCCTGCAACAACGCTGTCCTCAACCTTTAAAAACTTATCACCTGTTTGCATACCGGCTTTAAAGCTGGGCCCGTCTTTCAATACATTGATCACATTAATAGTATCGTTATAAATATTGAACTCCACACCAATGCCATAAAATTTTCCGGCAAGATCTTCATTAATACCATCTAATTTTTCTGCCGGGATAAATACAGAGTGGGGGTCCAGCTTGTTCAGCATGGCGGTGATTGCGGTATCTGCCAAAGCATCGATCTTTACATCATCCACGTATTTATTTTGAATCAGGTCCATGATCTCCTGTATGGGCCTTCTTTTTTCTGCATAAAAAAAACTTTTTCCCGGCATATTATCCCTCATTTTATACCCCAGGTACATTCCTGCAATCATGGTTAAGCTGAATAGCAATGGCAGCCAAACCTGTACTTTTTTATTATTCATTTTGCGAAGATAAGGAGAAGAAGCAAGCGGTAAGCAATGAGAGGAAGAGCGGCAAGCTGCAAGGAGAATAGCTGCAAGGGATAAGGATGGAAGTTGAAATTTTTTTTAGCGAAATAAGCTGCCGGTGAAAGCGCCATTGCAACCTTTTGCTGTTATGCCTGTCGCTGATAAATAATAGTTCCTTAAATTCTTGCGGCCCCCTTTGCAGCTACGCCCTTTGCGGCTTGTATTTTGCAGCTTATTGATAAATGCTGTAACTTCAATATACAAAAGGAAACAATGGCTATAAAATTAATTGCAGACAGCGGGTCAACCAAAGCAGAATGGTGTCTGTTAGACGGGAAAAAGAAAAAGATATTTTACACACAGGGTCTAAGCCCTTATTTTTTATCCTCCGAACAAATACAACATATTATTGAGCAGGAATTGCAAACCAAAATGAAACAGGTACCCGATGAAATATATTTTTATGGTACCGGGTGCAGCAGTCCCGATAATGTGAAGGCAGTAAAAAAAGCCTTACAAAGAAGTTTTTTAAAAGCACAGGTATCTGTCGATCATGACCTGATGGGAGCAGCCAAAGCATTATGTGGTAAAGAAAAAGGGATTGCCTGTATTTTAGGCACAGGCTCCAATTCCTGTTATTATAATGGAAAGAAAATTATAAAGAACAGTCCTGGCCTGGGTTATGTATTGGGCGATGAAGGCAGTGGTGCCTACCTGGGCAAAAAAGTGATCCAGTATTTTTTATACAATACTTTTGATGAAGACCTGATGGACCGCTTTGCAGCAAGATTTAAAACCAACAGTTACGAGATACTGGATGCGGTATATAAAAAGCCGTTACCTAATCGTTACCTGGCTTCCTTTGCTATTTTTTTAGCCGAGAACCGTGGGCATTATATGGTTGAGAATATTATTGAAGACGGCTTTAATGATTTTTTCTTTAATCATATTTATAAATACAGGGAGAGCTGGACATTGCCCATTAATTTTATTGGCAGTGTGGCATTTGGTTTTAAAGATGTGTTGAAGGAAATGTGCAGCAGCTACGAATTACAACTGGGTAAAGTATTACAAAAACCCATGGATGGCTTAATAAAATATCATAGTTAATCAGTAAGAATCAGCAAGGTTATGGCATTTGAAAAGATAACAGAATCCACATCGGCATACCGGCACCTGGAAAAAATGAGTGTGTTGCAATTATTGCAAAACATTAATAAGGAAGATGCCGCTGTGCCTGCAGCGGTAGCAAAAGTAATACCGCAGATAGAAGCATTGATACATGCCATAACCGACAAGATGCTGATGGGGGGAAGGCTTTTTTATATTGGCGCCGGTACCAGCGGAAGGCTGGGTATTTTAGATGCCAGTGAGTGCCCGCCTACTTATGGCGTGCCGCAGGGTTTGGTGGTAGGCATTATTGCCGGTGGCTACAAAGCCATTACAGAAGCAGTGGAATCTGCAGAGGATGATACGGAGCAGGGCTGGGCAGATCTTCAGCAACATAAAATAAACAGCAATGATGTGGTAGTGGGCATTGCAGCCAGCGGCACCACGCCTTATGTGATCAGTGCATTGGAAAAGTGCAGGGAAAATAATATTGTAACCGGAAGCATCAGTTGCAATCCCGATGCACCCATCAGCCAGGCCGCCGATTTTGCTATTGAAGTAGTGGTAGGGCCCGAATTTGTGACCGGCAGCACCCGTATGAAAAGCGGCACGGCACAAAAACTGGTACTCAATATGATCTCTACCTCGGTAATGATCCAATTAGGCAGGGTGGAAGATAATAAGATGGTGAATATGCAGCTGACCAACGAAAAAATAGTGGATCGTGGGGTAAGGATGCTGATGGAAAAACTCGGGCTGCAGGAATATGAAACCGCCAAAGAGCTGCTGCTGGAAAAAGGAAGTGTTAAAAAAGCAATAGAAAGCTTCCGTTCATAAAAAAGTAACGGCAGTTTTATGAATTTTAATTAACTTAGGAATCTAATAACAAAACTACTCATATGAATTTCAAAATTTTACTCTCCACTTCATTTATTGTTTCTTCATTAAGCGCTCTGGCACAGGATGCCGGTAAAACTTATGCCATTACAGGCGATGGCAGTAACGATTTTCGCTGGATGAGCATTCGCCAGGTAGACCTTGCTTCGGGCAAAGTAACACAGGATGTTTATCAAAGAGATAAAACTGCTTTTGTATTGCTTGATGCTGCTACCAAACAACCGGCATCTACACAAACTTTTAAATTTGATAACAACGGAACAACTTCTGTTGTACAGATGCAGGATGCACCTACTTTAACCATGGTAGCTGCAGCAGCATACGATAAAAAACACGATAAATTATTTTTCACGCCGATGCGTATAGGAGAATTGCGCTGGCTGGATGTAAGTGCATCTGCTACGGCTCCTAAATTTTATGCAGAAAAAACACAGTTATTAAATACCGCAAATTTAATGGATGAAGCCAATCATATAACCCGTATGGATATTGCGGCTGATGGCAATGGTTATGCTATTACTAATGATGGCAATCACCTGATCCGTTTTACAACCGGTAAAAAAACTGTGATCACCGATCTTGGTAATTTAGTAGATGCAGAGGATAATAAAAGCGGTATCTCTATTCATAACAAATGTACCAGCTGGGGTGGCGATATGATTGCTGATGCCTATGGTAAATTGTATGTGATATCTGCCAATCACCAGGTATTTAAAGTTGATATCGACAGCAGGATTGCAACATACATCGGCGCTATCACCGGTTTGCCCGCTAACTATACAACTAACGGTGCTGCGGTTGATGCCGATGATAACATTATTGTAAGCAGTGCTAACAGCTTTGAAGGTTTTTATAAATTTAAAATGAAAGACCTTGCCGCAGTTAAAGTAGAAGGAACTGATAAAACTTACAGTGCATCAGATCTGGCCAATGGTAACTTATTATACCAGAAAGAAGCAGATGCTAAAAGAAATTACAGCATGCCTTCTTTAGCACCAATGGCACCAATAAATACCGATGCAAGAATTTTCCCGAATCCTGTTACAGCTAATGAATTCAGGGTACTGTTCGACGGACAGAAAGCTGGTTCATATACTGTAGCGTTAACCGATCTTTCGGGCAGGGCAGTAATGAGTAAAGTGGTTGCAGTAACTTCTAAATTACAAACAGAAACCGTGCAGATATCAAGAACGGTGGCAAAAGGTATTTACATGGTAAAAGTTACCGACGCTTCCAGTCAGCTAATATTTACAGAAAGAATTGTAGTACAATAAAGATATTATGGTTATTAAGTAGGTAGGTTGCCGTTTACGGCAACCTTTTTTTGTATCCGGAAGGGCGGGGCTTACTGCTACAAAAAAAGATTTGAAGCAGGAGCTTTAAAATACATTGATTTCTCGGAACTTTGCAGGAACAAAAAATACGAAGTGCAGGATATAGAACCATATTACAACTGGCGCCATTTATACGCAGCAGAAGAAGATGAATTGTCGCCTTTTTATGGTCGTACCTATAGTGAGTTTGAATTCAGCCAAACCGTGTACAATTATTATATCCATCCCCAGTGGGACGATTTTGGCAGCAAAACATTATACCTTAAAATTTTGTTTGTTGAATATGAGCAAAACTATGCCATCATAGAACTGATAGGTGAATGGAATGATGCCATTGGTAATGATATCATGTTTTTACGAAGAGACGTTACAGATTTTTTATATGCAAAAGGTATTACCAAATTCATCATTGTTGCAGAGAATGTATTGAACTTTCACAGCAGTGATGACAGCTATTACGAAGAGTGGAGAGAACAGGTGCAGGATGATGGTGGCTGGGTGGTAATACTTGACATGCCTCAACAAAGCCAGTACGATTTTAAACGGGCCAGGCTGACCAATTATATCAGTTTAATGGAATTTCCCCAATGGAGGACCTTAAAACCTGACCTTGTTTTTCAGCAGGTAGATAACTGGGTAATGAAGCTGCTGGAGTAAAATTCGGTATCGATTGCATAAAAACATTTAACAAAACGTTTTTTTGAATGATTGTAGCTTAAATTTGCTTTCCAAAATTCAACCATTAACTTTTGCATAATGACTTTTAAACAGATTTTCACTTCTTCGATAGGCAAGAAGTTAACGATGGGGCTTACCGGTTTGTTTCTTATCTCTTTCCTGGTTATACACTGCACCGTCAATTCCATGATATTTTTTAAAGACGATGGAGCCATGTTCAATACCTATGCTCATTTTATGAGCCACAATTATATTGTAAGGGTTTTGGAAATTGGTTTGTTTGCAGGTCTGATAGTCCATATCATTCAGGGCTTACTGTTGTGGAAACAAAACAGCGCAGCAAGGCCGGTGAAGTATGCTGTAAATGCAGCATCAACCAACAGCAAATGGTACAGCCGCAGCATGGGATTGCTGGGTACTTTATTATTATTCTTTTTGATACTGCACATTTCTAAGTTTTTTGTGAATACAAAAATTGCATTATACGGCAACGGTGGCGAAAACGATGCTGCCTATAATTTGTTTGAAGAAATGAAAGAATACTTTCAGCAATTATGGGTGGTGATTGCTTATATAGCCGGCGTGATCTCTTTGTTCTGGCATTTGTTACATGGTTTTCCCAGTGCATTTCAAACACTAGGCATCAATCATAAAAAATATACACCTGTTATTAAGGCTGCAGGCCTCGGCTTTTCAGTAATTGTATGTGTGTTGTTTGCCCTGATGCCACTTGCTTTTTACCTGGGTTGGATTTGATATTTTGCTGCATTGACGCATGCAATTGAAACTAACGATAGCTGATAAAAAAAGAAATTATACATTATTCATTATTAATTATTCATTACCAATATGGCTCTAAATTCAAAAATACCTGCGGGTGAGATGAATGAAAAGTGGGAAGATTATAAAGGACATGTAAAGCTGGTGAACCCTGCCAACAAAAGAAAAATTGAAGTGATCGTTGTAGGAACCGGTTTGGCGGGAGCTTCGGCTGCTGCTGCATTGGGTGAGCTGGGATATAAAGTAAAAACATTTTGTTTCCAGGATAGCCCCCGCCGTGCTCATAGTATTGCGGCGCAGGGTGGTATCAACGCTGCAAAAAATTACCAGAATGATGGTGATTCGGTTTTCCGTTTATTTTATGATACTGTAAAAGGAGGTGATTACCGTGCAAGAGAAGCTAACGTACATCGTTTGGCCGAAGTAAGTGTAAACATCATTGACCAGTGTGTGGCGCAGGGTGTTCCTTTTGCAAGAGAATATGGTGGCTTATTAAGCAACAGAAGTTTTGGTGGTACACAGGTACAAAGAACTTTTTATGCAGCTGGACAAACCGGCCAGCAATTATTATTAGGCGCTTACAGTGCATTGGAAAGACAAGTGGCATTGGGTACAGTTACGCAATACAACCGTCATGAAATGCTGGATGTGGTAATGATTGATGGTAAGGCAAGAGGTATTATAGCAAGAGACCTTGTAACAGGAAAATTAGAAAGACATTTTGGCCATGCGGTATTACTATGCACCGGTGGATATGGTAATGTATTTTATTTAAGCACCAATGCTATGGGCAGCAATGTTACTGCAGCATGGAAGGCGCATAAAAAAGGAGCCTTCTTTGGTAATCCTTGTTTTACTCAGATACATCCTACATGCATTCCCGTTAGTGGCGACTATCAAAGTAAACTTACACTGATGAGTGAAAGTTTACGTAATGACGGACGTATATGGGTGCCCAAAAAGAAAGACGATAACCGCAAAGCGGTAGATATACCGGAAGAAGAAAGAGATTATTACCTGGAAAGAAGATACCCGGCTTTTGGAAACTTAGTGCCAAGAGATGTGGCTTCAAGAGCAGCAAAAGAAAGATGTGATGAGGGCTATGGCGTAGGTACCACCAAATTAGCTGTGTACCTGGATTTTGCAGATGCAATAAAACGCTACGGAAAAATTGAGGCCGGTAAACAAGGTAACCATAACCTGGATGAAGCTTCTATTATTGCTTTGGGTAAAGAAGTGGTGAAAGAAAAATATGGTAACCTGTTTGAAATGTACGACAAGATAACCGGTGAGAACCCCTACGAAATGCCTATGAGGATATATCCTGCGGTGCATTACACCATGGGCGGCCTTTGGGTGGATTATGAATTGAAGACAACAGTAGATGGCTTGTATGCTTTAGGCGAAGCTAACTTCAGCGATCATGGTGCAAACCGTTTGGGTGCATCAGCATTAATGCAGGGCCTGGCTGATGGTTACTTTGTTATTCCGTATACCATTGGTAATTATTTGGCGGATGAAATACGTAATCCTGCCATCCCTACCACACATCCTGCATTTGAAGAAACAGAAAAGGCAGTAAGCGACAGGATAAATACTTTAATGAACATTAAGGGCACGCAAACGGTAGAAAGTTTTCATAAACGTTTGGGAAAGATCATGTGGGATAAATGCGGAATGGCCCGTAATGCACAAGGCTTACAGGAAGCCATAGCCGAAATTCAGCAATTGAAAAAGGAATTCTGGAGTGATGTACGCATACCGGGGGAGATCAACAGCATGAACCCTGAATTAGATAAAGCCGGCCGTGTGGCAGATTTTATTGAGCTGGGTGAACTGATGTGTAAAGATGCCCTGAACCGTAATGAAAGTTGCGGCGGACACTTCCGTGAAGAAAGCCAGACAGCAGATGGTGAAGCCAAACGTGATGATGATAATTACAGCTATGTAGCCGCTTGGGAATACAAAGGAGAAAGCAACTGGGAATTGAATAAAGAAGAGCTGACATTTGAAATAGTGAAACCGACGCAAAGAAGTTACAAGTAAAATGAAAGTATCCGGCTTCACCTTTGTAAAGAATGCCATTAAGTATGGCTACCCGGTGGTGGAATCGATAACATCCATTTTGCCTGTAGTAGATGAAATGATCGTTTGCCTGGGAGATTCGGAAGATGATACCAACAACCTGATCGCATCCATAGGTTCTGATAAAATAAAGATGATTCATTCCGTTTGGGATAATAATCTGAGGGAAGGCGGAAAGGTGCTGGCAGTGGAAACTAATAAAGCCATTGCAGCAACAGCGGCAGATAGTGATTGGCTCTTTTACATCCAGGCAGATGAAGTGGTGCATGAACAATATCATACTACTATTGTTGATGCTATGAATAGATATGCCAGTGATAAAAGGGTGGAAGGGTTGTTATTCAACTACCATCATTTTTACGGCAGTTATAAATACATTGGCGATGGCAGAAGCTGGTATAGTAAAGAGATCAGGATCATCAGGAATAATAAAGGCATCAAAAGTTATAAGGATGCCCAGGGCTTCAGGTGGGAAGATGGCAGAAAGTTAAATGTAAAACTGATCGATGCATATATCTATCATTATGGCTGGGTAAAAAATCCTTTGACCATGAACCGGAAGAAAGAGAATTTTGGAACACTCTGGGATGGGGAAAGCGGAAAAAACAAAGTAGTGAAGGAAGCCGCATTTGATTATACCAATATTGATTCGGTAACCTTGTTTAAAGGCACACATCCGGCAGTGATGAAGGAGCTGGTGGCAAAGGAAGACTGGAATGTAGAACTCGATATTCAAAAGAAGAATTTTAAAAATACAAAACACCGGGTACTGTATTTTATCTGGCAAAAATTTGGATGGCGGCCGTTTGAATACAGTAACTATAATAAAATTTAGCATTAAAGTAATTTACGTATGGAACATTACAGCATGAATTTAACGTTGAAGGTTTGGAAACAAAAGGATACCGGCGATAAAGGCCAGTTTGAAACTTACCAGGTAAAGGATATTTCATCCGAGATGTCTTTTTTAGAAATGTTTGATGTGTTGAACGAGCAGTTGATCACCGAGGGTAAAGATGCCATTGCGTTTGATCATGATTGCCGTGAAGGTATCTGCGGTATGTGCAGTATGTATATCAATGGTAAAGCGCATGGGCCTTGGGCACAGAATACCACCTGCCAGTTGCACATGAGGGCTTTTAAAGATGGCGATACCATTGTGGTGGAACCATGGCGCAGTGCGGCTTTCCCGGTAATTAAAGACCTGATGGTGGACAGAGGTGCATTTGATAGAATTATACAGGCAGGCGGTTATATATCAGTAAATACCGGTAATGCAGTAGATGCTAATGCCATTCCTATTGATAAAAAAGATGCAGATGATGCCTTTGCCGCAGCAGCATGTATTGGTTGTGGTGCCTGTGTGGCCGCCTGTAAAAACAGCAGTGCCATGTTATTTGTAAGTGCCAAGGTTTCTCAATTGGCTTTATTGCCGCAGGGCCAGCCGGAAAGAAAAACCCGTGTGTTAAATATGGTAGCACAAATGGATAAAGAAGGTTTTGGTAATTGCACTAATACCTATGCCTGCGAAGCAGAATGCCCTAAAGGAATTTCTGTAAGTAATATAGCCAGGATGAACAGGGAGTTTTTAAGTGCAGGATTAAGTTCAGAAGAATAAAATGTAAGATATATTACAATAAGAAGCCGCTTCAAAATGAAGCGGCTTTGTTATACCTGTTAAACCAACCTTGCACTTTATTTCTTTTTCCTTTTGTCTTTTATAGTAAACACCCTTGATACATTGAATCCAAAATGAATATCGCCTTTAAAAAAATCGCCGGTGGTTTCTGTTATAAAAGTTTTTTCCGTCATGCCGGTGGAGTTGGTAAAGTGCAATTGAAAAACGTGGCCGCCGGTTTCAATATCAAAACCCACCGCTAAAGAATTTTTAGTGCCCGGAATCATATATCCTTCTCCGGGTACTAGCGATATCGGCAGAATATGATAATACTCTGCATTAAAGCTTAACCTTTTACTCAACTTAATTCTTCCGCCAATACCCATTGCAAAAATATCATTGGGGTCTGTTACGGCTTGTGCAATATTGTAGTGAACAAACGAAGGCATGATCTGCAATGAAAGGCCTTCGCTGAATTTACGTGCAATAATTAACTGGTGTGCAAAAGACAGGCGTGAAGTATAATAATTCTTACGTGTGGGATCTTCCCATTTTAATGTTTTAATCATTACTGCAGACATTGCACTGATTGAAATTGGTGACGACCATCTGCCACCTTTAGATTGTCTCAGTATTTTAAATTTTCCAAAAGCATCATATTGTTTTTGAAAAGTACTTCTGCCAACTCCTATCATTAAACGGTTGGAAATGCCATAGTCTAATCCAAGGCGCATGGTGGCCTGGTCTAAACCAAAAAATTCATAGCCCCCTTTATTGACCATACCGAAGCGGTGGGAAATTTTAAGGTCTAAAACGCCTGCTGCTGCATTTTCAATGGAGTGTCCGTTGATCAGTCTTGATGTTTTAAAAGTTGCGGTGGCATAATCTCTTTTCTTTTCCTTTGCAGTTTCAGCTTCCAGCATTTTCATCAGGTCATCCTGTGCCTGTAACCCCGGTAAAGCAACGCCCAGTAAAAAAAATAGTATGAGAAGTTTTTTCATTAATCAGAATTTTATAGGTTTAGCTTTTAGGTTCGTATTTACAGTCAACAGTCAGGTCAATCTCTTCCGAAATTTTATCTCCTACCAATGCGGGGATGCTGATATTGTAATCTTTTAACCTGATACTGAATTTTGAGAAGGCTGTAATCTTTCCTGCTTTTACAGTTACAGAACCTGTAGATAATATTTTTTTTGTTACCCCATGCATTGTCAGCTCGCCTTCTACAGTAACAGGGTAGGCGCCATCTTTAGTAAAATTTACGGAGCTAAGGTTAGTGATCTTACCTTTAAAAGTTGATTTAGGAAATTTACTGCTCTCTACATAATTCTCATTAAAATGCTCCTCCATTAATGCCCTTTCAAAGTGAAAACTTTTTAGTAATACTGCAAATACCAGTTCGCCTGATTGGATGTTAAGAATACTGGAGACTTCATTATTATCTGCTTCTACTTTTTCTACTTTAGAGCGGGAGTAAAAAGATATCTTACCCGTTTTAGTCATGAATATATTTTGAGCATTTACTAATACAGTAGCCATGCTAAGCGTGCTGATAAGAAATATTTTTTTCATATTGTTGAATTTTAATTGTTTGGAGTACCTGAGTTGATCCATTGCTGAATTCTGGTGATTGTGCAGCCTGATAATTTAGCGCCACCTTTTGGCATAGCAGAATAAGCACCGGTTTGATTTATGGAGCCCATCAGCCGGCCGTTAAGCGCCTGGGTTTTTACGCCTGCATAAGTATCCAGTATTACACCTCCCGATGCAGCAGTGGTGCTATGGCAGCCGCTGGTATTACAGCTGGCATTCATAATGGGCAATACTTCAGTGGAAAATTTTGCTACCACAGATGTATCGCAGGGTATTTTACCATCGGGATATAAAAGATCAGCCTTATCATAATAACAACTCTCGTTTATTGAAATAAAAAGAATTGTGATAAGAATAAATAATACGGTTTTCATAAAATAGTAGTGTTACCTGGTTTATTAATTTAATTATTAAGAGCACCTGCTGCAATCCATTTTTGTATCTGTTGTATCCTGCAATCCGATAATTTGGAACCACCTTGTGGCATAGCAATAAATCCGGATGCATGTGTAATGCTGCCCATCAATTTTCCATTGGCAGCAATTGTTTTTATACCTGCATACGTACTCAGGTCTATACCGCCACCTAATGAGGAAGGGTTATGGCATCCTTTGCAATACGTGTTTACGATAGGTGCAGTTGCGCCTGAGTAAGTAATTACCGCTGTATCGCAATCGTTACAGGCGTTGTTTTTTGCGCCTTGTAAAATCCAATTGTAAATAATATCTTTTTGTGCCTGTGTAAATGCAGGAGCAGGGGCAGGGGGCATCCTGTCGCTACCGGATTTAATAATTACTTTGTACAATTTACTATTGGCAGGGTTGCCGGGGAGTACTCCTCCTGTTGAAAATATTTTTGCGTACGTAGTTAAATTCACCCCTTCCTTATGCGTAATGGCATCGTGACAGCCACTCATGGCACAACCGGAATTTAAAAGTGGCAAAACTTTATTTTGAAAATATACAGTGTCGGCACTACAGGTTTGTGTACCACCTGTAATTTGAATTTGTGCTTCGGTAAGCTGTATTTCATGTTTACATGAAATGATAGCTGAAAAGAGGATAAACACAAATACCGTAAGCAAAAACAATTTGCATTTTTTCATTTTACTGAATTAGAGTTATTAAAAATTGGTTCTTCAATAAGAATTGTCATTCCCGTTTTATTTTGCCTGAACAATACATCTTACCAAAACAACATCAGTAAGGTAACCGGTACAGATACCTTTAATAGTTACTGGTGCGCCTGTTGTAATTGTAGCCGGTACCGCTCCTTCAAGCGTACAAATAATGCCGCTCATATCCGATCCTTTCAAGGTAATCACAGGTTCTCCTTTTTGGTTTTTTGAAATATTATCTATTGTGCCGCTTACTTCTAATACTTTATCCAGATATTGGCTGTTGGCAAAGGGTTCGTTGGTTTCATATGCAACCGCTAATTGTGCAGCAGGTACCTGTATAGATGCGGCAGCTTCCACATTTCTGTGTGGCTTGGTCCACATTTTGTATCCTGTAAAACCTCCTGCCACAGCTATAAGCAGTACCAATAGCAACGTAAATTTTAAAATCCTTTTTTTCTTTACGGTCATAAAAATCATTTCCTTTTTTTATTCTAAAATTGCGCCAATCGCATGCAATAGTTTTATAAGGTTCGCTGAGTCTGCATTTAAACATGCTGAACCTGTAAATCAAATACTACAGGCCAGCATGTCAGTTGTCGTATCTATAAAAACTAAATCCGGATGAATATTAATCGGTGTACCTGTGGCCGGCGTTGATCCAGTTGGTGATGATGGCTTTTTCTGCAGCTGTTAAAAATGGTTGCGGGCTTTTAGGCATTTTAACCCAACCCGGCGAATATAAAACAGACGTGCTGTTGATCTGGCTCCATTTAGAAACGATACTGCAATCGGCATCAAAATTATACCCGGCAGTAGTGGTGCCATTCATGTGGCAACCGCTTCCGCTGCATCTTGTTGTAATCAGGTTTCTTACCTGGGCAAACAACGGGCCTTGTGCTATTACACCTACTGTTACTGATAATGTTTTTGTACAACCATTCACATCTTTTACCCCCATAACATAATTGCCCGCATTCTGATTGGCAAAAATATTACTGGTTTGATAAGCACCTCCATTGATATTATAAGTAAAACCTGAAGACCCTGTTGCTGTTACTGTAATACTGCCGTTATTCGTTGGCGTTACACAAGGCGTTGTGTTGACTATTGCGGCAGTAAGTACAATTGTTGTGCTTGTACAAGGGCTTGTTGCAGTAAGAGTAGCCTGTGTACTGCCTAAACAACCGTTGGAATTTTTTGCTGTAATGGTATATGTGCCCGCTACAAGGTTGGCGAATGTGCCACTGGTTTGGTAAGTGCCATTATTTAAGCTGTAAGTAAAACCGGAGCCACCGGTAGCTGATGCTGTAATAGAACCATTGCTGAGGCCTGTAGAAGGGTTTACCGTTGTGGTGGTTACTGCTACCGTAATTCCTGCGCAGGGATTAGATGCGCCTAAAGCTACAGTAGTTACACCGGTACAACCATTTGAATTTTTTGCTGTGATGTTATAGTTACCAGCAGCCAATCCGCTGAAAGTGCCGCTGGTTTGAAATGCAGCATTGTTTAAACTGTACGTGAATCCGGTGCCGCCGGTTGCCGTTGCAGTAATGGCGCCATTACTTTGTGTTGTAGTTGGTTGCACAACGGTAGTGGCAATGGCAACCGTAATTCCTGCACAGGGATTATTGGTACCCACCGTTACCTGGTTACTGCCAATACAGCCTGCTGCACTTTTTGCTGCTACTACATAATTCCCCGGTGCTAAATTGGCAAAAGTACCACTGTTTTGAAAAGCACTACCATTGATACTGTAAGTAAAACCTGTACCCCCCGTAGCGGTAGCAGTTACCGATCCGTTAGATTGATTTAATAAAGCATCGGTTTTGGTTAGCGTAACATTTATAACAACACCCTGGCAGGGATCAAAGGAACCTATTTGTACCACAATAGTATCAGTGCAGCCAATTGAATTTTTGCCTACCAGGTTATAATTTTTAAAAGGCTCCAATCCTGAAAAATAACCAGTGTCCTGGTAGCTGCTGCCGTTTAAACTAAACTTGAATCCGGAACCACCAACGGCTGTGGCGGTGATAGTGCCATTGTTTTGATTAAGCGTAGCCGGTGTTTGTATGGCGCTCACTTTAAAGGAACTTCCATTACAGGTTTGAGGCGGTAGTTCGTGTTTACAGGCAAACTGAAACACGGTAATTAATAATACCAGCGCACTTACAATTTTAAAGGTGATAGTTTTTTTCATAAACATTGGGTTATTGTAGAATAAACAGATTGTGTTGTTGTACTACTTTCTATTTACTGGATATAAGGTACTGCGGGACCAGTTTTATAAGACGAAAAATTAAGCCAAGGCACGTAAAGGCCTGGTAAAAACCTGCTGAAGCTGCAGGTAGGGTGGCTGAATCTGCAATGGGAAAATTACGATAGTAAACAGCGCAATTTATTCTGATAACCAGCTGCGGAAATCCTGTGCCCGGTCGATGGCTACAACAGTATCCAGGCGGGAAGGAGGGTTGAGTCTGACGATGATCCTGGAACGGGTATGGGCTTTCATTTCTTCAATAGCATGATGCCCGATGATAAATTGCCGGTTGATACGAAAGAAATTTTTTGGATTGAGTAATTGTTCTGTCTGGTCCAGGTTAAAATCCATCGGGTATCGCTTACCGTCATTGGTACAAACAAAATTAGATTTGTTCTCGGTATAAAAATAAGCAATGTCGCCAATGGAAAGCGATTTAATAGTATCGCCGATCTTGATAATAAATCGGTCTTTATATTTTTTGGAAGGAGGTTGTATTGTTTTTAATATTTCGGCATAATCTGCAACAAAGGACCGGGAGCTTTGTAATAATCTTAATTTATCAATGGCTCTTTTTACGTCAGTTTTATCAATAGGCTTAAGCAAATAATCCACACTATTTACTTTAAAAGCTTCCAGGGCATAATTCTCGTGGGCAGTGGTAAAAATAACCGGGCAACTTATTTTTATTTTATTAAAAAGTTGCAGGCTGTTTCCATCGGCCAGTTGTATGTCCATAAATATCAGGTCGGGCATAGTGTTGTGTTCAAACCAACTGATGGTCTCTTCCACACTGGGTGTTGCGCCAATTAAAACAGCATCAGGAACAACCTCCAATATAATTTTCTGTAGCCGTTTTAAGGCTTGTTCTTCATCTTCCAGGATAAGTATCTGCATATTTAGTTAGAATTTAATAGTGGTAACCTTACTGTAAATATTTCACCGTTCTCTTCCTGTACTACTTCTCTGTTGGTAAGTACTTTGTAGCGATTCTTAATATTTTGCAAACCCACACCTTCGCTTTCTGCCGGTTCCATTTTACTATTGATATTATTTTGTATCACAATGGTATCTCCTTCAGAAAAAATATGAATATGCAATGGCCTGAACTTGCTGATGGCATTATGCTTAACGGCATTTTCGGCTAAAAGCTGTAAAACCAGTGGCGGTATAAATGTGGATTTTTTAAGTACCGGCTCAACGCTGATGGAGATCTGCAACGCATCTCCATATCTTTTTTCCTGTATGTATAAATACGATTGCAGTAATTCCAGCTCTTCTCCCACAGTGATCAGCTCTTTCTGGCTGTAGGCGGTCATCTTACGGTAAAACTGCGAGAGGTGTTTTATCAGCATCGATGCTTCTCCGGGATTTTCTTCTACAATATTCATCAATGCATTAAAACTATTGAAAAGAAAATGTGGGTTTACCTGGTTTTTTAAAGCATCATATTGTAATTGAAATCTTTCTCTTTCTGCATATTCCTTTTTACGGATACCCCTTATTCGTTGCTTTACAAAAAAGTAAAGTAAGCCTGCTATTGCAAGGGCTGCCACAAGGCGGAACCACCATGTGGTGTAGAAGGAATTAGCAATAGTAAAAACATAATTGGCAACAGGTGAGGCTTCAAAATTATCACTTGCAGAAGCCCTTATTTTTAAAGTGTATTTTCCCGGTCGCAATTGCGGAAAATTGATCATACGGTCGCCAGTGGTTTCCCATTTTTTACTATAGCCATCCAGGAAATATTGAAACCTTATTTTTTCAGGGGCTTTGTAATAGGCAGCAGCAAACTTAAAGCTAAAATTATTCTGATCGTGCTCAAAACTATTTTCCAAATCAGTATTAACGGGATTATTAAATAAAGTTACCTGTTCAATGATGGCTTGTGGAGTATATGATGAAAAAGATTGCTGGCTTACAAAACGAACAATTCCTTTATCTGTACCAATCCATATATTACCATCAGCATCTTTCGCTATTGAATTCAGGTTGGGTTGTAATTCCTCAAATCCGGATTCGCTTCCATAATGCTGCACAATATTTTTTACAGGATTAAATACATCTATTCCTTTTTTGTTAACAGCAATGATGTTATTATACTCATCGGCAGCAATAGAAGTAATTGCCATATCTGTGAGCCCGTTTTTAATACCATATTGGATAAATTTTTTTTCATCATATTCAAACAGCCCGTCGTTGTAAGTGCTTATCCAGATGTGGTGATTTTTATCTTCGGCAAGCGAATACGTAACTTTTGAAGGAAACATTTTTTCCAGGTAAAAATTAATAAAAAGGTTATTATAAAAAAGGGCCACACCTGCACCATCAGTCGCAAACCAAACCCTGTTTTTAGAATCGATGAGTATATGATAAATATAATCACTTCCCAGGCCATCGTTTTTATTGTAATTAGTGTAGCTGATCTTTTCGGCCAGGTCATAATTGTTTTCCGTAAGCGTAAAGCGGGCTACTCCGTTTAAAGTAGATACCCAGACCTGGTTATCCTTACCTGCAATGCTGAGTATATTGCCATAATATGCTATAGGGTCTTCATCAATCCTTCTCCATTTTCCGGTAATTGTATTCAGCCTGAATAAACCTTCTCCCATTGTACCGATCCAGATAAATCCAAATTTGTCTTTATAAAGACTCGTAATATCAATATGCTCTTTTGGAGGCGTGATCTCATAGCTGTGCAGATTTTCTTTGCCGAGGTTTTCTATAGTGCTCTCATACAATCCAAAATCAGGAGTAAACCATAATTTTTTTTCATCATCAGCAAGTAATGCATGCACTTTAATGAAGCTGGTATTTTTAGCAGCAAACCAATACCTTAAATAATCACCGGTGAAGCTTACAATTTTATTTTCTGATGCCGCCCAGATATTACTTTCATTATCTGTTTGCAGGTCTGCAATTCTTTTTGGAAAAATAGTATCTCTTAAAAATTTATCTGTAAATGCATTATTTATTTTATTGTAACAAATGATGCCGCTTTGTTCGGTAGCAATAAGCGTTTCATTCTTTAATTCTGAAATGTCGTTTACCTGGCCAAATTTCCATTGCAGGGTATTGCCTGCAGTAACGATCTGCTCTGTTTGAATATTAAAAAGCACAATACCCCTGGATTGCATGCCAATCCAGACCATATTTTTTTGCTGTGCGGCAACAATGCACCGAACAATATTATCCGGTAGTCCATTTTTAGAACTGAAAAAATGAATGTATTTTTTACCATTATCAAAATTGATAAATGATAAACCCCTGTCTGTACCTGCAATAATTCTTTTACCTTCGGCAGTGTATAAACAATTTACATTATCATCACCAAGCCCATCAGCAGTAGTTATTTTGTAAAGCCGGTTGTTATCGTAACAATAGATGCCTTCACCTGCGGTAGCAAACCATAGTCTTTTTGCAGCATCAGTACAGATGTTGGTGATGGTTACTTTAGGTAGTCCATCTGCAGGCTTAAACAAATCAATACTATGATTCCTGATGGTAATGACCTGGCCGTTTTTGCACCCGGCCCATATTGTGCCGTCGGCATCTTCGTACAAGGCACTGATATATGCTCTTTCCTGTCCGGCAATTACAATCTTCTCGGGTATTAACGAATTGTATTTAAAAAGTCCTTCTGAAGTGCCGATCCATAAAAAACCATTATGGTCTTTAAGAAGTGTAGTTGTTTTTAAAATAAGATTTTCTTCTTCTACATCAATTTTTTTTGAATAGGGGCTCTGTGCAATACTATTTACACAAAGTAGCAAAGCCACGAAAAGGTTTAAATATTTAGCCTGCATATTTTTATTTTGCAATAAAATCTGCCGCAACAATCACATTAATTTCAGAAGCCAGTTTTTCATGGACAATTCTTGGTATTTTAATGTCGTGTTCCGACAGAAAAACAGTAAACATACAATTGAGTTTTATCACACCTTTTTTAACTACCAGGTCGCCTTGCAAAATTCTTTCCTGTTCCACTCCATGAATTGAAAATTTTCCTTTGGCCCTGATATTGTAAGTGCCATCCCTGGTAAAATCGTCTTCCTCAATAATGTGGCCACTAAAACTGGCTGTTGGAAACCGGTCACTTTCCAGGTAGTTTTCATTAAAATGTTCTTTTTGCAGGGGACTGTTAAATCCTTCAAAAGTCTTCATGGCCACCGAAAAAGCAAAAGTTCTTTTCTCCGCATCAATCACACCTTTTAGTTGAGTTGAAGATGCTTTGATCAATTCCAGTTTTGTATTGGAATGAAAAGAAACAATACTTTTTTTGATCATAAAAATAGTGTTGCTGTTTTGACCTTTGACAGTTGAAATGCCAAAAATGAAATACAGCAAAGCAACCGGTAAAAATATTATCTTCGGAAACATGCGATGAAAATAAGGATTTTATACCATCATAGTCATGAGCGTCGTCATATGAAATTCGTAAAAAATATGCTTTAACGGCACCAACTATTGCCCGATATGCAGATAATCGCATTGAACCTGTTTATTTTAAAGCTGAACCTGTATCCGTTTTTTTTAATATTGCTTTGCGCATATTTTATATCTTTGCAACATTGAAACGTTTTTCTGCAATATTGTTTTTATCACTAACGCTGCTCACTCAAACGGAGCTGCACCAGGTGTTTAAGCTGCCTGTATTACTGCAACATCTTGCAGAACATCGGGCACATAATAAGAATATGTCGGTTGCAGACTTTGTAATACTCCATTATTTCAGCGGCAATCCTAAAGACAAAGATTATGACAGGGATATGCAGTTGCCTTTTAAAACAACCGAGTGTGCCGCAATGGTAAATGTTGCAATCATACCCACACCATCTTATAGTATAAAACTTCCTGCCTATTTTATTGATATCAATTATCCATCACTGGCCAATAGCAGGGAACGCTTCAGCCATACGGCAGATATCTGGCAGCCTCCAAGGCTTTCTTAATCAAATCACATCAGGGGTATTAGTATCCAAACAACATTAACAGTATCGTTGATGATGTGATGTATTATTTCATGCATTAAATAATTAAAAATGATTAAGACAGGAAAATTATGCTTAATAAAATCATTGCATTTTCTATCCGCAATAAATTAATTGTGGGTATAATGGTGCTGGTGCTCATCTTTTTTGGAGTGTATAGCACTACCAAACTACCAATAGATGCAGTGCCGGATATAACTAACAACCAGGTATTGGTAATCACCCCTTCACCTTCTTTGGGTGCTGCGGATATTGAAAGACTGATCACTTTCCCGATAGAACAATCTACCATTAATATTCCCGGTATAATAGAGCAACGCTCTTTTTCCCGCTTTGGATTATCGTTGGTAACAATTGTGTTTGACGACAACACGGATGTATACTGGGCAAGGCAACAGGTAAGTGAAAGATTGCTGCAAATACAAGTTCAGATACCACCGTCATTGGGCACACCAACATTGGGGCCGGTTACAACAGGGCTGGGAGAAATTTTTCAATACGTTGTAAAAGCAAGGCCCGGTTACGAAGGAAAATACAATTCGATGGAGTTACGTACCATCCAGGATTGGATCGTTCGCCGGCAATTACTTACAACAAAAGGTGTGGCTGATGTAAGCAGCTTTGGCGGAAAAATGAAACAGTATGAAATTGGCGTTAACTACGATAAATTAAAATCATACAACCTTACCATTGGTGATATTTTTTCGGCATTGGAAAAAAATAACCAGAATACTGGAGGTGCCTATATTGAAAAAGGGCCTACTGTTTTATTCATACGTAGCGAAGGATTAGTAAAAAATACAGATGATATTAATAATATTCCTGTAAAAACGCTGGCTGACGGAACACCTGTTTCAATAAGGGATGTGGCTGATGTGAATTTAGGAACAGCTACAAGGTATGGTGCCGTTTGTTACAACGACCGGGGGGAAGTAGCCGGAGCAGTAGTGATGATGCTGAAAGGAGCCAACTCTTCTAAAGTAATAAAAGATGTAAAAGAAAAAATTGCAGCAATAGAAAAACAATTGCCTGAAGGTATTATGATTGAACCATTTTTAGACAGAACAAAAATGGTGAACAATGCCATCAGCACAGTAGAAAAAAATTTAGTGGAAGGCGCATTGATAGTGGTGTTGATACTGGTGATTTTTTTGGGTAATCTCCGTGCAGGTTTGTTGGTAGCATCAGTTATTCCGCTGGCAATGCTGTTTGCCATTATAATGATGAACTTCTTTGGTGTAAGCGGCAACCTGATGAGCTTAGGTGCTTTGGATTTTGGATTGATCATTGACGGAGCTGTAATTATTGTAGAAGCAGTAATGCACCGGCTGCACCATAATAAAAATTTTGCAGGCCTGATAAAGATTGACCAGGATCAAATGAATGCAGAAGTTAATCATTCTGCAGGGAAAATGATGAATGCTGCGGTATTCGGGCAGATCATTATTTTAATTGTATATCTCCCTATTCTTTCATTACAAGGTATTGAAGGAAAAATGTTTAAACCAATGGCGCAAACAGTAGCGTTTGCAATAATGGGCGCATTTATTCTTTCGCTTACTTACATACCTATGATGAGTGCATTGGTGCTGAGTAAAAAAATTGCGGTAAAGAAAAATCCTGCAGATAAAATGATGGGATGGGTAGAGCGAATCTATAAAATCACATTAGAAAAAGTATTGCTGATACCAAAAACAGTGGTTGCTTCTTCGGTAGCTTTATTTATTGCGGCAGTAATTATTTTATTATCAATGGGTGGAGAATTTATTCCCAAATTAGAAGAAGGCGATTTTGCTGTAGATACCAGGGTATTAACGGGCAGTTCATTACCTACCACCATACAGGCAACACAACAGGCTTCACATATCTTACTGCAAAATTTTCCGGAAGTGGAAAAAGTAGTAACCAAAATTGGTAGTGGCGAAATACCAACAGATCCGATGCCGATTGAAGCATCTGACATGATGGTGGTTTTAAAACCGAAAGATAAATGGACCTCGGCAAAAACATTTGATGAGCTGGCCGAAAAAATGAGTAAGGCATTGGAAGATGTACCGGGTATAACAGCAGGTTTTCAATTTCCTGTACAGATGCGTTTTAATGAATTGATGACCGGGGGAAGGCAGGATGTAGTGTGTAAAATATTTGGTGAAGATATTGATACACTGGCTTTATATGCCGCAAAATTAGGTGCTGTTGCTACTACTGTAGATGGAGCAAAAGATATTTATGTAGAAGCCGTGACCGGCCTGCCACAGATAGTGATCAATTATAACAGGGCTGCATTGGCGCAATTTGGTTTATCTGTTGGCGAAGTAAATAAAACATTGCAATCTTCTTTTGCCGGTGCTGTAAGCGGGCAGGTTTTTGAAAAGGAAAGACGGTTTGACCTGGTAGTGCGGTTAAATAATAACAGCAGGCAGGATATTGCGGATGTACAAAATCTTTTAATAGCTACACCCAAAGGAGAACAGATTCCATTGCAGCAAGTTGCCAAAGTGGAGATAAAAGTTGGCCCTAACCAGATACAAAGAGAAAATGCACAACGCAGAATTACCATGGGCTTTAATGTAAGAGGTAAAGATGTGCAAACTGTGGTAAAAGAATTGCAGGATAAAATAGATAAACAGGTTAAACTTCCTACCGGTTATTACGTAACCTATGGCGGGCAATTTGAAAATTTAATAGCTGCAAAAAACAGGTTGAGTATTGCAGTGCCCATATCATTATTACTCATTTTACTGATGTTATATTTTGCCTTTAACTCTGTAAAGCATGGGTTGCTTATTTTTTCTGCTATTCCTTTATCTGCTATCGGTGGTATTATAGCCTTGTGGAGCAGGGGGATGCCTTTCAGTATTTCTGCAGGCATTGGCTTTATTGCATTGTTTGGTGTGGCAGTATTAAATGGGATTGTTTTAATTACGGAGTTTAACCAGTTAAAAGCAGCAGGTGTTATCAATATCAGGGAAAGAATTTTAAAAGGAACCAGGATTCGTTTACGCCCCGTGTTAATGACAGCGGCAGTAGCTTCTTTAGGTTTTATGCCCATGGCATTAAGCAATGGTGCAGGTGCAGAAGTACAAAGACCCTTGGCTACTGTGGTTATTGGCGGGTTGATAACTGCTACCATACTCACATTATTGGTATTACCGGTATTGTACCTGTGGTTTGAACATAATGATACCATTAAAAAACCAAAAAGAAAAATCACTATGCCAAAGTTTAAAAAGAAAAAATTCAATAATAAAAGTCCAATGAAAATAATATTGCTGTTACTGAGTTTACAATTCAGTACTGCAATTGTACATGCACAAACTGCAATAAGCTTAAAAGCAGCCATCGATTCCGCATTAAACCAAAATCCTGCAGCCATAGCTGCTACACTAAAAACAAGGTCGGCAAAAGCTTTTGAAACAACAGCTTATGATATTCCTTTTACCGGCATCAATGCTGAATTTGGCAAGATCAACAGTGTGTTCAATGATACCAAACTGGCGATATCACAAACTGTTTCATTTCCGGTAGTGTATAAACGGCAAAAAGAATTGCTGCAGGCGCATACACAATCTTTTGTGCTAAATGAAAACATCATTAAAGTGGAGTTGAAAAAGCAAGTGACCTACCTGTATTATCAGTTACTCGTTTTGCAAAAAAGGAGAGCACTTTTGTTAGGTGCTGATAGTTTGTTCCGGCAGTTTGCACAAAAACAGGAGCAGCGTTTTAAAGCCGGTGATGCCGGTATTTTAGAAAAGACTGCAGCAGCAACGCAACTGATGCAGGTGAGCAGCCAGCTTAACCAGTTAACAATTGATTATAATATTGTGCAGCTGCAATTGGGCAGGTTACTTCATTCCGGTACGCTTTTTATTCCTGCAGATGAAAAAATAAAAATTGAAGACAAGCAGTCGCCGGATTTATCCGCAGCAGTAAATTTTCCTGTTGTAAAATTAAAAGAACAGCAGCAGGATATTTCAGTAAAGGAAATTGAAGTGCATAAGGCCAAAAATCTGCCGCAGTTTACTATTGGCTATACTAACCAATCTATTGCAGGTATTCAAAATATCAATGGTGTGGATAAACATTTTACTGCTGCCAACAGGTTTTCTTCAGCAATGGTGGGCCTCAACGTTCCTCTTTTTAATAAGGCCAATAAAGCACGTATTGCGGCCGGTAAAATAAATTACAAAATAGCCAAAACAGAATACGAAGAAACGCTGAAACAACACGAATCAATGGTGCAACAGTTATTGCTTAAAAAAACGAAGCACCAGAGTCAACTGGCGTATTTTGAAACATCAGCCTTGTTACAGGCCCGGATTATTACCGAAAATGCCAACCTGCAGTTTGCCAATGGTGCCATCAATTATTTAGAATGGATCATGCTTACCAACCAGGCCATTGGCATACAGGCAGAATATATTACTGCCGTTTATGAATGGAATACTACTATCATTGAATTAAATGCTTATTCAAACAATTAATAAAGACCATTATGAAATATAAGTATCACATCACTGCTATTTTAACGCTTATACTGGCGGCATGCAATAGTAAAGAAAATAAGACCACAGAAAATAAAGCTACCGTTGTAAATGAAAATACAGTACTGCTTACTGAAGCACAGATTAAAAACGCCGGAATACAAACCGGCAGGCCACAGTTTGGCAGTATGAGTTCAACTTTAAAAGTAAACGGCCTGGTAGATGTGCCGCCGCAGAATATGGTCTCCATCAGTTTCCCTTTAGGTGGTTATTTAAAATCCACGCAATTATTGCCAGGTATGAAAGTGAGCAAAGGCCAGGCCATTGCAGTAATGGAAGACCAGGCACTTATTCAAATGCAGCAGGATTATTTAGTAGCCAGGTCAAAAGTTTATTTTTTACAAAAAGACTTTGAAAGACAAAGGACCCTGAACGAAACTAAAACCAGCAGCGATAAAGTATTGGAGCAAATTAATAATGAATACCAGGTGCAAAGGATTATGGTAAATAGTTTAAAGGAAAAATTACTGTTAGTGGGCTTGAATCCTGCTACATTAACCGAAAATAATATCAGCCGTTCTATCAATATCCATTCCCCGATAAATGGTTATGTAGCCGCAGTAAATGTTAACATTGGTAAATATGTAAATCCATCCGATATTTTATTTGAATTGGTGAATCCCTCTGATCTGCATTTTGCATTAAAAGTTTTTGAAAAAGATCTGCCCTTTATACAGATCGGGCAAAAAATAAAGGCACATCTTGCCAGCGATCCGGGTAAAACATTTGAAGCCGAAGTGATCCTGGTAAGTAAAAACCTCGATGCCAACCGGAGTGCTATGGTACATTGTCATTTTGAAAAGCCACAACAGGAGCTGTTACCCGGAATGTTTTTAAATGCCGAAATAGAATTAACTAATAATGCTGCAGTAACTGTACCTGAAGATGGGGTGGTAAGGTTTGGCGATAAGCAATATGTATTTCTGCAAAAAACCACCACACAGTTTGAAATGGTACCGGTAAAAACAGGAAATGCCGGCAACGGTATGATCGAAATTATTACGGAGCTGCCCGATTTTTCCACCGCTAACATCGTTATAAAAAACGCCTATGCGGTATTGATGAAAATGCAAAACAAATCGGAGTAATAATATAAATAGTGATATTTTCCGGGTGGCAGCGGCAGCAAAAAGATGATTTTGCCCGTCTTAAACAATAAATGGTAATTTTAGGCATTACTAATCAAAAAAACTGTTGAAGCACCCCGGGAAATACCTGTTTGTTGTACTGATATTTTTTGTGCACACTTTGTATGCACAAAATCCTGCGTCGCTTTCCAACCTGCGTAAAAAATTTGTACCGGTAACCAGCAATATTATAAAACTGGATACACTAAGCATTGTACCCAATTCTGTAAGTATTGCGAATGTATTGCCCGCTGCCTATAAAGTGGATGAAGTAAATGGTACCATCACCTGGATCAGCAAACCTGCTGTACCTTCAGTATGGATCACTTACAGGGTATTCCCTTACAAATTAAATGCAGTGGTAAAGCATTATGATTACGACAGTATCCGGTATAATTTCATCAACAACAACCCGGTAACTTTTAAAGTGAATAATAATCAGCAGGGAAATCCCCTGTTTGATTTTGGCAACGTAAAATCGGAAGGTAGTTTTGGCCGCGGTATTTCTTTTGGCAATAGCCAGGATGCAGTGGTCAACTCCAGCCTTAACCTGCAACTGAGTGGTTTTATAGGCGATAGTTTAGAATTGACGGCGGCCATTACCGATAATAATATTCCCATTCAGCCTGATGGGAATACGCAAGACCTGAGGGATTTTGATAAAATATATTTACAGATAAAGAAAAAAGGGTGGCAGGCCAATTTCGGCGATATTGATATCAGGCAAAGCAAAAATTATTTTCTCAATTTTTATAAACGTTTGCAGGGCGTTTCCTTTATAACCGAAAATAAGATCAGTAAAAAAATATCCAATTCATTATTGGTGAGTGGTGCAGTGGCCAAAGGAAAATTTACCCGCAATGTACTTACACCGGTAGAAGGCAACCAGGGGCCTTATCGTTTACAAGGGGCTAATTACGAAGTGTATTTTGTAATACTGGCAGGAACAGAAAGAGTGTTTATTGATGGCCAGTTATTGCAGCGAGGCGAAGACCAGGATTATGTGATGAACTATAACACGGCAGAGATCACGTTTACACAAAAACATTTAATTACCAAAGACAGCAGGATACAGGTAGAATTTGAATATGCTGACCGCAATTTTTTAAACGCACAGGCATATGCAAGCGATGAAGTGAATTTTAACAACAAGTTTTTTTTAAGTGTGGGTGCATTCAGTAATTCGGACGCCAAGAATTCTTCTATCAACCAGGTGCTGGATAATAAACAAAAACAATTCTTAGCCAATATAGGCGATGGTGTTGATACGGCGTTTTATGAAAATGCACAAAGAGATACTTTTTCCATTGATAAAATACTGTATAAAAAGATCGATACACTGTATAACACCAGTCTTCATGATTCTATTTATGTTTTTTCCACCAACCCCAACGATGTGTTGTACAGCCTTTCTTTTACTTATGTAGGAACGGGTAAAGGAAATTATATGCCTTTGCAAAATGCAGTGAATGGCAAAGTGTACGGCTGGGTTGCGCCGGATGTAAACAATAACAAACAAGGCGATTGGGCCCCGGTGATATTATTAGTATCACCAAAGAAACAACAGGTGATCACCATTGGAGGGGAATATTTATTTTCTTCCCGTTCAAAAATACGGGTGGAGGGTGCGATGAGTAATTATGATATCAATTTATTTTCTACAAAAGATAAAGGCAATGATAAAGGCTATGCGGCCAAATTACAATTTGAAAATAAGGATACAAAAATTGCACTGTTCAATACACCAATGAAGTTGCAGACTAACCTGGGCTACGAGTTTGTTCAAAAAAGATTTAAACCTTTGGAGCGTTTACGCAATGTAGAATATTTGCGTGACTGGAGTTTGCCTTTCCTGGTGAATCCTGCGGATGAGCATCTTGCTAATGCTGCTGTAAAAATTGCGGATGCCAGGGGTAATTATTATGGCTACGAAATTATCCGCTATCAACGCAGCGATCATTTCAGTGGCCTTCGCCAGCAGGTGAATAATTATACTGCTGTACAAGGCTGGAAGTTTACCAATTCTATCAGCTTAACCAATACTAACAGTGTGGAAGAACAGGGTATTTACTTCAGGCCTACTATTGATATCAGCAAAGAACTGGTAAAAATGAAGAAGATACAATTGGGCGTTAACTACAACAGCGAATATAACCGCCAACGTAATAAAGTAACAGATACTTTATCGCCATTGAGTTTTGCATTTACTATCTGGCAGGTGTACATTAAATCCAATCCGCAAAAAGCCAATAAATGGGGTGTTTCATACTTTACACGAAATGATCAGTTGCCTGTGCTGGCAAAATTGCAACAGGCAGACAAGAGTGATAATTTTAACTTCTTTACCGAAATATTAAAGAATGAAGACCGCCAGTTAAAATTAAATATTACGTATCGCAAACTGCATATCATCAATAATAATATCAGCAAACAAAAAGCAGATGAAAGTTTATTGGGGCGCTCCGAATATACTTTCAGGGAGTGGAAAGGACTATTGAATGGTTCGGTACTATATGAATTAGGAGCAGGGCAGGAGCAGAAAAGAGAATATACTTTTTTTGAAGTGCCTGCAGGCCAGGGCGAATATACCTGGATAGATTATAACGGCAATGGCATTAAAGAACTGAATGAATTTGAGATCGCTGTTTTCCAGGATCAACGCAAATATGTAAAACTGTTTACACCAAGCAATCAATATGTAAAAGCCAATTATATTCAGTTCAATTACAATGTAGATATCAATCCAAGATTTGTGATCAAATCAAATAATGCAAACGGCATTAAAAAATTATTGTACCGTTCTAATACCAGTTCCTCTTTACAGATCAATAAAAAAGATATCTCTACCGGTAAATTTCAATTCAATCCCTTTACCAGAAAACTCGTGGATACCACATTGCTGTCTTTAAATTCAATTTTAACCAACACGTATTTTTTTAATCGCAGTAATGTAAAATGGGGTTTTGATGTGACGCATTATTTATCCAACGGAAAAACATTACTGTCTTATGGATTTGAAAGCCGTAAAACAAGAAACCTCTCCGGAAAAATACGATGGAACTTCAGTAAAAACTTTTCTACCAATATCAATCTGCGCCAGTCGAAAAATGAATTGAATACCAGTGGTACCAAATTCAATAACCGCAATTATATAATTGAGCAAAATGCTGTTGAGCCCTCCATTGCGTATATCCATAAATCAAATTTCCGGTTAAGCCTGGCGTATAATTTCAGTAAAAAAGAAAATACGATAGACTCTATGGAAAAAGCCATTACACATGCTCTGATTGCCGAAATGCGCTACAATATTCTTAACAACAGTACGCTCAACGCTAAAGTAACATTGAACCAGATCAATTTTACAGCTTATCCCGGTGCAGCTAATACAACAGTAGGTTACGTATTGCTGGATGGTTTATTGCCCGGTAAAAACTATTTATGGAATGTGGAATACACCAAAAGACTGGCGGGTAATTTTGAAGTGAGTATACAATACGAAGGCCGCAAACCCGGTGAATCTAAAACGGTGCATGTAGGAAGGGCTTCTATCCGTGCCATCTTATAAAAATTGGGCCGGCGGTTTAAAACCGTTATGACCCCGTAAAAAAAATCGCCGCATTTTGTGATGCGGCGACTCTGATATAGATTGAAAATGATTAGCCAAATAATCCGCCTTTCTTAAAGCTTCTTACACCTTCACCAATTTTAAACCCGTTATTGTACACTTCAATTTTGTAATCACCGGTTTCAAAACTGCTGTTTTGTTTCCAGTCTACATTAATGGTCTGGCGCTGGCCCTGTGTATAATTGATCTCTACTTTTTGGGTAAAAAATTTATCCTCGCCTTCCCTGGTTTTAAAATTGCCCGAACCTAAAGCCTCTACTGTAACAGGATTTCCTTTAGGATCGGTGATGCAGATATAAATAGTTTTATTACCCGATTGAGTGATGCGGTTTTCATCCAGGTCAAAAGAGATGCGTAGCTTATCTACTCTTTTTGCAGTAGAAGTAGTTTTTTCTTTGCCGCTCTTTTTTTCGTTGATACCGGTAATAGAAAAATTGCTGGCGTGTAAAGTAGAACCGATATCAATCACGTCTTCTTTTTCCTTGATCACTGTTTTGGCATCTTCGGTTTCTTTTCTTGCCTGGTCTCTTTCTTTGGTAACGGCTTCTTTCTGCTGCGTTAAAACAATTTTTTCTCCTTCCAGGGTTTCAATTTGTGTTTTGTACCCGGTAATATCATCGTTCAATGAAGCAATCAAAGCTTTTGCCTGTGCCAGTTCTTCCTTGGTTGCATTTACCTTGGTAAGCAATTGCTGAATTTTGGTTCTCTTCTCTGCAATATCCCTGTCACGCTGGGTGATCACGCTGTCTTTAGCATGTACCATATCCGCACTCTGGGTCTTTATCATATCGTAGCGGGTAGTGGCATCATCCAGCTCTCTTCTCAATTCATCTTTGTCGCTGGTGGTTTTAGCCAGCTGTTCATCCTGTTTAATATCTTTTTCATGCACCTGGTTTTTATCATAAATAATATAGCCCCAGGTACCCAGTAATGCCAGTAGCAGGCCGCCGGTTAATAAATTACGCATGTTGTTCTTTTGCGGAGGCGGTGGCGCAGGCTGCTGTGGGTTTTCTGCGCTTGGGAAATTTTCGTAAGCCATAGTTGATGTAGGTTTTATAGTGGACAAATGTATTCATTCAATCAGTTAAAAAGAATGTAAATAGTCAGTTCTGTTAATATGTTAATAAATAAACGGTAGTTATCGCTGCCATTAACGGCTAAAATTATGCCAGTTTTGTGAGTTGAAACCCCGGCAGCGGTTACAAACCCTATCGGCGGTTGAGTGAAGGGCACGAACCCTTTAAAAATTCTTTTATCTTTGCCGCCATGAGTGCAGAAAAAATCATCGGCGACTGGAAAAAGAAAAGCTTTAAACCGCTGTACTGGCTGGAAGGAGAGGAAGATTACTATATTGATATGGTAGTGGATTACGCCGAGCATAAAATTTTAGACGAAGCAGAAGCCGGTTTTAACCTCACTGTTTTTTATGGCCGTGATGCAGAATGGACGGCCGTGGTAAATGCCTGCAAACGTTACCCCATGTTTGCGGAGCGGCAGGTGGTATTGCTGAAAGAAGCCCAGCAAATGAAGGATATTGAAAAACTGGAAAGCTACATTGAGCATCCTTTAAGCTCCACCGTTTTTGTGGTGGCGTATAAAACCAAAACACTGGATAAGCGTACCAAACTCAGTAAGCTTTTAAAACAAAATGCCGAAGTTTTTGTATCCGATAAATTAAAAGATTTTAAGGTTAATGAATGGATAAAGGAAATGGTGACCAGCAAGGGATATTCCATTACGTCCAAAGCTGTGATATTGCTGGAAGAACATATCGGCAATGACCTCAGCCGCATGGCCAACGAAATTGATAAGCTTTCCATCAACCTAAAAGGCCGAAAGGAAATTACTGAAGATGATATTGAAAAATTCATCGGCATCAGCAAAGAGTATAACGTTTTTGAATTGCAGGCAGCCATTGCAAAAAAAGATCTGGCTAAAGCAATAAAAATTATTCAATATTTTGAAGGCAATCCTAAAGCTGCACCTATACAAATGGTATTGCCTGCCTTGTATGCCAACTTCAGTAAAGTATACACTGTATTTGGCATGAATGATAAAAGCGAAGCGGCACTAAAACCTCATTTTTATTTTAATGCCACCGCTGTAAAAAATGCTTTGGAAACGATACGCCTGTATGGTTACGAAGGCGTGGAAAGAATTTTATTATTACTGCACCATTACAACTTAAAAGGTGTTGGAGTTGGCGATACCGGTACTTCTGATGCGTCACTGATGAAGGAGATGGTGGTAAAGATGATTGCTTAAATCAAAATCGCTTACAGCAATGTTGTATTTTGGAACAGACAGTATTTCTTTGTTCAGCTTCGGTGGCGTCGCACTCTTGTACAGGATATCTTTATTGAACTTTGATTGTGTTTTATGGGGGATATTTTTTTCTAATGTCACCTCTTCGGGGGGAGTACATTTAAATTAATATTGTTGTCTATTGTAACTCCAGTCTTCCGGGCTTTTGATCCCGAAGGGGTGAAATTAAATGTCGTATGCTTAGGGATAGTTATCAGCAAAGAAAAATTATGAAATAAATATAGCATTTGCAATAGCTAACTATGAGAAACAGGAATAGGCATGCCAATAAAAGTTCAAGCGGAAATGAAACTGAAAAATCCGGAATGCAAATCCGGCCAATACCCTTATATGGAATTTTAATCTGTGGCATAGTGATAACAATTGTCGGGCTCTATTTATTTTTTACAGAAACCGTTGCAAGTGGTTATGTAACTCCCGGAAAACTTTCAGGCTATAGTGGTACTTCGGTTGCGCTTAATGGTAAGTCTGCAATAATTTTTGGTTTGGCAATTTGCCTTTTCCCGGTGTACCAGTTGATCGTACAGCGAAAGAAAAGATAATTGCTTAGAGGCAGTAGCGCTTTCAGCAATCTGAATTCTTTTTTCTTTCGCCCGGCTCCAATAATTCTCAGGCATCTGTGGTGCTCAAATTAAAAGTAAAATCTCATGCATTAGTGTGGCGCTATCCACAAAAAAATACCACGTTTAGGGTATTGTAAAGAGTATAGGCTTACTATACTTTTACTTTAGTCAATAAGTAATCATTGCAGAAAAGACAATCAAACAATAATTTTTGAGATATTACAGTAACGGGTACTCTTGATCTGCGGCAGGTCATTTTCTAAATCAAATCCTGTAAACCAGGCTATCCGGCAAGAGACAAATATTTCTATACAGGTATTAATTACCCGGCACTAAGTAAAACAGGTGATTACTATCATGCAGTGTTATGTAGGCAGCCGCCTGTTAGGGTACAAACCGGAAAGTTAATTTAAAAAGCAGTTGCAAAATAAAAGGGTATTTGTTATCGGTAGTTTTAAAATTTTACAGTAAATAAAAGCTGAATTGCTGTTGTTTTTCCGTCTCTTACCTTATCCTGTTATCATAAGCCAGAGTTATAGTAATTAAACTTAGTTGCAATTATGCAGGGGTATTTTATTGCCCTGTATAAAAGCAATAAAAAAGGATGCTGTATGCAGGTAAACAATATTTTAAATTATAAAACTTGAATAATGGAAAATTTAAAAATGAATGCCAATTTATTGGCACAAAATTTAACGGAGTCTGCAAATTATGACAAGCCTGTGAAAGCAATAGTGCCGCAGGGTAGTAATCAAAACCTGAACATACGGGTATTGGCAGCTTCAAGTGATGTATCAAAACTGAATTTGTTTAACAAATGCAATCCCCGAAAACAATTGGATGGCAAAGACCGGTTAATAACAGTATTGCCGGAAGGCCTGAAAAAAATTTTTAATGAAGCCAATAAAAAAATGACTGATTGGCTGAGTAAATCGGAGGATAATGTAAAATCCTACCTGCATGATCCGGTCGGAGCTTTAAAAGCGGCGGGTGTTGAATTAGCAAGAACAGATCAAAAAGAACTCTCCAGGAATTTTGAGGAATTTAAATCAGTTACGTTGCTAAGCCCCGGCCTCAATTTAAATCAATTCACTACTAAATACAAAACCGGTACCATAACTAAAACAAACCACAACCATGACGATAATACTGGTAATGGTGTTTGTGGATGCGGTTGCAAATAATATTATTAAAAATAAAAAATAAAAAAATGGCACAAGACAGAACTTCAGGCTATGATATGTTGGTACAGATATCAGAGGCTGAAATAAATAACCAATTGGCAACGGCTTTTTTAGCAGGATCAATAATTCCTGCAAGTATGAGTGTACCGGTAAATTCAGGAGGTTTGGTGGGTAATGCCGCTCTTAATTTCAGAACTCCCGTAGCTGACCTGGACCGGCCCAGGCCTAAGATGGGCATCACCATTCCGTTTGTTAATTCTCAACTGGCACTAACTGCACCTGCGCCGGTAACTATTGCGCCTGTAAGTGGCACAATAACCATAGTGGATGATATACAGGTATTGGATGAGGTTACTACGCAAACGGTAGTAATGGACTTTAACAGTGGTGCGCCAAATGTATCCGTAGCTTTTGATGCTGCTTCGCAGGCTTTATTAGCGCCATTTCTTGCAATAGCAGGAATGACCTTACTGCAGGCACAAAACCTTGTTGCCGGTATGGTACTCCAGGAACTTCAGAATAATCTTCACCAGATTGAATTATCACCACCAATCCCGGTATCGGATGATACTAACCCAACCACGGTTTTTGATATTGATGTAACTACTATCAACGATACGTCTGCAGCAGACAGGGATTGTATTGTGCTGGGAATAAAAATGGCCAGCGATTCGGGAGGTAATATAAATACTGCCACTACTAATTTTATTCCTGCAGGCAGCCAGTCCCTGGTTATGATGAGTAACTTTTGGTTGCTGGCAAGGGTAATGCGGCCAAGGGTGGCAAGTGCATTAGGCCTTGCCGTTAGTGACCTTGATACGCCCCTCCGTTTAAACAGAAATGTACCGGCACCGGGTGGAAGAGGTACCTTAACAAGACTTGAGGCAAGGATAGATGGTAACCGGATTAGGGTTGATGGAAGAGCAACTGATTCGGGTACTGGTTGGTCGGCAGAGTCTAATTTCTTTTTCTTTATAGACATTTCTTTATCGGGAGGTGCGCTTAACATTACTGCCACCACACCTGATGTGGATACCGATGTAGATCTTGAATGGTGGGTATGGCTTACTACCTTAGGCTTAGGAGGTCTGTTTTTTGGCATTGCAGGCGTAATCGTTTCTGCAATAGTACTTGCTATTGTGGAAGCAGTAGCAGAAGGCATTGTAGACAATCTTATATCAGATGGTATCTCAGGCTCGTTGGGTGCCATTCCTTCCATTCCATTAGGCCCTATTGGCAGCGGATTAACTATGACCAGTGTGCTATTAGATGACCTGGAATTGAGGTGCGCTATCCTCAGGTCTATTACAGTACCTGTTAAAAGCCAGGGGCAGTATTCATCTCTGCAAGGTTTTGCACTGGATCTGGAAACCGGGAACATAAGAGCCACTGCGGTAAGGGCAACAGATCTTATCTGGAATCCATCTTCCGGTATCAGTATAGGCAATACAGCCGGACTAACGGTTACCAATGTACACTATAACACTTTAACGCCGGTGCAAATTTCCAACATGGCATTGAACCGTACGAATATTCCGTCAGGTATGATACCGCTAACATTTCCTGCCACATTACCATTCTTTCCTCATGATGAAATTGTATTTGGTGTAAGAACTGCCGAAGGAAGACTGGCGAAAGTAAAAGCATGGCGTTCATTGATGGAAGGCGGAGCGATAAAATTAGAATGGGTAACATATGATACACCAATACCATCGTTGGAAATTACATCTAAATGGCTGGCTGCCGAAAGAGGCGAGGTAAAGGAATATATCACCGATGATTGCCGGTTCTGCCGTTCCAGCCAGGTAAGGTGGAGAGGGATTTTTGAAGCCAAATCCAAATTAATGGCTTTCCCTATAGATTATGAATGGTGCTTCTGTGGCCAGGTATTGAAAGATGCGGAAGGCGAAATTTCTTACCTGGGTAACAAACTGTCCTATAAAGTGAACAGGAATAAACTGGTTATTGAAACCACAACACTGGGGCAAAATATTAATTGCGAACTTTGTGTAAGTGCAATTGATAACAGGGGACAGGAATTATTTGTTTGCACTAAAGTTGTCAAATCGGGTCTTGATGTTAAATGCCGGAAATGTGGTGAAAAGAAACCACTCGTTGATTTAATATACCAGCCGATCGATTACAAATTAGTTAACTGGAGACCTTTGTTAAGTGAAGCGGTAATGTTATCCCGTAAAGATATCCTTCAGGTAAAATAGCATGTCAATAATGATTAAGGAGTGAAGTGTGTCACTCCTTAATCATTTCAGGGATCATAGGAATAGCTTTCAAGCTATCCAGCTTATCCTGGTGCAATTGTTGTTTCAATGCTTCCAGGCCATCAAATTTTACTTCGCTGCGTAAATATTTTACTACGTATATCCGTATGATGGTTCCGTAGATATCTTTTTCAAAATCAAAAAGGTTCACTTCAGTTACACGCTTTTTACCATTTACGGTAGGCCTGAAACCAATACTCATCATGGCTTTGTAGCGGGTGCCATCTACTTCGGCATACACGGCATAAATACCATCGCCTAAAACAATTTTTTCTTCATCAGTGCTTTTAAGGTTGGCAGTAGGGTAGCCAATGGTGCGGCCGATCTTATCGCCATGTATTACTTCGCCTTCAAAAAAGAAAGTGTACCCCAGGAGTTTATTGGCATCTTCAATATGCCCGTGTAAAATGGCCTCCCGGATATTGCTGCTGCTTACTTTTATAGTATCCAGCAAATGCACCGGAATTTCCATCAGCCGGTAATTGTACACCACGGCTTTTTCTTCCATCAGTTTATAATCGCCGCTGCGTTCTTTACCAAAGCGATGGTCGTAACCGATGATGATGGTATGCGGATGGCATTTATCCACTAAAAAATCGCTGATGTATTCTTCAGCCGTTTGGTTGGCGAAATAATCCGTAAAAGGTACTACCACCAGGTGATCCACCCCGGCATTGCCGATCAGTTCAATTCTTTCGGCAAGGGTATTGATCAACCTGATGCCCGTAACCGCCGAAGACACTACTTTGCGTGGATGCGGATGAAAAGTGATGATGACAGATTCGCCCCCGGCTGCCGCCGCCTCGGCCTTAAGCGTATTGATAATTTGCTGGTGGCCGGTGTGTACGCCATCAAAAGTGCCGATGGTGAGAACCGCATTTTTAAAAACGGGCAATTGGGTAATATCGTAATGTACCTGCATATTTTGGAGTTGCAAATTAATGGATAATTATTTAATGGATAATGGATAATTCATTTGTAATTTGCGCCCTGAAATGAAACAGGAGGTGGCGTCAAATCCACAATCGGAAATCTAAAATCTACAATCAACAATGTCCCTTTACGCTAAACGTGGTGTTTCTGCCCAAAAAGAAGAAGTTCATGCCGCCGTTAAAAACCTCGACCAGGGTTTGTTTCCCCATGCATTTTGCAAAGTATACCCCGATTTTTTAGGCGGTGATAATAGTTTTGTAAATATCATGCATGCCGATGGTGCAGGTACCAAAAGCATCCTGGCTTATTTATATTGGAAAGAAACGGGAGATATTTCCATCTGGAAAGGCATTGCACAGGATGCTATTGTAATGAACCTGGACGATTTATTGTGCGTGGGCATTTACGATAATATTGTTTTTAATTCCACCATCGACAGGAACAAAAATTTAATACCCGGCGCTGTGCTGGAACAAATTATCAGCGGCAGCCAGGAATTATTTGATACCTTAAAAACATTTGGTGTACACATTCATTACCTGGGTGGCGAAACTGCCGATGTGGGTGATGTGGTACGTTCTGTTGCTGTTAATGGTACTATGACCTGCCGCTGGCCAAAAGATAAAATCATCAGCAACGATAAAATAAAAGCGGGACATGTGATTGTTGGTTTTGCCAGCTACGGGCAAGCGACTTACGAAAACGAATACAACAGCGGTATTGGCAGTAACGGCCTTACCAGCGCAAGGCATGATGTGCTGGGCAAATTTTATGCAGACAATTTTAAAGAAAGTTATAACACCGGTTTGGATGAAGCAGTGGTGTATATTGGCAAACATCGCTTAACAGATGTGGTAACGACAAACGACGGGCAACAGACCACGATAGGTAAACTGATCCTTAGCCCTACAAGAACTTTTGCGCCGGTAATGCAGGCATTGCTGACCCATCATTTTGATAAGATACACGGTGTGATACATTGCAGTGGCGGCGGGCAAACCAAGTGTATGAAGTATTTACCGGAAGCATGGTCAGACGGGACGTCAGACCATGCAAGACACCTGAGGGTAATAAAAGATAATTTATTTGAAGCCCCCGAGATCTTCAACATCATTCAGCAAAACAGCGGCAGCAACAACAGGGAAATGTATGAAGTGTTTAACATGGGGTGCCGCCTGGAAATTTATTGTGATGCATCCGATGCTGATACAATGATTGCCGCCGCAAAGGCATATGGAATAGACGCACAGATCATTGGCAGGGTAGAAGCCGGTGACAAAAAAGAACTGGTAATAAAAGTAAAGGGAGAAGAGATCGTGTATTAAGATACTATACTTAGGAATAAATAAAAAGGAGAACCAGGTTCTCCTTTTTTAATAAGCAGTTTTTAATGGCTATACACTTTTCAAAAACTAACTTCTGGTGGTAATTAGTATCAGGCTATTTGTTTTTTGTTATAGCTTTTTTTTCGTCGTCGGCTGTAATTAAAAATGTAATAGGTTGCTTGCGGTATGCAGTAACCGTATGGCCGTTTTGTACTGCAGGTAACCATTTGGCACTCTTCTTAATCAGGTCGACACAATGCTGTGCGGTTTTAGTACCCGGGTAGTTTAAAGCGGTAACATCGCTTACACTACCATCGGTATGCACTATAAACTGAATGATGATGGTGTAAACGCCTGCTTTCCATCCTTCATTCACAGGTATGGCAGGGTTGAGATTTTTAGAGAGGTATTTTTTCCATCCATCCAAACCATCGCCATATATTGATTCCACTTCTACTTTGGTAAATATTTTGTCATCACCTGTAGCAATATTATCAAATAATGAATAGGTTACCCCTTCAATGGTTCTCATTCCATCGGCATCACTTTTTACTCTTACATTATCAAATGTTACGGCAGTACCGGGTTCACATCTATCAATATATTCTTTCAAAGGTTGCAGAGAAGTACCGGTTAAATTAACTACTGCTACTTTGGAAAAACCGATGCCGGAAAAATACACGGTTGCACTGATAAAACTACATCCGGCTGAAACTTTTACTTCTGTTTGTTTTTTAAATTCATTTACATCCACACGTGGTCTGTAAAGTTCTCCAACAGAAAATCGGGGGTATTGCCTTACCTGTGCTGTTGTAGATTTATATCCCTGAACTGTGATTGGTTCAAGAGATGATACGGTATTTTTTTTAGTAGTAATTTCAATAACACCTGCTTTGCCTGTATCTCCGTATTTACCTGTAGCAGTCAGATCTTTTAAAACGTTGATACTTTCAATATTATCAGGCGCAATACTATTGAGATTATAATTATCGTTTTGCACTTTGCCATCAATTACATACAATGGATTTTCTTTTTTATAACCGGTTACCACCACTTCCTGTAACGGATCGGCTTTTAAGGTTACGTTAATAACAGCTTTTTTCCCTTTGGCATCCATTACATCATTCAGTTTCTCGCCTTTAAAAATAGTAACAGCACTTATCCTGGCCGGGTCCAATGCATTTAATTCTGCAACTGTGGATTGTTTTTGTTCAATATAGATCGTTGCATCAGAAAGGTCTCCCTTCAATGCAGTTTTATTACCCGATAATTTTAAAGAATTATTTTTCTCATCCACATAAATTGAATCTGCAGTAATACATAACACTTCTTTAATAGTTAGTTTTATAACCCCATATTTTCCTTTGTCGCCGTAAATTTTTTGTGCTTCTGCAGGGTTGTAAGTCACCAGGCTGCTGTATTGCACGTTACTTTTTTCAACATAATCCATACCTACATTGCCCATCTCTCTGGAATCCACAATTACCAGTGCTTTTGTTTTATAGGCCGCTGTTTTAAAATAATTGGTATCTGCATATTGCGTATTGATGTATATGGCATTACCAGGTAACCCTTTACTAAAAACATCGGTAACTAAAACCGGAGTGGTGGTTTGCAAATTACCAACCGCATATTTTTCTATAGCGTTTAAAATATTTTTAGCGATCGTTTCTTTTCCTTTGGCCGATTGCAGGTACGCAGCATCTTTTTTGTTATTTACCAGGCCGGTTTCTATATACACAGAAGGGCAGGTGTTATGTTCCAGTGTATACAATGTTCTTTTAACCAGCTCCTGCGAAACCGGTAGTTCATAATTGCTTTTGAATTCATTTAAAACGGCGGAGCCAAATATTTTGCTTTGTGTGGCATTGGGAGCTTCATCGTTGCCTATTAATAATTTCAAACCACTTTTGTCATCCATCGGGTCGCCGAGATGGTACTCTTTTTCTGCAGCCGTTGCAGTGGCTCCGGCATGTAATGTTATATAAATTGCTGCATTGTGGCTTTTGGCAAATGCTGCCTTTTGTTCTTTGGTAAGAAAAATATCGGTTTCTTTTGTCAACACAATTTCAATATCGGCATTGGTATTAAGTTCTTTAATTGCTTTGGCAAGGGAAAGGGTGATGTCTTTTTCCAGGATGCTGCCATCAGTGCTCTTTGCACCTCCATCTTTTCCGCCATGGCCTGCATCAATTACAACGGTTAATTTATTGCCATGATAGAGATGATTGATGGGTTTTGCTTTAAAAGTAAAAGCAGCAAAAATTAATACCAGCAGTGGCAATACCATCACCCTGCCAACATAATTTACTTTGGGGTTTTTGTTTTTTGTAAGCATAAGCAAGCGGCGTTTTACGGGAGAATAGAAAAAATTATTGGTCAACTGAAACCGGTGCTGCGGATAAGTGGCCTGCAATATCATGGCAGCAAAAGCAGCAGTATCACTATCTTCCACGGCTTTTTTATCAGCAATAAATTCGTGTATCATATTCAGCTCTTTGCGGTACAGCCAGTAAAAGGGGTTGCACCAGAAAAATATCAATACCAGGTTAATGAATAATTTATCGTAAGTATGTTTTTCCTCTACATGTGCCACTTCGTGTTTAAATATCTGGTTACCGGTAATGGTTTCCATATCAATATTATGGTTCCAGAAAATATAATTTAAAAAAGAAAAGGGCGTGCTTTTGGCATCGGTATTAATAAATGATATTTTATCGATGGTTTGTTTGGGATATTTTTTCAGCAAATTAAAAATAACAAATAAAGTATGCAGGAAAACAGTCAACAAAACAAGCGATACCAGCAGGTATGCAAAAGGATACAATTGTGTTACATCAAAACTTTCGGCATTGTTACCCGAACTTACAGTGATATTATCCATATACTCATCGCCACTGCTTACTACCTGTAATACTTTAATTACACCGGAAGGTTGATCGGCAGCAGGCTGCCAGAAATTAATTTTTATCAATGGCAGTAATAAGGATAGCAGCACCGATACCATCAGGTAAAACCGGTTGTACTTATGAAAAACTTTATTACGCAACAGCAACCAGTAATAAACGTACAATATACCGGAGCAGATAATTACTTTTAAAAGATAATAAGCAAGTGGTAGCATTTTTTTACTTGTTAGTTGTTAGTAAATAGTTGCCAGTACCAGGTGTTGCCCGGCATTTATAACCTGGCACCTGTAAACCAACAACGGTCAACTGTTCTATTTTTTCTTCAACTGTTTCAATAGTAATTCCAGTTCGTCCAGGCTGATATTGTTTTCTTTTACCATAAACGAAACGGCATTGCTGAAGCTGCCTTCAAAATAACCTTTCACCAGGCTCTTCATGGTGCTTTTACTGTACGTTTCTTTACTTACCAACGGGTGGTACTGGTGTGTTCTGCCAAATACGGTGATGCCAACAAATTCTTTATCCACCAGTATTTTTATAATAGTAGCCACCGTATTACTGTGTGGCTTCGGGGCAGGCAATTCGTCAAGGATCTCTCTTAAAAATGCTTTCTCTAATTTCCATATCACCTGCATGATCTGCTCTTCTGCTTTAGTTAAATTTTTCATTGTTGTTGATTTATGCTTGGTATTGTAAACTTAAAACTAATATCTTAGTTGTACAACTATTTTTTTAGTTATTCACATTTTTTAACAAATGGTGAGGAAAATATATTTTAATGTAGCAGCAGTAAAAGCTAAATTTGCCACACTGGCTAAACTGTCAGCCTTTATTGCACAAGTTACATTGTAATCTTATGCCGGAACAAAAGCACTAAACACCAAGTTAACCATGTCTCAATCGATTGTTGAATTAAAGAATGTAAATATTTACCAGGGCAACAGCCTTATTTTAAGTGATGTTAATATCAGTATTGATAAAGGAGAATTTGTATACCTGGTGGGTAAAACCGGTACCGGTAAAAGCAGTTTGCTTAAAACCATGTACGGCGACCTGCAGTTAACAGAAGGCGAAGGTTGGGTAGTGGGCCATAACTTAAAAGAACTGACCTGGAAGACCGTTCCTTTTTTAAGGCGTAACCTGGGTGTGGTATTCCAGGATTTTCAATTGCTTACTGACCGGAATGTAAATGAGAATTTGAAATTTGTGTTGAGGGCAACCGGCTGGCAGGATGTAAAATTAATGGACGAAAAAATTGCTGATGTACTGGATAAAGTGGGTTTAAAAACAAAGGGTTTTAAAATGCCTTTTGAATTAAGCGGTGGCGAACAGCAAAGGGTGGATGTGGCAAGAGCGCTGTTAAATTCTCCTAAATTAATATTGGCCGATGAGCCTACGGGAAACCTTGATCCCGAAACCAGCGACGAAATTATGCAGTTGCTGTTTCATATCTGCCGCGACTACAATACTACCATCATCATGGCTACACATGATTATATGGTGATCAATAAATTTCCTGCAAGAATGCTGAAGACCGAACGGAATAAGGTTTGGGATAATGCTACAATAGAAATGTAAGGGCGTGAATGGTGAATCGTCAGTCGTGAGTAGAATATTCTGTTCAAAGTTTTTTTTTGTATTTGCAGACGGAACAATCCTTTACACGTGAATAGTGAATCGTCAGTCGTGAGAGGAGTATGCTGTTCAAAGTTATTTTTGTATTTGCAGGCGGCACAATCCCTTACACGTGAATAGTGAATCGTCAGTCGTGAGAGGAGTATGCTATTCAAAGTTTTTTTTGTATTTGCAGGCGGCACAATCCTTTACACGTGAATAGTGAATCGTCAGTCGTGAGTAGAGTATACTGTTCAGGCTACTTTTTATTTATTGAATAATCCCGCTGTTACCACTCACGTCTCACCACTCACGCCTCACGCTCAAAAGCTGCCATCAGTTTCTTTGCGTTTGCTTCATTATTAAAGATCCTTTGCAACAAGCCCTGTCGTTTTTCCTTTTCCTGTTCTGTAAATGATTGCTGGTATAATGCTGTTATTATTTTTTTAAAAGAACCTGCGTCTGATGCTATGTGGCACGCTTCCTCAAGTCCGCTGCCATCCACGCCTGCACTATTCACCACACAATGACGCCCATTGAACAAAGCATTCAATAATTTTAATTTTATGCCGGTGTTGTTAAAAGAGGGTAATACATGTATTTGCGCTTTGCAGATCATATCCTGCATTTCCTTTTCGCCGGGATTGGCAACAATACAGGTATGTTTATGCGCATGTGCCAGGTCCTGTAATTTTTTAGAAGGATTTTTACCTGCTATCACAAAAGGAATTTCTAAAGTGTTGAATACGTTTTGCAAAAGCCAGGTGGCTGCGGTTTCATTTTCATTAATGGATAAATTACCATGGTACAAGCAAAAACAACCTTTACCTTCCTTACCTGCAGCTAATGTATGCGGAATAAAAACCGGCAGGTAAGCAATATCTTTTGCGTTGAATAATTGCTGGTATACTTTTACATCATGCTCACTCACCGTAATAAAACCGGCTTTGCCGGCAATGCTCTTTTCGTATTGGTACAACAACCTGCTTTCGTTAAGAAAATATAGTTTTTTTAAAAAATGGCTTTCGTTTTTTGCCAGTTGTTTATAATATTCAAACTCTACATTATGCAGCCGCACTATTACTTTCCTGTTTTGTAAAGCACCACTATGCAGGTAATAGGTACAATGAATACCTTCTAACAACACCGGGTAATTATCTTTATTGAGGTTTGTAATCAGTTCCTCATTTTTTCTGCTCTTTACAATAAAAGGAAGGCGCATAGAAAAACTGCTTAAATTCTTGCTGCGCTGGTAATAGTGTACACTTACGCAATATTTATTCAGTTCGTCCTGAGGTGGCCGCCCCGGCTGTGTAAAACAATGCAAATGAATTTTTACACCCAGCTGGTGTAATGCTTTCAGTTTGTAAAAAAGATCTACAACGCCGCCATAATCTGCGGGCCAGGGTACATCAAGGGCAACGATATGTAAATGTTTATCCAAGTAAGTTTTTATAAAATTGTAATAATTTCTTCTCTTCTTCCTGCCAGTTTAATGCGGCTCTTGCTTTTAAACAATTTTGCTGTAAGGATTTATACTCAACTTCATTTGCCAGTAAATTGTTCAGTATTGCGGCTAAATTTTTTGCACTGATATCGTTGGTTAAGGCTGCAATATGGTATTTGTCGTTAATTTCTTTGTACACGGGATAGTTTACACAAAGCTGCGGAATGCCGGCGTGCAGGTAGTCGAAAAAGCGGTTAGCAAGTGAATAATAGTTGCTTAAGCCTGCATCATCAAATAAAGTAACACCAATATAAGCCTGTTGTGTAATGGCTCTTAATTCATCGGGCTTTACTTTGCCCTTAAAAATCACTTTGTTGTTCAGATTATTCTCTTTTACTAATTGCTGTGCCTGTTGCATAAAATTACCATCGCCGCAAATAATAAGCCTTGCATTCACTGCTGCCATGGCAGGTATCAATGTTTCAAAACTTCTGCCTTCATTTACTGCACCCTGGTATAAAATAAATTTTTCTTTTTTTTCTGAAATGGCTAGCTCTCTTAACAAAGCAATATTTCTTATTACTCCATAATGTACACCATACATTTTTTCAAATTCATCTGCAATGGGTTGGTTTACGGTATAGCCATGGATAAATTTCGGAACAGTGTAACGTTCAATTTTTTTCCAGGCTTTATATATTGCCGGCCTGGTGGCAATTTCTTTCATCTCACAAAACAGTTCATGGGCATCGTACACTCTTTTTATATGTCTGATTGCAGAAACAAAATAGCAAGGTAAAATAGTATCCAGGTCAATAGCACCTATACAATCCATCTTTTTAAACAACAGGTAAAAAAACAAACGGATATTATATTCCGCATAAAACAATTTCCCTTTCTCAAAAAAACAAAACAAACGTTTTTGCACAAAGGGTTGCACAGCAAGCGGGAGGGAGGCCTTCATTTTTCTGCCCACCAATGTTACAATATATCCTGCATTGGCAAGTGATGTGCAGATGCGTATCATACGCTGGTCATAAGTAAGATCGGTAGTAACGGTGAAATATATTTTTGTGTGCCCCATCAGCTGTTATAAATTTTTTCAATTATCTCCACAGTCTTCAATCCATCGCCGGCACTGGCAAATGCATGTGTATCGTCTTTTAATGCAATCATCAAATTCTCATACACTCTATCATGGTTACTCATACTGCCCTGGTAAAAGCCATAGCCATTGGCAGGGTTGCCCTGCGGCAATTCAGGCCGATCGGTTCCGGCAACCGAACAATATTCCAGTTCATTTAAATATTGTCCACCCACTTTTACCGTACCATGCTCTGCAAAAACAGTAATGGAGCCTTCCATGTTTTTATTAAAACTGTTTACGGTATAATTTAATGAGCCAATGGCACCACTGGCCATTTCAAATAACACTGCACCGGTATCTTCAAATGCAATGGAAGGGTGGGCAAAATTCCGGGTGAGTGTCTTCACTTCGGCCACATCACCCAATAACCAATACAACAGGTCAATAAAATGGCTGAATTGGGTAAACAATGTTCCGCCATCAAGATCTTTGGTACCCTTCCAGCCGGTATAATATTCGTTGGGCCGGTTCCAGAAACAATTAACCTGGAAACTGTACATTTTACCCAGCTTTCCCGAACTGATCAGTTCCTTTAAAAAGGCAACAGGAGGATTGTACCGGTTTTGCTTTACCACAAAAAGTTTTTTGCCGGCCTTTTCAGCAGCGGCCATCATCTTTTTGCCCTCTTCCACATGTATGCACAGGGGTTTTTCGCAAAGTACATTGCTGCCGGCTTCCAGCGCTTTTATGGAATGTTGCGCATGCAAACCATTTGGTGTACAGATACTTATCACATCAGGCACCTGGCCGGCAGCCAGCAGCTCTTCTATAGAATAGTAAGCTTTGGCATGGTAAAGGGCAGCCATTTCGTTGGCTTTTTCGGGGATTATGTCGCATACCGCAGCTAAAAATCCATGCTTTATTACCTGTTCGGCATGCCTTTTAGCGATCCTTCCGCAACCAATTATAGCGAATGAGGGTTTCATATATTAGCAATATTCAAAAAAAATCCTCAATCCACCTCGTAAAAACCATTTTTTTATGTACTTTTGCGCCTAATTATAAAAGAAACATAACAAAGACGTTATTAAAAAAACAAAGAGATGCCTTATTTAACAATCGAAAAAAGAGCAACAATTTTTTCAACTTACGGTGGCAAAGCCACAAACACAGGTTCTATTGAGGGCCAGATCGCTTTATTAACTGAGCGTATCAATTCTATTTCAGAACACCTGAAATCTAATAAAAAAGATTTCTCTTCTCAAAGAGGGTTAATGAAAATGGTTGGACAACGCAAACGTTTATTGACCTACCTGAGCAAACACGACCTGACCGGTTACAGAGCTTTAATTGAAAAATTAGGTCTTCGTAAATAAATTTTTCCCAACTATGTAATATTAATAATTCCCAACTGCTTTTATTCGGTTGGGAATTATTATTTTTTACGTCATTAATTCACCACCCGTTGCTATTTGGATAAATCTGAATTCAGCAATCGGCAATCATAAATCTTATTTATGTCTTTATTAAACCCAAAATCGGTAACTTTTGATATCGGCGGTGGCCGTATGGTTACCATAGAAACCGGCAAAATGGCCCGCCAGGCCGATGGCGCCGTTACTGTTCGCCTTGGCAACAGTATTTTATTAGCAACAGTGGTTGCCAACAAAGAGCCTAAAGATGGCCAGAACTTTTTTCCACTTTCAGTAGATTACCAGGAAAAGTTTGCTTCTGCAGGCCGTATCCCGGGTTCATTCTTTAAAAGAGAAGCCCGCCTTAACGACTACGAGATTCTTACTTCACGTTTAATAGACAGGGCTTTACGTCCTTTATTTCCTGAAGATTATTTATGCGATGTACAGGTATTGGTGACTTTGATATCTTCTGATGCAGAAGTTATGCCCGACGCTATGGCCTGCCTGGCAGCATCTGCAGCATTAGCGGTTTCGGATATTCCCATCCAGGAAATTATTTCTGAAGTGCGTATTGCCAGAAAGAATGGTGAATTCATTATTAACCCTACACGTACCGAATTAGCGGAATGTGACCTGGAATTCATCATTGCAGCTACCGAAAAGAATATCATGATGGTGGAAGGCGAAGCGAAAGAGTGCCAGGAAGAAGATCTGATCAAAGCAATTGAGCTGGCACATGATGCTATCCGTATCCAGATTAAAGCACAGGCTGAATTGAGGGATATTGTTGGTATTACTGCAAAAAGAGAATATACCAAACCTTACCGCAACGAAGAGCTGAACGAAAAAATAAAAGCTTTTGCAAAAGATAAAATGCATGCCATTGCTATTGCAGCAAGTGCCAAGCACGAACGCAGTGATGCTTTTGCAAAATTGCATGACGAAGTGGTGGCTTACTTAGGCGAAGAATTATCTGATGCGGATAAAAAATTAATTGGACATTATACAGGCGAATTGCAATATTATGTTGTAAGAGATATGATATTGAATGACAGGGTAAGGCTGGATGGCAGGGGAACTGCAGATGTGCGCCCGCTGGCTATGGAAACAAACACTTTACCAACGCCACACGGTTCTGCTTTGTTTACAAGAGGAGAAACACAATCTTTAACTACAGTTACTTTTGGTACGCCTTTAGATGAATTGTTGGTTGAAAGTGCTAACAAGTCTGATTACACGAAATTTATTTTACATTATAATTTCCCTCCATTTTCTACAGGTGAGGTAAAAATGATAAGAGGTGTTGGCCGTCGTGAAGTTGGTCATGGTAACCTTGCCATGCGTTCATTAAAACAAATGATGCCGGGCAGCGATTATCCTTACACTGTTCGTGTGGTGAGTGATATTTTAGAAAGTAACGGTTCTTCTTCAATGGCTACGGTTTGTGCTGGTTCGCTTGCATTAATGGATGCCGGTGTACCTATTCCAAAACACGTAAGTGGTGTGGCTATGGGATTGATCACTAAAGAAGGAAAATTTGCCGTACTTACAGATATCTTAGGTGATGAAGATCATTTAGGGGATATGGATTTTAAAGTTACAGGTACACGGGATGGCATTTGCGGTGTGCAGATGGATATTAAAGTGGATGGCTTAAGCATGGACATTATGCGCCAGGCATTGGCACAGGCACGTGATGGCCGTTTGCATATATTGAATGCCATGTACGAATGTATACCTGCTGCAAGAAGTGAAGTGAAACCACATGCACCACGTATGGTGAAGATCACTATCGATAAAGAATATATTGGTGCAGTGATAGGGCCCGGTGGTAAAGTCATTCAGGAAATTCAGAGAGAGACCGGTGCTACCGTAAATATTGAAGAAGTGAACAATGTTGGTGAAGTATCCATCTTCTCTGCACAAAAAGATAGCCTGGAAAAAGCACTGGCATGGATCAAAGGCCTGGTAGCTACACCGGTTGTGGGTGATACTTACGAGGGTACTGTAAAAAGCATTAAGGAATTTGGTGCTTTTGTTGAATTCTTACCTAAAAAAGAAGGTTTACTGCACATCAGTGAAATAAGCTGGAAACGCCTGGAAAGCATGGACGGTATCTTTAAGGAAGGCGACAAAGTGAAAGTGAAATTGCTTGACATTGACCAGAAGACCGGTAAGTTTAAATTAAGCCGTAAAGCTTTAATTCCAAAACCCGAAATGCAGCCTAAGCCGCAACAAGGTGAATAAGATCTTTCTTAATTCTTTCTGATAGTAACCGCCCCCAACTTGTTGGGGGCGGTTTTTTGTACCCTGGAATTTTATTCCGGGCCGCGTATTATGAAGAAAACAAAATTCCAAACGGCACCAGGGAAGATATTGATTTATCTTATGCTCTTATGATACTGGTAATAGTTCTTCTAAAACAAAAACAACCTTTCTCTTCCGCCTACTTTTTTATTGCCACTTCCATAAGGCCTTACATTATAAGTTGCAGTAAGCATCATATATTGAGGCAGGGTATTGGTTTGGTTGGTGTTGATGAGGTTGCGGAAAGTAGAAGAAGTATAATTAATGTTGGTATTCAAAATATCAAATACCGATAACTTAAAAACCAATGCCTCGCTTTTTAACATTGTATAATTCACGGCAGCATTCCATCTTGTGATCCTTCTTGCAGAGCCCGTAAGGCTGCTGTTAAAATCCTGGTTGAATTGTGTTTCCCAGATAATATGCTTTGGCCATCTTACTACCAGTTCGTTATCCAGCCAGGTAGTACGGATATTTAATTTTTTAAAACGGTCAGAAGTATATTGGCTGAAATTATACCCCAGGTTAATGGAGCTGTTCCATTCTACCTTGTCATTAAAATTCAAGCCGATTCCTCCCCAATTATTAAGGGTATAATTCCGCTGCCTGCTGCTGGCATTATTGTACAACAGCAAACTGCTGTTGATACTGTAATAGCCGCCCACATTCCAGCTAAAGATAAATTTTGGGTTGTGCTTATACTGTTTATTTATATTGAAATTGGCATAAAAACTTTTAGTGCCATTGGTATTCACCGGTATAGAAGTTTGTACACCCCTGTCATCTACTGCAATGCTTTGTATCACATCATTTTTAGCAAATGAACCGTTGGCATAAATAAATGAATTGAAATTTGTTTTTGGATTGTAGTAATTATAATTCACCGAAAAATTCTGCCTTTCAACCGGTAACAAACCGGTGTTTCCTTTTGTAATAAAATAAGGATTGGTATTATCTGATACCGGTATTAAATAATTATAACCGGGCATTGTTACATCTTTAGTATAATTGAAATTAAATTGTTTGTATACGATGCCCAATGCAGGTAAAAGACTGTTCTTTTTTTGATTAATGGAAGCCGGTAATGAAGCCAGGTTGTTTTCAAAAGATTGCAATAGCACCCTTGCAGTTGGTGTAATGGTTAAATTTTTCCATTTAAATTCTAATCCTGATGTAAATAAGAAGCGGTTGCCTGTTCTGTGAAACCTGCTGCTGAGCGCAGGATTCAGCAGGTCGAATTTATCGGAAGCAGCACTTTTATTGAAAGTATTTATGGTATTATACAATTGACTGTATTCATGTCTTCCACCAAAACGTAACGTAATTTTTTTTGATAGAGGTTCACTATAAAGCAAGGAAGTAACCGCATCCGTTCTCGGAATTCTTTCTACACGTAACTGCGATAATAAACTATCGTAGCTGGCAGGGTAGAGGTAATGTAAATTATATTCGGTGCTGTAATCGTTAAAACGGTTATTGATATCCAGGCTTTGATTAAAATTAAAGCGCCTGCCTTTTTTTGTTTTAGATAACCGGGTGATGTTAACATTATGCCGGTAATAATAAGTGCTGGCAGGATTATTTTGAAAAATATTCCCCATACTCAAAGGGCCCAGCTTATTGTTGTTGCTTTGTACATCGCTGATGCGTTGCTCATTTTGTAAGCCAATGGTATAATTGGCATTAATGAGCATATTGGTAACCGAATCTGGTTTAAACCTGGCACCAATACCGATATTATGTGCATTGGTAACCACATCGCCACCTAGTGTAGTATGATTATTTATAATGGTATCGCCCAGGTATTGATCGCTGTTGGTAATATTAGTCCTGTCAATGCCAACATTGCCCCTGAAGTATTGTGCAAAAAAGGAACGCTTTTTATTGGGCGTATGATTAAGATTAATGCCATATCCTTTGCTGGTAGCTACACCGCCATAATTTTGTTGCCCGCCAAAATTCACACCATTGATAGAGATGCCACTGCCATTTGAGCTGCGCCATATCGAAGTGTTGGCGCCATTGCTGCTTTCACGGTTTCTTTGCAAGCCACCGGCCTGCATTAATTCACCATACCCAAAACCGGGTTTGTTTAAATTGTTTGCATAACCCAGTATACTTACCTGCAATGTATCCCTGTAAATATTGGCAATGCCGCCGGCTTCAAATGTATTTTGAGTACCGCCGCCTGCATATAGTTTGCCAAACCAGCCCTTTTTAACTCCTTTCTTTAAAGTAATATTTACCACTTTACCCACGTTATTCGGGTTGTCGTCGCCGTTACGTAACATTTCTTCCTTGTCATCTGTTACCTGCACTTTATCAATTACATTGGCAGGTAAATTTCTTGTGGCCATTTTCGGGTCGTCTCCAAAAAAACTCTTACCGTCTACTAAAATTCTGTTCACAGGTTTCCCGTTTACCATTACATTGCCATCTTTATCTACCTGTACGCCGGGCAGTTTTTTTAACAGGTCTTCCACCAATGCATTGGGCAGTGTTTTAAAAGCAGAGGCATTAAATTCCACGGTATCTTTCTTAATCACTACCGGTGGCCTTTCTGCATAAATCACCACTTCATCCATTGTTTTAGAGCTTGCGGTCATAGTAATAGTGCCCAGGTCAATGGCAGGTTCGGCAGCCTTTAAAGTAAATTCCTTTCTGTACCCACTGTAACCATTAAACGAAACTACCACACGGCAGTTAACATCAAAAGGTATTCCCGGAATTTTAAATTCCCCTTCGGGGTTACTGAGCCGGTAGGTGATGATGGCCGTATCGGCGGCTTTAAATACGGTTACGGTGGCTAAGCCTAAAGGCGTTTTGGCTGTGGAGTCAACCAGCTTCCCTTTTAGTGTGCCTTGCGCAAAACTGCTTACATGCAGGCACAGGATGCCTGCCAGGGTCATAAAAATGTTTTTCATGCTAAAAAATTAAAAATGGCTATACTTTAAATACTATACTTTACCTGAAACTTACATTGCAAAACGGGCATACAATATCAACTTTGGTATACCTGCCGGTGATATCTCCTGCTGTGGCATTAAACCTGGTTTTGTTAACGCCATCTGTTTTACCCTTGCCCGCAAGCGTATCTTGTTGCCCGGCTACCACCACAAAAACATTGCCTGTATTACTTGCCGATTGCGTTGCGTATGATATTTTACTCACGTCTTTATAACTCCCTTCATACGAAATACTGTAGTTAGCTAAATTATATACCGGTACTTTAAGGTCGGCATATTTACTGTCTATTTTTATTAATGGCGTTTCCAAGTTTACGGTATTTATTTTTACATCAGCATTGGCGCCTGTAAGCACCAGTTGGTCTTTCAGGTTGTCAATGGTAAATTTTCCAAAATCCTTATTGCCGGAAATACTACCGGCTTTTTCAACCCGGTAAACATCACTTACACTGGCAATATTCATGGTAGTGCAATGATCCAGTTCCATACTGGATGCTTTGGAAATAATTGACATTGAAATGATAGTGCCCCCGCTAAACCTGGTATTGGTAAAATTAAAATCTGCTTTTTTTATATCATCTGTTTTAATGGTGCTGTATTTACCTTTCAATACCGCATCATCAGCATTGCCCATTTTTAAAGCACCGTTGGTAATTTCTGCATTGATATACTTTACATAATTTTCAACATTGGCATCTGCATATTTGGTATTTAAAAAGATAATTGCATTACCAGGTAGTTCTATTACCAGCGAACGTTTCACATTACTTTCAGCATTCAACTCCCTGCATAGGGCATTATCAGCATCGGCTTTATTTATATTGCTGTTATCATTATTGTCTCTTATTCCCGGTGGCTTTGTTCCATTCACCGTTGCGGTTACACTACTCCCGGTTCTTGATAATTCAATGCCCATCTTTTTAAACAGTGCATCGTCTCTTTCATTAAGAGCTTCCCTGTAATTAATAAATGTTGACAATCGTAATTTTTGCGACGGCATTGTTTTAATGATCACCTTTTTATAATTGTTATTGATGTACACCGTATCGCCGGCATTACAGGTAATTTCCATCGACAATTGCCTGGAGCGATACCCGTTTTTTGTTTGCGCCGTATCCAGTTGAAGTTGCTGCAACTGTGTCTTTTTAAGTTGCAGGTACTTTTTTATTCTCAGGGAATCCGTTTTTATATGTTGCAGGTACAAAACTTTTTTCAATGAATCCGACACCACAGTTCTGAAAACTTTGAATTTGTGCAAAGTGTCAAGCCTCGAATTCAGCACATATAATTTTCGTAAAGAGTCTGATTGTAATCCCCGCAGTTTATGCATTCTTTTTAGTGAATCGGTAGTTCTGAACAATACATTCTTTTTATCGAATACAGAATCAAATGCCTGCCTTTTAAAAGTTGTTTTTCTCTTTACAGAGTCAAAGGAACGCAATTGCAGGTTGAACTTTTTATAAGAAGAATCTCTGTAAAGGGTCGGGTTTTTCCTGGCAATATTTAATTTTCTTTTTACGCTGTCAAATTGTTTTTGTTGTACAAAAAACAGGGTGTCTTTTTCATGGTTCAGCGAATCCGGGTGATTTTTTTTAATTGTCATATACAGCTTACCATCGGGATAAGCACTATCGGCAACATAAAACCCGGGATGTGTTACCCTGAAAATGCTGTCCTTAAACTTTTTGGTAACGTATAGGGTATCTTTTTTTTGTGCAGCAGCGGTACAACAAAATACCGAAAGCAGCAGTAAAGTAAAAAGACCTGGCAAAATATTTTTCATGACAATTCTTTAAATGTTAATGTAATGGCTTGTAAGGGTGTCGGTAGGTAAATGGTTCTCCTTTACTTTATTATTTATTTTATTCATCTCCTGCTGGAGGTTTTTCAGCACATTGATCTTTTCCTGGTATACATTGATCAGTTGTTCCAGTAAAACATCACTAAGGCCGTTGCTCCTGATATTCTTTTTTATGATGGCTTCGTCGGTATCTATCTGTTTCAGCGTTTGCTTAAAATCATTGAAGTAATCCGGTGTTTCTCCGTATACAGGTGTTTGCCTGATATTCTTTAATTGCAGTTTTACCAGTTGGGTATAATTGTATTCAAAGGATTGCATCAACCGGTAGGGTTCTGAAATTTTTTTTGCAGCAGTATTTTTTTCAGGCGATAAAGAAGCGGTATTATTTTTTTCTTCTGCAATATGTCTGTTGGTTACGGTATCAATTGCTGCGGGCAAAACTCCGGGTGTCTTTTGCGTTGGGGTAGCAGGAGCAGTAACAATCCTTTCGCCGGTATCACCTGTATTCAGCATCCGTTTAATTCCAAAACCAATCAGCACCAGTATACATGCTGCTGCACTTATACGCAATAATACCGGGTATAATGCAGCTTTTTTCTTTGCCGTAGTTTGTGTTTGTATACGTTGCAATAATCCTGCGGAAGGCGCATCCACATCCAGCTCATCTTTATGTTCCTGCAGGTATTTCTTAAACTCATCCATTGGTAACTATTTGTGTATTGATTCTTTCTCTTAATAATTTTTTTGCCCGGTGATACTGGCTTTTACTGGTGCCTTCGGTAATACCCAGTTGTGCTGCAATTTGCCGGTGACTATTATCTTCCATAGCATATAAAACAAAAACCTGCCGGCAGCCATCGGGTAAACTTTTAATCTGGTGGTGTACTTCGGCCAGGCTGATCGTTGTCCACCATTCCATGGGCTCATCGGCAATGGCATCATAATGCTCTTCATCCCAATCATTCCAGTGAATGTTTTTTTTGCAATCATTAATGCAGGCATGTACCACTATCTGTTTCAGCCAGCCACCAAAAGCCGCAGCCTGTTTTAAACTGCCCAGGCTTTTAAAGGCAATAATAAAGGCATCATGCAACACATCCTCCGCATGGGGAATGTTACCGGTCATTCTAACGCAAATGTTAAACATCGCTTTACTGTATTGTTGGTAAAGCCAGGCTTGTGCATCTGCATCACCCTGAGCGGCCTTTTGTATAACTGCAGTTTGTATATGTGTTGGCGCTGTCAATAGATGAATACGTTTATAAGAGAACAGGATGTTTAAAAGGTTGGAAAATGATGCTGCTTTTATTTTAAAACCAATAAAAAATCAAATATACGAACAGTGTCGTAGATTGACAAGTTGATATTATCTGGTTGACCAACCTTTCAAATCATTTGTTTTATGCTATAGTTTTAAGAAGGTTGACAACCTTTGCTGCAAAATAAATACCTTAGTTGCATGAAGTATACACAGGTACAATTTACCAATGCAACAGCGGAGCAGAATGAAATATTAATTGCTATGCTGGCCGACATCGGGTTTGAAGGTTTTGAAGAAAATGAAAATGAGTTAAAGGCTTTTATCAATCAATCAGCATTTGATAAAGACACACTGGATATGATTGCAGGCAGCAATAATTGCTCTTATTTATTAACCGAAATAGAGCAGCAAAACTGGAATGCAGCATGGGAGAGTAGCTTTGAACCTGTTATTATAGATGACTTTGCTGCAATACGGGCAGGCTTTCACCAGCCGGTAAAAAATGTACAATATGAAATTATCATTACTCCAAAAATGAGTTTTGGTACCGGGCATCATGCCACCACTTATTTAATGATGGAGCAAATGAGCCACCTGGATTTTAAAGATAAAGCGGTATTGGATTTTGGAACCGGCACCGGGGTGCTGGCTATCCTGGCTGCAAAAATGGGTGCTTCATCAGTGCTGGCTATTGATAACGACGAATGGAGTATTGATAATGCCAAAGAAAATAGCAGCAATAATAATGTTGACAATATTTCTATAGAAATGGCTGAAACCATCAATACTCAGGCTAAATACGATATCATTTTAGCCAATATTAACCTGAATGTAATATTGCAGCATATGGAGGCAATTGCCGGCATTTGCAAACCAGGGGCACGGATACTCCTGAGTGGATTTTTATCGGCAGATGAACCTGCCATTAAAGCGTCTCTGTTAACCAACGGACTGGTTTTTAATGAAGTAAAACAAAAAAAAGACTGGATTTGTATAAAAGCCAGCCGCTCCTGAAAATCTTAAATATACTCTTAATTTATTATGCGTTTGCAGATTCCTGTTAATTTAAGGTTATGTAAACCAATAATTCATTATTTTTGTCCTGTTCAACTCAACTCAAAGCAAGCACAGCATGAAGGAATTAATTCTAATAATTCTGGCCTATTTAATTGGTTCTATACCTTCGGCATTAATCATCAGCAAAAAATTCTTCGGGGTAGACATCCGTGATTATGGTAGTGGTAATATGGGTGCCACCAATACCTTCAGGGTGTTGGGAAGCAAGTACGGTACTATTGTAATGATCCTGGATATTCTTAAAGGTGCTGTTGCAGTAGGCTTGTACAATTTTCTTCCTTATTACTTCAGCAGCGATGCAGAATTACAACGCACTAATTTTATGATCGGGCTGGGGCTGGCTGCAGTAGTAGGGCATATCTTTCCTATTTATGCCAATTTTAAAGGTGGTAAAGGCGTGGCTACATTATTTGGAATGATACTGGCCGTTCAACCCCTGGTGGCCATCAGTTGTGTGGGTGTATTTTTAATTGTACTTTATTTAACAAGGTATGTTTCCCTCAGTTCAATACTGGCGGCTTTATTTTTACCCGTAAGTGTATTATGGATATGGAATGAACACGAAGTGTCTTACCGCCTGTTTGCACTACTGGTTGCTGCTCTCGTAATTCTTACTCATCAAAAAAATATCGGCCGCATCCTTCGTGGTGTAGAGAGCAGGGTGCCTATCCTCAAACATCGTGACAGAAGAAAATCACGCCGCCGCAACGATTAATACCTATTAATAGCTCCGCTGCAAACCTTATCCCCGAAATTGGCGTCTTAACTAAAAATTACATTTTGTAATTTGTAGTTATCAAAATTGGTACGCCAATTGTTTACTTTAAATAAAACTCAAACAAAAATGAAAAGACTATTATTCTTATTGCTTGCTTCATCCGTATTTGCAGCATGTCATAAAAATGCAATAACCAATCGCAACCAGCTGGCTTTGTTTAAAGAAGAAACATTACAGCAGATGGCATTGACAGAGTATAGAACATTTTTATCTCAGAACCAGGTAATGAGCGAAACCACCAATAAAGATGCTGAAATGGTAAGGCGTGTAGGATCAAGAATTGCCAAAGCGATCACTGATTATTATACCCAGAAAGGTGCTACAGAAGTTTTGAAAGAACTGTCAACTTATAAATGGGAATTTAACCTGGTGAATAATAAAGAAGTGAATGCCTGGTGTATGCCGGGTGGTAAAGTGGTAGTATATACCGGCTTGTTGCCTATAACCCAAAACGAAGCCGCACTGGCTGTAGTATTGGGGCACGAGATAACGCATGCAGTAGCACACCATGGTAACGAGCGTATGAGCCAGGGTGCATTGGCACAAGGGCTGGAAGTGGCGGGCAATATTGCCACTTCAGGTAACTCTAAATATAATACCCTGTTTAATAATGTATTTGCACCCGGCGCCCAGGTTGGTTTCTTGCTGCCAAACAGCAGAAAGCAGGAGTATGAAGCTGATCACCTGGGATTGAATTTTGCAGCTATGGCAGGATATAACCCTCGTGAAGCAGTTCCTTTCTGGCAGCGCATGGCAGCAGCCGGCGGCGGACAAAAGCCTCCTGAATTTTTATCTACTCACCCGGCAGATGAGAACAGGATAGCAAAAATACAAAGCTATATGAATGAGGCCTTAAGCTACTATAAACCAGTAGGTCCCACTAGATAATTTATACCAAATACCATATTTGATTGAAAAAACTCCGCATTTTGCGGAGTTTTTTTGCGTAATACTTTTATGTACCAAACATATTGTTTAAATTTGCACCCTGAAACAACAGATTTTGTTGTTAAGCTTAAACCCTCCGGAAAAAAGACCTTTACAATTCAGACACGAACTATTGCTACAAAAAATATTTTGTGTCATGTAATACTTTTTTAAAACCTAACTGTTGTTTTGCCTATGTCTTCACAGTCGCTGTTGGAAAAATTACAACTGAATGATGAAAAGAATCTGCTTTTGCAGGGATTGCCCTTATCAATAGAAAAGCAATTCATCAAACTTTCTTTCTCCAAAAATGTAACACCATTACTTAAAAGCAAAAAGATTGATTTTGCTTTGATATTTGCTTTCAGTCAAAAGCAATTAAAAGAAATATTAACCGAGGTGATACCGGCCTTACATGACGATGCCAAATTCTGGATCGCCTATCCAAAAGCCTCTTCAAAGATAGCCAGCGATCTATGCAGGGATGCCAGTTGGGATTTTATTGCCGAGCATGGATATGAAACAGTACGTATGATTGCCGTGGATAACCTGTGGAGTGCAGCACGATTTAAAAAACCAGAGGAAGCGCCCAAAAAAGCGCCATCATTTTCTTCTGCTAATCCGGCCCCGGGGGTAGATTATGCCAAAAGAACAATAGAAGTACCTGAAGAACTGCAGCAATTACTGGACAAAGACCAGGTAGCAGCAGCTTTTTTTCAGTCGCTTGCGTTTAGCCATAAACGTGAATATGTAGAATGGATAGTAAGCGCTAAAAAAGAAGAAACAAAAGCCAGGCGCCTGGAAACAACAATGGAAAAACTGTCGGCCCGTAAAAAGACTTTTAATGCAAAGTAATTTATTTGAAAATTACGGTGCCTAATTGTTTGGTTAATTCAATTTCCATTTGCTTAAGGTGCTGGTGGGTTTGCACAAAAATCATCTGTTCTTCCGCAATGGTGGATTTTTCCAGGTCTCTTTGATTTTCATCAATCAGCCGCTTTATCTTTTTAAGCTTTAAATAATTTAGTGTAGAGAATACTTCTTCTTTAAACAGGTCTTCCCGAGTAGGTAAATGGCCTTCAAAATGTTCTTTCCATTTCGGGCTTATCTCATGATTAAAATCCATGATGCTTACCACCAGCGAACTCATTTGTAAATTATCGTGGTATAAAAAATTCTTTGGTGTGGGGTCTAACCCTTCCTTGTACCAATGCCTGTAGGTTTGTACCACTTTTACCAGGTCTTTATTATCAATCAGGTCTTCCAGCTGGTTCAATTCAATTTCTTTAAAAATATGATCGGCAACTTTTTCTTCTGTGCTCCAGTCTTTCAATCCAAATTCCAAAAGGCTTCTTACCATTGCCCTTTCATGCATTTCATCTTTATTGAATAAGCCAACAACATCCGTATCAGTGGTTTCAGTTTCATTGGCAGCTTCGTTAGCCGCAAACTGCTCTTCTCTTTGCTGCAGATTTTCGGCCTTGGTTACTTTTTCCCTGATGAATTTATTTACCAACGCATGTAAACCACTTTCTTCGATCTTTAAAATTTCAGAACATTGTTTAATATAATCCTGTTGCTTGGTAAAATCTTCCGCCTTGTTAATTTTAGCGATCGTTTCGGCAATCTGGTTTACAATGATAGATTTTTTATTGCTGTCGCTGCCGGCATCTTTTAAAGCAATATCCAGCTGAAATAAAATTACATCACGTTTATTGGACGCAATAAATTCCGTGAATGCAGCAGCGCCTACTTTATTTACATAACTATCCGGATCTTCTTTATCCGGTATTAAAACCAGTTTTACATTCAGGCTTTCTTCCAGCGCAAGGTCTAACCCTCGTAAGGCTGCTTTTATACCGGCATTATCGCCATCATAAATTATCGTAAGGTTGTTGGTATATTTTTTTATCAGTCGCAGCTGATCCGGGGTTAATGAGGTACCACCACTGGCCACCACATTTTCAATACCGGCCTGGTGCAGGCTTACCACATCGGTATAACCTTCTACCAATAAACATTCATCTGCTTTATCAATTGCCTGCCTGGCAAAATAAGAACCATAAAGTAATTTACTTTTTACATAAATCTCATTCTCCGGCGTGTTAATATACTTGGGTGCTTTGTCATTGCTCTTAATGATCCTGGCGCCAAAGCCCAATACTTTTCCGCTTTGATTATGGATAGGAAAAATGATCCTGCCCCTGTAATTATCATAGGCATTACCATCTCTTACATTTACTAAGCCGCTTTTTTGCAGGTACTCCAGGTTGTATTGATTGGCCAATGCTTCTTTGGTAAAACTATCCCTTGCTTCGGGATTAAAACCCAGTTGAAATTTTTTGATCGTTTCTTCCCTGAAACCACGTTGTTGTAAATAACTCAGGGCAATGGCCTGGCCTTCATCTGTATTAAGCAGGGCATTGCTGAAAAATTTTTGTGCAAAATTGTTAATGATATACAAACTTTCGGCCACCTGCTGTTGTACTTTGTACTCCGGGCTGGTTTCTGTTTCTTCAATTTCTACGTTATACTTTGCAGCCAGCCAGCGCAGGGCTTCGGCATACGTATATTTTTCGGCCTCCATTAAAAAACTGATGGAATTGCCGCTGCGGCCACAGCCAAAACACTTGTATATTTCTTTTGATGCAGAAACGGTAAAAGACGGTGATTTTTCGTTGTGAAAAGGGCAGAGGCCAATATAGTTGGTACCCCTTTTCTTAAGTTTTACAAATGAGCCAACTATCTCCACAATATCGATGCGGCTTAATATTTGTTGTATGGTATTTTGCGTAATCAAAAGAATAGTAAATAGCCGTGCAATTTAGCTTATTTCAACAAGAAAACCTATGTAAACCGCATACAGTTATTCTGCCTGTAATAAGCCTGCAAAGCATTTTATTACCTGCAAAAAACATGACGAAATTCATCCTGAAGTTTATGAAAAACTCTATTAAAATTCATCTTGATAACCAATTAACTAATATCTTTATCACCTAAAAATTAAATAGAATGAAGAAATACTGTTTTTTTATTATGTTGCTTTTTGCCTGCCATCTCAGTTTTGGTCAAAGCATGGAAGATATCATTAAAATGATCAACGGCGGACAGAACAAAAAGGCCAAAGATGCTATCGATAAATTTTTGAGCGATTCAAAAAATGCCGCTAAACCGGATGCCTGGTTTTATAAAGGAAGGATATATAATGCTGTATCCAAAGATTCATCTATAACAACAACAGATGCGATGAAACTTAAAGCTGAAGCTTTTGAAGCGTTTAAAAAATACCAGCAGATGGATGCTAAAGAAGTCATCTTTATTTTAGAAAATCACGGTTCTTATTTTGACCTGTACAATGGTTATTTTGATATTGGTGCCAGGGAGTTCAATGCAAAGAACTATGCCGTTTCTTTTGAAGGATTTAAGAATGCCCTTGCTGTAGAAGATTATGTAAAAAGTAAAGCCTACGATTATAATGGATTTAAGTTTCCGGCGCTGGATACATCACTGGTGTTAAATGCCGCCATTGCGGCCAACCAGGCAAAGGATGAAGCATCTGCGGTATTGTATTACAGGAAACTTACTGATGCTAATTTAGCAGCAGAACAATATTTAAGTGTGTACCAGTTTTTATGTGAATACTACTCCAAAAAAAATGATGAAGCTAACCTGGCTGCAATATTGGAAAAAGGAAGAACCTTGTATCCTGCAGATGAATACTGGACAGAGTTAGAACTGGAAAGGGTTGAAAAAAGCGGCGATAAACAAGCCCTGGTAGCAAAGTATGAAGACCTGATGAAGCGTTATCCCCAGAAGTTCTCGTATCCTTATAACCTTAGCGTGGTATTGTTTAACCAATTGTATACCGGGGACAGCAGGCCGGCTGATGCCGTTAATCTGCAAAACAAATTAACTGACCTGTTAAAGACTGCCATCAATCTTGATAAGGGTGTTGACTCAAAAATGCTGATGGTACGTCATTTGTATAACTATGCATACGACTTCCAGGATTCATCCAAAAAAATAAAAGGAGCTAAGCCTGATGATATTAAAAAGCGCAATGACCTTAAAGCACTGTTCATAAAAAAAATAGACGAGTGTATTCCTTATGCGGAATCAGCGGTAGCTTATTTTGGTGCCTTAACAACTTTAAAGCCTATTCAAAAAGCTAACTATAAAGATGTGCTGGATATTCTCAGCCAGTTTTATGGTGCTAAAGCTGATCCTAAAAAAGCTGCTGAATATGATAAGAAGAAAGCCGATGTAGAAAAAATGTAAATCTACAGTACATCGAAATTGTATTTCGATCTGCTTAAATTATAAGAGCCGCCCCTTTATATCGGGCGGCTTTTTTATATAACTATGCTATTTACCAGGAGCAGCAAAATGCATTTCAGTTATGCAATTCTTTGATAGTACATTGAAATTATATTTCGATCTGCTTAAATTATAAAACCAGTCGGCTATTTATTTAATTATAGTATTTACTCCGGGCAGCAAAATGTAACTCAGATGTACAATATTTTTACAGCGATAATGTATCGAAATATAATTTCAATTTACATGAAGAAGCCGCTGCACAATGATGCAGCGGCTTCTTATTTTTGATTTGGGATGAGTCGAAATATAATTTCGATGTGCCTGTATTACTGGCCAGGTCCGCCCATTCTTATCTGGAAGCCTGGGCCGCCATTACCGTTTTGCATATCCTTCATCGACTTTACTTCAAAATCTTTAGGGATTTCAAATTCTTTATCGGCTATTTCTTTTTCGGTATTGATCTTGGTTACTTCCACGATCATCTTTCTGCCACGGTTCATTTTCATTTCGTATTGCATAGGAAAACCGGCCAGGTTATCTAATCCGCTGAGGGCTGTTGTACGGCCAAAATTACCAAAACCTCCTGCCATACCACCGGTAGAGGCAATACCCTGCAATTTAAAATCAGGAGCATACCACACAATGCTGCTGTCTTTAGTACCATTCTTCCGGGTAGCAATGATAAATGCTTTTTTACAGGTAATACCGGCTACTTTTTTGGTATCATCTGCATAGGCAATATCAGTACTGCTAACCTGGTTGCCATTATTAAAACTGGCTGCTGTCTGGCTTCTGCTCTGCATCATGCTATCCATTCTTTTTGCCATCTGTTGCTGATCTTCATCGGTAGTATAAAAACCGGTTTTCTTGCCCATCATTTCCATCAGGGTAGTGGTCATTTTTTTATTGTTGTCTCTTAAAACTGTGGTGCGGCTCATATCAGTTTCGGTATAGGTTTTTATCATATTCCCTTTAAACGTGGTTACCGATTTGGTTTCGCCATCACCGCCAAAGCGCATTACACGTACTTCGCCGCCTTCAGCAGCAGGTGGCGGGGCAATATTATCATCGGCTCCCTCGGGAGAAACTATCGTTGTTTTTGTAGTGATTATAGCATGGTCCAGAATTTTAACCTGTGCCTGCGCTGCAACGGCAGCAGATAAAAAGAAAATGGTAATAATTTTTTTCATGTTAGAATTGTTAAGCCTCAAAAATACGAATTGGTTCGTAACAATAAAATAAGCTTTTTGCTTTAAGAAGATTTTAACAGGCAACCCCGGCAAAGGTTTCTGCGATTTATTATCAACTACCTGTCTGCAAAACGCCTTCTCAAATTATTTAAACCTTTCAAAATTTTATTTATGAAAAATGTAATCATTTTTATGGCTATTGCTATGCTATCCATGGGCCTTTTATCCTGCAAAAAAGATGATCCGGCACCAGCTGCAGACCCTACCACAACTTTTAAAGCCACGCTTACCGGGGCAAGTGAAGTACCCGCCAATGCCTCTGCGGCAACAGGTACGGCCACGCTTACATTTAACACGGTAACCAAGGTTTTTACCGTAACTGTAACGTATTCGGGTGTAACAGCAAATAATGGCCATATTCATAAAGGGGCTGCCGGTAGCAACGGTTCGGTAATTTTTCCTTTTTCAGGTTTAACATCGCCTATCGGCTATACCAGCGCTGCTTTAGATGCTACCCAGGAAGGCGATCTTAATAACAATTTGTATTATGTAAATATTCATAGTGCAGCATTTCCGGCAGGTGAAATAAGAGGGCAACTTATCAAACAATAATAATAGCTGCTACAGGGTTTCAGGTTAAAGCCTTCTTTTCTTTGCAAAGAGAAAGGGAGGCTTTTGCACTTTTGTATACTATAAATTAACCGTAAATGAATGGGAAAACTACCCGATAATTGTCCAAACACCAATTCTGTTAACAGGTAGCAAAATCCTGTTAAAAACCTGTGAATAACTCTGCATAGTTGGTGTAAACAATGAAATTTTTCTTTTCATGCATTCCGTTATATTTGCCGTCTGACTAAAATAAGAAAACGTGCGTTTAAAGAGTTTAGAAATCAAAGGATTTAAAAGTTTTGCCGACAAAACCGTACTCAATTTTGATGAAGGTATTACCGGCGTTATTGGCCCCAATGGCTGTGGCAAGAGTAATATTGTGGATAGTATCCGCTGGGTAATTGGTGAGCATAAGATCAGCAACCTGCGTAGTGAAAACCTGGAAAGCCTTGTGTTCAATGGTTCTAAAACCCGTAGTGCCAGCGGCCTTGCCGAGGTGAGCCTGACTTTTGAAAATACCAAAAACCTTTTACCTACCGAATTCAACACTGTAACTGTAACCCGTAAATATTACAAGAACGGGGAGAGCGAATACCGGCTTAATGATGTGGCCTGCCGCCTGAAAGACATTCACAATTTGTTTATGGATACCGGTGTAAGTACCGATAGCTATGCCATTATTGAATTGGGGATGGTGGATGATATCATTAAAGATAAAGAGAACAGCCGCCGTAAAATGCTGGAACAGGCTGCCGGTATCACCATTTACAAAACACGTAAAAAAGAAGCCAAGCTAAAATTAGATGCCACCGAGCAGGACCTGGCACGTATTGAAGATCTGTTGTTTGAGATCAACAACCAGTTAAAAAGCCTGGAAAGCCAGGCTAAAAAAGCCGAGAAATATTTCGAAATAAAAAAAGAGTACAAGGAAGTTAGTATTGAACTGGCCAAAGCCGCCCTGGAAGGTTTTAATATTACCTACCGCGACCTGAACCAGCAGCAACAGGCTGAAGTAGATAAAAGAATTGAACTGGAAACTTCTATTGCCACAGAAGAAGCTGCATTGCAACAGGAAAAATTAGGCTTTATTGAACAGGAAAAAGCATTGCAGCAAATGCAGCATGCTTTTAATGATATGCTGGATGGCTTACGCAATAAAGAAAGCGAAAAGAATTTGAGCGCACAACGCTTGCAATATTTAAAAGAAAGAGAAAGCAGCCTAAATGAGTTTTTACAAAAAGCCGGCGGGCAATTAAAAGGTCTTGATGAAAGCATTCAGTTTACCAGCTTACAGATAAAAGATGATGAAGTAAAATTAGAAGAGTTTGAAGGTAAATTAGACGAACTGAAAAATGCGGTGGAGGATAAACGAAAAGTGTTTGATGAAAAGCGCAGCAGCATTGATGCCCTGCGCAGGGAGAATCAGGCCATACAACGCAACCAGTTTGAAGCAGAGAAAAAAGTAGCGGTAGCCGATACCTCTATACAAAACTTACAGCGTACCGTTGTACAGATACAGGAAGAAAAAGCACAACGCCAGAGCCAGTTGCTGCAACTGGAAGCCGATAAAAAAATTAAGGAAGAAGAACTGGAGCAAAAGAAGACTGACCTGCAGCAACTGCAGGATCATCATGAGTTTACCAAAGAACAGATCTTAGCTACACAAAATTTACTGGAAAGCCTGCGTAATGAATTAGCAGAAGAAAGCAGGAAATTAGACAGTAAGAAAAATGAATATGCTTTATTAAAAAGCCTTATCGACTCAATGGAAGGTTACCCGGAGAGTGTAAAATTCCTGCATAAAAATACCGGGTGGAACCATGAAGCACCTTTACTGAGTGATATCATTTATGTTAAAGAAGAATACCGTGCGGCTGTTGAAAACGTACTGGAGCCTTATTTAAACTACTACGTTGTAAATAATTTAGAAGAAGGCTTGCAGGCCATCCATCTGTTAGACAATAATAAAAAAGGTAAAGCCAATTTCTTTTTACAGGATAAGTTTACCGGTATTGAAGAGCAACATCAGCCGGAAGGAACGATACCTGCATTAAGTGTGGTGGAGATAGATGGAAAATACGCTAACCTTGCCAAACATTTACTGGGCAATGTTTTTATTGCTGAAAATGAAGAAGCGCTGCGTAACAGCAACGGTGCCGTGGTATTGGAAAAAACCGGTAAATACGTAAAAGGTAAATACTCATTAACCGGCGGCAGCGTGGGTTTATTTGAAGGTAAAAAAATAGGCCGTGCTAAAAATTTAGAAAAACTGGCCGAAGAAATTACTGCACAGGAATTGATAGTGCATAATTTAAAAGAAGTCATTCAAAGCCGCCACAACGAAGTGATTGCCTTTAATGAGCAGTTGAAAGAAAATGCCATTAAGCAAACACAGCAGGATATTAATAATTTAACCAACCATGTTTTTTCTTTACAAAACAAGTTGGAAAATTTGCACCACTTAGAAGAAACCAGCAGCAAAAGGATAGAAGATTTACAGGAGCAACTGGAAGCTAACCATGATGCTATTGCAAGCACCCGTGAAGAACTGGAGAAATTTAATACGCAATTAGAAGAGCTGACGGATAAGATGCAATTGATTGAACAGGATTATGCATCGGCAGAGCAGGAATACAATTATGCCACTGCAACCTTTAACGATAGCAACCTGCAGTTTACCAAGCAGCAAAGCAAAGTGGTTTCTCTAAAGCAGGAATTTGAATTTAAGAGCAACCAGTTAAAAGACCTGCAGGTACAGATAGAAAGCAGCAACATACAATTAACTGAAGCAGCAACCAGTATTGCGGATACAGCAGCGGCATTGCAGGAATTGGAAACACTGGTGATCACCATGCTGCAGAATAAAGAAGGAGAAGAGAAAAAATTAAATGAAGCAGACCAGGCCTACTACAATTTAAGGAACGCTTTAACTGAAAAAGAAAGTGAACTGCGCCACAAACAAAAATCCAAAGAAGGTATTGATACTTTACTGAATGAGATAAAGGATAAACTGACTGAATTAAAATTACAGTTAGCCGGGATGAAAGAAAGACTGAACGTGGAATTTAAAGTAGACCTTGATGCTATCATCGACGAACCAAGAACAGGCGATACACCATTAGAAGAATTGCAGGAAAAAAATGAAAGGCAACGCAAGCGTTTGGAAAATATCGGCGAGATAAATCCTACAGCGATTGAAGCGTACACCGAAATGAAAAAACGTTATGAATTTATCCTGGAACAAAAGAATGATTTGGTGACAGCCAAAGAAAGCCTGATGCTGACGATACAGGAAGTGGAAGCTACGGCTAACCAGCAGTTCCTGGATACTTTTAATGCGGTAAGAGATAATTTCCAGAAAGTATTTAAAGCACTATTTACCGAAGATGATACGGCAGATATGGTATTGGTAGATCCTGAAAATTTAGCGGATACCGGCATTGAAATTGTGGCTAAACCAAAAGGTAAACGTCCGTCTTCAATAGGGCAATTAAGCGGGGGAGAAAAAACATTAACAGCAACGGCGTTGTTGTTTGCCATCTACTTAATTAAGCCTGCACCATTCTGTATTCTAGATGAGGTGGATGCACCATTGGATGATGCCAACGTAGGCAAGTTCACCAACATGATAAAAAAATTCAGTGAGAACTCACAGTTCATCATTGTAACGCATAACAAACAAACCATGAGCGCCGTAGATGTAATTTATGGTGTTACCATGCAGGAAGCCGGCGTGAGTAAACTGGTGCCGGTGGATTTCAGGAGCCTTAATTAGGGAATGAATAATTTATTAATGGATAATGGATAATTTTTTTTAACCCCGAAAGCACTTTCTAAAAAATTAAGCTTTTGTACTAAAGACTGTATCCATTATTTTATTATCAGGTTATATTACCTACTATTCTCCTTACATTAAAATTATACAGCTGGTTTTATGCCAGCTTTTTTTATTGCAAAAACAATTTCTCAATCACGGTAAGTGTGCCTGGTTAAATACATATCTCCTTACCTCAACATAGTGCTGAAAATATAAAGCTGCTGCCGGAGGAAAAATTATCCATTATTTCATTATCCATTATTAATTAGAGTATATTTATTATTATTTAACTTTTAAAATAAACATCATGGAAGGAGCAATTGTTTCTTTGGTTCTTGGTGCTATTGCCGGCTGGCTTGGCGGGCAATTGTTTAAAGGTAGCGGCCTTGGCCTTATTGGTAATATCGTTGTGGGTATTCTCGGCGGTATTATCGGTTACTGGGGCCTGGGTAAGTTAGGTGTAAGCCTCGGCACTGGCTGGGTAGGTTACATCTTAACTGCTGCTATCGGCGCCGTTGCATTACTGGCCTTGCTAAACCTTGTTTTCAGGAAGAGTTAAACCTTATCAATTCTAATAAACCTTATCGTAAAAAGGATACTCATTACTGAAGTATCCTTTTTTATTTTTATACAGCATACATGGCCGGTGTCCGCATCCGCGGTCGATGTGGACACTGAACACGGGAGAAAAATCCGGGGTAGGGGCCGTCATCTATGGCCGTTAGCCACACCGACCACAACACAAACCGGTGCCGGTAGCTTTCAGAAGCTTTGTCAGAGCAATGCATATTTTTTCAGTAAATAATAAATAATTAATTTTCTTTTCAATAGCAATTCCCTCCTGAAAAGCGGGGTTTTTTATTAATGGCAAATGTTTTACTTTAGTAGTAATTACATGAAAAGAATTGCTTTGTATATCACCCTTGCTGCCTGGTGCAGTTGTTCACCTTCATCAAAATTTACCGATGACTGGCAATACCAGCGGGGAGCTGTGTTAACGGATATAAAAGCAATATCCCTGGAAGGATTTATGGAACGCTGGATGCAGAATATTAAACTTAAGCCCGGTTGGTTTGATGCCAACCTCAATGAAATGCATAAAGACACCCTCTATACTTATTTCAAAAAGGCAACTCTTAAAACTCCATTATACTATAAAGTAAGAAACGATGATCTGGGTACTGTAGATTATACTGCAGTAGACGGGGAGTTGATTTTTGAAAAATTTAAAAATGAAATTGTACCGCAGGAAGATAAAAATTTAGTAAAGCGTTTTACCCATATGTCCTTTGATGAATCCAAACGCCGCTACAACTGGCATTACAATCGGCAGAACAGGGAGATCATCATTGACTGTTACTGGAAAGAACATTGGGGGTTTAAAAAGATCATCGATAAAAAATATACAGCGGTGTACAGTATTGATAAAAAAGCCTTTCATCCATAACAAGGATTATCAGTTGCAATAACTAATTCTTAACCGGTATAATTCAAATTTAAATAACGGGAATGGTTTAATTTTATACAAAATTTTTATGATCAATAATGATTGATTGCATACAAGGCATCATTCTCTATTCACCATTCACATTATACCATGATTCGCACTATCTTACTCCTTACCGCCTCCAACATTTTTATGACCTTTGCCTGGTATGGCCATTTAAAATATACCGGGATGCCATTATGGAAGGCTGTTGCCATCAGCTGGGGCATTGCTTTTTTTGAATACTGCTTAATGGTGCCTGCCAACCGTGCCGGCTTTGCCAATGGCTTTAATGGTTTTCAATTAAAAATTACACAGGAAGTAATTACACTGGTTGTGTTTGCCGTGTTTGCGGTACTGTATTTAAAAGAACCCTTTCACTGGAAATACCTGGTAAGCTTTGCATTGATACTGGGCGCCGTGTACTTTGCCTTTAAAAAATAATCCTTTACATTTTATACAACTGTTTTTTATTCCCGTTCAGCAGTAAGTTTTTACAGCCCGGCAACATTGGCATTATTACGGGCCTTATTGGTATTAATTTGGTTGCATTATTCTGTGTAACAAAAATCAATCACCGTAAAAACTTTCGTATGAAAAACAAAAAACCGCTGCTTTTTTTATCGCTGTTTCTTTCAACAGTAATTATTGCTTTTGTTTCCTGTAAAAAAGAGGTATCTACCGAAAATGGTTTAACAACAGGGCCTGTACCAGCCGGCAAAGCCGAAATGAAAATCATGCTTACAGATGATCCGTCTGTAATTTTTGATTCCATCTTTATTGATATACAAAGAGTGGAAGTAAAAGTAGAAGATTCTACAGGAGCCGAACACTGGGATACTCTCAGCATCAGGGCAGGAGTGTACAATATCCTTAACTTCCGGAATGGATTAGATACCCTGCTGGCAGTTGGTTTTGTACCCAATGGCGAAGTGGAAAAGATCCGCATTACGTTAGGCACAAGAAATTCGGCCGTATTAAATGGCGTTACCATTCCGCTTACCAACATTGCGCCGCAGATAACGGTAGAAGTGAAAGGCGATGTGGACCATCTCGACTTTAATCATTTACGCATCTGGTTAGATTTTGACGGGCATGGTTCCATCAGGTTTCATAACGGAAGATGGGAACTGAAATTACAAATAGGTCATTTTGGCCACCACAGTTCAGGCGAACTGGAAGGCGAAATAAAACCATCAGCAGCACTGCCGGCAATGGTTGCTGTAGTAGACGGAACAGATACGTTAAGGGCTGTTCCCGATCATGAGGGTGAATTTAAGATACGTGGTATTAAAGCCAGTACAGTAAAAGTGATCATCAATCCGTCGAACGGGTATAAAGATTCAGTGATCAGCAATGTTATAATCAGGCACAACGACGATACCAACCTGGGGAAGATTGTTTTGCATAGGTAGTTCTTATAAGTATCAACTTAGGGCCGGTGATTCTTCACCGGCTTTTTTTATAGTACCAGCCTGCCTATTTTACCATTGCCTGCAAAAAAAACAGCTTTCCCTTTTTTGGCTTTGCGGCAAACATTAAATCCTTCCTTGCTTATCCATGCCCATGTTTTGCCATTGTCTTTGCTGTAATCCACGCCGTTGATGCCGCAGGTAATCCAGTTATCGGCATTCAAGAATTCAACACAACTTCTGTAACCATGCGGTGCAATAACAGGTACCGAAAAAGTATTGCCGCCATCAGTGGTAATGCAACAGTTTTGGGTGGTAGAATCTTTGGTGGTAAAATCGCCGCCCACAATAATTACCGTGGTTTTCTTTTTTACACGTTTTACACCTATAGAATTGGCGCCTGTGGTTTCCTTGCCCTGTATAATGGGCAATTCAATTTTTTTATCACGGATAAACATACGGGAATGTACACCGCCGGTTACAAAAACTGCTTCCTGTAAATTTAATGCAGCAACATTGGTGCCACTGGAAGCAAAGCAGGCTTCGCCTTTTTCTGCCGTAGGAAAATATTTATCGGGCAATGCACGCCAGGTTTTGCCGCCATCAAAAGTACGGGCAATAAAAATTTTATTATCAATCGGGTCGCCAATTACAATGCCACTCATTTCGTTCCAGAATTCCATGGCATCTAAAAACATGCCGGTGGTTTTATTTTCATACACCACATCCCATGTTTCGCCGCCGTCTTTTGTTTTTAAAATATAAGCCGGTGTATCAATACCCATGATGATGGCATTTTTTGCATCAAAGGCTTCAATATCCCTGAAATCAGTTTTTTCAAAACCTTTTACGGTCATCCACGTAAAGGTATCGCCACCGTCAATACTTTTGCCCACGGTGCCCTTGCTGCCGCTAACCCATATCACTTTATCATTCACCACGCTCAGCCCACGCATCGAAGTCTTTTTATCAGACACCAATACCTGCACGGTTTGTGCAATGGAAAAACTAACAACAAAACAAAATAGTAAAAGCAACAATGTTTTTTTCATAACAGCGAAAATAATTTATAAAGTTGAAGTATCAGTATGAGTAATGGCATTTAAACTATCATGATAATCTTTTGAAATGGCTTGTTTTTTCCTGATGGCCCGCCGGCTTAAATATATGGCAATAACAAAGGAAGCCAGGGCGCCGGCAATATGCAATAAAGAATTGCCTAAAAATAAAAAATAATCAAAAGTACCATGGAATACAACCGGCCAGAAAACAGCCTGTATAAAATACCAGTTTCTTTTTACAGGATCAAACTTTGCAAAGCCGGTAAAATATCCCATCAGTACACCGAATGTGGCATGTGCAGGCACGGATAAAAACATCCTGGTAATACCGGTGCCAATACCATGTTCCATTACATAGCCGATATTTTCCAGGGTAGCAAAACCCATACTTACCATCACGGCATATACAATGCCATCAAAAGGGTCGTCGAAAGCCCTACGGGGATAACAGAACAAACGCAATACTATAAACTTGCTGCCTTCTTCGCTTAAAGCCACTACAGCATAGGCAAATATGGCTACCGAAACATAAGAGGCGCTACCTAAATGCTCTGCAGAAATACCAAATGTTTTCTCTATAATAAAGGCGGGGATAATGCTCAGCATGCCTAAAATAAAACTCAGCAACAGCAACCACAAGGGCTCTTTGTTGTATTTATCTTTAAGGTAAATAAAAATGCAGATGGCAAGCCCGGGGGCAATGGCTAAAGCTAATAAGCCCATAATAGAGAATGTTTTTTAGTGTATCAGGTTAAACCTTGCCTGGCTTTTAAAAAGGCCGCTGTTTAAAAGTGGCCCCGTGGCTACTTCGTCACTTTGGGTCTTTGTGGCAACCGTCTTTCGCAGCAAAGTGGCGAAAAATAATTCTTTTGTCATTATAAACCTGGGTTTAAACGTAGTAAATTCTCAAACTTTAAGTCTACTGGTTTTTTAGTTACTTTTGAACAAGTTAAAATAAATTTACGATTAGCCAAAAAATTGCCGGTACATGAGTTATAATTATCTTCCTTTAGATAAAAGCCCTTTGAATTTTCAACAGGTAAAAAACCTGTTAGCTTTTAACCAGTTGGTATCTATTACATTTGATGCACACCACCGCATTACCGAATGCCGTGATTACCTGGATAAAAAATTAGATACCGATGATGCATTGTTTTACGGCATCAATACCGGCTTTGGATATTTACAAAATGTAAAGATCGATAAAACGCAATTGCAGCAACTGCAAAGCAATTTAATACAATCGCATGCCTGCGGGCTGGGGGAGGAAGTGCCGAAAGATATTGTAAAGCTGATGGTGATGCTGAAAATAAAATCGCTCAGTTACGGCCATAGCGGCGTACAGATTGATACCGTAAAAAGATTGATGGAAATGTACAATGCCGATGTGTTTCCCGTAATTTATACGCAGGGGTCATTGGGTGCATCGGGCGACCTGGCACCACTCTCTCATTTAAGTTTACCATTGATTGGCCTGGGCGAAGTATGGCACGAAGGCAAAAAAATGCCATCAGCTGAAGCACATAAAAAATTCGGCTGGCAACCCATTCAATTGCAGAGTAAGGAGGGCCTGGCACTCATCAACGGTACGCAATTTATGAGCGCCTATGGCATGCATAATTTATTAACTGCCGAGCGGTTATTAAAATGGGCCGATATCATTGCCGCTATTTCTTTTGATGCTTTTGATTGTACGATGGAACCGCTGCATCCCAAAATCCATTCTATACGCAGCCATAAAGGCCAGGTAGATACTGCCGCCAGCATCAGCAATATTTTACAGGGCAGCGCTATTGCGGCACAAAAAAAGCAACAGGTGCAGGACCCCTATTCTTTCCGTTGCATTCCGCAAGTGCATGGCGCAACCAAAGATACTTTTGATCATGTGCTGGGTGTGTTCATCAAAGAAATCAATTCTGTAACCGATAACCCCAATATTTTTCCTGAAGATGATTTAATTGTGAGTGGCGGTAACTTCCACGGTCAGCCGTTGGCGTTATGTTTGGATTTTTTAGCCATTGCGATGAGTGAGATTGCGAACATCAGCGAAAGAAGAACCTACCAGTTGATCAGCGGACAACGAAACCTGCCTTTATTTTTAGTGAAAGATGCCGGCCTCAACAGTGGCTTTATGATTCCGCAATACACGGCTGCCGGCATTGTAAGTGAAAACAAACAATTGTGTACACCGGCTTCGGTGGATTCTATTTCTTCCAGTAATAACCAGGAAGACCACGTGAGCATGGGTGCTAATGCGGCCACCAAATGCAAAAGGGTAGTGGACAATGTGGGAAAAGTATTGGCGATTGAATTACTGACAGCCGTGCAGGCATTGGAATTTCGCCGGCCATTGAAAAGTTCTGCGGTGATTGAAGAAATTGTTACGGCATTCAGAAAAGAAATCAGTTTTAATGCAGCGGATAGGATTTTGCATGAGGATATGGTGAAAGCAATTGATTTTATTCGGTCTGAACGGTGATTTGGGTAGATTAAAAAGATTAACAGGATTGTTTGAACGGTGATTATAAAGGAGTAAAAGACTGATAGGGTTACCATTATCATCAGATCCTTTTAATCAAACCCATCCACCCAAATCCCTGTTCAGACAAAAGAGAGTTAAAAAATTAATACTGTTAGTTATGCCACAGTTTAAATTTGAAAACATCACAAAGAAGATAATTGGCGCTGCCATGAAAGTACACTCCACTTTGGGCAATGGTTTCCAGGAAGTGATTTATCAAAGGGCAATGGAAATAGAAATGCGAAAAACAGATGTGTTGTTTGTAAGAGAATTTAACATGCCCATATTTTATGATGGCGAACAAATAGGAGAGCGAAGGGTTGATTTTTTTGTGGAAGGTATTATTAGTGTAGAATTAAAAGCAAGAGAAGTTTTGGAAAAAGTACATTACGCACAAGCCAGAAATTATTTAGAAGCCTATAATCTTGAAGTAGGATTATTATTGAATTTTGGTAACGTGTCCTTAGAATTCAAACGACTTGAAAATCCAAAATATAATCCCAACCTGCAATCTCAAAAATCTGTTTTAATCACCCCAAATCCCCGTTCAGACAAAAAGCAAGCAATATGAAAAAATATTTCTCCATCATTTTACTCCTTTGTATCAGTAGCTCTGCCCTTGCCCAACCCAAAATATGGCCCGCCGCAAAAGCCAACAACTGGTACAAACAACAACCCTGGTTAGTAGGTGCCGATTTTTTACCCAGCACCGCCATCAACCAGTTAGAAATGTGGCAGGCACAAACCTTTGATGCTTCCACCATTGATAAAGAACTGGGCTGGGCACAAAATATCGGCATGAATGTAATGCGGGTGTACCTGCATGACCTGGCATGGAAAGCAGATGCTACCGGTTTTAAAAAACGGATGCATATTTTTTTAGACATTGCTGCCAAACACAATATCAAAATACTCTTTTGCATATTTGATGATTGCTGGAACCCCGATGCAAAAATCGGCACACAACCCGAGCCTAAACCAGGCGTACACAATTCAGGATGGGTGAGAAGCCCTGCGCAGGCCGTACATGATGATCCCACGCAATGGGGTTACCTGCAGGAATATGTAAAAGATATTTTAACCACGTTCAGAAATGATAAAAGAATTTTAATGTGGGACCTTTACAATGAACCCGATAACAGCGGTTACGGGTTAACGTCATTGCCGTTGTTAAAAAAAGTATATGAATGGAGCTGGGCAGTGCGGCCATCACAACCCTTAACGTCGGGTGTGTGGTCGATGGATTTTCCTGAAGTGAATAAATTTCAGCTGGAACATGCTGATGTCATCACCTTTCACAATTACGATGATACGGTAACTATGAAAAAAGCGATCGATAGTTTACTGAAAATTGGCCGTCCGCTTATTTGTACCGAATATATGGCAAGAAAGAACAACAGTACATTTCAAACGCACCTGCCCATTTTAAAACGCTATCATGTAGGTGCCATCAACTGGGGTTTGGTAAGTGGCAAAAGCAATACCATTTTTCCATGGGGTAGTAAAGAAGGCAGCCCCGAACCCACACCCTGGTTTCATGATGTATTTAGAAAAGACGGAACGCCGTATGATGTAAAGGAAACAGAATTGATAAAAGCTGCTACAAAGAATAACACAAAGACACACAAAAAATAACACGGTATTACACAAAGAAGCCTCCGTGCATCACTGTGAAAAAACGCTGTGCATCTCTGTGACAAAAAACAATAAAAGAGTGGCGTACAAGTATTCTATATTTTTTATACTCCTAATGTCGCTGTATGCTGCAAAAGGCCAGGGGAAATATTATCCTAAAGCGCAATGGTATACTTCTTCTCACAAGTTGTTTCAAGTGAAAGCTAAGCCGAAAAAAGTAACCGAATTTTTTTATAATGGGGTAGACAGCCTTACGGGAACAGACCTGAAAAAAATCGGCTCCTACGATGAGTTTATTTATGATACTGCCGGTAATTTGCTATCCCGTAAACTTTTTTTTGATGATAATTTCTGGAACCAATTCACAACAAACTTTAGTTCAACAGGGTTAGTTTCTGCATTTCAGTCAAAATCAAAAGCCGGTATTGAAAATGGAATTCTTATGAAAATAGCACCAGCCGGCGATGGGAGATATAAACAAATAATTTATCGTAATAATAAACCTGGTCAGGTTATTTTTTATACGTTTAAAAATAAGGGCGACGATATTTTGTTGGTTGAACAGAAGAAAATAGGCGATCACACAACCACTAATATTTCCAACCTGCACTATAATGGAAACCAATTACTAAGCGATTCTGTAAAAGTGGTAACAGGAAAAGATACTTACAGTACACAAAAAAAATATTTTTATGGTAAAGACAATTCATTAGACAGCGTTATTACCTATTCAGGAAAAGAAAGAAAGCGTTTGCTGTTCATAAAAAATGAACATGGCGATCCATTAGCCGAAATAGAAATTGAACACAATGATACAACGGAGTATAAGACCTATATTTATCTTTACGATGCAAAAGGAAACTGGATAAGAAGAGTGGAAGAAGATCGTTTGTCTTTTGGACAAACCGTTTTTCAGAATCAGAAGTTTTCGATGATAAGACGTGAAATAATTTATTAATTAAAATGCAATCGTCTGAACGATGATTTAGAAGGAGTAAAAAGATTAACAGGATTAATACAAAAATAAATCCTGTAGATCAACCTCCATCCACCCCAATTCCCATTCAGACAAAAAAAGTTAATCATAAAATATTTAGATCATGAATATAACAAATCAAATCAATCCATTACCATCCACCCCAATCCCCGTTCAGACCCAACACTACGACGCAATAAAATACGCCACCCCAACCGGCAACACCCTTACCTGTAAAGGCTGGATACAGGAAGCTGCCTTGCGTATGCTCTTAAATAATTTAGACCCGGAAGTAGCCGAACGCCCCGAAGATCTGATCGTTTACGGCGGCCGCGGTAAAGCCGCAAGAAATTTTGAAAGCCTTGACTTAATAATAAAAGCGCTAAAAGCTTTGGAGGAAGACGAAACCTTACTAGTGCAAAGCGGCAAACCTGTTGCCATGTTAAAAACACATAAAGATGCACCAAGGGTTTTGATCAGCAATTCGCAACTGGTACCTAACTGGGCCAACTGGAAACATTTTGATGAGCTGGAAAAAAAAGGCCTGATGATGTACGGGCAAATGACTGCCGGTAGCTGGATATACATTGGCAGCCAGGGCATAGTACAGGGCACTTACGAAACCTATTCAGCCATTGCCAATAAACATTTTGGCGGTACATTAAAACATACACTCAATGTAACCGCAGGATTAGGTGGCATGGGTGGTGCACAGCCATTGGCCATAACCATGAATGAAGGTGTGGCATTAGTGGCAGAAGTAGAGGAGTGGCGCATCGACAAAAGACTGGAAACAAAGTACCTCGACGAAAAACATACCAATATAGACGATGCCATAAATGCAGCTATGCATTACCGCAAAACAGGCGAAGCCAAAAGCATTGGGGTATTGTGCAATGCCGTGCATTTGTTAGACCGGCTGATACAAAGAGAAATTATACCTGATACACTCACCGACCAAACCAGTGCCCATGATCCGTTGATCGGCTATGTACCGCATACCCTGACCAACGAACAGGCCAACGTATTACGTGAACAAAACAAAGAAGAATACATCCGCTTCAGTTACGAGAGCATGCACCTGCATGTACAGCTGATGATAGAATTAATGGATAAAGGTGCCATTACATTTGACTATGGCAACAATATCCGTGCAAGAGCAAAGGAATACGAAGAACGTGAGTTGTCAGTGGTGAATCGTGAGAAGAACCCTGGTACTGAGGTTCCACTCAGGGCTCACGGCTCACGTTTCACGTTTGGCCGTTGTTTCGATTTTCCGGGATTTGTACCGGCATACATACGTCCTCTCTTCTGCGAAGGCAAAGGCCCTTTCCGTTGGGCAGCACTCAGCGGTGACGCTGCTGACATTGCAGTAACGGATGAGGTGATACGCAATTTATTTCCGCAAAATAAATCTTTGATACGCTGGTTAGATCTTGCAAAAGAAAAAATCGCTTTCCAGGGATTGCCGGCACGCATTTGCTGGCTGGGCCAGGGCGAAAGAGAAAAAGCAGGCGCTGCTTTTAACGAACTGGTACGCACCGGCAAGGTAAAAGCCCCCATTGTAATTGGCCGCGATCATTTAGATACCGGAAGTGTGGCCAGCCCTAACCGTGAAACTGAAGCCATGCTGGATGGCAGCGATGCTGTTGCCGACTGGCCGATATTAAATGCATTGGTAAATACAGCAGGCGGCGCTTCCTGGGTGTCCTTACACCATGGCGGTGGTGTGGGTATGGGCTATAGCATACATGCAGGCATGGTGATAGTTGCAGATGGCACCGCTGATGCAGCCGCAAGGCTGGCACGTGTGTTACGTAACGATCCGGGTATGGGGGTGATACGTCATGCAGATGCTGGTTATGATATTGCATTAGATACGCTGAGAAATAACAACCTTGATTTCAGAAGCAGGTTACAATAAATTTTTAATGCTGCGCTTTATGGCACAATAATTTTTATGGAACACCAGACATTTATACTGAAAGGAAAAAACATTGCCACATCAGTAAGCGAATTTGTGCGCCACTATTACCAGGAAGCTTTTTTAAGCGAATACCTCGGTGGTTTTTTAATGGTGTATGAAGACTACAGTTTATTAAACGGCAATGATATCATGATCTGCCTGCGCTTAGATAGCACCGCCAGTGAGGAAGGCATTATCAAAATTGAAATGATTTCCGGCGGAGGAAGCGATAACCTGGTAACAGGCGCACTGTTTGGCAGTGAGAAGAGACGGATAAGGCATTTTGCTGAAGCACTGAATGTATTTTGTGCGGAGAAAAATATTGTGCTTGAAACCTGATCAGAGACAACAACAAAAAATAAAAACAATGCTATGAAATATGTACTCTTTGTATGTTTATCGTTTACAGGCTTAGTAGCCAATGCACAAAAGGTAAATCCTGCACTCGCAAAGTCTGCAGCATTTTATAACAAAACAATGGTGCTGATAAAACCTGTGTACAAAAACTATGTTACGCAAACTGCCAAAGCGTTCAGCAACCGAAAGCCGAATATCGACAGCCTGAAGCAAACCATGAAAACGCCGGCCAATTCCATTTTCAGCGATCTTACCGCTGTTGATATAAGTACTCTTGTGCAATTGGTAATGCAGGCAATGGTAGCGGAGAATGAAGCGGATATAAAAAGTATAATGGCAAAAATACAGGAGATCAATAAAAAGAAAGAATCCTTACGCCAGGAAGATGAACGTATCAGGGAAGCTGCTAAAACAGCGGAGTATGCCGGTATAAAGAATATGGCAACCAACATGGACAAGAACCGCCAGCAAAAAGAAACACAACGCAAGACCTCCGATAGTACTAAAATAAAAATACCCATCTATACAGCCGAACAGGCAAAACGTTTGGCTGCAATACAAAAAGAAAAAGATGCCATAAGTGAAATGGGAGAACAGGATCAATTACAACTACAGCAATTAATGGAAAAGAAGAGCCAGTTGGAAACGATGATCAGCAATACCATGAAGGCGGCGGGGGAAACACAGAATAATATTAGTAGTAATCTTAAAGGTAGTTGATGCGGAGAATGAAATTCATATGATGGCGAGTGAAGCTTTGGGTAACCCTTACTGGCCCCCCTCACTGGCGACAGTCTTCTTCCGCAGGAAGGCGACTGGTGTCTACTGATCTTAGCGGTTTTAAACCGCAGCATACATTTCAATAAAACAAAAGCAGCCTGCCACCAGCACCTGCCATTCCTACGGAACTTGTACAGCATCGTATATATTTTTTTACCCACCTCATGTCCTCACTGGCGCCAGTCTTCTTCCGCAGGAAGGCGACTGGCGTCTACTGATCTTAGCGGTTTTAAACCGCAGCATACATTTCCATAAAACAAAAACAGCCTGCCACCAGCACCTGCCATTCCTACGGAACTTGTACACCATCGTATATATTTTTTTTACCCACCTCATGTCCCGATGGGACGGTGGTAATGTATAAAAAATATTTACTTACCTGCACTCCTCACTGGCGCCAGTCTTCTTCCGCAGGAAGGCGACTGGTGTCTACTGATCTTAGCGGTTTAAAACCGCAGCATACACTTCAATAAAACAAAAGCAGCCTGCCATCAGCACCTGCCATTCCTACGGAACTTGTACAGCATCGTATGTATTTTTTTTACCCACCTCATGTCCCGATGGGACGGTGGTAATGTATAAAAAATATTTACTTCCTCACTGGCGCCAGTCTTCTTCCGCAGGAAGGCGACTGGTGTCTACTGATCTTAGCGGTTTAAAACCGCTGCATACACTTCAATAAAACAAAAATAGCCTGCCACCAGCACCTGCCATTCCTACGGAACTTGTACACCATCGTATATATTTTTTCTACCCACCTTATGTCCCGATGGGACGGTGGAGATGTACAAATAGCATTTACTAACCGGCACCTCCATCATTATTCCTCACTGGCGCCAGTCTTCTTCCGCAGGAAGGCGACTGGTGCCTGCTGATCTTAGCGGTTTAAAACCGCAGCATACATTTCAATAAAACAAAAGCAGCCTGCCACCAGCACCTGCCATTCCTACGGAACTTGTACACCATCGTATATATTTTTTTACCCACCTTATGTCCCGATGGGACGGTGGTGATGTACAAATAGCATTTACTAACCGGCACCTCCATCACTCACTGGCGCCAGTCTTCTTCCGTAGGAAGGCGACTGGTGTCTACTGATCTTAGCGGTTTAAAACCGCTGCATACACTTCAATAAAACAAAAATAGCCTGCCACCAGCACCTGCCATTCCTACGGAACTTGTACACCATCGTATATATTTTTTCTACCCACCTTATGTCCCGATGGGACGGTGGTGATGCACAAATAGCATTTACTAACCGGCACCTCCATCATTATTGCTATTCAACCATACCTGTACTAATCATAAAATCCACTAACCCCGCCCGTTAGCCCGGGCTGTTTACAAAAAATGCCGGCAATAAAAAATCCATACCTGTTTTTTCAAAAATTTTATGTTATTTTACTACAGTAAAAGCTGTAAATTTATCATCTAACAAATACTGCAATGACGGATAAAAAAATACACGAAGGCCGCAATATAAAACGCTTTAGAGAAATGCTGGGCATAAAGCAAGAGTATATGGCAGCCAAATTAGGCGACGACTGGAATCAAAAGAAAATTTCACTGCTGGAAAATAAGGAAAGCATTGATGCAGGCATACTGCAACAGGTTGCTGAGGTCCTGAAAATTCCTGTTGAAGCATTTCAGAATTTTGATGAGGAGCAGGCGGTGAATGTGATTGCAAATACTTTTACCAACAGCGATAATGCCATTGGTTTTGTCATCAATAACTACAATCCCATCGACAAACTCGTACAACTTCACGAAGAAAAAATAGTCTTGTATGAACGTATGATAAAAGAGAAAGACGAAATGATGATAAAATTGGAAAAACTTTTAGCAGAGCACAAAAAATAAACCATGCAAACCCGGGGCAAAGCCGTGGTTACTCCGTATCAAAGCCGTACCAAAGCCGGTAGAAGCCGGTAAATACTTCTTGCCAACACTATAGTTGGTCCTTATCCGCCCTTTCTGGTGCAAATATTCTGCCCCTGCTGATTTTAGCGGTTTTAAATCGCAGCATACACTTTAATAAAACAAAAACTGCCTGCTACCAGCACCTGCCATTCCTGCGGAACTTGTACACCATCAATATAATTTTTTCTACCAACCAACCTATCGCCCTGAAGGGACGATGCTTGAATGACTCACTGGCAACTGTATGACCACCTTAAAAAGCAATCAGTCTAAACCAGCATCAAATAAAATCCTCAACTTTTAATTATATATTTACTTCGTGTTACCCAACTATAATAAATATTATTGCTACCAGTAACACTGCCGTATGTTAACCACCAGGTAATGCAATACAAAATGAAAAAAAAATTTTTACTATCACTGCTGTTGTATTTAATTTTCTTTTGCACAGCGGCACAGAGCAGGTTCCGGCAAACTTTATCTAATCGTTTCACAATAGACTTTCCTGTTAAGCCTCAATTCAAAGACACTTTAGGCAAAGATGTGTACTATTCTATAGGCGATTCGGCCTGCTACACTGCAATAGTAGCGGATGATGAAGAAACGGGGGATATGCTCCACTCAGAAAAAGACCTGTATGAATACTATGAAGGGATTATTGAAGGGATATTGAAAGCAGAAAAAAGCAAACTTGTTACTAAAAGCAATATTCAATGGAATGGTGTTAAGGGTATGGAAATTGAATGTTCGTTACCGGTAAAAACCAATATTTACGATCTTAAATTCAAAAGATTTTTCTTTTTCAATAGAAAACTAATTGTTCTGGATTATTCCACATTTGCTCAATACCGTAATGTAACTGAACAGGACAAAGCAAACTTCTTCAGTTCTTTACAACTGGTACAAAAAAACACGGCCGTAAGTCAATACAGTGCCAATGTAAAATCAGGTACGCATTCAACGGCCTATGCTTTGGGTAAAATTACCGGAGTGCTGGTAATGCTTTTAATTTTAGGGTTTATAATCTACAGGGTTGTAAAAAGATAAACTCACCGGCGCCAGTCTTCTTCCGCAGGATGGCGACTGGTGCCTGCTGATCTTAGCGGTTTAAAACCGCAGCATACACTTCAATAATATAAAGCGCCTGCCCTCAGCACCTTTCGTTGCTATACAACCTGCAAACTGTCGTTGTAATTCTTTCTGCCCGCCTTTGGTCTTGATGGTATCGTTACAACCTGCAAAAAAAAGTAACGCAGCTGCTGATAACTGTCATCCCGAAGCTTTCTTCCAATTCGGCTTTTCTCAATACATTTATGCGGTGCCACAATTGCTTTGCAGGCTCCGTTAAAATACCCGGGTAAATGAAAAGTAAAATATTAAACCTGCTGTTGATCCTTACTTCGCTATTAGGTTTTTTACAGTGGGGTAAAGGCAACAAACTATTTTTGTTGCAGGCCGAAGCGGAGATCATTACAAAATTATTCACCCATCCGCTTACTGTGCTGCATCCCTTAACCATACTGCCCTTGCTGGCACAAATACTGTTGCTGGTAACTATCTTTCAAAAAAAAGTAAGCACCACCTTAACCTATTTTGGCATTGGCGGATTAAGTATGTTGCTGCTGCTCATGTTTGTAATAGGGGTAATGAGTGTCAACCTGGAAATCATATGGTCAACCCTTCCTTTTTTAGCAGTGGCGGTGTATACAATCGGTTACCACCGGCAAATAAAAAAGCAGCATGGGTAAAACCATAATGGACTCAGTACTTTTTACTCAGCTGGTATTTTTTACGGTAATGCAGGGTTACAAAGGTTTCAATAATAAAGATGGAAAGTAAAAATATTCTTGCCGTAAAAGAACCCAGTAAACGGTGTACTATAAACGAAACAAAAAAGCAACCTACCACCACAAGGGATGACACTATTTTATAACGGTACAGCGGCCCGGGTATCTCGCTGCTCACCTTATTTTTTTTACGGGCAATGTATACCCACAGCCATACCTGTATAAGGCCGGCCGCCATTACATTTATGCAATAAATAAGATAAGGCTGAAAAAAAATATACTTGCTCATAAACGCAGTGGTAAACGGCATACATACAATGGTAAATAAAAACCAGCCATTAATATTCAGCAGCTTGCGGTTATAGTCGGTTACAAAACCAAACATGGTATGGTGTACCCGCCAGTAATTGCCCACTACAATAAAGCTGATAATAAATCCGATAAACTCAGGCAGCATTTCGCCCATGGCATGCCCAAAGCCCGAATTAAAACCGTCTTTATCGTGCGGTAATGCCGGTACTTTTATTTCTATCACCAGCAGGGTAATGGCAATGGCAAAAACAGCATCCGAAAAAAGGGCAATACGGTCCAGTTGAAATTTAAGGCGTTCTTCATGTAAAGGTTCATGGTTCATGCAGCGTTGGTTTTATAAAAAATAAATATAAAGAAATCCACTCACCGGCACAAGTCTTCCTGCAAACAAAGCGGGCAGGTAAATTTTGCTGTTTAGTGCAGGGTATGCCTTAACAATTCAACTCCGGTTTGGCTGGCGGCACCTGTTTTACTGATACTGATCATTGTGTTGTACCCATATGGTCATTGAAAAAAGAAAACTGTACCAATACTTTTATACCGGTTTTTCATAGGATATTGGATTAAAACGGGGCCGGATTTTTATCCTTTGCCCCCTTTTTTTCTTTGCTGGTAACCATTGCTACGGCCACCACCGGTAAAATATTTTTTTCTTTTTTCAGCAGCACAACTCGTTGTGTATGCCAATCGCAATATCTTTGAATCCTCAACCCGATTCATCGCCACTATATGTTTACCCACGCACTAAAAAATATCCTGCTTGCCATTGCAGTAGCCACCACCATTACCGTAACCGCACAAAAAGTTACAGAACCTCCTTTAACCCGGCCCGAATGGGCAAAGCCTTATGCACCCTTTCGTATTGCAGGCAACCTCTACTATGTAGGCACTTACGACCTGGCCTGTTACCTTATCACTACCAGCAAAGGAAACATACTCATCAATACCGGGCTGGCCTCATCTGGTAGCGTAATAAAAAAGAATGTGGAAGCGCTGGGGTTTAAATTTTCACAGATAAAAATTTTACTCAACACACAGGCTCATTACGATCATATGGGCGCTATGGCGGCTATTAAAAAGCAAACCAAAGCTAAACTGATGATGGATGAAAATGATGCAGCTGTAGCAAAAGACGGTGGCAGGTCTGATTATGCATTGGGTGCCGGCGAAAGCACTTTTGCACCTGTAACACCCGACAGGGTATTGCACGATAGTGATATCATTAAGCTGGGCGATATGCAGTTGATGCTGTTGCATCACCCGGGGCATACCAAAGGTTCCTGCAGTTTTTTATTTACGGTAAAAGATCAGCAGCAGTCTTACAAAGTGCTTATTGCCAACATGCCCACTATTGTTACCGATAGTTTGTTCAGCCATATCAGCACTTACCCTTCAATAGCAAACGATTATGCTTATACGCTGAAAGGAATGAAAAATATCTCCTTCGATTTATGGCTGGCTTCGCATGCCGGCCAGTTCAACCTGCATGATAAACATAAACCCGGCGATGCTTATAACCCTGCGGCTTTTAAAGACCAGGCGGGTTATGATGAAGCCTTAAAAGATTTGCAAAAAGACTATGATGAAAAGATGAAAGAGGAGAAGAAGTGATAGTAGAATATTGATAATGTTTTAATGGGGCAGTAGTATTGGTGACAGGATATAGTGTATTATACTACGCATTTACCTGGCATAACGGGCGCAGCCACACTGCCGGCAATTTTATTTACATTTACTGCACTAAAAAACATGCTATGATATTTAAACAAACGCCATTAAGTGGTGTAAGCCGCAACAGGCTGGTGCCGGCCGTGATGCTTTTAGTGGCAGGCATATTATTTGTTGCATGTCATGGAATAGATAAAAATACCGGTCATATACAAACAGGTGCATCGGGCAGTAAAGAAAAAATACTATTGGACAGGCCCGGTTATGCTTTAACCTATCCCGCCGACTGGCGCATTGATTCCTCTTCCAAACTATATGATATCGATAGCCACTTTACTTTGCATTCCCCGGTAGAGAGCGGGCTGGTTACCTTCTTTATATTCAATGTACTTAAAGATGAAAAGGAAACACTGGAAAAGCATGTTAAAGCACAGCTATCCACAACCATGAAGGATGGTACAGTTTCATATTTTACCAGCTGGGGCAATTACCAGGGGCACGGGGCAAGCCTTAAAGGCAAACTGGATGGCCTCTATAAATCTGAACTGAAAATATTTGTATATGGTTCTGAAACCTGTTCTTTTTTGATTGTCTCTATTTGCGCCGATGGTTACCGGGATGAAGTGCTGCCGGGATTAACGCAGATCACATCTTCTTTTAAAATAAAACATACTAAAGTGGTGGTGCCGGCAAATCACTCGTAGGTTTGGTGAAACGGGAATGGTGAATATTGAATGTAGTGGGGGTAAGGCGATAATTTTTTAGGGCACCTCATTTTGTGCAGGGCTAAAAAAATACCGCAGCTGCTGTATCAACTGCGGTAACAAAAGCAATTATTTAAAAAGAGAATCTTAATTAGCCTGCGCCATCATAGCCTGGCTGTCTTCGTAATTGGGGCCATATAAACCGGGTACTTTATTGCCGCTGGCCCTTAAATGTGCCACCAGCTCTCCTCGGTGATGGTACAAATGATTGAATAAAAAACCTCTCGCCACTACAATCTTAGGCATCGGGGGCATAATGTCCTTACCACCCATTTGCATATGCCATACATTCATAAAGGCAGATTCATCGGCGTTCTCCAGTACTTTTCTTGCAGCTGCTACATTCTCTTCAAATTTAGCAACAATATTTGCTGCCTTGCTGATATCGCCTTTATCATATTTATAACTGCCCATATCAAATACGTCCCGGTTAAATGTGCCTTCGTACCAGTTGTATACTTCTGCAATGTGAGAAGCCAGTTGCCCGATGGACCATAAATGTGGTTGTGGCCTGTATCCCAATGCCGAATCAGGTATGGCCTGTAATAATTTACGGGTGCTTTCAGCTTCATGCTCAAACTCACCCAATAGCGCTTGTTTAATCATTGTTTTTATTTTTAGTGGTTATAAATGTACTGTTTTTGGTTTGCTTTTTTATTATCCTTTTATTAAGAAATAATGCTGTAAAATGCAACCAAGCATTAGTAGGCATATTGATACATTTGGTTGCATACAATTGCTGCGCTTGCGCTTAACCTACATTAATTTTTAGTCTGTACACCCGGCTTATCTTTGCAAAAAATAAATACAATATGGAATTAGGCGTAGGTATGTTTGGCGATATACAACATGATAAAAATGGTAATCTGCAACCTGCAGGCCCACGGTTGCAGGAACTGATTGAAGAAATAAAACTGATGGATGAAGTAGGGCTGGATTTTTATGGCATTGGCGAACATCACCGGCCCGATTATGCGGTATCCACACCCGAAATTATTTTAGCCGCAGCAGCAACCGTAACTAAAAAAATAAAATTAGGCAGTGCTGTTTCTGTCTTAAGTTCGGCCGACCCTGTAAAATTATACCAGAGTTTTGCTACGATAGACCTCATCAGTAACGGCAGGGCAGAGCTGGTGGCAGGCCGCGGTAGTTTTATAGAATCCTTTCCTTTGTTTGGTTACGACCTTAAAGATTATGATGGCTTGTTTGAAGAAAAATTAGACCTGTTGCTGAAAATAAATAACGAAAATCCTGTTACCTGGAAAGGGAAATTCAGGCCGGCATTAAACCAGCAGCAGGTATTGCCCCGTGCAGTAAATGATCACTTAAATATATGGGTGGCAGTAGGCGGCACACCCGAAAGTGTATTGCGTGCCGGTAAAGCCGGTCTGCCGGTAATATTTGCTATCATTGGCGGTAACCCGGCTCAGTTTAAATCCTTGTTTGATTATTATAAAGAAGTGTACCAGCATTTTAAACACGATATGAAAAAATTCCAGGTGGGTGTACACATGCATTCTTTTTTTGGAGAAGATAGTACACAGGTGGCGGAGGAATATTATCCCTTATACTCTTCGCAAATGGACAGGATTGGCCGCAGCCGTGGCTGGCCACCTTACCAGAAACAACAATTTGACCTGGGCAGAACAAAAAACGGCGCTTTAATTATTGGTGATGCCAATGAAGCAGTGGATAAGATTCTGCAAATGCAGGAAATGTTTGGGTTAACCCGTTTTTCTGCACACATGGATGTAGGCGGCCCTTCGCATGCAGCCCTGATGAAATCAATTGAAATATTCGGCACTAAAATAGCACCCAAAATAAGAGCAGCTTTAAAAAAATAATCAAGAAACAGGAAGTTGCCTCCGGCAACAGAGAGCGGAACGCAGATTTTTATGATTAGTTATGATCTGTCTGAGAAAATCATCATCATCATAAAAATCTGCGTACCACAAAAGCACCGAAGGAGCCCTGTTAAAATCATTCTTCCCAACAATTTCTCTTTCATTGCTATTAAATTTAACTTTATGCAAAGCAAAAATTATAATGCAATTCGAAAAATTTCAGCAAAGCCTAATCCATACTTCACCACCGGCAGATTGTTCTGTTTATTTACTGGCCATGTGGCATGATGCCCATGGCGATTGGGATGCGGCGCATCACCTGGTAGATCATTTGAATGATGCTACCGCATGCTGGGTGCACGCCTATCTCCACCGTAAAGAAGGGGATAATGGTAATGCCGGTTACTGGTACCACAAAGCCAATAAAAAAATGCCTGCCATCAGCCTGCAGCAGGAGTGGGAAAATATTGTAAAAGCATTATTGTAAATGATGCAGCTGTAATAAAAAATATAAACCGGCATTCATAACAGTTGTTTTGTAATGCAGCATTATTTTTGACAGGGAATAGTTTAAACCTGCGGCTCTTATCATCTTTCAATTAATATTATGCCAACAATTAACTGGGGAATCATCGGTTGCGGCGATGTGACCGAAATAAAAAGCGGGCCTGCATTTAATAAAGTGCCGGGTTCAAAACTGGTGGCGGTAATGCGGCGCGACGCTGCTAAGGCCGCCAGTTATGCCCAACGCCACCAGGTACCCAAATGGTACAGCGATGCACAGCAGTTAATTAATGATCCCGAAGTAAATGCTATCTACATTGCCACGCCACCCGATTCACACGAAGCGTATGCACTCGCTGCCATCAATGCAGGCAAGCCTGTGTATGTAGAAAAACCAATGGCGTTAAATGCAACCGCCGCAAAAAATATGGCCACTGCTGCAGCAGCAAAAAATATAAAATTAGCAGTAGCCCATTACCGCAGGGAGCAGCCTATCTTTAAAAAAATAAAGCAACTGATTAATGAAGAAGTGATAGGTGATGTACATCTTGCACGCATTGAATTATACAAACCTCCCTTATCGCCGCAGGAGCTTACTACCACACACCACTCGTGGCGGGTAAACCCTGCAATTGCCGGTGGTGGCCTCTTTCACGACCTGGCGCCGCACCAGCTGGACCTGATGTATTATTTTTTCGGTGCCGCAGAAAAAGTTACCGGCATTGCCACCAACCAGGCAGGCAATTATACAGCCGACGACCTGGTAACAGGCTGTATCTTATTTAAGAACGGTGTGGCGTTTAGCGGCACCTGGTGTTTTAATGCTGCGGCCACTACAGATAATTGCGAAATTATCGGCAGCACCGGCTCTATATATTTCAGTGTATTTGGCGGCAACACCATTACGGTAATTGCGAAAGGCATCAGGCAGATTTTTTCTTTTGATACACTGGAACACGTGCAGCAGCCGATGATAGAAAAAGTAGTGCAATATTTCCAGGATGAAGCACCCAATCCCTGCAGCGGGGATGAAGGAGCCGCCGTAATGCAGCTGATGCAGGGCTTTGTGGCCCGGTAAATGCCTTGTTTATTTTTTATTACTTACTTGCAATAAAGATGGTATCTGTTATCTTTGAAAATATAACAGCCAAACCAGTTGCCGTCCCATTTTTACAATACCATTTTTCACTTACGCCATCACGAAGAAATTATCCTGTACAACAGGGTGCTCAATTTTGTGCCCGAAGATGATGCCCTGGTAAAAGAACTACTGGCCATAGAATACGATACTGAAGTATTGAATTATCCCTTTACAGCACCACCGTTTAATGCAACAGCCGCCTTGTGGGCAGCAAAAACCACGTATACTATTTGCCAGTTAATATTATACCGGGAAAATAAAGCCAGTGAGCTGCCGCAGTTATTACCCTTGTATCCGCATGCTATTGATGCAGGGGCCATGCTTTCTGCAGATCTATGCCTGCGTTTTTTACCACAGGTATTAAAGGATACTAAAAATATTGACCCCGATGATGCCCTCATCACATTGGCAGAAGAACAGTTGCAGCAATGGCATTATTCAGGTATCGGGTATCCGTTAAAAATAACAGCAATCAATTTTGATGGTATCACTGATAACGAATGTGTATTGCAATTATACATCAACAGGGTAATTCAAAAAAAAGACCTGCAAAGGGCGCAATTACCTTTATTATACGAAAAAATTAAAGCTGCCATGGGGATGTACAGCTCCCGCTTTTGGAAAGAATTAAACACAGCGACTACAATATGAACAATACAGAAAAATTAAACGAGGTCTTAAAGTTTGTCAAGCATTCTTTTATTGGTAAAGATGAAATCATAGATCTTTTAGGTGTTAGTTTGGTTGCCCGTGAAAATGCGTTTTTACTGGGCCCTCCTGGTACGGCTAAAAGTGCTATCATCCGCATGCTGTCGCAATGTGTGGAAGATGGAAAAAACTTTGAATACCTGCTCACCCGTTTTACAGAACCCAATGAGATCTTTGGCCCTTTTGATATCCGCAAATTAAAAGAAGGCGAACTGGTGACCAATACAGAAGGCATGATGCCCGAAGCGGCAATGGTTTTTTTAGATGAAATATTTAATGCCAACAGTGCCATATTGAATAGTTTGCTGATGGCATTGAATGAAAAGATTTTCCGCAGGGGAAAAGAAACCAGGAAATTACCGGCGCTGATGTTTGTGGGTGCCAGTAATGGCTTGCCCGAAGAAGAATCGCTCAATGCATTGCTGGATCGTTTCCTGATCAGGGTAAAATGCGATTATGTAGATCCGGATAAACTGCACGAAGTACTATTGGCCGGATGGGACCTGGAAAATAACCGGCAGCAGGAAAAACCGGTGATTGCTTCTGACGATATCAGGCAACTGCAGGCAGAGTGCCGCACTATCGACCTTACCGCCATCCGCAAAGAGTATATCGACATTGTACACTCCTTGCGCAATACCGGCATTAAAGTGTCGGACAGGCGTGCCGTAAAACTGCAAAACCTTATTGCAGCAAGTGCTTTGCTGTGTGGCCGTAAAGAAGCGATACTCAGCGACCTGTGGGTGCTGAAATATATCTGGGATACCGAAGAGCAGATTGAAATACTGGAAGGCATCATCAATAATATCATTGAAAAGGAAACTACCGATAAAGCACACCCGCAGGCAATCTTTAACAAAGCACCTAATCCCGAAGAAGTGATAAAGGAAGTGCAGTACCTGGCGGATAAATGGGATAACGGGCATCTGAGTTTTGAAGAACAGAATGTGGTGAAAGATAAATTACGGTACATGCAAACCCGTTGCGGATGGATAAAGAATGTGGAGAAAAAGCAATTCATACAAACTCAAATTGAAAGCTTATGGCAGAAGATACTGCAAACCATATAGCCTGGTGGATGAAGCTGCGTTTGCAACACAAGGATTACCTGGGGCAGGTAAGGCATTGGGATAACCTGAAAATGGCCGCTGATGAAGAATTTATCTGGATAAAGGATATTACAGCAACACAGCTGGAAGCACATGAATTGCGGTCGATACCTTTTGCGGAATTATTTTACAGTAAAGACAATTTGCTGTTTCCCAAAGGAAGTTTATTGCCTGATTGTAAACAACCTTCTTTTTTGTGGACACCTATTGAAAGAGCATTGGCGGTAACACTTGAAGGATTTAATCATAACTTTTTTGGTGTACACCAGCAACAAACTATACAATTAGTTCCGGTTGATGAAGAGCAGCAGGCTTCAGCGCTTCTGGCAACTGTTGATACAGCGGGAGAATATATTGTGAATGCTGCAGCAGTACGATTACAGCATTTGCAATGGGTATTGATCGATAACAGCAACGCATTACTTATCGGGGAACCTTTACTGCCATTGAACGGAAAAGCCTATTGGCAAAAAGGACCTTTTATTTTTCCTGTGGGGTTTGCATTTGAATTTCCCATACTGGAAAAAACTGTAGCACAAAAAATTGATGCAGCCGGTAATGATCTTATATGGTGGATAGATGAGCATAGCTATTGCGTAATACAAAAAGATAAATTGCAGCCATTATCCATTGCATCGTGGCGGCAAACAATACAGCAGGCAATTACAAAAGAGTAATATTTTTTAAAAGCAACATTGCAATGAATTTTTCAGATTACTACCAGTGTTATAATGACTATTTCTGGACCTGGGAAGAGGATGCGGAAGTGTTGTCCATTCCCGGTGGTAGTACTATTGCCTACAGGGAGCATGTAGCCACTATACTTACTGATATTGCGGAACAGGGGCTGCCGCCATTCGGCTCATTTTTGCTGGCCATGATTGCTACTAATAAAACGGTGGATGATTCTTTGCAACTGGTTAGAAGCAGGGTGGCTGATAGTATAGAAAAAAAAGACAACGTGGTTTTCCTGCATATAGATGCTGTAGACCATGCTTTTACTTTTCTGCGGATGCTGGAAAGAATTCCACCGGAATATAAAACCGGAAAAAGGCGCCACATATTATTGCAAACCATTTTCAGGAACGCACACAACAGGCTAAACCCTAGTACTTCAAAAGGTATAGCCACCGGCTTAAAAGATAATATTAAGGGGCGCACCAGGTTATTAAGAAAAAAAGATTTTGATAACAGGATACTCTTAAAAGATTTTAATGTAATTGCCTTATTGATCAGAACATTTCCTACAGTGCAATCAATTATTGATGCCATGGGAGAGTTGCCTGAACTGGAAGAGTCGGATATGCCGTTACTGGAAGACATAACAGTATCGGATACCCACTATGAGGATTTTGTGGAAGAGTTAATGAGCAATCCGCAAACCTTCCAGGCCGGTGCACTTATAAAGCCCATCTGGGCAGGTTTTAATATTCCTATTTTTAATGCACACCCCAGCGAACAGCCATTGGGTGGTGTTTCAGATCTGTCTAATAAAGGCGATTTTGACAAACTGCTGGTATCTGAATTTGCCAACGATGATCTTATTTTTATGAATCGTATTGCCAATAACGAAGCCTTATACCTGCATCGTGAAATGCCGCCTGTAAAAGATAAGCTGCACCGCACTATTTTAATTGACATCTCTTTAAAAAACTGGGGTACTCCCAAAATACTGGCCTATGCCAGTTATATTGCTATTGCCAGGCACCCCAAAGCCTTAACAGAAAGCAGGGCATTTGTGGTGGGCAATTATTGCACACCTGTAGCCTGCAATGATGCAGGGGCAATTATTGATGGCTTACAAAAAGTGGATGCCGGTTTGCATGCAGCAAAGGGCCTGGCTGCATTTTTAGAAGCGAATAAACAGGATAAGCAACTGGAAATATTTTATATTACCACGGCGGCGGCATTGCAATATCCCCAGGTACAGTTGCAACTGGCCACCTACCAATCCTTTTTTAAATACCTCATCACTACTGATGCAGCAGGAGAAATAAATTTTTACCGTAAGAAAAATAATGTACAAAAGCATTTGCAAACTATCCGTTTGCCGCTAAATAAATTATGGGCAAAAAAACTACCGCAACGGGAAGTGCCGGAGACTGTTATAGTACCCAATGATTTTCCGCCATTGTTGCTGTCTACGCCCTACGGGATAAAAAAAATATTGCCGCTTGATGAAGAAGTGTATTGCGTGGCTAACCGTTGCCTGTTACGGCGCAGCAAAGCAGATCATACAAAATCAGGCAAAGGGTGGCAGATGGTATTGAAAAATGTTCCTGTAAATGCGTTGTATGAAATTGGAAAGCAGGAGAGCGGTGAAATATTTTTCCTCATTTTTAATCTTCAAAATAAAGAACTGAGTATAACCAACCTGGATACGCAACAAACTGCCAAAGCTTTATTCAAGGAATGGAAAGGCAAATACCTTAAAGAGTTTTTGTTTAACAAGTATGGAAAATTTATGCATCTTATAACTAACCCGGATGCATTTGTATTTATACCGGATTTTACTACGGGGATTATTACAATTGAAAAAGCACAGCTGACCAGTAATATTTTTGCATTGGATTATCCTGCCAGGCAAAAACAGATCAGCGATTTTCCGTATATCTACTCCAATTCAAGTATTCTAACACATATTGAAGATGTATATATCAATGGAGAAAATTATTTAGTCATCAACGGGCGCCAGTTGCAGATAATGCATGGGGAGCAATTGTATTTTACGCCTCATAATGTTAATCAAAACAGGTCCAAACAATCTGTACGCAAGAACAAGCGCCAGTTTGAGTTTGCCGATGGCAGCACCATTACCATTGATCCCGGTGGTTATTTTATCCTTACCAGCAGCAACAATAAAATACCGCAAATATTTTTCTCTTCCATTTTAGACTATCCAATGGGCATGGCTACGCAGAACAACTTTGCCGGAAATGAATTTTTTAATGATGCAACAAGGGGCCAGGTGAGCGTAGTTTTAACACGCAGAGGCGAAAGCCCGATAGCGGCTATCAGGATCATGAAAACTTATACCGGAATTGGCCTGGCAGCTGCAAAACATATTGTTGATAGTGCCAATGGATTAATTTCAAAAAACATGGATATTGCCGATGCCAGGAAAATGGCTGAAGAATTAAAACAACTGGGCAGTGTTGTAAGCATCTCAAAACCTCAAAGTGCAAAACAGGCCATACAATCGCCTGTAACGTTTTACCAGGAAAATATTGCTACATTTATAGGGCACATCATTAATTATGCAGCTACAGATTAAACCATACCATACCAATACCTTTCCGCTTGCAGGCATTTTGATAAAAAACAAAAGCCTGCAGCACTGGCTGCAGCAATTACAAAACCTGGATGCGGATATACAACAGTTACCGGTATACGCTATACCCGGCACCACAGCCAATACCCTTTGGGGATGTTTTGTGCCATTGCCGCAAAATAGCCGGCAACAAAAACCGCTTAATGCCAACGAACCCTGCCAGCTGGTATACAATACCCTGTATATACCGCAATATGCCACGCTATACCCCACATTACATGCAGCAGAGGTAAGCAAACTTTTTTCTGCTACGCCGCATATCATGCACCCGGAGTTTGGTTTAGTGGCACTGGATACACCCATCGCCTGGAGTGAGCTGCTGGCATTGCCCGCTACAGCTGCAGTAACTATTACCACGCCCGCAGCCGGCGCTTTCATTCCCGAAAATATCCGCCGGCTCGAAATACAACCACTGCCGCCCGAAGAACTGATCAAAGCAATGGAAGCAACTGCTTTTCCTGAAAAAAAATCGTTTAATGATAAACCGCTTAACTGGGCAGAAAAAATAAAACTGGGCCTTTTAAAAACATTATTTAGCAGCAGCCCCCGGCAAGGCAATACAGGCGAAAAGGATGGAAAGGAAAAGACAGGCTTAATGAAAATGCTGGAAAAGATCGGCAATAAAATTTTACCTGCCGATAGTAAATGGGTGAATAACCTGGTGCAGAACCTGGAAGACCTGGAAAAGCGCAATCAATCAGAAATGGAAAAGCTGATGGCATTGTTTAAAAACAATCCTGACGAAGCGCTGAAATATGCTATTCCCCTGGATAATGAAGGTACTAACCGTGGTGGCAATGCCGGGCTTTTTGAATTGAACAGGCGATGGGGCAATTTTGATCTGTTCGGTCGTTCTTCTCAAAGTGGCGGCAGTGGCAATCTGGTTTTCGGTATGGATTCCTACCAGAAATTACAGCAGCAGTATAACAAAACTGCAGAGGACCTGGTGGCAAAAAAAGACTACCAGAAAGCAGCCTTTGTGTACATGAAATTGCTGAAGAATAATCACATGGCAGCCAAAACACTGGAAGATGGAAAACTCTATCCTGAAGCAGCATCGGTCTATTTAAAATACCTGCAAAATAAAAATAAAGCTGCTGTATGTTACGAAAAAGGGCAGATGTATACCGATGCGATTGGCTTGTATAAGGAACTGAAAGAAAATGAAAAAGCAGGAGACCTGTACCTGCTGCAACAAAAGAAGCCCGAAGCATTTGAGCAATACCAACTGGTTGCCGATGAACACATCAGTTGCGGCCGCTATGTAAAAGCATCATTATTGTACCGTAATAAAATGAATAATGCCGCACCTGCGCAGGAACTACTTTTAAAAGGCTGGCGTACTGATAAAGATGCCTTCAACTGCATTAATAATTACTTTAAAAATATTGAAGACCCTAAATTATTATTGCAGGCCATAGAAAATGTATATGCCAAAGACACTACTGATCATAATAAACCTGTTTTTTTAACAGCCTTAAAATATGAACAGCAAAAAGATGGCGCTGTAACCAATCGCACTACAGAAATGGCCTACGAAATTGTAGCCCACCTGGCGGTAACCAATCCTGATATTGTTTCGGAATTAAAAAATTTTAATGACGATCAATCCTTAGTAAAAGATGTGCTGCGCTATAAGGCACAACGGAGGCATGGATAAATAAGAACGGGTTGCTATTTGCTTTTGTAAGCAGATTACATTAATTTGTACAACCTAAACTTTACACATGAAACAACTGCTTTCAGCAATCAGCCTGGTATTTTTTATTGTATCAACTGCTGCCGCACAGGAAACTGTGGATATGGCGATGATGCAAAAAATAAAAGACGAAGAAAAAAATAATTCGCAGGTAAAAATGATAGCGCATAACATCACTGATGTATGCGGCCCACGCCTTACCAACTCTCCCGGTTACAACCGTGCGTTAGATTGGGTTACCCAGATCTGCAAAACATGGGGCTTACAAAACGCCGGCCGTGAGGCATGGGGCGAATTTGGAAAGGGTTGGAGTAACGAGCAGGGAACTCTTGCATTAAAAGCACCATACTACGAAAGTATCATTGCTTATCCTGTGCCCTGGTGCAAGAGTACCAAAAAAGCAGTGAAGACAGAACTGATCATGTTGGATGCACTGGACTCTGCCAATATTGATAAAGCCGGTGCAGCCATTAAAGGAAAAATTGTAATGATAAAACCCGGCGGCACCACCATACCCGATGCCTTTAAAGCCTACGCCACAAGGTATGGCGATAGCAGTTTAGATAATCTGCCTGATGAATACATGATAAGCCGTAAAGAGATTGAACAATTTCTGCCGCTTATTAAAAGCGCTTATTATTCTTCACTATACTTAGAGAAAAAGGGTGCTGTAGGTTTACTCCGCAGCAGCAGGGGCTCACACGATGGTACGGTGTTTGTAGATGGCGGCACCGGTTATGCCACCGGCTACCAGGCAACCTTACCCGAAATGAAAATAAGCGTGGAGGATTATTTTAAAATGATGCGCCTGCTGCAGGATAATAAAAAAGTGGAACTGGAAATGAATGTACAGAATACTTTTTATGATAAAGACCTTACGGGCTACAATGTGGTAGCCGAAATTGCCGGTACTGACCCTGCATTAAAAAGCCAGGTGGTAATGCTGGGCGGCCACCTGGACAGCTGGGCCGGTGGTACCGGTGCAACAGACAATGGTGCAGGCTGTATTGTAATGCTGGAAGCCATGCGTATTTTAAAAACACTGGGTGTGCAGCCCAAACGCACTATCCGCATTGCTTTGTGGGGTGGCGAAGAACAGGGTTTGTATGGTAGTTTCGGGTATGTAAAAAAACACTTTGGCAATCCCCAGGATATGCAATTGAAACCGGAGCAACAAACCATTTCGGCCTATTATAATCTAGATAATGGCAGTGGTAAAATACGGGGCATCTATACTCAAAACAACCCGGCAGTAAGAGAAATTTTCAGGAGCTGGCTGCTTCCTTTTGCCGATATGGGCGCCAATGGTGGGGTAACCAACAGCAATACCGGCAGTACCGATCATATCAGTTTTGATGCGGTGGGTATTCCCGGTTTTCAGTTTATACAAGACCCGTTGGAATATGAAACCCGAACACACCATAGCAATATGGATACCTACGATCATTTAAATATTGCCGACCTGCAACAGGCAGCCGTTATTGTAGCTGCATTTGTATACAATACTGCTATGCGTACGGATATGCTTCCCCGTAAGCCATTGCCAAAAGCTGAGCGTTTTGTGTTTGATTTTGATTTTCCGATATAGGCGTGAGGCGTGAATGGTGAATCGTGAGTGCAGAGCTTCTGAATGTTGGTGTCTGCTTTCACGACTAATGATTCACGCCTTAGGGTAATACGCCTTATTTTTCAATCAGTTAACCTGGTATGCTAAAACTATTTGCTTTATTATTATTATTATCTGCTTCTGTAAAAGCGCAAACAGTTTTTAAAACACCATCAGGTGCTAAGTATCATCTGGCTACCTGCCGTATGGTAAAAAATGTATCAGAAGAAATCAACGTAAGCAAAGCAAGGGAGTTGGGATTGCAACCATGTAAAATTTGTAACCCTCAGAATATTTATAGTTCAGGTATTACACCGCATAAAGCACAAGGACAAAATACTACCGTGCAATGTAAAGGCTTTACAAAAAGTGGCAGCCGCTGCAGGCATATGACGGGTATTGCCAATGGCTATTGCTATCAACACCAACCCGGGTAGCTGATAATGGTATAATTGTTGATAAATAAGGGCATCAGGATATAATCAGCAGCTAAAACTGACGTTATATACCTGATATTTGCATTTATCTGCCTGGCACTTATGCATGTACAAAAAAGTATCTTGAAGCATAGTGCACAGTTAAGTATAATCTTATGAAAAAATCAATTTGTTTAATTGCAGCACCGGTACTGGCAATTCTTTTTTTTGCAACCGGGTGCAATGAAGATGCAAAGGCAAAAGTTGTTGCAAAGAATGAGCCGGTAGTTACACCCGTTGTAACAAAAGCAGACAGCACGCCCGTAGTAACAGAAAACAGCCAGAAGAGCAGCATCGATACAGCCGACTACAATGCCAGGATGAAGGCGTTGAGCAATTACGACAGCACCGGCAAATGGCCTGTAAAAACACCTTATCCTTTAGCAGGCGCTTTATTACCCTACAACAGGATCGTTTCATTCTATGGTAATTTATATTCCAAAAAAATGGGCATATTGGGCGAATTACCGAAAGACAGTATGCTAAAAAAATTACAGGGAGAAGTGGCGCAATGGCAGGCAGCTGACCCTGGTATACATACTATTCCTGCATTGCATTATATCGCTATTACTGCACAGGGGGCAGCAGGTAAAGATGGCAAGCATCGTTTGCGTATGCCTTTAAGCCAGGTTGATACCATGCTCAGCTGGGCAAAATCAATTGAGGCATTGGTTTTTGTGGATATACAGGTAGGGCATAGTACGGTAAAGGCAGAAGTACCTACATTAGAAAAATACCTGGCATTACCCAATGTACACCTGGGCATCGATCCTGAATTTTCGATGAAGGGTGGGGAAGTTCCCGGCTCTAAGATCGGTACGTTTTCATCGGACGATATTAATGATGCCATCGATTTTTTAGCAGAGCTGGTGCGTAAAAATAACCTGCCTCCGAAAGTGTTGATTGTTCATCGTTTTACACAAGGTATGGTTACAGGGTATACTAAAATTAAAACGGTACCGGAAGTGCAGGTGGTAATGGATATGGATGGTTTTGGCTCCAGGATCTTAAAAAAAGGTACTTACCTCAGGTATATTTATAAAGAACCGGTACAGTTTACAGGCTTCAAATTATTTTATAAGAACGATAATAAAACGGATAAGATGTATACTCCCAAAGAGTTGTTACAATTTACTCCCAGGCCCAGCTATATTCAATACCAGTAAAGCGCATCAGCCTTCTTCGAGGCCATTTTTAAAAAAGATGGCTTCGGCATTATGAATGATGATATCAAGGGCGGCTTTGTTGTAAAACCGGCTCTGGTACAGTGTTTCCTGCATGATCTCTATATCTTCAATATCCTGCCGGGTAGCTTTGTATTTTATTTTTTCAAGCCCGTCTCTTAATGCATTGCGCACATACATCCTTACTTCTGTAAAAGCAGTTTTATGGTTGAGTATTTTTTCGGCATCTGTCTTTTTCCAGTTTACATCGGTTAGAAAACGTTCTGTTGTTTCCATATTACGGTAAATATTGGCATTAGCACCTTTGGTACCGCCTTTAACGCAATGGTACACGGTGCGTATTAACGATTCGTATCCCATTGCTCCCATAATTAAAAGTTTAACACTAAAGGTACACCTGATAAACCATTAAGCTGTTTTTAGTTTGTGCCATGCGGCGCAATGCCCGCTTTACCATTATTGCCCATGCCCCCTGATAAAAACTATTACTGCAGTGCTTACCACTTTTTAAACTGAGCCACTTTTTGCAAAAGGCGAGGCTTTTGATTTACGGAAATTTGTAGTACTTTATACGTCTTAAATTTATTATCATGAACGAACAGTTAGAAGAAATAAGGGAGCAGCAGAAACAATCCTGGAATAAATTCTCTTCGGGCTGGAAAAAATGGGATCAGCTTACCATGGAGTTTCTGCACCCGATGGGGCAAAGTATTATTGCTTCCATACAGCCATCGGGTAACAACAGGATACTGGATATTGCTTCCGGTACAGGTGAGCCCGGCTTAACAATTGCGGGTATGCTTAATGGTGGTAAAGTTGTAATGACAGACGTGGCAGAAGATATGTTAGCTATTGCAAGGGCAAATGCTGCACAACGTGGCATTACCAATATAGAAACTGCAGCCTGCGATGTTTGCGAACTGCCATTTGAGAATGATTATTTTGATGCAATCAGTTGTCGTTTTGGTTTTATGTTCTTTCCCGATATGCAGCTGGCCGCTAAAGAAATGGCAAGGGTATTAAAACCCGGTGGAAGAGTAGCCACATCGGTATGGAATGTACCGGATAAAAATTTTTGGGTAACTGCAATGATGGGTACCATTGCTAAAAATATGGAAATGGCACCACCGCCACCGGGAGCACCGGGTATGTTTCGTTGCAGTAAACCGGGGATGATGAAGTCGATATTTGAAAATGCAGGATTTGATAATATACAGGAAGAAGAAGTTGCTGCTACGTTAAATGCAGGCACGGCAGAGGTGTACTGGAATATGATGACAGAAGTGGGAGCCCCGATTGTTGCCGCATTAAGCAAGGCCGATGATGCCATGCGGCAAAAAATAAAAACCGAAGTATTTGAGCTCATCAATAGCAAATATCCCGAAGGAAAAGTGACTGTGGAAGCAAGTGCTATTGTGATCAGCGCAATAAAATAAACGGTGTATTTATTTTGTTACTGTATCCGGCTTTTCATTAGGCCCTCTGAAAGCCGTAGGGTCAATGCTGAAATGACGGGTATAGATATGCGTTTGCTGAAACTGGTTTTTTAAACGGGTTGCCGTTTGCTGGAATGAGGTGCCTACTGCCGTATGAAAATCATTTAGTATTAAACCATTTGCTTCTTTCATCATCATTTCCGGATCATCCAGGTAATAATACAACACGGCTAAATTAAAATAACTGGAATAGCGTATTTTTCTATCGTGTTTTTTGGATGTACTGTAAGTGTTTTTAATACCTTCAAAATAATCAATAACCGGTTTTAGTTTTTCGCGGGCCCCTTCAATGGAGGTACTGGCATTCATACTAAACAATACTTCATTCATTAATTGAAAAGCCTTTCTGTCATCTTCATATTCAGGATGTTTCCTGCTACCGATCACCCACATAAAATCATCTGCCGTAACTTCTGCAAAACCAAAATTATCGGTAATGCGGTCGCTCAGGTAATGCATGGCTTTATTTACGCAATTGCGGTACAGTTCTTTGGTTACTGCTAAAGAGTTCAATACAAAGTATCCTTCTGCCAATGGTTTCAATGCAAATTCAGGACTGGCATAAACCTGTTTGTACTGGCGGTTGGCCAATACTTCATCCATAATATGGGTGCCTTTATAATCGGCAATTTGTGCGGTTGCAGCAAAAGTATACACCACTTCCTGGTAGTACATGGTCTTAGTGCCGGTTACAGCACCAAAACGGTCTCTGGTAACCAGGGAGCGTTCTTTAACCGATACCGATTCCGGCAACAGGTCTTCAAGTTTTACCTGTATATTCAAATGCCCTTCCTGGGGTAATTTGCGCCAGCCTTCTAATGTAACTGTATTGGCAGGGTCGATATCCTGCATAAAAGGCTGCATCATTTTAGTAGCCGTTACTGCAACATTATAGGTACGGTAGGTGCTGTCTAACCTGATATTGGGCAGGGAGCGGAACTGTACTTTAAAATTAAAGCGGTCAAGATCCACTTTTTTTTGAGCTGTAAGTAACACGGGTACAAGCAAAAACAGCAGGAAGTAGTATTTTTTCATGGAACCTGGAATTGGTATGGGGTATTAACGTAAAAAGCTGCGGAATATTTTTCGGCATGCCCGGCCTTTACGGTATAAAGAAGGCAATTTATAGAGAAAGCTTACTATTATTGCACTGCAAAATGCCTTATAAAAAACGGATGGAAAATAACGAGGACGATCTTACAACCGGTATTGCAGCAGGTACAGGAAAAACAAAATGGTTTTACCCGGGCAGAACGGCAAGGGAGCTGCTGATTATGCTTGGTGGTATCATTATACTGGTACTCTTTTTTGTATTGCCGGCCAACAAAACATGGCTGCAGGATAAGATATTGGGGTACTGGAATGATTACCGGGTGCAACACAAACAATTATCTGTTGAAAAAAGAAAGACAGAACGATTTACTGCCATGTACACCTATTCAAAACAAATTGCCGGCTTATTTGAACAAAAAGGCAATAGCAAAAATGTACTGGTGCTTGTTCCCACAGAAGGATATTTTAAAAAATACGGCATTACCTACCCGGTGCCCGAGCCCGTTACCTTTTATTATTTCACCAATCTTAAAACTGTGTGGGCAAAAGATACCGCAGCCATAAAAGCCACCTGGTTGGTAAGTGTACAACATAATAAATTCAGTATCGATAGTATTACCAGTGTACAACAATTAAAAGACAGCATCAGTGCGTTTCAAAAATTTTAATCCTCTATGAGCAGTATACTGGTTATTCTTTTATTAACTTTTTTACAATTACTGGCCGGCTTTGGCCTGCTTACTTTATTCCGTATCATTTTAAAACCTGCTTTTTTTCTGCCCCTGGCAATACTGTTGGGAATAGCCGTTTTTTCAGTGATCCCTTTTATACTGCAGCTCTTTTATATTCCCATTACACCATTGAATGTATTGGCCTTGTTGCTGGCAGCTACACTTGCTGTTAACATAAAATTTATGGCAGGGGTAAAGATGGCGGGTACAATGTTTGCATCGGCACGTTTTCGCCTTACGTTTTATGAGATCCCTTTTTTGTTAGCCATTGGCTTTATCATTTTTGTAAGTGCGTGGCGTTGCTTTTATTATCCGCCCACACCAAATGATGTAACTACCGGCGCCGAAGCCATTGCAGAGTTTACCGTACGTGAAAAAACAATGCTTAACAGTGTTTTTTTGCTGACACAGAACGGCAATACGCTTAAACCCCCGTTCATTACCTGCCTGCAGATCATTTATAAGTTTGCCGGTTTTCCTTTTGGCCAGGTGTGGCTTATCAACGTGTTTACCTGTTTTATCATTATACTGTACCATATTATCGGTACATCACTGCACCGGGTAATCGCAGGTGTGCTGGTTATTTTTTTTATGGCCATACCGGAAATGTATGCGTATACTTTTATGTTATTGTACGATTACAGTAATGCAGTGTTCTTCTTTTTGTCGGTATTTTTTATGATCAGCTATTTTAAAACGCAACAGCTAAATGAATTAGCCTTTGCAGGTTTACTGATGGGCATTGCAGTATATACCAGGCCCGAAACATTATTGCTATGTGGTGCCATGCTGCCGGTTATCTTTTTAAATAACCTGAAGCACAAAACGGGGGGTAAAAAAATATTGCTCGCCGGTTTTAGTTTTGTGCTGCCCGCTGTTCTGTTCTATCTTACCGCAGTATACATTTATATCAATCATTATCTTCCTGTAAGTTATAGTATTGCCGCACAGGTAAATCCGCAGTTAACCAGTCTTACATCGGTGTGGGACCGTTTTGTACAAACCAATGATAACCTGCTCTTCAGCGAACAGGGCATTATTCATTACAGTTATTTTATTTTTATTTTCCTGGCCTTATTTGCTGCGGAACTGATTGTAAAAAGAAAATGTAATGGCATTGCACGAAATTACTTGTATGCAATTGCGGTGGTTTTTGTTTTCTTTCCATTACTAAGCCATGTATTACCGGGCGTATCGATTGATAATACAGTAAAGAGGGCCTTTTTTAAATTATTTCCCCTGATGTTGTTGTATATAAGTAATAACGAACTTTTAATGCAATGTTCAGATTATATCGGCCGATGGGAGCGTGGGGAACAAAATGCAGTGCAATAAAAGAGTTAAGCTTTACTGATGCGGTACATAATGCCCGAATCGGTAATGGCATACAGTTTACCATTAAGTTCAGCAACATCCCTGATCCTTTCTTTTTTATCTTCCAGTAAACTTTCTTCGCCGGTAACCTTATGATCTTTGATCTGCAATCTTACAATACGGGTGCTGGTAAGGCCACTGATAAAAAGATTATTTTTCCATTCGGGGATCGAATCGCTGGTATAAAAGGTCATGCCACTGGGAGAAATTACAGGGTCCCAGTAATAAGCCGGTTGTTCCATGCCTTCTTTTTGCTGAATAGCATCGCCAAAAACTTTGCCATCATAATTTATTCCGTAAGTAATAACGGGCCAGCCATAATTTTTACCCGGCTTAATAAGGTTTAATTCATCGCCGCCACGGGGACCAAATTCCACTTCCCACAAATCTCCGTTTACAGGATCAATGGCAAGGCTCTGCGGATTGCGATGCCCGTAAGAATAAATTTCAGGTTTGGCATTGGTGCTATCAATAAAAGGATTGCCGGGAGCCGGTTTACCTTCTTTGGTGATCTTTAAAACTTTGCCCAGGCAGTTCTTGATGGATTGAGCTTCCATTCTCGATTCCGGTTTTCCCCTTTCACCAGTGGTTAAAAAAAGATAGCCTTCTTTATCAAATGCCAGGCGTGAGCCATAATGTTGTATGCTGTTCCACTCGGGTAAAGCACGAAAAATAACCACCGGATTTCTGATCACAGAATCATTGGGCAACAGTTGTCCTGTAGCAACAGCTGTGAGGTTGCCGTTGCCGTATTTTTCGGAATAGACCCAGTAAATAGTGTTGTTCTTTTTAAAAGCAGGATCTAACACCACATCAAGCATGCCGCCCTGGTCAGCATCATTCACTGCCGGAAAGCCCGTAATTTTTTTTAGTATTTTACCATCGCTGTCATGTAAAGTCATGAAGCCGGATTTTTCGGTTACCAGCAGTTGCCCGTTGGGCATTGGTATAATTGCCCATGGCCTTCCTAAATGTTCTGCTACGGTTTCTACTTTATAAGGGGTAATGGTTTTAAGCGTATCTGCCCGGGTTTGACCGGCAAATGCCGGCTTGTAATGTTGTTCGCCCGGTTTTACGGGGTCGGCCATCCCCCTGTTGCGGTTGCAACCGGTAATGGTTAAAAAAATAAATAGTATTGGTACGTAAGAAAAAGTTTTAGTCTGCATAAAATGTAAGTCGCCATAACAGGCTGTAAAGTCGCAAAAGTAAGGAACTTACCTAATTTTCTATCCTGTACCCTCTATGCTTAATGGTATTTTAATGTCATTTTTTTGTCTTGAAATGTAACAGGGCAGCTGTTTATCAACATTTTCATTTTAATTAAATAAAGCATAATTATTTATAATTTTAAATGATTGATTTAACTTCCATCTGCCATTAATTATGGGGAGAAAAAGAAAAAATATTTTTACTACACTGTTGCTTCTATGTTGCAACATGTTTTTTATTATCAGCTGCGGCAATAATTCCGGAACAGCAAAAATCAACACGCCGGATAGTGTTGGTGAATTTGCAGCGTCTGAATACACAGTTACCAATGGCAATGTTTCAACAACTATTTCAACTGATACCGGAAAATTAGCCCGGCTGATCAGTTTTAAATATTATCATCCCCGGAGTGTAAAATTTCTTTATAGTTTTATTGATAATTCAGGTACGGCAGGCAGGAGTGTGCCCGGCCCTTCGGATTATACACTGCAGGCAGTTTTGTATTTTGATGCTGCAACCTTTAAGAACATTGTTGCAGATTACATGAAACCTGATTGGGTTTCGCCCCGTTATACAAAAGAAGAATTTAATTTTTCCTGGCTGGATACTATTGTAAAAAAAGAATTACTGCAAACAGATTCCTCTTATCACGGGCATACCGATCTGTTCTGGAACGAACCCAATGATCCCAATTGCCATGTGTGGATGCTGCACAATAAATTATTACTGCACCGGTTTACCCAATAGTAAACAACCGGTGCAATACAATTCAGCCTGTTATTTTTTACTGATCCTGAATAAAACCCCGCCATCAGAAACAGCATATAATGTTCCATTCACTTCAGCTACATCACGTATCCTTTCTTTTTGATCGGCTAATAAACTTTCTTCACCCACTACTTTATTATTTTCAATCACCAGCCTTATGATATGCATACTGCTGAGGCCGCCGATAAATAAATTGTTCTTCCATTCGGGTATCGTATCACTGTTGTAAAATATCATGCCGCTTGGAGAAACCACAGGGTCCCAATAATACACCGGTTGTTCAAGGCCGGCTTTTTGCTGGATGCTATCGCCAATTTTATTGCCATCGTATTCTATACCGTAAGTAATTAATGGCCAGCCGTAATTTTTACCCGGTTTAATCAGGTTCACTTCATCACCACCTCTTGGCCCAAACTCCACTTCCCATAAATCGCCTGTGGCAGGATGTAAAGCCAGGCCCTGCGGATTGCGGTGGCCGTAAGAATATATTTCGGGCTTTGCATCGGCCTGGTTAATAAAAGGATTGCCTGGTGCCGGTTTACCCTCTTTGGTGATCTTAAAAATTTTACCCAGTCCGCTGTTAAGCCATTGTGCCTGCTTTCTTCCCGGCAGGATGGATCTTTCGCCGGCACTTACAAAAAGATTGCCGTCTTTATCAAACACCAGGCGGGAACCGTAATGCAATTCGCTGTTAAGTTCCGGCGTGGCACGAAAAATAACCACCGGGTTTTTTATCACGGTATCTTTTTCGGGTAATACTCCTTTGGCTACAGCAGTAAGGTTACCGGTATCACGTTTTTCTGAAAATGACCAGTAGATGATGCGGTTTTTGGTAAATGCAGGATCGAGTGCCACATCTAAAAGTCCGCCCTGCGCTTTATCATTCACCGGGGGAAAGCCGGTGATCTTTTTAACCAGTTTACCTTCTGCGCTATAGATCATCATAAAGCCTGATTTATCGGTTACCAGCAATTGCCCGCCGGGCATTGGTGTTACTGCCCAGGGCCTGCCAATATGTTCTGCAAGCCTTTCTACTTTATAGGGCGTGGTGGTGGTAACGGCTGTAATGTTTTTCTGCCCTTCAAAAGCCGGTTTGTAACTGGTATTAGGCTGATTAGGTTTCAAAGAATCTGCAGCTTTGGCGGGAGCAGTATTGGAATCGTTATTGGAACAACTGCAAATGGTTACTGCAATTACCAGGGACATATAAGACAGGTATTTTTTGTACATAAAACGAGGTTTAAAACGGTTATATGTAAAAATAATGAACTTAGGTGATTAACGGTTATACCGTACAACCTGCATGTATACTTTATTACAAACGGAAAATAATGGTGGAAATCTATTTGCCGGCTTATTATGAAAGCTCAGTAAAATTGCTAGCTTTGTATACAGAAACTTCTTTTACAATTTCGCCGGCTTCTTTTGTAATCATTTAGCACTAACCCACTTTTTAAAAAATGATTACCCTTATTATCTGTACTGACTGAAATCAGTGTTTTTTTTACCCTCGTTTTTACCTTTAATCCGCATATGGAAACGGTTAACCATTGCCGTACATTACTCACACTTAAAACATAAGCTATATGATCACAGCAACACAACAACAACCACTGATCAGCGAATGCAAAACCTGGTATGAAACCCTTGCGCAATACAGCAAAGCAATCAAACAAATGAAATCAGAATTGTATTTTTTTGCACCCGGGAAAACCAATCATGAAACATTACTGGGCGTAGAGCATTTTCATAACCAGTTTCACATCCAGCTCATTAATATTCACGATATGAAACATGAATTGAAACATCATATCAACGAAACAGAAAGGTATCCCAATATCGGGCATCGTGTGCCGCATCACCAGATCAAAGACAAGCTGGCGCTACTGATTGCCGATCTTGATAAACTGGAACAGGAGTTTCATCAATTTGTTAACGCATAACTACTCTTAAATAAACCGGCCAGTCTGAACAGGATTGGCTGGTTGCTTTAAAGGGCATCCTATCACGATAAAAATATTTTTTATGGCAACTTACGATTCAAATCATGTTAAAAATATAGCCTTGCTCGGGCATGCCGGCTGTGGTAAAACTTCCATTGCCGAATGTATGCTGTTTGAGGCAGGCATCACCAAACGCCGCGGTACCGTTACTGCAAGAACCACGGTAAGCGATTACCACGAACTGGAAACAGAAAGGCAAAGCTCTGTATTTGCTGCGCTGATGCATACCAACTGGAAGGAATATAAAATTAATATTATTGATACACCGGGCTATGATGATTTTTCGGGAGAAGTGATCAGCGCATTACGTGTAGCCGATACCGGTATAATGGTACTGAACGGCGCTATGGGGGTGGAAGTGGGTACAGATGTGATATGGGAATATACCGATACATTTAAAACACCCACTGTTTTTATAGTGAACCAGCTGGATAAAAATGAAGCAGATTTTGACAGAACATTACGGGAAGCAAAAGCCCATTTTGGTGCCAATGTGGTGGCCGTACAGTATCCTGTACAAACCGGCGCCGGTTTCAATGGTATTATAGATGTACTGAACATGGCACTGTACCGGTTTAAGCCCGAGGGTGGCAAACCGGAAAAGCTACCGATTCCGGATAATGAAAAAGAAAGGGCAGAACAATTGCATAAAGAACTGGTGGAAACCATTGCCTCAAATGATGAGGGGCTGATGGAAAAATATTTTGACCAGGGCGAACTGAGTGAAGAAGACATGAAGGCAGGGCTGCATACCTCCATGATCAGGCATGATATTTTCCCGCTTTTTTGTGCATCGGCAGAGAAAAATATGGGCATTGGCCGCATCATGAGTTTTATAGATTATGTGTGCCCGGCACCTAATGAAATGCCGCCACAAAAAACAACTACAGGAAAGTTACTGCCTTGCGATATCAACGGGCCTGCCTGTATATTTATTTTTAAAACCATTATAGAACCACATATTGGCGAACTGAGTTTATTTAAAGTATACAGCGGCACTATAAAAGCCGGTAGTGAACTGGTGAATGAAAATACCGGTGTTACAGAAAAATTAAACCAGCTTTTTTTACTGGAAGGGCATAACCGTGTGCCTGTGCAGGAGCTGGTTGCTGGGGATATTGGTGCTACCATAAAACTACGTTCCACTCATGTAAATAACACCTTGCATGATAAAGGTGCTGATATAGAATTGGAACCGATACAATTTCCTCATCCCAATGTTACTGTAGCCATTAGTACAGTAAACAAAGGCGATGAAGAAAAACTATCGCAGGCATTGCATACTTTACAGGAAGAGGATGCCACCGTGCAGTTTGAAGTATCGCCGGAATTGAAACAAACACTGCTGCATTGCCAGGGCGAATTGCACCTGCAGGTGATACAATGGAAAATAGAACATATACATAACCTGGAGGTAAAACTGGACAAGCCAAGGATTCCTTACAGGGAAACCATTGGCCGGATGGCAGAAGCCAACTACCGCCACAAAAAACAAAGCGGCGGAGCCGGGCAATTTGCCGAAGTATTTATGCGGATAGAACCCTGGTATGAAGGAATGCCCGATCCATCCGGCTTAAATGTACGGCACCGTGACGAAATGAACCTGGATTGGGGAGGTAAACTGGTATTCTGTAATTGCATTGTCGGAGGCGCTATCGATGCCCGTTTTTTACCCTCCATTTTAAAGGGGGTCTTGGAAAAAATGCAGAACGGCCCTTTAACCGGTTGCTATGTACGTGATGTGAGAGTGAGTGTGTACGATGGTAAAATGCATCCTGTGGACAGCAATGATATTTCATTTAAAATAGCCGGGCTGCAGGCTTTCAGGCAGGCATTTATGGAAGCAGCACCACAATTGCTGGAACCGGTGTACCAGGTGGAAGTACTTTGCCTTGATGAGCAGGTGGGAGCTGTAATGGGCGACCTGCAAACCAGGCTGGGTGTGGTGGAAGGCATGGAAGCGGAAGGACATTTTCAAAAGATAACAGCAAAAGTACCATTGGCACAAATGCACCAGTATTCTTCATCATTGCGGAGTTTAACGCAGGGGCGTGCCCGATTCAATATGCGTTTTGATTCCTATTCCCCGGTAGCATATGATGTGCAGCGCAGGCTTATGGAAGCTCATAGTAAACACGAACTGGTGTTGCAGGATTAGCGGGAGTTGTAAATGACCGGATTCAATATATTATATGACAACCATCATTAGTATAATGATAGTTACCTTAGTAATTTTATAACAATCACCGATTGTTATAAAATTACTAACCGGGTATAAAGATTGCTATGCACCAATTTGATCCCAAAGAGCGGTATCATAAACTTTCAACTATGCTGCAGGCATACGAGTCTGCCGTAGATGAAGCTGCCATAGTTTCCATTACAAACCTGGAAGGCAGGATCATTTATGTTAACGATAAATTTGTTGAAATTTCCAAATACACTTACAAGGAGCTGGTGGGGCAAAATCACCGTATCATCAACAGCGGGCATCACCCTGATGAATTTTTTAAGGGGATGTGGCAAACAATAAAGTCGGGAAAAGTGTGGCGGGGCGAAATAAGGAATAAGGCAAAGGACGGTACATTTTATTGGGTAGATACGGTTATCAGTCCTGTACGGGATAAAAATGGTAGCATAGTGCAATTCCTGTCTATCCGCAACCTGATCTCCACTCAAAAGGAACATGAAAAAAAACTGCTCAGTTTTCAGCAGGCCCTGCTGAAAAGGAAGCAGCAGTTAAAAGATGCACAGCAGGTATCCAAGACCGGTAGCTGGTACCTGGAAGTTCCGGGTAATGTAATAGAATGGTCGCAGGAAACCTACCGCATATTTGAAATACCTGCTGGTACATCCATGACCTACGAACTGTTCCTGGAAAGTATACACCCTGATGACCGCCAGATGGTAGAAGCCTGCTGGCAGGCGGCATTTAAAAGTAAACGGTACGATATTGAACATAGGATAATTACTGCCAGCGGCGAAAAATGGGTGAGGGAACAGGCCCGGTTTGAACCCGGTGCTTCGGCCGGCAATTTTAAAGCCCTGGGTACCGTGCAGGATATTACCGAAAAGAAAAGGATAGAGGAAGTATTAAGGGAATCTGAAAAGCAGTACCGTAGCCTTTTTAATGACAGCCCTTTTGCAATAGGCATACTGGATGAAAAAACATTGCGTTTTTTAGAAGTTAATGAAACGGCCACAAAGCTATATGGCTATACAAGAGAAGAGTTTTTGCAACTAACGGCCTATGATATACGTATTGATACGCAGCATCATTCGTTGACTGAGCAGATTAAAAAGGGGATTTATACTACAGACAGGTCGGTACGTATACATAAAAAAAAGAATGGGGAGCTCATTATAATTGAGCCAGCCATTAATGCCATTACCTACAAGGAAAAGCCAGCCTTTCTTATTACCATACATGATATTACCGAAAAAGAAAAGATACAGGAAGAGCTGGAGCAGGTTAAAAAAAACCGGGAAAAGGAAATACTGAGAGCGTCATTGGAATCGCAGGAAAAAAGCCGTGCCGAACTGGGAAGGGAGCTGCATGATAATATCAACCAGCTGCTGGTGGCATCAACAATTTTTCTTAAGCACGCCCTGGTTGCAGCTGATAATGATAAAACACTCATTGCAAAAAGCCTGGACATCACGGTTTCTGCTATGGACGAGATCAGGAAACTATCATCTTTATTTGTTCCACCGCCTTTTAAAGTGGAGACCTTAAGTGGTGCCATTGAGCAGCTCACTAAAAATTTTAAACTTACCAATACCGATATTAGTTTTGATATCAGCATTGATGAAGAAAAGCTGGACGAAGGGTTTAAAGTAAATATTTACCGCATCATACAGGAGCAATGCAATAATATCCTTAAACATGCCAATGCTTCAAAGGCTTCCATAAGCCTTACGCAATCACCTGGTATAATACAATTGCAAATAGCTGATAATGGAAAGGGGTTTGACCCGGTGCAAAAAGGCGGAGGTATCGGCCTTTCCAATATTATTCATCGTGCAGATGCTTATAACGGAAAGATATCAATTGACAGCAGTACCGGTAACGGCTGTACTATAACCATTGCATTTCTTCTGCCGGGTAACTAATAAAAAAGTTGTAAAACCAGATTACATAAAAAGCCCGGCAGTAAAAACCGCCGGGGATCTTCTTCTATAACTATAAACTAAAACACAAACTCTTATTAATTACCTGCGCCCACTCTTTGCTGCTCATCTTCTGTTGCTGATCTGCGGCGGCTCTGGCCTTGCTGCTTTCCAAAGCGGTAAGTAAAGTTTACACCGTACTGCCTGTTATCCCACCGGTTGCGGATATCAATATCCACCGTGCCGTAACGGGTAAGGCCGTGGTATTGTTGAAAGTTAAAAGGATCACGGGCATTTAAACGAAGGCTGCCCTTGCCTTTGAGTAAATTATTTTTTGCCAGGCCAATACTTAATTGCCCCATGGGATAGGAGAGTGATAATTGTTCAATGGTTTTATAACGGTAGAAGCCACTGAGCTCTGCACTCCATCCTTTGCCGATGGTGAAGTTATTATTAACATTAAGCGTAAACGAAGTAAAGGCAAGGTCCAGGTCAACAACTTCAGGCTTGCCCGTTTCGTAGCTGATATAGGTGCCGGTATAATGATTGCGGTACACATTGCCATATAAACTGCTGTTCCACCATTTTGCAAATTTTACCGGAGCGCTGATGGCGATGCCGGCATTGGTGTACCGGGCAATATTATCTGATGTAAGAAAACCAATGATCTCCCCGTTGTTTCCTTTTTTACGATTGATGATCTGCGAAATAACATCAGTGGTGGTGGTATAATTCAATGTAGTATTTAATTTACCCTTGTAACTATGTGTCAATTCATAATTATAGGAGAATTGCGGGGTTAAATAAGGATTGCCCTGGCGGTAACTTAACGAATCCAGGAAGAAAGTAAAGGGGTTTAGGTCCTGGTAGTTGGGGCGCTGCAACCTTCTGCCTACCGAAGCGGTAAGTGAATTTTTATCGTTAATGGTGTAGCTGGCAAATGCAGTAGGGAAGAGGCTGATATAATTTCTTTTTACAGATGAATTGTCAATGGCCTGCACGCCTTTGGTGTTGGTGTTTTCTGCCCTTACACCGGTTTGTATATTCCATTTTTTAAATTGTTTGTTCAGGTTAATGTAAGCAGCATTCACATTTTCGGTATAAACAAAATGATTGTTTCTTGCATCAGGTATCCAGGTATTGCCTGCCTTGCGTACATACTCCACCAGGTTATCTGATGTTACATAACTGGATTTAATACCGGTCTCGAATCTAACCCCATTTTTATACGTATGCACAAAATCAGATTTTAAAGAATAGATATCAATTACCGATGGCAGGTGCCCGTTCAAAAACATTGAGTCTGCTGTTTTATTATAATTGCCATCAAAGAAACCGGTGCTGAGGTTCTGGTCGGAAGTATTGTTGTAACGGGAATAATCCAGGTCGAGTGTTAACTCAGTACCGGTGCTGTCAAATGTATGCCGGTAATTAAAATTGGCGCCAAAATTATTCCAGCTTAATTTATTGGTGTTCTCGGTATTCAGTCTTGAAAATGCCACACCATCTAATGTGGTAAAAGTAGTGTTGGTTACCGGGTGTGGCCGGCCTGCAAATAAAAAGCCATTCAACACAATACCGTAACTGTTTTTTTTATCGGGTGTAAAATCTAACCCCGTTTTTAAAGTGTAATTATTATTTCTGAAACGGAAAAAAGTATTTACATTATTGATACTGTCAATGGCTTTGTTATCCCTGTAGTAACGGCTTACAATATTCAATTCGCCCCTGCCTTCACGATAGTTGTATACACCGTTGGTAAAAAAATTGACCTTATTCTTTTTGTAATTATAATTTACAGCAACGTTGGGTTTCCAGGTCATTTCTTCTGCACCGTTTTTTCTGAATAAGGAATTGGTGGTACCAACAGCAATACTGCCATTGGAACCTTTTGCTTTATTCTTTTTTGTTTTGATATTGATAAGGCCCGAATTACCGGAGGCATCATATTTAGAAGAAGGATTGGTCATGATCTCTATCTGGTCTAATGCAGATGCAGGCAGGTTGCGCAATACGTTGGCAAGATCGGCACCGGAAAGATAAGTTGGTTTTCCATCCATCATTATAATCACACCCTGCTTTCCTTTAAGGCTGATGTTGCCATCATTGTCTACGGTAACGCCCGGTGATTTTTCCAATACTTCCAATGCGGTAGCACCTGCATTGGAGGGGGAAGCTTCTACGTTTACTACCATGCGGTCGGGCTTTTGCTCAATAAATTGTTTGGAGGATACAACAGTTACTTCGCTCAGGCCTTTTGCCTGTGGTAGTAATTGTGCATCTGTAATTGTTACAGCTGTATGAGCAGCAGTAATTTCCACCGGCGAAGTGATTTTTTTTGCAAAACCTACAGCCGAAATGCTGATGAGATATTTACCTTCGGCCAGTTTATCAAAAGAAAAATTGCCGGCCTTATCACTTACCGCAATTTTTATGAGGCTTTTATCAGCGGCTTTTAATAATTGTACTGTTGCAGCATCAACTGCCTTATTCTCACTGTTAGTAATGGTACCCGTTATAGAACCGGGTTTTGTTTGTGCCTGGGCTGCAGCAGTGGCCACCACAGCAATAAGCATGGTAATGAGTTGTTTCATGACTACTTTGTTTTGGTATACTTTAATAAATTATGGCTGCACGAAACTGTTACAATAAGCAGGTATAGAAAACTTAAAATGGGATAAAGGGCAATAATTATTTATGGCAGGAAAAATGTAAAAAAAAGACAAGGGTCATTTGGCTGATACCAATGACAGGCGGTAGCAGTATCCATTGCAGCATATAAGATCAAAAAAGGAAAGGGATGTAAAAGAGGAGATAAAAAATTAAAAAAAAGCCGTGTCTTACACAATAGCAAAATATTGAAACCCTTTTTTACCATTTGCAAAGACACGACCTTGCCTGAACAAAACCTGTTATGCTTACATCCTTATTTTCAACGCATATCTGAAGGAAGTTTAATTTCACCTACATCGGTATACTTCGCTTCTTCCACAACGATATTGGTTACTGTTACATCTTTGTAGGGTTTAACAGCCTCAACATATAATTTCCAGTTGGCAGGTTTTACATCTAAAGAAAAAGCACCTGCTGATGGAACAATGGAAACGGTGTCTTTATCGCTGATTGCCCACACTTTCTTAACCATATCTGCCGGCTTGATTGTGCCATGAATACCAGAAGCTGCATGTTGCGGCTCAGTAAAAGAACTGGTGGCGATACCTGCGCTGATTATTGCAAAAGCACAAAGCAACAGCACGATAACTTTTTTCATAACTACGGGTTTAAATTATACACTTAATAGTATACAAAGTACAGGCCATTAATGCAGAGCGGTGTTTCATAATTAGGGGAATGATTTACATTATTCACACATTTATAAAACGGGGCTGTTTTTAATCAGGCCGATACTGTAAATAATAACTCAGAAATTAATTAACTTACAAGAAAATCGCTTGTTGTATGGCAAACCTTGACCCGGCATATAAAGTAAAGGCCAACGAATTTGAATTCTCTTTTAATAAGGAAGAGATAGCTGCAGCAGACCTCATTAAAAAATCTTCCACCGTATTTAATTGTATTGCAGCGCATCAGTCTGTTAATGCCACACTGGTGGCTGCGGATGATACCGGTAAAAAATTAAGCATTGAAATAGAAGGGGAGATTTACCAGGTTGAAATAAAAGATGAACTGGACCAGGTACTGGATAAAATGGGCTTTGGCATTACTGCAACAAAACATATCAAAGATATTAAAGCCCCTATGCCGGGTATGGTTTTAGAAATTGCTGTTACAGAAGGGCAGCAGGTACATGAAGGCGATAAAATGCTGATACTTGGTGCCATGAAGATGGAGAACAGCATACTGGTACCGGTAGATGCCATTGTAAAAAATATAAAGGTAGTAGCAGGACAGGCGGTGGAAAAAGGGCAGGTGTTGGTGGAGCTGGAGTGAGCCGTGGACGTGAGTGGTGAAAAACAGGAATGTAAATTAAGCGTAAAAAATAATACTATGCAAAAAATACTGGTGGCTAACAGGGGTGAAATTGCGTTGCGGATCATGCGTACCATTCGTAAAATGGGACTTCGGTCTGTTGCTGTATATTCAGAAGTGGATAGAAATGCACCGCATGTTTTATTTGCAGATGAAGCGGTTTGTATCGGGCCTGCTCCATCTGATCAGTCTTATTTAAATGGCGATAAAATTATTGCGGTTTGTAAAGCACTCGGTGCAGATGCTATTCATCCCGGTTATGGTTTTTTAAGTGAGAATGCTGCTTTTGCACAACAAGTGGAAGATGCAGGTATAAATTTTATTGGTCCCAGCCCTGCAGCTATGCGTATCATGGGCTCTAAGCTGGCAGCTAAAGAATGTGTAAGTCATTATAATATTCCGATGGTACCCGGTATTGATAAAGCTGTTGAAGATATTCGGGTAGCCGTAGAAGTTGCAGATAAGATCGGTTACCCTGTTTTAATAAAAGCCTCTGCCGGCGGTGGCGGTAAAGGAATGCGTGTGGTGGAAAAGGCAGCCGATATGCAGGAGCAGATGGAAAGGGCTATCAGTGAAGCACGGGCTGCATTTGGCGACGGCGCCGTATTCATAGAAAAATATGTTGGCTCGCCACGTCATATTGAAGTACAGGTGGTAGCTGATAAATTCGGTAATATCATTCATGGTTTTGAAAGGGAATGCAGTATACAACGCCGTCACCAGAAAGTAGTGGAAGAAACTCCTTCAGCAATCATGACGCCGGAATTGAGAGAAAAAATTGGTGATGCAGCTATCCTGGTGGCAAAATCCTGCAACTATACCAGTACCGGCACGGTAGAATTTTTAATGGATGAAAACCTGGATTTTTATTTCCTGGAAATGAATACCCGTTTGCAGGTAGAGCATGCGGTATCTGAAATGATCACGGGGCTTGACCTGGTGGAAGAACAAATAAAAATTGCAAGAGGAGAAAAATTAAGTTTTACGCAAGATGACCTGGTACTTAACGGGCATGCAATTGAATTGCGGGTGTGTGCAGAAGATCCGCTGAATAATTTTTTACCTTCTATTGGTACGCTTACCAAATATGTGAAACCAGCCGGAGAGGGAATAAGGGTAGATGACGGGTATGAAGAAGGTATGGAAGTATCTATTTATTATGATCCCATGATCGCCAAACTGGTGGTGCATGGCAAAACAAGAAGCGAAGCTATTCAGAAAATGTTAGCGGCTATTAAGGAATATAAAATTGAAGGTGTGGCCACCACATTGCCATTCGGCACTTTTGTATTTGAACATGAGGCTTTTTTTACCGGGCACTTTGATACCAATTTTGTAAAAAAATATTTTACTCCCGAAGCCATAAAAGAAAAACAAAAGGCCCATGCTTCCATTGCTGCCATTGTTGGTTTAAGGTATTACCTCGATCAGCAACAACTCATCAGCCCGGTGGAGAATAAATCCACCAGCTGGAAAAGAAGGCTGGCACATTAAAAATAAAGTGTGATCAATAAAAGTATATCAGAGATGAAATCTAAAATTGCTATTTTAAACGAAAAGACGGAAGCAGGCAAGCTGGGTGGTGGAAGGGAAAGAATTGCAGCGCAGCATCAGAAAGGAAAATTAACAGCAAGAGAGCGGGTAACTTTATTAATGGACCCCGGTTCTTTTGAAGAGATAGGTGCACTGGTGATCCACCGCACCAGGGATTTTGGAATGGAAGACCAGCAGTTTTACGGCGATGGTGTTATTACCGGTTACGGTACGGTTCATGGTAAACTGGTATATGTATTTGCGCAGGATTTTACTGTATTTGGCGGTGCCTTATCAGAAACACATGCCGAAAAGATCTGCAAGATCATGGACCTGGCGATGAAGACCGGGGCTCCAATGATAGGGATGAATGATTCAGGCGGCGCTCGTATACAGGAAGGCGTTAGGTCGCTGGGTGGGTATGCCGATATTTTTTACAGGAATGTACAGGCATCGGGTGTTATTCCGCAATTGTCGGCCATTATGGGGCCCTGTGCAGGCGGTGCTGTATATTCTCCTGCCATAACCGATTTTACTATCATGGTAGAAAATACCAGTTATATGTTTGTTACCGGCCCCAATGTAGTGAAGACGGTTACCAATGAAGAAGTAAGTGCCGAAGCGTTGGGAGGTGCATCCACTCATGCAGTTAAATCGGGCGTAACACATCTTACTGCAGCCAATGATATGGTATGCATAGAACAACTGAAAAAACTACTGGGTTATTTGCCACAGAATTGTGAGGATGTGCCGGCAAAATTGCCGTGTACATTGGCTGACGAAACGAGAGAGGTATTGGAAACGATCATTCCGGAAAGTACCAACCAGCCTTATGATATACGTGCTGTGATAGCCGGTATTTGTGATGCGGATTCTTTTTTTGAAATGCATAAAGATTATGCTGAAAATATTGTGGTGGGTTTTGCAAGGCTTGCCGGCAGAAGTATTGGCATTGTTGCCAATCAGCCCATGAGCCTTGCCGGTGTGCTGGATATTGACAGCTCAAAAAAAGGCGCCCGGTTTACAAGGTTTTGTGACTGTTTTAATATTCCCTTGCTGGTATTGGTAGATGTGCCGGGCTTTTTACCGGGCACCGACCAGGAATGGAATGGTATCATCACCAACGGTGCAAAATTGCTGTATGCATTAAGCGAAGCCACCGTGCCACGTATTACAGTGATCACCCGTAAAGCATATGGTGGTGCTTATGATGTAATGAACTCCAAACATATTGGTGCCGATATGAATTTTGCATGGCCCACTGCAGAGATCGCTGTGATGGGTGCAAAAGGTGCCAGCGAAATTATCTTTAAAAAAGAAATTGCCGCCGCTGCAGATCCTGCGCAAAAACTGGCAGAGAAGGAAGCAGAGTATGCTGAAAAATTTGCCACGCCATACCTAGCTGCCGAAAGAGGTTTTATTGATGAAGTGATAGCACCAAAAGATACCCGTAAAAAGCTGATCAAGGCTTTTGCCATGCTGGAAAATAAAGTAGCCAAACGGCCAAGGAAAAAGCATGGGAATATACCGTTGTAGTTTTTTATTACAATTCAAATTCCCACACCGTTCTGTAAGTACCTGATTGTTCAATATAAGTTAAGAAGGCATTGTAAAAAGCATCAGCACCAATAGTTGCACTGTCGCCAATTACAAACAACTGTTCTTTAGCTCTTGTAATGGCCACATTCATCCTGCGGTAATCTTTTAAAAAACCAATATCGCCATCATCATTGCTTCTTACCAGGGATAAAATAATAATTTCTTTTTCCTGCCCCTGGAAACTATCGATGGTACTGATACGCATTGATTTGGGTAAAATTTCTTTTGCTGCAGCAACCTGGCCTGCATAAGGAGAAATGAATGCGGTATGTAAAGGATCAAGGTTTTCAGTCTCCATAATTTTCTGCACCACCTGTAACTCACCTTCGTTTTGCAGGCTGGTGCCATCGCTGCCATGTTTTTCATTAAAGCCCGAGCCGGCAGTATCAATAAAAGTGATATGCGTTGCATTGTTGGTAAGATGCGTGGCAGTTTGTAAAAGCCCCTCATAAAAATAATTGCTGCTGAAGCCTGCAATGGCTTCTCTCATGCGGTATTGTGTGTTGAGTAAAAAAACATTGTTTACCGTAGCAATACTCACTTCTAATATAGAACGGTTTAAACCCAGCCTTGCTGCTTCATTGCTCAACACCGTTGGTGGCAATTGCAAGTGATCGCCTGCCAGTACATATTTTTTTGCTAAAGGAAAAATGGTCCATGCCAATGGTTCAATGCATTGCCCGGCTTCATCAATTACCAGGGTATGAAAACTGAGGTGATTGATCTTTGCATCATACAAACCAACGGGTGTACCTGCAATTACATCTGCTTCAGTGTATAATTTTTCTTCATTGTAAGCCTGTAGTTTTTTTATTTCTGTTCGTATATTTTTTACTTCTTTAAATAAAAGATTACGTTGTTCCCTTTCGGCTTTACCAAAACTGCGTTTGTATTTCAGCGCCATCTTCCTGAATTCTTCTGCCCTTATTTTTAATTGCTTTATTTCTTTCAGTTGTTTGCTGTTGTTTAATTTTCCTTCGGGTGTATGTTGAAAAATGGTTTCATCTACCTTGCTGGTATTGCCCACACGTAATACTTTTACATTTTGTGCAATCAATCCTTTGACAATATTATCTACAGCAGTATTGCTGGGCGCAGCTACCAATATTTTTTCTCCTGCTCTTACCAATTGTACAATGGCTTCAACAAGGGTAGTGGTTTTGCCCGTACCCGGTGGACCATGCACAATTACAATTTGTTCGTTGGTAGTAATGGCGGCAACAGCCTGTTGCTGGCTGTTATTTAAATTTTTATTATTGAAAGCAAGCGGAACAGCCGGTGCAGTAGCTGTAATCCTTCCTGTTACCGCATCGCCGTGCAGTTGCTCAAATAATTCAAATAATTCTTTATTGCCTTCTAAATTATTCAGCACCGTTTTCATGATGGTAGTAGTGCGTTGATCGGGTGCTAATTTTATACCTACACCATCTTCTTCTATCCAATCCGGAAAATCGGGAGCAAACAAGCGGAACTCTCCGCTCTTACCATCTAAATTTATTAATACGCCTTTCAACGGTTCTTCTCCTGCACAAAAACATTCAATGGCAGCGCCATCTTTAAACAAATTCATTTCCGGCGGAAAGTTTAAACGGAAACTGATTTCGGGATAATCGGCATAACCAAAATTCTTCCGGGTTACCACAATAGGATGCAGGGCCAGCCCTTCGGCCTTTAATGATTTTAAAGTGTGCTGCTGATCAAGGCTGTATCTTTTTACCTGTTCTTTTTCTTCCAGGTCGATACATTGTAATAAATTTTTTATCTGCGGATGCGTTACTGGCATGGCGTGAAAATAACAAGGATGGGGAGAATAAAAAAATAGATAACGGAAAGAGATCTTACCATTGAGGCATTTGAGGTATGTAAGTCATATAGAAAACATGAGTTCACTGCATATCTTATGCACTTTAAATAACCCCGGTGTCTTATCTGGTTAATTTAAAATTGGTTCATCTCTTTGCTCTTACATATTGCACCGGCCACGCCACATCTTCATTTAATTCCTTAGCTGCACGCAATGGAAAATAAGGATCACGTAACAGCTCCCTGGCCATAAGAACCAGGTCAGCTTTTTGTAGTTGTAAAATTTCTTCTGCCTGTGTTGCGGTAGTTATAATACCTACTGCACCGGTTAGCATACCGGTTTGCTTTTTTATCGCTTCGGCAAATGGCACCTGGTAACCGGGCCCTGCATTAATTTTTGCAGTGGATGAAATACCCCCGGAAGAAGTATCGATCAGGTCGATCCCTTTCTTTTGCAAGATCATGGCTAATTGTACCGAATCTGCAATGGTCCAGCCACCTTCTGTCCAGTCGCTGGCAGAAATGCGTACAAACAAAGGCAGGTCTGCCGGCCATACGGTTTGCACGGCAGCAATAATTTCTAAAAGAAATCTTATCCTGTTTTCAAAACTGCCACCATATTCATCTGTACGCTGGTTGCTTAAAGGAGATAAAAACTCATTGATCAAATAACCATGTGCAGCATGTAACTCAACTACTTTATATCCTGCTTTTAAGGCACGTGCAGCGGCCAGCTTAAAATCGTTGATAATTGCAGCAATTTCTTCTTTGGTTAATGCATGCGGGGCCAGGTCGGTTTCATAAAAAGGTATTGCAGATGGTGCCACTGTTTGCCAGTGATTTTCACCCGACTTAATTTGTGAACCACCATTCCATGGCAGATCGCAGCTGGCTTTTCTTCCTGCATGCGCCAGTTGTATACCTGCTACTGCGCCATGCTGCTGTATAAATGATACGATCGGACTTAATTTTTCAATATGTTCATCTTTCCAGATGCCGAGATCGCCATAAGTGATGCGGCCTGCGGCATTTACTGCAGTGGCTTCCTGGATGATGAGTGCAGCACCGCCAATTGCCCGGCTGCCTAAATGCACCAGGTGCCAGTCGGTGGCAAAACCATCCACACAGGAGTATTGGCACATAGGAGAGACCACGATCCTGTTTTTTAAGGTAATACCCTTTAATGTTAAAGGAGAGAAAAGTAAACTCATTGTATTGATATTTTAATAAGCTGAGACCAGGTAAGTGGCAAAATTAAATTAAAAGTTGCAACACCAATTCAGCACCTGTTTACGAAATCGGGTACTTTATCAGTAAAGGCCAGGCATAAAAATTAATCATTATCAGTTCAACAACTGACGTAACTCATATCCTTAATGCCGGTTAATTGTCAATTTTAGCATCAGAAATATATAACCCAATTCACCACGATTAAACTTAAATACAATGAAAAAGGAATACTGGATCAATGTTAAACACGTAGATAACAGGTTGGTCATTTTTTTAAACGGAGAAACTATATGGGACAGCGGTATTGTACGCAACGACCCTGAGATGGATGAGTACATTAACATTACCGAACACCTGATACATCATATCAATCATGCTACGGAATTGATATTTGAAGGTTTTAATGATACCTATGATGACGGCGATACACCCGATGGATTAAATCCCTGGCATTTTCAGTACCGCGTATTTGAAAGGGTAGTGGATGCTTATGGAAAAGTGATCGGCGAAGAAAATATGCTGGCACCTTATAATGAAAAGCATTTATCTAATCCTAATATCCGGGCCATTAATAATTGCTACCAGATAGTGAGAAAAGATGGCGTATTTAAAGTAGTATCCAATTCTTTATCTCAAAATTTTTACAACTAGAAGTATTAACGATTGCATTTTATTTCTATACTCACAATTTCAATATTCAATTATGGCACAAATGAAAAAGGCCGCCAAATATGTATACTATTTTGGCGGAGGTAAGGCAGACGGAAACGAATCCATGAAAAATCTATTAGGAGGCAAAGGCGCTAACCTGGCAGAAATGGCAGGGCATCCCAAACTCCGCTTACCGGTTCCGCCGGGATTTACATTGACCACAGATGTATGTACTTATTATTACAGCAATAAAAAGAAATATCCTGCCGTACTGGATGCCCAGTTAAAAAAAGCATTAACGGCTGTGGAAAAAGAAATGGGCAAAAAATTTGGCGATGTAAACAATCCGTTGCTGGTATCTGTACGTTCGGGTGCCAGAAAATCAATGCCCGGTATGATGGAAACAGTACTCGATATCGGCTTGAATGAAAAAACTATTGAGGGGGTTATCAGCCAATCCGGCGATGCCCGTTTTGCTTATGATGCATACCGCCGTTTAATTATGATGTATGCCGATGTGGTAATGGAAAAAGCAGGAGGCATTGAACCCAAAGGCGGCAAAGGCATAAGAAAAGTACTGGATGAAAAATTAGAAAAGATAAAACACAAGCAAGGCTATAAATTTGATACCGATCTTACCGTTAACGAACTAAAAGCATTGGTAAAGGATTTTAAAGCAACGGTATTAAAAGTATTAGGTAAACCATTTCCTGATGATCCCTACGAACAGTTGTGGGGCAGCATTGGCGCTGTGTTCAGCAGCTGGATGGGCAAGCGTGCCTGCGAATACAGGCGCATAGAAAAAATTCCCGACGAATGGGGCACCGCAGTAAATGTGCAGGCCATGGTATTTGGTAATATGGGCGACAGCAGTGCAACCGGTGTTGCCTTTACAAGAAACCCCGGCAACGGCGAAAATAAATTTTACGGGGAATACCTGGTGAATGCACAAGGGGAAGATGTGGTGGCAGGTATAAGAACACCGGCACCGGTAAATGATTATTCTAAGAACGATCAGAGTAAACACCTGCCCACATTAGAGCATATTATGCCTGTTGCATACAAACAATTATTTGAGATACAAAGAAGGCTGGAAAAGCATTATAAGGACATGCAGGATATTGAGTTTACTATTGAAAAAGGAACACTCTATATGTTGCAATGCCGCATTGGTAAACGCAATGGTGTTGCTGCTGTAAAAATGGCAAGCGATATGTACAATGAAAAACTGATTGATGCAAAAACAGCTATTAAAAGAGTAGCACCTAATCAATTGGTGGAATTGTTATTGCCGATGCTGGATCCAAAAGAACAGGCCGCAACAAAAGCAATTGCAAAAGGTTTGCCTGCCGGCCCCGGCGGCGCCAAAGGCCGTGTGGTATTCACTTCAAACGATGCAGTGGAATGGGCGGCCAGAGGAGAAAAAGTGATTTTGGTAAGAGAAGAAACGTCGCCTGAAGATGTGGACGGTATGCATAAATCACAGGCTATTCTTACTACAAAAGGTGGTATGACATCGCATGCGGCATTAGTAGCAAGAGGCTGGGGAAAATGCTGTATTGTGGGTTGTGCAGATATTGAAATTCACAGTGAAACAAAATCTTTTAAAGCCAATGACGGCACATTTATAAAAGAAGGCGACTGGCTAAGTTTGGATGGTACCAAGGGGCTGGTGTACTTAGGAAGTATGGGTCTGGTGGATATTGACCTGGATAAAAACCTGGCGTATAAAAACCTGATGAAGCTGGTAAATAAAACCCGTACATTAAAAGTACGTACCAATGCCGAAACACCGGAGGATGCTGCACATGCCATGAAGTTTGGCGCAGAGGGTATTGGCCTGTTCCGTACAGAACATATGTTTTATGGTGAAGGCAGCGAACAGCCATTGTTCTTACTGCGTAAAATGATCATGAGCAAAACAGAACCTGAAAGGCGTAAAGCATTGAATGATCTTTTTGTTTTTGTGAAGAAAGACATTAAGGATACCATGGAAGTGATGAAAGGTTACCCGGTAACTATTCGTTTGCTCGATCCGCCTTTGCATGAATTTGTACCGCATGATGTGTCTAAATTACAGGAGTTAAGTAAAGAGTTGGGCATAAGTTTAAGCATGTTGCGCCGCAGGGTATTGGCATTGCACGAAAATAATCCCATGCTGGGCCATCGTGGGGTAAGGCTTGGCGTTAGTTATCCTGAAATTACCGAAATGCAGGTGAGGGCTATTTTTGAAGCGACTGCAGAATTACTGAAGTCGGGTAAAAAAGCATTCCCCGAAATTATGGTGCCGGTTACCTGTACCGAGAATGAACTGATCCATCAGAAAATAATTGTAGACAGGGTTTACAAAGAAGTGTGCGACAGTAAGAAGATGAAAAAGATACCTTACTTGTATGGTACCATGATTGAAATACCAAGAGCCGCAATAAAAGCTGATAAGATGGCCGAAATAGCTGACTTCTTCAGCTTTGGAACCAACGATCTTACACAAATGAGTTTTGGTTTCAGCCGTGATGATGTGGGTGGATTTTTACCAAAGTACATGGACCTGAAAGTGTTGCCTGATGATCCTTTTCAAACCATTGACCAGGATGGTGTAGGGGAGTTGGTAAAATTAGGCACTGATCGTGGAAGAAAAACAAAACCCAATTTAAAAGTAGGTATTTGCGGCGAACATGGTGGTGATGCGGAAAGTGTAAAATTCTTTCACCGTGTGGGGATGAATTATGTAAGCTGTTCTCCTTTCAGGGTGCCGATAGCATTGCTGGCAGCAGCACATGCGGCTATAGAATCGGGTAAAGGAAAATAACATCATTTGCTATATACTAAAGCACCGGCCTGAAGTTTTAAGGCTGGTGCTTTTTTGCATGCGGATGAACACAGGTTTCTATTTTGTAAATGCGGATTCCCTGCACTCCGGGGCCAGAAGAAATCATGAAAATTTTACCGGTATGGTGTAATAGATGTTCCGGTATTTTTAAAATACCCAATGCATGGTATTGCATACGCCATTGGAGTTTTCTACATTTATCCCAAAATTAAATGTATGAAAATAAAACCCATCGCCAGGATTATACAGGTTGTGTTCTTCATGATCATACTGTCTTCTGTAAGTAATGCACAAAGCTGCGACCCGCTTAACAGTGCCCAGTTAAAAGAAAAATTAATTCAGTTAGGTAACACAGTTAAAGACCTTACCACAACCCCGGGTTCGGAAAAATATGAAGTGAAGTTCACCACGGCCACTTTTGATGTTCCGGTTGGTTTTGAGATAAGCCCCAGTACAAATTTTGTATGGCTTACTGTTTTCCTGGGAGCACCACGTGCAGATACTTCTGTAATGAACGCCGCATTGTTAAAACAAAATGGCGCCATTCAGCCCTGCCAGTTTTATATTACTGCAAAGGGCAACCTGATGATGGGGCTGGCTGTAGAAAACCGGGGCCTTACCAATGCCATATTAAAAAGGCATAGCGATAAGATTGTTGCGGATGTTTCATCAACAGCATCTTTCTGGCAGCAGAAATAATTATGCTATTACAAAGCGGTAGCCAATACCTTTAATGGTGATGATCTCCAGGGAAGGATCGTTGCGTAAATAGCCACGCAGCTTGGTGATGTACACATCCAGGTTGCGGGAGTTAAAGAAATTATCATTACCCCAGAGTAAATTTAAAATATCCCTGCGGTCGATGATGCGGTCTTTATTTTCGTATAATAATTTTAAGAGTTCACTTTCACGGAAAGATAATTTTTTTTCATCGCCATTATCTTTCAGTACCTGGCGGCCTAAGTGAAAAGTGTATTTACCTATCCTGATATCTTCTTTTTTTTCCGTTGCAATTCTTTCGCCATTGCGGTAGCGCAACGCATTTTCAATACGGATGATGAGTTCTTCCATACTGAAGGGTTTGCGGATATAATCATTGCCACCCAATTGAAAACCTTTCACCAGGTCCTGCGTTTGTGTTTTGGCAGTAAGAAATAAAATCGGCACGGCTTTATCAATATTTCTTATGGCTTCGGCAATTTCAAAACCGTCTTTATTGGGCAGCATTACATCAAGCACACAAACATCGGGTGTATTGCCTGTAAACAGCGGCAATACTTTTTCCCCATCTGTTTCCATCAGCACTTCATAGCCTCTGGTTTCAAGACTTTCCTTTACGATCTTGCCTAAAAACAATTCGTCTTCGGCATATAATATTTTAACGGGCATTTGCTTTAGGTAGTTGAATGGTGAAACTTGTGCCTTTACCTTCTTCGCTCTTAACATCAATAGTGCCATTGTGCTGTGCAACAATATGTGCTACATAGCTCAGGCCAAGGCCATAGCCTTTTACATTATGCTTGTCGCCGGATGGCACCCGGAAGAATTTGTCAAATATTTTATTGGTATAGGCTGCCGGTATACCGATGCCGTTATCAGAAATTTTTAAAATGATGTTAGTTGCGGATGCATCGATAGCAATGGTAACATGAGGATCAGCCTTGCTGTATTTTAATGCATTGTCTAACAGGTTATATACCACACTGGTGATATGCATTTTGTCGGCAGTTAAAGTAAAATCATCGCCGCTTTCTTGAATATCAATAACGGCACGATGTTTTTCAAATTGCAGGCGCATTGAGTTCACTACTTCATTTACCAATTGCTTGATGTCGAATATTTCCGCTGTCAGTTGCACTTCATGTTTTTCAAACATTGATAATTTTAACACCTTATCCACCAGTAAACCCAATCTTTGTAATTCGTTATTGGCAATACTTAAATACTCCTGTGTACGTTCAGGATTTTGCAAGGCATTAAAATGCTGCATCGCTTCAATAGCCACACCAACCGTGCTGATAGGCGTTTTTAATTCGTGGGTGATATTGCCAATGAATTCGTTTTTTATTGCAGTTAAACGGCGTTGCCTGTTTAAGTTCCGGTACAATAACAGCAATGTAAAAATAGTTACGCCTACTAAAAATAAGGAGAAGAGCAAAGGGGATAAGATCTTTTTAAACAGGTATGCAAAAGTATTGTGCAGCTGTAGTTTATAGGTTACCGGATGTGCAAAGCCTATTGTTACTTCATCCAGTTTTTCAATATTCTCCATCATCTCATCCTGTGGAATACTATCGTTACCTGCGTTTACAGCAACCGGGATAACAGAAAATGATTGCGGTAATTTTTCTTCCCGGAATGATTGTTGAACTGCTGTCATAATTTCACTCAACTTCACCGGCTCCTGCAGCGAATCGATACCGTATAATATCTGCACTATTTTTCCCTTGCTGTCTGTTGCAGATGCTGTAGTCTGAATTTTCTCACCATCGTTCCGGTATAACACAGTAGCGTTATTAACTGATAATACCATTTTAGTTTTTTTACCGGTATCTTTTTGCAGGCTGTCTGCCAGTTGCCGGCGCAGGGCATTGGCAACGCCCAGCACCTGTTCTTTAGATCTTTTTATCAGAACCGGGTTATCTTCCCCGTTTTCGGTAAGTACCACTTTTATAGCTGCATGGGTACTGCTGTCTTTGGGTACCGGGGGCAGGTGTAGCTTTTTTGCCTGCATCTCAAATATGGCCGTTCTGAAAATAATGCCTGCCTTACTGGTGAGTAATCTTTTTTCCCGGTCGTAATTATTTTTTACCCAATATACCTGGAAGCCAACGATGATCAGTATCGTGGCTATCATTAATAAAGGATCGGCAATAATTTTCTTTTTCATATATAACAACACAAATGTAAACCATATTGGTATTGGGTTTTACGGCATTAACCTTAATTAACGTTAATGCAAGGATGCTTAACCTGGAATACCGGCGCCGGAAAATAGATTTGTGTAAAATTATGACACCATGAAAAAAATTATTGCCCTTTTAGTGGCCGCTGTAATGGCACAGTATAGTAATGCCCAGGTAAACGAAGGCAAAGTTGCCTACGATGAGATCATTGATATGCACCGCCGCATACCCAAAGAAAATGAAGAGATGAAAGCTATGATACCACAGTACAGAACCAATAAATTTGAATTGAGTTTTGCCGATAATAAATCGCTGTACAAAGCGGCAGAAGAAGAACCTGACCTGAGCGAACAGCAGGGAGGTGGTATTGTAATGCGTTTTGCCGGTAATGATAATATCTTTTATAAAGACTTTACCACGCAGACCACTATAGAAAAGAAAAGCCTGATGGAAAAAGAATTTATAGTGGAAGATTCCATACGCAATATACCCTGGAAACTAGTGGATGGTGAAACTAAAACCATTGCCGGCCATGTATGTAAAAAGGCTACCGGCAAATCGCAAATGGGCCTTGATATGATTGCCTGGTATGCAGAAGATATCGCCTTATCATCGGGGCCTGCACAATTTGGAGGCTTGCCGGGTTTGATACTGGGTATGGATGTGAACCAGGGAGAGTTTGTGTATACCGCAACAACCATTGATAAGACAGTTAAAAAAACTGATCTTAAAGCGCCTGCAAAAGGAAAAAAAGTTACGCCGGCAGAATTTGCCAAAGCAAGAAAGGAATTGATGGGAGATGGGAACGGGCCGGTGAGGATTGTTACGAATTAGAAGTGCCTGTTGTTTGCATTCCTGTTGCGCCAATATTTTATTGGCGCATTTTTTTTATTGCAGCGCCTGGTAATCTTTAAGTACCATCTTAACACTTCTGTATTTTTTACCATCGTTCCATAAATCCATTCCATAGTAGAAAAGTACCTTTTTATTTTTCCGGTGTTCTATTTGTACATATTCCCTGGCATTAAATTGCCGCTTTAAAAAATAGCTACTGTCAGCCTGTACAAAATTTGCAGCTAATAATTTGTTTTTTACTATCGGGTAAATACGGAGGTCGTCTTTTGCTGTATCGTTAGTATAATATACTGCTACCATTGCGCCCAAACTATCTACAGTGCTATTTAATATCTCCTGTATGGATCGGGTAAAATTTGTGGTGATAAAATTATCTGTTGTGTCAATATCTAAACTATCAGGAATGCTGATCGCCTGCTGGTTTACAATTGTATCAGGAGTATCGACGACAGGTTTATGATGGTTGTTAGTATTGCAACTGCTAAAAAGGAATATGAGCAGTATATAAAGCGATTGTCTCATAGCTGTAGTGGTTTTACTCTTTGTTAAGTTGCATTACCAGTTCATAAACCTCCTTGCCTTCATCATTTAACGGAGGATCTGATATTGTATAACCTGGCTTTGAAAAACTAAGTTGCTCTTTTAAAAGTTTCTTATCCACAATGGCAATATAAAATCCATCGGCATTAGTGGTAGCTACAATTTTTGCACCCAGTTTAATATTTACTTCATTGACCGGAGTTTGGTTTTTTTCGATCACAAAACCGGTAATAACAATTTGGTTTTTTCCAATAGCTGTTGTCGGCATATTATAAAGTAAACCCGGTTGTGGCGTCACTTCTATAAGAGCTGTTAAGCCAATCTTTTTTCTCCGTTTGTTTACATGGCGAACGTCTTTTATCGGAAAAAAATAAGGGTTACCATTTGTGCTTACAGACTGCTGTGAACCATAGATCTGTAATTTGCCTTGTCGCATATTAACTCTATCCAGTAAGTAGGCGAATTGCGCCGGTTTTGCATGCCCTTTTTTAACGGCCTTTTTTAAGAGGTCAATATATTTTAACTGGTACTGAATATTTGCATGCTGCACAACAAGGAACAGTGTAAGGTTTGCAGTTTTAGAAATTTGTTTTTCGCTTAGCCAACCGTACTTATCTAATATTGACGCCACGACAGCAATATTTTCAACATCATTCTTAGTGATCAATCTCCATTGTTCGTTCGTCTGAATGGAATTATAGCCATACTGCTGCTGAATGGAATCCAGCTGGTATCTTGGTTCCTGATCTTTTTTATAAATTGTTTCCAATAGCCTGGTTAAACTATCAGATGCTGATCTGGATTGAGCGAATACCAGTATACACGTTGAGGTTAAAAGCAAGGTGAGGAATGTTCTCATAAGTTTGGTGGTAGCAGGCAAAGCTGATGTTATTTTTTCCTGTACTTATTGTCTTTCCATTTATTCGTTCCGGCTTCGCTGTCTTTAATAATTTCATGCAGTCTTTTTAACCGTGTGGTTTCCTGCTTTGCGCTCATTACCCAATGGGTGGAGATTTTTTTATACGACGCCGCCAGTGACTGAAAATAATGCCAGGCTTTTTTGTTGGCTTTAAATTGTTTTTCAAATGCGGTTGCAAATTTTACTGCTTCGCTTTCATGAGCATATATTTCAGACCTGCTTTCTTTTCTTTTGTCAAAACTTGCAAGCCCTGCCGGTTGCATTAATCCTTGCCTGGATAAGGTTTCAATCTTTTTAATATTAACCGTACTCCATATACTAGATGGTTTACGTTGCGTAAAGCGGATCTGGTAACTGTCTTTATCTATAGAAGTGCGAACGCCATCTATCCATCCAAAGCACAACGCCTCATCAACCGATTGAGACCAGCTCATGCAGGGGCGGCCACTACCCGTTTTATAAAAACCAACGATTAATTCGGTTTCTTTTTTATGATTTTTTTTTAGCCAGTTTCTGAAGTCGGATTGTTTTGCAAAAAACAAGGGCGCCATAGTTTATAATTTCAAATGTTGTGGCCGGTAAATTAAAAAAATACACCCCATCTATAAAATATTTTGTTCTGTTTTTTGTGGAGGCATTAATTGCCCGGTATACTCAATAGTAATGTACCCAGGCTTTAATGCACAAAAAATATTTCTTTTTTATGCATTAAAGGCCCGGTTTTTTAGCCGAACCTATCATGTTAACTTCTGTAAGCTCCAGGGATTTAACCATATTCTTAACGGTTTCTTTATACCTTTTAAAATGAGGCGTTTCTATGTGTAATTTGTATGCAGCAGTATCGGCATATATTTCCAATATGGTGATATTTGAAGGATTACTTTTTTCTGCAACAGCATAATATGTTAGTACCCCTGGTTCGAGCCGGATAGCAGTAGCCATTTGTTCTCTTAATGCTAAATTATACTTGTCTAATTGTAATGGGTCAACTTTAATTTTTGCCAGCCTCACCATTTGAGTTTTTGACTGTGCCATAACCTGTTTATTAAACGAAATTGTTAATAGAAATAAAAGAGCCAAAGCCACCAGTAATTTATTTTTAGTTAATGGCATGCCCTTGCCTGATTTTTGTTGTTTCATATTTTTCGTTTTGATGGTAGTGATTCATTAGTTCTTAGCTGCTTTTTTACCCGTTGCAATATGTTCAAAATCTTCTTTTTGGTATAATATTCCAACAGTACTACTATAATTGAGGTGTTATTTATACTGCTTATTTTCTGTGCTGGTTATTGCCCATTATCAATTCCTGTAACAAGAAGTATAAATTTTATAAATGCAATAACACCAAATAATATCCAGGACGGGATAAAAAACAGATACAACCTGATTTCTCTAAACCACAATAAGAAATTCCAACCCGGTAATAACAAAAGCATAGCTTTTGTGAATCCAACATCATTATTTAATCCCGGAATTATTGTCTGCGAAAGAAAAGACAATAGAACAGCAGGGATAAACATAAGGATAAAAAGGAAAAGGCCTCCTATAACCGGAATTTTTGTCGTCTCATTTATTCAGCCCACTTCAGTTCTAACGCCCAAAAACAATAATGCCATCTAAAGTTGCCTGTTTTTTTTGTTATTTAAATCAGTTAAATATTTTGATCCGGAACCATCCCAAAAGCAGTTGATGCATCTGTTGTGCTCAAAATGGTGATTGCAATTATCATAGCCATATATCAAGTGAGCGCATTCGGGGCACAGTTGATTCATTTTAGAAGCGTTTGCATAATATTCGCTTCCGCATTCATCGCACACGTTTACATCTCTGGTGATTATTTTTTCGTTCATTGAAAATCATTTTATAGCTATAAAGCAAATATATGTTGCATCGCCTGTTTAAAACCAGCCACACTTTATTTTGCCGGCATGCCACAACTTTTTCATACGTGTAACTTTGATGGAACAATCAGCATTGGTTCGTGGATTATATAAACTATAATATAGTTCTTTACCCCTGGTGGTGTAGGAAAGTATTAAAAAATTAATGTCCCGGTTCCTGATGTCAAAAATACCTTTGTTTTTTATGGTGTCGATAATAGCAGCCGAAGTATCAATAATAATGGGATATGCTCCGAATAATTTCAAACCACATCTCACTAATTTTTTATTAACATCAACAATTCTTATTCCTGAATCGGGAGGATATTGACTATATACAAAATGGGCTACTGTTTCTGAAGATGCAATAAAGCCCGAAAGCACCTGGCATTCAGAAGAAAAAATTTTGCTTTGTGCCATTGCCGAATGACCAGGCCGCAACAGAAGACTTACTGCTATTAATTGCCTGAGTATTTTTCTGCAATTTATGTCCATGAGTGTTGAGTTGATAAGGTTTGATCTATGCAAGTTTTAGCAATAACTATTTAATTAAATCAAAGCCGGAAAGAATGACTTTACAATATGAAAAGGAGGATATTTTCTGCTCTTAATCAGGAACTATTCTTGCCACTTGTACAAAGCGGTCGTATATCATTTGTAATTCATTATCTTTTAAATGAGAAGTCGCTTTAAGTGCCTTGATAAATCTTGTTAAGTCTTTCGGGTAGTTGGAAAAACCCGATTCTCCATATAATTTTTTCCCGGTTGCGTTTAATATCAGCCAATACGGAACTGCCGTAGTATCTCCTTTATATTGTGCCAATATACTATCACTTCCATGGTTCTCTAAAACCTTTTTAGCTCCCAGTTCATGATCATACAATTCAAGTAGTACATAATTCTTTTCAAAAAACTGCACATTATACACATCATAAAGTCCTCGTTTAAGGTAATTACACGGACCACACCAGGTAGCTGTAAAAAGTATAAAAACATTCTTATGTTCTTTTGTTGCTTTGGTTAACGCTGCCTGGAACAGTTCACTGGCAGGTTGCCCGTTCTGGCTGAATCCATTAGTGTAAAATAGAAGTACAACCACGATTAAAAAAATACTTTTCATAGCGTCAATTTGTTTTGAATTAAAATGGCTCGCCTGCTTTGATTGTTATATGCCAATGCAGTTTTTTATTATTTTATTGCTGTCAACACACGAAACACGCCATCCACCACCAGCCCCATATTTGGAATATTTAAATGCTGCAGTGTATCGCCTTTTTGGTGATAGCTGGTATTTCTATAAAAAGAAGTGTTGGTAACCATTAACGCACTATATCCAAATTTCCAATAGTTACGATGGTCTGACAGGTCGATACCACCAAAAAAAGAAGGGGCCCTGAATGATTTGGTTACAATGGAATTGTTTTCAAAAGCCAGTTCTTTAAATTGTTTGGCGAAACTGCCGGGTAATGATTTTTGCACAATGGTAATGTAATTACCCTTACTGCCGTAAAACCATTTTAAAAATCCCAGCGGATAATCCTGCGAACCTTCCGCGTCAGAAAAATAGCCTATCATCTCCAGGCTGATCATTCCTTTTACCGGTACATTTGCATCATGCAACGATTTGGCATGCACATAACTTCCCATTTGTTGTGTGCCGAAAAACGGGGGCTCTTCCAGAGCATATGCCACCAGGTCTACACGGTATTTCAGCTCATTATTTTTAAGCAGCCGGGCAAGTTCAAGCAAACCGGCGACACCACTGGCATTATCGTCTGCGCCATCCTGTTGACCGCAAACATCGTAGTGGGCACCTACAATAATTCTTTCTCCATCCTCGGGGCCAAAGGAAGCAATGATATTGCTATAGGATTGATCCCTTACGTCAAATTGCTGCGTTGTTATCCTGTCAGAAAATTTTAAAAATTCAAGCCTGATATAATTGGCAATGCTATCAAGCACATCAATATTTTTATAATTCCTGCTTTTCGGGGTATTGATAATCGCTTCTAAATTTCTCCTGATATTGCTGGTATCGGCAAGTCGGGGGAGATCTTTTGGTGCAGAAGATATGGGGTAGTTTTGAAAAATAAATATGCCGATCAGCAGTAGAATTATACCAAGAGTATACTTAATGATTTTTTTCAATCGGGTAGGGGGCTGTTTAATTAAAATATTTATTTTCTTAAAATCTTGTCCATTGTTTTACTTTTTGCCAATTCATCAACCAGCTTGTCTAGATAACGGATCTTTTGCATCAGTTTGTCTTCAATATCTTCCACACGGTAACCACAAATTACACCTGTGATTTTTGAAACATTTGGATTTAGTCTTGGGGCATCAGCAAAAAAGGTTTCAAAATCAGTTTTACTGTCGATATGCTTTTGTAATGTTTCTTTGTTATAACCGGTCAGCCAGAATATAATATCATCCAGTTCAGCTTTTGTACGGCCCTTTTTCTCCGCCTTTTTAATATAATGCGGATAAACACTTGCGAAAGAAGTTTTAAAGATCCTCGTATTATTCATTCCGCAGGTAATTTTATTGAGAGTAATAAGTAAGCCGCTATTCCTGTTTTATCAGTAACATTAATCTTTTGCAATTTTTTTTAGTTCCAGATCTCATTCATTGCAGTAAGTACAATTGGAGCCCCTTCTGTAACAACAATGGTATGTTCGTGCTGTGCCATAAAGCCTCCTTTGTTCCCCACCATTGTCCAGCCATCGTTAAGGGTTTCGGTATATGTTGATGTTGTGGATATAAAAGTTTCGATGGCCACAACAGAGTTTTTCTTAAACCTGGTGGTATTAAAACGGTCCCTGTAATTTGCTATTTCGCCGGGCTCTTCATGAAGGCTTTTTCCTATTCCGTGACCGGTAAGGTTTTTGATCACTTTATAACCACGTTTTTTGGCTTCTGTTTCAATCAGGTAGCCAATATCGGCAATGCGTACACCGCCTTTTATACTGTATACCGCTTTATGTAAAATTTGTTTGGACGCCTCAATAAGCTTTTGGTGTTGATGCAGGTCTTCACCAAGTACAAATGAAGCTCCGTTGTCTGACCAGAAGCCATCCAGTTCTGCAGAAACATCAATGTTGATTAAATCGCCTTCGGCGAGTATTTTTTTGTCTGATGGTATGCCATGACAAAATTCGTTGTTTACACTGATACAGGTATAGCCGGGAAAACCATAAGTTAAATAGGGGGCCGATTTAGCACCCATCTCTTCAAGGAGCCGCCCGCCATAGTTATCCAATTCCTTTGTTGTTATACCCGGTTGGGCAAATTTTCTCATTTCTTTTAACGTAAGCGCCACCGCTTCACTTGCTTTTTTCATTCCGGCTAATTCAGACTCTTTGGTAATTGACATGTTTCTTTTTTTGTTGAGTAAAGTATTTGTTGTTTGCTATTGTTCGTTGGGTTACCTCATCCATGCTCTTCGGTAGTAATAGTTTCGTAATAAATAATACATAGCTATTAAAAGAACAAAAAAGATAAACAGTATCATAACGTGATTGACAATAGTGAATTTACAACTATTCAGCATCTTCCAGTAATATGGTCTGTCATCATCGTTTTTTATATCTCCTTCAAAATAAGTATCATCATCATGTATAGCTCTAAAAATCAGGCATTGATTAACGAAGGAAAGTTTCGATTCGTCACTTATTAATTTTGTACTTTTTGTATTTGGATCACCACCATATTGTGTTGTATGATTTTGTGTAATTGACCATTTACCAAAAAAGTGTAAAGAAAATATGAAGAATAGAAATGCTGTATAAATCATCCAGATTAAAATCTTCAATTTTCGTATTGCCTTTACTTGTTTTTGAATAATCTCGTTAACTGCAAGGTCCTGGTAATGCATGATATGAATGTTCGGTGCTTGTACCGCTGCTATAAACTTGTTTAGATGAAGTTAAGCGGTTAAGCGCAAAAAATAAAGGCCAGCCGGAACAAGCCACTTTTTATTACATGTAAAATGATGAGGTTTTATGCATATCATCGTAATTAACTTTATGGCGCTATTGACAACATTCTTTAAACCAATGATGGTCTATGCCATAAAGCCGATAACCTTTTTTCGTCTCTATGAAATTAAAGACAATTTCCGGAGGATTGTTATTCTTGGTACTTCGTGTTACCAGCATTTGTCTGAACCGATATTGATTGCCAATTTTCAAGATTTCTTTTTTCGCTGTAGAAGTGAAAAGGTTAGCAAATTCAACCTCTGCCGATGTGTATTCAAGTTTTGTTCTATCACTAATTCTTTTCCGAACCTCATCGTCAATCACCTCGTTGAAGCATTTATAAATGAAGTTGTCAGAAGAACGCAGTTTGTCGCAAATCAATAAGGTATCTAAGGCAATAATTTTGAAGGTCGTTAGCTCTGGCTCATTTACTGATGCTGTAAATGTCTTCCAAAATGCCAGGAATTTTAAATCGTCTGCAGTTGGCGGAGTTTTGGATGGTTCTGGTTGAAATGATTCTACCATAAATTCTTCCTGCTCTGGAGTGGCTTTGAATAATTCTCTTGATGTAAGAATGCCAGTTTTTTTTAAGGTAAATAGTTCGTCAACATAATTGCCGTATACAGCAATGGTGCTATCGCCAATTATTTTAAAATAGGGTTTGGGATACTTATCGTTTTTCGGATAAGTGACCCTTTTAGCAAAGTCAATTTTTACAGGTTTTATTTTTGTGCGCTTATTGTATGGATGTTCATAGTCATCTTTTGCATATGCACCCGCCCAGCGTCCGCCTTTAGTTTTGTAAACATCGTTGTATATATACTTTTGATGATAGTACATTCCGCTGTCCGCTGAAACATACAGAAGTACATTTTTAAACTTTGAAAAAGGAGGTAACCCATAATGGTCGTATGTGACAAATTCAATAGTGTCTTCCGGAAAGTAGCCATACACTTTTTTAAGAATTGCGTATTTTGCTTTGAAGCCATTGTCCATAGAGCCTTGCTGATAAGGTAGCGGTTCAATTGATATTTTTTCTCCTACAAAAACAAATAGTTTGTTACTGTCGTTTACGCCATAATTCTTTACAAAGCTTCGGGGCGTGTTAACTAATACTTTGTTGCGGTTACTTATGACAGTATCTTTTTTGGGATTGTTAGTTTTGTCGCCTGACTGACTACCGCAACCTAAAAGTAGTGTCACGGTAATAGCTGGCATGAATTGGAAAAAGAGCGTCATAATGTTACAGCTCAATTGTGTGTTTGTTATTAGGTGCTATAAGGCAAATAAAGTTGTATTGAGAATCAACGCTTTGATGTTATACATTTTGAATTTATCGCTGTGCCAATCACAGCTACCATTTTTCTTACTGAATTTTAAAACGGTTCAAAAACGGCTTCGCCATCCTCAGTCACAAATACCAAGGCGTCATTTCTATTCGTAAATTAAGAATTTATTTAATGAGGGAATAAAATAATTTGGTTATGGCACAAATAAAAAAGGCGCTGCGCTGTCGCACATCACCTTTTGTTTATCATGGTATACCTTTTTAGTTGATGCGCACATTGATCTGCGGTCCGCTGTTGCCCGCCTTACGAAGGTTGTAGGTAAAGCTGGCCATATAAAAACGGTTGAGCACTTTGTAGCTGGCATCTTCAATATAATTTAAGTTGGCATTGCGGCTGATGCCGATGTTCTGGTTCAGCAGGTCAAACACACTTAACTTCAGCGTGCCCCGGTTAAATTTAAATAAGCCCTTGGTAATGGCAGCATTCCACAAAGTCACGTTTTTATTATAGCCCTGGCTGCGGCCACTGTTTACGCTGTAGGAAAATTCGTTGTTGATGGAAATATCCCAGGGCAGGTTAATATTGGCATCAGCTTCATAAGTGTTGCGCCAGTAATTATCATTAAATGCAGGCTGCAGGCTGTATTTAATTTTGTTGTAACCAAATCTGGCGCTGGTGCTGATGTCGAATTTTTCTTTGTAATTATAAGTGATGCCCAACCTTGGTGTAAAAGCAATATTGGTAATGCGGTTTTTTATAGTATTTAAAAAATTATAATTGTTGTATACAATGCTGTTGGCACCAATATTAAAACGGGTATTCAACTTTTTTACTTTAAAGCCGGCTTCAATGCCGGTAAACAAATTATACACGCCGTTCACATTATTGTAGGTGGTAGTACGAGTGCCAAACTGGTCCAGCACATCTGCATTTACGATAGCATGTTGCGATGTATTAAAATTAGCGTACGCAAAAAAGTTACGTTGTGCCAAGGGGCTGGCTGTAAAATAATTCAGGTTGATGTCATGCTGGTATTGCTGCTTTAAATTGGGATTCCCTTCTTTGATATTCAACGGGTCGCTTACATCTTTAACCGGCTGTAATTGAGCAGTAGTGGGTTGTTGTGTAGAGGTGGTGTACCGCACACTCAGGCTTCTGGTTTTAGTAAAATTATAATTGAAATTGGCGGCAGGCAAAAGATTGGTAAAATGCTGGCGTATACTACTATTGTCTTTTAAGCGGCTTAACAACGAAGCGTATTGAACGGCGGCACCAACGCCCATTGTAATTTTATTTTTCTGCGACCGCAGGTTTACACCACCGCCGGTATAAGTGTAGTCGCTTTTAAAAGTATTGCTCAATGCATCATTCATCACATCATGCTTGCCGTTCCGGCTGTTGAGGTCGTATGTTTTTTTGTCTAATTCCCCATTACTTTTATTATAAAAACTATTCATTTCCAAAAGTGTCCTTTTACTAAGTGGTTCGGTATAACTAAGGTTAATGCCGAAACTGCCTGCGGTGGAATGTAACTTATTCACCTGGTCCAAAGTGTCTTTATTATCCAGTGTACCATTGTTGTAAAAACTATTGATAGATTGTAATGTGCCGTTGCTTTTAGTATCGTTATATGCCGTGCTGATATTGGAGGAAAAAGTTCTGCCTTTCTTTTTAAATTTATGGCGCAACAAAAGATTACTGCTGTAATTAAAACCTGTTGCATCTGTAGTGGCATTGGTAAAGCCATTGTTCAGTAATTTATCACCTGCTAACAACGATTGATAAACGCCATTGCTGCGGTATTGATTATGCTGCGTGGTAAACTGCGGCGTAAATTTTATCGAATTAAAAGAATCCGGTTGCGAATCGATAGTAAAATTCATGCGGTTACTTTCACTTTTTTTATTGGTGCTGCTGTTTTCGTTATACACAAAGGGATTAACAGGAGAGAGGTTTTGCCTGGTGGTGCTTTTGTCATTCGCCAGGTTGATATTGTTATAAAAATAACTGCCGTTCAGTTCAGTTTTCTTTTTCCAGGTAGTATTAAAATTGATGCCGCCTGCCATGGTTTGGGCAATGCCTTCGCTGTTGTTCATGCCTTGAACGGGTAAACCAAAATCGGCCGGGCCATTATTGTTAATCACAATTCTGCCACCACCGCCACGCATCATTTTCTGTGCTTCGCCGGTAAAATTTAAAATATCACTAAAAGTAAAACCCTGGCGGTTGGTATTGTTAGCCATTCCAATACCAGAGAGCTGCTGCTCACCATTAAAGCGATTGATATTAAATTGTCCGTCGTACCGGTCCTTTGTTCCGATGCCTGCAGTAACTTTTCCAAAATTCATTTTCTTCCGGTCTTTTTTTAATTTCAGGTTAATGGCTTTTTCGCTGTTGCCATCATCAATACCGCTAAAAGTGGCCTGGTCGCTTTTTTTATCAAATACCTGTACTTTATCAATTGCATCGGCATCTAAATTCCTGGTGGCAATTTTAGGATCGTTGCCAAAAAACTCTTTGCCATTTACATACACACGGCTTATCTTTTGGCCATTCACTCTTATGGTGCCGTCTTTATCCACTTCCACCCCGGGCATTTTTTTCAGCATGTCTTCCACCACGGCATTGGGTTTTGTTTTAAATGCTTCGGCATTAAATTCCAGGGTATCGCCATTTACCTGTACGGGTGGCCGTTGGTTTTGCACGGTCACTTCATCCAGCAGGCTTTTATCTTTCATTGCAATATTACCCAGGTCAATTTCTTTTTCAGTAGTAATCTCAAAAGTCTTCCATAACGGATGAAAGCCCGCCATGGATGCTGATAAACGATATTGCCCCGGTGGCAGGTTGGTTAATGTAAAGCTCCCTTGTGCGTCAGTCCTTGTAAATCCTGCAAGGGAAGAATCACTGATCTTTACTACAGACACTGTGGCATTTTCTATTGTTTGTTTTTGCAGTGTGTCGGTCAGTCGTCCTTTCACTATATTTTTTTGTGCAAAGACTGTTGTAACAAACACAACCAGCATTGCGGATAATAAAATTCTTTTCATACCTGTTGTTTTTCAGGAGCCAAAACTATCGGGTACTGTAAACAAATGCGGTTAACCAACTTTGCATTAATGTTAATTAAGGTTAATGGTAGTGACTGCTTTACAATCGTATTCCTTATTGCTGCAACAGCAATAAGGAAAGCGATATTCACAGTATAAGACACAGTAGACTGATTCCATATTCCGGAAAAAGGATAATATTTTCCGGAATATGGAAAACGCTTGTTGCGCAGGAAAATCTAAATTGTTTGCAATCAGCACTTTACTATACATTTTTGTTTTGGCACAGAACTGGACAATAGGGAGCCAATAAAGAATTGGTTTACGTCATTTATAAAATCTGTCAGGATGAAACAAAAATTTACATTATTACTTTCCATTTTATTCACTGCTACCAGCGCCGTTACTTTCGGGCAAACCGTGCTTAAAATGGGCACCGGCGGTGGTCCAGCAGGCAATGGCCCTGTAACAACTTCGCAAACGGTTACCCTGTACCAGGGTGGTACCACCAGTATTTCACCGGCAACAACGGTAACCTATTCATTGTCTAACCAGCAATACGCACCGGGTGCTGTTGAAGGATTATCCAATAATCACGGAATGAGTTTTGGAGGTAATCTTACCGCAGCTGCAAATAGCCCGATAGGTGCATCAGCCTTATACTCTTTAATGAACGGTATCGGTAACCCGACTAACAATATGTTTACATCCTGCAGCACTGCAACTGCGGGTACAGGAATGAATGTGGCTACAGACCGCAGTATCAGCCTGTTCAATTGTACAGATGCATTGATCAATGCTGCAACAGTAAATCAGAAAGCCTTAAATGCAAGAGTATATTACGGCGATCTTACCATCACTTTTAATACACCGGTTGCTAATCCCGTGTTGCAGATCGTTGGCCTGGGTGGCACGGTAAATTTTACAAAGTCAGGAAAAAACTATGATATGGGTTTTACTACTGAATTTGACCTGGTCAGCAGTAATGTAAGCCTGAGCAAGTTATCCGGCAACACACAATTGAGTGTTACCTCCACACAAATAAATAATGCCGCCACCTGGCTCGGGTCCAGCTCTGCAGGTTCGGCATTGAATGGTGTTAACAGGTATGCGGCTAGCGGTAGTGTGCTGGCTTCAGGAACCAATATCACTTCCATCACTCTAAAAGTGTATGTAAGAGGAGACGGGGGAAGGGTAAGTAATGGTTCTGCGGTAGTAAGTCCATCCGAAGGCGTTTACCCGGTATGGTCAGTTGGTGCTACAAATCCATTCGGGTTATCTTCACCTAATGTGTCAGGCGACATGATGCTTTTTGGGGTATCGCTGCAGAAACCCGTGGCACTCAGTGGCAATGTTTTTAACGATGCCAATGGCGGTAATGTAAATAACAGTACCGGTAGTACGAATATAGTGCCTGCCGGAATGTATGCTAACCTGGCTGATGCCGCAGGCAAAATTGTTGCCACTGCAGCAGTGAATACCAACGGCACTTACAGTTTTGCCAATGTATTTACAGGCAGCTATACGGTAAACATCAGCACAACTTCTGGTGTACAGGGTGCAGCTGCCCCGGCAGTAAGTTTGCCTGCAGGTTGGGTAAATACAGGCGAATTTAACGGTACGCCCAATACGGGTACCGATGCCAGTGTAAATGGCACCAGCGCTGTTTTTACAGTCGCAGCAACAGATATCACCAATATTAATTTTGGTATTGAAAGATTACCCGAAAGCGTTGATCAGTCTTATGTAATTGTTCCAACACCGGTGGGAACATTTGTTACCCTTAATGGTACAGGCACACCGGGTAGCCCCGGCCCGTTAAAAGGAAGTGATCCCGAAGATTATGCCGCAGGTGGTTCTTTAAGTGGTAAAACTGCTGCAATTACACAGCTACCTGTTAATACACAACTTTGGTACAATAATGCACAGATAAAATTTGGGGCAGATGGTGTTACAGCTCCATCGGTGAACAATCCTTTTAAAATCATCAACTACGATCCTGCATTGCTGAAGATAAAAATTCTTACTGCAATGGCGGCTGGTAGTTCTACCTCATTTAAATATGCTTATATAGATGCAGCAGGTAAGATGGATGCAAGCCCCGCAACCTACGTAGTTGGCTGGGCGGTAATCTTGCCCGTGGATAATATCAGCTTAACAACAGTATTGAATGACCATACAGTTGTATTAAACTGGTTTACATTCAACGAAAGCAATACCGCTTATTTTGAAGTGGAACGCAGTTTTAATAATAGTAATTTTATAAAGACCGGTATTACTGTTACAGCCGCAGGCAATGCTGCACTGCAAACTAATTATAATGGCAAAGATGACATCAGCAACCTGCAATACAACGGTACTTTATACTACAGGGTAAAATTGTATGATAACAACGGCAGTTTTAAATACAGCAATACCACAGCCGTTGCTGCAAAAAGCGCTGAAGTAAAAGTATGGCCCAACCCGTTTGTTGAAAAAATACAGGTAACCGTAACCGTTAAAAATGCAGGGCAGGCAGTTATGAGGCTGAGTGATATATCAGGGCGTACAATTAAGATGCAGCAACAGCAATTAATTGCAGGCACCAATCAAATAAGTATTGCCGGCCTTGGCGAATTACCCAAAGGAATGTATATACTTGAAGTGATAAACCCGGCTGATAACAGCAGGAAAAACTATACCATTGCAAAATAATTAAGGAAAACCAGCACTACGGCAGCCTCTCAGCAGGCTGCTTTTTTATTTTAACGGCTATTTATATCGGCCGCAAGCAAAATCAGTAATTACCCGTAGCTTTAATGCTTAAGCACAGAAAATGATTGAAACAACAGATGCCATTGAGCAGACAAAAAGATGGATCAATGATGTGGTGGTGGGGTGCAACTTTTGCCCCTTTGCCGCTAATGTGGTAAAGCAACAAAGCGTTTTTTATACAGTTGAAAACAGTGATGATGCCGTGGTATGCCTTGCGGCATTGCTGGATGAAGCAATAAGGCTGGATGATGAAAAAACCATTGAGACCAGCTTCCTTATTTTTCCGCAATCATTTGAAGTTTTTGACGACTATCTCGACCTGGTGGCGGATGCAGAAGATATGCTGATAGCAAAAGGGTATGAGGGAATTTACCAGCTGGCCAGTTTTCATCCTTTGTATATGTTTGCCAACGCAGTGGAAAAAGATGCCGCTAATTATACCAATCGTTCCATTTACCCGATGCTGCACTTGTTGCGTGAGTCAAGCATAGACAAAGCATTGGAAAATTATAAAGACCCTGAAAATATTCCCGGCGACAATATTGATTTTGCAAGAAAAAAAGGACTGGTATACATGAAAATGCTCAGGGATGCCTGCATGTGATCAAGGGAATACCAGTTTTATTTCAGAAAGGTCTTCTTTAAGGAATTTGGTGTGCAACTCATTATACCTGGTGGAATTGGCCAGTAATGCATCCAGGTGAAATTGTACTTTATATACGTCCGGCTTTGCTGAAGATTGCGCCGCCATTTTATCCAGGTAAGCCAGCGCCCTTGCGGTTTTATCTTTATCAGTAGAGTATTTCATGCTTTTGGTAAGAATTTCTTTCTGCGTGGTATAATAATTTTTTAATGAGATCATTTCATGCCTGATGCTGTCTATTGCCAATGACCTTATTGTACTGGTTTGCTGCAGTTCATTTGTTTCAATGGCTGTAACGGCGCTGCGTAATTTTAAAGTTAATGAGTCTTCTGTTACAGGTTTAATTTCCGGTGTAGCAACAGTAACCGGTGCTGTATCATTTTCTTTTGCATGTTGATTGCAGGACAGGCAGCATAGCAATACAGCAACGGGGATAAGTTTCATAACAATAATAATTGGTAAAATAACTATCCCGAAATTAGCGGGTAAAAGCAATGAGCGTTCCTAAACGAATGTTAACGAGAGGGACTATGTTACCGCATTTTTTTCTGTATCATCTATTGTAATATCGATCTGGAAAATTATGGCTTCAGCAGTTTTTTGTACCCTCATTTTGCCTCCATAATATTCAAGCCGTTGTTCAATATCCATGAATTCATTACTGGTTTCTGACAATAAAAAATTGGTATCATCATGGCTTAATGTTAAACCCAGGTGCGGCTTATTATAGTTTAAGCGGATGCCGATATGTTTGGCAACCGGGTTACGCAGCATCAGGAGTATAAAATTCTGGATGATACGAAACACAGAAAGCTTATCCTCCATGGCGAGGGCTTCAATTTTTTTGTCGTTGTATTCAAATTCGATAGCAACAGGGTGTTCCGATTTAAGGTTCTCGATATAATCTTCTGTGCCAATGATAAATCCAAAATGTTTGATAGCAGCAGGAGTAAGATTAAGGCTGAGTAACTTTAACTCCCTGATAGCATGATTGATTGATTCCAGTACTTTATCATTCAGATCCGGGTCGGATTTTGCCTTATTATGGCTGAGCAATAGTTTGCTGTACACCAGCATCTGGCTTATATTTTCGTTAATGGTATGCTCAATGCTGATCCTTTCTTTTTCCTGCGCTTCAATGGCATGGCGCAACATTTCCTGTTTGGATTTTAATAATTTTGCTTCCAGCTCCTTTATATAAGTTACATCTGCAACATGCACAAAAAAACCTTTTACCTGGTTGTTTGCTATATGGGGAGTATAGGTGGCCAGGGAATGCCTGATACCTTTGCCGGCAACAGGTATTTCCCGCTCAAAAACCTGTTTTTCTCCTGCCAGTGCAGCTTTAATGTGCGGCAGATTTTTTTCGTAAAGTGGTCCCAGTAATTCTTTCATGGTGATCTTACCGATCATTTCTTCCTTGGATTTTCCAAACCATTCAATATAGGCATTGTTGGCAAACCTGCATACCTGGTTGGTATCCCAGTAGGCCAGCATTGCAGTAATATGGTCAGATACCAATAAGCCCATTTCTCCCGGGCTGGTATTAGCAGGGGTTGACAAAGTCATAAAAATTTGCTTGAACACTTCTATAAACAGTGGTCAAAATACAAAACAAAAATATAAATGCGGGTGTTGTATAAATCATATTATTGTTATAAACAAACTGTGGTTTTTAAAGCCGCGATGATTTTTAATCCTGATAGTTTTTCAGATGCACTATTTTGCGGTGTTCAACGGATCAATAAAAATAATTTATGAAGATATTATGGAGATACCTCAGGCCATACCGGTGGCTGGCCATTTTTTCGATGTTGCTGGCGGCTGTTGCACAGGCACTCAATTTCTTTGACCCGGTGATCTTTGGAAAGATCATTGATGGCTATGCTTTGAACCCGGAAAATAAAACTGAAAAAGAACTGGTAACGGGTATCTTGTGGCTTTTACTGCTGGCAATAGGAATTGCATTTGCAGCCAAACTGGCTAAGGCTTTCCAGGATTATTTTTTGCGGCTGGTGGTACAAAAATTTGGTAAGAGCGTTTTTGATGACGGGCTTAAACAAACATTGCGTTTATCGTACCAGGAATTTGAAGAACAAAGAAGCGGCGAAACACTTTCCATTCTGCAAAAGACCAGGAGGGATACTGAAAATTTTCTCAGTTCATTTATCAATATTCTTTTTTCCACTGTAGTAGGGTTGGTCTTTCTTATTTACTATGCCATTACAAAACACTGGGCATTGATACCTGTATTTTTAATAGGCGTGGTGTTGCTGGGCGGGCTTACCGGTTTGCTGAGTAAAAAAATAAAAACCATTCAGCGGAAAATTTTCAGGGAGAATGCCATCATGTCCGGCAATATCACAGAATCATTGCGCAATATAGAATTGGTGAAAAGCCTGGGCCTTACATACCCTGAAATAAGAAGGTTAAAAACATTTACTCAAAATATTTTTAACCTGGAAATGATGAAGGTAAAAAAAGTACGCAGCCTTGGTTTTATGCAGGATGTTACCCTGAATTTACTCAAGCAATCCATACTTTTTATTTTGCTCTGGCTTATTTTCAGAAAAGTACTTACAGCGGGAGAACTGATCTCCATGCAATTTATCATGAATTATATTTTCGGGCCATTGCAGGACCTGGGCACTATTATATTGGCTTATCGTGAAGCAGAAGCATCCTTGCAAAACTTTGACCTGCTGATGCAAAAACCTGTTGAAATGCGCCCCGAAGAACCGATTGAAGTAGGTAACGTGGAAACCCTTGAATTTAAAAATGTGGTGTTCAGGCATAAAACGGCAACAGAAAATTCCATTGATAATATTTCGTTTAAGGCAAGTGTGGGGGATTCCATTGCTTTTGTTGGCCCCAGTGGTTCCGGCAAATCCACGCTGGTAAAATTACTGGTGGGGCTTTACTCACCGGTTACCGGAGACATTTATTTTGACAATGTATCAGTTAAGGATATACGCTATAACAAAGTAAGAAGGCAGATTGGTTTTGTAACACAGGATACGCAATTGTTTGCAGGCACCGTAAGGCAAAACCTGCAATTTATTAAACCTGCTGCCACAGAAGAAGAGATGATCATGGCGTTACAAAAATCTGCGTCCTATAATTTAATAAAAAGCCCGAAAGGCCTGGATACAGTGCTGGGAGAGGGCGGTACCAAACTATCCGGTGGCGAAAAACAACGGTTGTCTATTGCACGGGCACTTTTAAGAAAACCACAGATACTGATATTTGATGAAGCTACGGCATCGCTGGATTCCATTACCGAAGAAGCCATTGCCGAAACTATCAATGCTATTGCGGCAGAAAAGCAACAGATCATTATTTCTATTGCCCATCGCTTATCAACCATCATGAATGCCAGTATGATCTACGTACTGGAAAAGGGCAGGGTTACAGAAACCGGAACACATGAGCAATTGCTGCAACTGAAAGGATTGTATTATGCCATGTGGCGGCAACAGATCGGTGAAAGAAATACCAAAATCACCAATGTAAAAGATAATGACCGACTGGCAACAGGTATAACTGAATATTTATAATGCAGATGGTATTAAGTTCTTTTCAGCCAGCCGGTAACACTCATCCTGCTGCGGTTGGATTGTGCTACTTCATGTTCCATTTCATCACTTTTAAAAAATACAGAAGTCTGAGATTGTGGTTGTATTTTTTGTGCGGTATCGTTTTGGTATACTACTAATTGCCCGCCGTCTTCTTCCTGCCAGTCGTTATTTAAATAACTGATCAGCGAATATTTTCTATCGCTGTCATTCTTGAACTGGTCTTTATGGCGTTTATAAAAACTACCTTCTTCATAAACCGCATAATGAAATTCGTAACCATTAATACCGGTGTAGCAGGTGCGGTTGAGGTATTCAATAAAATCTTCCACCCGTTGTAAAAATTCCTGTTCAAAAATATTGTTATGGCTTTTATCCATCCAGTAAATTTTATCGCCCCGCATTTTCTGCCTGGCATCTTTCACTTCATCATTACCAATACCTGCGACAGTCATCAGGTCGTCTTTTTGCAGTTGCAGGATATTTTGTTGCAGTCCTTTGCAGAGTGCTGCATTTAAAAAGCCGGTATCCACGCCAATATTATTATCCAGGTAACTATCAATCAGCAGGTCAAAGGTGTTGGTCATTCCAGTATTTAAGCTGAACAAGTTAGGCTTTCTGCAGGCAGCAGCAGTATTTATTATTGCAATTGGAGAAACGCTTTTATCTTTACATGCTAATTTTAAAAATGAAAGACTTTAAAAAATACTATATTATACCGGCGCAGCCCGAAGAAGTGTATTTAGCCTTAACCCTGCCGCATACCATAAAATTATGGACCGGTGAAGATGCGGAAATGAGTACCGAACCCGGTAGCGAATTTTCTATGTGGGAGGGTAGTATAGTGGGTATGAATATTGCTTTTGAAGAAGGTAAAAAGATTGTGCAGCAATGGTATTTCGATGGGCAGGAAGAAGCATCAATTGTTACGATCAAATTGCATCCGCATAAACAAGGTACTTCAGCCGAACTGCTGCATACTAATATTCCTGATGAAGTATATAAAGATTTTACAGAAGGTTGGGACGAAAGTTATTTTGGACAGCTGATTGATTTTTATAGCTGATCCCCCCGCAGATAACGCAGAAGTCGCAGAGAGATATTTCTTATCTGCAGGATTATTTCAAATTTTATATGATGAGTTTTAAATTCTCAGACAAAAATATTGCAACTGCAACAATTGCAGATGCTGCTGCAATAACAGCATTACTCAACAGCGCCTATCGTGGCGAAACTTCCAAACAAGGCTGGACAACAGAAGCACACCTTATTGCAGGCAACGTACGTACCAGCGAAAGCCATTTACTGGAAGTACTACAACAGCAAGGGAGTGTATTATTGAAATATACCAATGATGAGCAACTTGCCGGTTGTGTAAACCTGCAGCAACATGGTGATAAAATTTACCTGGGTATGTTAAGCGTATCTCCGCATTTACAAAGCGCAGGCATTGGTAAAAAGTTATTACAGGCTGCTGAAGAATATGCTTTACTGGTACAATGCAAAGCGGTGTACATGACGGTTATCAGTGTTAGAACAGAACTGATCAACTGGTACCAACGCCATGGCTATGGTGATACGGGCGAAAGAAAACCATTTATTGAAGATGGCGAATCAGGTAAACACTTACAACCATTGGAATTTATGGTGATGGAAAAAATAATCAGTCAAAACCCTGTGTTGTAATTTAATATATTCCGGCAGCTGTTAAGAATTTTAAAATATTCTGCAAAATGATTGTAATCATTTGTAGTCTTTGAATATTTCCGGTACTTTGACTGGTGAAAGTAAAAAAAATAACGGCAATACTATTAATGGCGGTATATGTTTTTTCTGCAACGGCAGTTGGGGAATTACTTAAATTGCCATTGCTGGTAATGCATTATTACGATCACCGTGAAGAAAACAAGGCCATTCAATTAACTCAATTCCTGTTTATGCATTATAGCCGGGAAGATGGCACCGACAAAGATGCCAAAGAAGATAGCCGGCTGCCTTTCAAATCATCTGCTGTCGTTACAGCAGCAGGTTCATTCGTTTCAATTATCCCCGATTTAAATTTCACCTTATTAACCCGGCCGGTTAGTACTACCAATTCTTTTGGCACGTATGTTAATTTATTGCTTCCCTGCCGGTATGCTGATGCCATCTGGCAACCTCCCCGCTTTTGCTGATTTTATTTTAAGTGACTACATTTTTTAAACTTTAAATTTTCAGCAATGAATACAGCACACTTTCATTTGCTGCTCAATCATTTTCCTGTGATAGGAACATTGATTGGCAGTTGCCTTCTATTATGGGGCATTATAAAAAAACAAGATCATATCAAATCAATAGCAGCTATTATTTTAGGTGCTATGGCAATAATTGCAGTACCGGTTTATTTAACCGGTGAGCCGGCTGAAGAAGCGGTTGAAAAATTACCCGGCGTTTCTGAAGCCATTATTGAATTGCATGAAGAAGCTGCCGGTATTGCTATCTGGCTGATGGGCATTACAGGTATAGTAGCATTGGTGGCGGTAATATTTGCCTGGCTGAAGCGTAAAACCGCAGGCATGATTTTTATTGCCACTTTTATTATATCGGTTATTTCCTTTGCCGCAATGGCACGTACCGGCTATTACGGCGGACAGATAAGGCATACTGAGATCAGGAACGGGAATCTGGTAAACCAGCAGCATGTAAACGAAGAAGGGAATACAACAAAAGAAAAAGATGATGATTGATAATAAAAAGGTGGCACAGCAGCATGTGCCACCTTTTTACTGATTTACTTCATCCATGGTGATTATGCTGGTCATAAAATAATTGACTAAAAAACTTAAATTGCTTATATGAACAATGCTGTTAATAATGCTAAGGGTTTAACCGATGAACAGGTAATGGTAAGCCGCCGCCATCACGGCAGCAATACACTTGAAATGCAGGAAGACCGTGTGCTGCTGCAGGTATTAAAAGAAATAGTGCTGGAACCTATGTTCATTATTTTACTGGCAGCCTGCATTGTTTATTTTGTGGTGGGGCAGTACCAGGAAGGTATCATTATGCTGGTATCAATATTTATTGTGGCCGGTATTTCATTATTCCAGGAATACAGGAGCAAGAATGCCGTACAGGCATTAAAAAAAATATCCGCAGCCAAGGCAAAAGTGTTGCGCAACGGGGTAATGGTAAACGTAGATACAGAAGATATTGTGGTGAATGACCTGCTATTACTGGAAGAAGGAGAAATAGTGGCCGCAGATGGTTTAATAATGGCGGCCAATGATTTTTCAATCAATGAGTCAATTCTTACAGGCGAATCATTTGCCGTAACTAAAACTGCCGGCGATAAGAACAGTGTGTACAAGGGAACACTGGTAACAAGCGGCAGTGCAACTATACAAGTTACTGATGTAGGATTAAAAACTATGTTCGGTAAGATCGGGTTATCGCTTAAAGAAATTACAATTGCAAAAACACCCCTGCAATTACAGATCCGTTCTTTTGTACGTAGTATGGTTTGGATAGGTGTCATCGCTTTTTTAATTGTGGTAGGTTTTAATTATTACCAGTCGGGAGATATTGTGCATTCTTTTTTACAGGGGCTTACTTTAGCGATGAGTATTTTACCTGAAGAAATTCCTGTGGCCTTCAGCACTTTCCAGGCACTGGGCGCATTTCGTTTATTAAAGAATAATATTATTGTAAAACAACCGCAGTATGTGGAAACATTGGGTTCTGCCACGGTGATCTGTTGCGACAAGACCGGGACGCTTACACAAAATAAAATGAGCATTGCTTATTTGTACGATGCGGTGTCAAAATTATCTGTTCCGGTAAAAGACAAGGAACCGTTGCCGTTAACCCTTATTGAATACGCCATGTGGAGCAGCGAAACCAATCCTTTTGATCCGATGGAAAAAGCGATTCATCAATTGTATGAAAACATTACGGCAACAGATAAACGAAAATCATTTGAACAAATACATGAATATCCCATTGGTGGTAAGCCACCCATGATGACCCATATTTTTAAAGATAACACCGGCGAAATCATCATTGCAGCCAAAGGCGGCCCCGAAGGAATTTTAAGGCAAAGTAATTTATCAATCGCTGCATTAAAACATATTGAAGAACAATCACTGGCTTATGCAAAAGCAGGCTATCGTGTTTTAGGCGTGGGAAAGGGAAAATGGACAGAAAAAAAATGGCCCGTATCCCAGGAGGAATTTGAATTTGAATTTTTAGGATTGATCGCCTTCCAGGACCCTCCAAAAGAAAATATCATGCACACCATACAAACATTCAGGGAAGCTGGTATTTCTGTAAAAATGATCACGGGAGATTATGCCGAAACAGCATTGGCTATTGCAGGGCAAATTAAATTAGATCATAACAGTGAAGTATTGACAGGGCAGGAAGTATTGCATTTAAGTAAAGAAGTTTTACAACAAAAAGTGCAGCAGGTAAATATTTATGCCAGGATGTTTCCCGAAGCAAAATTAAAAGTGATTGATGCGCTGAAAGAAAATGGTGAAGTAGTGGCGATGACCGGCGATGGTGTTAATGACGGCCCTGCATTAAAAGCCGCACACATTGGTATTGCCATGGGGCTGCGTGGCAGCGAAGTGGCCAGGAGCGCCGCTTCATTAATTCTTACCGACGATGACCTGGCACATATGACTGATGCAGTGGCATTGGGCAGAAAGATCTACGACAACCTTAAAAAAGCCATTCAATACATTGTGTCCATTCATATCCCCATCATTTTAATCGTAACATTACCGTTGCTGTTATTGTGGAAGTTCACCGATTTTTTTTCGCCGGTACATGTTATCTTTTTAGAATTAATTATGGGACCCACCTGTTCTATCATTTACGAAAACGAACCGATGGAGCCCGGTACCATGCAACGTAAGCCATTGCGTGCAGGTACATCGTTCTTATCTTTAAAACAATTATTGCTGAGTATTATACAGGGTTTGATGATAACCGCAGGTTGCCTTGCTATTGGTTATTATTACATGCAGCAGGGCAGTGATGAAACCACTATCCGCACAATTATTTTTGTTACGCTTTTATTCAGTAATATTTTTCTTACGCTGGTCAACCGCTCATTTGTGTACACGGTATTTAAAACCATTCGCTATAAAAATAACCTGGTACCATTGATCACCGGTATTACATTGGCTTTTATTGCCATGTTATTATATGTTCCGTTTATACAAAATTTATTCCGTTTACATACACTGCCTTCTGTAACCATTGGTATTTGCGCCGGCACTGCATTGGTAAGTACATTATGGATCGATTTGTGGAAGCTGGTAAAAACAAAAAAGGCTGACAGTATCAACTGATCAACCTTTCAATAAAATATGTGGCAGAAAAATTAAGGGGCTTTTCTCACATTGATAGCGTTGGCACCCTTGGGGCCCATTTCCACTTCAAATGTTACTTTGCTGCCTTCATTCACTTCGTCTTTTAATGCATTGATGTGCACAAAAACACTTTCTCCTGTTTCAATATCTTTTATAAAACCATATCCTTTAGCACCATTAAAAAAGGTAACTGTTCCTGTTCTTATTAAGTCAGCCGGATCTATATCGCCTTGTCTTGGTACACCAATCTCGATATCTTCCAGTTTGATCTTGCGCATTTTTTTAGGATCGGGAGGTGTTGCAGATATGTTGCCATTCTCGTCAATATAGGCCATCATATCATCCATGCTTTTTGCCTTAGGATTCTCCTTGCGTTCCTGCATTCTTTCTTTCTTCTCTCTTTTACTTTGTTGTTTTTTCTTTTCTCTTTCTTTTTTATTCCATGTTTCCGCCATATTGTACTGTTGTTTAGTGATAAAATGAGCTGTTAAGCTGAAGGATAGTAGAGTTAATATCTGGGGAAAAAGTGTTGAGGGATTTCGGCAGATTTATATAAAGGTAAAACTTTTTAGGCGGTCTTTCTAATCTTTCTGATTTATGGAATAGTTAAACCTTTGTTTATCGGGGATACGGCAAGGAAAGAGGGTAAAATGAGGACCGACCAACAGGTAATATTTTAATCCTATAGGCATAAGGCATTCAAGAAAACATTCAGGAACCCTAAATGTCCTTACATGTCAAAATGGTTTAATGGTATTATTAAGCCGGAGCAGTATGCCCGGTGAAGCTGCTAAGCAGTAACTTACTCCACGGTTACTTCCTTTGCAATTGCAATAGCTTTTTCTTTCACTTCCTGTACATCGCTGCCCAAAGCGTCATAAGCCAGTGCCACAGCCATTCTCCTGTATGGGCGGGTAACGGGTTTGCCAAAAATGCGGATATCAGATTGTGCATGTGCCATAGCTTTTTCAAGCCCGGTGTACCTGGGGGCAGTACCATCTTTATCTGCCAGTATCACAGCGCTGGCGCCCACACGTTCCAGCGTAATGGCAGGAATTGGTAAGCCCAGTATGGCACGGGCATGCAATTCAAATTCAGAAAAATTTTGTGTGCCGGCCAGGGTTACCATGCCGGTGTCATGCGGCCTGGGAGATAATTCTGAAAAATAAACACCGTCATCCGCCAGAAAAAATTCAACGCCCCAGATACCGGCGCCAGTTAATGCGGCCGTCACTTTTTCCGCCATTTGTTGTGCGGTAGTTAACTGGCCGGATGCAATAGCGGCTGGCTGCCAGCTTTCCTGGTAATCGCCACGTTCCTGGCGATGGCCAATCGGCGGGCAAAATAAAGTATCGCCGTTTTGTTGTGTTACGGTAAGTAAAGTTATTTCGGAATTGAAGCGTACAAATGCTTCTACTATCACTTCGGTCTGATCGCCCCGTTTGCCCGATTGTGCATAGGCCCAGGCTTTTTCAATATCTGCTGTGGTTTTAATTACGCTTTGCCCTTTACCTGATGAACTCATCAATGGTTTTACCACACAGGGAATACCTACTTTTTGGGTGGCAGCTATCAGTTCTTCCAAACTATTGGCATATTCGTATTGCGCTGTTTTTAAGCCCAGTTCTTTTGCTGCCAGGTCACGGATGGCTTTACGGTTCATGGTAAAATTAGCTGCTTTGGCACTGGGCACCACAGTAATGCCCCGTTGTTCATAATCATAAAACCGCTCGGTGCGGATGGCTTCTATTTCGGGCACAATAATATCCGGGCTATGTTTGGCTACAATACTGTCCAGCGCAGCGCCATCCAGCATATTGATCACTTCTCTTTCATCTGCCACCTGTTGTGCCGGTGCATCATTATAACTATCCACGGATATAACGTATTGGCCTAAACGCTTTAAAGCGATCACTAACTCTTTTCCTAATTCGCCGGAGCCGAGGAGCATTATTTTCTTCATAGTAAAGTGTTTTGAAACGGGGCAAAATTAAGGGATTGCAGGGGTAAGGTTTTCAACTTTTTAAAAGTTGGAAAGCTGCGTGAACAGGGGAGAAGAACTGGTTTGTTTTTTAAGCGGTTCATTTTAGCGGCACATCGTTCAGCTTTACCCTACCTGGTCTTGAAATAATTGTCAAGAGTTAACAATGCAGACTTAAATTCATGAAACCGGTCTCTGTTAAGAATCTTTATGAATGCTTTTTCCAGGTCCTGGTTTGCTTTTTTGAAATCTTCTAAAAATTGATGCCCTTTTTTTGTCAATGAAAGAGTTTCAGACTTTTTATTGTTTTCTGTGGGACTTGCGGTCAAATAGCCATTTTCAATTAATTCGTGATTTAGTTTTGAAATGGCTTGTCGTGAAATTCCCAATTGTTTGGCTACCATATTGTGATTATTTTCTTTTGTATCAATACGGAGCAGTATGCTTACGTGAGTTGTTCTTATGTCAGGGTAGCCAATGTCTGCCCATTTTTGATTGGATGAATTAGTCAGCTGTCTTGACAGGTGATGTATCAGTCCCGAAATATTTTTTTCATCATTCATTTGGAAAAGTCATTTTATCGGCTGTATATTTGTCAATAGTATTGACATTATGTAAATAATACTGACACAAATATAAAACAATAAAGATGAAAATTGAAATTGAAAACATCATTGCCGCCGGAATTAAAGCCCTTAAAATTGCCAATGAACAAAACGTTGCTGTTTGCCTGACTGTTATAGATGAGGGCGGACATATTGTATACCAAAGCAGAATGAATGGGGCAAATTTCATTACCAATGAAGTTTCGTTGTTAAAAGCGAAAACTGCTTTTTTGTTTAAGTGTCCATCGCATATTTTAAGAACGATTACAGAAAAAGTACCTGTTTTGGCTCAGGCAATTCAGCAGGTACCCGGGGATGCCTGTATGCTGGAAGGTGGTTTGCCTTTAAAACTTGATGACCAGTTTGTTGGTGGTATTGGTGTATCCGGCGGAAACTTTGAACAGGATTTATTGGTAGCCAATGCTTTTGTTGAATCCTTAAACGAGCTAAACAATGGAAATTAATATTGAAGAAATCCCTTTTGATGTACGTTACAAATTATTAACCGGAACAGTTGTGCCCCGGCCGATTGCTTTGGTGTCCACTATTTCACCGGATGGTAGCTGTAACCTTGCACCATTTTCGTATTTTAATATAGTAGGTCATAACCCAATGGCATTGTCTTTTTCCGTGGCCGGAATAAAACCAGATAGGAAAAATAAAGATACTTTCACAAACATTATTGAAGTAGCGAAAAGCGAATTTGTCATTAACATTGTCAATGAAGCAATGGCAGTCAGGATGGCAAAGGCAGCAACTGTTTTAGACTATGGTGTATCTGAATTTGAATATTCAGGACTTACAAAAGAAAAAAGTCACACCGTAAAACCATTTCGTGTAAAAGAGTCACCGGTATCATTTGAGTGCGAAACTTTTAAGGTAGTTGAAGTTGGAATTTCAAAGCTGGTTATCGGAATCGTAAGGCACTTATATATTTCAGACGAACTTTTAGAAAATAATTTTAGGATCAATCAGTCTAAATTGAAAGCAATCGGTCGTATGGCTGGTTCAAATTATTGTGTATCTACCAATTTGTTTACGGTAGATGACGAAAAGTTTTTTCCGTTATAATGCAGGAGCCGATGGGTTTAAAAATTCACTCGCCTGCCATCATTCGATTTTTTTTCGGGCTAATATCGCGGTAAATTCTTAAAAGTAATAGCAAATAAAACACCTGAAATTATGAGAACCCCGGTTCCCAATCGGTATAAGAGATCAATCATGCAGCTATCGCCTGATCATGGATGATTTCCCATCAGGATTAAAATTATGCTCCGGAAAGCCCGACTACTGAAATAGAAAAATCTATAGTTAAGTATTTCCACTGATGCTAAAAGTTAAAAAACCACCAACAAACTACCTCCAAATCTTTATTGTCACCCGTACTGTCACTTAAGGCTGTCAAAATATTCAGGAATAGTTACAATTAATTTTATACCGGGTAATGCCTTTTCAATGGTTTGATAATCATCTTTTCTAAGTTCTGCATCAACAATTTTCAATACTTTAAGATTAGTTATTTCCTTTAGCTTGTCAAGTTCCTTTGCAATGTCAAGCTCTTTATTTTTTGAGAGATCAAGTACTTCAAGGCTTGTCAATTTAGTGATAGAATTTGGTAAAGTGGTTAGCTTATTGGAATTAAGGATTAGTGTCTTTAAATTTATCAGTTGCTCAATTTTGACTGGAAGTTCTGAAATACTATTTGCATTGCTATCTTCCATTGCCGAAAAGGGCGGATAAAAAACTATATTGCTGCTGCCTAAATCTAAATAAGTAAGGTCAGTTTTGTCAAAAACAGAGTCTGGAATTGAAGTTAATTTTTGTCCGCTTAAAATAAGCTTTGTCTCATGCTTTGCCATGTGCACCTGATTGCAGGAGAAAATGGTAAATAGCGTTATGATTAGTAATGGTCGCATCTGTGTATACCCGGTTACGTTTATATTTACCATTGCAGCAATGCAATTTATTGAAAATAGTCATATGAATAAGTGCTTCGGATTTCAGTCCGCTTTCTCCCAATATTCCCCTTTTCCCACACCCGCTCAAAATCCACCTTTTTAAGCTACTTTTGCCGTTCTTAAAAAGAGGAGAATTTACATGAAGAATATCAGAAACTTTTGCATCATTGCCCATATTGATCACGGAAAAAGTACCCTTGCCGACCGTTTGTTGGAATTTACCCATACCATTGGCGAAAGGGATATGCAGGCCCAGGTATTGGATGATATGGACCTGGAAAGGGAAAAAGGCATCACCATTAAAAGCCATGCCATCCAGATCAACTATAAGTGGAAAGGTGTGGAATATGTGTTCAACCTGATTGATACCCCCGGCCACGTGGATTTTAGTTACGAAGTGAGCCGTGCGCTGGCCGCCTGCGAAGGCGCCCTGCTTTTGGTGGATGCTTCACAAGGTATTCAGGCACAGACAATCAGCAACCTGTACCTCGCTATTGAAAATAACCTGGAGATCATTCCTGTCATCAATAAAATTGATATGGACGGGGCCATGATACCCGAAGTGACCGACCAGATCGTTGAACTGATTGGTTGTAAACCCGAAGATATTTTGCTCGCCAGTGGTAAAAGCGGTATTGGTATCGAAGAGATCCTAACCGCCATTATCGAACGTATCCCTGCGCCACAGGGCGATCCGGAAGCACCTTTACAGGCACTGATCTTTGATAGTGTGTACAATTCCTTCAGGGGAATTATTGTGTACTACAGAATTTTTAATGGTACACTTAAAAAGAACGATAAAATTAAATTCAGCAATACCGGCCTGGAATATGGTGCCGATGAAGTGGGTATATTAAAACTGGGCATGGAGGCGAAGAATGAAGTGAAGGCAGGGGATGTGGGCTATATTATCACCGGTATAAAAAATGCCAAGGAAGTAAAAGTGGGTGATACCATTACCACTACGGTAAATGGTTCCAGCGAAGCCATACAGGGTTTTGAAGATGTGAAGCCGATGGTATTTGCCGGTATATTCCCTGTGGAAACAGATGCGTTTGAAGAGTTGAGGGATTGTATGGATAAACTGCAATTGAATGATGCCTCATTAACTTTTGAATTGGAAACCTCACAGGCACTGGGCTTTGGTTTTCGTTGCGGATTTTTAGGTATGCTGCACATGGAAATTATCCAGGAGCGTTTGGAAAGAGAATTTAACCAAACGGTAATTACCACTGTACCCAACGTAAGCTTTATTGCCACCACAGTTAAAAAAGAAATAGTCAAAATAAATAATCCCACCGAAATGCCCGACCCTACAAGGATCGATCATATTGATGAACCATTTATCAGGGCACAGATAATTACCAAACCGGAATATATCGGCAATATCATGACCCTGTGTATTACCAAACGTGGTGTGCTTACGCACCAGAGTTATTTAACGCCCACAAGGGTGGAATTAAGTTTTGAAATGCCTTTGACAGAAATTGTATTCGACTTTTATGATAAATTAAAAAGCATGACGAGAGGTTATGCCTCATTTGACTATCACCCGATAGAATACCGGGCCAGTGATATTGTGAAAATGGATATTTTACTCAATGGCGAAAAAGTGGATGCCTTAAGTGCATTGATCCATCGTGGACGTGCACACGAATTTGGCCGTAAGCTCTGCGAAAAATTAAAAGAACTATTACCTAAACAGCAATTCCAGATTGCAATACAGGCAGCCATTGGCGCCAAAGTGGTTGCGAGAGAGAACATCAGCGCCATGCGTAAAGATGTAACTGCAAAATGTTATGGTGGTGATATCAGCCGTAAACGTAAACTCCTGGAAAAACAGAAAGAAGGTAAAAAAAGAATGAAGCAGATCGGTAATGTGGAAGTACCACAGGAGGCGTTTCTGGCAGTGTTGAAACTGAATGATTAAGGGCTTGGTATTGAACATTTGATTATGGACAAGGAAAATGTTCAATAATCATTGTTCAACGCTCAATGTTCAATAAAAGACAAGAGCCTTTATAATGTTGTACCATTTATAAAAGAGGTACAAAGTATGATATAATGCAAGTTTATTGAGCATTGAATAATTCTTTAAATAAAACATTCCCAATTTTACCGCAGTAACGAACCAATGAAAAAGCCTTTTGCCATTATTGCCATCATTTTCAGTCTTACCTTAACCATCTTTCGTGTATCAAGATGCATGCAAAGATTAGATGCTTCGCAAAGAGCCGGTGCCAAACGGGATTATTACGAAGCCTGCCAGAAAAAACTGGACACTGCCTGGATGTATTTTAAACCCGTTGCAGCCGCATTGGAAAATAACCAGCCGGTAAGCGATGCCGTACTCACCACTACCACATCCAATTTATACGATGTGTCTCATGATGTGGTGCAGATAGCTGAATATGATGATGAAGGTGGTTACTATAAAAAATATGTGACAGAGTTTATAGAATTTGAACGTGGTTTAACCTGCTGCTACCTGCGAAAATACCAGGAAGAGCTGTTGAAAAATAAAAAACTGAGCAAAGGCACTTACGCAAACCTTATGAGCTGGCTGGACAGGTTTCCTACCTACAGTACTATTTACGGAGAAGTTACATTCAATTTATATAACCGCAGCGATTTTTCGTTGTTCCGGGCTGCTGTAATGGCCGCTGCCCCGCTGGAACCTGGAAATAAGACTATACCATAAAAATGAAGTGGACAAAATATTTACCTGTTGAAAATTATACACTTTCCACTAAGCTATCTGTTGATGAAGTTCGTGATCTTATAACAGCTCATGTTGCTGCAAAAAGGGGGTTTACACTGGGTTTTTATAATACTAAAGTAACGGAGCCATACGAAGGTGAAGTAAAAGAAAATACATTTACGATAAGCCGGGTTATAAATTACCGCAACTCTTTTTTACCCATAATTAAAGGCAGTATCAGCAGCTTTATCGGCCGCACTCAAATTGATATTACAATGCGTCCTGCCGTTGGCGTATTAATCTTCATGTCGGTATGGCTGGGCGCAGTCGGCATTGCATGCCTGTGTATCATTGTTGTTGCCTTAATGCACATAACAGAGATCGGCAACGTTTTTACACAAGGTTTTTCCCCTGTAGTTCTTATTCCTTTCGGCATGTTTATTTTTGGTTACGTGCTTATTTATTTTGGATTTAAATTGGAAAGTAAAAAATCAAAAGAATTTTTACAAAAATTGTTCGCTGCCGAAGAAGTAAATAATCAATAAAAAGTGGAGTGATTGCAGGTATCTGCAGTAAGAGTAACGGAATCTTTTTTTATCAGCACTTCTCCTGTTTTTGATGGGAACTTATTTACTAAAGGAGAATCAACTGGTGCCACAGGCATTACTTCAATAATTCCTATTTCTTCTCTGGGAGGTTCGGGGATAAAACTAATATCCCCTTTAGTTACTTCTTCAACTATTACCGGAGGCGTAAATCCTATTGTGGTTACAAAGGGTGCAGGAACTTTAGTAGTATCACACGATAATTTAGTAGCGTAGGGCGGCCCCATTGTTTTTGTACTGGTTATTACACCCGTCAAACTATTATCTGTTACATCTCCTGTTACTTTGGTGTTGCAGGAAAATAACGTAGTGCTGAATACTAACAGGCATGCTGCTAAAAATTTCTTCCAGGCCGGCATGCGGATATAAAAAATATTTTGTGGTAATTCAATGGTGATCCGATGCAATTGTTCGTTACGAAAACGGCCACAAACTTTTTCTTCCTTTTTGTTGAGGAAAAAATATTTTACCTCTTCGTCACTCATGTTGGTAAAATCAACCACGGTTTTTACACAGGCGTTGCAATGGCGGCCCTGCGCATCGGGTATCATGGCATCCCAATCTTCATGGCAGGGTGTGGGGATAGAAATGGTAAACATACAATGACAATGATTTTTTTTAAGATGCAACAGCAGCAGGTAATCCATAAACCAGTTGCGGTTAATTTATCTTCCGGTATTTTAAAACTATATGTGATATTTTTTTGTTGTTGTGCATTCTGCCGCTATCTTTAAAAAATATAATTTTTTATCCACCCAACAACAGCTTATGAATCCCTTAAAAAATAATGCCCAACGTGCCAAAGCAGTAAATATTATTTTTATTGTTTTACTGGTATTTAATGTAGTTACAATTATATCGGACCTTATGCAATTAAGCCTGATCAGGGACCTGGTTGCCGGCAAAGCAGATACTGAAGCTGCCAGGACAAATGATATGAGGGTATCAGCACTGGCTATCGGTAATTTAATTGTGTTGATTTGCACCATGGTATTTTTTATTTTATGGTTCAGAAGGGCTTACAATAATCTTCACCTGACAAATGAAGTGAACCTGCTGTACACCGAAGGCTGGGCTGCAGGTGCGTGGTTTGTTCCTTTTTTAAATTTGGTGAGGCCATACCAGATCATGATCGAAATCTGGAATAAGACCCAGGAGGCTACAAAGAACCTGCTTTCATTTAAGGGAGGAACGATCGTGGGCTGGTGGTGGGCCATATACCTTATTTCAAATATTATTACCAATTTTACTTCACGTGTTTTTAATGACAATACTTCACTGGATGGTTTAACAAGCAGTACCTACGCACAAATAGTTAGTAATAGTTTTGAAATTATATCTATTACGCTTACCATTATAATGGTAAAAAAGACTGCAGATATGGAAGCCAAACTTTATGAATCTTTTCAAATAACCGAAGATGATAAAGCGGATTTGATTGGCGTGGTATAACTAAGCTTTTTTCTTTTTTGAAAATGGATTGCGTGCTGCTAATGCTGCGGGTAAAATAAATGCAGTGGCTGGATAAGAATCTTTTGAAGCAGGATCTTTATCATTCCTTTTTGAAGTATCTGTATTTTTTACAGTGGTACTGGTGTCCTCATTTTGTTTAAGTACTTTATAATTTGTGGAATCAAATGGGAAAACAGGAAGAGGCGGCGATACTGGTTCTCCCCCCATATTTCCCATAACCATATCGTCAAAAACTACAATATCCCGATTTGATTTTCTTCTATGTTTTTTCTTCCTAAAATGCTTGTGCTTTTTCTTATCGGTTTTTATTTCGGTTATTTTTTTATAAGACGAAATTGTATCTCCCTGCCTGAATGAAGTGCCGGCCAGCGTGGTATCAATCGCCAAAAAGGTTCCTCCAAAACAAATTAAAAACGCCACTAAAAACTTTTTCCAGGAGGGGAGTTGTATACGGAAAATATTTTGTGGCAGCTCAATTACAATTCTTTGTAATTGTATGTTCTTAAAACGGCCACAAATTTTTTTATCATAATTACTGATGAAATATTGTTGTATGGCTTCATCACTCATCACAGAAAAATCAATCACTGTTTTTGCACAGCTGGTACAAAAACGCCCTTGTTCATTAGGCGTCATATTATCCCAGCCTTCAAAGCAGGGTTTTGGTATGGAGATTTTGAACATAAATTTTCAGGAGCAGATTTTACTGCTCAATGCTGCACTATCCTTTCACCTTTTTTTTAGGCGGTACCGTTTTTGGTTTTACCGCTTTAGGTTTTTCTTCCACCGGCTTGTCGGTGCTATCAGCTTCATTACCTTTTAATTTACTTTCATCCAGGTTGCCATTGATATCCCTTACCGGGTTAGGCACGGGTTCTTTACCCAGTGGCGTTACCTGGTCAAATATTTTTTCTACGTGTATCCATTTGCCGTTTTTCCATTTAAAACCTTCGTAATCGCCATCACCAACCAGGGTCCATTTTTTGGTGGGTTCATTACTTTCGGATACCAGGTGCTCCACAATGATCATATCCATTTCCGGATCGTAATTCAGTTTGGGGCCGTCTGTTTTTTTATACTCCATAATATAACGGCCAATGGAAGTTTTAAAAACTGTATCTTCTTCAAAACTAAAATAGCGGCCGCCAAATGTGGGTTCGCCATTAATAAAATTCAATACTTCAATGATCTTCCTGTTGCTGCGGATATTATTTTCATCAAAGCCCAATAAGGTGTAATAATCATGATTGGCACTTCTTTTCTGCACAATATTATAATACACGGCGCCTATCCAGCCATTGTTATTACCAACGGTATCTACCTGGTTTTTGGTTACTGCCGATTTATCAATAAGGCCATACAGTTTTAATGAGCCATCATCGGTACGCATTTGTATAGCACCATGGTGACGGATCACATTATCGTTAACCACCATCTGCCAGGTAAAAATCTTAAATGTGCTATCCGGCGCATATAGTTTGGATATGGTTTCCAAAGAATCAAAAGCATAGTAGAATGAGTTGGGTACTTTTAATGCCCTCACCAGCATCCGGGTAAGCATACTGTCTGCCGCAAAACGGTCTGCAGAAGTGATGCCGTTGATCAGTCTGGCAGAATATTTTTTTAAGGAGTCTTCTTTAAGCCGTAAAATTTTTGCATCAGCTTTAGTAATAGGCTGCGCAAATGAACAATGATACACCAATACAAAAGCCAGCAAGGCCGGTAATTTCTTCATGCAATAAATTTACTTAATCCTTTTAACAACAGGGGTACAAAATTATTGTATAGTTATAAAATTTAACTAAAACTTAGGAGTGCGCAGGGGATGACACTGAATGGATGTATTGCCACAAATTTTATAAATCCAAAGCAAAAGCGATCAACGAGGGATATACCTCATCAATGCGTTCGTCGTTGGTATCTACTTCGGGTCTTGTAGTGGTAAGAAAAACAGTTTTAATACCAAGGTTACGGCCAAACTCCATATCGCTTAAGGTGTTACCTACCATTATTGCCTTGCTTAAATCAATGTCGGTAAAATCTTTTACTGCCTGTAAGCCCATACCGGGATTGGGTTTGCGGTTGGGGCTTTCCAGCTCGGGACAATAATAAATCGCATCTATCTTTCCGCCTACGGCTTCAATATCGCTGGTCATATTCTGATGAATGATCTTCAGGTCTTCTTCTTTGGTTACACCCTTGCCAACACCACGTTGATTGGTAACAATAATGATGCGGTTGAATTTTTGAGTGAAAATCTGTATAGCTACTTTAGCCCCATCATAAAATTTAAACTCATCCCAGGTATGGATATAGTCTAAATGTTTTTCGTGGTTGATCACACCATCACGGTCTAAAAATAAGGTCCAGGTGTTATCTATTGTTTTTAAATCGATCATAGTTGATTATTTGTGCAGTACCATGTTTATACAACGAAAAAATGCTTTGTTCAATTCCTGATTCCTAATTCCCGCTGTGCTTTTTCATAATCTTCCGGAATACCAATATCAATAAAGTAGTCATCAAAAGCAATACCGTATAATTTATGGGTATCGACATTTTTTTCCAGGTATTCTTTTTCAAAAGAAAAAATATCCGGTAACGGTTCTTTTAAAAATGCTGCTACATTTAAAACATAGATGCCGCCATTGATAAGCCCTTTTTTAAGAAATTGTTTTTCTTTAAATGAAGTGATCATCGCGTTACTATTAGTTTCTGCCGAACCATACCTGCTGAAGTTGGTCATCTGTTTTAATGCAATGGTACATTCGTTTTTTTGTTTGCTATGAATATCGGCCAGTTCCTGCAGATCAATAGCAAACAAAGTATCAGCATTAAGTACGATAACATTTTCTTCCAGTGCATTTTTACAGGCTTCTTTTATTGCCCCACCGGTACCCAACGGGGCTTTTTCTATAACGTAAACTTTATCAAGGTTTTTGTAATGTTCTTCTGCAAAATCAATAATGCTTTCGCTTTTATATCCTAAGGAGAAAATAAAACGTTTGATGCCTTGTTTTTTTAAATCATTAATGATGAATGCAAGAAACGGCATACCATTTACCGGCGCCATGCATTTAGGCACATCACTAACAACACTTTTCAATCTTGTGCCCAATCCTCCCGCCAGTATTACGGCTTCGGTAATCATGCGAAATACTGTGCCTCTACCAGTTCGCAAATAATATGGCCCAGCATGATATGGCTTTCCTGTATTCTTGGTGTATCAGAAGAAGGCACATTCAGCAAATGATCTGAGATGGCTTTCATCTTACCGCCGCTTTCGCCGGTAAAGCCAATGGTGATCATGCCTTTTTCTTTGGCTACTTCAAAAGCTGCCACAATATTTTTACTGTTGCCCGAGGTAGATAAACCAATCAATACATCGCCTTTACTACCGATGCCTTTTACCAGGCGGCTGTAAATAACATCATAACTGTAATCATTGGCCACCGCCGTCATGTAAGACGTGTTGCAGTGCAACGCTTCTGCCGGCAACGCATCACGGTCTAAATAAAAACGGCCGCTGAATTCCGCTGCTAAATGCTGTGCATCGGCTGCGCTGCCGCCATTGCCGCAGAATAATACCTTGTTGCCATTTTTAAATGCGGCTACAATTTCAGTTACACAGGTATTTACGGTTTGCAGCATGGCATCATTTTGTAAAAGTTCCTGTTTAACTTTAACAGATGCAGCTATAATATCTTTTATCTTATTCAACATGTTTTTATATCAATGTAATTAACAAAGGGGTGTATATCAGTGGGCAAAGATACGCCATAAAGAGGGGGCTGCCAAGTGGCTGTAACAGCAGCAGGTATCATGAAATGCTGCTTTATTTGACTTTAACTTTTTTTTGCCAATGGCCCGGGCTGACAGCTTTTCAAACTGTAGTGCTATCTCTTTTTGCTGAAAGCACTGCTACAGCAAGGTGCTACATTTTCCTGCGCAATTATTTCCTTTGTAATCATGTCTTTTACATTAAGGCTGTTCAATACTCCAGGTGGTTAATCCATAATCCACAAACGAATACTTTTTTATTTCCCCGCCAAAACTATTCAGCGCTTCAATTACAGTATTGCGACTATTACCCGGGCAATAAAAAGTCATAAAGCCACCGCCTCCTGCGCCGCTGATCTTGCCGCCTGTTGCACCTGCATTTTTTGCTGCCTCGTAAATGGCTTCAATGGCATTGTTGCTGATATTTTTAGCCATCAGGCGTTTTTGTTTAAAGCCGTAGTCTAATATTTCTCCTAATTCATCCAGCCTGCCCGCAAGTAATATTTCTTTCATTATTTGTGCCTGCTCTTTTAAGTGATGCATGGCATTGATGCTGATTTCATTTTTGGTGAGTACATTGTTTACCTGCTCCGGAATAATATTGGAACTCTCCCGGGAAATAGCAGTGAAATATAAAACCAGGTTATTTTCAAGGGCCTGTAAACAGGCAGCAGCGACAGGCAATGGATTTACAATTACCTGGTCGGCATTGTAAAACTCCATAAAATTAATGCCGCCGAATGTTGCGGCATACTGGTCTTGTTTACCACCTGTTAATTGCAGGTCGTTTCTTTCTATATCGTAAGCATATTGTGCCAGCTGGTATTTGGTTAATGGCAGTTGCAGCATTTCTTTAAACACACCAGTTACCGCTACCGCAAGTGTGGAAGAGGTACCAAGACCCGAACCTGCGGGGGCATCAACAAAAGTTGATAGCCTGAAGCCTGTGCCGGGTAATGAATAGTCTTTAAGAATACGGTTGTAAACACCTTTCTGCAGATCCAGTGTGCCATCTATCGGTAAGGGAATGCCACAGTTGAATTCCTGTTTTTCATTCCTGTCGGGTGCTTCAATAATTATTTTGTTTTCGGTAATGGGCTCAATAGTGGCGTGGGCAGCAAGTGAAATAGCTGCATTGAGTACAGCACCGCCATAGAGATCGCTGTAAGGGCTTACATCGGTGCCACCACCGGCAAGGCCAATACGAAGAGGTGCTTTGCTAAAGAATATCATGGATGTTTTTTACCGTGGTAAGTTACTTACAATTGGCAACTTCAAGTATGGAATCAATTAATTTAGTCCAGCTGAGTTTTTTCTTTTCTTCTATAATATAAGGCAGGAAATAATTCTCTCCTTTATCAAAATAATCTATTATTTTTTGTGCAAGAGATATTGCATTGGGGGCTGCCACCAATCCTGCTTTATTATCGGGCACCAGCGCCGGCAACCCACCAACATTGGTAACTATCATGGGCTTTTCAAAATGATAGGCGAGTGGAGTAACGCCGCTTTGCGTGGCATTGCGGTAAGGTTGTATCACTACATCAGCAGCACACAAAAAATATTTTACTTCGCTGTCAGTGATAAATCGGGTATGTAAGATCAAATGCTCTTTAATGCCCAGTTTTTCTATCTGCTCGTCATATGGTTTACGGTCTTCATAAAATTCGCCGGCAATAAGAAATTTGGGCATTATTGCCTGATCACGGTCTTTTAAAATTTTAACTGCGTCCAGTAATATATCCAGGCCTTTATATTTCCTGATGAATCCGAAAAACAATACTATTTTTTCCTGAACACCGATGCCCAGTTTTTCTCTTGCTACTTCTTTACTAATTTTTTCTCCAAAATTGTCGTACAGGGGATGCTTTACTAATTGTGCAGGTTTATTTTTTTCAAATAAACGAAGGTCGGCCAATACTTTTTCGCTCATTACAATAAATGCATCCACCGGCTTTAAAAAATATTGTGTAAATGGTTTATCTCCAAAACGTTTTTCGTGGGGAATAATATTATCTGCTATGCAGACTATTTTAGAATGCTTATTTTTTTTTACCAGGCGTAAGATGGTGCCCAATGCAGGCCCCATCAATGGCAGCCAGTATCTTACAATTACAAGGTCTGCATTTTCTTTTTTTATCCGGTTGCCCGCTGTTATCCAGTTAAGCGGATTTACAGAATTGATGCAAACTTTTATATCCAGGTCTTTGGGTGCAGGTTCTTCGGAATATTGTGATGTACCGGGAAAAATAAATGAAGGGTATTGCAGGGAAAAAGTATAGATGCTGGTTTGATGGCCTTCCTGCATGAACTGGCGTGCCAGCCGTTCATTAAAAGTGGCCATGCCACCCCCACGCAATGGATGTGCCGGGCCAATGATAATTACTTTCATGATTACTGCAGGCCTTTTTTCTCTTCTATCAAATAGTTATTTCGTTCAGGAGAATTTCTTGCGATAAGTTCGCCTATAAAACCAGCTAAAAATAATTGCGAGCCAATGATCATTATTGATAATGCAATATAAAATACAGGACGGTTGGTAATAGTAAAATCAAAATTTATCAGCTTGCAAATAATAAGATATGCACTGAAGCATACACCAATAAAAAAACAAATGGTGCCCCATAATCCAAAAAAGTGCATAGGCCTTTTACCAAATTTACCTACAAAGGTTATGGAGAACAGGTCGAGAAAACCATTCACAAAACGCTCCCAGCCAAACTTGGTTACCCCGTATTTCCTGGCACGGTGCTCCACTACTTTTTCGCCGATTTTTTTAAAGCCGGCCCATTTGGCAAGTACCGGAATATAGCGGTGCATTTCGCCATACACTTCAATACTTTTAACCACTTTCTTTTTATAGGCTTTAAGGCCGCAATTAAAATCATGCAGCTTTATGCCGGAACTTCTTCTTGCCGCAGCATTAAATAATTTGGAAGGGATATTTTTGGTGAGGGTGTTATCATAACGTTTTTTCTTCCAGCCGCTCACAATATCAAAGCCATCTGCCACAATCATTTTTCTCAGTTCGGGAATTTCATCAGGGCTGTCCTGCATATCGGCATCCATAGTAATGATCACATCTCCCTGTGCTGCTTTAAAGCCTTCGTTCAATGCGGCACTCTTGCCATAATTGCGTTGAAATTTTATGCCTTTGATATTAGTATTGCTGTTGCGCAAATTTTCAATTACCTGCCACGAAGCATCGGTGCTGCCATCATCAATCATAATTACTTCGTAAGAATAATTGTTGGCCAGCATAACTCTTTCAATCCAGGCACAAAGCTCCGGTAAAGACTCTTCCTCGTTAAACAGTGGTATTACAATTGATAAATCCATCGAATACTTTTATAATTAAAAATCAATTTTTATTTTGCGATACTAAAAATCCTGCTGTAACTACCGAAACCAGCACCCCGATAATCAGGTATTTAAACAAATGAATACCTACCATCATCGGCAGAAAAATACTTTTCATTTGTTTTGCATTTTCTGCAATTTCAGCCGGCATATGATTGCCTTCCTTAAGCAACAACTGGTTATTGTTATTGATCCATTCGTCCCTGATGCCGGTATTGATCATATAAAAAATAAAACAGTAAATTACCATTAATAAAGTAACTACAATAAATGTTTTAAAGCCGGCCTGGAAATAGAGTTTAAATTTTTTCTCTTCTGTATTGGCTTTATCAAAAGCTGTTATACTCCACACTATACCAATAGCGTAAATGGTGAGTACTGCAAATTGTTCTTTGCTGTTAAAAGGTATTTTTAACCCGTAATAGCAAATCACACAGGCAATAATCATTAATGCTCCGGTTAATATACCTTTATACGCTGCCGTAATATTTGTCATACTCAATTCAATTCCACTTTACCCTTATTAATAATGCCGATTACTTTTCCTTTTAGTTTTTTACCTGTAAAAGGAGAGTTCTTCGATTTTGACTGTATCATTTTTTCTTCAAAAATATATTCGGCTGTTGCATCAAATAATGTAAGGCAGGCCGCAACGCCTTCTTTTATTTCGGGTATTGCTATGCCGAATATGTTGCGTGGGTTAACACTCAAAAGTTCGATCAGCTTTTCGGTACCCAATTCAAAATTACCCAGTACACCAAATAAGGTTTCCAGGCCTATCATACCTTCTTTGGCATATTCAAACTCACAGGTCTTGCCATCCCAGTTTTGCGGAAAGTGATGCGACGCAATGCAGTCTACAGTACCATCGGCCACTGCTTTCAATAATGCCTCTTTGTCTTTAGCAGTTCTTAATGGCGGGTTCACTTTTAAATTGGTATCGTAGCCCTGCATATCAGCATCTGTAAAATACAGGTGATAGGGGGTAACAGAGCAACTTACCTGGGTGCCGCCTTCTTTTGCCCTTTTAATATATTCTAAACTTTTAGCGGAAGATACGCCGGTAAAATGCAGTTTACTTTCGGCATACCTGGCCAGTTTCAGATCTCTTGCAATCAATATTTCTTCTGCAATGGTGGGTTTGCCCGGCAAGCCCAATCGGGTAGAAATAATGCCTTCATTCATTAACCCGTTAGCGCCAATACTTTTGTCTTCGGGAATTTGTATCACCGTTCCATCAAAGCTTTTTACATATTGCAATGCTTTAAGCACAATACCTGCAGATTGTATGGGATTAGTGCCATCGCCAAAGGCGGCGGCACCGGATTGATGCATGTCGTACATTTCTGCCAGTTCCTTACCTTCCGCATTTTTAGTCACCGCACCAATAGGACGAATGTTTACCGCCAGTGTTCTCGACTTTTGAATGACATATTCCACCTGCGACTTATTATGTACCACCGGGCTTGTATTAGGCAGCACCAGCACATCAGTAAAACCACCCGCAGCAGCAGCTTTGGCGCCGGTTTCCAGTGTTTCTTTATACTCGTGGCCGGGATCGCCAAAGTTGGCAAAAATGTCCATCCAGCCAATACTGGCACATAAACCTTGCTGGTCAATCACCTGGTCGACCTGCTCAGTAATGGCATCGCTGATCTTTGCAATAGTGCCATCAGTTATTAAAATATCCTTGGTTTGTCCGTTAAAAGGAGAGGTGGGGGAGATGATCCTGGCTTGTTTAATTAAAACCTTCATGTAAAAAAAAGTTGCGCAAAGATAATAAGATAAGTTGAAGTTTTTAAAGTTGAAATTTTCAATTACTTTTGCCCTCCGGTAAAATTTAAAGCATCAATTCTGTTCCATATAAACAGGGCTTCAAATTTTCGGTCATTCGGGATGTAGCGCAGCCCGGTAGCGCACACGTCTGGGGGGCGTGGGGTCGCAAGTTCGAATCTTGTCATCCCGACAAAACAAAATCTCTGCATTTGCAGGGATTTTTTTATGCCCCATTTTGCTTATATTCAACCCATAAAATAACCATCATGAACCAATCCCATTCAGACCGTCGTAAATTTTTAAAAAAGGCTTCCTTATTGTCCGGTATGTATTTATTATCAGGATTTCAAAATAAGGTAAGATCAGAAACTATCGTTCAAACAAATACAGCACCGGTTATTGCCAACAGGATAAAGTTTGCTGTTATTAATATCGATCATCCGCATATTTACGGCATGACAGATGCCATTAAAAGAGGGGGTGGGGAATTAGTGGCTTTGTATGCAAAGCAACCCGAGCTGACAGCGGCGTTTTTAAAAACCTATCCCGAAGCAAAACTGGCAAAGAATGAAGATGAAATTTTAGAAGATCCTTCGATTCAGTTGGTATTAAGTTCAGGCATTCCCGATGAAAGGGCACCATTAGGTATCCGGGTAATGAAACATGGCAAAGATTATCTCACCGATAAACCGGGTATTATAACTTTAGACCAATTGGCTGCAGTAAAAAAAGTGCAACAGGAAACAAAACGCATTTATTCCATCATGTATAGCGAACGTTTTGAAAATAAAGCCACCGAAAAAGCAAGCCAGTTGGTGAAGTCCGGGGCAATAGGCCAGGTTATTCAAACCGTAAATTTAGCGCCACACCGCATTAATAATGGTGTGGGTAAAACCGGTTTGGCCGTGCGGCCCGATTGGTTCTGGGATAAAAAAAGATATGGCGGTATACTCACTGATATTGGATCGCATCAATTTGATCAGTATTTACATTTCACGAGTTCTACCGAAGCGGATGTACTGATGTCGCAGGTGGGCAATGTGCATCATCCCGATAAACCCTTATTTGAAGATTTTGGAGATGTAATGTTGAGTGGAAACGGTGGCACCGGTTATATCCGTGTTGACTGGTTTACACCGGATGGTTTAGATACCTGGGGAGATGGCAGGTTAACTATTTTAGGAACGGATGGTTTTATTGAGGTAAGAAAAAATACAGATATCGCTTCAGGGAATAAAGGCGGCAATCATTTGTATATGGCCAACAAAAAAGAAATGGTACACATGGATTGTAATAATGAGGTGTTGCCTTTTGGCCCTTTGCTGGTAGATGATGTTATAAACAGAACTGAAACTGCCATGTCGCAGAAACATTGTTTTTTGGCAACTGAATTAGCATTGAAGGCACAGAAAAAAGCGAAGGCACTTCAATTAAAAAAGGCATAATAAAAACTCCGGGTTTAATAACCGGAGTTTCAATATTTCCTTTTTTTTTCTCCGCCGGTATTACCCGGTTCAGGTATTGGGAGTATGTTCTCGGGCCTGTGTTTACCAGGCTACCTCGGGCCTGAAACTGCTGTAAATAACCATAAAAAAAGATGCCTTAAAATTGTTGCACAATGGTAAAGCCAGGCATGGATCTTTTACCCCTATACCGCAGTTGAGGAATAAAATGCATGGCTAAATAGTGTGGAAGGGTGGTTGTACGTTTTCCCGGTACAGATAATAGTGCAGCAGATTTTTATGATGCGTTTTTCTTTTTCGGAGCCGTTTTTTCAGCCACTGTTTCTTTTTTTTCCGGAACCTTAGCACCCGCTTTTCGGGCCTCAGACAAACCTATGGCTATGGCCTGTTTGCGGCTGGTTACTTTTTTACCACTGCCGCTTTTCAATGTGCCTGCATTCTTTTCATGCATTGCTTTTTCAACCTTTTCACTTGCTTTTTTTGAATACTTTGCCATAAAATAATTTTTAAGTGTGTAATAAAACGGGGGATAAAAATTATTTTCAATTTACATGCCAGTATAAAATGTACAACTTTGCAGCGGTGGGTGCACAACACGGGCTGCATGTGCTATAGCTGTTGGGCGATGTACAAGTAAATAAAAAAGCGATACCAGTTTATTTGCGTTTAAGCGTAACTGTTATATTTAAGGGTTTTCAGTGTATCCGCAGTGATAAGGAAAAAATTACTGGTCGTTGCTTTTATAACTTTTGATCTTGTTATATAAAGTTTTACGGTCAATATTCAGTAATTCTGCCGCTTTGGTCTTATTAAAATTCACTTCTTTTAAAACCTGCATGATAGTTTCGTATTCGGCACGGGATGATGCTTCTTTCAGATCGGCATGAGGTGCTTTGGGAAATACATACTCCGGCTGCACAACATTATCGGTAAGGGGATGGTCTGATGCCCGGCTTATTTCCTGGGGTAGTGTATCCACCGTTATATTACCCTTAGTGGTGAGCAATGCGCATCTTCTTATCACATTCCTGAATTCTCTTAAATTTCCCGGCCAGTTATAACGGATGAACAAATCCATAACTTCGTCATCAAACCCATCCAGTTGTTTGTTTAGTTCTGCAATTGTTTTCTTTAAAAAAAAGCCGGCAAAAAGAGGAATATCATCTTTCCTGTCTCTTAACGGAGGCAGGTGAATAGAGAATTCATTAAAACGGTGGTACAGGTCTTCCCTGAATTTTCCTTTACTGAATGCTACTTGTAAATTTTCATTAGATGCAACAATTACCCTTACATCAGTATCAATTTCTTTATTGCCACCTACACGTTTAAATTTCCGTTCCTGTATTACCCTTAGTAAAGAAGCTTGTATTTCTGCAGAAAGGTTAGCTACTTCATCTAAAAACAAAGTGCCGCCGTTGGCAAGTTCAAAATGCCCTTCCTTATCGGCCAGTGCGCCGGTAAAAGATCCTTTTACATGCCCGAATAATTCACTGCCTGCCAGTTCTTTTGATAAAGTACCGCAATCCATTGCTATAAAAGGCTTACCGGCCCTGTTACTTCTCTGATGAATTGTTTTTGCAATTACTTCTTTACCGGTTCCGCTTTCGCCATAAAGGATAATACTGAAGTTAGTGGGAGCCACCAGGTCTATTTGCCTGTACAGTTTTTTAGATGCCGTATCATGGCCTTCCATGAATTCATTATTTTCCACGGTGCCCGGCGGCCTGCTTTTGTTTTCTTTAAAGGCAGGGTCGGTAGTTGTTTTTTCTCCGTTTAACTGATTAATGGCCTTGCTCAGCACAGCTAACACCTCGTCGGGAATGAGGGGCTTTGTAATATAATCATAAGCCCCGGCCTTTATTACATCCACGGCTGTTTTTATATCGCTGTATCCTGTAATAATAAAAACTATGGTGGCGGGCCGGTGTTGTTTTATTTCCATTAAAATATCCTTACCGTCTTTTTTATCACCCAAACGGTAATCGCATAATACAATATCAAAGATACCGGCAAGAAATTTTTCGATACCCTTAACACCGGAATGTGCTGTATCCACCTCGTAGCCATTCTTAATGAGCAACCTGTCCAGCAGCATACACATATCTACATCATCATCAATAATTAATATCCTCTTTTTCATCCCAATACTTTTGTAATTCAAAGGTACAATTACCCATTCAACCCAATAACAAAAAAAAGGGTTACAAATTCAGATAACTTTCATTGTAAACCCTTAACCCAAAACCGAAACTGTAAACCAATGTCATTTATTTTTATTAATATACGGTACTGTTATTTTATCGTATTATATATCAATCACAAAGAAAATAACCTGCCAGAAATAATAATGGCTGTATCGGGGCAATTATATTTCAGGAGCTGAAAAAATGGGGATTAATTTCCCCGTAATGAGAAAAATATTAGGCAATTGATACTCTAAATAATAGGTATTGCTGAGTATGCAAAACCAATTATTCGTTTACTTCAGGAAATTTGAATTTGATAATAAAGCTGGTACCAATGCCAGGTTTACTGCTTACATTAATGGTGGCCCCGTGATTTAAAATGATATTCTGCGTATTGGTAAGTCCGAGCCCGTTACCATCTGGTTTTGTTGTAAAGTAAGGTTCAAATAAATTATTAAGTTGTTCTTCCGTCATGCCATAACCATTATCGGTAATTTCCACCACGCATTTGTTTTCATCTTCAAAAGTTTGAATTTGTAAAATGCCTTTACCGGGTTGCATAGCTTCTATTGCATTGACAATGATATTTAAAAAAGCAATTTTAATTTTTTCGGCATCAACGAGTATACTGCAGATACCGGCGTCATATTTTTTTATTATGGTGATATGATTTAATTCAAGGCGATCCTTCGCAAGGTCAAGCGACTCATCCAATAAGTTGTTTACAGAAACTTTGGAGAATGTAAGTTCTGCAAAACGTGTAGCAGTAAGTAATTCACTGATTAGCTGGTTGATCCGCTTACTGTTCCTGTCTACCATGTCAAATAATGTGATGGCGTTGGGGTCCTGTACCTGCAGATCGGATTTTAACTGGGCTACTGCCAAATCAATATTGGTTAAGGGATTTCTTACCTCATGCGCAATGGTTCTTGCAATACGGCCTGTGGCAGCAAATTTCTCACTTCTTCTCATTAAAATAAGTTCTTTATTGGCTTTGTCCAGTTCGGCAATTCGCTGCTGCAATTCCAGCTGGTAATTACTTACTCTTTTTTCAGATTCTAATCTTGCAGCATATTCCCTGCGGTAGGTGATAAAACCAAATATTGCAAAAACCAATGCCATAATGAACGATACCACAATGATCACATTAAGTGTTTTGTATTTGGTATCTAATTCTGTATTCCTGGCACCCAGCAGATTTTTTTCATATTGTTGCATAGCGCTTACCGTTGTCCTGATGCGATCCATTTTTGCCTTACCCAGGTAAACAGAAGTTAATAAAGTATCGGTACCAATATAATCTATCTTGCTGTAATTATTAATATCAGATTGCAATTTATCATACCTTTCTCTTATCAATACACTAAGCGTGGGGAGGTGTTCTTTAAGGTTGCTGTTATTTTCAGATTCTGTTTTTAAAACGGTTAAGGTTGATCTTACAACAGCAAGGCTGTTAAGGTAAGGTAAAAGAAAACTGGTATCACCGGTATTGATAAAACCCCGTACACCTGTTTCGGCATCTTTAAGCCCCGACATCAGCATTTCGAGAGAATTGATGGTTGAATTAGTGTTATTTACCCAACCGCTTTGCCTGATCAGTTGCTTGTTACCATATAGCGTAAGTATGTAGGAGATGAGCAGTAATACAAAAGCCGACGAGTAGCCTAACTTAAGCCTGAATTCAAATGCTATTTGTTTTATTGTTTTTACCATTTCAATAGGAGTGGAGTAACTGCTTTTTTGATGCCTGATTTTCAGAAGAGCTACAATTATAGTATAAATTTCGAGCCAGACTTGTTCGGGGTGAAAGCTTTCCGGAAAATTTGCAGAGATAAAGCTAAATAAAAATCCTGCTACCATCAAAACGTCTGCAGAAAACATATAAATATGCTGTGTTTATACAGCAATTTTTGTTACTGGTTTGTTTAAAGTATAAGTAAGAAAGATAAACAGAAAATTTTTTCAAAAACGGTAATGAAATATAACTGTATATAGTACACTAAAATAGTAATGTCCAGGTTTTTTGCAGTAAGGTAGCTGCATAAGTACAAAATCCGGCGCTAGGAGTTATATGTAGCCCTAAGATTGCCGCAATAAATAAAAAATAATACTACTGGCGTGATGATGCATACAAGCTAAAATAAGCAAACAATATAGCAGGCGATAAGTAAGCGGCTGTTTAAGATGGAAACTGGTGCAGGAGGAAATCTATGGTACGGAGAATTGTTTCTCTTGAAAATGGTTTGGAGATAAACAAGTTAGCGCCCTCCATCAGCGCTTTTTTTCTGTCGTCCGGAGTGTCATAGGCCGTTATCATAACCACAATGGAGCCGGGGTGGTTCTTTTTAAGATAGCTGATAAATTCCACCCCTTTACTGTCGGGCAGGTGGTTATCCAGAAAAATGATCTCGGGATTGGTGTTCAGTAATACACGCCTGGCCTCAGTTATGGAATTTACATACTCCGAGGAAATGTTCTTATTAAGGAGTATACTCCTTAATAAATAACAAATATCAATCTCATCATCGATGATTAATGCCTTCACCAGTTTTTATTAAAAGCAGGGTTAACAGGTTATGTAGGTGCATCTAACGGTTAATAACCGGCAATTAACCTGCCAGTTATTATACCGGTACCTTCTATAAAGCTACAAAAGATATTGACTCCCGATAACCCTTGTTGTGCAGAATTTTCCCCGGTGAGGGAAAATTATTCTCATTTTCAATCTGTGTGTTTTGTATTTACCGGGTTTGAAAACATAGCACCAACTTTTTGTATCCAGCTGGATACAGGCCCTTTCATTTTATTGATATTATCATCCAATGTATTATCAAACACCCATTCGCCAGCATGTATTTGTGGTGGCAGGTATAATAAAATTGTAGGCAGCTGTATATGAAAGTAATGTTTCAATTGCTCCGGTGTGGAAATGGAAAGTTGTTCCCTAATGATACGATGACATTCCAGCGCAATTGAATTGATAGCATTCCTCACAATTCTTTCAGACCGGTGCCCGTAAGCAGCAATACGTTCTGTAACCTCGTTTTTGTAGTCATGGAATATGGCATCCACCCAATTAGTATTGGCCACCGGGTTTAAAAAATTTCCGGCGCCTTCGTCTGATTGTATTAAACGATAAAGGCCGGCAAGTGTGGCGGGTATTGCCGCCTGCCCGATATCACTTTCTGTGGGTGTTTTATTTTTTTCTGCCTGAGAAGTATTGGGGTCTATCTTTTGCAGCGGTGGATAATCCAAATTTTTTCTTACTTCTTCTAAAAGATTTACTGACATGATTTTTGTTTTTTAAGTTAGAAAATTTCTTAGCCTCAGATCGCATCCTCTTATGTAATATCAATTAAAAAATGTGCCGTTTATTGATCCGGGTAACAATGTGCACGCTGCTGATGGAAATTATTGCCCGCTGCAATATCCGGGCACGGGCTTTTACTGTATGGCGGTTTGTTTTTGCCGTGGCATACAATTTGTTTCTTGTTATTCAGATAATTACCTCTAAAAGTATCAGGCATCCGAAAAAATTTTTACTTCTTTTTTTTCTTTTATCATTTAAAATCACAACTATCATGAAAAGGAAAGTAATTATTCTATGCGCCGCATTCATTGTATTAATGAGTGCTTTTATTTCACGTAAAAATGCCCCTCGGGTATAAAAGGAATTATCAGCCCGCCGGATGCAGCTAAATCGGTATGGGCAGTTAAAAACAGGGATTCAGTTTCCACTGCACCGGCAGCGGGAAATTTTACCCTTGATCTGAAGCCTGGTAAATGGAAACTGCATGTAACTGCGATAGCACCATTTAAAGATGCTTATGTTGAAGAGGTTCTGGTAGAAGAAGGTAAGTATACAGACCTGGGCGAAATAAAACTAAAAGGAGAAATCAAATAATGGAACAATTATTTGCTGCAGGAAAAAGGATTTTCCTGCAGCAATTGCAAACAGGCAAAGCCGGCAAAAGAATGCCGGCTTTATTACAGTGATATTGAAATTGATTTACCTGAGTATGAGTATAAGTAACAAAATGATAATGATGATTCCTCCTATTGAAATATAGATTTTATCATTAAGGCCATCTGCCTTTTGTTTAAGACTGCGCAATTCCCTGCGTAGTTCTTTTTTCTCGCCGGCGGTAAGATGGGATTTGTCCATGGCCTGTATTTCATTAACCCGGCTTACAATCAGCGCAAATGTTTTGCTATCAGCTAAGCTATCAGCCGGGTTTACAGCAGCAGCAATAATTCGGGTATTTTTTGCCGCCGCATAGTGATGTAGTGGCAGTAATAATAACAGCACTATTCCGCAACTTATGATGGCTGGTATTATATAATTCCTTGGTGTCATTGTATTAAAATTTTGTAGTTAAAAAATATTTTAAGTAATTATAATTGCCGGCAAGTTTATAGGAAAGGTCAAAAAAATCATGCCACTTAATACTGTAAATGCATGTTTGAAAACAGGTATTGCATTACAAAGGCCGGTTTTATAAACCGGCCTTCCCTGTATTCAGCTATAACTTTATTGTTGCTTACACTGTGTTATGGCAATAATGCCGTGGCAATAACATTTACGGTTATGGTGGTATTTATTCCAAGGTCGAGGTTAAGAGGATCCAGGGTACCTGACCCCAATACTACAAGAGTACCTTTAAGTTCTAATATACCATCTGCATTGGTGTCTTTATAACTTGCATAATGTATTTCGTAGGCTCCGGACTCTAAGAAATGTAATTGATAGGTACCATCAGCAGCCACTACAGCACTTGCCACAGCATTACTGAATTCTACATTGCTAGCGCCCTGCCCGGATAATTCAGTAGCTCTGTTGAATGTGCCTTTTTTATAGGCATAAGCTACCTTTTTTCCATACAACGAAAGGCTGTCTGTAAGTTTTCCTGAAATTGTGCCTGTTTTGTTTTCTGCTACTACACGTATATCATGCTGCAATTCAGCATTGGTAGCAAAATCATACATATCGCCGGGGTTGCCACCGCTTTGGCGAACGAGCATTTTGCGCAAATCAAAATCTGCTACCAGGCTGTTAGATGTGCCTGCCTGTAAATCAAAACTCTTTGTAATGGTAATAGTATTGCTGGCAGATTGCAGTTTATGCTTTACGCCGCCGCTGCTTAATACATAACAGCCAGGTGATGTACCGCTGGCAGTGGTGTCGAAATTTAAAACAAAACTAATACTGCTGTAAGTTTTTCCGGTAAGATTAAAAGTACCCAGGTTGCTGGTATTACCGTTTTGTAAAGTAGCAAGGTTTACAGTGGTTTTGGTAAAACCTGCAACACTCTGGCTATCTAATTTAATATCTGTTATAGTTACAAATACCCCACTCACTGCAGTGTCGTCTATAGGAGCATCCGTAATTTTAATAGTGGTAGCGGCTGCAGTGTCAGCATCGTTGTTGTCTTTAGAACAAGATGATTGTATTGCCAGTAATAGTAACAATATACCCGTGTACATCATTGCGAGGGTATAGTTGATTTTTTTTGTTTTCATAATGTTTGATATTTAAGTGTGGAATATTACTTTGTAAGTTTTCAAAGCATGTGCCAACACTTAGTATTGTGGACAAAGCATGAGTACGGATGACATTATCTTAGGTAAAGGCCCCGTTAATAATTTACATAGTTGCGCTTTTAAAAATCATACAATTAAAATATTGCCTGCAGTAACTGAATGAAAAAATAGTACCGATTCATAGACATAAGGCTGTATACTAACTCTATATCCCGTTAGTAATATTATAGCGTTACGCCAACGGTTACCAGTGGTTGATTTTATTTACTCTCCTGGCGTATTAAAAAACGATGAAAATTATTGCGTACAAATTTTAACAGCAATACCAATCAAAGGAGTTCCCGTATCAAGGAAAAATTTCCCCGTTATGTGTATATACAGTTACGTGTTAATATTTTTTTGATGATATAAACGCTGCAATAAATAAAACAACTGTTTTACAGATCGCCTCAAATTACGTGTGTGCAGATAAAAACTAAACCGCAGCAATTGTTTTGTGCCGCAACACTATTAGTATTTATAAAATACGGCTAGTACAGGGCTTCCTTTGGTATGCCCGTGCAAATACATGATTGTACAAATTGCCATGCAAGTTGGTAAAATGCTGCCAGGTGCTTTAAAATTAATACCTGGAATATGAAATATAAAAATAATGAGGCACCTGGTGAGGAGAGGCCGCAACCGGCCACCTGGTAAAATTTTAAAGGCATGATATTGGCATACTTAGGTGAGGAACTGGCATTAAAAATATCGACCGATGAAAAGATTTGGAAAAAAAAAGGATACAGCTATTCTGGAATTGTTACCGCAGGCTGTGGCCACGCTTAAAAAAAACATGCTTGATTCCATCTTTGGGGAAAGCCGGAACGATAAATACAGTAACGAAAGGCCTCCACTGAGGTCGGAGTTATTTACCGAAGAACAACTGAAACAACACGCAGGTGTAATTTCTAAAAAGCATGTATTACTTGCCGGGCAACCTTCTGAACAATTATTGAAACGGCTTGCAGAGAATGAAAAAATATTACTGGAAGTACATACCGTATTAACCACTGCAGCTGGTAAAAATGAAAGGATAATGCCGGCTGCAGAATGGTTACTGGATAATTTTTACCTGATTGAAGAACAGATCTACCTCGGAAAAAAACATCTGCCTAGAGGATACAGCAAGGGACTGCCGCAATTGTTAAAAGGAGAATCGGCAGGTTTGCCCCGCATTTATGATATAGCTGTGGAAATTATTTCCCATAGCGACGGGCATATCGATATCAATAACCTCACCGGTTTTGTTACTGCCTACCAGGTAAATACTTTTTTAAAGATCGGGGAGTTATGGGCATTCCCTATCATGTTGCGCCTTGCATTAATTGAAAACATCCGCCGCCTGTCGATACAGATCTCTGTAGATATCAGTAATAAAAACCTTGCTGATGACTGGGCAGACCAATTGATCAATGCAGCAGAGCATGAACCTAAAAACCTGGTGCTTATCATTGCTGATATGGCAAGATCAGATCCGCCAATGGTAAGTTCATTTATTGCAGAACTCGCCAGGAGGTTAAGAGAAAAGGGCAGTAGTCTCTCACTGGCAATGAACTGGATTGAGCAACAATTATCTGATCATGGATTAACCAGTGAAGAGCTGATTCAGCAGGAAAACCAAAAGCAGGCTGCGGACCAGGTTTCTATCAGTAACAGCATCAGCAGCCTTCGTTTTTTGGGCAATACAGACTGGCGTGAATTTGTAGAAAATACCTGCATTGTAGAAAAGATACTCCGGCAGGATATTAACGGTACATACAGCCAAATGGATTTTTTTACACGGGACCAATACCGCCATGCAGTGGAAAGGATAGCGAAATTCAGCAGTTGTACAGAACAGCAGGTGGCAACAATGGCTATTGAGGCCGCAGCAAATGCAGCTGATACTTCAAATGACAGCAGGCTGTTGCATGTGGGATATTACCTGGCAGGTAAAGGATTGTTGCAGCTTGAACGGCTGGCAAAAATGAAAGGGTCCGCAATGGATACCTGCCGTAAAATCAGCCGCCGGTTTCCCTTATCTGCCTACCTGGGAGGGATTGCTTTACTAACAGCACTGGTGGCCTGGCCATTATTCAGACTGGCAAGCAACGAAAACGTAGTGTATTCGATACTGGTAGTTATTGTGCTTGCGATATTGTTCACTGCCAGTCAGCTGGCAGTAAACTGTATCAACTGGCTCATCACAATTTCAGCAAGGCCCCGGTTATTGCCTAAAATGGATTTTTCAAAAGGTATTCCGGAAAATTTTCGCACCATGGTAGTAGTCCCCTCATTGCTCACTTCTGTAAAGGGTATTGATGAGTTGATTGAAAAACTGGAGATACGTTTCCTTTCTAACCGCGATGTTAATCTTTGTTTTGCCCTGCTTACAGACTTTAAAGATGCCCCACACCAGTTTGCACCCGATGATAAAATGCTGTTGCAGGCAGCACAGCATAAGATTATTGAACTGAACAAAAAATATGAACGCCCCACCAACGACACTTTTTTTCTTTTTCACAGGGCACGCAAATGGAACGAAAAAGAAAAGGTATGGATGGGGCATGAACGTAAACGTGGAAAGCTTGCAGAGCTCAATAAATTAATACTGGATAAAGAAGGCCACGATTTTTTTTCTATTATCGGAGAAAAAAATATATATACCGATGTGAAATTTGTTATAACCCTTGACGCTGATACCTCACTGCCCAGAGAAACTGCATGGAAAATGACAGGCACGCTTGCGCACCCGTTGAACCAGGCTGTATTTTCAGAAAAGAAAAAAATTATAACAGGCGGTTACAGCATATTGCAGCCAAGGGTATCTAATAGTTTGCCGGGCGAAAGCAGCTCGTTATATGCAAAAATACATGGCAACGAACCGGGCACCGATCCTTATACACGTGCTGTTTCAGATGTTTACCAGGATCTTTTTGCTGAAGGGTCTTTTATCGGAAAAGGTATTTACGATGTGGCCATGTTTGAAAAAGTATTGAGTGATGCATTCCCCGAAAACCGGATACTGAGTCATGATCTTTTAGAAGGCTGTTATTCCAGGTCGGCACTTATAACAGATGTACAACTGTACGAAGATTATCCACAGCAATATATTGCAGACATGAAACGCCGCCACCGGTGGGTGAGGGGAGACTGGCAAATTGCAGGATGGATTTTACCGTTTGTAAAAGGTGCAGATAATAAATGGCACCGCAATCATCTTTCCATGCTGTCTCGCTGGAAAATAATGGATAACCTCAGGCGGAGCCTGGTACCAGGTTCGTTGTTGTTGCTTTTTATTTACGGATGGGTGGTATCTTCTGTGCCCTGGCTATGGACGATGTCCCTGCTTTTAATTTCGGGCTTTCCTGTACTGCTAGGTGTAATGTGGGAATTATTGGTAAGGCAACCCGACGTTAATTTTTCGCAGCACGTAATATTTACGGCAAGAACTGCCAAAGACCGCTTTTTAAGATTGTTTATTGATATTGCGGCCCTGCCTTATGAAGCCTGTGTGAATGCCCATGCTATTATGATCACGCTCTGGCGGATATTGATCTCAGGAAAAAGACTATTAAAATGGGATCCGTATAACCAGGGGCAAAAACAAAAAAGCATTGGTCAGGTTTACCTGCAAATGTGGATGGCGCCTTTTTTTGCTGCGGCCGTTTTCGTGTATCTCAGTGTTTATTTTCCGGTGGTACTTGTTTTCGCATACCCCTTACTGGCAGTTTGGGCACTGGCCCCGGCAATTGTGTGGGTCATAAGCAGGCCCGAAGGACACAAAGGGGCAGCTATAACCATCGGTCAGTCGTTTTACCTGCGTAAACTGGCAAGAAAAATATGGTCCTTTTTTGAAACCTTTGTTACAGGAGAAGACCATTGGCTGCCACCCGATAATTACCAGGAGCATCCCATTGAAAGGGTTGCACACCGTACATCACCCACCAACATCGGGATGGCTTTGTTGGCTAACCTTGCGGCTCATGATTTTGGTTATATCACCACAACACAGCTGATTGAACGTACCGGCAATACTATCAATACGCTGCAGCAGTTGGAAAAATACCGCGGTCATTTATATAATTGGTATGATACCATTACGTTACTGCCATTGCAGCCTAAATATATCTCTACTGTTGACAGCGGCAACTTTGCCGGGCACTTAATTACTTTAAAACAGGGCTTGCATGAGCTGGCAAATAAAAAGATTGCCGGCAGGTTCTTCTTTGATGGTTTTCTGGATTCCGTATATATCATCATTGAAAAAATAAACAACCCCACACATATCAAACACCTGAAAAAATACGTGCATGAGCTAAATGAAGAATATGACCACGTGGTAAAGGATATTGCAGGTACCAAAAAATTGGCTGATAAAATGCTGGCTGCTTTTGAGCAGGAGCTATCGGCAATACAGCTTACCGCAGGCAGCGAGGAAGAATGGTGGGCAACAAAGGCAAAAGCACAACTTACTGCAGTTAGTAACCAACTGGCAATGTTATGCCCCTGGATCGATATGCCTGCACCACCTGAAAAATTTAACGTACTTATCAGCGCACTGCCTGCCTGGCCCACCCTGAGGCAACTGGCAGCCATTGAAGCAACTGTATTGCACAAGATAATAGCATTTGATGCTGAAGATAATAATGCAGCAGAGGATGACTGGCTGAACCAGTTCCGGGAAATAATTACGGTATCGGGTACACGTGCAAAAGAAATGCTGATCATAGCGGAGCAATTGGTTGTAAAATGCCATACACTCAGCATTTTCGACTATGATTTTTTATACAACCGGCCACAGCATTTACTTACCATCGGGTATAATGTGGATGATCACCGCAGGGATAACGGGTATTACGACCTGCTTGCATCCGAAGCAAGGCTTACCACATTTATTGCAATAGCCCAGGGTAAGTTACCGCAGGAAAGCTGGTTTGCCTTAGGCAGGCAGCTCACCAGTATGAACAATAGCCCGTTGCTGTTATCCTGGAGCGGATCAATGTTCGAATACCTGATGCCGTTACTGGTAATGCCAACATACGAAAACACATTACTGCATCAAACTTATAAAACTATAGTTAACAAGCAGGTTGAATATGGTAAAAAAAGAGGCGTTCCGTGGGGCGTTTCCGAATCGGGATATAATATGGTAGATGCCAGCCTTAATTATCAATACAAGGCATTTGGCGTTCCGGGTACGGGGTTTAAACGTGGGCTTGGTGATGAATTGGTGATATCTCCTTATTCCACAATCATGGCTTTAATGGTAAGTCCTGATGAAGCCTATAATAATCTGCAGCTGATGAAACAATCGGGCTTTGAAGGCAGGTATGGATTTTATGAAGCCATCGACTATACCGGTTCACGTGTGCAACGAAAACAACCTTTTACAGTGATACGTTCCTTTATGGCGCATCACCAGGGTATGGGATTATTATCGCTGGCATACCTGCTTTTAAATAAACCTATGCAGGAAAGATTTGCAGCTGATATTCAGATGAAATCTGCGTTGCTTTTATTGCAGGAAAGGGTACCAAGGCTTACAGGTTCTTACACGCCCGATTTATTTAGTGCAGGCATACCGGCAGGAACAGGTACTGATTTATCGATGAGGGTGATCAACACTCCGCATACAGCTATTCCCGAAGTACACCTGTTATCAAACGGGCATTATCATGTAATGGTTACAAATTCCGGCGGCGGCTACAGCAGGTGGAAGAATATTGCGGTTACCCGTTGGCGTGAAGATGCTACCTGCGATAACCGGGGCAATTTCTGTTATATAAGAGATGAGGAAAATGACACTTTCTGGTCGGTAGCCTACCAGCCTTCATTACAACAGGGCGATAATTACGAAGCTGTTTTCTCCCAGGGAAAAGCAGAATTCCGGCGTACCGATCTGATGATGGAAACACATACAGAAATTGCAGTTTCGCCGGAGGATGATATTGAGCTGAGGAGGGTTCGTATCACCAACCGGTCCAGGAGAAGGAGATCTATAGAGATCACGAGTTATTTGGAAGTGGTAATAGCACCACCGGTTGCTGAAGAAATGCACCCTGCTTTTAATAATCTTTTTGTAGAAACGCAGGTAATACCCGAAAGCCACGCTATCACCTGCACACGCCGGCCAAGGTCGGCAGATGAACCGGTACCCTGGATGTTTCACCTTATGAAAGTAAATGATGCTACGGTAAAAACATGGTCTTACGAAACAGACAGAAACAGTTTTATCGGCAGGGGCAATACTGTACATAAACCCAATGCAATGGATAGTGTAAACCAACTGGCGGGTGGCATTGGTGCCGTACTGGATCCTATTGCGTCTATACGGTACAGTATTGTAATAGAACCGCATGCCTCCGCCACTGTCGATATTATTACCGGTATTGCAGAAACTAAGGAACAGTGTAATATGCTGATCAAGAAATACCAGGATCAGCACCTTACCAGCCGTGTGCTGGAACTGGCGTGGACACACAGCCAGGTAATTCTGCGGCAGATCAATGCATCAGAATCAGAAGCACAGTTATATACCCGTCTTGCAGCTTCTGTGGTATTTGCCAATGATTCTTTGCGTGCAGACCCTGCAGTGATAATCAGGAATCAACGTGGGCAGTCGGGTTTATGGGGATATTCTATTTCAGGGGATCTTCCCATTGTATTACTGCAGATTGAAGATGCCAATAATATAGAGCTGGTAAAACAAATGATCCAGGCACATACTTACTGGCGTATGAAAGGTATTATTGCAGACCTGGTGATCTGGAATGAGGATCATGGTGGTTACCGGCAGGTACTGCAAAACCAGATATTAAGCTTGCTTACCCCCGGCGTGGCTGCAGATATGAAAGACAAACCGGGAGGTATCTTTATACGTTCATCCGACCAGATATCGAATGAAGACAGGATACTCTTTCAAACCGTAGCCAGGGTGGTAATTGCAGACAAGTGGGGAAGCCTTGAAGAACAGGTACAGCGGCGAGTTAAGTTAAAGCCTGTAATGCCCTATTTCAGGCCCGTAAAATTTCATGCCTCAGTACTCACCAGCATACCCCAGCCTGGGGAGCTGCAGTTTTTTAATGGCACCGGAGGGTTTGCTGCAGATGGTAAAGAATATGTGATCAGCACATCGGCATCACAAATCACACCGGCACCCTGGAGCAATATATTGGCCAATCCTGATTTTGGCAGCATTATAACCGAAAGCGGACAGTCATACACCTGGGTGGACAATGCCCACGAGTGCCGTCTTACACCATGGAATAATGACCCTGTTACCGATCTTAAGGGTGAGGCATTTTATATTAAAGATGAGGAAAGCGGAAAATTCTGGTCTCCGGCACCGTTACCTTGCAGGGGTATATCCAGGTATGTTACCCGCCATGGTTTTGGATATTCTGTTTTTAGTCATAGTGAAGATGGGATAGAAACTACCATGACAGTATATACAGATATCAAGGCACCGGTTAAATTCATCTGCATACGGCTGCTTAATAATTCCGGCAGGCCAAGGCGGCTGTCTGTTACCGGTTATGCCGAATGGGTTTTAGGAGACCTGAAGGGCCGGACACAAATGCACATAGTAACTGAAACAGATATACGAAGTGGCGCTATCCTTGCAAAAAATGCCTACAGTGCAGAATTTAATAACAGGGTAGCTTTTTTTGATGCGGATGATGTAAAAAGAACGATCACCGGCGACCGTACAGAATTCATTGGCCGAAACGGAACAATAAGTAACCCGGATGCCATGTACAGAACCAGGCTGTCGGGCAGAACAGGGGCCGGGCTTGACCCCTGCGCTGCAATACAGGTACCGGTGGATATTGGAGAAGAAGATGTTAAGCAGGTGGTTTTCCGGTTAGGGGTTGCAAAAAATACGCAGGAGGTGCTTTCTGTTATAAAAGAATTTGAAGGTACAGCCGCAGCAGAAAATGCCTTGCAAAAAGTAAAGGACTACTGGCAACAAACTTTAAGTGCTGTACAGGTAACAACACCGGATGCTGCCGTAAATATTTTAACCAACGGATGGCTTAATTATCAAACCCTGGCCTCACGTATATGGGGAAGAAGCGGTTTTTACCAGTCAGGCGGTGCTTTTGGTTTCAGGGACCAGTTGCAGGATGTATTATCATTGATCCATACCAGGCCGGCAATTACAAGAGAACAGATACTGCTATGCGCTTCCCGGCAATTTAAAGAAGGGGATGTGCAGCATTGGTGGCACCCTCCATCAGGAAGGGGTGTACGAACCACCTGCTCAGATGATTTTCTATGGCTGCCCTTTGTAACAGAAAAGTATATTACAGCAACAGGTGATAAAGGGTTGCTGGATGAAACAGTTACGTTCCTGGAAGGAAGGTTACTGAATGCCGGAGAAGAATCGTATTACGATCTTCCTGTTATTGGTGAACAGCAGGCAACACTGTATGAGCATTGCAACAGGGCTATTGAACATGGCTTGGCTTTCGGGGCTCATGGCCTCCCATTGATAGGGTCAGGAGACTGGAATGATGGCATGGATAAAGTGGGGCACCATGGTAAAGGCGAAAGTGTGTGGCTGGGCTTTTTTTTGTATGATATACTCATAAAATTTATTGCCATTGCAACGTTTAAGAATGATAAGGAGCTTGCCGCTAAATGGCAGACCGCTGCACTGCAGCTGCAGGATAACATTCACCGGCATGCCTGGGACGGACAATGGTTCATCCGTGCTTTTTTTGATAATGGAAGTCCACTGGGCGCATCACAAAATGCTGAATGTAAAATTGATTCATTGGCCCAAAGCTGGTCGGTACTGTCCGGTGCAGCCGATCCTGAAAGAGCAAAAATGGCAATGAATGCAGCCGGTAACTATCTTGTAAAAAGAGACGACGGCATTATAAAATTATTTGATCCGCCGTTTGATACATCTGCCATGAACCCGGGTTATATAAAAGGATATGTGCCGGGCGTAAGAGAGAACGGCGGACAGTATACCCATGCAGCAATATGGCTGATAATGGCATTTGCTGCCATGGGCAACAGGGAAAGCACCTGGGAACTGTTACAATTGGTAAACCCGTTGATACGGGCCAAGGATGCCGATGCCATGGAAAAGTATGCAACAGAACCTTACATAATGGCTGCTGACGTTTATGCCGAACCGTTACATAAGGGCAGGGGCGGCTGGACCTGGTATACCGGTGCAGCAGGCTGGATGTACCAGCTTTTAACAGAATCGTTTGCAGGGCTTAAGAGAAGAGGGGACAGGCTTTATATACAGCCCTGTTTACCGTCACATTGGGAAAACATACACATACAATACCGCTTTATTTCCACTATTTATAATATAGAAGTGAAGTGGGGTGCAACTGCAACTGACACAAAAATTATAGTGAACGGCCAGGAAGAAAGTAATGATTTTGTTACATTGATAGATGACGGCTTTGTACATGAAGTTGTAATAACTACAGGCTACAAAGATAAACAGCCATTTGAAAAAAATAATCTGCCAGCCGCTTTAAAGGTATGAATTGCAAAAAAAGAGAACAGGTTTGAAACATCAGCCTGTTCTCTTCGGGGATCAGGACAAAGTATTAATAGAAGAATTATTCCAGTAAGCTCTGATTTTATTGAACAATGTTTTTCTGTCAATATGTAATAACTCAGCCGCTTTCGATTTATTAAAATTTACAGTTTCCAATACCGCTAAAATGGCATCGTACTCCGCCTTGGCAGTGATATGCCTGAGCCTCGTTTCTTTTATAGTGACCGCCGGATTTTCATTTTCTATTATTTTCAGGCGGTCGTCATCAGCATCATATAAGGTATTATCCATTAAACCGGTAATTTCAAACGGAAGTTCTTTTATACCAACAGTGCCTTTACCGGTTAATAATACAGCCCTGCGTATTACATTGCGCATTTCACGTAAATTACCAGGCCATGCATAAGCTGTAAATAGTTCCATTACTTTATTATCAAACCCGGTAATTGGTTTGTTCAATTCAGTTTTTGTTTTTTGAAGAAAAAATTCGGCAAACAATGGAATGTCTTCTTTACGTGAGCTGAGTGCAGGGATAGTTATGGCAAATTCATTGAAGCGGTAATAAAGATCTTCCCTGAATTTTCCGTTTTTATAGGCTTCCTGTAAATTTTCGTTGGATGCAACAATGATCCTGATATCCAAAACCATTTCCTTGTTATCGCCTACTCTTTTAAACCTTCTTTCCTGTATCACACGTAACAGAGAGGCCTGTATATTGTATGAAAGGTTTGCCACTTCATCCAAAAATAAAGTGCCGCCATTGGCCATTTCAAAATGGCCTGCTTTATCACTTACCGCACCTGTAAAGGAACCTTTAACATGGCCAAATAATTCGCTGCCCGCCAGTTCCCTGGATAATGTACCACAGTCTATGGCAATAAACGGCATGTGCTTCCTGTTACTTAAAGCGTGAATTGATTTTGCTATTACTTCTTTGCCGGTTCCGCTTTGTCCATACAGTATCACACTATAGTCAGTATTAGCAATCATCTCCACCTGGTGGTGCAATTTTACTGCAGCAGCAGATTGGCCTTTCAAAAACTGATCCGCTGCAAATTGACCGGCAGATGATGTAGGGGCTGCAACATTATTTTTTCCTGCTGCCAATTCTTTGCTGATATTGTTTAATACATTCAACAGCTCATCAGGCACCAGGGGTTTTGTAATATAATCAATTGCACCCGACCTGATAACATCTACTGCAGTTTTGATATCAGAATATCCGGTTATTATGATCACTATTGCATCAGGGTCAATCTTTTTTATTTTCTCCAATACTTCTTTACCTTCCATATCGCCAAGCCTGTAATCACAGATCACCATATCAAACTTTGCATGCCTGAATTTTTCTACACCCGCTTTGCCGCTATTGGCTTCTTCAGTTTCATAACCGTTCCTGGTAAGGTAACGGCTTAGCAGCAGGCTCATATCCAGGTCGTCATCAATAACTAAAATTTTTTTCTTCATACTCTTTTTTTGTAGGTACATAATGCATTATAAAAAGGGCAGCAGGTAACAAAGCAGTTTAAAACAACGGGATATACATAATACAAAAAACATGCCTTTTTGCAATAGAAAAAGATAGCGTAACAATAACATAACTGCCAGCCCGCAGATTTTTGAATTGCAATTGCTGCCATTATGCAGTAGTGGAAAAACATCCCCGTTTGCACGGCTTTCAGCTGTTGCAATAGTGGCATAATTAATGTTTGATGAGTTTATACAAGACCTGATTTTTTAATTAAAAATCATTACCATGAAAAAGAAAGTAAAAGGAAATCCGGAAATCAAAATAGCCCCTGGTAACGGGGATTTTCACGAACCTCCTTCAAAACTTTTAACCTTCTTTACAGATGAACTAAAAGATATTTATTGGGGAGAGATACAGCATGTAAAAGTGCTTACCCAAATGCTGGGTGCTGCAACTAATGAAGAACTTGAAAATGTTTTTTCATATCACCTGGAACAAACCGGGGAACAGGTTACAAGGCTGGAACAAATATTTAAAATTATGGGAGAAGAAATACAGGCAGGTAAGTGCGAGGCTATAGAAGGCCTTACCAGGGAGGTGGACACCATAATTGACGATACAGAAAACGGCACTGCAACAAGGGATGTTGGATTGATAGTGGCTGCACAAAAAATTGAGCATTATGAAATAGCCACATACGGAAGCCTGTTGCAACTTGCAGGAATATTGCAGATGGATGACGAATTAATAGAGCTACTTAAAATAACACTTGATGAAGAGAAAGAGGCAGATAAAGCATTGACACGGCTTGCAGAAAATAAAGTAAATCAGATGTCGCTGGAAGAAACGGAAGTTTAAAATATGTTGCATCAGGCAATGATACCAACAACCGGGTGATGATACCCGGTTGTTTTGTTAATTGATTGCCCCTGGTTTACGGAGTTTATTTTTTCTTATCCATTCTATCTTTATACATCATCACCATATCAAGATGATGCCGGAGTGCCGGCAACGCATTTTGAAACAGCGATTTTATTTCGGGGTCTTCGCATTCCTGTGAGCACCTTTCAAATTTACTTATAGCTTCTTTGTGGTCATTGATCAATCCGTCAACATAATCTTTGGTAAGGTCGGCCTGTTTTTTTTCTTTTAATCCTGCAAGCTTTTCCTCCTGAGTGGAATTAAGTTTGGCAGGCAGGGAGATTACTTTTTTACCAGCAAGGTCCTGTATCTGGGCATTCAATGCCTTGTGCCCGGCTATCATTGAATCGGCAATTGCTTTTATTTCTTTATTGGAAGATAGTTTTTCCACACTGTCCGATAAAGTTTTCTCGAATAAGCTATTGCTGAAAGCATCAGCCAAAGCTGTTGCATCTCTTACCGATGGACCGGTAAATTTTGCATCATTTTTTTCTTCAGCAACCTTATCAGGTTCTTTGTTGCTATTACTATTGCACGATAAAATACCTGCAGCAACAATGGCGAAAAAGCCATAGCGTGTTCTGCTAAAAAAATGAATTTTCATATTGTTGTTTTTAAATGATCAATCAGGTTACAGATTGCAAATGGAAAGAATCATGCCAGCCGGCGAATAGTATGCTTTAATTTAATCCGGGGTTCGTTGCAACTGTTTGCGGGCTTATTATTCCACAAGCGTGGAAATGTATACACAAGTATGTTAAGTGCAAAAAAAATTCAGTACGCAATTAGCTGAATAAAAAAGATGATTACCAGCTTTTAAATATTGGCAGCATTTTAGTTATCCTAACTAACAGAACAACTATTTTATCACCATAAAAAAATATCACATGACAACAGGAAAGTTAATGACAGGAATATTGGCGGCCGCTGCAGCCGGCGCAATTTTAGGTGTTTTGTTTGCACCAGATAAGGGATCAGAAACCAGGAAGAAGATCGGAAAGAAAGGTACTGATTTAAAAGACGTCGTAAAAAATGGCTTTGGCAAAATGTCTGACGCTATTGCTAATAAGTATGAAAGCATTAAAGAAGATACCGCAGACATGTTGCAAAAGGGAAGCGAAAGATTGAAAAATGCCTGAATAAAATAAATATAATTTGATACAGGACTATGGGGGCTATTAAAAACGGTTTGCAAAAGTGAAGGGAGAATTTCTCTCCCTTCACTAATAAGTTATCTTGTATTATACCAGGTGTTTTTTGCAGGCAAAGCTTTATCGGGTAGCCACTATAAGCGTTCCCTTCATACCGGGATGTATAGCGCAATGATAAGGATAAAGTCCTGGCTGACCGGCAGTAAAAGTAAAAGACCCCTGTGAGCTTATATTGCCGCTGTTAAAGCTGGTATTGTCATCTGACATTACAGAGTGCATATCCGCATCCATATTGGTCCAGGTGATCTTGCTTCCCGGCAAAACAGTTACAGACGCCGGTTGAAACTGCATTGATTGTATCGTTACCCTCGTAATATTGGAAGAATCTTCAGCTTCCGGTATACTGCTATTATTTTTTTTGCATGATGCTGTAGTGAGGATAAGTAGCCCTGCACAACAAATGGTACCAAGGGGTTTAAACGCTTTCATAAATTTTCTAATTACAGGTATAGAATTGAGTGTATGAATGCAATACCCATTAGCGTACCAAAATCCATACAAACACAATTATTAACAGTTTTTTCTTACTGCAGGTAATTAGTACTTCATGTGGCAATAAGTAAAAATGAGGCTTAGGAAAATGGTTGTAGTGCTAAATATTCATCGGTACAAGATAAAAAATTATAAGCCCTTCAGAAATGAAGGGCTTATTGTATCACTTTTTGTTAGTGATGGTTTTGTGCTTGCTTGTCCTGTCTCCCAATAATATTTTTATTTCATGGCTATTCCCTGGTACATTGTACAGGTTCAAACCACATGCCATTATTTTTTATACTGGCTGTTGACCAGGATGTGCTGTTACCGGGGTATCTTTTCCACAGTCCGGGGTGTGCCGGGATTTTAATTTCCCTTCTTCTGGTAACCTTCCAGGATTTTTATCATGCACTGTTCTTCCTTACTCAGTTGGGGGCCAACAGTTTTTTCTGCATCACAGGCGGGTAGTTTAAAATACTTCTCCAGTAACCCGCTTTGGTACATGTCAATAATTGCCGGATGCACATAATATTTCTTACACACGTTCCTGGTATTACCTAGCTGTTCAGCCACGGTATCCAGCACCGCAATAATATTTTTTTTACGGGCAGCAGCAGTTTCAGGAATTCCCAATTCTTTAAAACAAATGAAAGTATCAATAGTGCCTGCCCATGTTCTGAAATCCTTTGCCGTAAAATCAGCTTCTGTTAACTGTTTAATATACTCATTTACCATACCTGAATCAACAGGCTTTTTAATGCCGTTATCATCAAAATATTGAAACAGTTCCTTACCGGGAATTTCCCTGCATTGTTTAACCAGTGAGGCAAGTCTTTTGCTGCGAAGCCGGATACTGTGTTCAATGCCTTTTTTCCCTTTAAAAAAGAACCGTAGTTCGTTACCTGTTATGGACACATGCCTGGTTTTGAGTGTGGTTAAGCCAAATGAGCCATATACCTGCTCATAAAAATTATTGCCGATTCGGATATGTGTTTTCTCCATCAGCTTTACAATAAGTGCCATTACCTTTTCATGAGGTAATCCGGGTAATGCCAGGTCCTGTTCTACTTTCGATCGTATAGCAGGCAGGACTTTAGCAAATTGTATCATGTGGTGAAATTTTGTTTGGTTGCGTAAGACGTTCCAGGCAGGGTGGTATCTGTATTGCTTCCGCTTTTTGGCATCCAGGCCGGTTACTTGTAAATGGCCGTCGGGTGAAGCACATATCCATACTCCCTGCCAGGCCGGAGGTATTACCAGTGAAAGAATTCTGTTCAGGGTACTCTTATCCGTTATTTTTTTGCCTCTATGAAAATAGCTAAATCCTTTACCGGTTTTGCAGCGTGTAATGCCTGGTTGCGAATCATGCACGTAAAGCAGTTTAGCCGCAGCGGCTGTTTTTTCTCCATTCCCGATGATGGCGCTCAGCTTCTTTTCCGAAATAGCAATATGGGGTATTGCAGCTATTGACATTGGCCTAAATTGTATTGATAATGCAGCATTGCTGATTTTTTTTCCGGGCAGGTATTCAGGGAACTTTTTACTCAGCTCTTCTTTAATACTGATAACTGAATACTACCCACCCAAAAATATACTGCCCATAAATCATTCCGTTTTTAATAGGTATATTTTTATTTTAGAAAAGAAAAGTTGAGGGCAATAATGGGTACAAAATTCCGCAACACCTTACTGCAGGGCAATACAAAGGTTTTTTATATGCGTTTTATGCCTGCACATCATTTAAAAATGGCTGCATATTTTTTGGCATGATTCTTATTTTATACAAAGCAATGGATAGTCACTATTTTAAAAAAAGCAAAACGGCTGTATGATCATCAATATAAAAAATATGGTTTGTAAACGTTGTGAAATGATAGTCAATGACATTTTACGCCAGTTAAATATCGAAGGAAAATTTATATCAATGGGGCAGCTAATGTTAAAAAAGAATATTACGCATTATCAGATACGACAGTTGAACCTGGCGCTGAAAGAAACCGGGCTTGAAATTATTTTTGATAAGAAAAGCCTGCTGGTACAAAAAGTAAAGGATATTATCTATGAGATCATTTACTGCTGCGAAGAGCCGCTTCCTGTAAAGTTTTCCTATTACCTCAGCAGTCGCCTTCATTACAATTACACTTACCTTGCCAGTATCTTTTCGCAGGAAACCGGCTTAAGCATTGAACATTATATCATATTGCAAAAGATTGAAAAGGTTAAATCAATGCTGGTGATAGAAGATTTTATACTGAGTGAAATTGCTGCAAAAATGAACTATAGCAGTGTGGGCCATCTTTCTGCACAATTTAAAAAAGTAACCGGTTTAACTGCCAGCGATTATAAATCGCTGCAACTGCAAACGGCAATGTTGCAAACAGCTTAAAAGTAAATTGGCTTATTTATAAACCTGCCTTGTTAAACGGCGGATTTTTCTTCCTGCTTTTTTTATTGGTCTTATAATCCAGATGGTATCATTTCTGGCTTGTATCCGGAATTTAATTAAATAGGAGTGTTAACCTGAAAATTAGATTATGATGACAACGTTAACAGGGGTATTGGAAAAATTACGCCTTAGAAAGCAAGACAATGAATTTGAGGTTTCGGAAGAAGGTTTTAAAAGCCCGGCCGGAAAAATGTATCAACCTGATGATCTTACGATTATTGAAACATATCATTTTGAAGGTGAGTCTGATCCTTCAGACAATGCTATCTTATACCTTATAGAAACTAATGATGGATTGATCGGGTACAGCATTGATGCATACGGAGCGTATGCCAACGGTATGGAAAACTGGTATAGCGAATTTATTAAAAAGATACCGGCGGGAGAACGGGCGAAAGAAGAATAATTTTAATAAAAGAAAAATGCGGAAGATATTTTTACAGACAGTATTGTGACCATAATGGCAGTGTGATACAATAAAGCCTGGGATATAAATTAGTACTAAAGCTGTTTCAGATACAGGCAGAAAGGCCTGATAAAAATAATGGCTTGCCAATATTAATTCAACTGAAATACTATGAAGACGAATAAAACCATCCGGATCTTTTACGGATGGTTTTTTACTTAGGATAGCTGTATCAATACATTAAACGTTCCGGTAAAATAGAATTATCGCCGCAATTAATGGTGCTTGAAATATTGAACTTCCCTTTCGTGTTTTCTTGCAGCCTCAAGAGAATCGAAGGTGCCCAGGTTTCTCCTTTTACCTTCTTTACCCGTTTTCTTTTTTGAATATAACCGGTATTTACCGGATCTTAATTTACGTATCATCGGCAATTACATTTTAATATTTTCTGATCAGCCTGGCATTGCACATTAATAAATCTGCCAAGGCTCACTTTACATAAAAGCTACACTAAACCGGCTGATAAGCTTTCTCTAAAATATACTTGAGTTTATCCAGTACCGTTTTCCAGTTATCTTCAGCATGTGCTTTCATTTCATCATCGGGGATATTTTCCTGTGTAACCGTCAGCAAGGCTTTATTATCATTTTCAAATAAGCTGTAAGTAATAACTACATAATTTTCTGTTTTGTCGGGTATTCCTGACATCGAACTCCAGTAATTATACCTGAATAACCTTAATGGAATGATGTTTAAAATAGCCCCTTTATCCTGGTATTGTTGTCCATTCCATTCTCCGCTAAAAGTTATCGCATCGCCTACCTTCCATCCCGAAACGACATCAGTGCCAAAAAAATATTGTTTTATTAGTTGTGGCGTTGTTAACGCTTCCCAAACTTTTGCTATAGATGCATCGATCTCAATCACTGCCCTGGCTGTTCTGATATTTTTCATGGTACAATAGAGTTATAATGTAAGTAAATATGGTGTTTATTATTTTAAAATGAAGGCCTCGGGTTCCATGAAACACTTTCTATCCAGGCTTTTACCTGTTCCGTATCTCGTCCCATTTTTTTTGCAAGCCGTTCCAGCATCAGGTATTCTTTGCCTTCTTCATAAAAAAGGTCTTCATCAGTAATATCGCCATTCACTTCTTTCAGTAATTCTTTTACCTGCGGCCATGGAACTGCTAAATGTAATGTTGTATTGCCCATATTTAACCAAAACAATTTTTAAGCCAAGGTGGGACTGTAGTTACTGCATACGCTGTGATTGGCCGTGGCCAGGCGGCATTGTTTTTTTAGTTTGGGCATAAAATTGCAATAACATTGAAATGATAACACCGGTCTGGACAATACAAATTCAATGGTTGGTAACGCTGGCAATACCGGTGGCATGTATTTCATGGACAATAACGCATGAAGAAGTATTAAGGGAACCCAGGGAATATTGTATCAGGTTAAGTAAGGAAGGGAAGACGATGCTGACAAGAAAGTTTTTTTACCTTTTTACCTGCGAATATTGCTTTAGTCATTATGTAACCATTGCCCTGCTTTGGCTAAGTAATTTTAAACTATTGTTCAACGACTGGCGTGGATATATACTTGCAGGATTTTCTTTGGTATGGGTGGCAAATATTTATATGGCTATCTTCTCACTAATGAGGTTTGGAATTAAGAGAGAAAAAATTGACATTACCACAAAGGAAGAGCAGTTAAAAAACAGCCAGCAGTAAAATGAAATAAAGGTGTTGCATTTAATTCGTGCTGCGGTATATCATTTGCTCACTTTGTGGAATAAGCTCCGCATCGTGGTTTGAAAACGGATAAGAAATAAGCAAAATGCTATTGGCATACCCTTTGGATTTTTATTACTAAACCACTAACCATGCAACATCACCACGACTACAATTTCAATTTTCTGAAGCAAAAAATTAATGAAATTAAAATTGCACTTTTCAAAACAGAGGACATTACTAATGAACTTAACCTGCCCAATAACATCATTAATACGCTTAAAACAGATGACGATGGGGCAGTTTGGTTTTTTACTGCCTTTAAAGGGTATTATGAAATTACTAAGATGATGGACAAGCCGTTTTTTGCATATCTTGATTATTATAAGAAAGGATGTGATGGCCATTTACACCTTAGTGGAAAAGCTACTATAGTAAGTAAAGACTTTGGTTTTTTCAATATCAGTTATCCCGGCAGTAATTATGGTGTTGCCTTAATTAAAATGAAAATAGTGCATGCAGAATTTTATGAGAACAAAATACCAGCAAACGTTTCATGGTCACAAAAAGTAAAGTATGCCATCAATAACCTGTTTATTTCCCACCCAAGGGTATACAATTTTTCATAAAAATAAAACCAGTTATAAAGCGGTAACAGTAAATTAATAGCTATAAAAAACCCTTCGGTAACGAAGGGTTTTTACAGTGATCACCATTTTGTTTTTATCAAACCATTATGCTTCCATTTCTTCCAGCGACATTTGATTTACTTTATTCTCGGCAAGATCAGTCAGGTTCCTGTCGGCCTGTTTTTCTTCATCCAATGTTGTTCGCAGTAAATCAACAACGTCGGCCATGTCAAGCGTATTGGCAAGCTGCACAAGGCTACCATAAGTAGCTATTTCATAATGCTCAATTTTTTGTGCTGCCATTATCAGCCCTACATCCCTGGTAGAAGTGCCGTCCTCTGTATCGGCAATAATGGTTTCTCCTTCTTTAGTTAATCCTTCTATTGCTTCGCACTTTTGAGATACGGGCTTTTTTCCAATAAGATCAAACACCTGTTCCAGCCTGGTAACATGCTCTTTAGTTTGTTCGCAGTGATCGGCAAAAGCATTCTGAAGTTCTTCATTGGTAGCTGCTTTTTGCATTTTAGGTAAACTTTTTACCAGGTGCTTTTCTGCCCAGTAGATGTCCTTTAATTCTTCAATAAAAAAAGACTGTAGCCTTGATTGTGTTTCATCCGGCATTCCTGCTTTTTTAACGGTTGTTTTTTTCTGATTTTTGTCCATGATGATAGTTTTTAAAAATGTATTGTAATTGTTTGCTTAAAATAAAATGTGTTCATTTATTATGCCAGCATTACCGTACTTGAAATAGAATACAAAACGGGGATTTTATTTTTAATTGTAGAAAATTTACCGCTCAATAAGGCTAATTGTTTTCACGTATCATAATTAGGAGAATATAATTTGTGTTGGCACAATGTTTGTTTTTTATAATTCAGTTTCTAAATTACAGGGAGCCGTAATAAATAATAACAGGCATACCCTGCCCGGAACGGCCTGTGCTATCCGGGCAAAATTTAAAGAAACATGGAGGGGTTGGTAAACACTAACCTCTCTTTTATTTTTAATGAACAACCAGTTTGTAATATGCTGCCATTACAGATCAAATCAGCACGGTAGTAGCGACATCATAGTGTGAGCAAATAAAACTTTAGCCAAACGGGTAATTATAAAATGGGGAACAGATAAATTTTTTCATCACATTGGGAAAGTTAATACACGCCTTTCCTAATATAATCGCATTTTAAAAGCAATAAACCTGTTGGCGCAATATTTGAAATTAGTTTATTGGTTTTAAATAGGATATTGGATTTACGGGGCTGGATTTTTATCCGTGGCCCTTTTTTTATGACTTTTTAGATAGTTAACGGCAGAAACACAGGCATACTGAAAAATTTGATTGCCGCAAAGATCATGTAGCCTTTGCTCAGCAATGATCAATTACAAGCCTCATTTTTAGTGATTAAACATTAATTGGCAGCATAATTGTTATTGTAATAGTATCTTAAATAAAAAATAATCAAAGTGAATAACTTAACAACTGCCTCACCACATGATGCATTCATTATTGATGACGAGATGGATATTTGTTTTTTATTGAGCAGCGTACTCAGGCAAATGGAAATATCAGCAGAATGCGCCACAACATTACACGATGCTGCAATTGCACTTAAAGGAAAAGAACCCGGGATCATTTTCCTGGACAATTATTTACCCGATGGACTGGGCATTAATTTCATAAAACAAATTAAAACAGAACATCCCTTAAGTAAAATTGTAATGGTTACAGCACACGATACCCAGGCAGATAAAGAAAAAGCTATTAATGAAGGTGCTGATTATTTTATGGGCAAACCGTTTTCCCGTGATATGGTTAATAAAGTAATTGAAGCATGCTCTTAACGTATTTACGTAACCCGTGTGGAAATTTTTCCCCGTTTTTTTAGATCTGTCCCCGATTTTATTATCAGCGAGGCTACATTTCCCCTTACTATCTGCCACAAACACAAGCTTGTAGGAGCAATAGGGCTATAAAACAGCATTTCGGGTTGTTTTTTTATATAGGAATAATTATTGTGGTAAAAATACCGCACCCGGCTATAGGCAATAATGGCAGTCCGGGCTTAATCATCCTGTAGTTTGTAGTATTGTTTTACTTGAAGCACAGGATATGCCGTTTGTTTAATAGCCGTTTATCGCTGTAATAAAACCATTCTTAATTATGAGAAATCCTAAATTAAAGACCAGTAATGCTGCCAATGGAATTAAAGTAAGTAAAGCAGCAGGCTTCAGCATTCCAACGCTTAATGAAGTGCCCAAACCCAAAAGTAATGGCACTCACAAAAAAAAATCCATAACAAACAACGATTCCGGTACAACGGAAAATTTCAACAGCAGGCAATTACTGAAAGTATTGATGGAAGTGAAGAATGGCAACTTCTCCGTTCGCATGCCCATTGATGAAGTGGGGTTAAATGGCAAGATCTGCGATACCATGAATGAGATCATTACATTGAATGAACGGATGATGGTGGAATTTACCAAAGCCGGTAACATTATTGGTAAGCAGGGAAAACTTACCCAGCGTATTGAAGTGCCCAATGCCAAAGGATCATGGGGTACCGGTGTGGATTCCTTGAATACATTGATATCCGACCTGGTGCATCCCACTATTGAAATTGCACACGTGATCAGTTCTGTGGCCAAAGGAAATTTGTCGCAGGAAATGCCATTGGAAATTGGTGGCCATGCTCTTAAAGGCGAATTCTCACGCATTGCCAAAGAAGTAAATGACATGGTGAAACAGCTCAACCTTTTTTCCATGGAAGTAACCCGTGTGGCCCGTGAAGTAGGTAGCGAAGGAAAACTGGGCGGACAGGCGAAAGTAAAAGGTGTGGGTGGTGTATGGAAAGACCTTACCGATTCGGTAAATGGTATGGCCAGTAATTTAACTGACCAGGTAAGAAATATTGCAGAGGTTACCACGGCCGTTGCAAAAGGTGACCTTTCCAAAAAAATTACCGTGGATGTAAAAGGAGAGATCCTTGAATTAAAGAATACGATCAACACTATGGTGGACCAGTTGAACTCTTTCTCCTCAGAGGTAACCCGTGTGGCATTGGAAGTAGGTACCGAAGGTAAACTGGGTGGACAGGCACAGGTAAAAGGTGTTGCCGGAACATGGAAAGATCTAACGGACTCGGTTAACCAAATGGCGAGTAACCTTACGGGTCAGGTACGTAATATTGCAGAAGTAACCACTGCGGTGGCAAAAGGTGATTTATCAAGACAAATTACGGTGGACGTAAAAGGAGAGATATTGGAATTGAAAGATACGATCAATACCATGGTGGACCAGTTGAACTCCTTTTCTGCTGAAGTAACCCGTGTGGCCCGTGAAGTAGGTAGTGAAGGAAAACTGGGGGGGCAGGCAAAAGTAAAAGGTGTGGGTGGTGTATGGAAAGATCTGACAGACTCTGTAAACCAAATGGCGAGTAACCTTACGGGTCAGGTTCGTAATATTGCGGAGGTAACAACAGCAGTGGCAAAAGGTGATTTATCAAGAAAAATTACGGTGGATGTAAGAGGAGAAATTCTCGAATTAAAAAATACGATCAACACCATGGTGGATCAGTTAAACTCGTTTTCATCAGAGGTAACCCGTGTGGCACTGGAAGTAGGTACCGAAGGAAAACTGGGCGGGCAGGCGCAGGTAAAAGGTGTTGCCGGAACATGGAAAGATCTGACCGACTCTGTAAATGGTATGGCGAGTAACCTTACGGGCCAGGTAAGAAATATTGCGGAAGTAACCACAGCGGTGGCAAAAGGTGACTTATCAAGAAAAATTACGGTGGACGTAAAAGGAGAGATCCTCGAATTAAAAAATACGATCAACACCATGGTGGATCAGTTGAATTCATTCGGCTCGGAAGTAACCCGTGTGGCACGTGAAGTAGGTAGCGAAGGAAAACTGGGCGGACAAGCGCAGGTGCCCGGTGTTGCCGGTACATGGAAAGACCTGACAGACTCGGTAAATATTATGGCGGGTAACCTTACCAGTCAGGTACGTAATATTGCCGAGGTAACAACGGCGGTGGCAACTGGCGACTTGTCAAGAAAAATTGATGTGGATGTAAAAGGAGAGATCCTGGAATTAAAAAATACCATTAATACCATGGTGGAACAGTTGAGAAGTTTTGCATCGGAAGTAACCCGTGTGGCACGTGAGGTAGGTAGCGAAGGAAAACTGGGTGGACAGGCTGCGGTAAAAGATGTGGGTGGTGTATGGAAAGATCTTACCGATTCTGTAAACGGTATGGCGAGTAACTTAACTGACCAGGTGCGTAATATTGCTGAGGTAACAACTGCCGTGGCAAAAGGCGATCTGTCAAGAAAAATTACCGTGGATGTAAAGGGAGAGATACTGGAGTTGAAAGATACCATCAATACGATGGTGGATCAGTTGAACTCATTTGGATCTGAAGTAACCCGTGTGGCACGTGAAGTAGGTAGTGAAGGAAAACTGGGCGGGCAGGCCGAAGTAACAGGTGTTGCGGGCACATGGAAAGACCTTACCGACTCTGTAAATAAAATGGCGAGTAACCTTACCAGTCAGGTACGTAATATTGCCGAGGTAACAACGGCTGTTGCTAATGGTGATTTATCAAGAAAAATTGGCGTGGATGTAAAAGGTGAGATATTGGAATTGAAAAACACCATCAACACCATGGTGGACCAGTTACGTGGTTTTGCATCGGAAGTAACCCGTGTGGCGAGAGAGGTAGGTACAGAAGGTAAATTAGGCGGACAGGCAAACGTACCCGGTGTAGCGGGCACATGGAAAGATCTTACCGACTCTGTAAACCAGATGGCCGGTAACCTAACCGCACAGGTAAGAAATATTGCCGAGGTGGCCATTGCGGTGGCAAATGGTGATATGAGTAAAAAAATTACCGTGGATGTACGTGGAGAAATTTTGCAGTTGAAAGAAACACTCAACACCATGGTGGACCAGCTACGTGCCTTTGCATCTGAAGTAACCCGTGTGGCACGTGAAGTAGGTACCGATGGTAAACTCGGGGGACAGGCGTTTGTACCCGGTGTTGCAGGCACATGGAAAGATCTTACCGACTCAGTAAACCAGATGACGGGTAACCTTACCGCACAGGTGCGTAACATTGCCGAAGTAACAAAAGCGGTAGCATCAGGCGACCTTTCTAAAACAGTGGCCATTGATGTTAAAGGAGAAATTCTTGATCTGAAAAATACCATCAATACCATGGTGGAACAGTTAAACTCATTTGCGTTTGAGGTAACCCGTGTGGCACGGGAAGTAGGTACCGAAGGTAAACTGGGCGGACAGGCAGAAGTAAAAGGTGTTGCAGGCACTTGGAAAGATCTGACAGACTCTGTGAACATGATGGCATCCAACCTTACCAACCAGGTACGTGGTATTGCAAAAGTGGTAACGGCAGTGGCTACCGGAAATTTAAAACAAAAATTAGCCATTGTTTCCCGGGGCGAAGTGGCGCAATTGATTGATACCATTAATGAAATGATAGATACGCTGGCCTTATTTGCCGACCAGGTAACTACTGTTGCCCGGGAAGTGGGTGTGGACGGGCAGTTGGGCGGACAGGCAAGTGTACCCGGTGCATCAGGTATATGGAAGAACCTTACAGAAAACGTAAACCAGCTGGCACAAAACCTTACCACACAGGTGCGTTCAATTTCTGAAGTGGCATCGGCGGTAACAAAGGGCGACCTTACGAGAACGATAAGGGTAGAAGCAAAAGGTGAGGTAGAGGCATTGAAAGATACTATCAACCAGATGATCGCTAACCTTAAAGAAACCACTTTGCTCAACCAGGAACAGGACTGGTTAAAATCTAACCTTGCAAAATTTACACAGATGTTGCAGGGGCAAAGGGATCTTAAAACAGTTACGCAACGTATTCTTTCGGAGCTGGCGCAAGTGGTTACGGCACACTGGGGCGCATTCTATGTATTAAAACAAGGCGAAGAAACACAGGATGTAAAGCTTAGCCTGTTCTCAGCATACGGGTATAAATCAGAAAAGAATATTCCTACAGAATTCGCTATAGGCGAAGGTTTGGTAGGGCAGGTGGCTTTTGAAAAAGAAAGGATCATACTTTCCAAAGTGCCTGCCAATTATATCAAGATCAATTCAGGATTAGGAAAAGCACATCCATCCAATCTTATCATCCTGCCCGTATTGTTTGAAAATAAAGTGAAAGCAGTTATTGAATTAGCCTCATTAGATATTTTCAGCCAGACGCATCTAGACTTTTTAAGCCAGTTAACAGAAAGTATCGGTATTGTGCTTAACACGATAGAAGCCAACTCACGTACAGAAGAATTACTGGAACAATCACAATCACTGGCCGGCGAATTGAAATTGCAACAGGAAGAATTGAGCCGTACCAATGATGAATTGCAGGATAAAGCATTGCTGCTGGTAAAGCAAAAAAATGAAGTGGAAGAAAAGAACCGTGAAGTGGAAGAGGCCAGGCGTTCACTGGAAGAAAAAGCAGAACAGCTTACACTTACTTCCAAATACAAATCAGAATTTCTTGCCAATATGTCGCACGAGTTAAGAACGCCGCTGAACAGCTTACTTATTCTTGCACAGCAGTTGTACGAAAATGCAGAAGGTAACCTTAATGAAAAACAGATACGGTATGCAAAAACCATTCACTCCTGCGGGGATGATCTTATACAACTGATCAACGACATTCTTGATCTTTCAAAGATCGAATCCGGTTTCATATCTGCAAACATATCACCGGTTCGTTTTACAGAAATCGCCTCATTTGTGGAAACTACATTCAAACCACTATCAGAAGCCAAACACTTGCGCTTTACCATTGAAACAGATACCCAGCTGCCGCTTACAATGGAAACTGACCTGCAGCGTTTAAACCAGATTTTGAAAAACCTGTTGTCAAACTCATTTAAGTTTACCGAAAAGGGAGAAGTGAAATTAAAAATATACGAAGCAAAAAAGAACTGGAAACAGGGTAATATTAACCTGGACGAGGCAAAAAGAGTGGTAGCATTTGCTATAAGTGATACCGGTATTGGTATCCCACAGGAAAAGCAAAACATCATTTTTGAAGCCTTTCAACAGGCAGAAGGGTCTACCAGCCGTAAGTACGGCGGTACCGGCTTAGGATTATCCATCAGCCGTGGTCTGGCAGAGTTGTTAGGCGGTAGTATCGAACTGGAAAGTAACTTATCGCAGGGCAGCACCTTTACCTTATTCCTGCCCGTGGAAAGCATATCAGGTATTGTGTCAAAAGAAGCATCAGATAGTTTAAATGCATTGCACCAATTCAGCCTGGGCGAAAATAAAGGAGAAATAGATTCGTTGTTACATTCTATTCGTGCAACCAGTGGCGTTAGTGATTCTAAAAATCTTAACATCGTTAACGAAATGATCAATGATACAGGCGATGACAGAACCAATATTGTGCCCGGCGATGATGTGTTGCTTATTGTGGAAGATGACCTGCGTTTTGCAAAGATCATGATAGAAAAGGCTCACCTGAATAATATGAAGGCCATTGTGGCTATCAGTTATATTGAAGTGTTCGATTTTATCAACCGGTTTATGCCACAGGCGATAACGCTTGATGTAAAACTGCCTGATACCAGTGGCTGGAAAGTGTTGGATATGCTTAAGAACGATCTTAATTACAGGCATATCCCGATTTACCTGGTATCGGGAGAAGAGAACAGGGCATTGGCCATGAAACGGGGGGCAAGAGATTTTTTATTAAAGCCACTGGATAATGAATCGTTAAATGAACTTTTTGAGGATATCTCTTATGTAAGTAAAAAAGGGGCGAAAAATATACTGCTGGTAGAAGATAATGAAATTGATTCTTCGCAAATGGCAAAGATGATCAGTTTCAGCAATGTAAATATCGTAATTGCCCCCACCGGTAAAAAAGCCATTGAACAATTAAGTAATAAGGATTTTGACAGTGTGATACTGGATTACACATTACCCGATATTTCGGGAGCCGACCTCATCAATAAGGTGGAAGAATTAAAGAAAAGGTTAACGCCGGTCATTATCTACTCTGCAAAGGATTTTAATAAGGCGGAACTGAGCCATATCAACCGAACTTCCAACACCATTTTGCTTAAAGGCGTAAACTCATTGGAAAATCTTCTTGAAGAAATAATTGTGCACCTGCACATGAACCATAAGGAATTACCGCCGGAAAAGCAACGGGTAATTGAAGGCATACGCATAAAAAATGATATACTAACGGGAAGGAATATACTGGTGGTAGATGATGATGTGCGGAATTTATTTGCTTTAACAACCGTGTTTGAACGCTATAATATTAATACCATTACAGCAGAAAGCGGTAAAGAAGCTATTGAAATGATCAGCAACGAAGAGCTGAAAGTAGAGATGGTATTAATGGATATAATGATGCCTGAAATGGACGGGTACGAAACGATACAAAAAATAAGAAGAGAACATAAGAACAGCACGTTGCCGATTATAGCTGTTACGGCTAAAGCTATGAAGGGCGACCGTCAGAAATGTATTGAGGCGGGAGCATCCGATTATATTACTAAGCCTTTAAAAATTGACCAGCTGCTTTCTTTAATGCGCATTTGGTTCTATAAATAATATTCATGAAAAAGAAGATATTGTTAGTCGACGACAGGGAAGATAACCTGCTCTCTATGGAGACGATACTGGAGCCCGACGGATACGAACTGGTAAAGGCAGGCTCGGGAAGGCAGGCATTAAAGATATTGCTGGCCGAATTTGATTTTGCATTGATACTGATGGATGTAAAAATGCCCAACCTGAGTGGTTTTGAAACAGCAGAACTGATCTATGAAAGGGAAAAACTGAAACATATCCCAATTGTTTTTATTACCGCCAATACCTATGGCGAAGAGAATATGTTTAAAGGGTATCGTATGGGGGCGGTAGACTATATCTATAAGCCCATTAATCCTGAAATGCTGAGGACCAAGGTATCGGTGTTTATTGAACTATATACCAAAAATCATCAGCTGATAGCCCATGAACAAAAATTACTGGCCATTAATAAAAGCCTTGAAAATGAGATCAACGAAAGAAAAATGTCGGAGGCAAAAGCTATTGAGCTTAACCAGAAGCTGCTTGAAAATATAGATCATCTTGAAGCAGCCAATAAAGACCTGGACCGCTTTGCCTTTATGTCATCACACGATCTGCAGGAGCCATTGCGCAAGATCAGGACCTTCAGCGACCTGCTATACTCCAAATACAAAGATGTGCTTGATGATGAGGCCGTGCGGTATATCAGCCGGATGCAAAAATCGGCCGAGCGGATGCAGGCATTAATAAAAGATATACTCGAATTTTCAAAAGTTTCCAATGATAAAAATGGTTTTATCAATACCGATCTGAATATTCTTGTAGAAGAGGTGCTTTCCGAAATGGAACCAACGGTACAGGAAAAGAAAGCCACCTTCAATATTAAACAACTACCTTCTTTAGATGTAAACCCGGGGCTGATGAGGCCGCTTTTTTCTAATTTGATCAGCAACGCTTTAAAGTACCGTAAAAAAGATATTGACCCTGTGATTGATATTTATGCCGAACAGGAAAATGGCACTGGGGCAAACGCCTCACGCAACCGGCAATTCTGGCGTATATACGTTACCGATAATGGTATTGGTTTTGACCAGAAATATGCCGAACAGATATTTGATATGTTTGTACGGCTGCATGGCAACAGCGAATACGAAGGCACCGGTATTGGCCTGGCTTTATGCAAGCAGATAGTGGAAAAGCACCAGGGCTTTATATCGGCCCTTAGTAAAGAAAATGAAGGGGCCACTTTTATTATTTCATTTCCGGCTAATTAAAACGGCCAATTAAAGAGATAAATTATGAATTCATTGCCAGTTCGAATATTGATAGTGGATGATGATGAGGATGATTATTTTATCATCAGGGAATTTATATCTAAAATTGAAGGCCAGCAGTTTGTTATAGACTGGTGCCATGTGTACAATGATGCTGCCCGGTTAATTTGCCAGGGTAAATACGACCTGTATTTTATCGATTACCGGTTAGGGGCTCAAACCGGGCTGGAGCTGATACAGGAATCGATAAAAAACAATTGCGAAGAGCCTCTTATTTTACTTACGGGTAACGGTAACCGAAAAATAGATATGGAAGCTATGGAATCAGGCGCATGGGATTACCTGGTAAAAGGAGAATTAAATACGGAGAAACTGGAGCGTTGTATAAGATATTCGCTGGAAAGAAATTCTTCGTTAAAAGCCCTTAAAAGCAGCGAAAGGAAATTCCGGAATATTTTTGAAAAATCAAAAGATATTGTGTTTATAGCCGATGAAGAATTGCTGTTTACTGAAGTAAATAATACATCGTTTACATTACTGGATTACGACAGGGAAGAATTGCTTTCGAAAAGCCTGTACAGCCTTCTTGCCAACGAAAATGATGCCTTGTTCATAAAGGAAAAACTGGCTGCAACGGGGGGCATACTTGATAAAGAAGTGGAATTAACCGGCAAAAATGCCGAAAAGAAGCAATGTATACTTACACTTTCACGTGAGACGGATATTACAGGCAATACCTATATACAAGGCATCATACACGACATTACAACTTTAAAGAAAGCGGAAAAAGCCAATTTAATGGTAGAGAAACTAAATATGGCCAGCAGAATGGTAAGGGTAATTGCACATGAAGTGCGGAACCCTTTGAATATAATTATGTTGTCTGCCGAGCAGCTGGAGCTTCCTTTAGATAACGGAGAATCTAAAATATGCCTCGAGATAATTCAGCGGAATAGCAAAAGGATAGAAGGGCTTATCTCTGAATTACTCAATTCATCAAGACCCCGCCAGGTATTTGTTGAAAAAAAATCTCTGCAATCCGTTATTGACGAAAGTCTTGAATCTGCCATAGACAGGATAAAACTCAGGAATATAACACTACACCGGCACTATCCTGATACCCCCGCATGGATAATGGCAGATAAAGAAAAATTAAAGATCGCTTTTCTTAACATTATTATTAACGCAATAGAAGCCATGGAGGAAAACGAAGGGGAATTAATTATCACTGTAAAAAATAATGGCCAGCAGTACATGGTAACTATAGAAGATAATGGCTGTGGTATAAGTGAAGAAAATATACCCCGCCTTTTTGAGCCCTATTTTACATCCAAACAAAATGGTATGGGGTTGGGGTTGTCTTCAACACTTAATATTCTTCAATCGCACAGTGTTTCTCTCGATGTGCAATCGCAGCTTAACAAAGGCACGGTTTTTACCTTGTTTTTTAGTGTGGCCGATTAATAAGGGGCACAGTATTTTTACTATCATACAAAACAGGTAGTAATTACCGACGGGAAAATATTTTTTTTTTGGAGTTTCTTATTACCTTTAATTAAAACATAAGAACCCTTAAAACTATCTGTGGAAGCAAGTAAAATTTTTTTCATTGCGGACGATGATCCGGATGACCGGGAATTATTTATTGAAGCATTGCATGGGATAGATGAATTTTGTAAGTGCATAATTGCTTTTGATGGCGAAGAAGCACTCTCAAAACTTATTAATGAAATGGTTCACCTGCCGGATTTTATTTTCTTAGATCTTAATATGCCCAGGATAAATGGTAAGGAATGCCTTTCCAGGATAAAAAATAACCATAAGCTAAAACATATTCCTGTAATAATTTATTCCACCTCGGCCGAAAAAAAAGATATAGAGGAAACTCTTCAATTGGGCGCCGCCTTTTTTTTACAAAAGCCTAACCGGTTTGATGAACTGTTACGGGCATTGCATAACATTATTGCAAAAGACTGGAACTAATGTTCCCTTTTATTTTTCTCAACCCTTAAAATAATGGTCGTTCAGCAATGCATAAGAATGCAATTGGAAATGTGGCGTTCATCATTCATTACCGGTAGCCGGTCGAATGCCCGGGCAAAAAAAAATGATTACTACTACCAGTTCAGTCCCGGTAGTAGTAATCATTTAAGTTATGGTATTATATTGCTGCTGCAACAGCTTTCGGGATCATTTTTGAAATGACCGTTTGCCATTCCCTGGCTTTGGTGTCCATCTCTGCCATAGCATAAATACTATCACTCTGGTTGCTGTAGAATAAAACAGTAACAGGGTCGCTGTTATTCCGTAAATGGAATACCAGCCTGATCTCTTTTACTATTTTTTCTTTATCTGCAGCAGTATCACCGTGGGTATAATATTCTTTATCAACTTTACATTGCGCTAATTCTTTTACAGTAATACAGGTGATATCATAATCATTGTCCAGTTCGGCAATCATCAGCACCTGCTGTAAACCATCAAAGCCAATGAATTTATTTTGAATGATCTCCTGGCGTGAAAAAGACAGGTTACGGTCAGCACCTGCAGTACTGAATTTGCGGAAGTTTGCATGTGCCTGTTTTTTTAAAGCTTTTTTGTGGCGTGCGATAAATATCCACGGCAGTATAATAGTAAAGGCAAGTATGAGCATTGCCATAAGTATGGTTGACATAATTAATTTTTTAGAAATAAATAAATAGCCGGCTATTGAATAAGCCGGGACGAAGGAGATAGTAATAGTATGTCAACTATCACCAGTGATAATGCTGTGGAAAGATCAGTTTGATCCTGAAAATTTTGGCATAGTTGCCGGAGGAATCTACCTGGCTGTTTTGAAAGCAGCCGGATATAATATAAGCTGTTGTATTTTTAGCCGCACTGCCGGTGAAAAAACCGGAAACTTCTTTAGCAATAGCATGATTGGCTGCAACGGGTGCAGTAACAGCAACCTGGTAATAATTATTTAAAGCGTCATCAGCAATGGCCTGCTCCGCAGCCCTGCATTCGGTGGATACAGGCGCTTGTTTTACAGGTACGTCAGATGCATGGCTTTGCAAACTGGCTGCAAGGCTGCATAGTGACAACAATAAAACAGATAAAAAACGCATCCTGCAAAAATAATCAGGAAGCTTGTTAAATAAAGCATATAATTAGTATACCTGCTTTCATTATGCAATGGTTGCTGTGCTGCAAAAATGATGTCTTTATTTTTGTGATATCTTCTACACAAACAGGATACAAAATACTTTTGGTGGAAAACCTCCTGGTCAATCAATTGCAAAATTTGTACTTTTACTTCAGCGAAAGCTACCTGCTATGTATTACCAACTGCAAAAAGATGAGGCCTTACTGGAAATGCTGGGCCGGTCAGACACCGGGGCATTTGATGAAATTTACCGCCGCTATTGGGTTGTAGTATTTCGTTATGCAGTGGGCAAGGTACACACCCCGCAAATTGCGGAGGACCTTTGCCAGGATGTTTTTGTATCATTATGGCAGCGAAGAAATGCTGTTTCCATTCAGCATTTGGAAGCCTACCTGGTGCAGGCCACAAAGTTTGGGGTATTAAATTATATCCGTGCTAAAATAAAAGATAAAAAATACCAGGACCTTACCGTGGCTTATCCCAATACCGATAATGAAACAGAGAATAACCTGTTTGTGCGTAATTTAATGGATGCATGGGAAAAAGCTGTAGCCGAACTGCCCGAAAAAACACAGGAGGTCTTTCGCCTGAGCAAAGTGGGTAATTACAGCAACAAAGAAATTGCACTGCAACTGCATTTAACCGAAAAGGCAGTGGAATATCACATTACCAAATCCTTCAAATTTCTCCGCATACAACTCAAAGATTTTTTGTTGTTCCTGCTCCTTTTTTTAGCCAGCTAAAAAATATATGTACCAGCCTTTAGGGGTGCAGGCACTTTGTGTTACTGCCTGTATATACCTATTGCTATATGAGTAAAACAGCGTTGTACAACCTGATGGGCAGGTACCTCAACAATACCTGCACCATCGAGGAAAGGCAGATGATCGATAACCTGCTCGAATTATCTGAGGATAATAATATTTTTGCATCCTACACCGAAAGCGACCTGAATGCTATCCACAGCAGGATATGGGAAAAAATACAGGCAAAAACTTTACTTACCGAACAATCATCAATACCGCCTGCAAGGCCTTTTTATAAAATGGCCATTGTTAAATGGGCGGTGGCGGCTTCTGTAATAGGGGCAATGTTGTTTTTTGCGCTCCGGTTCAATAGCAATAATAGTTTATCCGATCATGAAGATCTTACTGCTGCTATGCCTCAATCGGGCATGATCAACAAAACCAATACTACAGGTAAAGCCCTCAGTATATTATTGGAAGACAGCACAACCGTGGTAATTGAACCAGGTACAGTATTAAATTATCCCGAACATTTTGCTGCCGGTAAACGTGAAGTATACCTGGAAGGCAAAGCATTTTTTGAAGTATCCAAAAACGCAAAACGCCCGTTTTACATTTATCACAATAACCTGATCACCCATGTAATTGGTACCAGTTTTACCATCAATACCAAAAAGACCAATAAAGAAGTAGAAGTAGCGGTACTTACGGGAAGGGTAGAAGTATCGGAAAACCAGGCATTGCTGAAAAATCAAAAAAATAAAACGGAGAATGGTGTTGTATTAACCCCCAATCAAAAAGTTATTTATTCGGTTAATACCCGAATGTTTGTGGCTTCGCTGGTAGAAAAGCCCATGCCGCTGATCAACAAAAAACCGGAAAATTTCAATTTTGAAAATGAAGAAATGTCGAATGTATTAACTGCTATTTCAAAAGAATATGCCATTGATATTATTGCCGAAAATGAAAATATCAATAAGTGCACTTTTACCGGCAATATTGCCCGGCAGGACCTGTATTCAAAATTAGATTTTATCTGCAAAGCCATCAATGCATCTTACGAAATAAAAGGCACTACCATTTTAATAAAAGGTGCCGGCTGCGAATAGAAAATATTAAAACCGATTGTAAAACCAAATACTGCTGTATGATAAGATAAAAAACAACAACTCTTTTTCTTACAAAAAAAGCCGTCAATGTTCGAGCATTGACAGCTTTCAAATCCTTAAAAAAGGATTTATTGTAAGGTCCGCCACTATTAATTAACGAACTCAAACTTTGCTAAAGTATGAAAAAAAAACAAGCTGCTGCTTTAATTCTTAAGCTGATGAAATTAACGTTTGCCCAGATTGTACTTACTGCCATTTTTGCCTTTTCTTTATATGCTAAAGATGTAAAAGGCCAGGACTATTTAAACAAACCCGTTTCCATTAATGCCAGACAGGTGGAAATCAAAAAGATCATTGCCGAACTGGAAAGCCAGGCCAATGTAAAATTTGTATATAGCCCAAAGGCCATACAGGCCGGCAGAAAAATTTCCTGCTCCATCAACGCCAGAAAATTAGGTGAATTTTTAGAGGATATTTTTAAATCGCTTGACATTGGCTACAAAGCTGCCGACGACCAGATCATTTTATTTAAGGTATCCCGTGAAAAAGGATTGGTGGTTACTGCCGGTTTGGATAATACGGCTGCAGGTAATCTGAATGCATCAGATATTATTGTTTCCGGAACGGTAAGAGATGATAAAGGTGCTCCCATAGTTGGCGTTACGGTTACTGAAAAAGGAACCGGGAACCGTACTGTTACCAACGTAAAAGGCGATTTTAGAATTGTATTAAAAAATGAAAAACCGGTTTTGGTATTTAGTTCAGTAGGTTATGAAACTAACGAAGTAGCTGTTAATGCAAATAACAACGCTGTAGATGTAGTACTTAAATTAGCCAACAAAGGTTTGGATGAAGTGGTGGTGGTTGGTTACGGCAGCCAGAAAAAGGTAAACCTTAGTGGTGCAGTAGCACAGGTGGGTGGAAAAGACCTGGTGAATCGTCCGGTACCCAATGTAACCGGCGCGTTACAGGGTGTGCTGCCGGGTGTAACCGTATTGAGGGGCAGTGGCAAACCCGGTGCAGAAGGTTATGGCATCCGTGTTCGTGGTTTTACTTCTTCCAACTCTGCCAGTGCCTTGGTGTTGGTAGATGGAATTGAACAGGATATTAATTTACTGGACCCCAATGATGTGGAATCTATAACGGTATTAAAAGATGCTTCTGCTTCAGCTATCTATGGCGCAAGGGCAGCAGCTGGTGTTATACTGGTTACCACCAAACAGGGTGCCCCGGGAAAAACAAGAGTGAATTTTAATACCTATTACGGAATAAATATTACTGCAAGGCAACCGCAACGCCTTGATTCATGGGATGAACAAACATTAATTGACGAAGCCCGCTTTAATGCTACCGGTGCCAGGGAATTTAGTGCAGAACAGATTGAGTGGCTGCAGAATCCCAATTTTTCTTATCGTCCTAATCCTACATCCGACCGTTGGGAATATTACGGCAATAATAACTGGATAAAAGAAGGGATGGATAAAATTAACCACCAGCAAAATCATTCACTTTCAATTGGAGGCGGAGATCAGAAAGTGAATTACCTGGTATCAGGAAGTTTTTACCAGAGAGATGGTATATTACGGTTTGGGCCAGACGATAATAAAAGATACAATTTTAAACTGAACCTGAATGCAGAACTGAATAAATATGTAAGCCTGAAAGTTACGGCTGGCTATATCGGCTCATTCACCAGGGAAAATTCCTATGGTACCGACCAGATCATTAACAGGTTGTACCGCAGCCGCACCAGGCAATCATTGTACGTGCCTGCAGAAGATGTAACAGGCAATAAATACAATGGCGACCTGCAGGTAAATGCAGTAGATATTGAAAAGAATGCCGGCCTGGAAACAAGAGACTATGAAACCTTTACCAGCAAACTGAATTTCCAGGTGAAGAATGTAATAAAAGGACTTACGCTGGATGTAATAGGCTGGAGAAACCAGAATGCCTACAACATGGAGAACAATAGTAAAACATTGTACTGGTATGGCCGCAGCACTAACACGGTTCGCTTTAGTATCAATACACCTAATACCATGTCGCTGGTAAAAAATAAAGCCTACCAGAATAACCTGCAGGGATTTTTAACGTACAACTATAAAATAAAAGATCATGCCTTTACCATATTACAAGGCGGGTCGTATGAAGAATACCGGAAAGATGAAGTAACAGCTACGGGGCAGAGTATGATCAGCAATGATTTCTTTAGTTTGAATTTTGCAGATCCGCTTACTAAAACCAGTAAAGACCTGGTGCAGACCTGGGCATTGGCTTCAGCATTCGGCCGTTTGAATTATAGTTTTAAAGGAAGGTATTTATTGGAAGCTTCTTACAGGTATGATGGCAGCTCAAGACTGGCACCATCTAACCGCTGGCAGTTATTCCCTTCTTTTTCTGCTGCATGGAGAGTAAGCGAAGAAAATTTTATGAAGGACCTGTCTTTTATCAACAATTTAAAACTACGTCTTTCATGGGGACAATTGGGTAACAGTGCCGCAATTGGATTGTATGATTATATTCCTTTACTCACCAGTGGTTTAACTACCAATAATAATTTAGTGTTTAACGGAACACGTACACAATACTTTTACCAGAATGTACTTTCATCGCCGGATATTACCTGGGAAACCGTACAGCAATCCAATATAGGTATCGATTTAGGTGTGTTGAGAAACAGGCTGACCATAACAGCTGACTATTATGTAAAACGTAACAAGGATATGCTGGCTACTTTAAATGTGCCTAATATTATTGGTGTTGCCACCGGCTTTACCAATGTTGGTGAATTAAAGAGCTGGGGCAGTGAGTTGGATATTAAATGGAGAGACAGGATAAGAAAATTTGATTACCATATTGGTTTCAATATTTCTGATAACCAGAATAAACTGGTGCATTACGACGGAAAGAATTCTATCGGGGCAGGCGGTGTAATATCATTGATGGAAGGTTATGCAATGAATACTGTGTGGGGATATAAAACTGATGGCTTCTTTCAAACACAGGCCGAAGCAGATGCTTACAAAGCAAAAGTTTCTTATCCGTTTTTTGCTAATCCAAAAGCAGGTGATATGAAATACCTTGACCTTAATGGTGATGGTGTGATTAATTCAGGTGATGGTACGCCGCAGAATCCCGGTGACCTGGTTTACCTGGGCACCACTAATGCCAGGTATACTTACGGTTTCGACCTGGGTTTATCATGGAAAGGTTTTGATTTTTCTGTTTTCTTACAAGGGGCCATGCAAAGAAAATTCCTGATCAGCGAAGAAACATTGTCGCCAATGCTGGGTACTGCAGATATGCCGTGGACCATTCATATGGACAGGTGGACACCCGATAATCCCAATGCATTTTTTCCAAGGATGTATCAAACCAGTGCACACAATTACAAACCATCAGACCGCTGGGCACAAAATGGCAATTACCTGCGCCTGAAAAATATACAGATCGGTTACACGCTTCCTGTAAAAAAGAAATATGCAAGAGAAATTAAGTTGTATGTATCCGGGCAGGACCTGTGGGAAACAACAAAAGTGCTGAGTGTGTTTGATCCTGAGGTAGGTAATAATGTAAGCGCAACGGCTTATCCATTTTACCGCAGTGTTGCATTTGGTCTTAATATTTCACTTTAATCAACTTAGCAAAATGAAAAAGCTACAACAATTACCACTATATATACTTGCCATTGGTTTATTGATCAGTGGATGTAAAAAAATTGAACGTTTACCCGAAACAGAATTTACGGACGCTAATTTCTGGAATACGGAAACAGATCTGATGAATGCTGCTAACCGCCTGTACCAGCAATTACCCGGCGACTGGATCGACAACAGGGCAGATGATGCATTGAATACAACACCCAATGCTGTAAGTACGGGTAACAGGTCGGTACCCAACCAGAGCGGAGATTGGAATGACCGTTATGCTGAAATTTTTACTGCCAATAATATTTTAGAGAAGGGTGTAAAGGCACAGGTTACTGATGTTATCAAAAACCGCTATTTTGCCGAAGCCCGTTTTTTCAGGGCCTACTCTTATTTTAAATTATTGAAAATTTATGGTGATGTGCCCTTGTTGTTAAAAACATTGCAGATCACTTCTCCCGAACTAACGATGCCCCGTACACCAAGGGCCGACGTAGTAAAGGCGATTTATGATGACCTGGATTTTGCTGCATTATGGTTGCCCAAAAGAGCAGACCTTGCAGCTGCACAATGGGGAAGGGTTACTAAAAGCACCGCATGGGCTTTAAAAGCAAGGGTGGGATTGTACGAAGGAACAAGAGGCAAATTTCATGGCAACCTTGCCGACTGGCAAAGCCATTTGAATATTGCTGTTACTGCAGCCACCAATGTAATGGGAGAAGGGCATACTTTATTTCCCAATTACGGAGGTTTATTTATACAGGCAGGTGAAGGCCAGGCTAACACCGAGAACATTTTTGTTAAAATTTACGGCGTAAGCAATGCCAATCTTTTACTGGGGCATAATCAATCGAGGAATATGGAGAACGGGCAGTTAGCCCCAACCCGTAACCTGGTTCGTGAATATTTATACAGCGACGGACTTCCGGCATTTAATGTGGATGGTACCACAGCATCGGCTACACGCTCTCCTTTATTTGTTCCCGAAAATACCGAAACCAGTTACAACACAATTTTAGATAATAGAGATCCACGTGTTGGTTTCACTTATTTCAGGGCAGGTGAAGTAGCTTACCAGGGTCCATGGATACCTAAAACTTCATTGGGTATTAGAACAGCCATTGCGCCTAAAAAAATGTTCAACACCATTGACCAGACGATTACCAATGCCGCAACAGTAGACAGGATACTCATTCGTTATGCAGAAGTACTGCTTATTTATGCTGAGGCAAAATTTGAATTGAACGGTACTATCAGCGATGCAGACCTTAATCTTACTGTTAATGCATTAAGAACAAGAGTTGGTTTTGCACCGAAACTGACCAATGCATTTGTAACAGCCAATAACTTGAGCATGAGAGAAGAGATCAGGAGGGAAAGAACTGTGGAATTAGCTTTGGAAGGATTCCGCTATGATGACCTTATCAGGTGGAAAACTGCTGAAACGGTATTGCCACAAACCTTACTGGGCGCTAAGTTTATTGCGGCAGAATGGGTGGGTACTAATCAATCAAGTTTAAATCTTAACAGTGATAACGTATTGATAGTTGAACCTGCCAGCACAAGGTCATTTAAAGTGAACAGGGACTACCTGTATCCGATTCCCATCAATGAAATATCATTAAGTGGCGGTAACGTGGTACAGAATCCAAACTGGTAATAACTTTTAAAATATTAACAACATGAAATCATTACTATATATTTTTATTGTAACAGCAGGTATTATTACATTTACTGCCTGCGAAAAAAAAGATGTTCCTGCTGGTTTGCCCGAACTGGAACATCATTACTATGCGATATTTGTTCCTAATAACAATACCGGTGTTACTGTTACCAGGAACCAGGCCGCATTGCTGAAATTTCCGGTACAGTTTTATTCTACTTTTACCCGCAGTTATGATGCAGTGGCCAAATATGCAGTTACTACTGCAGGCATTACCACACCGGCTGTGCGTGGCACTGATTACAATATCGTTGATAAGAATGGGGCAGTGATACAATCGGCAGATACCACATACACTATTGTATTCCCTCAAGCCAGGCAGGCCATGGATACTATCTATATCAAGTTATTAAACAACACTGCTCCCGGTGTTAGAAAATTTGAAGTACAGATGCTGGATAATATCACCAGCCAGTTTGATGTGGATATATTTTCAACTGCTTTCAGAAGGCCCGTACAGATCAACTAAAATTATCACCTGATTAAAATTGCCTGAATATGTAAGCAACTACGTTGTAGTTTTTGTTGCCACGAATGATACTAATGCACAATAATATAAAATCTCATTCGTGTTAATTAGTGTCGTTCGTGGCAACTTTTATTCACGAAGTGAATGAAAAATACTCTGAATAGTCTTATAAATTATCAGCATGAAGAAAATAGGTATACAGGCAATCATTTTTTGCAGTTTGTTGCTGATTCAGGCAGCTGCGCCGGCACAAAAAACAATCCGGCTCATCAATAACTGGCAATACCTGCGGCAGGATGTGGGGAGTATCTATGAAGTGGTTCGTCCGGCAGAAAAAGGGGCACCGGAAACACTTCCTTTATGGGAATCTGTTAGTTTACCACATTGCGTAAATGCAACAGATGCTGTTGATCCGGATATCAATTATTACCAGGGCGCCGCCTGGTACCGTACGCAACTGGATATACAAAATCCTTACACTAATGGCAGAACATTATTACATTTTGAAGGTGCAGGACAAAAAACAAAAGTGTATGTATACGATCAGTTGGTAGGAGAGCATGTTGGTGGCTACGATGAATGGAGGGTGGATATAACTGATGCGATCTTGGCTTTTAAAAAAACAGCAATCTTTCAAAAACAATTCGGCAATAAAATTCCCGTTGCCATCCGTACAGATAATTCAAGGGATGTAGAAATGATTCCCTCCAATCTTTCTGATTTTAATTTGTATGGAGGAATTTACCGGTACCTTAACCTGGTGTATACACCTGCAGTATCGGTAGAAAAATTATTTGCATTGGCAGAAGTGGATAAAGAAGGGAAATATGCAACACTGCATGTCACAGCAGGATTGTACCATCCAGCTGTAGCAGATAACGCCATAATCAAAGTGGATTTAATTGATCCGGCAGGAAAAATAATACAACAGGCAGAAAAAAAGATCAGCGATTTGCAGGGAACAATTGACGTTTGTAATTTCAAAATAAGATCACCACAGCTATGGTCGGTTGAAAAACCAACACTGTATACGGTAACGCTTACTCTATCTTCTGCAGGAGGAACCTGTACGCAAACAGAACATATTGGCTTCAGGAATTTTGAATTTTTAAAGCAGGGACCATTCCTGCTAAATGGTAAACGTGTATTGTTACAAGGCACACACCGCCACGAAGATCATGCAGGTGTTGGCGCTGCAATGACGGAAGAAATGATGCGTACCGAAATGTTGCTGATGAAGGACATGGGTGTAAATTTCATTCGCCTGGGGCATTACCAGCAATCACGGATCATATTACAGCTTTGCGATAGCCTGGGCATTCTGGTTTGGGAAGAAATTCCCTGGTGCAGGGGCGGACTGGGCGGTGACGTATATAAAGCACAGGCGAAAAGAATGCTTACCAATATGATCGAGCAGCATTATAATCATCCTGCAATAATTGTATGGGGATTAGGAAATGAAAATGACTGGCCCGGCGATTTTCCGGAGTTTGACAAAGAAAAGATCAGGGCATTCATGACCGTACTCAATCAGCAGGCACATCAATTGGATAGCACAAGAAAAACTGCCATACGCCGTTGCGATTTTTGTAAAGATATTGTGGATGTATATTCTCCATCCATCTGGGCAGGATGGTACCGCGGCATTTATACAGATTACAAGGAGGTTTCAAAAACAGAGTTTGATAAAGTTGATCGTTTTCTGCATGTGGAGTGGGGTGGTGACAGCCATGCCGGCCGTCATTCTGAAAACCCGGATAATGCATTACGAAATATAAAAGGAGGAAGATCTGCTGATGAACGTGCAGGCGATGCTTCGTTGATCGGTGGCGCAGCAAGGGTTTCCAAAGATGGGGACTGGAGTGAATCCTATATCTGTAACTTAATGGACTGGCATTTGAAAGAACAGGAAACAATGCCATGGTTATCGGGCACAGCCCAATGGGCTTTTAAAGATTTTTCTACACCGATACGTCCGGATAATCCTGTGCCTTATGTAAACCAGAAAGGAGTGGTAACAAGAGATGGTACACCAAAAGAAGCCTTCTATGTTTTTCAATCTTACTGGGCAGCAAAGCCAATGGCGCATATTTACGGACACACATGGCCGGTACGTTGGGGTAATGTAGGTGAAGAGAAAATGATAAAAGTATATTCCAATTGTGATGAAGCAGAATTATTTGTAAATGGAAAAAGTGTTGGTATAAAAAAACGTAACAGCCAGGATTTTCCTGCTGCCGGTTTGCGTTGGCCGGTAGTATTACTTAAAGGGATGAACCAGGTAAAAGTAATTGCTAAAAAAGGGAAGATGGTTGTGGAAGATGCAATCAGCTTTCAATACCAGACAGAAAAATGGGATAAGCCTGCAAAGCTGGTGTTGGAAAAATTAAGTGAAGCGAATGGCATCGCTGTATTGCAGGTAAAACTATTTGATAATAAAAATGTGCAATGCCTTGATGCAGCAAATTGGGTTCGTTTTAATTTAACAGGAGATGGTAAATTGATTGATAATATGGGCACACCGGATGCTGCAAGATATGTACAGCTGTATAATGGCAGGGCTTTGATTAAAATACAAACAGCCGGAGGGAAAAATGTAGTAAGCGTACAATCCGCCGGGTTACCAACAGCCTTTATTAATTGCAACGAATAAATAAAAAAGAATTGAGATTAAACATCACCATAAAATTTTTATTGCTTGTTATTTGTTGTGGATTTTGCAGCAGCTTAAATGCACAAAAAATAAATGGCCATACTGGTGTAAAGGCGCAAGTGATAAAAACGCTGCAACAGCAAATTGCAAAAGATGCAGAATGGGCATTAACACAAATACCTGTTACAGTAACCGCAAACATTGCAGCAAGAAGTAAAGGCGGCAAACACGATTTTTATTCTGAAGGTGATTACTGGTGGCCTGATCCTGCAAATGCTGACAGCCCTTATATACAAAGGGATGGTATGACCAATCCTGGCAATTTTACCGCACACCGGCAGGCAATGATACGCTTCAGCAAGATCGTGGGTGCATTGGCAGCGGCTTATACAATTACGGGTAATCAAAAATATGCCTGCCATGCCATTAAACATTGCAAAGCATGGTTTACTGATACCGCAACTTTTATGCATCCCTCGCTTCTATATGCACAGGCTATAAACGGCCGTGCCACGGGCCGTGGTATTGGCATTATTGATGCTATTCAATTGATAGAAGTGGCACAGGGTTTACAGGTAATGCAGCATTCAGGATGTATTGACAATACAACATGGAAGGGTATTCAAAACTGGTTTTCGCAATACCTGCAATGGGTTACCACACATCAATATGGTAAAGATGAAATGGCTGCATTAAATAATCATGGCACTTGCTGGGTAATGCAGGTGGCGGTATTTGCCAGGTTCACGGGCAACGATTCGTTGATGAATTTTTGCAAAGCAAGATTTAAAAATACATTACTTCCACAGCAATTGGCTGATGACGGAAGTTTTCCTTTGGAATTAAAAAGAACCAAGCCTTACGGTTATTCTGTTTTTAATTTAGATGCCATGGCTACTATTTGCCAGGTACTGTCAACAGCAAAGGATGATTTATGGACCTACAAAACATCTGCAGGCAAGTCAATTGAAAATGCAGTGGACTTTTTATATCCATTTATAAAAGACAAGAACAAATGGCCTTATAAAAAGGATGTGATGTATTGGGATAACTGGCCCGTGGCACAACCATTTTTAATTTTTGCAGCACAGCGGTTTTCAAACAATTACTGGTTACAAACCTGGAAGGCATTGGATCATGCACCAACTGAAAATGAAGTGATCAGGAATCTCCCGGTGAGAAACCCATTGATCTGGCTTAAATAAAACTGAAGTAAAATACTTATGATAGTACGATCGGTAACAACATTTTTATTGGTAATAACAACACTGGTTACCAATGCGCAAAAAATAAATGTTTCAAAAGTAATTGCGGCGGCGGAACAACAAACAACAGTAATGCTGCAGAATATTCCATTGGCTAAAGATGGAAAAACAGACCTGGTGTCACCACGTACTATTGAAAACGGAAAATTAAAATTGGTACCATCTAAAGATTGGACAAGCGGTTTTTTTGCAGGCCAGCTCTGGTACCTGTATGAACTTACCGGTAATAAAAAATGGAAAGACAAAGCAGATAGTTTTACATTGCTGCTGGAGAAAGAACAATTTAATGGCGGTACCCATGATATGGGTTTTAAAATGTACAATAGCTATGGTATTGGCTATCGCCTTACTAAAAATGCACACTATAAAGCAGTCATCATTCAGTCTGCTACAACATTAGCCACAAGGTTCAATAAAAAAACGGGCACTATACGTTCATGGGATCATCATGCAGAGGTATGGGATTATCCGGTTATTATTGATAACATGATGAACCTGGAATTATTATTTGCGGCTACACATTTAACCGGCGATTCACGCTTCTATAATATTGCAGTCAGTCATGCCAATGCTACTTTAAAAAATCATTTCAGAAAAGATTTTAGTTCTTATCACGTGGTTGATTACGATACCATAACCGGCAAAGCTAAAAAGAAAATGACCCACCAGGGTTTTGCAGATGAATCAGCCTGGGCAAGGGGACAAGGCTGGGCATTGTATGGCTTTACCATGTGTTACCGGGAAACAAAGGACAAAAAATATTTACAACAGGCTGATAGTATTGCCGCTTTTATTTTGCAGCATCCACATTTACCTGCCGATGCTGTGCCGTACTGGGATTTTAATGATACTGCAATTCCCGATGTGGCGAGGGATGCATCAGCAGCTGCTGTTATTGCATCGGCTTTGTACGAGTTAAGCAGGTATAGCAAACAAAGTAAAGTATATAGAATTGCAGCGGATAAAATTGTACGATCACTCACCAATAATTATCGTTCTGCTATGGGTGAAAATTTTGGTTTTATTTTATTGCACAGCACAGGCAATAAGCCGGCAAAAAGCGAAATTGATGTACCGATTAACTACGCCGATTACTATTATTTAGAAGCGTTATTACGATCAAAAAAAGTAAAATAATTTTTAAACAGAATTACATCATGCGTATCCGCAAGTACAGAATTTTATTGGTCATTGTCTTGTCCTTTTGCTTAACAACATTGTTTGCGCAGCAAAACTGGCAATCGGCATTAGTGAAATTGCAAGCTGATGGAAAGCTGCAATATATTGCCGATGCAAAGGGAAATGTCATCCCCGATTTCAGCAGGGTAGGTTATTACAGGGGAGATGTTGCCATACCGCATATTGCTGTGGTAAAAACAATTGCTCCTGCAGGCAATAATGACGCTGCAGTAATTCAGCATGCCATTGATGAACTGACTAATACAAAGCCTGGTAAAGATGGTTTCAGAGGGGCTATATTATTAACCAAAGGCATTTATAAAATACAGGGCACACTAAAAGTAAATGCATCGGGAATTATTTTACGGGGAGAAGGTGATGCCACAAAACTTATTGCAACAGGCAATGAAAAACATAGCCTTATTGCAGTATCCGGCACCGGTAGTATTAAAGAAGTAACGGGTACAAGAAAAAAGATTGTTGATGCATACGTGCCCGCAGGCACAAAATCATTTACTGTAACCAATACAGAAGGATTGCAGGAAGGGGATAATATTATTGTACTGAGGCCGGGAACTGATAAATGGATCACCGATCTTAAAATGGATAAGATAGAACCCAAATCTGATACCAGACAGTGGACGGCTGCAGAATATGACCTTAAGTTTGAAAGGATCATCACTAAGATCTCGGGCAATACGATTACTATCGACAATCCTGTTGTAATGTCAATGGAAACACAATATGGAGGCGGTGAAATATTCAAATATAATTTTGATGGCAGGATATCCGGATGCGGAATAGAAAATCTGTACCTGGAATCTGAATTTGAAACTGATACTGCTGAAAACCACGGCTGGGATGCAATAAGTTTCAATAGTATTGAAAACGGATGGATCACCAATGTTACGTCAAAATATTTTGGTTACTCCTGTGTTAACCTGGGCAATCAAAGTAAATGGATCACTGTTGATCATTGCAAATGCCTGGATGCAAAATCACAAATAACCGGTGGCCGCCGCTATTCTTTTAACAATGACGGGCAAATGAATTTATTCATGAATTGTTTTGCCAGCGAAGGAAGGCATGACTATGTTACCGGTGCAAAAGTTGCAGGTCCCAATGTTTTTTATAATTGTACTGCACAACATACACATGCCGATATCGGGCCTCATCATCGCTGGGCAATGGGTACTTTGTATGATAATATTGTTACAGATGGCGAAATAAATGCACAGGACAGGGGCAACTGGGGCACGGGCCATGGATGGTCCGGCGTTACACAGGTTTTCTGGCATTGTACTGCGGCAAAAGCTGCCATACAGGACCCATGGGTATCAGGAAAAAATTATGTGATCGGTTTACAAGCCATACCCTACGAAGGAAGATTTAAAGGCAGGCCTATGACAGTGTGGGAAGGCCAGGGCAAAACAGGGTTGCAACCGGCTTCTTTATTTATGGCGCAATTGAATGAACGGTTACTGAAAAAATAAACGGGTCTTATACCACTAAAATTGTTTTTGCAACGGGCTTTTGAAGAAATTCAAAACCCGTTTTTTTTTTAGCTATTTTGTCAATTGCTGACCAGGTGCAGATGGATGGTCTTAACAAGTACTGTAATTTAATATGCTTACCTTACCAAAGTTTCCACATGCAGGATTTGCCTGTTAACAATGAAATAAATTTGTATTTTTTAATCAACAGTTACGCTAATGAAGAAAAGTCTCCGGTTTTTTTGCGGCTTTCTTTTTCTGATATTATTTGGGCAGAAAGTTATTGCCGAGCCTGATGATCCTTTTTTTGTACAGCACTACGATAACAGGAATGGCCTTTCCAACAGCTCTATCAATTACATTTTTAAAGATGCCAGTAATTTATTGTGGATAGCCACCTGGGATGGCCTGAATATGTATGATGGCAGCGTTTTTCATGTATTTAACTACAGTAAGGAAAATGATTTTAAAAGTATTGGCAGCAATGTTATTCAGCAGGTAACAGAAGATAAACAAGGCAATATCTGGATCACTACAATTGAAGGCATATCGAGATACGAAAAACAAACAGGTAAATTTTATAATTATTTTTATAATCAATATCAACGCAGCAAAGTAAGCGAACAGGAGTATGCATTGGCTGTAGATACAGCGGGCAGGGTGTATTGCCTCAATCAAAAAACCGGGCTTAGTTTATATGATAAAGCAGCGGATACATTCAGGGCCTGCAATCTGCCTAAACAAAATTATGCTATTACTAAATTTTCTTTTGATGAGGCCAACCGGTTATGGTTATTAACTTCAAAAGGAGAGCTGGAAGTTTATGCCGGGAATGCCGGGCATTTTACAAAACTGAAAACTTTTCATGATGAAAAATTTATTAATAATTATTTCATCGTAAACCGCCATTTTTTTTTCAGCAATGGTGCCGATCAGCTATTTTCTGTTAACAATACATTACAGCAGCAACAGGTGATGCAGATGAAGCATACACTTACGGCTATTACTTTTTATAAAGGGCATTATATGCTGGCCTGGTCTTCCAAAGGCTATGATGTGTATGATGCTGTTTTTCAACCTTCCGCTTTTCTCAGGGAAGAAACAGCGCAAATGCAGGATATCAGGATCACTTCCTGGGCATCGGGCAGCGAGGATATTTTATGGTATGGCACCGATGGAAACGGGATTATAAAAATTTATCCCAAAACAAAATCCTTTGGTACGGTTACTACTTCGGATAATGGGATGCCTTACAACAAGTCTGTAAGAACATTTTGCGAAGCTAATGGCGATCTGTGGGTAGGTACAAAGGGAAGTGGTATAAGTTGTTTTCAGCATTTTTGGTCTGATACAATTGTTTCCTATAATAAAAAATATTTTTCGGCTCCTGCCGAGCTGGATAACAATGCGGTATATGTTTTAAAAAAAGGTGCAGATGAACTGGTTTATATTGGTACCGACGGAAAAGGGATCGGTGTATACGATCTGCAAACCAGGCAGTTTAATAAATGGGCTGCCATCGCCGGGCATGATGCTTATCCAGAGTTTGGATCAGTGTATGCTATTAAACAGGATGCTGATAATTCATTATGGCTGGGTACCAGCGGTTATGGTTTGATACACTTGAAAATTAACAGGGATAAAGCAGGAAAATTGTCACTCGCTTTCCTGGAAAGGTTTACCTACAACAATAATAATTCCGGCCCGGCCAATGATATCATTTATTCTATTGTTGACGGGGATAAAAATCATTTATGGATCGGTTGCCGTTACGGAGGCTTAAGTCTTTTGGATAAAACCACTTTAGCATTTAAAACTTTTAAGGCCTTCACCTATGAAGGAAGCCTTTCCAACAACGATGTATTGTCATTATATAAAGACAGCCGTAACAGGATATGGATCGGCACCAGTTACGGACTCAACTGGATCAACAATGCAGCTGCATTACAGGAAGAACCACGCTTTCAAAAACTAACCACTGCCAACGGCTTGCCCAACAATACCATTCATGCCATTGAAGAAGATAGCACAGGGCAAATTTGGGTAAGTACTAATAAAGGACTGGCCAAAGTGAACCAGGCCGATCAGAAAGTTTCTTATTACCAGCAACTGGATGGTTTGCAAAGCAACGAGTTTTGCGACGGCGCCGTATGGAAAGATAATGCCGGAAATATTTTTTTTGGCGGCACCTATGGCTTCAATCATTTTTTACCCCAGCACATACGTAAATCCTTATGGCAGCCCAACCTGCTGGTATCAGGCATTTCAATGGGCGGAAAAACAGTAAGTGAAAATGGTTTTACAGTATTGGATTCCGCCATTGGTAAACCACTTGCTTTTGTTATCAACAGGCGGGATAATTTTTTTGAGCTGGATTTAAAGGCGGTTAGTTTTTTAAACGCAGAAAAATGTGAATATGCCTATTACCTGGAAGGATATGATAAAGTGTGGCACTACGCCGGCACCAACGGAAAGATTGTATACAGTAATGTACCGCCGGGCAATTATGCATTAAAGATAAAATGGAGTAACGGAGAAGGTTTGTGGGCCAGAGAATTAGCCCTGATGACCCTGGATGTGAAACAATATTTCTGGCTTACTCCCTATGCTTATTTAGGGTATGCTTTACTGGTATCTGTATTCATCTTTATATTTTACCGGTACCGTAAAAATAAACTGGAGATAAAACACCAGTTGGCAGTAGAGCATGTACTGCGTGAAAAAGAAGAAGAGATACACCAGAACCGGCTGGGTTTTTTTACCAATATCGCTCATGAACTGCAAACTCCTTTAACCCTTATCATGGGAAGTGCCGAACGGTTTTTACATACTTCTGCAACAGATAAAGACCAGAAGGATAAACCTTATTTTTTATCGCTGATACACCAGCAGGCATCAAGGCTTACATACCTGGTTCACCAGCTGCTCGAATTCAGAAAAGTGGAAGCAGGATTTTTTAAGAACCAGTTTAGTTATTTGAATATATCAGAATTGCTGCTTAACCTGGCCGAACCGTTTATTCCGTTAAGTGAACAAAATAAAATGGAGTATGAAATTAATATTGCACCGGCAATGATGGGATGGGTGGATAAAGATAAAATTGAAAAGATCATTTTTAATCTTTTATCCAATGCTTTTAAACATTCAGGAAAAAATGAGCAGGTGATTTTTTCTGCTGCTGAAAATACGCATAACCGTCAATTGGAAATAACGGTAATCAATTCCGGTGTGGATTTACCGGCAGGAGAACTGGATCAGTTATTCGAAAAATTTTATGTGGTTAGTGCCAATACAGCGGATAGTGGAAAATTCGGGACAGGTATTGGCCTGGCCTTTACACGGCAACTGGTTACGCTGCTGAATGGCAGTATCAGTGCCAGCAGCGAAAATGAACGGATCATATTTAAAGTATGCCTACCACTGATAAAAGAAACGGCTGAGGCAACAGAGCATAAGCATGTGATCAGCGATCAGCCTTCTTACTTATACCGTACCATTACTGCTTATGCACAACCGGTTCATCCTGTATCAACTGTTGAAATTAATAAACAGGCCATCATCGAAAACCTGCAGGATACCAGGCGAAAAAATATTCTTGTAGTAGAAGATGAACCAGGTATCCGTTTTTTACTGAATGATATTTTAAAGGACGATTACATTATATATGAAGCTGCGGATGGAAGAAATGCACTGGAGCTTTTAGAAAAAATAATTCCCGACCTGGTTATTTGTGATGTGATGATGCCCAACATGAGCGGACTGGAACTGTGTAATAAAATGAAAAATACACCGGCCACCTGCCATGTTCCTTTTATTATTTTATCATCAAGGGGTAGCGAAGAGCATCATATGGAAGGATACGAAGTAGGAGCAGACGCTTATATTGCAAAGCCTTTTCATACGGCGCATTTAAAATTACGTATCCGCAAATTGCTTGAAAACAGGCAGAAATTACTGGACCTGTTTAATAATGATAAAACCAATGAACTGCTAACAGAAACGGACCTGCCTGCAGGGGATAAAGAATTTTTGCTGAAACTGGTGCAGGTTATTGAAGAGCACCTGGGCGAACCCGAACTGAATGCGGTATTCCTGGAAAAAAACTTCAGCATGAGTAAAATGCAGCTGTACCGTAAATAAAAAACGCTGAGCGGTATGACGCCGGGAGAATTTATTAAACATATCCGGCTTAAACAGGCCGCCGGTCTTTTGGTAACTACCAGCTTAAATGTTACCGAAATTTTTTACCGTACCGGCTTTAATAACCAATCTTATTTTTTCAGGGAATTTAAAAAACGGTACAATTGTGCGCCTAATGAATACAGGGAACAGCAAACTGTATAATAAAATAAGCTCACGGATTGAAGGATGACGATGGATTTTTATTTTGCTCTGCAGAATGTGGTATGACATAAAGGCAACCTGCCTGAGCAGATCAGCCTTTACTTTAAATATGCAATTAATGCAGTACCTATTACGCCATCCGATTGTTGAATTCATGGCTGCATTATCGCAATTATTTTTCTTCAGGCTCAAAATAAAAAATCATTTTAAAAACCAAAAAGCATGCTTTTTAAGCAAAAATGTAATCATAGTACACTAAAATGCAAGCATAGTGTATAAGCCCGGCCTGCCTGTAATGGTAGCTTTGTTTCTCAATTGCTGCTAATGCTATCTGGTTTCCTTTTACTACCGTTAGTTTTCTTTTTTGTATGCTATACAAGAGTTTTCCTGGTATGGCAAGCCAAACAATTGTCAGCCATTATGGCGGTAACAAATACTGCAAAATATACCACGAATCATTTTTTCTTTTCCGGCAATTCCGGCATTTTCAGCTCCGCTCTTTTCAAACATCAATTTTTTCTACATATAAAAACACTGCAATTATGAAAAAAAGACGCACCACTATCTTTCATTTCTTTCCAAAGCAACTATACTTTGGTTTGAAACTAAGTTGTTGCATTATGGTATTTGCTTTATTGCAACTTTCCGTAACCGCACAATCAACAGTTAAGGATATCACCATATCCGGTAAAGTTAATTCTGCCACCGGCGAACCGGTAAGCGGTGTTACCATTCATGCAAAGAATACAGCCATATCTGTTACAACCGATGCAAATGGTATATTTAAAATAACCGTACCCGAAAACGCCATTTTAGAGATCAGTCATATTGGATTTACCAAACAGGAATTGGCAGTATCCGGCCGCACCGAGTTAGTGATCACATTACAAACAGTAGCCAATACCCTTAATGATGTAATTGTGGTTGGGTATAGCAGCCAGAGGAAAACTTCTATCACTGGTGCCGTTGCTACTGTTGATATGAAAGACCTTACTAAAACAAGAATAGCCGATGTAGCGCAGGCATTACAGGGCCAGGTGGCCGGTGTATTTGTTGCCGCCAATACCGGGGCACCCGGCGATGGTATTAAAGTGAGGATCAGGGGCGAAGGTACGCTTGGCGTAAACGATGCATTATATGTAGTGGATGGCGTTGCTACCCGTGATATTTCTTTTCTTAATCAATCTGACGTAAAATCAATTACAGTTTTAAAAGATGCATCAGCTACTGCAATTTACGGTTCAAGGGCTGCAGGTGGTGTGGTTGTAATTACTACCCATAGCGGGCAAAAAGGAAAATCAGTTATTAATGTAGAGTATAACGCAGGTTTTTACAATGCAACCAATCTGCCTGAAATGTTGAATGCCGATCAGTACTTAACTGTAAAAGATATGGCATGGCATAATACTGCAGGTAATGCAGCAAATGCTGTTAGTCCTTATGCTGCAGACAGGATCAACAATAAAAATCTTGCTAATACCAATTGGCAAAAAGAACTATTCAATACCGGTAAATCACAAAACGTACAGGTATCTGCAAGCGGTGGTTCAGAAAATACACAATATTTAATTTCTGCAGGTTATTTTGGCCAGGATGGTATCATTGTGGAAGACCATGATAAATACCAGCGGTTTAATTTCAGGGCTAATATCAATTCCAATCTTTCCGATCGTTTTAGAGTAGGAACTAATTTACAGGTGAGTTATGCCAAACAGGATAAATTATCATCCAGTGGCGATGTGCCCGGTATCATTCGTCATGCATTGATTCGTCCGCCGGTTATAGGCGTATATAAAAATCCAACTGATGCAGGATATACACCAGGTAATCCATATACCGATCTTCCATTTTATACCGGCAATAATAACGGCTGGAGCCAGATATACGAATTCAGTTCCAACCCGATAGCGATTGTTCATTTTACCAATGATAAACGCAATACGTATCAAACCTTTGGTAATGTATACGGCGAATATTCTTTTTTGAGAGACAAAGCATTGAAATTTAAAAGCAGTATTGGTGTGGATATCAACTTCAGTCACAACAAAAATTTTGCTGCCAATTTTGGCGATGCCAATATCAGCGACAACACCAATCCTTATTATGGTATGGGCAGAAATAACAGGCCCAATAATTTAGATGAAAACAGGGGAGAAGGTATGACGTTCACTTTTACGAATACACTTAATTATTTAAAAACAATTCATCAGAAACATAGTATCAATGCCATGGTGGGTACCGAAAATATCACCAGCCAGTCCTCAGCAATTGGTGGCAGCAGGCAGAATTTTAATAATGCCACTTCCGCTTTTCAATATTTAGATTATGGCAGTACCACCAATGCATACAGTTCAGGTTCGGCAAACAGTTTTGCTTTATTGTCATTCTTTGCATCGGGTACTTATGGTTACAACAATAAATATTTTGCTACTGCAACAATGAGGGCAGATGCCTCTTCACGTTTTGGGCCCAATAATAAATGGGGGTATTTCCCTTCTGTTTCTGCAGGCTGGGTAATTTCCAACGAAGATTTTATGAAGGATATTAATTGGGTAAACAATTTAAAATTAAGAGGAAGCTGGGGTAAATCCGGCAACCAGGAAATTCCGAACAATGCTTATGAAACACTGGTATCAGAATCAGGTGGCGTGGTTAATATTGTACGCTATGGCAACCCGGACATCAAATGGGAATCAACTACACAAACGAATATCGGTATTGACATGGGCATCTTAAAAAATAAACTGTCTTTTTCTGCCGATTATTTTGTAAAAAATACCAACGACATTTTATTAACAGTAGGCTTACCCGCAGTTTCGGTAGGGGTTATCGACAGAACTTATGTTAATGCCGGTGAGGTAAGCAATAAAGGTTTTGAATTTGGTACGCATTACCAGAATAATGATCATGCCTTCCGGTTTGGTATCAATGCCAACATTGCCACATTAACCAATCGTGTAGATAAATTACATGAGTTTGTAAAAAGTATTATTGATGATGGTACACATACCAAAACTGAAGTGGGCCAGGCCATCAGTTCTTATTATGGCCTTGTGTTTGATGGTATTTATCAAAATGCAGCAGAGGTAACCAAAACTTTATTCTCTAATGCCAATGGCACACAGCCCGGCGATATTAAATTTAAAGACCTGAATGGTGATGGACAAATTAATGCAGATGACAGAACTTTTATCGGCAATCCCATTCCAAAACTCACCTACGGTTTTTCTTTTTCTGCCGATTATAAAAACTTTGATTTTTCTTTTTTATTCCAGGGTGTTCACGGCGTAGACAGGTATAATGACCTGAAACAAATTTTAAATTACGATAGCCGCCCGTTTAATTCCATGGTATCTGTACTGGATAGCTGGCATGGCGAAGGTACCAGCAATACCACTCCAAGAGTAACTTTTAATAACAATGGTGGTGGTAATGTATCCAGTGTATTTATTGAAGATGCTTCTTATTTAAGGTTAAAAAACATTGAATTGGGATACACATTCAATACAGCAATCTTTAAAGGGAAAAATCTGCGCCTCTATGCATCCGGCCAGAATTTGTTGACCAGTACAAAATATACCGGTTTAGATCCCGAATCTACTTCATTAATTGATAAAGGAACTTACCCGCAATCAAAAGCGTTTATCATTGGCGCAAAAATTAAATTGTAACTAATCATTTTTAAAACATTTATTATGAAAAAAATATTAATAACAGGTGTGGCAGTTTCCTTGCTTACGATGGTTAGTTGCAAAAAGGAACTTACTACCGAAGCAATTGGATTGACGACATTGGAGCAGGCCAATACAACGCCTACACTAAGTAGTGTGGAAAATTCTGTCACCTCATCTTACCAACTGCTTTCCAGCAGGCTCAACATACTGGCACAGTGGGACTGGGGTGGTGGACTGGTGTTTCAGAACGATTATGTAATGCAGGACATTGCTTCGGATGATATGGAAAAAAAATGGAACCCCGACGGCGATCAGCCCTGGATGGATGATATCAACAACTTTACATTTACCTCCACCAATGGCGGGCCAAATGGTTTGTGGAAATATGATTACGAAGGAATAAAAAGATTAAACATCGCTATTGAATTATTAACAAGAGCAGATATTGAAACTGTAACAGGAATTGCAACAGCCAGGAAAAACCAGTTGCTGGGCGAAGCTTACTTCCTGCGATCTTATTACTATTTTTCTTTGGTTACCAACTTTGGCGATGTGCCACTGATTGTTGCACCGGTAAAAACTTTCCAGGAAGCATTTGCCGTGGCTGTAAGAGCGGATAAAAAAACGGTATGGGCCAAAATTAAAGCTGACCTTGTTTTGGCAAAAGGATTATTGCCTAACAGCAAATATTCTTCTGCTACCGAAAAATGGAGAGTAAGTAAAGGTGCAGTAATTGCTTTGCAGGCTAAAGCCGCTTTATATACCGAAAAATGGAGTGAAGTGATCACATTTGTTACCGAACTGGAAACGCTTGGCTTTTATAGCTTAAATACAAATTACTTCAGCAGCTTTAATACCGAGTTCACCGATAATGAAGTGATCTTTGCTTACGATCATCAAACTAATACTACGCCCAGGAATGGCAATGGTATCTGTGCGCCGTTAGATTGGGGTTTCTTTGCACCAAGCACAGATTTTTTAAATGCCTTTGAACCTAATGACCCAAGAAAATTATTTACTGTGGATGTAGCCAACAAAAACGTAAACAAAATGCTGGGGTCTGTAAACGGTACAAACAAGGGTAATGATGATGCACCAAATAATAAGATATATATCCGTTTTGCCGATGCACTGCTTTGGAAAGCAGAAGCCTATTTGGAAACAGGGGATAATACCAATGCGATTTTATACATTAATAAGATCAGGGCAAGGGCAAGAACTACACCAACAGCAACAGGTGGTGTGGTACCTCCCGGCTCATTGCCGGATCGTCCGGCATCTACTGATAAGCCAACCATTAAATCATGGCTGGTATCAGAAAGAAGAGTAGAACTTGGTTTTGAAAACCAGAGAATGCTGGATTTAAAAAGATGGAAAATGGCAAAAGCCGTGATGATTGCCAATGGAAAAAATTTCCAGGATAAACATTACCTGTACCCGATTCCGCAAAGCGAAATTGATGCATCTGCAGGAACATTAACACAAAATCCTGGCTACTGATTATTTTAATAATGGTTAACCCGGTTTCAAAAAACATCCGGGTTAACTTTTTACTTACATACTTTAACAACGATTGTATGAAGGATATTGCAAAACGTTTTACTCAAAATCCATTGCTGTCGCCTGCAGATCTTACACCAAGTACCGATGGTCTTCAAATTACCTGTCTCTTAAATCCCGGTGTATTTCAATACCAAAACAAAACATGGCTTTTGGTAAGAGTGGCAGAAAGGCCTGCTCAAAAAGACAATGCTATTTCTTTTCCTGTACTAACGCCTGCAGGCAGCATAGAAATCATTGCTATTAAAAAAGATGATCCTGCATTAAATGCCACTGATGCCAGGGTGATCAATTATAAAGGTGTGGATTACTTAACCACACTGTCACATCTTCGTTTGCTGTGCAGCGATGACGGTATTAAATTTTATGAGCCGGAAGGCTATCCTTTGTTGACGGGAGAAGGCATGTTGCAGGCTTTTGGTATAGAAGATTGCAGGGTGAGTTTTCTGGACAATAAATATTACCTCACATTTACGGCAGTATCAGGCAACGGCGTAGGTGTTGGCCTGCGAACAACTACTGACTGGAAGAATTTTCAATCGCATGGTATGATGTTACCGCCCCACAATAAGGACTGTGCCATCTTTGATGAAAAGATCAACGGTGTATATTATGCATTGCACCGTCCGAGCAGTGTGGATATAGGCGGTAATTATATCTGGATCACTTCTTCGCCTGATGGTATACATTGGGGCAATCATAAATGCATCATTAAAGTAAGAGAAGGCGCCTGGGATAGTGCAAGGGTAGGTGCCGGTGCTGCACCAATAAAAACAAAAAAAGGTTGGCTGGCAATTTATCATGGCGCCAATCAAAAACATCAATATTGTCTGGGTGCATTTTTAATGGACTTAAATGATCCTTCAAAAATAATTGCAAGAACAGCGGAGCCTATCATGGTACCAACCGCCACCTATGAAACAAGCGGTTTTTTTGGAAACGTGGTTTTTACAAACGGGCATATTGTACACCCCGATGGCGATACCATTACAGTTTATTATGGTGCTGCAGATGAATTTGTTTGCGGCGCACATTTTTCTTTACAGGAAATTTTTTCATTATTAAAATTCAATCATGCTGAATAAACTGAAAGCAGAGATCGCCCATTTTAAAAGCCAGCCGCATAATTTCAGGATACTGATCTTTACCAATTTAGTATATGCATTTGTGTTACCTGTAATTGATACCTTTGTGGCCGCATATATTATGCGTAACACACATGGTGATATTACCAAAGTGGTGATCTACCAGCTCACCATTTATACAGGCATACCACTGACATTTTTACTGAATGGTTTTTTGCTCAAGCATTTTGATATCCGTAAATTATACGCCGCCGGTATGATGCTGAGTGGTGTATCAATGGTGGTGATGATGTCTTTACACGAGCTGAACACAATGGGTATTGCAAGCGCCGGAATGATAATGGGTTTAAGTTTTGGATTTTATTGGGCCAACAGGGATTGCCTGGCATTATCTATTACCAACGACAGCAACCGTAACTATTATTATGGCATGGAAACATTGTTTTATACCATTATCTCTGTTATCATTCCTATTACCATTGGCTTGTTCATCGATGCCCAGATAAGTGATGCACAAAAACACACCGCTTACCTGTTGATAACAGGAATTGTGTTTGTTATTACTATCTTGGCATCAATAGTTTGTTTCAGGGGTACTTTTAAAAATCCCGGGGAGAAAAAATATATCTTTTTTAAATTTCATCCGCTTTGGTATAAGCTTTTAACATTAGCCTCATTAAAAGGATTGGCGCAGGGATTTTTAGTAACAGCTCCTGCAATGCTGATATTGAAATTTTTTGGTAATGAAGGCGCTTTAGGTTCGGCCACTTCAATAGGCGCTGTTATTGCTGCTATCATCATGTATGTATTAGGCCGTATCTCCAAACCATCCGACAGGATAAAAATATTTGCCGCCGGTCTTTTATTATTTGCCGCCGGTGCTGCTATTAATGGCGTTCTCTTCAGCCAGGTGGGGGTGGTGATATTTATTTTATTATTACTGATCGCAAAACCATTAATGGACCTGGCTTATTTTCCTATTCAGTTCCAGGTTATTGATATTGTTTCTAAAATAGAGAAAAGAAGTGAGTTTGCTTATATCTTAAACCATGAAGCCGGATTATATGTAGGCCGTTTCTCCGGCGCAGCAACTTTTCTGCTGATGGCAAAATATGGTTCTGCTGATATTGCCTTACGATATGCGGTGATCATCATTGGAGTATTGCAATTGTGTTCCATCTTTGTGGCAAAAAACATCATCGCACAGGGAAAAATTCTAACTTCAGGTGAAAGTCCTGCAGATAATAAAGTTCTCTATGAAGTAGCTTCAGACATTGCTTAATTAAAAATAGATTATTCATGAAATTCAATATTAAAATTGCTGCCTTCTTTTTGTTTTCAGTAACCGGTGCAATGGCGCAGGTACAACAACAGGCTATTCCCCGTGTTGATGCCATGCCTAACCTGCCATCGCCTTTACAGATCATTGATTACAAAAAAATGTCGTTGAATTTTGATAAGACGGTGTATGATTTTAATGCCACAGGCAAATTCTGGCCCATGGTATGGATCGACAGCAGCAAGAAAAATTTTCCGCAAAATGTAGTGGGTTTATATACTGCTGTTGCAGATGTGCGCCAGGGCATTAATAACAAAGGGATGTTTCATGAAGCACTGGCCACTATGGGTGCTACGCTGGGTGCCAGTTTGGTAGGTATCGATAAAAGTAAACAGCAGTACAATTATGTAGGCATGTTGAAAAATTATTTTAATAAAGAAACGGGCTGGGATATTATGATGAACAATACCTGCCCCGAGGTAGCGTTGCTTGGCGGCGGCTATGGGCGTGACTGGTGGTACGATGTTTATCCTAATGTATTGTTTTATGCTATCTGCGATAAATATCCCAAAGAACCGGGCTTTACAGCAATTGCAAAAAGCATTGCAGAAAAATTCTATGCAGCAGATTCAATATTAAACGGCAATTACGAATGGTCATATTTTGATTATGGCAAAATGCAACCCATGAAAAACCAGATCTGTGCTCAGCCCGATGTGGCAGCAGGGCATGCATGGGTATTGTATGCGGCCTATAAAAAATTTGGCGATGCAAAATATTTAAAGGGAGCTGTCAGTGCTTTAAATGCATTGCAATCGCAATCACATAACCCTACTTACGAGGTATTGATGCCCTTTGGTGCTTACCTGGCGGCAAGAATAAATGCAGAGCAGGAAAAAAATTACGATGTCAATACAATGCTGCACTGGAGTTTTGACGGTACAGCCATCTGCCGGGAAGGATGGGGCGTGCTGGTGGGCCGATGGAACGATATTGATATTTCCGGTATCGTAGGCAGTACTGCAGATCATGGCGGTTACGGCTTTTTAATGAACACTTACGATGCCGCATGGCCGCTGGTGCCCATGGTACGTTACTACCAGTCCTACGCCACTGCTATTGGAAAATGGATGCTGAATGCAGCCAATGCCGCAAGATTTTTTTACCCGCAGTACATGCCCGATGATCATGAAACCATTCCGCAGTTGGCAGCAGTTACTAAGGGTGTAATTGGTTATGAAGGCATCATCAAAAGCTCTTCGCACCCGGGAAATGAAAATTTAAAAGGCCCTGTAGCGCAGGGAGATGGCCCGCTTTGGGTGCCCGGTAAAAATCCTGATGAATCTCAGTTCAGTGTTTATGGCAGCGGCCATGCTGGTATCTTCGGGAGCATTATTACAACGACTAATGTAAAGGGGGTATTGCAATTAAATTTATTAGCCACAGATTTTTATCATGATAAAGCATACCCTTCGTTTTTATATTACAATCCTTATACCACCGGCAAAACCATTATGATAAAAACGGAGCCCGGTAAAAAAGTTGACTTGTATAATACTGTTACAGGAAAATTTATAGCCCGTAATATTGTTTCTGCTGCTTCCATACAATTGGCACCGCAAAATGCAGCAGTTATCATCTGCGTTCCCGCCAATGGTAAAATAACTTATGCTGCAAATAAAATGCTGGTGAACGGCATTGTGGTGGACTATATGTTCAGCAAAAAATAACATAAGCAGGGTGCACTGATTAAATCTTTACATTTGTAATGGCTTTATGCATTGCCTGCAGTTACGGGCATTCTCTTACCATTATGTTGCTGATATGAAAAAAACACTGCTGCTTTTATTGGGTACAATTTCCGGTTTTTGCGCAATGGCTCAAAAAGGATTTACCATAACAGAAAAAAAAGATGCCAAAGAAGTTGCCATTGAATTCAATGGTAAATTACTTACTGCTTATTGCTATTATGATTCCGGCAGAAAGCCGGTACTTTTTCCGGTAAACACCATTGAAGGCATCACCATTACCCGGCAATATCCATTTCATATTGTACCCGGCGAAAGAACAGATCATCCCCATCACACCGGTATCTGGTTAAATTACGAATCTGTAAACGGCCTTGATTTCTGGAATAACTCTACTGCCATTGCACCCGAAAAAAGAAACCAGTATGGAACGATACGGCATCAGGAAATCATCAGCAAAAGCACAAAAAATAATGCAGCTTCTCTTACTGTAAGTGCCGTATGGATAAGGCCCGATGAAAAAATTTTACTGAATGAAGCCACCACTTTTAATTTCGCTGTAAACGGAAAAGACTTTGTCATCGACCGTATTACAAAATTAACGGCGACTGATACAACAGTTATTTTTAAAGATGTAAAAGATGGCATGCTGGGTATCAGGGTGGCTAGGGAACTGGAATTGCCCTCCAAAGAAAAAAGCAGTTTCATTGATGATAAGAATAACATTACCACAATACCACCATCCGGCGCCGGTGTTACCGGTATGTACTATGGCAGTAATGGATTAAAGGGAGATTCGTTGTGGGGCACCACCGGAACGTGGGCAATGCTTACAGGTGTAAAAGAAGGTAAAAATATTACGATCGGTATTATCGATCATCCGGCAAATATTGGCTATCCTACATACTGGCATGCCAGGGGCTATGGATTATTTGCTGCCAATCCCTTGGGCAGAAAGATATTCAGCAACGGAAAAGAAGAACTCAATTTTTCTCTGGTACCCCATAAGTCGGTTACCTTCAGGTACAGGATAATTGTACATTCGGGAGATTTTTTAACCAAAGAAGAAATGGATAAACAGGCTGATGCCTTTGGGAAAATAAGGTAAAAAGGCTTTTGTTTAAATTAAATGCCATTTATCCTGCAAATTTTTAAAAGGCGTTTGCAGTAAGAGGAATTCTTTTGTTAAAAACTCAACTTCAGCTTCAAACCAAAACAAATTCACCCAATTTCCCTTAGGTTTGCAAAAAAAATACAAATGAAGAAAATAGCTGGTTTAGTTGTGATTATGTTTTGCAGCTTTGCTGTAACAGCACAAACCGATTTAAAGAAAAAAATTGTAGATAGTACCTGTGCCTGCCTGAGCGAATTACCCGACATCAGCAAAAAATCGCAGGAAGAACTGCAAATGGCCATCGGGCAGTGTATGATGAAAAAATCACTGGAGGATTTTATGGCACTTGCGCAGGAACGCAATATCGAAATGACTGATGCCGAAGCGATGCAGAAACTGGGTGCCGAAATAGGTATGGACCTGATGAAGGCAGACTGTAAAGCAATGACTGAGATCATGATGAAAATGGCACAAAGCCAGATGAAATCTCCCAGCCCCGAAAAAGAAGAAGTGATCAGGGATACCCGTATGGTAAAAGGAAAGGTTACCAACGTGGAGGTGAAAGATTTTATTTACATCACGGTATTGTCCGGCGCCAAATCTACACAGCTGGTGTGGAGCGATTATGTTACCAATGGTAATAACTACGCTAAAAATCTGTTGTCACTTAAAAACAAATCGGTAGAGTTTTCTTATATTGAAAAAGAAGTGTACAGCACAAAATCAAAAGCTTATATCAACGTAAAAATGATCTCCGGAATAGAATAATCTTTCTGTTGAAACGAATAAAAAAAATAGCCCGTTTAAAAAATGGGCTATTTTTATGTTCAGTAAGCCTTCAATAATTAATACTATGACAATAACAGGAAATAATTTAATCGGCAATACCTTATCTGCCTCAGGCACTGAAATATTCTCAGCCGTTAACCCCACAACTGGCGCAATGCTGCCCGGCGGGTTTCACCTGGCTACTGCAGCCGAAGCCACAGCAGCTGCAGCAAAAGCCACAGCAGCATTTAAGTTATACAATAAAAAATCAGTAGAAGAAAGAGCTGTTTTTTTAGAAACCATTGCAGCAGAAATTTTAGCTGTGGGAGATCAGCTGATTGACCGTGCCATGGCCGAAAGCGGCCTGCCTGCGGCAAGGCTAACAGGAGAGCGTGGACGCACTATGATGCAGCTGAAAATGTTTGCACAATTATTAAGGGAAGGGTCGTGGGTAGATGCAAGAATAGATACTGCCATACCCGACAGGCAACCATTGCCCAAACCTGATTTACGCAGCATGCTTACACCGCTTGGCCCCGTGATGGTTTTTGGTGCCAGTAATTTTCCTTTTGCTTATTCTGCTGCCGGTGGCGATACGGCTTCTGCATTGGCGGCCGGTTGCCCGGTAATTGTAAAAGCACATCCGTTGCATCCCGGTACCGATGAAATGGTGGCACAGGCCATCATCAGCGCAGCAAAGAAAACCAATATGCCCGATGGTGTTTTTTCATTGGTGTGCTGCAACGAAGCCACAGCTATACAACTGGTAAAAGATCCTGCCATTAAAGCAATAGGTTTTACAGGTTCAAGAAAAGGCGGTATGGCAATTTATGATGCTGCTGTTAACCGTCCGGAACCTATTCCTGTATATGCAGAAATGAGTGCAGTGAATCCTGTTATTTTATTGCCGGGTGCCCTTGCTGCCAATGCAGCCGGCATTGCACAAGGCTTTGCCGCTTCGGTTAGTATGGGAGTGGGACAGTTTTGTACTAACCCGGGCCTTGTATTTATGGTGGATGATGATAACGCAAAAATATTCCTGCAATCATTGGCAGTACAAATTGAAAAGATCGCTCCGGCAACAATGCTCAGCAAAGGCATATATACCGCTTGTAATGATGGTGTGCAGCAATTAAAGGCAGCAGCAACAGTAGCAGCAGAAAGCAAAGCAATAGCCGATGCAAATAAAACAGAAGCAGTACCGCATATCTTCAGTGTTACGCAAAAGGAATTTATCGCCAATAAAAATTTATCGCATGAAGTTTTCGGGCCGGTAAGCCTGGTCGTATTATGCAGCAATACCGGCGAGATCTGCGAAGCCTTGCAAGGTTTAGAAGGACAATTAACTGCTAGCGTTCATGCCAATGCCGCAGATGAAGCTTACCTGTTACCTGTAATTGACCTCATGAAAGAAAAAGCAGGAAGAATATTATTCGGGGGTTTTCCTACAGGGGTGGAAGTGTGTGATGCGATGGTGCATGGCGGCCCTTTTCCTGCCACCACCGATTCCAGGTCAACCTCCGTAGGAACAGCGGCTATACTGCGTTTTGTAAGGCCCGTAGCGTACCAGAATTTTCCGCAACCGCTATTGCCCGATGCATTAAAAGATAACAATCCGCTTAATATCCTGCGTATAATTAATGGCAGCTACTCAAGGGAAATAATATAAAATGATAATTGATCATAATGATTGCAACCGTTTTAAAAGAATATGGTTTTGATAAAGATGCCTGTACTGTGCAGGCTTTTGGCAGCGGACTTATCAACAGCACCTGGAAAATAATAAGTGGTGATAAGGCCTATATACTGCAACGCATCAACCACAAAATATTTACACAACCGGAATATATAGCCCGCAATATTCAGCTGGTAGCAGAATATTTACAGCAGCATTATCCCGGTTATTTATTTGTGGCACCACTTAAAACAACAACGGCAAAGGAAACGGTATTTTGTTTTGATGATGGCTATTTCAGGATGTTTCCGTTTGTGCAGCATTCCCATACCATTGATGTGGTTTCAAAACCAGCGCAGGCTTATGAAGCTGCCAGGCAATTTGGAGCCTTCACCAAAAAACTAATCGGCTTTAATGCCGCTCTCTTAAAAATTACATTACCCGATTTTCATAATCTCACATTACGGTTCCGGCAATTTGAAAATGCATTGATCAGTGGCAATGCAGAAAGGATAAAAAATGCGGCCGGGACTATTGCAGTAATTAAAACCTATAAGAATATTGTTGATGAATTTGAAAAAATAAAGCACGACCCGGATTTTAAAATACGTGCCACACATCACGATACCAAGATCAGTAATGTGTTGTTTGATGAACAGGATAAGGGGCTCTGTGTAATTGACCTGGATACAATGATGCCGGGTTATTTTATCAGTGATGTGGGAGATATGCTGCGTACGTATTTATCACCCGTGAATGAAGAAGAAAAAGATTTTACCAAAATTGAAATAAGGAACGACTACTTTACTGCCATTAAAAAAGGATACCTGGATGAAATGGATGATGAATTGACAGCAAAAGAAAAACAATCTTTTGTATATGCAGGTAAATTCATGATCTATATGCAGGCCCTTCGTTTTGTTACCGACTATTTAAATGATGATGTGTATTATGGTGAAAAATATGCCGGGCATAATTTGATACGGGCAAAAAATCAATTAGTGCTGTTGGAAAAATTATCGGCAAAAGAAACTACAGGTAACATATAAAAATTTACCAGCGTTTCAATTCGTTCTGGTAAAACCAAAACTCCGGTGTTATAATTCTTTTTACCTCATTTACTGCATACCATGGCGAAATATTTTCATTGAGCGGGTTAACCAGGATATGAATATCCTGTGCCGGCATATAACTCTGTGCCAGCATAAACATCTTTTTGCCTGCTGCATTTTGTGCAACATCCATCACAATTACTGCATGGCCCGGAAAGCCGCCCCGTATCAATACATCACCGGGTTGTATGCCTGAAAAATCAGTAACTGTATTTAATTGTTTGGCTAAAGAGGCTGAGCCACACATGCCAAAAACTTTTTGCATATAAGTCATAAAATTTGCCCTGGTATAGGGCGCATGAAATGCATATTCTGTAAGTTCGTTGTCAGTAAAATGTATGGCAGCATATTCTTTTCGGGCAAAAAGATATTCTGCCCTTAACCGCATTACTGCATCGGCACATTGCTGCAGGTCTTTGTTGGGCACAGAAATGTCGAGCACAGCATACTGCGCCAGCTGATTCACTTTGGCCCTGCCATCAAATAAATACACGGTCTTATTTTCTTTTAAAGGTACATTTCGCAGCCAGCCGGCAAAAGAATTGCTATCGGCAGGTACTCTTGTAAAGCTGTCTGGTAATGGAATAGCAGCAATGGTATGAAACGGGTTTTTACTTGTTGCTTTTACTATTTCGGGCTGGCCGCCACCTGATTTATTTGCTGATGAGCTTGCTGTATTGTTACAAGACTGCGAAAGCAACAAACAAAAAAATAACAGCGGTTTAAAGGGCATAAAATGCTAATTTTGACGTTAACGGGTACAGATGCGAAAACGCATCAACTCCACATAAAAATTTTGTTAAAGCGTATGGCAACTATTTTAATTATTGATGACGAAAAGGCGATCAGGAAAACTTTAACCGAGATCCTTAGCTATGAAGGCTATAAAATTGATGAAGCCAGTGATGGCGAAGAAGGTTTAAAACGTTTCAGCGAAAAAGCCTATGATATTGTATTATGCGATATCAAAATGCCCAAACTGGATGGTATTGAATTTTTAGAAAAAGCAAAAGAGATCAATGGCGATGTGCCGGTGATCATGATCAGCGGCCATGGTAATATTGATACCGCTGTGGAAGCAGTAAAAAAAGGGGCATTTGATTATATCAGTAAACCACCGGATCTCAATCGTTTACTGATCACCCTACGTAATGCGGTAGACAAACAAAGCCTGGTTACCGAAACCAAAGTGCTTAAGCGCAAGGTGAGCAAAGTGCAGGAAATGATCGGTGAAAGTGATCCCATAAAAAGAATAAAGGAAACGATTGAAAAAGTTGCACCAACCGATGCCCGTGTTTTGATCACCGGCGAAAATGGTGTGGGTAAAGAATTGGTGGCAAGATGGATTCATGAAAAAAGCAACCGCAACACCGGCCCCATGGTGGAAGTGAATTGTGCTGCTATCCCATCTGAGTTGATAGAAAGTGAATTGTTTGGCCATGAAAAAGGTTCGTTTACTTCTGCGGTAAAACAACGTATTGGTAAATTTGAAACGGCCAATGGCGGTACTTTATTCCTGGATGAAATTGGTGATATGAGTTTAACGGCACAGGCAAAAGTGTTACGTGCCTTGCAGGAAGGAAAAATTACAAGAGTAGGTGCAGAAAAAGATATTAATGTGGACGTCAGAGTGATCACCGCTACCAATAAAGACCTGTTGAAAGAAGTAGATGATAAAAATTTCCGGCTGGATCTCTATCATCGTCTTGGCGTGATCATTATACACGTACCATCACTAAACGACAGGAGGGCAGATGTGCCTTTGCTGGTGGATTATTTTCTCGATATTATTGCGGCAGAATATGGCCAGCCTAAAAAAGCGATTGACCAAAAAGCCATGGATGCATTGCAACAACACAACTGGACGGGTAATATCAGGGAACTGCGTAACGTGGTAGAGCGCCTGATCATACTTTCAGCCAAAACCATTTCTCTGGAAGACGTTCAGAATTATGTACTACCAAAAAGTTCATAGTTCATGGATGATCGTTCAAAGTAAAAGGGGAAGTGAAATAGTAACAGGGGCCTCTCTGAAGAATGTATTTCCATGAACCATCAACTATGAACAATGAACTGCTCTGTTAACGAACTCCCAACAAATTATGAACGGTTTTAGCCTTTAAAATATATTATGGTACTTTTGGCACTCAAAAAATATAAAAAATAACTATGGGTTGGATAATTTTTATTGCTGCTGCATTAGGCTGGCATATTGGTTTATACGGGATGTTTAAAAAAGCAGGCATTGATGGCTGGAAGGCTTTTGTTCCTTTTTACAATACCTGGTGCATGGTGCAAAAAATGGAATTACCCAAATATTGGTTCTTCCTCCAGCTGATACCTATTGCAGGCCAGTTTATCACCATCTGGATAGCTATAAAATTTGTAGAGCATTTTGGCCGCTTCGGTTTCTGGCATCATGCGGCTACCGTGTTGTTGCCTTTCATATATTTCCCTTATTTAGGATTTTCAAAAGGAGAAAGATATGCCGGCATACCTGTGGTGAAAAATTACAAAAAATCTGTTGCAAGAGAATGGATAGATGCAGCTGCCTTTGCAGTAGTAGCGGCAACACTAATAAGAACTTTTGTTTTTGAAGCCTATGTTATTCCAACACCTTCCGAAGAAAAAACATTATTGGTAAACGACTATTTGTTTGTAAGTAAATGGGCTTATGGTCCTCGTATTCCCAATACACCGGTGGCAATGCCTTTTGTACATCATACCATTCCCGGTTTAAATGTAAAATCTTATGTGGAGTGGATCCATATTCCTTATACAAGATGGTTTCCTTCTCCGGTAAAAAGAAATGATGCGGTAGTATTTAATTTCCCCGCTAATGATACATTGATCAATGACCCGGAACAAAAATTTGGTTCGCAAACTACTTATTATGAAGCAGTGAGGGCCTGGGGCAGGGAAAAAGTATGGACAGATTATGGAAGTATGATCATTACAAGGCCGGTTGATAAAAGAGAAAATTTTATTAAACGTTGTGTGGGTATTGCAGGTGATACCATTGAGATTGTAAATGGAAATCTTTTGATCAATGGTAAACCACAGGATTATTTCCCTAATGCACAAAGGCTTTACAAAGTGGTTGACCCAAAGAAAACACCAACTGATGCCGAGAGCTTAGCTAAACTGGGTATTCATGTAAGAGAATCACAGGATGATGTTACATCAAGAGGAGGGGCAGATGTACTAGTAAATATTACCAATGAAGAATGGAAAAATTTATCACCTGAAAATGCTGCAAGGTTTGCATATTATTATGAAGGGCCGGATGGAAGATTATTTCCATATTATGATCATGCTGATTCATTGCATGTATGGAGTGCAGACAACTATGGTAAACTCTGGATACCGAAAAAAGGTGCTACCATTTCATTAACTCCTGATAATATTATCCGTTATCGTCGCTGTATTGAAACTTATGAAGGAAACGAATTTGTACAGCAGGGTGCAAAGGTATTCCTGAATGGAAACGAAGCCACTTCATACACTTTTAAAATGGATTACTTCTGGTTGATGGGAGATAACAGGCATAACTCATTAGACAGTCGCTTCTGGGGTTTTGTTCCCGAAGATCATGTTGTGGGTAAAGCATCTTTGATCTGGTTCAGCTGGGAAGGTGGCCCGAGATGGAAACGTATTTTCCGTTGGATAAAATAATACCGTAGGAATTCGCCTTTGGCGAATTCAAAAGAACACGCCGCAGGCGTGATCATACAGAAAATTTTCGTATATTTAATACATCAAGTCCTTACTGGCAGTAATGCAGTAAGGATTTTTTATCTGTAATAAAATCTAACAGTATGAACCAGGAACAATATAATTTTTCATTTGATGTATACAATTCCATTGATGAATTAGCGGCAGAAGATGCAAGGCTTGTAACCGAAGCCAGGAAAGTTACAGCCAATGCGTATGCGCCCTATTCTCATTTTAATGTGGGCGCTATTGCACAATTAAAAAACGGGCAAACTGTAACCGGCACCAACCAGGAAAACGCAGCTTACCCCGTTGGTATTTGTGCCGAAAGAGTGCTGTTGTCTTCTGCAGCCACCTTATTTCCCGGTATTGCAATTGATACATTGGCCATCAGCTACGACAATAAGAACGGTAAAAGTAATCATCCCATTTCGCCTTGTGGTGTTTGCCGCCAGACCTTAGCTGAATATGAAGAAAGAGTAAAACAACCTATACGCCTTATCTTAAGCGGGCAGGAAGGGAAAATTATCGTTATTAAAAAAGCAAGTCAGCTATTGCCATTATCTTTTGGCGGAGAGGATATGAAGTAACGATACTCCCGCAGGTATCACCAATTTCCGTTGGAGTAAATCTGCGGTATCTGCGTGATCAGCGGGCACATTAAAAAAGCTGCTGCACCCCATACGCATACTTCGCTTCATGCTCCAGCAGCCATTTTTTTCGCCACAGGTCTCCGCCATACCCAACAAGACTGCCATTGCTTCCAATTACCCTGTGACAGGGAACAATAATTGAAACATGGTTGGTGCCATTGGCTGTACCCACAGCCCTGATGGCTTTTACGTTTCCAATTCTTTTACTCAATTCCAGGTAGCTGATCGTTTTGCCATAAGGGATATGGCATAATGCTGCCCACACGGTTTGTTGAAAGGCGGTGCCTTCCTGAGCGATGTCTATTGTAAATGCCATGCGACTGCCTGCAAAATATTCATCTAATTGAGTGATGCAATGCTGAATTACGGTGGATGGAGGTACCGTAAAATTGATATCAGCTTCATTTACAGCATTACCTTTCCAGCTATTGCAGAATAATAAATGTGATAGCGAATCGCCATTGCTTCTCAGCTCTAATACACCAACAGGTGATTGATAATAGGCAATGTTGGTACTCATTTGTGATTTTTTAATTTTATTCAGGTGTCGCGTCTGTTACAACCGTCAGACACCTAATGCTAAAAGGGCCTAACGGCCCGGAGCCGTCCCGACCCTTAACCGATCTTGCAACCATTCTTTACCTGCAACGATGGCTGTAATAACACCACATCGTTGCTTTCGTTATATACCCCCAGTACCAGGCATTCACTGAAAAAATTAGCGATCTGTTTTACCGGAAAATTTACTACTGCAATTACCTGTTTGCCCACCAGTTTTTCTTTTTCGTATAAAGCAGTAATTTGTGCCGATGATTTTTTAATACCCAGTTCACCAAAATCAATCGTTAATTGAAAAGAGGGTTTCCTGGCATTGGGAAAATCGTTCACCTCTGTAATCGTACCTGCTCTTATATCTACTTTTTCAAAATCACTCCAGCTGATCATTGTATTTTTTTTATTATAAATAAATGAAGTAGTATTGAAAACTAAATTAAGTAAAATGCCCGTAGTAATAAAAAAAGCAGGCCTGGAAGATGTAAAACTGGTAGCGCCCTTATTCAATGCTTACCGTATATTCTATAAACAACCTTCTGATGAAAGTGCTGCAGCCGATTTTTTGTGGCAAAGATTATTGAATAAAGAATCCGTGATCTTTATTGCTTTTGATGATGATATTGCTGTCGGCTTCTGCCAGTTGTTTCCTGTCTTTTCATCTGTAGGTTTAAAACGCAGCTGGTTGCTGAACGATCTGTATGTAAACGAAACAGTAAGAGGCAAGGGAATTGCCGCTGCTTTATTGCAAAAGGCAAAAGAATTTGGCATTGAAACCAATTCAAGATGGCTGATGTTGCAAACCGGTGCTGATAATCTTACAGCACAATCAGTGTACGAAAAGAATGGCTGGAAGAGGGTGGAGGATTATTTTTATGAGTTGGGGTTGGAATGAAAATAGTTGATTTATCCCCTGGCTTTTTCCAATTCACTTTTAATTAGAGTATAAAATTTTTCAACAGTTACTTTTGAAAACCAATATTCTTCATTAAGTTTTGATTCAACTGCATAGGGAAGATTTGTTATGCTGTCAACTTTTTCTTTAACAGCTAATAATAAATCAAGCGGTTTTGCTTCCCCCATCGCAATAAATTCAAAATCATCAAGTAAGTCACCTGCAACAGTATTATCGGCTATTGCAATTATATACGCAAAAAGGTAACTTCTTTCAGCAATAATACTTTTACTTTGATTAAGTTTGTCTCCTTGTACTAATGCAGTTGCAATGATTAATAGTTGTTCTGGTGTCCAGTTTATCAGGTCGTTTTCTAAAGCCGTCCAGTCAAAATGTTCAAATGCTATTAATTCGTTTATAATTAAGCTATTTCCTCCGGAACACCAATAGTCACTATCTGAATCTTCATTTTCAATAATGATATCATAAACTTTTAAAACCCTTCTATAAGTAGATTTTGTTTTTGACCTGGTTCTCATTTTTTTATGAAATGCATCATAATCCGGATTATTGTCAGATGTGTATTCCATTGAAGTTTTCTGTTAGCAGGTTTTAATTTATTGTATGTGGCTCGTTGCAAACATGGCCCCGACGAAGATAACAGCGAAGATCGACTGTATAAGCGCCAATCCTGATTACCAAGTCCTTCTCACCACTTCGTAATATCCACCACTGCATCCAGATTTATCCTGCCGTAAATATGCGGAAACTCTTCATTAATAGAAGGTGCTAATTCAAAAATATGTGGCGACTCTAATTTGCCTTCATCAATATGTAATATTAAAAGGTCGGTTTGATTGGCATAGTATCTTTCAATTACGCCCTGCACCTGCTCTTTCATACTGGCATGTATAAAACCTTCTTTAGCTAAAGAGGGATGCTCGTAAAAGCCCTGTGCAACAGCTTCCTGCCATTGCGGGTAATTAACTACGTGGTATATCATTATCTAATAAATAAGACAGTGAAAGTAACTCGTCCATCTTGTAGCGGTTACGGTCGTTATCAAAACATTTACTCAGTTCTTCCAATAAAAACTGGATAATTCTTTTATTGCTGAGTTGACGGAAATAAGAATTGGTTGGCGGAACGGAAATGCGTTTAAAATAATTCTCTACATCTTTATGGCTATACATTTGCCCGTTCAGAGGGTCAATATAAAAATTTATTTTTTCAGATGAATGGCCAACAGGATTTAACAGGTCATGCTGCTGATCAAAATACGCCATGATGAATTGCCGGGGAATATTGATGGCTTTTACCGGCACATCCAGCATTTCGCAAAGCACTAAATAGATGATACCATTGTTTACCGCATTACCTTTTTTACTTTCCAGGCCTTTGTTAATTAAATAATCATCAGGATTATTGTAGGCAAATTCAACGCCCTTTTGTTTGTAGTAATTGTACAATATACTGGTGATAACGTTGATCTGTTCCAATGGTGTAAGATAGCTGTTCAGCTCCAGCCAGATATTTCGTTTCAGTTTTTCTATCTCCTGGTACACCGTATTATTATTTAAATCGGGATAATGATATTTTGCCACCAGCAATGCGCCTTGCAACAGATCGGCATCACCTTCAGCCCAGGCAGTAAAATCATTGGTAAGGTCGCGGAAATGCAAACGGTGAATCAGTAATTCAATTCTTTCCTGCAATTCTTCATTGGTAGTACTCTCCCAAAGGTTTTCCAGGTTGGGTATAATTGCTTTACCAAATGAAATAATTTTATCGCTTACGGTGCTGTAAACAAATTCATCCGGGTCGTCGATCAAATGGAGTAAGGCTGATATTTCTTTGTTTTCCTTCATCGGTAATTGAAATTCGGAAAAGGAAACTGAATAAAGAAGTTAAAATTTTCCACAACCGTTATTAACTTTAATAGAACACGGATTGAACGGGTGAAACGGATGATACCGGATTTTTTCTGCTTTACAAAAAAGTTGGACTATTTAACCAGCATTGTATTCTGCGTACCAGAAAAAAACTACTAAGCATGTCGAAATATTATCCTTTTTAAAGTGCGGTGAGTTCAATTGCAGCGTTTAAAGAATATCATTTTTTTATCCATACGATCCGTGTGCCCTAAAAAAATTCCCCCCGAAGAATCGGCGGGAATTTCTTTAACCCTTAAAACAACCAACATGAAACATGCTGATAATTGTAAAACATCAGATACGAGGTTTTGTTTGTAAAGGTTTTATATTTTTAAAAATACTTTGTTAATCTGGTAAATATTAAATGTTTCAACATTATACAAGTGCCAGTTCAAGTACCTGTTGCATGGTTTTTACATAATGAAATTTAATGCCTTTAATATACTGGCTGTTGATCTCTTCCACATCCTTTTCATTTTGCCAGCACATAATAATTTCTTTTAACCCTGCACGCTTTGCTGCCAGTACTTTTTCTTTAATACCACCCACGGGCAATACCTGGCCACGTAAAGTAATTTCACCCGTCATGGCTAAGTAAGGTTTTATTTTACGTCCTGTAAAGGCACTTGCCAATGCAGATAACATGGTGATGCCTGCGCTTGGCCCGTCTTTAGGCACAGCACCTTCAGGCACATGAATATGAATATCTTTTTTATTAAAAGTTGCAGGATCGATATTTACTTTTTTGCAATTGGCTTCTAAATAAGTTAATGCGGTGCTGGCGCTTTCCTTCATCACATTGCCCAGGTTGCCGGTTAATTTTAATTCGCCTTTGCCTTCGCTCAATTGTGTTTCTATAAAAAGAATATCACCACCCACATAGGTCCAGGCAAGGCCTACCGCTACGCCGGGCATATTGGCAATTTTGTACAGGTCATTGCTGTATCTTGGTTTGCCTAATATTTTTTCAATATCATTATTGGTGATGGTGGCTTTTAATTTCCCTTTTATCACCAGTTCTTTTGCCTGGTAGCGCATTACGCTGGCTAACTGACGGTCAAGTTCTCTTACGCCACTTTCTCTTGTATAATCTTCAATAATTTTTTGGAGTACGCTATCGCTTAATTTAAAACTGCTTTCGCTTAAGCCATGCATTTCTTTTTGCTTGGGCATTAAATGCCTTTTAGCGATTTCAATTTTTTCTTCTACAGCATAACCACTCAGGTCAATAATTTCCAGGCGATCTCTTAATGCCGGTTGAATATTGCTGATATTATTTGCTGTGGCAATAAACAGTACTTTACTCAGGTCATATTCCAGTTCTAAATAATTGTCGTAAAAGCTATTGTTTTGCTCAGGGTCCAATACTTCCAGCAATGCAGATGAAGGGTCGCCATGAACAGTATTACCCACCTTATCAATTTCATCCAGTATCATTACCGGGTTGCTTGATTTTATTTTACGTATCGACTGAATGATCCTGCCGGGCATGGCACCAATATAAGTTTTACGATGGCCACGTATTTCACTCTCATCGTGCAAACCACCTAAACTTACCCTTACATATTTTCTGTTGATAGCGGCTGCAATACTTTTTCCCAAACTGGTTTTACCAATACCGGGAGGGCCTAAAAAACAAAGTATCGGGCTCTTCATATCACCTTTTAATTTCAGTACCGCCAGGTATTCTAAAATTCTTTCTTTAATTTTTTGCATCCCGTAATGATCATGGTCTAAGATCTTTTTCGATTTCTTAAGATCATACTGGTCTTCGGTATACTCTCCCCAGGGCAGGTCAAGCATCAGGTCAAGATGATTGTAGGTAACCGAATAATCAGGTGTGGAAGGATGCATGCGTTCCAGCTTTTCCACCCCTTTGGTAAACATCTCCTTTGCAGCTTTAGGCCATTTTTTTGTTTCGGCTTTCTTCTGCATATCCTTAACCTCAGCTACATTATCGCCACCCAATTCTTCTTTGATGGCTTTCATCTGCTGTTGTAAAAAATATTCTCTTTGTTGTTTATCTAATTCGTTCCTTGTTTTATTGGTCACTTTATTTTTTAATTCGGCATACTGCAATTCAGTCTGCATCAAATTCATCAACAACTCAGCTCTTGCTTTTATATTACTGATCTCTAAAAGCTTTTGTTTTTCTTTAATATCGCTGTTTAAATTGCTGCTTACAAAGTGAATTAAAAACGAAGGGTTTTCTATATTTTTTAAAATGATAGCGGCTTCGCTGGGCAGGTTGGGAGAGAGGCCCACAATTTGCCCGGCAAGGTCTTTAATACTGCCCACCATTGCTTCAAAATCAGCATCTCCTTTCAGGTTCTCTTCGGGTAAAACTTTTATGATAGCTTTAAAATACGGGTCGTCGGTAGTTATTTCCTCAATCTTAAAACGTTTGCGGCCTTGTATGATGATGGTAGTGCCGCCGTCGGGCATTTTTATCAATTTTACAATTTTAGCCACAGTGCCAATATCTTCCAGGTCGCTCACCACAGGCTCTTCCACGTTACTGTCTTTTTGCGCTACTACGCCTATCAATTTGTCAGCCTTGTAAGCGTCATTTACTGCCTTTATGCTTTTATCTCTGCCCACGGTAATGGGTATTACCACACCGGGAAAAAGTACGGTATTTCTTAAAGGCAGAATCGGTAATTCCGCTGGAATAGCCTGTTCATCAGCATTTGCCTCTTCTTCTTCATTCAGGGGAATGATCGGCATAAACTCCATTTCATCTTCCGGCCCCTGTAAATAAAATTTCTTATCCATAATTAATTAAATATAAAGTCAAATTGTCAAACCACACAGTTAAAACCCTGTTTTTTGTGCGAACGTGTATATAGTCAATATTGATGCCAAGCCCCAAACCCCTGCAGGCGCTTACGAAGAGTAAAATGACTAATGACTCTTTTTATAAGTAAAATTCTAATCAGGTTGTTTTATTGTTTGTCTGATTTGATAAAAGAATAAAGTAACTTTTTAAGTTCCCCTTTAGGGAACAGGGGTTTATCTTTGCACTCCATGTATATTAACTGCACCAATAAAGAACTCATAATTTTAGAAAAAATTGCAGCTGCGGCTAAAACAATCCGGGTACCCTGTTATTTAATTGGTGGTTTTGTAAGAGATAAGATCTTAGGCAGAAATTCCAAAGACATGGATGTGGTTTGTGTAGGCGATGGTATTGCTTTGGCACATGCGGTGGCGCAACAATTTACGCCCAAACCGGAAGTACATTTCTTTAAAAACTTTGGCACTGCACAAATAAAATTTGAAGGGCTCGAAATAGAATTTGTTGGTGCCAGGAAAGAAAGTTATGATTTCAGCAGCCGTAAACCTGCAGTGGAATCGGGCACATTGGAAGATGACCAGAACCGGAGAGATTTTACCATTAATGCTTTGGCTATAAGTTTAAATGCAGCTGATTACGGCGTACTGATCGATCCGTTCAATGGTATTAAAGACCTTGAACAAAAAATGCTGCAAACACCTTTGGCACCAGGCATAACTTTCAGCGATGACCCTTTGCGTATGATGAGGGCCATCCGTTTTGCCACCCAATTAAATTTTACCATTGAAGAAAAGACCTTAGCTGCCATTAGCGAAAATGCGGGGCGTATAAAAATTGTAAGCGGCGAAAGAATTGCCGATGAACTGAATAAAATTGTTCTGGCATCCAAACCTTCTGTTGGTTTTGACCTGTTGTACAAAACCGGCTTGCTTAAGATTATCTTTCCGCAAATGGTGGCATTAGCTGGTGCCGAATACGTGGATGGAATGGGGCATAAAGATAATTTCTATCACACCTTACAGGTATTGGATAATATTTCTGAAAATACCAACGACCTGTGGCTGCGCTGGGCTGCCATTTTGCACGATATTGCAAAGCCGGCAACAAAACGATTTGAAGAAGGCCATGGCTGGACCTTTCACGGGCACGAAGCATTAGGTGGCAAGTGGGTGCCAAAGATATTTGCCCAGTTAAAACTGCCACAAAATGAAAAAATGAAGTTTGTGCGTAAGCTGGTGGAAATGCATTTGCGCCCCATCAGTCTTACCAAAGAAAATATTACCGATAGTGCCATAAGAAGATTGCTGGTAGATGCAGGTGAAGATTTTGAAGCCTTGATGACTTTATGTGCTGCCGATATCACCTCTAAAAACAAACAAAAAGTACAGCGTTACTTAAATAATTTTGATATGGTGCGTAAACGCTGTGCCGAGGTAGAGGAAAGCGACCACCTGCGCAACTGGCAGCCACCCATCACCGGCGAAATTATTATGGCCACATTTAATTTGCCTCCATCCCGGCAGGTAGGTGATATTAAAACGGCTATCAGGGAAGCCATTTTAGATGGTGTTATTCCCAATGAGTATGATGCGGCATTTGCCTATATGTTGGATAAGGCCCGGGAATTGGGAATCATTAACGGGTAACCAGGTTACTAATGCCGGGTTCGCTTCATTTTTAACCCCGATTCCGGATTCCTGAATCCAAATTCCTTTTTTATTAGTTAATGCATATTTCCTTAATTTTACAATATGGCTATTTTACGTTTCAGAGTTTATTGGGAAGATGACGACAGTATTTACCGTGATATTGCAATCCGTCATACACAAAATTTTTCGGACCTGCACGGATGTATCTTAAAAAGTTACGAGTTCGATAACAAACATAAGGCAACTTTTTACCGCAGTAATGATAACTGGCTTCGTGGCAGGGAAATTTCATTGGAGAAATATGATAAGCCCTATAAGGCAGAGCCGCTGATCATGTCTGAAACACCTATCAGCTCTGAGATCAGCAACCCGAACCAGAAATTTATTTACGAATACGATTTTAATAAGTTCTGGCATTTTATGGTAGAACTGATCAATGTAGATAAAGAAGAAAATAAAAAATTAACCTATCCCGTTTGTGTAAGAACGGAAGGCATTGCCCCATCTCAATATGGCACCAAAGGATTAGTAGACAGCCGCCTGGCTGAAATGGAAGAAAAATACGACCTGCAACCTGATGCACTAAGAGAAGGCTTTAGTGAAGAAGGTGACGATGATGGTATTGAAGGAGGAGAGGAAGAAGAAACAGCAAGTGCAGATGAAGGCAACGATGGTTTTTAAGAGCATGGATAATTGATAAATGAAGCATGAATGATTTTTCAATTAATTCATTACTGTCATCCCTTTAACCAGGTAATATTTTTTCTGTTTTGCTGTTGCTTTTCAATTAATGATGCCACAACTTTCTGCCATTATTAATTATCCGTTATAAAATTATTCATTCATAAATAAGGGTTCTTTACAAACTCAATTATTTACAATGACCAAAACTTGCATTGTTGTAGCAGGGCCAACAGCTGTTGGTAAAACTGCCTTCGCCATTCAACTGGCACAACAACTACACACGTCAATAATTTCAGCCGACAGCCGCCAATGTTTTAAAGAGCTTAATATTGGAGTAGCAAAACCTTCTGCACGGGAATTACAATCGGCGCCGCATTATTTTATTAATTCTCATTCAATACAGGAAGATGTAAATGCGGTAGTATTTGAGCAATATGCTTTACAAAAGATCGATGAGGTTTTTAAACAGCATGATACAGCTATAATGGTTGGGGGTACAGGTTTGTACATCAAAGCATTTTGCGACGGTATTGATGAAGTGCCTGTGGTGGATACAGCAATAAGAGAAAGTATCATTGCAGGCTACCAGCAAAAAGGGTTGCTATGGTTACAGGAAGCAATAGAAAAAAACGACCCGGTTTATTTTGCGCAGGGAGAGATAAAAAATCCGCAACGTTTAATGAGGGCACTTGAAGTAAAATTATCGAGCGGAAAATCTATCCTTGATTTTCAAACCAGGCAAAAAAAGCAACGTGATTTTAATATCATAAAAATCGGATTGGAGCTGCCCAGGGAAGAATTGGTAAAAAATATTAACCAACGTGTTGATGCCATGATGCAGGAAGGTTTGTTAGAAGAAGTAAAAAACCTGGAGCCATATAAAAACATGAATGCATTGCAAACAGTAGGGTACAGGGAATTGTTTGATTATTTTGAAGGCAATTTATCGTTGGAAAATGCAGTGGAAAGAATAAAAATCAACACCCGCCAATATGCCAAGCGGCAAATGACATGGTTTAAAAAAGATCCCCAAATAAAATGGCTTACTCCCCATCTCCCGCTAACATGGCCGGCAGATTTTTTATCGGGAATGTAGATTTATACACAGGGGGCACATCAATATCAGTGCTTTTTTCTTCCTTGCTTCCTTCAAGTGAAATATTCTGTACCGCAAATTTGATCCCGGTTATCTTTTTCCCCTCATTTCTTAAAAAAGTTACTGTACCGCTGTTAGCCGGCATATAAAATTTATCATCACCGGTTGTTTCCAGGGAGGTTGTTCCCAGCGAAGAATTCAGGTGCAATACCCCATTTTCAAAAACAACATTCACTTCACTGATAACACTTCCCTGCGGAAATTTGTACCTGGCAGCATATTGCCCTAAAGATTCTTCTGCTTTAATAGTTAAGCAGGATGCAATAAAAACGGTAAATAAAATGGTGAATTTTTTCATGGCAGGTGAGTTTATCATAAAAATACGCCTTACCTGGCAAAATAGTTACACATGTCAAAAAAAAATATTTTAAAATTTGAATCCTACAGTAGCCACTATATTACCACGCTGCTGCTTAAGGCTGGCATAGGTATTGGCCCTGTCTTCCAGGCGGTAGGGCAGGTCAATATCTTTGGCAATATTATGTACATAGGTAAGGTCGATAAACATACCCTTGTTCCTGTAACCCAGGCCGCCGCTCAGCAACATTTTATTTACTTTTGTTGGGGCGTCTTTGTAAGGATTGCTGTAATAGGCAAAACCTAATCTTCCCATAATGGTATTGAACTTTAACTCGCCACCCACCCTGAAATTGAAATTGCCTTTATATTCACTCTTTACCACCGAATTGAGTTGTTTGTAATACAGTTTTTCATCATCACTAGGGCTTTCGTTATTGCTGCCAAACCTGGACCCGCCGTAGCTTACATACTCTATATCTGCACTTATAAATGCTCTTTGTTTTTTTACATTGCTCACTTCACGAAATACATACGAAGCACTTAAAATAGCTTTAAAAGGAGTGGTTTGTGTGTATTTGCTTTCGCCGGGTTGGTTATTGGTAAAGGTTTTTGAAGTTTCAATTACGGTAGTATCCAGGCTGTAGTTACTTCTCCAGAAAGGACTTTCCGTTTGTGTATTTAAAGTAGTTACCCTGGTATCGGTAAGCAGCATATAAGTAGGTGTGTGGATTGCTAAACCAATACGCACATATTCCTGTGGTTTGTAAATGGCACCCAGCTTAAGATTAAAGCCTACACCTTTAGTGGTAAAATCGTCGGTATATTCAAATTGTTTAAACCCATTCCTGTTATTGGCAGAAGTATCAAATTCTTTAAAATTGGTATAGCTTTTATAGTTTACCAGCGGAACACCAAATGTGCCACCAAAAAACCATTTGTCTTCATGATTATGTGCAAAGCCCAATGCCAGCTCTGTAATACCACCGCTTGTGGTATGCAGCATTTCCTGCCTGATGGCATTGCCTGCATCTAAAATAAATTCAGGGGCCGCTTTTACCTTGTATACCCTTTGCCCGTTTACAACGGTAGAAAAAGTATCTATCAGGTAAGTATTTAAAGCAATGGCCGAACCATAAGGCAAAGGCGATTGTGTGGTCAGCACTTCGTTTATGGTACGGCCGCTTTTTGCAAATTCTTCTGCAAATTGTTCACCGAACGAACTGTAATTATTTAAACCTTTGTACTGTATGCTATTGTTGAAATTAGCTGTTTGTGTTACCACTAAACTTATGGCGTTACTTACTTTTGGTTTATACCTGTCGCCAAAACCCCAAACCCATCCGCTGGTGCCAAATCCAAAACTGTTCTTTTTACTTTGGTTGGCTGTTTCCCTGAAGTTGGCTTTGTTATTATTCAGCACAAAACCCGGGGTTAAAACAAATTCACCGGTTTTATAAAAACCAAGGCCTGCAGGGTTAACAAAAGTGGCATTGATATCTCCGCCTAACGATCCCATGGCACCACCAATAGCCATATTACGTGCAGTACCATTTTGTGGGTAATAGGAATAGCGTAATGCATCTTCGGGTGTTTGAGCAAAAATTGCAGAGCTGATACAAAGATTTATAAGGAGTAAATATTTTTTCATGGCGTATAAGTTTTACAGTCCAATAATTTAGTTTGGATAATTAAGTAGTGCAATTGCTTTGCGGAACAATTGCGTTGCTATAGTCAATAGTTACTATCAACCTCTTCCGGGCCTTGGAACACTGGTGCCGGAACTGCTGCCACCAGATGAAGAACCACTGCTGCTGCCGGAACTGTTGTTGGTAGATGGAGTGTAGGTCCTGGTATTGTTATTATTGGATGAGGAATTGTTATTACTGTTATTACCACTGGGTGTAAACACTTCTCTTATAATATTACCAAATTTACTACCTCCGTTATTGCTGTTGTTATACTGCCTTGATGAAGATTGTGTAGTGGTAGCGCCGGTTTTAGGATTGGTTACAATAGCGCTCGAATAATTTTTATACGTATTTAAATTCACCATTCTTGGAGTGCTGTTAACGGCAACTGCGGGTACTACCCGGGGATAGTACAATGGTTTTGAATAATAGTAAGGGTTGTAATAATACCCATAATTATTGCAGTTGCAATGGCAGTAATGGTAAGGGCTATTGTTATAGCTGTAATCGTAATCGTTATCCAGGTCTCTCCACCTGCGGTCACGTATCGTCATTCTTATCCTGTTATTATCTGCAGTATTTTCGGCAGGTTTTGCTTCTTCTCTGTTACGGTCATTATCTTTTCTTTCTTCTACAGGTCTTACCGGGCTATAATAAACATCATCGGGTGTTTGGCCACTTTTGTAGGCAGTACTGCAACTGGTAAAAGCGGCTGCAGATAAGGCAATGAGTAAAATTTTAGCATTCATGGCAATAGTTTTAATGATTTAAAAATGAAGTTACTACTTTTGTGCTGGTTTTAAAAGCACTTTATGGTTAATATGTATCAAACTGTTTGCCATAAGACAGCCGGGTTTAATGTTTTGCTGTTAAAGATGTGCTAAATGGTTTGGCATTAATGATTTATAATTACTGAACAATAAAATACCTGCCACGGGCAGTACAAAGGAAAATGGCAAAAGAACTAACATCAAGGGCAGAAGATTATTCGCAATGGTATAACGACCTGGTTATAAAGAGCGGCCTGGCCGATCATTCGGCGGTACGTGGTTGCATGGTGATAAAACCTTATGGCTTTGCCCTTTGGGAAAACATGAGGGACCAGCTGGACAGAATGTTTAAAGACACCGGGCATGTAAACGCCTACTTTCCGTTATTTGTACCCAAAAGTTTATTTGAGGCAGAAGAAAAAAATGCAGAAGGTTTTGCAAAGGAATGTGCCATTGTAACACACTACCGTTTAAAAAATGACCCTGATAATAAAGGGAAATTAATGGTTGATCCCGAAGCTAAATTAGAAGAAGAACTGATCATCCGCCCCACAAGCGAAGCCATTATCTGGAATACGTATAAAGGCTGGATACAATCTTACCGTGATCTTCCCCTGCTTATTAATCAATGGGCAAACGTAGTACGTTGGGAAATGCGTACCCGTTTGTTTTTACGTACTGCCGAATTTTTATGGCAGGAAGGTCACACTGCACATGCAACCAAAGAAGAAGCTGTGGAAGAAACCACAAAGATGCTGGATGTGTACGCCGACTTTGTGGAGCAGTATATGGCAGTGCCGGTTATTAAAGGTGTAAAAACACCTAATGAACGTTTTGCCGGTGCCGAAGATACCTATTGCATTGAAGCATTGATGCAGGATGGTAAAGCATTGCAGGCAGGTACCTCACACTTTTTAGGACAAAATTTTGCGAAGGCATTTGATGTAAAATTCAGCGATAAAAATAATAAACTGGATTATGTGTGGGCTACATCATGGGGTGTTTCTACCCGGTTGATCGGCGCATTGATAATGGCACATAGTGATGACCAGGGGTTGATAATGCCGCCAAGGATCGCCCCTACGCAGGTAGTAATTGTTCCGGTATACAAGGGAGAAGAAAGTAAAGCAGTGATTGATGACAAAGCAAATACCATAGTAAGACAGTTAAAAGCATTGGGTATAAGAGTAAAATACGATAACAACGATAACAGCCGCCCCGGATGGAAATTTGCAGAATACGAATTAAAGGGCGTGCCGGTAAGAATTGCCATGGGCCTGCGGGATATTGAAAATAATGTGGTGGAATTAGCAAGAAGGGATACCAAAGAAAAAAGCAGCGTTAGTATTGATGGCCTTGCCGGCTATGTATTACAATTGCTGGATACCATTCAGCAAAATATTTACAACAGGGCACTTGCATTCAGAAATGAACACATTACCAACGCCAATACCTGGGATGAATTTGTAAAATTACTGGATGAAAAAGGTGGTTTTGTAGCAGCACATTGGGATGGTACAGGCGAAACTGAAGATAAAATTAAAGAACAGACAAAGGCAACCATCCGTTGTATTCCATTGAACAATGAACAGGAAGCCGGCGTTTGTATTTTAACAGGCAAACCAAGTACGCAAAGAGTGTTATTTGCAAGAGCTTATTAAAAAGCGTTTGATAAATAGTGTAAAAGGCATTGAAATTTCAATGCCTTTTCTTTTGTACTTTAAAGAAAGTTATACATATTCGCAATGCTTAAATATAATTTATGGATCAGCTACAGGAAGATTTCCTTTCGTCAGAAACAGAACTTACAATTGACAACGAAGCTTCGGGCTACCTGGTAGAAACTTCCAGGTGGGCAAAGTTTATTGCCATAACTTTTTTCAGCATTGTTGGTTTGATCGTTTTGTTTTTTGCGTTTTACAGCGATACTTTAATTAACAGCAATACCTTTTCCGCCAGTAGTTATGAAAACCCCGATGATTTCAAGACGGCTTTTATTATAGGGCTGGTAGTAGCACTGGTAGTTATTGTAGCGGTAGTAGGAGTTACCTATTATTTTCTTTTAGCCTTTGCCAACAGGATACGTAAAGGGCTCGCTGCTGAAAATATTACCATGGTGAATGATGGTCTTAAAGCATTGAAAGTGCATTATATCATCATCGCTATTCTTTCCATGATCAGTATATTGATCAGTATTTATAATCTTTTTTAAAACCATCTTTCAATCATTTGTAATGACAGAAGAAGAAGTACAACAACAATCGATAATCAGTTTCAGCTTTGATGACAAAAGCAAAGACCATATTAAAAGCATCGGCCAGTGGGCAGCGTATAACGCCATCCTGTCTTTTATTGGTTTAGGCATAAGTATCTTTCAATTTATGATTACCTCGTCTGAAGTGTACAACAGCCCCGCTTTTACCCTTGGCATAAAAGCAAATAACGGGCTCACACTTTTTTTCCAGGTGGTATTATCTGTACTGCTGAATGTTTACCTGTACAATGCTTCAGTTAAGTTAAAAAGGGGGATTGATGGAATGGATAGCAGTATGCTGACCAAAGGCTTTGGCCTTTTACGCACGTATTACAAAATTTACGGCATATTGCTCATCGTTATATTAATACTTTGCAGCCTTGGCCTTGTTTACATGTATACAATGAGGCAAACAGGGTTTTAACAAAGGAAAATAAGTATTCATTATTCCCTGGTGGCTAAATAATTATAATCCTCCAGCAGTTTTTCTAAAAACATATCGGGGTGCATATCGGTGTTTATTTTTAAAACGTCCTTCACCTTCATGGCTACACGGTTGCACATATCGTAATTGCCGGTTTTATTGGCTTGTGTTACCACGCCTTTAATCGTATTGATATCCCTGTCGCTCAGCCGCATTACATCCGGAAAAGTTACTTTGTAATCTGTTTTGTTGATCTCCATAAAGATGGTATCGTCAACAGATAATTTTGTTTTGGTATTCACCACTACTGTTTCGGCAGCAAGGTCGCCCAGGCGCTGGCCCTTAGCGGTAACGGCTATTACAATTACACAAACAATGCCGCCAATGAATAATACCATTAAACCGGCACCACTGCGCCAGAAAACTACCAGGATAATTGAACCCCATTCGTAAAAACGTATGAAGGCCCTTAATAAATATTGGCCCAGCGTGGGTTCTCCACCATCTAAACTCACCACTTTTATTTTTAAGATCTTCTTCCCCAATGTTTGCCCGTTGAAGAAAAGCTCTGTAAGCAAAGTATACAAGAGCATGGGTAACAATATAACCACATAAGCAAACCCAACTTCGCCATAACCAATTTCTATGCCGTCTAAAAAAAGTGACCTCATGCTTAAATAATAGATACCCAGGATGGCAAAGTCTATCATATACGCCAGCAACCGTTTGTGGAATTCGGCTTGTTCAAATTCAATATCAATATTAAACGGAGTGGCTATTTGAATGATTGACATAAGTATTCCAAATATCGGAATAAAATAACAGAGTTTTTTACGGATACAATTTTTTTATTCAAATAAAAAGTGAGAATTTCAATAATTATAAATAAAGTTTATTTTTAGCCCATGAGAGAGGCGATGTTTATTAAGAAGAATGCGGCAAAATGGAAAGAATACCAGCATTCTGAAACCGATAACCCTGATGAAACAGCAGAACGCTTTATCACTCTTATCGACGATCTTTCTTATGCCAAGACTTTTTACCCGAAAAGTAAAGTAACCCGTTGGATCAACGGGATAGCTGCGGGTATCTATCAAAGTATTTATAAAAACAAAAAAGAAAAATATACCCGGATATTCGCTTTCTGGAAATTTGAACTGCCTTTATTATTCAAAAGATACCACCGCATTTTATTGTTCACTTTTTTACTGGAAGTATTTATTGTTTGCATAGGGTGGTGGGGCTCGGCCACCAACGACGAATTTATGCGTAATGCATTACCGCCGGGATATGTGGATATGACAGAGGAAAATATTGCCAAGGGTGATCCTTTTGGCGTTTATAAGGACGACAATATGTTTACCACTTTTGTTCGTATAGCCATGAACAACACTTTTGTGGCGCTGCTAATGGTAATTGGTGGTGTTGCGCTGGGGATATGGACACTGATCTCGGTATGGCAAAATGATATTATGCTCGGCGCTTTCCAGTACATGTTCTTTAAAAATAATTTAGGCTGGCAATCTGTTTTAGTAATATGGATACATGGTACATTGGAAATTTTATCGTTTATCATTGCAGCAACTGCGGGGCTTATTATTACACAATCCATACTTTTTCCCGGCACTTATTCAAGAATGCTGAGCTTTAAAAGGGGGATCAAAGATGCGATGAAAATAATGATCGTACTGGTGCCGCTTTTTATATTAGCCTCTTTTTTGGAAACCTATGTTACCCACCTGATGAGCCAGTCGTTCGACAAAGAGAAAAACTTTGGTTTACCGGTATGGGCAGGTGTTTTAATACTGGCGGCATCCCTCAGTTTTTTAGTATGGTATTTTGTTATCCTCCCTATACGTTTACATAAAAAAGGTTATTATCTTCAGCCCGATGGTATTATTGGCAGGCTGAAACAACAAAATGCATAAACATATTCTCATATCATTTTTCATGTTGCTTTTTTTTACTGCGGCTGATGCCCAGCAAAACAAAGGGGATGAAGATTCCGTAGTGGTGGAGGCGCCGGTAGTGGAAGACCAGGTTATGGAAGAAAAATCCGGCGATACTTTATTTGTTGATACCACATTGAATTACAACAAACCTTTTGTTGCGGCTGACTCTGTAAAAGCATGGAAAGAATTAAAAGACTTTGCTTACGTTAAGCATATGGATAGTTTACTGGAGGCTGCAAAACGAAATAACCGGCAAAAAGAAAAGGTTGCAGAAGCGCCAAGGGATAGCAGCGGCAACTGGTTAGAAAGATTGTTTTCTTCTAAAGGCCTGCAGGTTTTTTTCTGGGCACTGGCTGTACTTTTTGTACTCTTTATCCTGTATAAATTATTTTTAACAGAAGGTGTGTTCAGAAAAAAATCTACTGCTGCAAAACCCAACACACCCGAAGCTGCCGAAGAAATTATAAGTAACGAAAGCGACCTTACGGTAATGATAAGGCAGGCAGTACTTGCCGGTAATTACAGGCTGGCCGTTCGTTACCAGTATTTGCAAACCCTGTTTAAACTATCTGCAAAAAATCTTATTGAAATGGCAGCAGATAAAACCAATAACCAGTATGTAAGAGAAATTACCAATATTAATTACCAGGTTGATTTTGCATCACTTACTTTAAATTACGAGTATGTGTGGTATGGCGAATTTGCTATTGACGAAAATACTTACAGGCGGCTGGAATCGGGTTTTTCACAATTCAACAATAAATTATAACCTTTAATTTGAGTAAAAGATACCTACATATTTTTTTAATACTGCTTGTTGCAGGCTGTATGGCAGGCTGTAGCAGTGATGATGGCAAAAGATTACCCAGCCTGGAAGAGACCTATTCAAGAACTGACAAAAATCCATTTGGCACTTATATCGCTTACCAGCAGTTGGAAAATATGTTCAGCCGCAATACCATCAGGGAAAAAAGACAACCTTTTGATAAAACCTGGGCTTCAATATCAGATACAGGCTCATTGTATATCAGCTTTTCAAAATTTTTATTTGTAAATGAAGAGGAGGCAAAGGCAATGATGGATTATGTATATGCAGGCAATACGCTTTTTATTGCGGCTAATTATTTTGATACCGTATTGCTCAGCAAAATAAAGTGCAAGGAAAATTACTCGCCGCTTCCTTACCTGCAATACGATTTTTTTGATTCCATCCGTACTACCAATACATCCTCTAAAGACAGTGCGTTTTCCTATTACTACCATCCTTTTAAAAGTGATTTTGAATACAGTGATAGTGTGTTTACAAAAGTGCTGGGTGTAAACGACGAGCAAAAGCCTAACTACATCCTGTATTTTTACGGAAAGGGGAAACTCTTTTTACATTGCGATCCCAAGGCTTTCAGTAATTATTTTTTGTTGAAGAATGATAATTATAAATACCTGCAAAACAGTTTTGCGTACACTGCTAATTACCCCGATCATTTATACTGGGATGATTATTACAGGAAGATAGGCTCACGCAGAAACAATGAAAGTTCACTATCTGCAATATTAAATAACCCGCCATTAGCCTGGGCATTCTGGCTGATATTGCTTTTAGGATTACTGTATGTTTTATTTGGGGGCAAGCGCAGGCAACGTATCATTGATAAAATAAAACCCAATGAAAACACAACGGTTACCTTTACCGAAACCATTGGCCGCCTGTACCTGCAGCAAAAGGATAACAAGAATATTGCAGAAAAAATGAGCACTTATTTTAACGAGTATGTGCGTAATAATTACTTTTTAAATACCAATCTTGTTAACGATGATTTTATAACTTCATTGAGCAGGAAGAGTGGTGTAGACAGGAATAAAGTAGAATCACTTTACCGTGCTATACATCATGTGCAGAACAATGCAGCGGTGGACGACTATCAATTATTATCTTTAAATGAGCAAATACAAAACTTTTATAAACAGAAGTAATTATGGAAGAAAATATTTTTGAACAAAGGATCGATCTCAGCGGACTGAGCAGGTCGGTGTATGAAATAAGAAATGAGATTGGCCGTGTGATCATAGGCCAGCATAAAATGGTGGACCTGCTGCTGATCGGTTTGCTTTGCGACGGGCATATCCTGATTGAAGGTGTACCCGGTGTGGCAAAAACCTTAACGGCAAAATTGATTGCCAAGATCATTGATGTGGATTTTTCCCGCCTGCAGTTTACACCCGACCTTATGCCGAGTGATGTGGTGGGTACTTCTGTTTTCAATCCCAAAGAAGGCGACTTTCGTTTTAAATCGGGGCCTATATTCAGCAATATTGTTTTGATAGATGAGATCAACAGGGCGCCGGCAAAAACACAGGCGGCATTATTTGAAGTAATGGAAGAACGCCAGGTTACCGTTGACGGGTATACGCATATTATGCAAACGCCGTTTATTGTATTGGCAACGCAAAATCCCATTGAGCAGGAAGGTACCTATCGTTTGCCCGAAGCACAATTGGATCGTTTTCTTTTTAAAATAGAAGTAGCTTATCCAACGCTGGCCGAAGAAATTAATATACTTACAAAACAACAAGGAAAAACGCAGGGGCAGATGCTGGAAGATGTAAGAAAGATATTATCTCCGGTAGATATCCAGCATTACCGCAACCAGATACAGTCTGTGATCATTGAACCCAAACTGATAGAGTTCATTGCCCGTATTGTTAACGAAACCAGGAACAATCCTGCATTATACCTGGGTGCATCGCCGAGGGCATCGCTGGCAATATTAAAATCGGCCAAAGCCAATGCAGCTGTAAAAGGAAGGGATTTTGTAACGCCTGAAGATATTGTGGAAATGGCACCACATGTGTTACGCCACCGCATTATACTTACCCCCGAAAAAGAAATGGAAGGTATTACAGCAGACGACCTGATTGAGATTATTTTAAAAGCGATTGAAGTACCACGTTAAAAAATATTTTACAGCAATTGAGCTTTACAAAAAAATATATCGGCAACTTATACCTCACTACCAGGTTTTACCTGGCTACAGGTTTGTGTATAGTACTGTTTATTGTTTCTTTTTTTTATAAACCCATTGCCCAGTTGCCACCGGTTTTTTTAGCGGTTACTGCAATGCTGGTAGTGATAGATTACCTGTTTTTATTTATCATCAGTAAAAGCCCTGCTGCAAAACGTATCATGGCCGACAGGTTAAGTAACGGCGATGAGAATAAAATTGAATTGCAGGTAATTAACCGCATGCCATTTACGGTATCAATGGAAATTATTGATGAATTACCGGTACAGTTTCAAAAAAGAGATTGGATATTAACGCACCGTTTTGCTGCCAACGAACAAAAAAATATCATTTACAAATTAAGGCCGGTAAACAGGGGCGAATATAATTTTGGTAATATCATTTTATATGTACGGTCGCTACTGGGATTACTGATGCGGCGGCATGATATGGATGCTACCATTACCGTGCCGGTATATCCTTCCTTTTTGCAATTGCGTAAATACGAACTGCTCTCTCAAACCACTATACAAACTGAGCATGGCAATAAACGCATGCGCAAGATCGGCCACAGCATGGAGTTTGAGCAAATAAAAGAATATGTTCGTGGCGATGATATCCGAACGATTAACTGGAAGGCCACCGCACGTAAAGGCAGCCTGATGGTAAACAACTATACCGATGAAAAATCGCAGCAGGTATATTGCATTATTGATAAAGGCCGTTTAATGAAAATGCCTTTTAATGAACTCACTTTACTTGATTATGCTATCAACAGCACATTGGTATTAAGCAATGTTTGTTTGCAAAAGCAAGATAGGGTAGGTGTGCTCACCTTCTCTAACAAAATGGGGTCTTTAATAGCAGCTGATAAAAAGCCGGTACAGCGGGAAAATATCCTGCAATTACTCTACAACCAGGATACTGCTTTTTTAGAAAGCGATTATGAAATGCTGTACCTGCAGATACGCAGCCGCATCAAGCACCGCAGCCTGCTGGTGTTATATACTAATTTTGAATCGCTGTCTGGTTTACGCAGGCAATTGAACTATTTACGCACCATTGCCCGTCATCATTTGCTGATGGTGGTATTTTTTGAAAATACAGAATTGAAACAACTCACGCATTTAAATGCCAGTAATGTGGAGGAGGTTTATATTAAAACCATTGCAGAAAAATTTGAGTTCGAAAAAAGACTGATCGTAAAAGAATTGCAAAATCACGGTATATTGGCTGTATTAACTTCTCCCGAACAACTTACGGTGAATGCGGTAAACAAATACCTGGAACTTAAAGCAAGGCAGGCAATTTAAATGGCACGTTACTTTTAAAGCTGCGCTCAAATGACATCCCTGGTTTACACTACCGCTAATTCTCAATCTGACCTGTCGGGCATCATTGCATTGCAACAACATAATCTTCAACACAATTTATCCGGGGAAGAAATAAAGGAGCAGGGGTTTGTAACCGTGGTACACAGTTATGAAGCATTAAAAGAAATGAATGCTGTCGAACAACATATTGTGTGTAAAGATGGCGATACCATAGTTGCTTATTTGCTGGCTATGACGGTGGCCTCTCAAAATGCTATTCCTGTACTGAAGCCCATGTTCGGGGTTTTTAATTCAGTGTTGTATTGTGGAAAACCTGTTTCGGAGTATAATTATATTGTGGTTGGGCAGGTTTGTGTAGATAAAAACTACCGAGGCAAAGGGATACTGGATAAATGTTATGATACGTACCGGCATTGTTTTCAGTATAAATATGATTTTGCCATTACTGAAATTGCTACCAGGAATCAACGATCAATAAAAGCACACCAGCGAATAGGGTTTACTGAAATTCATCAATATACTTCGCCGGATAAAGAAGAGTGGAGCATTGTAGCCTGGCAATGGTAAAATTGAATTGTAGTATAAGAGTAGTTTATGCTTTAAGTTTGCAGAAAAATAACCATTCATTTTGGCGAGAAAAAAAACATACCGGTTAAGATATACCAATCAGCTTATTGAAGCAGGCGAAGCACCGGTTAAAACGGAACGTGTAAAAAGGCCACCCATCAATCCCGCAATACAGGAACCTTACCTGGAGGGCAAAGTAATATTGATAGATAAGCCCGTTCACTGGACCTCGTTTGATATCATAAGAAAGCTCAGGAGTATTTTACAAATAAAAAAGATCGGCCATGCAGGTACGCTTGATCCTTTAGCCACAGGTTTACTGATTGTGTGTACGGGAAAATTCACCAAAAAAATAAACGATTATATGGCAGCCGAAAAAGAATACACCGGCTCCATAACATTGGGCGCAGTAACGGCCACCTACGATATGGAAAGTACCCCTGAACAGCAAAAAGATTTTTCGTTTGTAACCAACGAAATGTTACAGGAAGCCACCCAAAAATTCATCGGGGATATTGAGCAGATGCCCCCCATTTATTCTGCCATAAAAAAAGATGGCGTGGCTTTATATGAACTGGCAAGAAGAGGTGTGGATGTGGAATTAAAAACTAGGCTGATCAACATTAGTTCGTTTGAATTAACCGCAATTGAATTACCTGTGGTGCATTTTAAAGTAGTATGCTCTACCGGCACTTATATCCGCAGCCTGGCACATGATTTTGGTGCCACATTAGGTTGTGGTGCATACCTCAGTAGTTTACGCCGTACAAAAATCGGTGAATTTAAAGTGGAAGATGCAGTTACTATGGAAGTGTTTGATCAGTTAATTGAACCAACAATAAAAACTGGTAACGATAAAACAGAAAATTAAACAGGTATTGCCATCCTAAAACTGAAAAGGATAGTTAATGCCAATTGTAAAATTAAAATTCTCATAGCGCCATCTCCTGTATTCTTCATTAGGGCCTTTGGCAAAAATTTTGGGCAATACATCATTAAAGCTTAATGCCGGTATTTTCCATCCATCATTAATGTAGCTTATTTCCGGCCGTTTAAACCTGAAACCAAAATCAAGACGTACAACAAAATAATTAAAATCAAGCCTTAGCCCGGTACCGGCATTAATGCCCATTTCTCTCCAGAAATTTTTAAATTTAAATTGTGCACTGTCAGTACCGCCGCCAGGTTTGGAATTACGGAGATTCCATACATTGCCTGCATCAATAAATAATGCACCTTTAAGCACCAGTGTATTGGGAATTATCTGGGCAATATTAAACCGGTATTCAGGGTTTACTTCAAATTGAATATCACCTGTACGGTCATTAAATTTATTAGTGCCATAAGGTGCCAATGGTTGTGAACCCCGGCCGATACCACGGATGGGCCACCCCCTCATGCTATTACTTCCTCCGCCATAGTATTGTTTAAAAAAGGGCAGTGTGGTATCTTGCCTGGAAGCTAGTCCAACACCACCGAATACACGAAAAATAAAGGCAGATTTCGGCCTGCTTTTGGAATAAATGTACTCAACATCCAGTTTTGCATATTGGCGGAGGTATTTGCTGAGCACATTCATTGATCTTAAAGGAAGCGGTATGGGTAAAACTGAAATAAACGGAACCGGTATTGGTAATACCGGAGCACCGGATTCTTCAAAATCTATTTTAAAGTTATGCTGCCTGTTGGGATGCCTGGCGTTAACATGCGAAATAGAATAAATGGCAGATACACCTGCTACCAAAGCTGTATTAAAGGAATATCTCAAAAAAGGGTTATCCTCCAACGTCTTTTTAAAAGTATCAGTTGCATTATACAATCTTGTAAATTCAATATTCAAGGGTTTTACTATTACCTGGCCACCTTTCCTGGTACGCCAGCTATAGCCGATTCCAAGGTTTGTAGATTGAAGGTCGAACAAATTAATGCGGTTGATATAAGATAGATTGGTATTGATAAATGTTTCGGGAGCAATGAATCTTTTGTCTGAATTTAATTTCTTGAAGGGAAAAATAAATCTTGGAAACAGGATACTGTTAGACAAACTTAGTTCATTAGAGTTAATGATGTTCCTGGTGTTACTGCTATCTGGTTTGATATTTAATTCAACACCAGCCCTTAATGCAGTAGTCATTTTAATACCTTCTTTCAACCAGTTTCGGTTGGTAAAGGATACATTGCCCGAAAGCCCCAGCAGGTTACCGGCATTTGCTGCGGTAACACTGTTGGTATTACTTGTTGCAGAATAACTGGCCTCAATAGAGGTTTCAAAAGCATATTGCTTTGCCGGCAATAACTGTACAATAAGATTGATCTTATTAACGCTGTCTTTTTCTTTTACCTCCACAATTTCAATATTGGTATTTTGCCATACGCCTGCCCGGGAAAAATTATTTAAAGTTTTGTAAAATTCGTCCTGGTTGTACAGGTCACCTTTTTTCAGCGTCATTTTGCGTACTAAAAACCCGGTACGGAATAACCTTTTGTGGTAGCGGATAGTATAATGGCTTCTTGTAACCCGTTCGGTAAGCGAAGGATCATTTAATGTATCCAACGGAATGTAATCGGGCAGAATATAAATATTATTGATGTAGTATTGTTTTAACCTGTTGCTGTCGGCAGGCGGATTTAATACCAGCGCTAATTTTATTTTGGGAGAATCTTTTTTTTGCTGGGCTTCTGCCAGTAAACGCAATTGTTCAAATGGATCGTCATTGATATTAGTTAATACATCCAGGGTAGTATCGCCTCTCATTTTTAATTCTTCGGTGCTGAATTTATAATACCCGTTGTTCCTGTAAATATCAACCAGGCGGCTTATTTCACCCAGAACAGCGGCTTTGGTTACCGGTTTATTTTCTTCTACCAGGCTTTTATCGCTGTTTACACGGGCAATTTGTTGCAGATCGGGCTTTTTAAGGCTATAGCTAAAAGTGTCTATCAGCGTGGGTTTGCCGGGTTCAACAATGTACTGTACGTGTATCCGCTGCTGGCTGCCGGCATGCACGGTATCTACTTTATAACTGGCCTGCGCCCTGTAATAACCAAGGTGCAACATTGATGCCTGCATGTTCTTAGCCGATTTTGAAGCATAGCTGGTATCAAAAGCCGGAGGGTTGGTATAAAAATGCCAGAAAAAAAGTTTATCCACCACGTTTATTTTTGAGCTGTCATCCAATTGCGCATTCAACCGTGATTTTAAGGCGATCAGTTCGTCTTTGGTAAATTTTCCTCCCTTAACTTCGATGCTGTTTTTAGTAACAAAAGGTTTACCTTTTTGGTGCTTTTTTAAAACGGTGCAGGAAGACAGCACCAATGAAAGAAAAAATAGATTCCTTAACTGCTGGAAAAACCTTGTTTTAAGAGGGGCGCTTATCGGCATAAATTGTATTAGTCTGTGATGTTAAACAAAACACATACCAAATATATCCAAACTTTACACCATAAAAAATTCAGGGACGAAAATGGGGTGTTTATTGCAGAAGGGCCAAAGGTGGTACTGGAACTTTTAGACAGTCGTGAATTTGTGTGCCGGCAGTTGTTTGCAGTTGAAGAATGGCTGCTTGATGCAGGTAAAATATTACAACAATATTCCGGTACAGAAATATTTACTGTCAAAGATTTTGAACTCGAGAAAATCTCACTGCTTACCACACCCAACAACGTTTTGGCAGTTTTTAAAAAGAAAGAACCACATGAGCCCACGCAGCTGAAAGGAAAGATAACACTGGCATTGGATACCATACAGGACCCCGGAAATTTAGGCACCATCATCCGTACTGCCGATTGGTTTGGTATTGAAAACATCATCTGCTCGCCGGCATGTGCCGATATGTATAACCCTAAAGTAGTGCAGAGTACCATGGGCAGCCTGGCAAGGGTAAATATTTTTTATACTGATCTGCAGGAATGGCTGAATAAAAATGACACAATAAAAAAATATGCCGCTGCACTGCATGGAAGAAATATCAATACTTTAAAAGCTGATAAAGAAGCCATAATAATTATTGGCAATGAAGGAAAAGGTATCAGCGATACAGTGATGAATATGGTGGACGAAAAAATTACCATTCCCAAAAAAGGGGAGGCAGAATCTTTAAATGCAGCGGTGGCAACGGGGATAATTTTGGCGGCTTTTAGTTAACTGGTGAATTAGTTTATTGGTTAATCAGGTTAGAACTTAAGTAAACAATAGGCTTTTACCGGTGAAATAATGCTGTGTTTGGCCTCACAACTATTAAACAAATTAACCAATAAACTAATCAACGAAACTGTATTGCTTTTACGGGTTTTATTTTATTGATCAAAAATGTGGGGATCACCAGGGTAGCAAAACAAATCACCAGTGTTCCGCCACAGATCAGCAATACCTGCCACCACACCACATCTGCATGCGCCTGGCTCATGTAGTACGCATCTTCGTCCAGTTTTATAAAACCATATTTTTCCTGCAGCCAGCAAATGGCTAAGCCAAATGCAGCGCCAATGATAATGCCGGCAACGGCTATAAAAGAAGTGTTGAATAAAAATATTTGTTGCAGGCTCCAGTTACTGGCACCCACAGCTTTTAATACACCGGTCATTCTTGTTCTTTCCAAAACTAAAATAAGCAGGCAGGTAATAAGATTTACTACTGCAATCACCACCATTATTACCAGTAAAACATTTTTATTTTTTTCCTGCAGGTTCAGCCAGTCGAAAATATTAGGATAAGTTTCCTTAATGGTTTTGCTGTACCAGGTTTGTGGTAATATGTCGGGGCCTTTATCGTAAATAAATTTATTTACGGCCTCTGTTTCCCTGTAATCTTTTAAAAATATCTCGTAGCCGCCTATCTGGTCGGGCTGCCAGCCATTCAGTTTTCTTATCAGGTTAATATCACAAATGCCAAAATGCTTATCGTAATCTTCTATAGAGGTTTTAAAAATTCCCGATACCCTTAATTTTCTTTTTCTTGCTTTTTCAATACCCCGGCTATCAATGAACACTACAAAAATGGTATCATTTACCGTAAGTCCTAATTGGTTGGCAGTATAGGCAGATAACACCACTTCGTTACTGTAACTGCTGTCGTTGGTATTCATCCACAGGCCTTGTTTTAACAGGTTGTTCATCCTGCTGAAATCAAAAGAAGAATCAATTCCTTTTAAAAGCACACTTTCAATTTCACCTTTGTATTTTAAGATGGCCGATTTGGTTGCAAATCGTTCCACCGTTTTTACCTCCGGCAATTTTTTCAGGTTATATTCTACCGTATCATTTTTTGAAATGGGAAATTCTTCTGCGGTGCTCACTTTGTTTTCCAGGTCCTGCTGCACCCGTATATGGCCCCAAAAGCTGAATACCTTATCGCTGATCACATGCTGAAAGCCATTTACAAAACTCATGGCCACAATCATTACTGCAACACTTATAGCAGTAGCTGCCACAGCAAGCCGGATAATGAAACGGGAAAATGTTTTTTGCCTGTTAAAAGCTATTCTTTTTGCTATAAAAACGGATATGTTCAAATGGCATACTTTTGGTATCTTACAAATGTATTTTATTTAAACGTAAAGATTACCATTAACATGATAAAAGTTCGGGCTTGCTATCCGTTACTGCATAGTAACAAAAAAAATACCGCCATCACAAAAATGCCCATCATAAAAAGATACTTACTAACAGCCTTTTTCATTGTATTTAGCTTGTCGTCCTTGGCCCAGCAGCCCGACATGGTGTACAAACCCAATATTCAATGTGTGCGTTTTCATATGTATGGCGATCAGTTGTCGTTACCAATTTTTAATTTAAACAGCAGTGATCAGCTGGAACTGAATTTTGATGACCTGGATGGCAATGTAAAAAGTTATTACTATTGTTTTCAGTTATGCGATTATAACTGGAAGCCGGTTGATATCAGTCCCTTTATGTACATTAAAGGATTTACGCAACAGCGTATTACCACCAACCGTTACTCTTCTATTGCTTTTACTAGGTATACGCACTACCAGGCGATGGTACCCGATAGAAATACCACCATCACCTTATCCGGAAATTATTTGCTGAAAGTTTTTTTAGACGGCGACACTTCCAAACTTGCATTTACAAGGAGGCTCCTGGTACTGGATGCTAAAGCTGCCATCACTGCAAAAGTGATTCAGCCTTTTACGCCGCAGTTTTTCAGCACCCATCAGAAAGTGCAGTTCAATGCCAATATTACCGGTGTAAACACTTTTAGCGCTGCACAACAGGTTAAGGTAGTGATACTGCAAAACAACCGGTGGGATAATTCATTAAAAGATATTACACCCACTTTTGTGCGTGGCAATACTTTAGAATACAGTTCAGAAAACAATTGCATTTTTCCCGGTGGTAAAGAATGGCGTTGGCTGGACCTGCGGAGTTTTCGTTTACAAAGCGATAGGGTAGATAGTGCACATTATACTAAAACCACCACAGATGTTTTTGTAAAACCTGATAAAGACAGATCGGGAGAACGGTATACCTATTTCCGTGATCTTGATGGGATGTTTTCTGTAGAAACCTACGAAACCATTAATCCTTACTGGCAGGGCGATTTTGCAACGGTGCATTTTACACTGGCTACACCCAATGCACAACCTGTTGCCGGTAAAGACATTTACCTGGCCGGGCAATTAACCGATTATGCCATTACTGATAAAACCAAAATGGTATTTAATGCCGAAAGAGGGGCGTACGAAGTAACCGCTTTCTTAAAACAAGGCTATTATAATTATACTTACATAGCAGTGGATAAAAATAATCCGCAACAAAAAACTGACCTGGAAGGTAATTACTGGGAAACTGAAAACAGCTATACTATTTTAATGTACTACAGAGGATTTACTGACCGTGCCGATCAATTGATCGGGATTGGAAAAATTAATTCCAGGACGGACAGGCCGGGAGTAAGTTTTTAAGATAGCGTGAGCTTGCTTGCATCTGCAGCTTATATACGCTATATTATCAGCTTTGTATGTTATCTGTTATTCGTTCTGAACTTTTGATATTTTATATTAAAAATTGAACCGGATATTTGTCATTAAGCCGTATATTTGCGGCGGCAAGTCTTATACGGCCAGCTCCTGTTGAACTCCCCCAGGGCCGGAAGGCAGCAAGGGTAGATGGTTGAGCGGTGCGATGTAAGTAACTTGCCATTTTTTATTTATACTATCACTTAAATATACTGATTGCAATGAAATTTTTTATTGACACGGCCAACCTGGCCCAGATCAAAGAAGCCAATGATTTAGGAATTTTAGATGGTGTTACCACCAACCCCTCTTTAATGGCTAAAGAAGGTATTAAAGGTACCGAAGCTGTAATGGCACATTACAAAGCTATTTGCGAAATGGTAGATGGTGATATCAGTGCCGAAGTAGTTTCTACCGATTTTGATGGTATTATTGAAGAAGGTAAAAAGCTGGCTGCAATCCACCCGAATATTGTAGTAAAAGTACCGATGATAAAAGAAGGTGTTAAGGCAATCAAATGGTTTACTGATAATGGTATCAGAACCAATTGCACATTGATCTTCTCGGCCGGCCAGGCCATACTTGCTGCAAAAGCAGGCGCCACCTATGTTTCTCCGTTTATAGGCAGGATAGATGATACAGGATGGGATGGCATGGACCTGATCCATCAGTTGCGCCAGATATTTTCTATACAAGGATATAAAACAGAAATTTTGGCCGCATCAATACGCAACCCCAATCACATTATTAAATGTGCAGAAGCCGGTGCTGATGTGTGCACTTGTCCTTTAGCCTCAATTTTAGGTTTATTAAAACATCCATTAACTGATAGCGGACTGGCAACTTTTTTAGAAGATGCCAAGAAGTTTGCATAATTATTTTGGGGTGAGTCACCTTCTTGAGGTGACTCACCCCAAAATAATTAAAAATGCCCCCCAACTGGTTGGGGGGCATTTTTATGCTCAGTAATAAAGGTACGATGGACCTGAACTGCCAGCCAATCAGCCTTTCTTACGTTTTGAATTGGGCGACTGCATATCATTCATCAGTTCATCCACCGTTTTTAATTTTTCGTCATCGGGCTTTTTCTTGATGTACAATACAAATTCTTTATGCAGGGCAGGGTTGCTTTTCAGCACTACTTTAATAGCAATCTTTTCTTCTTTGGTATCCTTATCTACCAATAAAGTATTACCATAAAATTTACCGGCAGATGCGGTAAAAAGAATGTCGTTGCTATCCAGGGGCAAATACCTGCCGTTACTTAAAAGTCCGTCGATATTAATATAATTATAAGTGCCTTTTTTAAGGCTGTCGGTATACAAATGCACGTAAATACTATCTATTTTTTGTGCAGTAGCTTTGCAGGAGAGGAACAATAAAAAAGCTGGTAAAAATCGTTTCAATCTTTTTGGTTTTATACAAAGATTGAAAAAATTATGCCAGCGTTGCAAAAAGGGGGAATATTAAATGTTAAAATATACTTTATGTATATCATACAGTTAAGGCAAGATATAACCTGAATGGGATAAAAATCTTGCGGGCTTATTCCGCCGCCGGCACATCTTCAATGCGATAATAAACCTTTAAACCTCTTTCAGTAGCTATCCGTACATCTTCATCAGCACCTTTGGATGCCCCTTGCAGCCTTAATACTGCATCGCATTTTGATAATAACCGGTGAGCCACCGGATACAATATCTCTTCATAAGCCGCATCTCCGGGTTTGGTGGAACCAGCAAGATGCAATAATGGTAAAGCCACCCATTCGCCGATCATGGGAATATGGCCCAGGCGAAACAACGGCAAGGCTGCTGCTTCTAAACGGTTAAGATTTTCCTGCATCAGTTTGGGATCGTCGTTGGTGCCGCTACGGTAAGGGCCTGCAATAAGTATAAGCATGTTTTAATTTTTTACAAAGAAAAACATTAGCGGTGAGTATGGAATTAAGGTAGCTTAAGAAATTATTTTTTTGTTTTATTGGCCCTGATGGCACTTAAAAATTCGGGGGTGATACCTAAATAAGAAGCAATTTGTTTTTGCGTAACCTGTTGTACCACCTGTGGATACTTATTAATAAAACTGTAGTAGCGCTCTTCGGCAGACAGCGACAGGTTTTGTATTACCCTCAATTGCTCCCGTATATAGGCATTCTGCATAATGATCCTGAAGAAACGTTCAAATTTGGGCACCTCGTTACAAAGTATATCAAAATTATTTTTTGTTAGTTGAAGAATACTGCTGTTTTCAATAGCTTCAATGTTCAACATGGCAGGTTGCTGGTTGATAAAACAAAACATATCTGTTACCCACCAATCGGCAATAGCAAACATTATTGTAGATTCTTTACCTTCTTTATCTACGTAATAAGCCCTTAAAGTTCCGGAATGAACATAATTAAAATTTTTACATAACTGTCCTTCTTTTAAAATAAATTCTTTTTTAGTTACCTCCTGCTGTTGCAATAAGGAAATAAAAAAAGCAGTTTCTTCATCAGTAAGTGCAATATGTTTAGCAATGTTTTTTAGGATAAGTTCATACAGCATTGATGATGTTATTTTGATTGAAATGGTAAGGTATAAAATTTTTAACAGTGAAAGCTTGTCAACATAGACTACCTTTAGTGCTTAATTTTTTTTAACAGCACAGATCCTATGGAAACAGGCGATAGAAATGAAGTAGCAAAGAATATGGAAGTAATTGGAATGTTACAGGGTTTTGTTGGAGAAACCGTTGACAACTCGCTCTTAGATCCTGATGATTGCTGGCAACCCACCGATTTTTTACCCGACCTTACACAGAAAGATGCAATGGATGAGGTAGTGCTGTTAAGGGACCGTTGTGCTGCTATTCCTGATAGTGTGATCAGTTCTTTGGTTGGCAATATGATCACTGAAGAAGCATTACCCAGTTACCAGACCTATTTTAACCTGATAGTAAATGAAGAGCGGGAGCTCACCAGTACTAATGGTTGGGTAAGATGGTCGAGGGCATGGACTGCAGAAGAAAACAGGCATGGCGACCTGTTGAATAAATATTTGTATTTATCAGGAAGGTGCGATATGAAAAAAGTAGAAGAAACGATCCATCGCTTAATTTATAATGGCTTTAATCCTAATACCAATCACGACCCTTACCAGGCTATTGTATACACTTCCTTCCAGGAAAGGGCAACAAAAATTTCTCACGTAAATACGGGTAAGCTTGCGGGTAAGGCTGGCGACGAAACCTTATCTAAAATTTGCAAAACCATTGCAGGTGATGAAGCAAGGCATGAAAAAGCGTATAAATCTTTCATGACAAAAATATTGGAAATTGATCCCAACGGCGGATTAAAGTCATTTGAGCAAATGATGCGTAAGCAAATTGCCATGCCTGCAGTATTGATGGTAGATGGAGGTAAAGACCCTGATATCTTCAGCGATTTTTCTGCTATCACACAAAAAATAGGGGTGTACACTACCTGGGATTATGCCAATATTATTGAGCACCTGGTATCACTCTGGAAAATTGAAACTTTAACGGGCTTAAAAGATGGCGTTGCAAAAGCCCAGGATTATTTGTGTACGCTGGCAGACCGGTACAGAAGAATTGCAGACCGCATGAAAATTCCGGAGGATATTAATTTACACTGGCTGAGCAATAAAAAACTGGCGTTTTAAAAATAATTTATTTTTTAGCAGGCTTTTTAAATTGATCATCTAACTGCACCGCTTCTTTCAGCAACTTAACAATGGCTTTATCATTGATCTCCTCTGCAGAATAATATATTTTATAAAAGATCTGTTTATTGGTACCATGCATAAGGTAGCGATCAGCGTCCTTTAATTTATTGCCGTACCAAAATCCCAGCAGCACACCTTTTTTTATTCCTCCCCGTGGAATGGAGGAAGGCCACACAATACAAATGCCTTTGTTGCCGTAGAAGAAAGGTACATTATAAGCAATTTTTTCTTTACCGTTGGCAGGCAAATGCGCTGTAATGAGCTGTCTTAAAACATCAACGATAATTCTTTCTTCATCAGGAAGTACTTCATACAATTGAAGGAGCGATCTTATTTTTACAGGAGAGGAGCGTGCCATCTTGCTACAGAAATATGATGCAGTTTAATTTCTTTTTTGCAGGATGCAAAATTTATAAGGGCAGGATAGTATTTTAATTTAAAAAGATGCCCGGTTCAGCTTGTTGAAACCGGTATCGTTCTGCTTGAGCCTGTATTTGCCATTGGTTCTGCAGAAGCTGTAAAAAGGGTATGTGTAATAGTACTTACAGGACACACTGCTTCGCAAAACATGCAGGCGATATCGCAAGGAGTGTTTACAGCAATAGTATCAAAATTACTTACAAAGCCGGCCTCCTGGGGACACACGGCTACACAGGCACCACATTTAATGCAGGCATTCCAGCCTATTTCAAAAACCACCGCTTGTTTTGTTTTCATGCTTATATTTTTTTATACTCCGATTCAGGGCTGAAGTAATTTGACATCGTTGCATACAGCTGTTCATCTCTTTGTATTACATCTGCGGTATCAAAAATTTTACGTTTCACCCGGTATAATTTCCACATATTATTACCCATTGCTTTTAGCCAGTTATCATGGTATCCTTTCAGGTTTTCAGCAGTGGGGGCATCGCCGTTTAAAATTAATGCAGATAAAAATTCACCTGCAATTTTTCCGCTGCTTAATGCGGTATGTATGCCACCTCCTGTAATAGCATTTACATGCCTGGCAGCATCACCCACCAATATTAAATTATCTGCGTACTGTGTTTTTAATGGCGCCGCCAGCGGTACACCACCTCCCTGTATCTCTATTATTTTGCAGTTTTTAAAGCGGTCTTTAAAAAACGAATCCTTCAAAAAATGATCCAGGTATTCCTGTGCATTACCGGTACACATGGTTTTGGTAATGCCTAAACCAATTTCAGCATAGCCATGCCCTTTGGGAAAAACCCAGGCATAACCACCGGGTGCCCACTCATGGCCGGTAACAATTTCCAGCAGCCCGCTGGTTTCCACACCATCAACCACAAATTGTAAGCAACTGGCCAGTTCGCTTAGCTTGATATGCGTTTTTATGCCTGCCCATTTGCCCACCTGCGATTGTACGCCATCTGCACCTACCACTACTTTGGCTTTAATAGTAACAGGGATATTGAATTTTATAAGATCCACTTCGCAACTACCGTTATCCAGTACACGATACCCGGAAGCTTCGGTTTTTAGCCAGATGCTTACTCCGGCACGTTCGGCCTGTGTGGCCAGGTAGCGGTCGAAGCGGCGCCTGTCTACCACGTAGCCTAAAGGTTTGCAGCCCTCAGCAGTGCCATAATCAGCAGGCTTTATTTTTCTGTAATCAATTACTTTTTTTTCGCCGGTACCATTGTAAATGGCAAAACCGTAAATGGCTTCCTGTATAAATTCCGGGGCGGGATATACGCCGGCATTTTCCAGGGCATTATGACTTACAGCACCGGAGCACTGGATGGGCGCACCCAGTTCCTGCTTTTTGTCGACCAGCAAAACGCTCAATCCATTTTTTGCTGCATACAGAGCGGTAGTGGCTCCTGCAGGGCCTGAGCCAATTACTACAATATCATATTCCTGCATTATTTCCGAACCGGTATTATTAGGCATATTTGATCCATTCATTTTTACAGTGGCATAATAAGTATATACGAAAGCTTTTACTACTTAGTTGCCCATATCAGCAATAAGGTAACATGAAATGACTATAAATGTTTAAATAATTGGTTTTGATGTGGTGTTTTGCAGCATAAACTGCTTCTGCAACCAGGAGTTGATCTCAATCCCGGGGCTCCATATTGTACCTGCAGGGGCTTGCAGAATAAAATTTGTTATGCACATTTTTCCAGACTGGCACTTTTTTTGAATTGTGAATAAAAACCAAATCCATAGTATACGATTTATAATTCTACTCGTTTTTCTTACGGTTCATTTAATTAAACAACTTTTTAAAAAGAAGACTTATGAAATCTACTACATCCCGTTTATGGGTTGCTGGCATTGTCATGCTTACACTCAGTTTATTTTTCTATTCCTGCCAGAAAGAAACATCAGATAGCGGAGGTAATATCCCTCCCGGCAGTACCAAATATTCAATCTACTTAACGGACGGACCAACGGACTATCAAAAAGTATTGATTGACATAAAAAGTATAGCCATTAAAATAGATACCTGTCATCGCAATCATGATGATGATCATAATTTTCCCGGTTGCGATGATGATCATGACCAGATCAACAATCATTGCGAAATATGGGACACTTTAAGTATAAGGCCGGGTGTATATGACCTGCTTACATTAAGAAATGGCTTAGACACTCTACTGGCAACAGGTTTTGTGTTGAATGGAAAAGTAGAAAGAATAAAATTTACATTGGGCGACAGCAATAGTGTAATGGTGGATAGTATTTATCATCCTCTGCAATTGGTGGCTAACCAGCATTACGTTTTTGTAAATGTTGGAAGAGAACACCTGGATTCTATTTCTTCCAATAACTTTCAACTCTTCCTTGATTTTAATATTTCACGTTCCATCTGGTACGTTGGTGGCAAATATTGGCTGAAACCTTTCTTAAAACCTTTCGGCCGTCATAGCAGTGGCGAAATAGAAGGTAAAGTAAGGCCATCACATTCATTTGGATTGATAAAAGCCTACAACGCAACAGACACAGCTTATGCATGGCCCTGGAGCGAAGGAGAATTTAAGATACGTGGATTGAAAGAAGGTACCTACAGCCTTTTCATTGATGGCATCAACGGTTACCAGGATTCTACAATCACCAACATAAGTGTACTGCGGAACAAGGAGACAGATGTAAACACTATTGTTCTACATAAATAAATACAGTTAAAAACCAAAAAAAGCTATCTTCCAAAAGGGGGTAGCTTTTTTATTTGATAAAGGAGATAAGAGATTGTGCGATAATTAGTTTTTGCAACATAAATTTGCTGCTCACTACTTATCCATTTTTAAAAGCGATCAATGACCAGTCAATTCAGGCAACTGCAAAAAAAATATCTCTTTCTATCTTTTTTAATGATCTCGTTACAGGCCCAAAGCCAGACCATGCCTGATCTTATACAATATGCCAGGCCCATTATCGGAACCGAAAAAATGGGACATACCTTTCCCGGTGCAACTGTTCCTTTTGGTGCGGTGCAGTTAAGCCCTGATACAGATACCATTCCCTACGAATCGAATAATAAATACAATCCTGATGTATATAAATATTGTGCAGGCTATCAATACACCGACAAAACGATCGTGGGCTTCAGTCATACACATTTCAGCGGCACCGGCCATTCTGATTTAGGTGATTTTTTAATTATGCCGGGCACAGGTGTGTTACAATTAAATCCGGGTACGGCCGATCATCCTGAAAACGGCTATCGCTCTGCTTTTTCTCATGATAACGAAATTGCCGAACCCGGTTATTATAAAGTAAAACTGGATGATAATAATATTATTGCAGAATTGACTACCACAGCAAGAACAGGTTTTCATCAATATACTTTTCCAAAATCAGACCAGTCGCATATTATACTCGACCTTATAGCCGGCATTTATAATTATGAAGATAAAGATGTGTGGACATTTGTTAGAATTGAAAACGATACTCTGGTTACTGGTTATCGCCAAACCAATGGGTGGGGCCGCACAAGAACGGTGTATTTCGCTATGTCGTTTTCAAAACCAATGTTAAGTTATGGTTGTAAAGATTATTCAAAGAAACAACCGTACCGTGGCTTTTGGGGTAAATTTAATCAAAGCAAAAATTTCCCCGACCTGGCAGGCAAGCAATTGCGTTTGTATTTTGATTTTAAAACAGAAGAAAATGAAAAGATAAAAATAAAATTTGCATTGTCTCCTGTAAGCACAAAAAATGCATTGGAAAATATGCAGGCCGAAATTCCGCATTGGGATTTTGAAAAAACAAAACAGGAAGCGCAACAGGCATGGAATAAGGAACTGAATAAAATCACAATTACTGCAGATAGTAAAGAAGAGCTGGTTAATTTTTATACTGCCATGTATCACGCCGCATTAATGCCTACAGTGTATATGGATGTAAATGGCGAATACAAAGGCCTCGATCAGAATGTACATAAGGCCAACGGGTTTACCAATTACACTTCTTTTTCTCTATGGGATACTTACCGTGCTTTTCATCCTTACCAGAATATCATTAATCCCAAACGTAATGGCGATATGGTGCAATCCATGATGGCACACTTTGATCAGAGTGCGTTGCATATGTTGCCGATTTGGTCGCATTATGCCAATGATAACTGGTGTATGAGTGGTTACCATAGTGTTTCTGTTGTGGCAGAAGCTTATTTAAAAGGTACGCTGACAACGGGTGCAGACAAGGCATTGGATGCCTGTGTAACCACGGCACGCCAGCGTAATTACGAAGGCATTGGAGCGTATATTGATAAAGGTTATATACCACAGGATAAAAATGGCGTATCCGTTTCTACAACTTTAGAATATGCCTACGATGACTGGGCCATTGCACAACTGGCAAAAAAATTGAACCGGCAGGATATTTATGAAGAGTTCAGTAAACGTTCGCAGAACTGGCGCAATGTATATGATGCCGCTATTGGTTTTATGCGCCCCCGTTTAAGTGACGGCAGTTTTAAAAGAGATTTTGACGTATTGAAAACAGACGGGCAGGGATTTATTGAAGGCAACGCCTGGAACTTTAGCTTGTATGTGCCACAGGACCCTGCAGCTATGATTGCAGCAATGGGCGGAAAGAAAAAATTCACGGCACATTTAGATTCTTTATTTACCATGCATTTGCCCGATGCTTTTTTTGCAGAAACAGAAGATATTACCCGTGATGGTATTATCGGTAATTATATTCATGGAAATGAGCCGGCGCATCATGTGGCCTATTTATACAACTGGACAGATGCCGCCTGGAAGACGCAGGAGCGAGTGCGTATGATATTAAAAAATCAATACCACAATGGCCCGGCAGGTTTGGGAGGAAATGATGATTGCGGGCAAATGAGTGCTTGGTATATATTCAGTGCATTGGGTTTTTATCCTGTGGCACCTGCATCTGACCAATATTGGTTTGGAAGCCCGTCAATAAAAACGGCCACTATTAATTTAGAGAGTGGAAAAACTTTTTCGGTAGAAGCCGTTGACCAGGGCGATAAAAATGTGTATGTAAAAAAAGTGATGTTGAACGGACAATTATTAAACAGGAGATACATTACCCATGATGAAATAATGAATGGCGGGAAACTGGTTTTTTATATGTCGGCAAAGAATGCTAAATAAAATATGATGATCAGCAGGTCAATAGTATTAAGGTGTGTAGCTGTAATAACATTTTTTTTGTGTTGTTATTTTGTTACCGCACAAAAGAATAAAGCATCGTTTAAAGTAATCGGATTTTATACTGCTAAAAATGACCTGGCACATATAAGTTTTGTACATGAAGCCAATCAATGGTTTAGTAAAATGGGAGCGGCGCATCATTTTACTTACGATTCTACCAATAACTGGAATAACCTGGATGCTGCATTTCTGGCTCAATATCAACTGGTGATTTTTTTAGATACCAGGCCTGATTCATTGCCCTGGCGCCAGGCTTTTGAAAACTATATGAAGCATGGCGGTGCATGGATGGGATTTCATTTTGCTGCATTTGCATTAACGCCTTCTGCCTTTCCACAAAACTGGGATTGGTACCATAATGATTTTTTAGGTTCAGGTGAATATGGCAGTAATACCTGGAGGCCAACTAAAGCTATTCTTACAACAGAAAATAAAAAACACCCGGTTACAAAACACCTGCCCCGAACTTTTACTGCTGCACCTAATGAATGGTATCGCTGGCAAAATGATCTGCAAAAAAATCCTGCTATAAAAATACTGGCCGCAATTGATACTGGCAGTTTTCCTTTAGGTACCGGCCCCAGGCCAAACGAAATATGGCATAGTGGTTACTATCCTGTGGTATGGACCAACACCCAATATAAAATGGTATATTTTAACATGGGCCATAATGATATGGATTATGAAGGACATACCAATGCGGCATTGTCTTCAACATTCAGCCAACCCCAACAAAATAAAATGATCCTGAACGCTGTGCTGTGGTTAGGCCGCAGAAAATAATTTTACATGCCCAATGAAAAGATGAAGAAATGTTGCCCTTCCCAGGTTTTAAGCGATACATTGTTTTTACCCTGTACTTCTGTAAAATTGTTTAAGCCTTTTGATTGCAGCTCCTGTATTCTTTTATCGGTATGCAATCCAAAATAAGTTATTGCAGGGTAATCAAAATATTTGGTCTGATGAAGGCCGATGATCATCAATCCATCAGAAAGTATGGCATAGGGATAGGGCTCTTTCATCACCGCCTTTGTTGTAAAACCTAATTTTTTCCAAAAGGCAAGTGATACAGTAATATCGGTTACGGGTAATGCAAATTCGCCAAAGGCACCGCATTGTTTATTGGGAAATTTATCTGCGCTGGCATAATCAGTTTGCTGCATGGTCAGCAATGTACGCCCTGTGGGCTGTTTAAATCCGCCAAGGTTGGAAGCCAGCATAATATTCCATCCATCAGGGCTTTTAAAATAATATCTTTTTATCGGGTCGCCGGCTTTGGGCTTCTGTGTAAACACGATACTATCTTTTTCTAATGCTGCTGCCAGCTTTTCCACATCTGCAACATAATAGGTAAGTCCGATGTACGGCGTGGCATCTTTCCGCAGCATGATCAGCAGGCTGCCATCACTTAGCTGCATCCAGGAAGTTGGAAAATCGTTAGCACCGGTTTTTGCAAATCCTAATTTTTCATATACAGCAAACGACGAATCGAGGTTTGATGTGGTAACATATACACAGGCAACATCACCCAGCCTGGATTGTGCATGCGCACACATGCAAAACAAAAAAGCGATAGCAAGCAATAATGACGAACGTAGCATAAAAATATTTTATAATCACATATAATAAAAAATCAATGTTGCAGCTTTGAAGTTTGAACATTAATCTGGCTGCAGGTATTAAATTGGTATTAAAATTATAAAAAATAAGACACCCTCTTTAAAATAATTGATACATTTGCATCCATCAATGTATTTTAGGTGAATTTAAAACAATTAGAGAAAATTTCGAAGGCATTGGCCGATACGACACGGTTGCAGATTTTGCTGGATATGTCTAAGCGCAAAGGCTGCATTCAATGTTCGGAGATCATGAACATTACCAAACTGGCACAACCCTCTGTAAGCCATCACATAAAAACATTAACTGAAGCAGGATTGATTGAGGCTGAAAAAGAAGGCCGTAACCATTCCTACAATCTTAACCAGGAATTGCTGCAGCAGTATGCAGGCTGGCTAGGTAAAGTTGCCGGGTAATGCCGGCACTGCTCAAAACGATTCTTGCCGATTTATTACCAGGGTTTATTGCATTTATTATGCAGTAAGCGTATTTTTAGTACAGGAACAAACCAACAATATGACCGATTTTTTTAAGCAATGCAGGCCAGGTATAACAATAGTTTTTTTATTATTGCTTGCACCGTTTTTTACAACAGCGCAAACGGCTGCACAGGATACTTTACTTAAGGAAGTGACTTTAAAAGCAGCTATTGATTATGCCATCAAACATCAGCCAAAGATTCAGCAGGCTTTAATAGATGAGCAGATCACAGCATCTACAATTAAAAGTAAACTGGCAGACTGGTATCCGCAGGTGAATTTTAATTATAACCTGCAGCATAATTTTCTTTTGCAATCCACTGTTATAGGCGGCAATACCATCAAGCTGGGAGTGGACAATACTTCGGCAGGGCAGTTCACCGTTTCGCAAACCATTTTTAATAAAGATGTATTGCTGGCAAGGCGTAGCAAGGATGATGTGTTGCAACAAACCAAACAAACTACCTCAAACAATAAAATTGATCTTGCTGCAAATGTATCCAAGGCTTTTTATGATGTACTTACCACATTGCAGCAAATTAAAGTAGCGGCAGAAAATATTGTACGCACCGAAAGAAGTTTGAAAGATGCTACCAGCCAGTACAAAGCCGGTGTTGCAGATAAGATAGATTATAAAAGAGCTACCATCAGCCTCAATAATATTAAAGCGGCAAAAAGAAGTAACGAAGAACTGGTGAAAGCAAAAATAGAATACCTCAAATCATTGATGGGGTACCCGGATTCTTCCGTTTTAAATATTGTATACGACAGCACTGCAATGGAAAGCGAAATTTTTATTGATACCACCCAGCGCCCCGATTATAAAACAAGGATTGAATATAAATTATTAGAAACGCAAAGGAATTTATTACAATCAAATGTATTGTACAACAGGTGGAGTTACCTGCCTTCGGTTGCTGCCAACGGCGCTTATAACCTCAATTTTCAAAATAACCAGTTTACTAAATTGTATAACACCAATTACCCCAATTCATTTGCAGCACTCACATTATCACTACCCATTTTCCAGGGTGGTAAAAGAAAGGCCAATTTGTATACGGCGGAATTGCAGCTGAAAAGAAGTGAGCAGGATATAGTTACTTTAAAAAATGCAGTGAATGCACAGTATGCCCAGGCTTTGGCCAATTACAAAAGCAGTATGGAAAACTACCTGGCATTAAAAGATAATGTATCGATCGCTAAAGAAGTTTATGATGTAATACAATTGCAATATCGTTCGGGCATTAAAACCTACCTGGAAGTGATCACATCAGAAACAGATCTGCGCACATCGCAGATCAATTATTTTAATGCACTAAACCAGGTGCTGTCTGCCAAGGTTGATGTGCAAAAAGCATTGGGGCAGATCATTTATTAAAAACAAATTCATTTACATTTTATTTCAGTTTTATAACCAACCAATATGTACAGCGCATTTACAAAACAAATCACAAAATATACAAGCATAACCGCCATAGTATTGCTGGCAGCATGTAATAATAAGCAGTCTGCACCACCGCCACCACCACCGCCAAAAGTTACGGTGCAGGAAGTAACTGTAACTAATGCCGTTTATTTTGATGAATATCCTGCAACAGTAACAGCATTAAACCAGGTGGAACTGAGGCCACAGGTAAGTGGTTTTATTACCGGTGTGCATTTTGCCGATGGGGCAAGGGTAAGAAAAGGGCAGTTGTTGTATTCGATTGATCAGCAATTGTACGCCGCTAATTACGAGCAGGCTGTTGCCAATTTAAAAGTGCAGGAAGCTAACTTAAACAAAGCGCAGAAGGATGCTAATCGTTATCATGAACTGGATAAGAATGATGCCATTGCCAAACAATTAGTGGATAATGCAGATGCAGCTGTTGAAGTAAGTAAAAAACAGGCAGATGCTGCAAGGGCAAATATCCAGGCGGTACAAACCAGTGTACGCTATACCAAAGTATTTGCACCGTTTGATGGTGTTATTGGTATATCAGCAGTAAAAGTGGGCGCTGCAGTTACAGCGGGCCAAACCATTTTGAATACAGTATCAACTGATGGCGACCTTGCCGTAGATATTAATATTGAACAAAAAGATATCTTTCGTTTTTCAACTTTATTAAATGAAAAAACTAAACCGGCAGATTCAACATTTACCTTGGCTTTTGGCAGCGACATTTATCCTTACCCCGGCAGAATTGTTTTGTTAGACAGGGCTGTTAATCCGCAAACCGGTACACTTAAAGCAAGGTTAAGTTTCCCCAATAAAAACAGTTTATTAAAAGCCGGTATGAACGGAACCATTCGTATTAAAAACGGGTCGGCTGCACAGGCAGTGGTTATTCCTAATAAAGCAGTGGTGGAACAGCTGGGCGAATTCTTTGTATACGTTCCGGGTGATAGCAATAAAGTTTCGCAACGTAAAGTAACCTTAGGTACAGTATTGGGTAAAAATATTATTGTAAAAGATGGTTTACAGCAAGGCGATAAAATTGTAACCGAAGGCGTACAGAATTTAAGGGAAGGCGCTAAAGTTACTATTGTAACACCTGGCGCTCCCGGTGCTGCACCAGAAAAAAAATAGCTTAATAAATTATTGCTGTAATTAATTGCAGCATAAAGTAATGATATAATGATAGCAGAAACTTTTATAAAAAAACCGGTAACGGCAATTGTAATATCGGTGGTGATAGTGCTGGTGGGTATTATTGCCATGTTAACTTTACCAGTTGCACAATACCCGAATATTACACCGCCTACTGTAACGGTGAGTGGAAATTTTATTGGTGCAGATGCACAAACGGTAGAACAAACCACTACTACAGCAATTGAAACACAGATCAATGGCACGCCGGGCATGACCTATATGTCCAGCAACAGTACCGGTAGCGGGCAAAGTTCCATCAACGTGAATTTTGATATTGGTACCGATGTAAATATTGCGGCACTGGATGTACAGAACCGTGTGAGTGTGGCACAACCCACTTTACCGGATGCAGTAAAGCGTTTAGGCCTTACCGTTCGTAAGCGTAACCCCAGCATCATGGTGGCGCTGGCATTATATTCTCCCAACGGAACGCATGATGCCACATTTATTGGCAACTACGCCAATATTTATTTAAAAGATGCCTTGCAGCGTGTGAAAGGGGTAGGGGATATTGTTTCCCGTGCAGATGATTTTGGTATGCGTATCTGGCTCAACCCTTCTAAATTAGCTGCGCTTGAAATGACTACAGCCGATGTACTGGCAGCATTAACCGAACAAAACCTCCAGGTTGCCGCCGGTACGATCGGTGGAAATCCGCAGCCTAATACACAAAGTTTTGAATATAGTGTGTTAACCAACAGCCGTATTAATACCAGGGAACAGTTTGAAAATATTATTGTGCGTACGCAACCTTCAACCGGTACAATAGTGTATTTAAAAGATATCGCAAGAGTAGAACTTGGAAAATTTGATTACGGCAGCAATGCTTACGTAAACGGAAAGCCGGCTGCTTTTATTCTCATCTACCAGGCTCCCGGTGCCAATGCATTGGAAACTTTTGATGGTCTGAATGTGGCTTTGGCGGAATTAAAAAAATCTTTTCCTAAAGACATTGATTATTTAATGCCATTGGAAACAGTGACTGTTGTAAAAGTATCTATCAGGGAAGTATTGCACACTTTGGTGGAAGCGTTATTACTTGTGGTGCTGGTGGTATTTTTATTTTTACAAAACTGGCGGGCTACATTAATACCGGTACTTGCCATCCCCGTTTCACTGATCGGTACATTCATCTTATTTATTCCTTTTGGCTTTACCATTAATACACTCACCTTATTTGCCTTTGTATTGGCTATTGGTATTGTGGTGGATGATGCTATTGTGGTAGTGGAAGCGGTACAGCATTATATCGATCATGGAAAATTATCTCCCAAAGAAGCTACTAAAAAAGCGATGAGAGATATTTCGGGGCCTGTAATAGCTATCGCATTGATATTGGCAGCGGTATTTGTACCGGTTGGTTTTATACCGGGTATTGTAGGGCGTTTGTACCAGCAGTTTGCTATTACTATTGCAGTATCTGTGATCATTTCTGCCTTTGTTGCATTATCGCTTACCCCAGCATTGTGCAGTATCATGCTTAAACCATCTAAAGACGCATCTGCAAAGAAAAATATAATGGAAAAATTCTTTGCATGGTTCAACAAAGGTTTTGGAAAACTCAACCGTTCTTATACCAGCCGTGTTGCCAAATGGATAAAGGCAACCCCGATGGTATTGGTAATGCTGGTTTGCTTATTTGTGGGATTGATATTCATGTTCAAAGCAAAACCATCAGGATTTATTCCTTCAGAAGATGAAGGCCGTTTATATGTTACTTACGAAATGCCTGAAGCCACATCAACCGCCAGGAGCAAGGAGATGCTGGTGAATATTATGCAGCGTGTACAATCTATACCCGGTGTAAAAACAGTGGGTGGTTTAGCGGGGCTCAACATCATTACATTCTCCAATAAATCCAATGCCGGCACCATGTTTGTGCAGCTGAAGCCATGGGATGACAGGGAGACAAAAGAGACCCAACTGCAGAGTATTATTGCAGAAGTTCAGAAGAGAACCAGCGACATCAAAGAAGCAAGGATATTGGCTATAGGCCCGCCGGCAATACCGGGCTTAGGTGCAACAGCCGGCTTTACTTTTGAACTGCAGCAAACTACCAGTACTGATAACATTCAACAGTTTGAGGCCGTTACAAGAAAGTTTTTAGCAGAAGTAAACCAGCGCCCCGAAATTGCAATGGCCTATACTTTCTTTAGCTCTCATACACCCAGTTACCAGGTAGATGTTGATAAAGAGAAAGCAAAAAAACTTGGAGTGTCTGTTGCTGATGTATACAGCACTATGTCTACATTACTGGGTAGCAGTTATATCAATGACTTTAATTTATACGGCAGAAACTTCCGTGTAATGGCACAGGCAGACAGCAATTTCCGTTCGTCCATTGCAGAGCTGGGCAAATATTATGTACGCAACAGCCAGGGTAGTATGGTGCCGCTGAGTTCGCTGGTTACCTCTAAACTGGTAGAAAGCCCTTCGCTGATATCGCATTATAATATTTACCGGTCAATTGAAATTAACGGTTCCCCTAAGCCCGGGTACAGCAGCGGACAAGCTATTGATGCATTAAAAGAAGTGGCGGCTAAATTGCCGGTTGGATATGGCTATGAATTTTCAGGATTAAGCCGGGAAGAAATTTCCGCAGGCAGCAGTTCAACGATCATATTCGGTATCTCCATTGTATTTGTATTTTTATTCCTGGCGGCATTATACGAAAGCTGGTCGATACCGTTTTCTGTATTGTTTGCAGTACCTATCGGAGCATTCGGGTCTATCCTTACCTTATTGCTCCTGCCTAACATCACTAATAATATCTATGCCCAGATCGGTTTAATTACTCTGATAGGCCTGGCTGCTAAAAATGCTATTCTTATTGTAGAGTTTGCCAAAGAACGGGTGGATCATGGCGTTGAAATTATAACGGCCACACTGGAAGCTGTGAATCTGCGTTTACGCCCCATTGTGATGACGTCGCTGGCATTTATCTTAGGGGTGTTGCCATTGGCTTTTGCAACCGGTGCAGCGGCAGAATCACGTAAAACTATCGGCTGGACGGTATTTGGAGGTATGTTAGCCGCCACCACGCTGGCCATATTTGTAGTGCCGGTATTGTTTGTACTTATCACCAAAATATCTTACGGTAAAAAAATAAAACGCTTAAAAGAAGAGCATCAGCAAATAGCGGATGTTGACAAAGCTATAATTGACGAAGGAAGAGAATAAGACTTTGATCGCTGCAGCATATAGTTGCTGCAGCGATCAAAATACAACGTCATTCAGCTAAAATATTATCGCTGTGCTGTGTGAAAAAGCGATAAATTTGTTGTTCAATAATGCTTGCCGTTGCTTATGAACAAGGCTTTTTACTTCAGAACGATGTGTATTGTTGCTGTATTATGCATGGCAATTAATGTACAGGGCCAATTATGCAACGGCAGTTTAGGCGATCCTGTTGTAAATATCACATTTGGTTCGGGAGGCGGCAGTACCGGCTTTACACCTACCAACGCTTACACCTACACCAGTTCTCAATGTCCCAACGACGGTTATTATACCATTACCAATTCCACAGCCGGTTGTTTTGGTAATTCATGGCATACAGTAATGTCAGATCATACTGGAAACGGCGCTTTTATGTTAGTGAATGCTTCTGTTGAGCCCGGAGATTTTTTTCTTGCTACGGTAACTGATCTCTGTCCTAATACTACCTACGAGTTTGCAGCCTGGATCATGAATGTATTGAATAAAGGCGGCATCAGGCCCAATATTACTTTTACCATTGAAACTGTCGGCGGAACAGTATTGCAACAGTATTCAACCGGCGATATTCCCGAAACCTTTCAACCAACCTGGAAACAATACGGGTTCTTTTTCAGCACACCGGTAAATAATGCCGTGATCGTTTTACGCATGCGCAATAATGCCCCCGGTGGTTTGGGTAACGACCTTGCCATGGATGATATCACCTTCAGGCCCTGCGGTGCTGCAAAGATCAGCTCAGCTATCCAGGGCAACAGCAATGATACCGTAAATGTTTGCGAAGGCAATACCACCAATTACACTTTTGCAGCAACAGTTACATCGGGTTATATTTCTCCTGTATATCAATGGCAGGTAAGTACAGATTCAGGAACTAAATGGAAAGATATTACCGGTGCCACTTCACTTAATTACCTGCGCAAGCCAACCACGGCAGGGGCGTATTGGTACAGGATGACAATAACAGAGGCCAGTGCAGCAGGTAACCTGGCCTGCAGGATAGCTTCCAACTATGTAGTGATTAATGTGCATGCCAAACCATTGGTCAATGCAGGGCCGGACCTGGTTATATTGTCGGGAAATAACGTGACCATCAATGGATCGGTAAGTGGAGAAAATCCTGCCTATTACTGGGATCCGCCCGATCACCTGAGTGATACAAAAATCATGACACCTGTGGCATCACCCGCTGCAGATATCACTTATACGCTTTACGCAACATCTTCATTCGGATGTGCCAACCAGGATGCCATGGCAGTAAAAGTGGTGGCAGGTATTTTTGTACCCAATGCATTTACGCCTAATAATGATGGCCTTAATGATCACTGGAGAATACCTTTTCTTGATCCCTTATTTGGTGCAACAGTAAGCGTATACAACCGCTTCGGGCAACAGGTGTATCATACAGCTGCAGCAATTGTAGACTGGGATGGAAATTATAAAGGACAGGCACAACCTTCAGGAAATTATGTTTATTATATCCGTTTTAATAGCGGGTACCACGATATAAAAGGAAGTATTTTACTGATAAGATAAATTTCTTGCTATTCAATTTCAATATCGTATTTGCTTAATAATCCGGCAATGCCTGCAGCGGAAAATTTTGCTTTTTTAATCCTGTTTAATTCGGGATCGATGGCATAATGGTATGCCGTTCTCAGATCTGCCTTTTCTAAAATTGTTCTGTCGAAAATAGCGCCTGCTAAATTGCATTGGTTAAAAATACAACCGGTTAAATCTGCTTCTGTAAAATCAGTCTCGGTAAGTGTTGAATTATTGAAGCTGGTATTCTTTAATTTGAGTTGATAAAAGGAAGCCATGTCCATGATGCAATGATCAAAATGAACCGCCATACCAATGGGGTTGCAATGTTCAAAATGCAGGCCCAGTAACTTGCATCCTTCAAACCGGCAATCCCTGAACGCTGTTTTTCCCAATGCTGCCATACCCAGGTTTGAGCCTGTAAATACACAATCACTAAAATGCTGTCCGCTGAGGTTAGTGCCGGAAAAATCACAGTTTATGAAACTGCAATTCTCATAATCACCTGTAGCAAGAGGGGTGTCAGAAAAATTAATCCCCTCAAATTTTTTATCTTCAATAAAAATTTTTTCCATTTTTTTTAACCGTGCATTTTTTGAATTTACCGGCAGCAATTTAGTTGAAATAATAATATCATTAACCGGTAATTGTAATAATAAGTGACATGGCCTTTAAATTAAAATACTATTTCTGTATTGTCGAGCAATAAAGTGTTGCCTGAGAAATATTGTTTGCCGGTTGCACCATAGCTGTACCCGCCATAACTTACAATTTTTACCTGCTTAATGCGGCGCTTTGTAAACTTATTAAAGGCAGCACATTGCCCGGCGCTTAATATATCTCCTGTAAGAAAGTTATAGCGCTCCATCAGCCCCGCTTCAACAAATACTTCATTTACTTTAAGGGTACTAAGGGAATCGGCCTTTATCTTTTTAAGAAGGGCAGTACAGATTAAAGCAAGGGAAGTATCTTGTTTAGTTAAAGATTTTATTTTGTAAGATAAATATGCGAAGGTGGTTACAACCGTAATGCTGTCTGTGTCGATTAAAATTAACAGTCTTTGTTGCTGTATTGACGATGAATGCAGCAGATTTTTTCTTACAACATTGGTAATATGCTGTGCATTGCTTTGCAGGCAGCAACACAATAGTATACAACTGAAAAATAATTTCATTTGGCCAGGCGGGTTAGTTGTCATTAAGATGCATCACACACTTTATTTCACAATAGTGCAATGACATCTTTACACCCGGGCTAATTATAATCCTTCACCTCCATAAAAATATAGGGGTTAATAGAAAATTCATTTTCACTTGGAGCTTCGCCGTCCCAGAAATCAAGGTCGATAAAAGCCACAGTATCTGTAACTTCCCAAAGCGCCAATTCATTGTCGGTACTGTTGTTAAAACATTCCGGCAACATTTGCGGTGCCAGGCCATTCCAGCAGGCATCAATTAATTTTTCTTTTTGGGTAAAACGTTTGTCTTTTTCAGATTCATTTCTTTTTACCCAATGCCTGGAGAAAAAACCGGCATTGGCTACCAGTAAAATTTCCTTTTGATGAGTAGAGGTGTTCATATAATTTGCTTTGTAAGTTAGACGGTGGATGAGGCAGGAATTCATATCTCATCCTTGTAAAGTAAAGTTAAATACAGCCCAGTAGGGTGCTTGTAGTAGGCGGATTTTAAACCTTGTAGGAATATTACGATTTTGATCATTTAACACACTGAATTGTAAGCCCATGGGCTCTTTGTAATTAAGAGTTATCTTCGCCGGATAATTGCACAACATGTTATTTACCGATTTAAATTTAAATACCCCGCTGCAGAACGTTTTAAACGACCTGGGCTTCACTGTTCCAACCACTATACAACACAGGGTTTTTCCCATTGTAATGTCGGGTAGAGACGTTTGCGGTATTGCCCAGACGGGAACCGGTAAAACATTCGCTTACCTGTTGCCTTTATTGCGATTGTGGAAATTCAGCAAAGAAAAAGTACCCACCATTTTAGTGCTGGTTCCTACAAGAGAATTAGTGGCGCAGGTAGTGCAGGCAGTAAAAGACCTTACGCCTTATATGAGTGTGGACGCAGTGGGTGTATACGGTGGTGTAAACATTAAAACGCAAATTGCAGAATTGGCCAATGGTGCAGATGTGGTGGTAGCAACACCCGGCAGGTTATACGACCTGATGCTGAATGGCGCTTTTAAAACAAGGGCAGTAAAAAAATTGGTGATTGATGAAGTGGATGAAATGCTGAACCTGGGTTTCAGAACACAATTGAAAAATATACTGGACCTGCTGCCACCCAAAAGACAGAACCTTTTATTTTCCGCCACCATTACCGAAGAAGTGGAAACATTGATTGATACTTATTTTAATGATCCCGTAAGAGTGGAGGCTGCACCCACCGGAACACCATTGGAAAATATTGTGCAAACTGGATATGAAGTGCCCAATTTTTATACCAAGGTAAACCTGCTGCATTTATTATTAACGGCAGATGAAGGCATGACCAAAGTGCTGGTATTTGCGGCTACAAAAAAATTAGCAGATGATCTGTATGAACAATTGGAAGCAAAATTTCCCGGCACCGCAGGCGTGATACATAGTAATAAAGAACAGAACCATCGCTTTAATACCGTAGAACAATTTAAAAATGGTACCTACCGCTTTATTATTGCAACAGATATTGTTGCCCGTGGTATTGATATTGCCGAAGTAACACACGTAATAAATTTTGATACACCGGAAGTACCGGAAAATTATATGCACCGTATTGGCCGTACCGGCAGGGCCGATAAAAAAGGTATTGCCATTACTTTTATTACTGAAAAAGAAAAACCACTTTTAGCAGCAATAGAAGCTTTAATGAATTACCAGGTGCCGATTACAGCACTGCCCGAAAACCTGGAGATATCTGATGTATTAACGGAAGATGAGAAGCCTAAAGTGTATATGAAAACGATCCAGTTAAAAGTTCCGTCACGTGAAGGGAGAGGAGCGGCGTTTCATGAAAAATCTGCCAAAAACAGTAAGGTGAATTTTATTGTAAGAAAAAAAGACCGGATGATGGCCAAGTATGGCAAGCCAAAAACAAGGGGACAGAAGAAGAAATGATCTTCCGGTCAATGATTAAAACTATGCTTTTTCAAAAATAACTTTGCTCTTTCCATTTCGGGCCTCGTTGCTGCCGGGCTATTTGCAAGCACCAGTAATTGATTGTAATAGTATTTTGCTTTTTCTGTATTATTTATTTTTTCGCAGGCCAGTGCTGCTCCATACAAACCATTAAACCGGTTGGGATGCGTTTTTAAATTGGCCTCATAGGCGGTTAACGCTTCCGCTGGCTGATGCAGTTCCATCAGCATATCAGCCAGCAATTCTTTTGCCGGTATTACCTCACCGGGCGTAACAGGGCTCTTTTCTGTTTTATCTTCCATAGCAGCCGCCTGCTGCATCAGCTGTAAGGCTTCACTTGTTTTTCGTTCTGCAAGGCATATCCATGCTTCACCGGTCTTCATTTGTATCAGCACCTGGTTGGCTTTATACAAATCTTTTTGTGCCGTTAAAGTATCGTAACTATTGTTCAGGTTTTTTAATTCCCCCTTTGCCTGGTTAATATTGCCCGTATGTGCAGCACCTAATAATTTTGCAAAATGCAGGATAGCTTTTTGCCAGGGAAATTTTTGCCACTCAAAATTGGCCGACAGCATTTGAAGGTTTGCCGCCTGCTGCCACATTTTATTTTCTACATAATATCGTGAAGGGATAGCCGCAAATGCATAAGCCACTTTAAAGTTTGCCGGTTGTACCACTGTGATGGTTTTAAGATAATCGTACTGCTGCCTGGCAAGATCATTCTCACCTTTTTGTAGGTAAGCATACACCAGGTAGTCCATACCATGCAGTTCTTCATCCCAATGCCCTTTGATACCGGCATTTTCTGCATAACATTTTGCGGAGGCAGTGGAAACAAGATTAGACTGGATACATTCATCCCATAAGCCCAGCCTTGTAAAAATATGCGAAGGCATGTGCTGTGCATGTGCCGACGCCGGAGCTATTGAAGCATATTTTTTTGCAGCAGGCAGTGCAAGTGCCGCCAGTTCGGGATAATCGTAGCTGTGGATGATATAATGTACAATACCCGGGTGATCGGGCTCGCCGGGATACAAACCGGTTAAAATGGCGCCCGCTTTTTTTTGATTATGATACAATTTATCTGCCGGGTCTGCTGCACCATCAAGCGCCAATGCATAAAATATGGCCGCTTCTTTATCACCGGGATATTTCCGGTAAAGTTTTTCCATAGCAGTTTCAAATTGCAGGGAACGGGTGCGGTGGTCAATGGTTTTCCAGTCTTTATAAAAAACGGCTATAGCGTTGATATAGTCCGTTTCTCTTGGCGATTTTTGTTTGATGGATTGCGCAATGGCAATAGCTTTATTTCCTTTATCCAGGTCGGCTGGCGAAGGCGGCGAAGGCCACACCTGGTGATAATTGCACATCGCCACACCCCAATACGCCATAGCACAACCGGCATTACCGTCAATAATTTTTGCAAAAACTTTTTCGGCTTCGTCATATTCAAATGAATGCAGTAAAGCTATAGCAAGGTCAAAATCTTTTTTTGCACTATCTGTACATGATGTTTCAAATGCTACGGTGCCAAATTGTTTACCCGGGGGGCTGCACAATACCACCTGGCCCCGTTTTAGATTCATGGCATTGATAAGATCAGTTTGAGGGTCTGCATTTTTTCTGTTGCAGGTAATAAAAACTCCCGCTGCCAGGATACATACAACAAAAACCATTGCTGTTATTATTTTTTTCATTGCTCCGGGTTAAATTTTGCAGGAAGAAGTATTGCTGTAGTTGAGGGAATTGCTGCTTAGAAAGATAGAAAAAATTAATGACAGTACAAAGAGCCCGGACCGGTATACTTATGCACTTTATCCGCAATGCAGCAGTGTACTGAAAAAAATATTATATAGTTTACTAAGTAAATTGTATTTTTTACCTGCTAAAACTACTGACTATGCTGCGCAATTTAACCTTATTGGCCATACTGGCATTTGCCACTGCATTTATTGCTTCAAGAATGATAAAAGGAAACGGAAGTAATAATATGGCCACCATTCTTCAACACAATAAATCAAAAAAACTTACTGCAATATCATGTGGCCCCGATTGGGCTGCCATTAATGGGCTTACTGAAGCAGCAATACCCGTTATTCCCGGGGCAGGAAAATACAGCTGGAAAATTTCCACGCAAAATGATAGTGCACAGGTTTATTTTAACCAGGGCATCAACATGTATTACAGCTTTCATATTATTGAAGCTATGGCTTCATTTAAAAAAGCGGCAAAGTTTGATTCCGGTTGCGCCATTTTGTATTGGGCACAGGCATTAACTTACGGGCCCAATATCAACGACCTTGGTTATGTAGCTTCGCCTGAGGCTTTGCAGGCCACCGCAATGGCCGAAAAATTATCAGGCAAAGCAAGTGCAATGGAGAAAGCATTGATCAATGCGATGTCGGTAAGATACACGGCAGATTCTGCCGATGCCACCCGTGCAACATTAAATGTGCAATACACCGCAATGATGAAAAAAGCATATGACGATTTTTCACGCAACGCAGATGTACAGGCTTTATATGCCGATGCCATGATGCTGGAGCATCCCTGGGACCTGTGGAATATTGACGGTACACCCAGGCCATGGACGCCATTAATTGAAACCGTACTGGAAAAATTACTGGCAACAACTCCTGACCATCCGGGTGCCAATCATTATTATATTCATGTGATGGAGCCATCGCCTTTTGCTGCAAAAGCCTTGCCCAGCGCCAATCGTATGGGCAGGCTTACACCCGGGCTGTCGCATACTGTGCATATGCCTTCGCATATTTACCTGCGTACGGGCCAGTATAATACCGGGGCCACCGTAAATGAAAATGCATTGAATGATTATAAAAAAGTATTTGCATTATACAATCCTGTTGCAGCAAGCGATTTTTTATACGTGATACATAATATTCACATGCAGACTACGGTGGGCATGCTGGCAGGGCGCAAAACGTACAGTATGCAATCTGCACAGGAAACTGCGGCCAGTGTTCCAGAAACCTATTCGCTGGCACCGGCCCCTTTTGGTTCCGGCGCCCAATATGTGCTGATGATACCAACGTTAGTGAATATACGCTTTGGCAACTGGAATGAATTGCTTACTGGTAAACAGCCCGACCCTAAAATGATCTATGCCAATATACTATATCATTTTGGCAGGGGCATGGCACTGGCGCATGCATCAAAAATTGCTGATGCCAATACTGAGTTACAGCAAATACAGGCGGCCATGAAAGATTCCGGACTGTATATTCCATTCGGTGTTTTTTCGCCGGCCATAGATGGAGCAACAGTAGCAGAAAACCTTTTGTCGGGCAGTATCGCCATGGCAGAAAAAAATTATCCTGCCGCTATTACTGCATTTGATAAAGCCGTAACCACCGAAGAACATATGGTGTATACCGAACCAAGAGATTGGTTATTAAATCCTAAACATTACCTGGGCAACGCATACTTAAAAGCAGGCCAGCCTGCAGCAGCAGAAAAAGTTTTAAGGAAAGACCTGCTGAACAATAGTGAAAACGGCTGGGCCTTGTTTGGCATTTACCAGGCTTTGCTGGCACAACATAAAAATGCAGCGGCAGGGGTGATGCTGGCAAGATATAAAAAAGCTTTTGCCCTGGCAGATGTAAAATTGGATGGCCCGGTATTTTGATGATTGTAAATCCTGCAGCAAACCTTACTTCCTGTCTTTTTCTTTTACTTCATTTCTTATGCCATTGTCGTAAGGTTCGTGAGGTTTATATCTTCTGATGTTTACAATATATGTGTAAGGTTTTTCTTTGGGCCCCATCACCATTAAGGAGTAGCTGAATATTTTATTTTCTAAAAATATTTCACGGATGGAACCATCGCTTTTGTCAAGCAGTATTTTGTTACCGGCACTTTCTTTAATGGCTTTAAACAATACATTAAAATGTGTTGCATTGCTAAACTGGTAATTTATCAATGTATCATACGGCGAACTTGTTCTTGAGACCGTTTCAAATACTTCAACGGTTTCTTTTTTCCAGGTAATATTGCCACCGGGTTCAATACTTTCATTATTAAAATCCTTTAGCATTTTTTTTACTTTGGCAGGGTTTGCCGTTACTATTTTTTCCAGCACTTTTAAGGGTACCTGGCTAAATAAACTATTGGAAAAAATAAATCCTGTAAATAAAAAAATAAATGCTTTCATGATGCAATATAAAAGGTTAAAGTGAAATGAATATAGATAAAGTTGTACAGACGATGGCGCAATATCCTGAAACTCATAACAGATGTAAGGTTGTAGTGTTTTTATTATTGCAACTATTATTTCTATTGTAGTTGTTAATGCCGCAGGTAGAATTTCTACTACTAAAAATCCGGCAATTCGTTTTGTATTTTTCTTAACTAATTATGGCGTGGTATATGCAAATGTGAATCCGATTATGAAAAACCGTCACGTTGAACATTGCTTCCAATAACATTATAAAAACTTAACCAGTTTTTAATCCGGGAAATTCACATTTCCATCGCAATAATCTTCCAGCCGGTAATACAATTTCAATAAACTCCATCCAACTGTAATAATTCTTTTTCGGATAAACCGATACAGGGAATCTATTATTTATTAATTAAAAAACAAACACACCTATGAAAAGTGTAACATTAAAAAAAAGAGTGGCCATCTTTGCACTTGCAGTTACCAGCTTTACGGCATGTAAAAAAGGCGACGTAATTCAACCTGATGCTGCAGCAGCAACTGATTCGGCCATGACAGACCGCAGGATTAGAACCGGCGGTACAGGAACCGGCGCTGCCAATACTTTTTACATCAGCACCACAGGTAATGATGCCACCGGTACAGGCACCATTAGCGCCCCATGGAAAACCTTATACAAAGCTACTGCTACCGTATCGGCAAGCGGTGCCATCATTCACGTAAATGCAGGTACTTATGTGGAAACACAGCAATCTGCTTTAAAACCCGGTGTAAGTATTGAAGGTGATGGCGTTACATCAATATTAAAATCCACCCTTACGGCAGATTGGACTGAACTGTTATCATTGCGTTCTCCCGAGGGAACAAACGGTAATCAGCATGTATCAAATTTAAAATTCGACGGGCAAAATCTTTCCACCTTCTGGGGTATTTATGTAGGTGGCAGAAGTAATGTAAGTATCCATGATATTACGTTGGTGGATTTTAAAGACCGTGGCGTTTTATTTGGTGGCAGAAATGATGGCAATGGTGCGCCACCATCCATTTATGCAACAGGCAATACTTTTTATAACAATATTGTAAGTAATTCTGCAGGCTATAATTTATCTACGGGTACGTATGGCCGTGGGTGTTTAAATATCGGCGGGCAGGATGGTATGCTGATCTATAACAATACTATTTCTCAAACCAGCAGGCCGGAGGGATACAACGGCTGGCCCATTAAAGGCTGGAACGAAGGTTATCTTAAAGGTTGCAAGATCTATAACAATACCCTTAATAAAATTCCAATGGGCAACTCTTCCGGAAGTACCGGGTGGAATTTTGCCATCGAATTGTTTAATGAATCAGGATTGGAAATTTATGGCAATACCATTACCGGAGGTTCAATCGATTTAAATTTTCAAACCAGGGGCTCTTATGCATATAGCGTGTATATACATGATAACGTGATAAAGCAAAACAGTATAAACAGCTGGATCGAAAGCGGTATTGTGTTAGAATATAATACTGATGGCGCTATTATAGAAAATAATACTATTGACAAAAAAGCTCATGGTATTGAATTTAATCCACGTTCGGGTAATGCAGTGCAAAATATAACCATCCAGAAAAACCTGGTGACCAATATTACAATGGCGCAGAATACCGGCGGATTGATCGGCATCTTTAATAATGATGCCAACTACAGCGTCAATAATTTTAATGTTTTTAACAACACACTGGTGGCATCTGCTACTGATGCGCCATGGTGGGGTATTAATTTAGGCGGCCTTAATACCGGCTTTGCTAAAAATATCAATATCAAAAACAACATCATCGGCAATATAAAAAGCGGATGGCTGGTGCAGGGTGGTACTGTTGGTATGGACTTAGTGTCTATTCAAAACAATGATATTTATAACAGTGGTAATGGTAATACTCCTAAGTATAACGGGTTACTACCAACCAACTACAGTTACACCGGTAATTTAAATTTGTTGCCCGTTTTTGGTACCAATTATGCTTTAACCAGCGGCAGCCCGCTTATTGATGCAGGTGTTAATGTTGGCCTGCCTTTTCTGGGTACCAGGCCGGATATGGGGTATAAAGAATTTTAATGGCGTAAACAGATCATAACAGTGTACGTTTGATAAAACAATTGCAGCAATAATTGTTATTGCAAAGAGCCCCATACCGGGGCTCTTTGTTTTTGTACCAATGATCTTAATCATATGCCCGCCTGCGAATGATTAGTGCGTTAAGGGGTAAGGGCAGTTTAAAAAATCGTATCTTGAAAATAAAAATTATGCCTCAATCTAAAAACCGACATCCGCACAAGCATACACCTCATCACGATACTCCTGCAACAGCTCATCCAAAGCATAAAAAAACAAATCAATCAATTATAATCGGGGTATTATTTTTTGCATTGATTGGTTTAGGTATCAGTTATTTTACCGGCGCTTCCAGTGTTACCGGATTGTTGATTGGTTTATTGATAGGCGGTGTAGTGGGCTATATTTTTGCCTGGCAGGTAAATAAGAGTTTGACGAAGAAGTAGTGTGCAATAAAATGGCCGGTAATTTACCGGCCAAAAAAAATTAGTTAATAAATGTTGTAACTAGATCTGAATGATAATTCAGATGTACCGAACAAATTACTTCACATACTTCCCTCCATTTTTCACATATTTCTCCAGCCACTGATGCTGTTCCCAAAGCATGTGTAAGATATTTTCTTTAGCCGCATAACCGTGGGCCTCAAAAGGCAGCTGCACAAAACGTACGGTGCCGCCGTGGCCTTTAATGGCATTGTATAAACGTTCGCTTTGAATAGGGAAGGTGCCGGGATTGTTATCGGCCTCGCCATGTATCATGAGCAACGGCGTTTTAATTTTATCGGCAAACATAAAAGGACTCATGTTATTGTATACTTCCGGCGCCTGCCAGTAAGTGCGTTCTTCATTCTGAAAACCAAAAGGAGTGAGGGTGCGGTTGTAGGCTCCACTGCGGGCAATGCCGGCTTTAAACAGGTTCGTGTGTGCCAGCAGGTTAGCGGTCATAAAAGCACCGTAACTGTGGCCGCCTACGGCCACACGGCTGCTGTCGCCAACACCCATTTCTGCAATTTTGTTAATGGCGGCTTCAGCACTCCAGGCCAGTTGGTCAACAAAATTATCATTGGGTTGTTTATCGCCTTCACCTACAATAGGGAATTCTGTATTATCCATAATGGCATAACCCTGCGTTGCCCAAAAAACAATGGAGCCATACCCAACACGGGTAAAGGTATATTTGCTGCCACGCAATTGTGCCGCATCGGCAGCGCTTTTAAATTCACGGGGGTAAGCCCACATCATCACCGGCAGAGGGCCGTCTTTAGCTTTATCGTAGCCTTTAGGTAAGTACAGGTCTGCCGCAAGATCAACACCATCTTTACGTTTGTAAGTAATCTTTTGTTTGGTGATACCACGCAATCCGGGTTGCGGATCGGCAAAGGTTGTAATGGCTTTGCTGCTGTTGTCTTTTAAATTACGGAGATAATAATTCGGTTGTTCGGTCTGGCTTTGTTTATTGGTAATAATGATCAGTTTGTCAAAGTCCAATACATCAGTGAGGGTTTCGTAATAAGGTTCTTCGCAGCGCCAGAGTTGTTTGGTTTCTTTAGTATTGATGTTGAAGGTATTTAAAAAAGGGAGATCACCTTTTGATGAAGCTCCGATACCTCTCATAAATAATTGTGCGCCATTTACCAGTTTTATGGTGTTGCGTCCATATTTATTTTTTTCGGTGAGGGGAGTACCGGGATCGTTGTAAGCATCGTCGGTACTGCGGTCTATCAATACGTCCATTTTTCCGTCAGCAGTAAGCTTGCTCATTTTCTGGCGATGCTTGGCTCTTGAACCTTCAGTTACAAAAAACAGGTCAGTAGTAACATCAGTAACATTGTACATACGCTGTGCCGTTTTCACCAGTTCTTTTGGTGCGCCGGTAAACGGTGCAGCCAAAGTATAGGCAGCATCATGAAAATCCATTTTCTTTTTAATGAGGCCGCTGTCCAGTGGTTCAATCCATTGTACGGTGGCAGGAGAGTTGTCTAACCAGTTAAAGCCCCGTGGTGCATTCAATACATTATCATTGCCCGTGGGAGCCAGTTCGCTGCTGGGTAATTTGGCCAATTGTTTTACGATGCTGCCTTTCATGTCGGTGATCAGCATAGTGGAATTGAATCCTCCTGCAGTTACCAGGTAAGAAAATGGTTTATCAATTCTTTCAATCAATACATATTTTTTATCGGGAGAAATATTTACACTGCTGTAAATAGCTGGCGTGCCAATCTTTGTTTCGGTACCATTGGTGTTTTTTACCAATTGTGTGGTGCCGTAAAATTCAAACTGACTTTCGTCAAAAGGGTTTTTTATTAAATCCTGGTAAGTAACACTGGCAGCAACTTTACCTAAATTTTCCTGTACCGTTGGCCCTTTGGGTGCCAATGGTTTTTTAGGTGCCATCGATAAAGGTTTGTTTACAGCTGCGTACAATAAACTGTTGTTATCTATCCATTCAAAGGCTGCACCTAAAACCAGGTTCACAGCAGCCTTATTTACTTTGCCGGCCTGGTGTGTTTTAATATTGATCACATAAATATCAACTGTGTTGTTGGTGGTATTGGTGAAAGCTGCTTTATCTTCATCGGGGCTCCATTGTAAATTGCCCGCTTTTAAATTGGCCGGTAAACCGGTAACGGCAAATTCTTTTCCGGTATTTACTTCTTTAATGGTGATGCCGGTGAAATAGGCTGTTCTGCTCGGCGAAAAATTATTGGGATTAATACGTAAACCTGCAATGCGTAATTCAGGCTGCGCCAGGTCTTCTACAGAAGGCATACTGCTGCGGTCCAATACCAGCATGTATTGTCCCTTACTATCAAAACTTACGCCGGGTGTGGGTTTGGCCATTACCAGGTCATAAATTTCTTTAGGTGGGATTTGGTATCCGATGGCATCCTGTGCAAATAACCTGCAGGTTGCAAAGAGCATTGCAACAAAAAGAAATTTTTTCATAACAGTTTAATTGGTTTACGTACAGGTGTAAATTAGTAAAACTCCGTTGCTTTGTGAATTAAAAATGCAGGAACCCGGGATCCACCGGAGTTTGTGTTTTCACCATTTAAGACATTTAAGTTTGGCCGCAGCTGCTATGCCTCTTTCTATTTGCGTTAAATGATAAGATGGTATGGCGTATTTGCAAGTGAAGTTTTTAACCGCCCTTTTTTGTACTATCTTTTTTACCGGTCCTTATTTTATAATCATCATCGGTAATGCCTTTTACACCTCTGGGTTTGTTTATTGGCGGAAGGGTAACGGAATCCAAAGCGGGCGGCGCAATTTTATTTTTCAGCATCGGTAATGATGAATCGGGTTGTGCCAGGGGAATTGCCTGCTGTGTAAGGGAATCGAAAATGATTTTATTGCCGGGATGCAACGGATCGGCAACGGAATCTTTTGCTTTACTACTCCCTGGTAATGTGTTACTGTTTTTTTCAACAGGATATTGCAGTGGCCCACTGCTGTCTGTTACCGGCACCACTGTTTCTGTTTTGGGTATTACCGGTAATGTGTTGTTCTTATTTTTTATTTTTTTATTTTCTTTATAAATAATTACTAGTGCAATAATGATGGCAGAAAGAATGGAAAAATAAAATCCTTTACCCATACCAGGTTTTACCGTAGTGGGATTACCTGAGGGTTTGTTATCATCATTATCCAACGACAGGCCGGCATCCAACTGCGTTTCAATACGGGCCCATATGCTGTCGGCCATATCAGGCACAGGCAACTGTTCCAGCTTTGCTGCAATTAAATTTTCGTATGGTGTGGGTGTGTTCACTAAGTTTTTACCGATGTTAATTTTTGTTGTAAGATTTTTCTTGCTTCACTCAAATGCCATTTGCTGGTGCCCTCACTGATATTTAATTGCGCTGCAATTTCTTTATGGGCAAATCCATCAATGGCAAATAAAACAAAAACGGCATGAGTGGCTGGTGGCAATTGTTTGATGAGCTGCATAATTTCGGCAGCATCTGTTTTTTCAATCACGGCATTATTGATCGCAGGTTCGTCGGTGGTATCTATTTCCTGTGTGGTAAAGCGGCTGCGTTGTTTGATGTGGTCTAATGATTCGTTGATGACAATTCTTTTAAGCCAGCCATGAAAATTGCCCCTGGTTTCGTCGAAAGTGCTGATACTGCGGAACATTTTCACAAAAGCATGACTCATAATATCTGCTGCTTCGTGTTCATCAATGGCATAGCGCATGGCAATGGCCATAGCAAAGCCATAAAGCTGCCGGTACAATTGTTCCTGCGCCTTTCTGTTGCCATTGCGGCATTCGTTGATGATATTATGTAGGTTCTGTTCCAGTAAAATTAAAAATCCGCTTTGTAAGCACTAACGCCGACAGGGTTTACAACCATTGACGGGGTTGGTGGTTACCATTTTGTATCATTCACTTTTCTTGCAAATATGGCTGTTGAAATTCCGGCCACCAATAATTTATCCGCTTCACTCAGCTCATTGTAAAACCAGATGTTTCGGTCAATAGCATCAATTACTGCAATCACACCATCCCTGGTGCTCAATTCGTAACCGGATAGCATTTTTACCAGCAATCTTCCCTGTTTGCCATTGGCAGATTCTGTATTTTTTAAACTGATAGGTTTTATAAAAATACTATCCTTACCATTGGTTGCCATACCATCATCATCGGGCCTTATTACGGTGAATAAACTCCTGGAAGTATCTTTTTTTCTGTCGTACACATTACTCATGATCAGCTCCCAGGTTTTATCATTTTGTGCGGCATCGGTTTGCAGTATGGCAGAAAAAATGTATTGGTGGTCCTGTATCCGTTCAAAACTATTGAAGATACCCGGAGCACCTGAAAGTTTATATTCCAGGCTTCTCGTCAATTCTCTTTCCTTACCAAAAACATCTACATTATTCTTTCCATCACTCAGGGAATAGCGGAATTGTGCTTTTTCTTTTTGTACATGCTCCGATTTCTGCAGGCCAATATTATTGAGCAACAAATTCTCCAGGAAAAAACCACGGCCCCAGCCGGGATAGGTTAAATGCATGCCCCTTTTTATCCTGGAGCTTTTATAATTTCCAAAAGACATTTTGTTTCCCCTGGCACCGCTTACATGCATCATGGTGGCCTGCTCTTTAAAAACAGTGGGCACCGCCAACTTTATTGAATTACCGCAGGATGCCAGTACTACTATACACAACAATATGGCTAAATTTTTCATGGCTAAACTTTTATACTTACGCATTGCAATTTATTTATTTTCCCTTGTATGAAGAATCGTATTGTACTATTGTTACTCTTACCGGAGCCAACAGGCTGTCATTTACCGGTGTGGCAATAATGTTGGCAAATTTATAACCGCCGGTAGTATTGTCCTTTGTTGCAAATACTATTAGTGAATCATTATTAGTGCCGGCCATTTTATTCACCGTCATCCAGTCCGGGGCCGGCGCTTCTATACTCAGCTTCCAGCCGGTATTGGATTGCACCTGCACTGCACCTCTTGCTCCTTGTGTATTCTTTAATGTTAAAGTGGCATTACTGAATTTTAAATAATTGCCGTTGCTGCCTGCAACAGGATCTTTAAAGCAACTGGTAGTAACAATGGTAGTTACTGCCAGTAAAATTGCAATTGTTTTTTTACCTGTCATGGGTATACTGTTTTAATTGTTAATAATGTGGTTTGAAAGCGGCCGATCGCTGTACCGGTTGTCTTTCATAAACAATACCCCCGCTTTCCGGCAAAGGTTGGGTAAAAGAAAAAAAAATATTTTTTAGCCTCTACCCAACCTCCGGTAAAATCCGGGGGTATTACTATCAAACAAAAAGTATAACCATTAAAAACAAAATGTATGAACACAGTAAAAATGAAATGGGCTTTAACTGCCCTTGTATGCAGCACCATGCTGTTTGCCTGTAAAAAAGATCCTGTTACACCACCTGAGCCGGATTGCAGTATTAACCTGACCAATCTTTCCGGCGCTTACAAATTAACCGCATTACAGTATAAGCGCAGTGCCACTGCCACACCGGTGAATTACCTGGATTATATGGATGCCTGTGAGAAGGATGATATTGTTACGTTAAAAAGCGATGGTACTTATCACTACAATGATGCAGGTACAGTGTGTACTCCAAACGGAAGCAATGACGGCACATGGTCTGTAACCGGCAATACCATCAACAGCGATGGTACAGTAAACGGCACTATCAGCAGTTACGATTGCAAAACATTGGTGTATTATGCCGAAAATGTTAACCTGCCGGGCGACAAGTTCACTTTTACCATGGTGAAACAATAATTGCAGGCATTAAAAAAAAATACGGCGCAGTGTTTAACTGCGCCGTATTTTTTTATTTAAACAAATCAATTTGAAATACCTACTCTCTTTTTTACATATTCATTCTTTTCCAACTCACTCAGCATAAATAAAGCCAGGTCGCCGGAGTTGATGGTATAATTATTAGGTTCGGGTAAATAATCGGCGCTGGTAGTAAATGCACCGGTTGCTTCGTGATCTTTGATTGTTGGCGGGCAAACAAATGTAAAATCCACACCACTTTCTTTTAAATACTGATAAGCCTGCTGGTGTTCTTTACCTACCGGGATCATTTCTTTGGGAAAATTTTCGGTATCCTGTATCAGAGTATGTTCATCGGCATTTAAAACACCCATGCCGCCGATGGCCACAATTCTTTGCACGCCATTTTTTTTCATTTGCGCAATGATATTTTTAATACCCAATGTCCTGGTTTTATCGTTACCATCAAAACCGCCGCCCAATGCAGATAACACAGCATCGCAACCTTTAATGGCATCCTGCACTTCGCCCTCATCAAATAAAGCTCCTTTAATCAATTCCAGGTTTTCAGTGTCCGTCTCAAATTCGCTGAATACGTTTCTGCCAAAGGCTTTTACAGTGTAGCCCTTAAATAAAGCCTGCTGAACCAATTGCTTGCCCACCATTCCGGTAGCACCAAATACGATAATAGTCATGATTGTATTTTTATTTAAAGGTACGGTGTAAAAAAATTTGCCTAATTAAAATTTTGCCCTCATATTTGCACTGTAAATGAAAAATATCAACACAAATAACAATAGCTGGTGGTGGAGCATAGTCAACTGATTGTGCCTTTTTTGCTATTGATATCTGTATAAAATAGTTTAAGCCCGGCACAAGTGCCGGGCTTTTTTTATGCCCCTCCCCCCAGAAGGGGAATCATGGAGGAGATAGAAGAGTAGGTGATGTTTTATTTTTAGTTTATGAAATTAGAAACACAACCAAATTTATAATTAAGTAACAATCTAAGTTCTCCGCAGCGGCGGAGACAGGGGCTTATGAAAAAAATAGCAATAAAAACCACATTCAAAAAACTCCTTGCCGATGTATACACACCGGTGGGTATTTACCTGCGTTTGCGTGACAGGTTCCGTGATACCATTTTACTGGAAAGTACCGATTTTCATGCCGGTGAAAACAGTTATTCCTTTATTGGTATCAATGCCATTGCAGGTATCGAAATTTCCAACACGGCATTTATTGAGTATAAATTGCCCGGGCATAAAGCAGAGAAAATTGCGATAGCTAAACCTACCGATGTGCCTGATCATTTATGGGAGTTTATGAACCGCTTCGATATTCAACCCACGGATCAAAAGCAGGTGAATATAGCACAGGGTTTATTTGGTTACACTACGTATGACGCAGTGCAGTTTTTTGATTCTGTCAAACTTACCTCTCAGGCCTCATTACTTGCGCCGGGTATTCCGCTGATGCGTTACCGGCTGTATCAATACATTATCGTGATCAATCATTTTAAAGATGAATTATTCATCTGCGAAAATGTGATCAATGGAATGGATAGTGAAGCAGCTGTGGTGGAGAGTTTAATTAAGAGTAAAGACGTTCCCACTTTTCCATTTAAAACGGCCGGGGAAGAAACTTCCAATCTTACCAATGAAGCCTATATTGAAATGGTAAAAAAAGGAATTGCCAGCTGCCACAGGGGAGACGTGTTCCAGATTGTATTAAGCAGAAAATTTGAGCAGCAATTTACCGGGGATGAATTTAATGTGTACAGGGCATTGCGCAGTATCAATCCTTCTCCGTACTTATTTTATTTTGATTACGGCGATTATAAATTAATAGGATCATCACCCGAAAGCCAGCTGATCGTACAAAACGGCAAAGCTATTGTGCATCCTATTGCAGGAACATTTAAAAGAACGGGCGATGATGAAACAGATAAGCAATTAGCCATTGCACTGGAAGCTGATGAAAAAGAAAATGCAGAACATGTGATGCTGGTTGACCTTGCAAGAAATGACCTCAGCCGTATGTGCAACAAAGTAGAAGTGACGCAATACAAAAAGATCAATTACTACAGTCATGTGATACACCTGGTAAGTGAAGTAACGGGTGCTGTTGGCCCCGAGGCCAATCCGTTTAAATTGATCGCCACTACTTTTCCTGCCGGCACATTAAGTGGTGCGCCAAAGTTTAAAGCGATGCAACTCATCAATGCATTTGAACCCACCGCAAGAAGTTATTATGGAGGTGCCATTGGTATCATTGGTTTTAATGGTACTATCAATCATGCCATCATGATCAGGACATTTTTAAGCCGCAACAATACATTGGTGTACCAGGCCGGTGCCGGTGTGGTGGCCGCCAGCAAACCCGAAAGCGAATTGCAGGAAGTAAACAATAAATTAAACGCATTGAAACAAGCTATTGTACTGGCGCAAAATATTTAGTAACCTGTTCATGGTTCATAGTTCATGGTTCATAGTAAAAGCAACCATCAACAACTGACCATGAACTATGAACCATGAATCATGAAGATTTTAGTTTTTGACAATTACGATTCCTTTACCTACAACCTTGTTCACCTGGTAGAAAAAATTACTAATGAAAAAGTGGATGTGTATCGTAATGATGCCATCAGCCTGGAAGCAGTGAACGCCTACGATAAAATTATTTTATCCCCCGGCCCCGGTATTCCGTCTGAAGCAGGTTTGTTATTGCCGTTGATACAACAATATGCAGCAACAAAATCTATACTGGGTGTTTGCCTGGGGCACCAGGCAATTGGCGAAGCATTTGGCGGCACACTTACTAATTTAAGTAAAGTGTATCATGGTGTGGCAACACCCATTAAGAAAGTTGCTGGGGTGGGTCACCCCTCAAGGGTGGCTCACCCTGTGCTGAACGGGCTGCCTGAGGAAATATCAGTAGGCCGTTATCACAGCTGGATCATCAGTAACGAAAATTTTCCCGAAGCGTTGGAAGTAACGGCAACAGATGAAAACGGTTATATCATGGCATTGCAACATAAAACCTATGATGTGCAGGGCGTGCAGTTTCACCCGGAGAGTGTATTGACACCTGGTGGAGAAAAAATGTTGAGGAACTGGTTAGGGAAATGATTTTTAATTAGTGTAATTCGTAAAATAAAAATGAAAAAAATTCTTAACTACTTATTCGAGCATAAAACGCTTTCCCGTGCGCAGGCCAAAGAAGTGTTACTCAACATTTCTAAAAACATGTATAACGAAAGTGAGATCGCTTCATTTATTACCGTGTTTTTAATGCGGAGTATTACTATTGATGAGTTGCAGGGTTTTCGTGATGCGCTGCTGGAACTTTGTGTAAGGGTGGACCTGAATGGCCATGATGTAATTGATATAGTAGGCACGGGTGGCGATGGAAAAAATACCTTCAATATTTCAACACTCAGTTGTTTTATTGTGGCGGGTACAGGCAATAAAGTAGCCAAGCATGGTAATTATGGTGCAACATCTGTAAGTGGCAGCAGTAATGTGATGGAGCAGTTGGGATACAAGTTTAAAGCTGAAAGCGAAAAGCTTAAAGCTGAAATTGAAACAGCGAATATTTGTTTTCTGCATGCACCTATGTTTCACCCGGCATTAAAAGCTGTTGGGCCGATAAGAAAAAATTTAGGCGTCCGCACATTTTTTAATATGCTGGGCCCGATGGTAAATCCTGCATTTCCCAAATATCAGTTGGTAGGGGTTTATAATTTAGAGATGGCAAGGATCTACAATTATTTATTGCAACAGGGAGGGGGCAAGTTTACCATCATACATTCACTGGATGGCTATGATGAGATTTCTTTAACGGGTGATACAAAAGTGATCACCAATGAAGGCGAAAAAATTGTAACCGCCGAAACATTAGGCAAAAGAATGGTAAACCCCGAAGATATTTATGGCGGCAATACTGTGGAAGAGGCGGCAAAAATATTTTTAAAAATCTTAAAAGGCCAGGGCACCTGGGCACAAAATGCCGTGGTATTTGCCAATTCGGCCATGGCATTGCAAAGCACGGGGCAGTATGCTACGTATGAAGATGCTTATCATGCCGCAGTAGAAAGCCTGGAAAGCGGCAAGGCATATGAATCTTTACAAAAAATAATTGCGCTGCAATAAAACCTGAAAATCAATACTGCACTCTCGTTTCGCAGGAATGCAGGGTGCTGATGCAGCGGGTAAAAAAGATAAGACAATTCTTAAAATGAAAAATATTCTGGAAGAAGTTGTAGAACAACGAAAAGCAGCAGTACAACAATTGAAAAGCATTGTGCCGATGCAGGCCTGGGAAATGATGCCCTTATACCAGCGGCAATGTATTTCCCTGCAGCAAAATTTGCTTGATGCAAACGGGACAGGCATAATTGCAGAATTTAAAAGGGCATCGCCATCAAAAGGGATTATTAATAACGACGCTGATATATTTGATGTAGTATCCGGATATGAATTGCACGGTGCTGCCGCCGCTTCAATTTTAACCGAGCCGGTTTATTTTAAAGGCAATAATGACGACATTATCAATATCAGGGCATCCATTACCATTCCAATACTGCGTAAAGATTTCATTTTTGAAGAATACCAGATTGCGGAAGCCAAAGCCATTGGCGCTGATGTAATTTTACTGATTGCGGCAAGTTTAACACCGGCTGAAGTAAAACGATTGGCTACTTTTGCTATTGGGATTGGTTTAGAGGTATTACTGGAAATACACACCGAAGAAGAATTGGAGCATATTTGTGACGCCACAACTATTGTAGGCATCAATAACCGCGACTTAAAAACCTTTACTGTAGATATTAACAGATCTATAGAATTGGGGAAAAAAATACCTGCTGATAAAATAAAAATCGCAGAAAGCGGCATCAACAATATTGAGACAATTTGTACCTTCAAAAATGCAGGGTTCAAAGGTTTTTTAATTGGTGAAAACTTTATGAAGCAACCCGACCCAACGATTGCTTTTGCTGAATTTGTACAACAACTAAAAGCAAAAGATAAATGAGAGTAAAAGTTTGCGGCATTACACAGGAAGAGCAGTTGTTGCAATTGCCCGATGCCGGTGTATCGTTTGCCGGGTTTATTTTTTATCCTAAATCGCCAAGGTATGTGTTGCGGCACATGACCACCAGCCAGATAAAGAAAGAAAATAAACTGAACAAAGTGGGGGTTTTTGTAAATGCGTCGGTGGATGAAGTATTGCAGATGGTGGATGAATGCCGCTTACACATGGTGCAATTGCATGGCGATGAGACACCGAAGTTCTGTGAAAAAATTGCGGATTATATTTCTGTGGTAAAAGCTTTCCGTTTTAGCGAAACAGATAATATTGGTTACCGGGTGCAGGAATACATGGACTATTGCGATATGTTTATGATTGATACCGAAGGTGTGGGTTATGGAGGTACCGGCAAAAAATTTAATCTTGAAAAATTGCATGGCGTGCAAGTAGGTAAGCCTTATTTTTTAAGCGGATTGATTGACCCGGGGGATGCACCAAAGCTGAATGAATTTGCTCAATTGCCGGAAGCCAAAGCATTATTTGCCATTGACATCAGTACTAAATTTGAAGTATTGCCGGGAATAAAAGATATTAATTTAATTAAAAATTTTACACAGCAGTTGAAGTAGCCACCGATTACACGGATTTACAAGGATGAATACAATTTGGCCTTTTCCAATCCGTGAAAATTGGTGTAGTCCGTGGCAAACATTTTACGAAATAAAAAAAGAAAAACAATATACAGATTATGAACATTAAAGTTTGTGGCATTACACAATTAAAACAATTGCAGCAGTTAGACGGGTTAAACATTGAATTTGCAGGATTAATTTTTGTAAAAGATTCTCCCAGGTATGTAGGAGATAAATTAGATAAAGAAGCCGTAAAGAATGCAGACTTCGATTTAAAAAAAGTAGGTGTATTTAAAAACCCAGAAATGATCGATGTGCTGGATGCCATTGACGAATATGGTTTGGATGTGGTGCAGCTGCACGGAGAAGAAAGCCCGGAGATGTGCGAAGACCTGAGTGATGAAGTAGAAGTGATAAAAGTGTTTAACATTGATGAAACTACAACCGACATTGATGCCCTGGTAGCAGATTATGATGCCGTTTGTGATTATTATTTGTTTGACACCAAAGCTGATGGCGAAACCGGCGGAACAGGCAAACAATTTGACTGGAAGATATTAGCTAAAGCAAAAATTGAAAAACCATTTTTTTTAAGCGGTGGTATCAGCGTGGATGATATTGCTAAAATAAAAAAGTTTAAACATCCTGATTACTTTGGTGTTGATATTAACAGCCGTTTTGAAAAAGAACCAGGTGTAAAAGATATGGGACAAGTTTTATTGTTTAAGAAAAGTCTTTAATTATACGGTTATGTATTTCGATAAAGATGATTACGTGCTGATCACTTTTAAAAGGATGATAGAAGCCAAAGGCTTTGTGATAGATGATATTGACGAAGCGGAACTGATCTATCTCTCCAAAGGCGATTATGAAGTGAGGGTGAGCCTGGATAATTTAAGAAAGGATTACGAACAAACGCCGGAGGATATTATTATTGAAGAATTTGTGGAAGCGGTGGCGAGTGCCGAAGAAGAAATGCCGGATTGGGAAACAGCCAAAACAGGTATCTATCCTTCGCTTTGTCCTTCTGACTTTGAGTTTGGAGCATATATCAACTATCCCATCACTGATGATTTTAACATGGTGATCGTATACGACAGCGGTAATAAAAAAGTGTGGATCAATGAAGATCAGTTAGATGCCTGGAAGATCGATAATCAGACCATTTTACAAACGGCGTATAAAAACCTGGATATTGTTTTGGATAATGCGGTGTTGGAAGTGGAAGATTTTGAAGGAAAGAAACTGGCTTATTTTACATTGGAGGATGAAACCATGAAATCGGTATTGGTATTATCTAAAAATTTAAGAAAGAAAGTAGAACCGCAATTAGGCTGGCCGATAGTAACCGTAATTCCGGTAAGGGATTTCAGTTATTTATTTGCCGAAAAAGAGTTTGATTTTTTTGCAGAGAAGCTGGCAGATTTGATCATGGATGAATACAAAAATTCGGGCTATCCTGTCACAACAGAAATATTATTGGTGGATGAGGCGGTGAAGGCAATTGCGAAGTATGAGGCGAATGAGGAGGAATAAAATCCTTCCGCCCCTTGAAGGGGAAACATGAGTATAGAGAAGATTATTGCGTAGATCAAAACCGATAACTGTTTATGCAACCCCGATAGCGGTTGCAAACCCTGTCGGCGGTTGACTAGAGGAAATAAAAATTAGCTGAGTAGTTATTTTTCCGTTAACACTGTATTAAAAGCATTGTAGTAATGAAAATAATACAAGCGAAAGACAAGAATTTATTTACTTGCCCATGTTGTGGTTATAAAACACTTAAAGAAAAACCTCCCGGTACTTTTGAAATATGCAGGGTCTGTTGGTGGGAGGATGATAATTTGCAATTCGATAATCCTGATAGTACAGAAGGTGCAAATAACGGCATGTCGTTAAGGGAATGGCAAAAAGATTTTTATGAAGTTGAAGAGAATAAAAAATTGATATTTAAAAATTTAGCGCCGGTACCCGAAAACAAATGGTATGACTTTGATGAGAACTGGAAACCTTTGGATGAATCGTCTACGTTTCAATAAAAGCTCAATAAAGAAATCCAGTTGAAGAGTGCCCCGAATACTTTTTGGATGAACTCAGCCAATGCAGCTGAACAAAGAAATTCAGTTTGTATCAAAACATCATCCCGCCAGGCGGGATAAAACTTTTGACAAGTGAAGGATGATAAAAAAATAAAGATGAACTACACAGTAAACGAACACGGTTATTACGGCAATTTCGGCGGGGCTTTTATTCCCGAAATGCTTTTTCCCAACGTGCAGACCTTGCAGGAAAATTATTTGAAAATAATTTATGCCGAAGAATTTCAAAAAGACTTCTGGGACTTGCTGAGGGATTATGTGGGCAGGCCAACGCCTTTGTTTTTAGCTGAGCGGCTGAGTGCCAAATATGGCGCTACCATTTATTTAAAACGTGAAGACCTGTGCCATACCGGTGCACACAAGATCAATAATACCATCGGGCAGATCTTATTAGCCGAACGTTTGGGTAAAAAAAGGATCATTGCAGAAACCGGTGCCGGTCAGCATGGCGTGGCAACAGCAACCGTGTGTGCATTAAAAGGATTAGAGTGTATTGTGTACATGGGCGAAGTGGATATTGCCCGCCAGGCACCCAATGTAGCCCGTATGAAAATGCTGGGCGCCACCGTAGTGCCCGCCACCAGCGGCAGCAAAACATTGAAAGATGCCACTAACGAAGCAATACGTGACTGGATCAATAATCCGGTGGATACGCATTATATCATTGGCAGTGTGGTGGGGCCGCATCCTTATCCTGATATGGTGGCAAGATTTCAAAGTGTGATCAGCGAAGAGATAAAAAAACAATTGCTGGAAAAAACGGGTAGTGTAAATCCTGATTACGTAGTGGCATGTGTGGGTGGTGGCAGCAATGCAGCCGGAGCGTTCTATCATTTTTTAAATGACGCTGCTGTAAAATTAATTGCTGTAGAAGCAGCCGGATGTGGTATTGATAGTGGCATGAGTGCTGCAACAACGCAACTGGGCAAGCCTGGTATTTTGCACGGCAGTAAAAGTTTGCTGATGCAGACTGCAGATGGACAGGTGGTAGAGCCACACAGTATTTCTGCAGGATTGGATTATCCCGGTATTGGCCCTTTACATGCACATTTGTATGAGAGTGGCAGAGGTACCTTTATGAGTGCAACAGATGAAGAAGCATTATCGTCCGCCTTTGAATTGAGTAAACTGGAAGGTATCATCCCGGCATTAGAAAGTGCTCATGCATTATTTGCGTTAAATAAAATGAGTTTCAAAAAAGATGATGTGGTGGTGGTTTGTCTGAGTGGAAGAGGGGATAAGGATTTGGATACGTATATGAAGTTTATATGACCTCTCCCAGGTGTGCTCCACTCGTACGCAAAAGCGAACTCCCGGAGGAGAGGGAGCCAGCCTCTGATGCTTTGAAGAATTTTTGTTTTGTAACTGTTGTGATTTTTATTCTTAAGACTCTTTTATACTTTTAAGTATGACTGATTATAACGGTAAACTTCATGGAAACTCAAGGCCTGCAACTTATGAAAATGCGAGAGATTTGCGTAAGGAGCAAACAAAAGCTGAAGCAAAAATTTGGCAGGCTTTAAGAAATGAAAAGATTAGTAATTTGAAATTCCGGAGGCAACATGCGTTTGATGATTATATTTTAGATTTCTATTGCCATAAAATGAAACTTGCGGTTGAAGTGGATGGAGAAGTACATAATGAACCGGAAGTTGTAGTTTATGATAGTTTAAGAACTAACAACCTGGATGAAAATGATATAACTGTATTGAGATTTACCCATGAAGAAGTTTTAAAAAAAATAAATAAAGTAATTAAAACAATTGAGGAGTGGTATAATAAGAATTGAGTACAAAACACTTAAACACACTGTTCAATAAAATAAAAAAGTCATAAACTCGCCGGGTCAGGCTCCACTCTCCAACAGGAGAGGTGTTAGGGGTGAGGTAAAAAACAAAAACATGAAATACTTTTTAACAGCACTAACTATCATCCTCCTTTCTTCCTGTGGACCGGATACTTTCATCAACCACGAAATGAAAGCAGAAAAAATAGGTGCCTGCACCAATGATGTGGTACCTGTAAAAATGACCGGCAATATTAATGGTGAACGTTACGAATTTCAATATTGCCTGGATGAAGGCTTTGATGGAAAAAATTATACCATCGAAAGAAGTGGTGATAGTTTGCTGGTTAAATTTCCGGCCGCTACTAAAAAAACAGCCTTATATAAATTGATATTGGATGTGGATGCAAAGCCTGCATACCACCATATTAAATTAGGAGAACAAACTTTGGAGATTGCGCCTACAGATAAATTTTAAACATGAACAGATTAGACCAGTTATTTACGGAGAAAAAGGAAAAAGTGCTGAATATTTATTGCACTGCAGGGTATCCTCAATTAAATTCCACCACAGAAGTGATTGCGGCATTGCAAGACAACGGTGCTGATATTATCGAACTCGGCATGCCATACAGCGATCCTTTGGCAGACGGAGAAGTGATACAAGCCAGCAGCAGTATGGCTTTACAAAACGGAATGACCATTGAAACCTTATTTGAACAACTACAAGATATCCGCCAAACAATTCAGGTACCAATCATCTTAATGGGATACATGAACCCGGTATTACAATTCGGAATGGAAAAATTTTGTGCCGCAGCTCATGCAGTAGGTGTAGATGGCATTATCTTACCCGACCTGCCGATGTACGAATTTGAAACCCTGTACAAACCGCTGTTTGATAAAAATGACCTGAAATTTATTTTCCTGGTTACACCGGAAACCAGTGAAGAACGCATTAAAAAGATTGATGCACTTTGCAACGGCTTTATATATGCGGTTTCCTCATCTTCCACCACCGGGAAAAATAAAGCGATAGAAGGGCAGGAGGAATACTTTAAAAAACTGCAACAGCTGAACCTGAAAAATCCTATACTGGTAGGATTTGGTATCAAAGACAAGGCTACTTTCAGTGCTGCCTGTAAATATACCAATGGCGCCATCATTGGCACTGCCTATATTAAAGCATTGGAAAACAGTAGTAATATCGGCCAAACCACTAAAGAATTCCTAAATACAATTTTGGGGTAATCCAATCTGCAAAAAACCAAGTAAATTGCGGGTTCAAATAACAAATATGAAGCGGATCTTTCTTTTAATAGTACTGTTGCCGGTGCTGGCTTTTGCACAAACCTCTCCAAAAGTAAAAGCAAAGCCTAAAACTGTTGCCAAAGCAAAAGTTGCAGTAAGGCCCACTATGGATAATACCACGGGTGGTTTTACCATCAATGGCGAAATGAAAGGTATGGAAGATGGTGCCCCGGTATCTTTATGTAACGGGCAAACCGGCGCTGTAGAAGCAGAGACCACTGTAAAAAAAGAAAAATTCACCTTAAAAGGAAAACTGGCCGCTCCCGATTTTAAACTGTTATTATTTTATAAACAACCCAGTGTTACCAATCCTTATACCACGATCTTTTTAGACAACAGCGTGGTTAAAGTTACCGGTAACAAACAGGCGTTGGATAAGATTTACATCACCGGTTCAGCATCTCACCAGGATTTCCTGGAATTCAATAATTTAATGGCACCTTATCAATCGGTATTTGCAGAGAATGCACCATATGATTCTGCCGCATCTGCAAAAGCTGCTGCATTGTGTTATGATTTTGCCAGTAAACATGCGGCATCCTATATTAATCCGCTGGCTATTTTCAGGTACAACCAGGTATCGGAAGATATTGTAAAGACCGAAGCTTTATACAACCAGTTAACAGAGCCCATTAAAGTAACTCAAATGGGTAAGGCCCTGGCAGGATTTATTAATGATGCCAAATTAAATGCCATCGGCACTTTGCTGCCCGATTTTACACAAACCGATACTGCAGGTAAACCGGTTAGCCTTTCCTCATTGCGTGGCAAATTTGTATTGATAGATTTCTGGGCCAGCTGGTGCAGGCCATGCCGCCAGGAAAATCCTAATGTAGTTGCGGCGTATAATAAATTTAAAGACAAAAATTTTACCGTGCTGGGCGTATCATTAGACCAGGCCAAACCATCATGGCTTGATGCCATTGCAATGGATGGCTTAACCTGGACGCATGTAAGCGACCTTAAAGGATGGCAGAACGAAGTAGCTAAACAAAACCAGATCTTCAGTATACCACAGAATTATTTAATTGATCCCGAAGGAAAAATTGTAGGCAAAAATTTAAGGGGTGCTGCGCTGGAAAGAAAGCTGGAGAAGATACTGAGGTAGGCTGGTGTCAGGACGGTTATAACCGTCAGTCACTTTTACCAAAATGCTGCAATAATTCTGTTATGTACAATATTTTTTTGGACAAGCATTTGTTTTTCATCCCCAATAAGTTGTGGATCATTATGTCACTCTTTTGTACCACATAGTACTGTTGAACATTTATTAAAGCCTATTTTAGTAGCGAAAACTAGTTTTTTCCAGCCTTGATTTTTTCAAGCTCCATCTTAACCAATTTTATTGCCTCTTTATCTTTTTTATCAGCAGGCTGGTGATTGTAGTATTCTAAAAGCTGTAGTAAGGTACTTTCTTTTTTTGCCAGATTTTTAGCTTGTGTATTTTTTAAATCGGGTAAAAAATCTATGGGAACATTATGTAACAACATTTGATTGATATGATTGCTCACCATATGTTTAGATGCAAGTTTTTTGGGATCATCTTTTAAGGTATATGTAAAATAAACAAACCTTACCGGCTCCCGAATATTATTGATGACAGTATCAACATCCAGGTAACTCCATTGCTGCAACCTGATTTCATTCTTATCTCCGATTTTATCTTCTAACAAGTGAAATGTTTTTAGAGAGAGCGTATCACGATATCCCTCAAAACCTCCGCTTTCCAAAAAATCTCTATTATAATCTATGTTTTCCTGGTAATTGCTGTAATACCAGTCCGAATAAGTATGGTATCCGAAAAAACTCAGGATCAAAAGCGTTATTGCAATCTGGGGAAAAAGGTGAAACTTACCGGCGGGTTCTTTGCCGCCTGTAAAAACAAAATATAAAAGCCAGCTGATTAAGAATACAGCACCACAAACTATCGCAATTACTACTGCTACAATTAATACCACCCAGCTTTCCCTGTGTGCACCTCTCAGTAAAATAAAAAAAACAGGTAACAGGCTGTTGATGGCAATGAGAGTATAAAAATATTTTTTGTATCGGCCCATAAAATTAATTGGTCAAAGCGTCGTCTTCAGCATCAAGTGCAACCAGCATTGCTGTAAAATTTTCAAATTTAAATTCTACCTCATCCCACCTTTCATGATCCCACAATAGAATTTCATATTCATTGTCTTCTGCTTTTTTGGTAGCGTTAAAACATAATAATCCCCAGTCACTGTAATTGGCAAAGGGAATTAAACCTTTATCAATTAAAAATTCTTTGGGGTAGCCATCAAATACCATTGCTTTTAAACCATTTTGCCAGGTATCAACTATATGTGCCGCAAAGGAAACATTGGCTATATTAAGTTCATAAAAGTGCCGGTGCTTTAAAAATATCTTGTAAGATTCAGGGAAAAGATATCCGATTTCATTTTCTAAAGTCTGTATTTCTTGATCAGTTACTTTACTTGCAACCGGCGACCAGGTTTTCCATTCTTTAGTATTATCATGCGGATCAATCATTTCAGATTCCGAATATTTATGCGGCAGCATATTTAAACCAAGGCCAATTAATTTTTGCAGGTGTCTATCAACAATAGCGGGAATACTAACTTCCATTAGTTTTCAATTAAACTTTATTTTTTAATCAATGGTGCTGATTTTCTTTTTTAAACTATCAAGCCGTATTATGAAATGAGCTTCATCTGTGGCTATCTGATTATATTTATTGAGCTGGTAAATTTCACCTTTACTGCCCTTGACGGAATCCTGCCATCTGTACTGTTTCCATTTCAGCAAACTATTCGGGGGGTATATGTTTTTCCAATATAAACTGTCTTGCCCACTATTACGTAAAATCAGTAACCGGTTATATTTAAGTGCAGATGATGCGTCAAGATTATTAAAAATAATCACATTGTCATTTAATGAATAAGTACCGGTACAAACATTTTCGCCAATTCCTCCTGAATTTGAAATGCTGTATGTACTATCGTTGTAGAGTCCAAAACTCAAAGAACCTATCCCTCCTGAACTTGGTCCTGCATGTAATATTTTATTCTCTTCCTTAAATTCCTTTTCATGCTGGCTACATGCAAAAAACAACATGGGTAAACCGGATAAAAAAATTAAACAGTTACAAAAGGATAAACAGTTATTAATTTTCATGTACAGTAAATTTTAATTCTTCAAGAGCTTATACAACACAAGAAAAAAAATTACTGCAAACACCTCTTATACAACTGCACCGTATTCTCCAATCCCAAATAAATTGCATCGCATATCAAAGCATGGCCGATCGACACTTCCAGTAAACCAGGAATATTATCAGCAAAATATTTTAAATTATTCAGATCCAGGTCATGCCCTGCATTGATACCTAATCCTAATTCCTGTGCTTTTTGTGCAGCTGCAATATAAGGTGCAATGGCTTGCTCTTTATTGCCACCGGCGTATACGCTGGCATAACTTTCGGTATACAATTCAATGCGGTTGGTGCCTGTGGCTTTGGCGCCTTCCACCATTTCCACCACAGGATCAACAAAAATAGAAACCCGTATGCCTGCCAGTTGAAAAGTAGTGATCATATCAGCCAGGTACTCTTTATGCACTATGGTATTCCAGCCATGATTACTGGTTAATTGATTGTGGCTATCGGGTACCAATGTAACCTGTGCAGGCCTGTTGGCTAAAACCAGGTCCACAAAACTTTGTTCGGTACAGTTGCCTTCAATATTAAATTCGGTGGTCACTATTTTTTTAAGGTCGTATACATCTGCATAACGGATATGTCTTTCATCGGGCCTTGGATGTACGGTGATGCCATCTGCACCAAAACGTTCAATATCTTTTGCAGCTTGAATCAGATCAGGATTATTGCCGCCGCGTGAATTGCGGAGTGTGGCTAATTTATTAATGTTTACTGATAACTTCGTCATGTTATACCAATTGCTAAATAAATAATGTTAATAGCTACGCCGTTACATTTTATGCCTGTATAATGCTGCAGCAACGGCAGCTTGTATACTGTACACTTTTTTTTAACGGTATTAGTTTGCCGTAACTTTTATCAAAGTTACGCCGTGTGCCGGAACCCTTGTTGAAAACATCCCATCAAAATTACCGAGGTCTTTTTGTCGCCACAAGTCCCTCACTTGTTGTTTGGGCAATAGGTACAGTTCGTTCCAGTGAAACCTTACCACTTCGCTTTTATCAGAAGTATTAAAAATACCAATGGCCTGGCTGCCACCTTCAAGCTCTTTCACCCATACCTGGTAATCACCTTCATTGGGGTTACTTCTGATAAGAATTTGTTTGGCCTGCCTGCCCAGTACATCCTGGTTCACGGCAATTACCTCATCATTGGTTAATAAGTTCAAGGTGAAATCATCCAGCTTGCTTAAATCGCAGCCGATCAATAACGGCGCACTTAATAAACTCCACAAACTTACATGCGTGTATTGCTCATCAGGTGTAAGCCTTGTATTGTGCAGGTAATCGCCCCAGCCAACCTGCCCAACAATCATCATATCCGGGTCATTCCACCTGCCGGGTTTTGCATACGGGTATTGTTTGGTTTGGCTAAAGCCAATACTGCTCAGGCTTTGCCAGGTATCTGTTATATCGCCGGTTGTTCTCCAGCAGTTGCCATTCACCGTTTCGCCCCATTGCCACACATCTTTCATTCCATACTGGCAAAGGCTGTATACAATATCACGATTTTGTTTTTGCAGGGCCGCCTGCATTACTTCATATGGTTTTTTATATGACTCTAAAGAATTATCATTCTTATCATGAATGTCTCCGTAACTGCACCAGTCGTATTTTAAATAGTCAATACCCCAGCTGGCATAAGTAGTGGCATCCTGCATTTCGTGTTGGTAGCTGCCTAAATAATCGCCGCAGGTGGTAGTGCCGGGAGAGGAGTAGATACCAAATTTTAATCCGTTGCCATGCAGCCAGTCGCCCAGTTTTTTCATATCCGGGAATTTTTTATTGGCTGCAATTTCGCCATTGGCATTTCTAACTGCAGCTTCCCAGCCATCATCAATATTCATATAGGCCCAGCCATGGTCTATCAAACCTTTATCCATCATGGCTTTCGCCGAAGCTTTCAATCTCTCGTCACTAACACTCAGCCCCCAGCAGTTCCAGCTGTTCCAGCCCATCGGCGGCGTGAGAGCCAATACATCGCCGCATTTTATGGTAAATTCTTTTTTAGCAACACCGGATTTGTTTTTTACCACCAGAGTAACTTTGTAGTCGCCACTTCGTTTAAGCTTTCCTGTTATTACGCCATTAAGCGCATTCACTTTAAAACCTTCCGGTAAATTGTCCACACTGTATTGCAATGGTTTTTTGCCCGTAGCAGGAATTTTAAAAATGAAGGGCGAGTTAGGGCGAACGCCATACACTTTTGCAGCATTGATCTGTGGCGCATCGCCTGGCTTTGGTGTAAGAATGTAAGGCAGGTATTGTTTGACCGATACTGATTTCTTTGTAGTGTTTTCGATAAATGTAAAAGCATAGCTGCTGTGGCTGTTGGCTTTTACTGCCGGAATATCAAATTGTTTTACCTGGCCTTTAGCTAATGAAATTTCGGTGGTGCTGGTGCTGATCACAGATTGACCCTCTTCATCAATGCTTTCAATAATACATTTGCCGCTGATAGTGGAGGCAAAGGTATTGGTGAACAATACTTTTCTTTTGGTGGCAGCAACAGGATCAGGGCTGATCTTTATGCCATCTATAAGGTCCATTACATTGATATAAGGCATGGGGCCAAACAACCCGCCGAGGCCGTTGCCGTCATACACTCTTACACTGATCACATTATCGGCATCCCATTTAATTAAGGGGTTGTTGGATTCCAGGTGAAATTCCAGGCCCTTATCCCAGGTAGTAACGTAGCCGCCTTTATCAGAAGGAAAGGCACCGGATTTACCGATCAATGTGCCATTGAAATATACTTCGCAGGCATCATCGGCCCGGCCTAAATAAAGGCGGACAGGATTGCCGGTATTAAAAAAATGCGGCATCACCACATGAATGCGGTACCAGCCAAATCCATCATAAGTACCAAAGCCCTGGTTATCCCAGTTGGTAGTGGTTTTTAATTCCACCCATTTACTGTCGTCAAATGCGGGGGCGCTGTAAGCACTGTTGTCGTTATTGATAAATTTTGCAGCAGGTAATTCAACTTTTTGTGCCGCTGTTACAAAAACAAAACAACAGCAAAAGCAGGCCAGTAAATATTTCATAAGCTTAGTTTAAGCAAATTTAATGATTTGTACAGTAAACTATTTCTTATAAATGTAGCGTTCTAAAGTTCCTGCAACAATGCTTTTTGAAATTCGGTCGGTAAAGAACATGGCAATAAATAGCAGGGGATAGATAATCCATGATTTAAAATTTGTCCAATCCTTTTGTGTTAACCAAACTACTATCATGACAGCAATAGATAGAATGGCAATAAGAAGAAAAAGAAGATTCGGTTTTGTGGTAGCAACTATTTTTGTATTTTCTCCTTCAGGTATTAATATGGTTTTTATCTCCGTTCTGAAAGGTTTTATTTGTGGTATATTGGTAAAGAAAGCAGCAGGAACATAGAACTCAAATTCTGCCGGCGCTGCAGCTAACTGTCTGCCACAAATAGAAGAACGTTCTTTAAAATCTGCTGCTGTTATACTGCTAAACTGCTGTACTATTTCCGCAACAGGTCTTTTTAGTAAATATATTTTTGTAGAATTTGAGAAGGCCGTCATCTGGTAGATTAATATAATGTAAAAAGGCATGCATCAGTTATCAGTGTAATACTGATTTACTTAAAAACAAGGCGTATCCCTGTATGGCGAAAAATTCTCTCCCGCCAGTGATTCGATAATGGTGAATGAAGTTTTTTTACGGGTTCTGTAATCAGTATAGGTCAGCTGCAATTCGTAGGCTCCGGCGTTTGTAAAAATATAAGTGCCGGTAATTTTTTTACCTGTTTTTACCAGGTAGGTTTCTGTCCAGAAAAACGAAGGAGCGCCGGCACCTTCACCGGTTTGTTGCGTAGCAGAATATAGTAAAGGAATATTTTTTTTCTGCCCTTTGTATTTTATAAAAACGGCTTTCTTCTTTTTAAAATAAACAGACAGTTGTATTTTTTTATTGGCTTCGCTTTTAAAACATGCATATTTGTATTGTGCAAACAGCCCGGGCATTACTGTTAATAACAATACACAAATTAAAAGGATTGATTTTTTCATTTCCGGATTTTAGGTAAATAGTTTTGTAAATGTAACTACTATTGTTTTAAATCAAATGAATTAGAAATTCAACGGCCTGCAGTCGTCATTTATAATCATCTTGTTCCACCAGTATCCAGTGCTTTCCCAATCTTTTTCCTTTTGAAAATTTATCTACCCATTTAAATAACGCTGTATCCTTAATGGTGAGATCGTCAGGCAGGTAGTATAAAATATTTTCGTTGCCGGTATCATAAAATACAAAGCGTATAAAATTACCTTTAGCAGGTTCATAACTGCAATATCCTGTACTGAACTTATTCGCATTCTGATTAACCGCTTTTAATACAGTAAATGGATTGGCACCGGGAAAAACAGCATTTATTAAAACAGGTGTATCCAATAAATTTTTGCTGCCACTGATTCTTCCATTGGGGTAAATGCTGGTAACAGTATTCTTATAAGCAGCAATCCTGTAAAATCTAACGGCAGGAGAGCGCCTGGCAGTTGCAGTGTCAAACCCGGGATAAACAGTATCTAACCTGGCATACGAAGTGTCAATACTAAAGTTCACCTGGTAATCACGTAAGAAATTTTTAATATCGTAAATTTCTATGTTCACCGTATCTCCAACGGGTTCATATAAGATTGCATATTCCAGGCTATCCACTGCATTTACTTTTGTCCAGGTAACATAATGTGGCGGCCTGATGGTATAATTCCATTCTTTCAGAAAATTGATGGTAGTGCTGTCGATGTTCTTTATTAATTGGGTGGCTTTGCTTTCGGCATCGTCAGCAGCAGGTTTTTTTATGGCACAGCCTGCTAAAACAACAATGCCAAAAAGGAGCAGGAGTGAAATTTTTTTCATAGACAAGAGTTCACCCTGAAGGTATAAATTATTTGCCGGAATATAATACACTGCTTACTATTGAGTACCTTTTTAAGCATTGTAAAATAATCTTTCCCGGTTGAATAGTAAAACTAATTTTGTAATTGCTCCAGCTTTAAGATCGTTGCAATATTTTTTTGTTCAATGGTAGTTAAGCAATCTCCCACCTCTTTTTTAAAAGGCCTGTACCATTCTTTCTTCCTGAAATATTTTTCCATTTCCCCTCCGGCCTGGAATAGCAATCCGTATTTGGCAAGAATTGAATTCCGCATGATCTTCAATTGTTGTTTTGTTTTGCCTGCAAAATAAGTGTCGGGCTGTACGGACAATGATAACTGGTAATATTCTTTGTTATCAAAAAAAGTAGCAGCAGTGGAAGAATAGAAACCGGCTTCAGCACTATCCTTACCATATGTTCTTTCGCCGATCGGATCACCAAAAAGTAATATAGTATTGGTAGCAATCTTGTCTTCTTTGTATTCGGTAAATTGCCCGCTGTATTTGCCAAAGTAAAATTTGTTGCCATCAACAGTTACGGTATTAAAAGTACTGCACAGGTGAAACCACTCCTGCTTTTTGCTGTAATAATTATCGCCCCAAAAGCCACTCCACAATTGTATAATTAAACTGTCGTTATTGCAAAGCACTACTAAATCCCATTCGCCTTCTGATTCACCAAAATGATATACACCGGATCTTTGTTTAACCGGTTTGATTTTACTGGTAAAATTTTTGGAAACAAACTCTTCCCCAGAACTTTCATTAAAAATATGCTTGGGCACCTGGGACATAGCAGGGAGGGAGCAGACCATAAAAACAAGTATTGCTATAAGGCGAAATATTAACATGAAACTTTTATTTATTCTAAAGAAACGAATTTTTACATCAAAAACCAACCCGTTATCTCCTGTAATAATACTCAAAAGCCAGCGTATCTTTTGCCCAATCAGCCGGTAACATACTTAAAGCATAACTGCATGCTCTGTTATCTGTTCTAAGGCTGATCACTATTTCCTTGTCTTTATAATTTATAAGGGTGTCCATTTTATAAGGAAAGCTGATGGTTTTATGCAAGTCAATTAAAGTAAACCTGTCCCTCGGGCCACCGTTGATTATTTTAATGGTATCATATTTTACATTAACCTCTAAAGCAGTGATAGCAGTAAAACTGCCATCATTACAAACTTTAATTATTTCCTTTGTTTCAGGAATAAAAAAAACGCAGCTGGCTTTTTTGTTCCGGTCCAGCAGGCCATTGGGCATAAAACAGGAGGAACCATAAAGTAGTATGCATAATGCAATACATAACAACTTTGCTGCAGCCCGCTTAAAATTTTGCATCTGTAAATTTAAGTTATAAGCGAAGAATAATAAAATTCAATACCTTGTAACCGGCAGAGAATATTGTAACAATGATATTGTTGCATTTTAACCTGCATATTTGTGATACTCTTATTATCTTTCCGGTACCATGACAGTATGCGCCGGAAAAATATTGATCAGCACACCATCGCTTGATGATCCAAACTTTGATAAGGTAGTGATCTTAATTGCGGAGTATAATGCCGATGGTGCATTAGGTTTTGTGATCAACAAAATATTTCCCCGTGTATTTAATGAGTTAACAGAATTTAAACAATCGCCACCCCTACCGTTGTATGAAGGCGGCCCAGTTGAACAGGAACATCTTTTTTTTCTGCATCGCCGGCCCGATGTAATTGAAGGCGGAATTAAAGTGGATGAGGCTGTTTATTACGGCGGTAATTTTAAACAGGCAGTGCAATGTATTAATGACAAAATGATCAGCACAGATGATATTAAATTATTCATTGGTTATAGTGGTTGGGATAACGGGCAACTACAGGATGAAATAGCGGAAGGCAGCTGGCTGGTGTCGGATGTTGTTCCTGCAGCAATCTTCTCCGGCAACATGGCAACATTGTGGGAAGAAATTTATAAATCGAAAGCATAAAGTAAAAGTATACAGGCTCCTGTAGTAATGAAATACATGACAGGAGCCCGTACCATTTGTTTTAGTGAAGGGAATAAATTTTATGCAGCGACAGGAAAGAAAAAAAGAGGCCTGTCAAAAGCACCAGAGAACGCACCCAATTCATCAGTTGCCATTCTGATACGGTTCTTTTCAGCAACTCAATATCGGTGAGTTGGGCAGTTCTGAACATAATGTCATTCCTGGGATAAAAAAATCCAAACGTCATTGCTTCTGCTACCAGGTACATCAGCAGGGCGCCGCCTAAATAAAACCTTACAGCAGGAGCATACTTCCAGAATAATACCAGTACCAGCAAACCCAGCAACTGGTTTACAGGCGAAAATATCCTGAAAAAATTTCCGGGGTTTACGGTTTTAAAATAGTCTCTTGCCGTGGCAATAGAAACCGGAACATCGCTTCCCCACGATCTGGCATCAATTAAGGAAGTGTACACATTTACCAGCAGTACACCGCTGGCAATGCTGATGGAAAGAAATAAAATAATTGTTTTCATGATTTTTTTTCTGCAAAGATCATTGCAGCATCATGCGCAAAATTGTATTTAACGGACATCTTCATAAAGATGGCCCTGTACCGCACTCTTATTCCGTTTGTATGCTCCGGGTGTCATTTTACTGTAAGTTTTAAAAGTTCGTATAAAATGCGATTGATCAGAAAACTGGCTTTGATAAGCGATCGCCGTCATCGGTAAATTGGTGTGGTGAATAAGCTGTACTGCATGCTGGAATTTTTTATATAACAGAATTTCCTCCGTATTCATACCTGTGGCTTCCTCTATTTTTCTTGATAAATGCCGGGGAGAATAACATATTATATGGGCTAATTGTTGTACTGATAATTCGTGTTGGTGTGCAGCGTACAAAAAATTATTGATCAGTTGCTCCTGTGGCAACCAGTCAATACATTTCCTGCTGATCCAGTTAAGAAAAACAGCAACCCTTGTATCAAAATTATCTTTTTCTGCTAATTGATGCCAGAGAGCATTTAAGGATTTGTCTATAAGCGGAAGCTCCACTGTAGTGTCTGCAAATTCTCCTGCCGGGCAACCAAATATTTTTTTTATGGACAGTGGCTGTAACACCACACCAAAAAATACCTGTTGCCTGGGTAATCGTATTTGTACAGGTGTTGTGTTAAAGCCGTTGATAAAACAATGCGGTAATTGTTGCACCGTATTTTGTAATTGTGCCAGTATCGGCGCACCATCACTGAAGTTGAAAATAATTTCCACTACACCCTTGGGTAAAATATATTCTTTACTAAAATTGCTGTAGTGATCCACCTGCCAGATGGAATGTAGTACAGATTTAAAACAGGCTTCTCCAGGTGTATAAAAATTGTTTTTCAAATAGCAGGTGCTTTACAGGTTTGCTCAAAAATATGAACCCGTCGTTTAAAATGTATGATCGTAAACGATGAATTGTAAAAATCAAGTAATGAAATGTAGGCTTTTGTGGCAATTGTAAAGCAAAACTGCGTTTACCGCTGTTAAGCGACAGGGATTTCAGGTGCAATTAATGGTTCCTTTATTTACTAGTGGCTATCCCCGATGCATGCAAGTGAATAATGAGCCATTGATCGTTTTTCTTCTGTAGTACAATTGTCCGCCTTCCCAGCATATCCGGGTCTTTCAGGTGAAATGTAACAATAGCGATATTTCCTGTTAATTGTATTTTCAGGTCTTCGGGCACAATATCGAGATAAGGCGGTGCTGTTTTTTGCCCTTTTGCATTTTCAAATACTTTTTTAAAAATAATGCCGATCGCCGCTTTGTTATCGGCACGTGCAGGTGTTTTAGTCGAAGGCGGAAAAAATGCGGTGGCAGCATCATCAAAAAAAGTCATAAATTTTTCCCATTCCAGGTAATTGAAAACATGCACAAACTCATTCATGGTTTTTATAACTGCTGCGGAATCTGCCTTTGATTCTGCAGTTTGCGCCATTGATGCATTTGCCCGGCATAACAAAAAGCAAAATAATAATAACAGGCGGGTAATTTTTCCGGTTTTATAGCGGGATAATTTTAATGGCTTCATAATTTATTTGTATCAGGTTTATCTGCAACGGCCAGGAGAGTTACCCGGCTTTTTTCAAACGATAAAAATACAACAAAAGCTGGTCAAGAAATAACAGCTGACTATACACAATATTACCCGTAATAAAAAATCTCCCCTGCAGCAGGAGAGATTTTTATCGTTTTAGCTGTAGTATATCAGTTATTGAACCAATAGCCGCGACAGTCCTAACCTTTTGCCATCTTTGTCTGTCAGCTCAATCCAGTAAAGGCCTTTGCCATTGCTTCTTACATCAATATCAATTCTTTCGTATGACATGGTTTGGGTGTAAGACCTTGTGATCAACCGTTGCCCGGTATTATCATAAACAGTCAAAGTTCTTGGTGATGCAGTATTGGGTGCATTATAAAACCTTAGCTGGAACCTGCCGCCGGAAGGATTGGGGAAAACAAACATTTTGCCATGTGCAGAATCCCTGATGCTCATGGTATCAGAAAGGCTGGTACATCCGTTGATATCGGTTACCCGTAACTGGTATAACCCTATATTGTTAAAATCTACCAGGAAGGTATCGGCAGTTGCACCCGCCACTACTGATCCGTCATGCAGCCAGGTGTAGGTTGCGGCAGCATTAGGAGCTACTATAGACGATATGGTAGTACTTAAACCGGGCAATAGTTTGTGGTAAGGATGCGAATAGATAGTAATAACGGGCAAAGGGTTAACGGTAAGTGTTGCTGAATTGGATACCGTCGCGGTGCATGCCGAACTACCGTTAATGATTACCCTGTATCTGTAACCACTCATGCTTAAGGGCGGTGCTGTAATAGAAAGCGTGGCAGTAGTGGCACCGCTGTACACGCCGCCATCAGTGATATTTAAATAAGTGGCGCCGCCATTGGTGGTTACCTGCCATTGATAGGTTAACCCGGTACCGGCCGCAACTACGGTAAAGGACGCAACTTTATCAGTACATACGGCCAGGTTAACCGGTTGTGTGGTAATAGTAGCGGGCATACCAACGGTTACAACCACCGTTCTTGGGGTGGAAGTACAGCCGGGTGATCCGAGGTCAAAATTAATGGTATAACCACCGGCAATGGCTCCCTGGTCTGCGGTGCCGTCATCATCCAGTACAAACAATTTCCAGGTGCCGTTAAAATTACCTGTAAAAGTATTTATTGCAGGGGCTGCCTGCGATATTGCACCCGGCCCCGGTGCAGGAAAATTATCCGGTGTACCATTGTTGGTAGGTTTATAAGTGCCGGTTGCATTTGCTGCAGTAATACTCATTGCCGGGCCGGAATCCATAAAAGTATAAGTAGCATTGGTGGAAGAACCACTGCCCACATCAGACATCAATATCATATTCTGTCCTGTTGGGGATTGCAATACAATATCCACATCCTCTGACCTGGTATGGCTGAAATTATTAAGCACTACCGATTTAATGGTAACACCAGTAGCAGGCAGGCCACTCACCGTTAAATTGGCGGGATAAGTTGTTGCAGCGCCTCCCGCAGGAATTGTAATTGCTGAGGAATTTGAGAATGCAACAGGTGGTAAAGGCAAACCCTGGTTAACTACCTGGTACGTGTATACGCCTGCTGGCGCAGGCTTTACCCAAACCGAATCTGTTGTATTGCCGGTATAGGGTATTGTTGCTGCGGCATCAATAAATAATCCTGCCAACGGCGACCATACAGCTGCTGTTGTGGTTACATTGCTGCTGCAGGAGTAAGTTAAACTCAGGCACCAGGAAGTTAAAGTACCGGTTTCTCCTGTGGCAGCATCATAAAAGCCTAAGGTCCAGTTCCCGTTTGGAATGCTCAACAGAGCAGCCCAGTTTGTTACAGTTGGTAGCATTCCGGTGGGGCCTGGCACTCCTAGTCCACCAGCAGCCCCGGTTTGTGCGTCAGCTTTGAAAACACCTGTGTAAGGACTGGTACCAGTGCTTAATGCTGCCGTTCCGTTTGAACTGAAGGTAGTGTTGATAAAGCCGGAAGTGGCTGCAGAATTTCCTGTGGCGCCAATGCGGTAATCGAGATTGAGTACCTGGTTGTTGGGCGCTTTCAATACAAATACCATATCGCCTATTCGGGTATGCGTCATATTTATATTTACAAAAACAGCGCTGACCGGGCAACCCGCCGGCACCCCGGTTACAGTAACATTGCCCGATGCACCTGCAACATTATTATCAGGCACCGGAATATTTACAGGTCCGGAGCAAAACTGGATTGTTGAGGTGGGTGCTACTACTTTTAATTTTACCGGTGCATCATTCAGGCACATAAAAACCGAAGCAGGTGTTACCACCGGGGCAACAGGGGTGTAGTTTATAAATGCCTTTGCTGTATTTAAACAGCCTGTGGCTGCTGTAGTTCCCGTAACCGAATATGCAGTATACCCTTGCGGTGCTGCGTAAACGGTAGCTACATTTGCTCCGGTATACGGAATAGTAAAAGTACAATTGGTATACAATCCTGTAAATGGCGACCATGTGTAACTATCCGCACCACTTGCTGTGATCGGGTTACAGGGGCCGGGGCCTCCCGCCACAGTGCCGCAACTGGTAACGGGTGTAACTACAACTGCCGGCGAGGGGTTTACGGTGATGGTAAAACTAACCGGAGTACCGGTACAGGCACCTGCTACCGGGGTTGCAGTAACAGTGGCTGTAACAGGGCTTGCGGTACCATTTAATGCGGTAAATGAAAGGATATTACCCGTACCGGCGGATGCAAGGCCGATTGAGGCATCGCTATTGGTCCAGTTATAACTGGTGGCAGTACCCGAAAATACAATAGTTGTAGTTGCGGCCTTATTACAAACCACCTGGCTGGCAACCGTATTTACAGTAGGGGCGGGTATGCACTGTGCAGTAGCACGTGTACCCGGATGCACAATAAAAAAGAGTATTAAGCCGGTACTTAAAAACTGCTTTTTAAAATTTTTATTTGCATTATGTAGGTGTAGGTAGAGTTTATCCATGCATATGTTTTGGTGATAAAATATTTTGCTGAAAACAAAGTACAAATTATTTATCAAAAAATAACAATTTATCATAATAAGAATTTTGCACAGCATGTTCATCCTGGAAATCCTGTAATGGTAATTCCTTTTATATAAAATGAAGCCGGGTATAAATTATGGGAAAACGACAACTTGCCCTGTAATTGGCGGATGATAAAAAGCAGGGGCATTTTTAACTTCATTAAATTCGTATTCAAAAAAAATCTTCATTATGGAAATAAAACGAGCAGGCTCGCAGCCATCGGCTAAAGGCCCGGAGGATTGGTTTACCGGCAGTGTACGTATCGACCCATTGTTTCAGCCCGTTGCACCTGCGCTGGCTGCAGGCAATAGTGTAACCTTTGAGCCCGGCGCAAGAACGGCATGGCATACACATCCGCTGGGGCAAACATTAATTGTAACGGCAGGCTGCGGCTGGGTGCAGCATGAAGGCGGGCCTGTAGAAGAAATTCATCCCGGGGATGTGGTATGGTTTGCAGCAGGAGAGAAGCATTGGCATGGCGCTACTGCTACTACTGCAATGACACATATTGCAATACAGGAAAATCTTAATGGCAAAATGGTTGAGTGGATGGAAAAAGTGAGCGATGCCGATTACAACCTTTTAACCTAAACGGATGATCACTTTAAGGCTGGTGCAGGCTGTTCATTTATTTTATTTTGTAACGGAATAATTACAGTGATGCAGCAGCCTCTGCCCGGAGCTGTATCAAAATCAATGGAGCCTGAAAATAATTCAGCCCGGCGTTTCATATTGGCAATACCAATACCATTGTTGATTGCTGCCAGGTTAAAACCAATTCCGTTATCAGACGTTTGCATTTCCAGTTCGTTTTTAGCAGTGATCATTACATCGATGCAAATTTCAGAAGCATGGGCATACTTAACAATATTTCTTAGCTGCTCCTGTAGTATACGGTATGCTGTAAGTTGTATATCCCTGCTCAACAGTTCATCCCTTACAGAGTCATAAAAATAAACCGAGATCTCATACTTTTTATCAATATTAATGGATGCTGCCAGTTTACTAATAATATCTTCAAATTTTGCCTCTCCTAAAAAGGAGGGTGCCAGCCGGTGAGAAAGATTGCGTATCTCGTCCAATGCCTGTTTGGTATACATTTTACTATTTTCATAATACAGCTTCAGGGAATCCGGTAATGAATGGTTCAGCATGGATATATTCATCTGGCTGCAGGCGAGTATCTGGCATATATTGTCATGAAGTTCGCTGCCTATTTCATATCGTTCATCCTCCTGTGTTTTTATGATGGCTTTGGCCAGCTTATTTTCAAAGAGTATCTTTTCAGTAATGTCTATTGCAATGAACAATTTGTATTCTTTATTATTAATACTGATAGTACTGCCGTGTAATTCTACTTCAATGATCTCACCGCATTTTTTTATATGTTTTTGTCTTGCTGTAAAAGCGTTTTTATTGGTATTGCACCTGAATAGTGAATCAGCGGCTTCATTCAGCTGTTCGTCATCCGGAATAAGGTCAATTACAGTTCTGGTAAGAAATTCCTCTTCGCTGTAACCGTAATGTGCTACAGCAGCTTTATTTACCTGCACTATCCTTAATGAATCAATATCGTATACCCATTTGGGTTGCGGGCTTTCATGAAACAAAGTACTGTACCGGTATTCTGATCTTTCCAGTGCGGCATTGGCAAGTATAGTTTCCACATGTGCATTTTCCGCTTCCTGCCTGGCTTTCCGTTCCTGCAAAGCCGCAACTTGTAATTGATAAGTTTGTGCATTAACCTGCTTTTCCAATTCTTTTTTCTGCTGTTTAATTGCTTTTACCCTGAAGGTGTAGATAACCAGGAAAATACCAATAATAGTAAACACCACTATTATCCTGAACCACCAGGTTAGCCAAAACGGAGGTTTAATTGTAAGTTGTATGGTAGCAACACCGGGTGATGGATTGCCTTCATTATTTAAACCCTTTACCTTAAAGATATACGATCCGGGATCGAGATTAGTATAGGTGGCGGTTCTGGAAATACCTGCTTCTATCCATCCTTTATCAAAACCTTCAAGCATATATTCATAACGTTTTCTCTCTTTACCGGTATAATTAAGCGACGCAAATTCAAAAGAAAAAACAGAACTTGAATAGGGCAGTATTATTGATTTTGTTTCGCTGATGCTTTGCGTTAGCGTAGAGGGCATATTGCTGTTGAGTGCTACCGGTATTTTTTTATTGAATACCGTAAAGTCAGTAAAGACCAATGGCGGGTCGAATGATTTACGCCTGATACTACCAGGTAAAAATTGGTTAAACCCATTAATGCCACCAAAATACATCATGCCATCACCGGTTTTACAAACTGCCAGTTGTTTAAACTCGGTAGATTGTATGCCATCGGTAACAGAATAATTCTCAAAAGTTCTATTCAAAAGATCAAACCGTGAAATACCATTGTTGGTGCTGATCCAGAGATTTTTTTTAGCATCCTCCAAAATGCCAAACACGTAATCGCCTGCAAGGCCATTACTGACTTTGTATATAGTGAACAAGCCGGTTTCCCGGTTATAAAAATTCAATCCGTCCATGGTGCCAATCCATAAATTGCCTTTATCATCTTCGTAAACGGAATTGATGTTGTTATTACTAATTGAATTGCCCCGGTCATTATGCCTGAAATGGGTGAATTTGTTTTGCTTTCTATCCAGTAAATCCAGCCCCTTGCTCTCGGTACACAGCCATAGGTTACCTTGCCTGTCTTCAAGAATATTCACAATATTTTCTCCTGCAATACTATTGTTGTCGGCATCACTATGCTTAAAATGCGTAAAGGTTTTGCCATCCGGGTTCAATAATTCCAATCCTCCGCCATAAGTGCCTATCCAGATGTTTTTATCCCTGTCTTCAAATATTTTCCAGGCATTGTTGCTGGAAAGACTTGCAGGATCAGCAGGGTCATGTTTAAAATGTTTGATCACCTCTCGTCTGGCATTCATCACGGTGATGCCATTTACCCATGTTCCTATCCAGGTATTGCCCTTACTGTCTTCCAGTGTATTCAATACATTATCTCCGGCTATAGTATTTGAGTTGTTTTTTTTGTGCCTGTAATGTTCAAAGTAACCCGTTGCCGGATCAAATACATCCAACCCGCCGCCATCTGTTGCCAGCCATATTTTTTTCTTGCTGTCTTCCATTATGCTCAGCACCTGGTTATTGCTAAGGCTGTTATTATCCGTTGTGTGTTTGTAATGTGTAAACAATAATTTGTCGCTGATGGCCATGTCTATCCAGCCGGCAAAATTGCCCAGCCACATATTTCCTTTATCATCTTTATAAATACAATACACCGAATTATTGCTGATGCTTTCTTTATCAATTTCATCGTGCCGGTAAGTAAAATATTTACCAGCAACATCATTAAAAACAGACAGCCCCCCGTTTTCTGTGCTTACCCATACATTATGATCAGCATCTTCATTAATAGCCAATACTACATTGGTAACAATAGAATTCACATTATTATCATCATGCTTAAAATGCCTGAAGCTGCCGGCAGATGCATCATAAAGATCCAGGCCGTTGCCATTGGTACCAAACCATAACCTGTTCCTGCTGTCTTCAAAAATGGTATTTATGTTATTACCACCAATAGAGTTGCCGGATGCAGTATGCCTGATATTAAGAAAGGTATTCCTGCCCTGGTCAAACAAACTAATGCCGTTTTCATTTAAATTACACACCCATATGTTTCCGTGGCTGTCCTCATATATTTTTTTCACTCCGCAAGTAGTATTTAAACTGCCTCCACTCCCCAATACATTAAGGTGCTCGAATTTATTTTTCACAGGGTCGTAACGATCTAATCCATCCATTGTACCAATCCATACTTTGCCCTGCCTGTCGGCTAATACCGAATTGATAATATTGTGCCGGATACTATTTACGTTATTGTCGGCATGCCTGAATCTTCTGAATACTTCTTTATAACGGTCAAAATAATTCAGGCCTTCATTTGTAGCTACCCATAGATTTCCATTTTTATCCTCGGAGATTTCGTTGACATAATTATTACTGATCGAAGAACTATCACCCGGCTTATTTTTATATACCGTTATTTTATAGCCATCATATTTATTAAGTCCGTCCCACGATCCAAACCACATAAACCCCCTGTTATCCTGTACAATACTCAGGATATTACTTTCAGAAAGACCTTCTGCAATTCCGATATGTTCAAATGGAATACGGTTGCTCTGTGCGCTGCAGAAAAAGCTATTGCATTGAAGCAAAATTAAATACCACAGCCATGATTTATTCATACAAGCGTTTAATACTGGTTATTACAATTGCAGATTTAATGAAGTTGATCGGGTAGTCAGATGCAATCTAATAGTAATATGCTTGTTTGCTGATAGTACATTCAGCCTGTTACAGGTAGAGTTTATACTACCGGTGATGTTTTAACGAAAGTTGATTTTTACAGGAGTATTTACGAACGTTCTACATAATGAAAGAGTTGATAGTAGTTGGTAAAGGGTAAACCTATCTCAAAATTCATATGGTATTGCAGCCGTGCAAAACAACTCACGAAAGTTAAACATACAAATATTGCTATCGCAATGCTCATGTTTAAAAATAACCTTTTTAAATAGGCAGCCTTACGCAAAGTGACGGGTTTTAATAATGAAATGATATATCGGAAAGAAAGAATGAAAACCTATGCGGTGTTTAGAAGCTTAATTTTCCAGTTCGCCCAGCAAGAGCGCTGCACTCCTGGCATTGCGCCGGTACCAGTGGTAGCCCCATACAGAGGTTACCACAAAAATGAGTACTATTGCAGGGATGATCCAAAACCACATCGGGTTATTCATTTCAAAAATATCTTTATTATCAATGAGCTTTATGGCTACAGGTAAAACCGTAAGCATTAAAATAAAGTTGAGAAAAATGGCCAGCCGCTGTACAAACAAAAGCCATTGTTTAGCTTTTGCAAAAGCCAGTAAAGTTTCTTTATAATTTTTATTGCTGATGCTGATGTTCTTTATCCTGTTAAGAGAGGATAATACCAGCGGTGGTAAAATTAAAAGATGAGCCGCCGTAAAAATGCCGCAGGCCATCAGGTACCAGGTATTTAACTTACCCAGGTTTAGCAATACAGCAATAGCCATTATTGCAGCCACAAAACTGGCCATGGTTTCGTAATGCTGTATGGTTTGAAACCTGTTTTTATACCGTTCTTTTGTCATGGTTATAATCAGTTGATCAGTTAAGGCCTTTTGTTTGTCTGCTTTGGCCGATAATTCGTTCCACAGCGTTTGCATTTGTTCAAGTTCCATACTATTATTGTTTTATTTGTGATCTTAATTTTTCTTTGATGCGCCCCAGGCGTGTGCCGATATTTGTTTTGGTGAACCCTGTTATAGCTGCTATCTCTTCATGGCTGTTGCCATCCAGGAAAAGCAGTACAATACCTTTTTCCACAATGCTGAGTTGCTTAATGGCAGTGTATAAAACTGTAAGCCGCTCTTCGGTTGCTTTATCTGCCTCACCGGCTGTATTTAAAAGTTCAAAATCGATAGGTACTTTGTAACCTTGTTTTTTTTCTTTGTTGATATGTGCAATGGAAGTATTTAAAGCAATGCGATAGATCCAGGTACTTATTTTGGCGTCACCTCTGTAAGAATCATGTGCTTTCCAAAGCTGGTACACAATTTCCTGGTACAGGTCTTTCTGATCTTCGGCATTACCGGCATACACGGCAGTGATCTTATAAATGATGCCTTCATTCGCTTTTATGAGCTGTACAAAATCCTCTTTTTTATCCATCAAAAATATATTACCCTTCATTAGTGTGTGAATTACAAAATAAATCACAAAAAATGGAAGGTATTTTTTATAATGGAGTAAAGTTACTCTTCTGCGTAGCTGTGCCCGGCGGCAATAAAATCATTGCCGGTAGGCCCGGCTACTGCTGCTTCCTTTTATATGAACGGAAATAAAGTCTGCCGTTTTCAGGTTACTTTTATACTGCTTATTCATTCAAATTAAATAGCTGTTTATGAAAAAAAGTATCGCCATTACAAGTGTTTTTTATTCCCTCTTATTGTTGTTGATGTACAATACGGCCACTGCGCAAATGATGCGGATGCCCGACGGGAATGTAAATTATAAATGTAAAACCGCCAGGCAGCTGGGTGCCACCGAAATTGCCGTTACCTGGAATGCCCCCGGCGTAAAAGGTCGTGAAGGAAAAATATGGGGCACCGATGTGGCTTATTATGGATTTTCTGTATTGGGTTTTGGTTCCTATGTACAATCGCCGTGGAGGGCCGGAGCCGATGAAAGTACCACCATTTCTTTTTCAACCGATGTTACTATTAATGGTGTGCCACTGGCTGCAGGTAAGTATGGTTTCTTTATTGCATTGTATCCCGATTCCTGCACACTCATCTTTAACAAAAATACCGCCGGCTGGGGCAGCTATTTTTATAAAAGTGATATGGATGTGTTACGTGTAACCACACACCAGCAAAAGGATATGAAAGAAAGTAAGGAAAGATTAGAGTATACTTTTTCAAAACAAACCAATACATCTGTTGAACTTAGTTTAGAGTGGGAGCGTTGGCGCATTCCTTTTACGGTGGAAGTTGACCTGGTAAAAACCACGCTGGCCTATATACGTGCACAAATGAGCGGTGCTGCAGGTTTCGATCCTCCAAGCCTGGAGGCCGCAGCAACCTGGTGCTTACAGAATAATGTAAATACAGATGAAGCACTGGTGTGGATCAACTCTGCTGTTGACCCTGCTTTAGGTGGTGTTAACTCTTTCAGGGCATTATCTACCAGGGCCGGTTTATTAAACAAACTGAATAAAAAAGAAGAAGCGGCAAAAATGATGCAGGCTGCAATGGACAATGCCAGTGTTACAGAATTGCATAATTACGGCAGGCAATTACTTACCGAAAATAAAGTAAAGGAAGCCATTGAAGTATTTGAATTGAACTATAAAAAATTCAAAGGGATATGGCCTACCAATGCAGGATTAATGAGAGGCTACTCTGCAGCCGGTGATTTTAAAAAGGCTTTGGAATATGCTAAAGCTGCCATGGCACAGGCACCAAATGAAGAAACTAAAAAAGTGATGAGTAATGCAGTAGAAACCTTATCTAAAGGAAAAGCATTGTAATTACAATGCCTGTACCAGCTAATGTAATAAAATATTTAAAACAGCACCTGCATATGAATTGCAGGTGCTGTTTTAGTAAAACATAAAAGCCGTATACCGTGCAAAAAATATTGTTACTTATTTTTTGTTTGCTTGCGCAGCAAATGTTTGCGCAAGACAGCTGCTTTTTAAAAGTACATTTCCTGTATGGCTCAAAACCTTTGAAAGCCTGGAGGGCAACAGAACAAAAATGGTTTGGTGGCATACTGGGCGGCCATGTAGGTATTGAAGGCGACAGCAACAGGATCGTGAATTTTTTACCCAGTGGAAAATTTCACTGGTTTGCTAAAAACAACAACCGGCATAGTCATTACGCAATTCATTCCCAAAATGATTTTTATGGAATCCTGGGTGGTAACCCCGATAGCGTAAAAAGAACGATCGTTTATATACCGGTAAGCAGGCAGCAAAAACAAAGTTTTGATAGTATTGCTGCAGTATACATAAAACAAACACCTTACGATTATGCACTTGCAGGTATGCGCTGTGGCGCTGCTGCCTACGAAATTTTAGCACAATTAAATATTTTGCCTGCCTATTCATATAGCAAAACCTACCGGAAAATACTGTATCCGAAAAAACTACGAAAACGGTTATTTAAAAAAGCCAGGGCAAATGGCTGGACCATGTTGCAATACAATGGTTCCTCCACAAGAAAGTGGGAGAAGGATTGATTATATTATCAACCCTTTCCGGTATTTATAAAACTGCTATTACTCGGTAAACCTTAGTGGTGCATGTATTAAAATATCACGAATAGTAAATACAGATTTGCACGACGAACTCACCAATACCTGCAGGTCATCAGCCCTTCGTTGCAGGTCGTTAAACCTTCTTAATAAATTAGAAGAAGCCCTGCCTGCAGGATCAGGTACATTCATAATACCATTATTGCCATCGAGGTCTACAGGCGCAATAGCACCAAAGGAACTACCTGGTGTGCCCGTTAAAAAGCCCGACAGGGTTGCCTGCGTACCAAAAGGAACGGGATCTATCATGGTGAATGCAGTTTGCGTTTCGCCGCCATGGCAGCCGCTGCAGGTATTTATGGAAAAAATCTGCCGGGCATCACTGTTATTAATAAACGCAGATCCGGTTGCCACAGTTCCGTTCCAGTGATGTGGTGCAATACCCGAAGGCATACCTACAGGCGAAATGATGGGGAATGAAGTTTGCCCGGTAAATGCGTGCCCGCCTAAGAAAGGATGGCCGCTGAAATTATCCGGCACAGTATAGTTATTGGCTAAAATAGCAGGCTCGTTACCATTGATGTAGGCGGCAAGCCTTTGCACATCGGCATTATTAACTTTTGCATTGTACATATTTGCCGGCGTTTGTTTTACTGCAGCCGGCTCAAGCATATGAGTGGTATTGCTCAAATGAAATTCCCTTAGCTCCCATGGCGGAACAGCAAGTGCAAATTCATCTGTCCTTACCTGGTTAATTGAATTTTGATTGGGTTTGGAAGGGCTGGTGCCCGCTAATGTAAACTGATCGGTAATGGCCTGTAATTTTATATTGTATTGCGGGTCCGTAAAGGCAAGTGTATTCAGATCGTACCATTCCTGTGCAAAAGCTTTTACGGCAGCACAATTTTTTTTAGGTACACCATATTCAAAAATGATAGTAAACGGCATAGGCGTGCAACCATCGGGCCGCATCATGCAAAAAACCAATCTTGCTTCCCCGGCATTAGAAAAACCATATCCCGAATTACCTCTCAGGTCTAAACGGTTTACTATTGCCATCAATTTAAAAGGTATTGCCCTCATGTCCATTTTTCCAACAGGTACTCTTGGTGGTGGCAGTGTCTGGCTTTTGTTAACCCATCCCTGCATGGAGCGGTGCATTTCAATGCGGCCACTTACCGGATCTCCATTGATAGTAGCCACATTTAACCAGGCTGCAAAAAAATGATCCACAAAATCAGATAACTGTACATCAGTAACCACAGCGCCCGGTGAAGTAGCGGCAAGGTTTTTCATTAGTGTTTTAAATGTCCATGCACCGTCAATATTGCCGGTTTGCGTGCAAAAATTAAAAGTTCTTGCAGGGTCTTCTACCACGTTAAGATCTGTTATCATCAGGCTGTGATCTTTTAATGCAGCCGGTGCCGGCGGTGGCGGAAGATTTTTTATCGAAACAAAATCACCATCATTAAATCTGCGGGCATCAAAAGCTGTATTGATTGTATCAGCAATAATTGAACGGCCTTTAAATACAAAACGTCTTGCACCGGCCGCCAGTTTGTAATAGCCCCGGGCAGTTTGTTCAAACTCTTTAACATTGGTATTTACTTTGGCAGAATACAAGCCATCACCGGCTTTTTCATCTCCCTCTTTACCATCATCCCTCATCACCATTTTTGTTGTGTCAAAGTTAAAAGCTAAAAAAGGCTCTTTTAAACGGGTATCAGTAAATGTAGCTACCATCAGTACATTATTGTCATCGCCCTTAATTTTTTTGATCATCACATCATTGGCTATTGGCGGGTCCATCTCAAAGGCTGCATTTATTGGTACATCTGCAGCAGCATCTTTCCTTGTACAGGAAACCAATGCAAAAAAAATCAAAAAGGAAAAAAATAAAGCACTGGTAATTTTATTGAATTGCATGCTGTTGAATTTAAAAGTTAAAAAGGTTAAAAGGGAAGGCGCCGGTAAAATAGACAGAATAAAATGCCCGGGCAATACCCTGATAGTAGTATTTATGATCTTTTGAATGTTGCAGTATATTGCTACTGTAATTTTTTTTATCTTTCAATAATTAAAGCCCCCGATATGAAACGGCACTGCTTTTTACAAAGTATACTATTGATAGTATCAGTTGCAGCTTGTACCACGGCACAAAAAAAGCAAATGAACAAACAGGAAAAAATACAAACAGAACTCACCAAGCTAAATCACCTGTTAAGAGATTCTTCATTGGCCATTGCCATTGCAGCAACGCAGGATTCAGCCTATTACACCGCGTTAAAAAAAACAATGCCCGCCTTTGATGCAGCAAAAAACGAAACCATTGCCAAAAGCGTAAAGGAAGAAAAGATTGCTACCAGCATCGGCTGTTTTTATGCACTGGAATGTGGTATTGGTGTATTAACAGCACAAAAAGGAAATACACCGGTTTACTGGTTAAAGAAAATCATCAATAAAGAACTGGACTCGGCAGAAGTGTTATTGCTGAATCGTTTTGCCAATGCCACATGGAAGGCGGCACAACCTTTCAGGAGCCTGCAACGCATTACAAGGGATAATTTTATGGTGGCTTCTTTTTTATCTGCAGCAGAAATACAAAAAGACCATGACCAGGTTTTGGCTGCGGCAGTAAAGTTGCTGGCAGCAATAACAGCTATGGCAGATCAGTCAAAAGAAGAGCAGTTTAAAAAGATAAGCCAGCTGATGCAGGATAAAACATTTGCGCTGGAAATGGCCGCTCATCTGGAAGCTGCTTACTATACTGATTTAAACAAACCTGTGCCACCATTTCTTACACCCGGGGACGATACTGCAGTGAAAATGAAAAATCTTTTTGAAGAAAAAGTAGCCACCAACCTTGCCGGTTTTTATGCATTGGAATGTGGATTGGCCTACCTGGCCGACGCAGAACAAAAATTGCCTTCTGCTATTGTACAATCGATACTAGATGGCACCATTAATAAACAAGACAAGGAATTACTGGAGCGCTTTGCCAATGCTACCTGGAAGGCCGGCCAGCCTTTCCGCAGCCTGGACAGGATTACCAAAGATAATTTTACGCCTTTTTATTTTTTAAACGGGGAAGAGGTTGATAAAGATTGGGTGCAGATAAGCACGGTGGCCAAAAGGCTGATCACTCTGCTATAAAACATACCCCCAAATATTTAAAAAAGAAAGCGCATTAAAATTTGATTCTTTCACATAAAGTTTTACATTTATATGTATAAACCCCTTCGAGAGTACTACCTCTGACTCCAGTTAAGAGCTTTTATCCGATTCTTATTTTAAACCTCAATGTTAACCTGCGTAGCGCAATAGCATTTGTTCAAAGCATCCGGATCATCTGCCTCATTTATTTTATAAAAGGGTAAACCTGTTTTGTATAAATAATTTTAATGACCATGAAAATTAAAAACATTGCTATTAAAGGCGAAAAGCAGCCGGTACCTGTCGCTTCAATAACTCCCAATCTTGTACCTGTTGCAAGTTATATTATCAGTGGTGCCAACAGGGATGTGCAGCAAACTCATGTGATAGACGTTAAAGACAATGATAAGTTATTTGAATTTGTATTTGATGATGGTACTACCTGGATGTGCGATCCGGCAACATTACATGAATTATTTCCCGAAGTGGAAATGGCATACAACCGGTCTGCGGATAATGCGTTTGAATTACCCGTTAATATTTCAAACGCCAATAGCGACAGGGGGATATTGGGCAGTTTAGCGTTAAAGCTGCTGAATGTTTTTACAAAGAAAAAAATTGCAGGCGGCATTGGCGAAATAGCAGGCAGGCTGGAAGATAAATTAATGATTGACGGCGAAGGCCTATTCAGGCTTGAAAAGGATTTTAAATTATCAGGCTTTGAAAATAAAACTCCCGATAAGCCTTTTTTACTTTTTATACACGGCACCAACTCCAATACAATTGGTGCATTTGGCCAGCTTAAAAATGCTGATGTATGGGATTTTATTTACAGCAGGTACGATAAAAATGTACTGGCATTTCAACATCGTACACTTTCAAAAAGCCCTTTGCAAAACGTGCTTGATATGGTAAAGCAATTACCGGATTCGGCCGACCTGCATATCATCAGCCACTCAAGAGGAGGGATAGTTGGGGATATTCTTTGCCGTTATGCTATCAACAGCGACGGTAGTAAGATCGGTTTTGCGGATGATAATATAAAACTGCTTAAAGCTGAAGGCAGGCAGCAGGATATCGATTGTATTAAAGCGCTTGATAAAGCATTTCTGAATAAGAAAATAAAGGTCAAAAAATTTATACGGGTAGCATGCCCGGCTGCAGGTACCAAACTGGCATCAAAGCGGCTGGATACAATCATGAACGCTTTCTTTAACCTTTTTGGCGGCCCGTTAAATCCTGTTGCAGATATCATTAAAGAATTGATAGCAGAAACTATAAGAACAAAAGATAACGTTAATGTATTGCCCGGTGTGGAAGCACAAAGCCCGGATTCTCCTTTTATAAAAATATTAAACGACAGGGCAGATGATGTTGCCATTGATGGCAGTTCACTGGCTGTAATATCTGGCAATGGTAAAATAAGCCTTAGTGTAAGCGGCTTACTGGTAATATTGGGAAAACTGTTTTACAGCCAGCGCAACGACCTGGTGGTAAATACAGACTCTATGTACCTGGGTGCAAACAGGAAAGGAAAGATCCAGTATTTTTTCGACCAGGGCGAAGAGGTGAACCATGTAAAATATTTTTTCAACAATAAAACAAGGCAGGCCATTGCATTGGCATTAAAAACAGGCGATGGCGAGCTGATACCCGGCTATACAATTGTATCGCAATATGAAGTGCCTGCAAGCGACAGGGGTATATTTGGCCTGGAACATGGCGAACTCTATCCCTACAAAGATCTTTCATTAGGTAAAAGGCCGATTGTTGTTCTACTGCCGGGTATAATGGGGTCTAATTTATCAAACAAAAAAAATAAGATATGGATCGCTTATTTAAGAGCGGTATTTGGAGGATTGATGGACCTGCAGCATGTGGATGATAAATCTATTACCGCTACTTCACTTATAAAAACATCTTACGGGCAACTGGCTAACAGGTTACAACAAACCTATGATGTGATTATTTACCCGTTCGACTGGCGTAAGCAGTTAAATGATTGTGCAAAAGAATTCAACGACAAAATAATTGAGTTGCTTAAATATGAGCAGCCGATAAAGATCATCGGCCATTCTATGGGTGGTGTGCTTGTACGCGACTTCATTATTAATTATGATGCCACCTGGCAGCGGTTAAATGCATCCAGCGGATTTAAATTATTATTTCTTGGTTCACCGCTGGGTGGCTCGTTCCGCATACCCACCGTTTTATTTGGTAATGATGCCATCATTAATTCACTGAATATGCTGGACAGGAAACATACTAAAAAAGAATTGCTCACCATGTTCTCTGCCTTTCCCGGTATATTAAGTTTATTGCCGCTTACAACAGAAGCCGGCTACGATTTTGCAGAAACCGATACCTGGAAAAAAATGGCCGATGCAAACGGAGACAGCACCTGGCCAATACCTGATAAAGACAACCTTAAAGTGTTTAAAGATTATAGAAATAATATTATTGCAAAGAGAGATGCTATTGATTATTCCAACATGATTTACATAGCTGGTAAAGATAAATCCACGCCATGCGATTATTACAACGATATCATTCCACCGAGAACTGAATTGGTTTTTTTATATACCGGCGAAGGCGACCAGAGTGTAACCTGGGAATCCGGTATTCCCAAACAGCTGATTGCAAATAATACCGTGTACTATGTTAATGTTACACATGGTGCACTGGCAAATGAGCCTTCTATATTTGAAGGTATTGAACAGCTGCTCGAAAAAGGAAGTACCGGTATGTTAAGTAAAATAAGGCCCGTGGTAAGGGGTGAAGAACAAAAATTCAGAATGCCGGAACTGTATAATTTTGATTTTTCTGAACGGGGCATTTCCAATGCTGTTTTTGGTATAACCGAAAAAAATGAACCCGCAGTAAACCAGGTTCCCATTTCGGTTTCGGTAAGCAATGGTGATCTTGCATTTGCTTCCTATCCTGTACTTGCGGGGCATTTTACCAATGATGGAATTCTGTATGCCGAAAAATCTATTGATTATAATGTAAAAGGAAGTCTTTATGCAAGGCATCACATGGGTATTTATCCCGGCGATATTGGTACCAACACGATCATAGTAACAGATCCCGTGGAAAATGATTTTCCAGGAACTATAGTGGTGGGATTGGGCGAACCGGGTAAACTGACTGCATTCCTGCTTACAAAAACTGTAGAACAGGGTGTGGCAAAATACCTGCTTGATATTAATGGTAAATCAGGCAACAAAAAAGAAATTGGTATATCTGCTTTAATGATAGGCTGCGGTTATGGAGGGCTTTCAATTGAAAATTCTGTAAAGGCAGTGCTGGAAGGAGTTAATAATGCCAACAACAAAGTAATACAATGCCTGGAGACTGATGCAAAGATAGTTCAGTCGGTAGAGTTTATTGAATTGTATGAAGACAAAGCGCTGGGCTGCTTATATGCATTGGGAAAAATTGAACGAAAAGAAAACCGGATCTATAATATCAGCATAGTCAATAGAAAAATAAAAGGACTGTTTGGTTTAAGAAAACGCCTGCCTGTTAACAGCTCCGATGAATGGTGGAACAGGCTTACTGTAAAACGCAAAATATCAAACGAGGGGGCACCGGGTAAAGAAGTAGCCGTGACCAGCCTTTTATTTAACGCTTCTACCAGCGATGCCAGGGAAGAAGAAAAAGAATTATTCAGCACCGGCCTTATTGACCCTTTTATAGAGCAGGTATCTTCTAAAAATCAATGGACTGCTGAAGCTGCAAAAACTCTTTTTGAATTGATGATACCCAATGAGTTTAAAGAAAGTTTAAAAAAGAAAGGCAGTATTTGCTGGGTACTGGATAAATATACTGCCGGGTATCCGTGGGAGTTATTACAGGAAAATGTAAACGAAACAAAGCCATTGTGTATTGGTGCCGGTATGATCAGGCAACTGGCCACCACTGCTTACAGGACCAATATAAAACGGGGCGCAACAGAAATGGCATTGGTGGTAGCTGATCCGCTGTTGAATGGTTTTATCGACCAGTTACCGGGCGCTAAAGCCGAAGGGGTATTGGTAGACAGTTTATTAACCACTAACGGTTACCCTAAAGTGTCGTTGATAAATAAAACCGCTCCCGAAATTGTATTGCAGCTTTTTAGTAATGATTTTAAGATCATCCACCTTGCAGGGCATGGTGTTTACAATCCCCTGGTACGCCAGAAATCGGGGATGGTGATTGGGGAAGGTGTATTTTTAACTACTGCCGATATTGAGCAGATGGGTACTGTGCCAGAACTGGTTTTTGTAAATTGTTGCCACCTGGGAAAAGTTGATAGTAACGGGGAAGAATATTTTAAAGACAGGTATAAACTGGCTGCCAATATAGGTACCCAGCTTATTGAAATTGGCGTAAAAGTGGTTATAGCGGCAGGCTGGGCTGTTGATGATGCCGCCGCTTCTGATTTTGCCAATATATTCTACACCAGGATATTTGAAGGATATAATTTTGGCGATGCGGTAAGTGCTGCAAGAACTTTTGTCTACGAAAATCACCCGGCTAATAATACATGGGGGGCATATCAATGTTACGGCGATCCTTTTTATAAACTGATCAACAGGTCGGTGGCCAAAAAAGAATATATGCCCAATTATATTATAGAAGAAGAAGCAGAGATAGACCTTAATAACCTGAGGAATGACCTCGATACAAGAAACATTACTTCGCTGCAGGCGGCTGAACGGCTTAAATCAATATCTGAAGCAGTAACCGCTGCCGAAATTGAAGGCGGCGCTATTTTTGAACAACAGGCATTGATTTACTATGAACTGGGAGAATATGATGAGGCGGCTAAAAAATATGCCGCACTTTTAAGATTGGAAAAAGCCAGTTATTCAGTATCCGCATTGGAAAAATATTTTAATTCGCTGGCCAAACAATGTATGCTGGATTTTAAGCAGGGCAAAAACAAAACAACTTTGGCGAATAGCATCGACTCAACTATACGGCAATTGAAAAAACTGTTAGAGGTAGGAAAAACAGCCGAACGATTCAGCCTGATTGGCAGCGCTTACAGAAGAAAGGCCATGATAAGTATCAGGCGTACAGAAAAATTAGCTGCCTATAAGGCCGCCGTTGATTTTTATAATAAAGCTTTAGAGGTAAATAGATATCCCTATCCGCTGAATAACTGGCTGGTATTGCAGATTATTTTAGACCTTACGCAAAAGGATGCAAAACAAATGGTGCTTACACCCGCAATAAAAGCCGCAACAAAAAAAGAGATCAACGCACTAAAGGCAAAAGTTGTTTTAACCAACGGCAATATGGATTACTGGACCGCTATCAATGATATATGTTTTGATTTTTCACTGATCATGCTTGATCTTGATGCTCATCGTGGTGCAGACAGTAAAAAAAATAATCTTTATAAAGACGACAAAACCTGGACAGGCCTTGCCAATAGTTACAAACACATCTGGAAACGTTACGGGTCAAAAGGAAAAAAACTGGCAGAAATAGAAAATTTTGAAATTATTGCAGATGCATTAAGCCTTTCCACATCAAAAATTGCCATTGATTTAAAAGACAGGGTAGATACATTAAAGAAAGAATTGGAACAATTGTCACTGGAATAAGCGGCTTCACAATTAAATTGAGCACACTCTTTTTATAATACTATGGCATGGTGCATCGTATGGCTATACAGGCGTTGATAAAGGCTTATGCTTACATCTTAGTGTGATATTTTATATACATACCTTCCGTTCATCATAAATTATACCCACCGTGGGCTATTTCATTATTTTATCTATAAATTTGGCATAGTTCAATACTTCTCCCTAACCTTTTGAAGCGCCATAAAAAAACAAAAAATCATTATGAGAAGAAATCTTATCGCAACAGCAATAATCTCCTTTATTGCGTTTCCTTCATTTGCACAACAAGACAAAAAAACAACAGCCGATTACGACCAGGCAACAAAGTTCCTGAGTTTCAACACCAGTAAATTAGTGTACAACAGCAATGTTAGTCCCGTATGGTTGCCGGATGGTAAATTCTGGTATTCTGTAAACACTGCAACAGGAAAACAATTTGTACTTATCAATCCTGCTGATGGCAGCCGTAAAACCGGAGCCGACCTTAAATCAATATTACCCGAAGGCGGCAATGATAAAGCACCTGCAATGGGCGGCCGCCGCGGTGGTGGTTCAGCAGAAGTACTTTCTCCTGATGGTAAAAAAGCAGCCTTCATCCGCAACTGGAATTTATGGGTACGTGATGTGGCCACTAAACAGGAAACGCAATTAACAACCGATGGCATAAAAGATTATGGTTATGCAACCGATAATGCAGGATGGAAACATAGCGACCGTGCTATTTTATTATGGTCGCCCGATTCAAAAAAGATCGCCACTTTTCAGCAGGACCAACGCAATGTGAGTGATATGTACCTGGTATCCACCAATGTGGGCACACCAAAACTGGAGGCATGGAAATATCCATTGCCGGTAGATAAAGACATCATTCGTATTGAAAGAGTAATTATTGAAGTGGAGCAACCTAAAGTGATCCGTTTAAAAATTCCGTCAGACCCCAGGAGAGGAACCTTATGTGATGATATAGCCTGCTCCGGTTCTTTTGATGACAACGAGTGGAGTACTGATGGATCTAAACTAGCCTTCGTTTCTACTTCACGTGATCATAAAGAAGAAAAAATGAGGATTGCTGATGCGGCAACCGGAGAGGTAAAAGAAATATTTGAAGAAAAAGTAGCCACACAATACGAGAGCGGTCAGGGTAGTGTAAACTGGCATTTCCTGGCTGGTACCAATGAGATCATCTGGTATTCTGAAAGAGACGACTGGGGCCATTTATACATGTACGATGCCAATACCGGTAAACTCAATTCGCAAATTACCAAAGGCAATTTTGTAGTAACAAGATTAATTAAAGTGGATGAGAAAAGCCGTGTATTATATTTTGAGGCCAATGGCCGTGAAAAAGGACAGGACCCTTATTTCAGCCATTTTTACAGGGTGGATTTCAGTGGAAAAAATTTAATGCTGCTTACACCCGAAGATGGCAACCATAGTATTACTTTATCTCCCGATAATAAATACATTGTAGATAATTATTCAAAACCTGATGTTCCGCCGGTATCTGTTTTAAGAGATGTAAAAGGTAAACTGATTGCTACACTGGAAAAAGCTGATATTACCAAACTGGTGGCTTCAGGATGGAAAGCACCTGAGCCCATCACTGTAAAATCCCGTGATGGTAAATGGGATCTATACGGGCTGATGTTTGCCCCCACGAATCTTGATAAATCAAAAAAATATCCCATCATCAATTATATCTATCCCGGTCCGCAGGGCGGCGGTGTTGGCGGACGTTCGTTTAGCCCTTCACGTGGTGATAACCAGGCGCTGGCTGAATTAGGTTTTATTGTAGTGGTGATTGATGGTACCTGTAACCCCGGCCGCTCCAAATCTTTTCATGATGTATGCTATGGTAACATGGCCGACAATACTTTGGAAGACCAGATAGGAGGCATAAAACAACTGGCAGCCACACGTTCATATATGGATGTTGACCGTGTAGGTGTATGGGGACATTCGGGAGGCGGCTTTGCAACTGCTGCAGCCATGTTCCGTTATCCCGATTTTTATAAAGTAGGTATTTCAGAATCGGGTAACCACGAGAACAGGAATTATGAGGATGACTGGGGCGAAAGATATATTGGTTTGATGACAAGAGAAACAGGTGCTAAATCAAATTATGACGGACAGGCCAACCAGAATTTTGCCACCGGCTTAAAAGGAAAATTAATGCTGGCACATGGCAATATGGATGATAATGTGCCGCCTTACAATACTTACCTGGTAGTGGAAGCATTGGAAAAAGCCAATAAGGATTTCGACCTGGTGATTTTCCCTAATGCTCACCATGGCTATGGCGCAGACAGCTATTATATGATGCGCCGCCGCTGGGATTATTTTGTAAAGAACCTGCAGGGTGCAGAAACACCAAAAGAATATAAAATAAAGACTGATTAAAACCAGGATTAATTTGCGTTGATATCTTAAAGAGATGCTGTATTATGCAAATGCTACAGCATCTCTTTTTTTGTATTATATTTAATCATCAGAAAGATCGTTATGCAACGGTCGGCCTTATCTTTTTTAATTATTTAAAATTCCCTAATGCTCCGTTTTAAGATCCTTTCCTTGCTGCTACTCTTCCTGTTGTCTTTAAGTATCACCATCAATGCACAAAATACCACGCTCATTGATGTGCAGCATTACAAATTTGAATTGACATTGGCCGACAATACAGATACTATACAAGGGATCGCATCAATAAAGACCAGGTTTTTACGCAGCACCAGATCAATTCAACTCAACCTCGGTGGCATTGATGCTACCGGAAAGGGAATGCTGGTAATGAGTGTTACTGCAAATGGTAAGAATATTTCTTTTACACACACAAATAATTTGCTGTTGTTACATACGGGCAAGTCAAATGCAGGTGATAGCGCCACTGTTGTTATCAGTTACAAAGGCATTCCTGCTGATGGCCTTATCATTGGCAAAAGTATTTTTAATAAACGTACTTTCTTTGGCGATAACTGGCCCGACCGTGCCCGCTACTGGTTGCCCTGCAATGATATTCCTGCAGATAAAGCCAGCCTTGAATTTATTGTTACTGCACCGTCTCATTACAGTATTGTAAGTAATGGAATAAAAGCCGGCGAAAACATGATTAACGACAGTACCAGGCTTACGCATTGGAAAGAAGATGTGCCCTTGCCAACAAAAGTAATGGTGATAGGTGCCGCTGATTTTGCAGTGAGCGATGCAGGTTATGCCGGCGATATACCCGTAACCAGCTGGATATACCAGGAAGACAAAGAGCAGGGCTTTTATGATTATGCCAAAGCAAAAGATATCCTGCAATACTTTATTCATTATGTTGGCCCTTACGGGTATAAAAAACTGGCTAACGTACAATCCAAAACTATATTCGGCGGAATGGAAAATGCCGGTGCTATTTTTTATTTTGAACAATCAGTAACCGGCAAAGGCAGGGTAGAAGACCTGCTGGCACATGAAATTGCACACCAGTGGTTTGGTGATATGGTTACCGAAACCAATTTTAAACACCTCTGGCTAAGTGAAGGTTTTGCCACTTACCTCACTGATATTTATTTGGAATCGAAATATGGAACAGATAGTATGTTGCACCGCTTATCCGGTGAAAGAGAGAGTGTGAGCGGCTTTGCAAAAAGATCGGCCTCACCGGTTATTGATACAACGTCTGATTATAAAAAATTGTTGAATGCTAACTCTTATCAAAAAGGAGCCTGGGTATTGCATATGCTGAGGAATAAAGTGGGTGACAGTGTGTTTAAAAATATCATCCGGGAGCAGTATCGCAAATATGCAGGCCGCAATGCATCATCCGAAGATTTTATTGCTACGGCAGAAAAAGTGTCGCACCAGAATTTACAGGCATTCTTTAAACAATGGTTGTATAAGCCGGGTATACCTGTACTGGCAACGGATTGGAAATATGATCCGGTTAAAAAGAAAGTACTCATTACTATTGAACAGCAACAACCGGGTTTATTTAACTTTCCTATGGAATTTTTACTGGTAACTGAAAAAGGGAAGTTGCTGAAAACCGTTACTGCACAAAAAAGAAAAACAGTAATGCTCTTTTCTGCCAGGAACAAAGTGACTGATGTTATACCCGACCCCAATACCAGGCTACTGTGGCAGGCGGTAAGTAAATAGGCTGTAATTGTAGCGCAGCCGATCTCTTTCTGAAAAATATTTTATTTTATTTGATGACCTTTTGCCAAAACAGGCATTAAGTAATATAAGCGCCCTGCAATGACTGATAAAGAAATTATAGACCATTTACAAAACAATAAATATTCGCTGGCTATAAAGGGCCTGTACAATATTTTGCCCTCCGTAAAGCAATACATTAAAGCCAATAATGGTACGGCTGATGATGCACAGGATATCTTCCAGGATGCATTGGTGATATTGTATAAAAAAATTCATGCCGGTAATTTTATTTTAACCGTACCCTTGAAAACTTACCTGCTGGCCGTGGTAAAAAATTGCTGGCTGCAGGAATTACGGCAAAGAAAAAAATTACCGCCCGGGGAAGCACCCGGTGATATTGCTGCGGCAGAATTTAACGAAGAACCCGGTTTTGCCTTTGCTAATGCAGCATTTAATTTATTGGGCAACAAATGCAAAGAGCTGCTCATCCTGTTTTATTTCAAACAAAAAAGCTTTAAAGAAATTGCTGCAGCACTGGCATTCAGTGATGAACGTGTGGCTAAGAACCAGAAGTACCGGTGCATGCAAAAAGCAAAAGACAATTACTTAACCCTTTCTAAAAACGGCACTCATGAATAATAACAGCATATTAATAGACCGTTACCTGCAAAATGAAATGAGTGCTGAAGAAAGAACGGCTTTTGAAAATCAATTGGCTGCCGATAAAGCTTTACAGCAGGAAGTGTATTTGCAGCAGCAAATAATAAAAGCTGCCACCACTGCCGGGTTAAAAGGAGAATTTGCAAAAGCCATCCATAAAAAAATTATTACCAGGCAATTATTACAATGGGGTGCAGTAATCGGGGTGGTTGCTATTGCTGCAGCTTTATTTTTTACGTTTAAAAATAATAGCACTGCAAAAGAAAAAAACAGGCAGGAGCAAAGTAAAGCAGTAGAAAAATTTGAGATCAATACTGCTGCAGATACAATTATTGAAACCAAGGACGGCGTTGTATTCGGCATACCGGCCGATGCATTCGGTACCGGTGGAAAAACAGTGCAGCTGGAAATAAAGACCGCTTTAAGTGCCTTCGATATTATTAATAACGGGCTTTCCACAACAAGCAACGAGGCTTTGTTGCAAACAGCCGGTATGTTTTATATCAATGGTTTTGTGGATGGCAAAGCTGTGCCGCTGGCAAAAGATATCAGTGTAAGTGTGCCTGCGAATACTATCAACCCGAATATGCAATTATTTGATGGGGTAGAAGACAGCAGTGAAAATATCAACTGGGTTAATCCTAAACCGGTGGAGAAAAAATTACGCACTTATGATATTACCACATTGGATTTTTATCCGGTTAAATATATTCCTACAGTAAAAGCATTGGGCAAAGCGTACCAGGATAAAAAATATACGGATAGTTTGTATTATTCTTTTAGTGGTTATCCAAATCAACAAGGTGTTATGGAAGAAGTTATTGGCGATTCTGTTGTGGCAATTCAAAAAGAAGGAAATGATTATCCTTCCGGAGATACCGGAAAGTTGGAAAAAAAATTGGATGCATTATCAAAATCAAAAATTGCTTCTGATCTCTCAACTGATTTTTCAGCTTACCAGGTAGATCCTTCTATAATCAGAGCTATCTGGAATAAAAAATTCAATAATACTTTTCTTGCTACAAAAGAATTTGAGGAAAGACTTCGGTTTATGCATACACTATGCACTGCAGAGTATTTAAAAATCTATTTGAATAATTTAGATAAGCCGTTGTATGTATCGGACAAACTTTGTGCTAAAGCTTTGGGTGGCGATGCGTATAATAAATTCGAAGAATTTGCTGCAAGAAAAGACGGAGGCGTAATAATCCCCAATGGTATGCAGCAAAAACTCAGCAATTACTTTCAGCAAAAATATAAAGCCTATAAAGATGCCGCAGCAAAAACATGGGCTAAATACCAGCATACATTGGATAGTTTAAGTACAATAGCAGATGTAAAAAGGCGTGGGCAATTGATTGATGATTTTAAAAGAGACAACAACAATTTCAGGGAAGAGTTTTGTGCGAATGTTACGGATGCGTACCGGCAGATAGGGCAGGCGCATGATTGCAACGATAATTTAAGGGCGCCATCTGCACAATATTACAATACCACCATCAGCAGTACCGGCTGGAAGAATTTAGATGTATATGTTTATGATGCTACAGTAAAACGCCAGGGCATGACCTACACAGACCCTGTAAGTGGAAGAACTGCTACACTTACTTACAGCGCTGTTTCTTTTACTATAGAAAATGCAGCACAGTTTGACCGGGTACTGGTGTATTTAATTCCTGATAGCCTCAGTAGTTTTCAAAGAGTAGCAAAAGAAGGCAATGTATTTAAAGAACAACTTAACGGGCTGTTTAAGTACGAAGCCATAGCAGTAGCTTATAAAGGCACACAGGCTTATTTTTTCAAACAACAAAATGTACAGGCAAAAGATTATGTGCTTACTGTTTTGCCGGTTACAGATGAAGCATTGCGTAAATCACTGAATACTTATTCGCTTAGCAAAGGCAATGCGCTAAAAAATGACTTTGACTACCAGTTATTTGAACAACAGGAAACCATACGCCAGGTACAGTTGCAGAAAGATATGGAGTTCAGGGACAAGATTGCGGCGTCTATTTTTACATGTGGTAGTAAAAAATAAAAAGAGATGCAGTGGTAGAAGGACTGCATCTCTTTTTTAAAATACAACGTAAGTGATTTTAGTTTGATAAGCTACCAGGCTGCTGATCGTTTATTTTATTTCCACCAGCAATGAATAATTGCCCGCCTTATCCAATACAATGCTCATGTTCAAACTTCTTACATAACCTGTAGTGGCAGTTAAGGTATGTATCTTGCCATCTTTATCCGCAGGGTCATCACTGGTCTTAAATTCCCAGTCATCAACAAGGCAGGAGCGGATGAGTTTTTCATACTCATTAAATTTCTTCTCCACCTCTTTTTTATTGGCAGCAGCAAATATTGTACTGCTGTATAAGGTACGGAATCCTTTTTCAATGGTCGCCGTTTTACCTTTTACCAATTCGGCAGTAGTGGCGTAATAAGTGGCAGTAAAAATGCCTTTCTCCACTTTTACAACATCACCTGTTGCAAATTCAAAATAAGCATCGGCATGTTTTTCAATAAATTTTAACCGGCTGCAAAAATCGGCATTGGCGTTTAATGCCATTGCCGCAGGAGATGCTAATTTTTTACCTGCAGAGTAACGGCCCGTCTTTCCCGGTTCAGAAGAAGTGATGAATAAATTGTAATTGCCTTCTTCCTGTAACACCGTATCTAATTTTGCCGAGCTTTGATATTGATTGGCATCACCGATCATAATGGCTTGCTTACCCGAAGGAGATTGCAGAACAGCAGCAATGGTAAATTCCATGGAACTGATATTCAGTTTTACACGATCGCCCGCTTTAACGGTAATTGGATAGTTATCAATATAGCGTTCCTGTTTATCTGATGATATTGCTGCTTTTGTATCGCCTGCTGACAAATAGCCAACATACACATCATCTTTTTTTATTTCAGTACCACCATCAGACGGATGTTCATTTAATTCATTGGGTTTGTTCACATACTTATCATCTTCCGATTTTTTTATGGCTATTGCGGCAGCAGCGGCATCATAATATTCGGTGCCCTTTGTATCAATATAATAACCCAGGTCGGCACCGCCGTTAAAATTTACCCAGGCAATACCATTATTGAATTCATAGGCGTAATCATATTTAAAATCGGTAAAGGGTTTATATTTTGCAGCCTGTGTGGCAAAAGCTTTTTTGTGGTCTTTATCTTCCAATATCACTATACCATTGCTGAAGCTGGTTATTTTTTCGTAGTTATCTTCCACCACTCTTTTTCCTGCGCCATTAACAGGGTAATAATTATAATCAGCATCTGCCACCACGGCATACCCGTTTATAAATTCACCGGCATAATTGAATTGAACATCAATATCCATCTGGCCTCTTTTATTGCTGTAGCCATAATCAGAAGTAAAGCTGCTTCCTTTGCTTACTGCAATCATGCCATTGGAATAACCACCGTTTACCTGGCCGAATTTTTCTGTGCTCAACGTTTCCCCCTTCTTGTTTATCAGCGTCCACCTGCCGGTAGGGTTGGACGCAATATCATCTTCTACAATTGCCGCCACGCCATTTTTAAAATTCTCTGCATTTTTATATTTGCAATTCAGCATCTCCTTACCGTACTGATCTATATAACCGTACCGTTTTCCGTCATACACTTTGCATAACCCGTTAGAGAATTTGGGAAAGTAAATAGAGAACTCATATTTAAACGGCGTTACCTCTCTTCCGTAACCATTTATAAAAGCATAATGTTTATTGAGTGCTACAGCAGCAAGGCCATAATTAAAATCATCAGCCTCATCATATTTCATCTCTGTAATTTCTTTACCGGTTTTATCAATAAACCCATAGTAACCATTAACTGCTTTTACCCTTGCAAAACCATTGGTAAAAGGGTACACATATTTATATTTTGCGGCAACGACCACCTTGCCTTTGGTATCTAAAAAACCATATACGCCACCACTGCTGTAGGTCATTCTGCCTTCCTGTGCTTTTTGTATGGAGCTATATGTGGGTGCAAGCACGGTATTACCTGATGAATCAAGTATACCCCATTTGCCATTAAGGTTAACGGCAGCAACGCCCTCGGCAAATGGTGTTGCATCCTGGTAAATGGCAGGGATAATTATTTTCTTTTGCTGGTTGGCATAACCCCAAACCTTGCCATACCGGTAAGGAATTAATGAAGGCGTAACTAACGACAAGGCATCTTTCAGCACATACTTGCGGCGTACAACGGGCACATCGGTTTCCACACCGTTATCTTTCATTCGTATGGTAACGGTGGTGCCTTCTGCGCCTGCAATCATTTTTACCACATCAGCCACATTTTTATTTTGGGTTGACACACCATCCACAGCCGTGATCCACGCAAACCCCATCAGGTTAGTTTCTGCTGCGGCAGAATTTTCCATGATCTCAATTATATAAGGCCACCGGCCGGTGGCTATTGAATCGGTACCAATCCGGGCACCAATGCCTGCCTGTGCAAAGGCAGTGTTACTGAAAAATGTAAATAATATAACAGCAAATACAAAGGATAATTTTTTCATTTTATGGAGATCATTTTAACAGGAAGATATGCTTACAAATATCTTCAGAATACAAATGGCTATAGTAAGTACTGGTGGGTATTTTACAAATGTGGTTCCCGGTTAAAACCAACCCGGCATCATTGGTCGTTGATAAAATTGTACATTTGACTCAATCTTCTTTTATGAAAAAATATATACTGGTATTAATGGGCTTTTGTTGTTTACCCGGCGGTTTAACAATAGCACAAACCAAAAAAGATGTTGTAGAGCTGAGTGGTACATTAGCACATTTCAGCAATGAAGTAGAAGTGGAAGACATGTCGGAGTTGCAATACCTGCTACCTAAAACAACTGAGCGGCTTGTTGTACCCGATGCCACCAATGGGCAGTTCTATATCAGATTTAAAATTACCGCACCCAATTATTTTCGTATCGGGAGAAATGCGCTATACCTTTCCCCGGGAGATAACCTGAAAGTATTTATTGATTATAACAATCCTAAAGCAGCAATATTTGAAGGCAGGGGTAGTGCAGCCAACAATTTTTTGCGGTCTACACCTTTTCCAAAAGGAGGCTCTTATATGGAAGCCGGCAGCAAAGCGCAAGCTACGCCCGGGCAAACGATTGACTATATTTTAAGCGCCGCTGCACTGCGTACCCGGCAACTGGATAGTTTGAAAACAGTAACTGCGGAGTTTAAACGTTTGGAAAAAGGAAGGATACAGGCAGATATCATAAACAGTTTGCTTGACGGGCAGATATCCTTTTACAGGCCAAAGGCCATTCAGAAAGATTCGGTAAAGCTGAAACAATACGGTGACGAATATGCGGAGTTAATAAAACCTTATGTAGATCAGTACACCGGGAATTTTACCGACGCATCGCTCTTAAAACTGGTGGTATACCGTGATCTTGCTGATACTTTATCCAGGCAACATGGAAAACCAAAGGACCTGCAGCAGATAAAAGACTGGTTACAGGCTACCGCTGTAATTGAAAAATTAAAACAGGTAAGTGATAAACAATTACTGGAAAATTTTAAGCCGGAAATTAAAACGATCAAAACTGCTGCTTACCGTAATGCAGTTAATATAACGCTCAATACTTTGCTGCAATTTGGTAAGGGAGATATTGCTGCAGATTTTACAGCCACAGATACTAATGGCAAGGCCATCTCACTCAGCAGCTTTAAAGGCAAAGTAATTTATATCGACTTATGGGCCACCTGGTGCGGACCCTGCATGCAGGAAATGCCGCACTACGAAACATTGAAAGAAAAATACGCCGGCAATCCCGGCATTGTTTTCATTTCTTTATCTGTTGATGATAACGAAACTTTATGGAAGGCTAGTGTGAGTGCAAGAAAAGCAACAGGCAATCAATGGCTCATCAACCGCAATAAACTGAATGCGTACAATATTGTAGGTATTCCCCGAACCTTATTGATCAATAAGGATTTTAAAATGGTGGATATGAATGCACCCCTGCCTTCATCAAAAAAAATTACCGGTATTATTGATGCATTATTGCAATAGCATACAATAAAAAAGCCGCCTGTAAACAGGCAGCCTTACTTTAACCATCAAACCCCTGTAATTTTAATTTTTAACCAGTTTTGTTTTATACAGGCTGGCACCATCTGCATCGGTAATGCTGATGATATACATACCAACGGGTAACTGCTGTACCTGTGTTAAAACAGTACTGTTATTGCCTTTCACCACTGTCCGGTTTTGTTGTAATAATTTTCTGCCGCTTGCATCACTGAAAGTGATGGTAACTTTTTGATTCGTTGTACTATTCAGGTCAACCTGTACCTGGTTTACAAAAGGATTAGGAAAAGTATTTGCGTTGATGCTGTTGGCAGCCATTATCATACGCACAGTGTTTGAATAAGTGAAACGTCCGTTATTATCGGTTTGTTTAATGCGGTAATAATTGGTGCTGCCGGGTTTGCTATCAATGCTGTGGTATAAACGCAACCCCTGGCTGTAACCTGCTGCTGTAGCAGAATCCATCGCTATCCAATTAACTGCATCAATGCTTTTTTCTACCACAAAATTGCGGGTATTGCTTTCTGATAAAGTTTGCCATTGTACAGAAACAATATCACCCGAACGTTGTACCGAAGCTTCCAGGCCGGTTACCGGTAATGGGCCGGGAATGCTCGCTGCCCTTGCAAAAGTAATATCATCAATAGCAAGGTCATTACCACAACCGCCGGATGAGTTATTGATAATTCTGTACCGTAAGCTGGTTACGCCTGCAGGTACAGAAAAGCTGCTGCCCACAACCACCCATGTGGGTGAAGCAGACTGGGGAATAAATCCGGTAGTAAAAGTAGTGATTGGTGCAAATACGCCTGTAGCTGAGTTATAAGACTCTACAATAAACTGCAGTTTGGGTAACAGTGCCGATGAGCCGCAGGTGCCCAGGGTATTGGTATTCATCACATACAGGTACATGCTATAGGTAACGCCGCTTACAATGCTGTTTACCGTATCCCTGTAAAATTCAGCTGCCGTCATGCCTGCATTGATCACCATACAACGGCCATTGGTATTTCCGGTATGGTCTGTTGTATTATGCCACTCCGGGCGGCCATTGGTTTGTTTATACAACATATAATCGCCATCATTAAGACTGCTGCTGTTATTAAAAGCATAAGTGGTTCTGCCTGCTGCCAGGGCCGCTTTTGAGGTGCCGGTACCAAATGTTTCTTTTATATAAATGGAATCAGGTACATTGGTTTGAGCTGCTACCTGTAATAATAAAGAAAAGAGGAGGGTTACTGTGAGGATGAGGTAAAGTTTTGTTTTCATAATTTCTTTTTTCACTTATATGCCACAGCCGTGCCAATAGCATAAGTGATTTATTATGAATAATTTTTGAAGCGAAGGGTACCGGTAATTTTTCCAGAATCCGGAAAAGTGTACAAAATCCGGAACATTCTTTACGGTAATAATAGCACAAAAAGCACTGCCACTCCTGTATAAAGTGGTGTGCTGGTGACGCGTTATTTAAATGGCTGAATTATTTTTTCAGTACGTCTTCAAACAGGTTAAAGATCCTTTTGTATTCATCCGTCCAGCTGCTGGGTTCGGCAAAATCGTGGTCTTCCATAGGGAAGGGCGCCAGTTGCCAGTTATCTTTCCCCAGTTCTATCAAACGTTGCGATAGTTCCACCGCATCCTGGAAATGTACATTCACATCCATCATGCCGTGGCATATCAGCAGGTGGCCTTTTAAGCCTTCGGCAAAATAAAGCGGGGAGCTTCTGCGGTAAGCAAGGCTGTCGTTAAAAGGCTCATTTAAAATATTGGCAGTATAACCGTGGTTATAATTGGCCCAGTTAGTAACCGGCCTTAATGCGGCACCGGCAGCAAACACTTCCGGTTTGGTAAACATCGCCATCAGCGACAAAAAACCTCCGTAAGATCCGCCGTATAAACCAACATGTTGCGGATTTACGCCGTAGGTCTTTACTAAATAATTTACAGCATCTACATTATCATCCAGGTCCTTACCACCCATGTGGCGGTAAATGGCCGTACGCCAGTCGCGGCCATAGCCTGCACTGCCGCGGTAATCAATATCCATTACATAATACCCCTGGTCGGCAAGCAGATTATTAAACATGTATTCCCTGTAATAACTGCTCCACCATTTATGGGCATTTTGCAGGTAGCCGGCACCGTGTACAAACAATACGGCAGGCTTATTAGTATGTGGTGTGGCGGGTTTATACACCCTTGCATATACCAATGCGCCATCAGCGGCCGTAAAAGAGATCACTTCCGGGTCACGCCATGCATACGATTTAAATTCATCGCTTTGCGCTTTATTGGTGATCTGTTCTGCCTTTCCGCCCGGCTTATTTTCCTGTAAAAATAATTCCCATGGTTTGGTGGAGTAGGAATATAGAATGCCGATATACTTTTCATCAGGCGAAATGGTTACCTGGTTGGCACCGGTCATTGTGGTAATGCGTTCCTTACGGCTATCAGCAATGGTTAAACGATAAAACTGCTGCTCACCCGGATGCACTTCGTTGGTGACTATATAAAAATATTTTTTGTCCCTGCTTAATTGCGCCTGTTCTACTTCGTACTTACCTGCCGTTAAAGCCTTTCTTTGCCCCGTGTTTACATTAAGTGTATATAAATGCGAATAGCCTGTTGCTTCTGATTGAAACCATACGGTATTATCATCCGTCCACCCAAAATTGCGGCTGAAGCCAATACCGGGGCCACCTATCCAGGCTTCATCTCTTTGCCGGTCCAGTAATTGTAACCTGCCGCCACGTGCTGTATCCCACAACATCAGCCAGCGGTCTTTATTATCCCTGGCCCTTATATCCACCAACGCAACATTCCCTTTGGGCGACCATACTAAAGCGTTAAAAGTAACGGCCCTGTTTACAGGATTTTTGGAACGGCGTTCCAGGTCCTTAGGATAATCCTTTACATAATCCGGCAGGTCTTTTATTCCCGGGATAGAGTCTGTCTTAATCGCAATTACAGTATCCCTGTTCCTGTCGTAAATATAAAACTCAGATACAGCCTGTTGGGCACCAACTTTTGTACGGCCATTTATGTCGGTGGTAAAACCCGATTCTGTTATATAACTGGGTACAATAGTGTTTTTGGTATTGGCGGCTGCTTTAAATAACCGGTAGCTTACAAAACGGCCATCAGGGCTGATACTGAGGCCCTGCAAAATTTTATCTTCTATATTAATACTCCTGATCTCTTTGGGTTTAGGTAAAGAACGGTTATAGGCTTCACCACTTTCCCGGTCTTCCTTTCTTGATCGTAATACTTCAAAATATTGCAGCTGGTCATTTTTCAACCACTCTTCCTGTGGGTTGCCCTGCGGTCCGCCATCCCTGTTGGTTCTTGCAGTGGCATTGCCGCCCCTGTTACCAAAAGTATTTGTTGCGGCAGGGGCTGCAGCATCGCCGGATTTTAAATTGGTCAGCTGCAATGTTTCGCCGCTTGCAATATCCCAGGCATATAAATTCTGGTTCCTGCTGTATACTATCTTTGTTTCATTAAAAGAAAACTGCGGATTATTTTCTGCATCAGTGGTTTGGGTGATACGCCTGGTTTTACCCGTCCTGGTATCCACATAAAAAATATCACCGTCTTTACTATATACGTAAGCCAGCCTGTTTAAGGTATACACGTAATTACCTGTATTATTCAGCGCCTGTATTTCCTGTGGCTTTGCCTTTGCAGGAATTTTATTACTGGTTGAAATGTAATAGAGCGAATCAGCTGCTGCTTTTTCCGGGTTCCAGCTAAAATAAAGTGTATTGCCATCATTACTCCATTGCAGGTCCGAGGGAGAAGTACCGATCCATTTGGGGTCCCTCATTATTTTGGCCACAGTTAATGTGCCAGGTTTATTCTGGGCAAAGGATTGTAAAGATACTGTCAGTAACAGCAGGCAGGAAAAAGGTTTTATCATCTACAGCAGTTTGAAACCTCAAATATATTGCATAATAATACTTTAAAATGCAGCAGCAGCAGTGTTTTTTGATAAACTGCCGTTTATTTATAGATGCCCTGCAGGCGGCATCTATGAGTAAACACGGTTATTAATAAATGAAATGTTAACTGCCGCAGGTACAATAATATTTACCGGCAGGCAGGCTTATATTTACGTTACTTAATCAACGTATAATGCGCTATATCTTTTTGTTGTTGGCATTGCTTGCCGTATCGCTTGCTCCCAAAGCACAGGCAGATAATAAAAAACCGGTTATTGATCTTTCTATTTTTAATGATGCCGCCAATCATTGGTATGCCATACCCGATAAGGGAACAGTGATCATGCCCGGGCCGGGCCATCCCCGTTATAAAGCTGATGAAATAACTGCCATTGCAGATAATATTTTATTATTCCAGAAAGACAATGGCGGCTGGCCAAAGAATTATGATATGCAGGCCATACTTACACCGGGGCAGCAGGATAGCCTGGTAAAAGCAAAAGCCGTTTTAAATACTACGTTTGATAACCGTACCACCTACTCACATATCAGCTACCTTTCAAAAGTGTACAGCTACACACACGAAGAAAAATATAAAACGGCCGCATTAAAAGGACTGGCCTATATTTTAAAAGCCCAGTATAACAATGGCGGCTGGCCGCAATACTATCCGTTGGAAGAAGGGTACAGCCGGCACATTACTTACAATGATGATGCTTTTGGAGGTATCATGTTATTATTAAAAGATATTGCAGAAGATAAACAGGAATACAGTTTTATTGATGCTGCATTGCGTGCACAATTACAAAAAGCGTATGATAAAGGGTTGGATTGCATGCTTAAAACACAGATCAACGATGCCGGCAAACCCACTGCCTGGTGCCAGCAATATGATGAAAACACTTTGCAGCCGGCGTGGGCAAGAAAATTTGAACCCCCGGCCATTTGCAACGGTGAGAGTGTGGAACTGGTGCAATTATTAATGAGCATTAAAAAACCGTCAGCAGCGGTTATTGATGCAGTACAGAATGCCGTGGCATGGTTTAATGAATCAAAGATCACCGGTATAAGAGTGGAAACCTTTGCAGCACCGGAAATGGTAACGCCCTTCCGCATCTCCAAAACTGATAAACGGGTGGTAAATGATACAGCTGCGCCACCAATATGGACACGCTATTACGAACTAAAAACACATCGCCCTTTATTCTGCAACCGGGATAGTAAAGTAGTGTACTCGCTGGCCGAAGTGGAAAGAGAAAGAAGGGATGGCTATGCATGGTACACTTACGAACCCCAGAAGATCTTACAAAAATATCCGGCATGGCAGCAGCAATTTGCACCCGGTAAAAATGTGTTGCACCCTTAGGTAAAACAATACTATTTTCCGGTAATTTATTTTACTATACCCGTAGTGTGGTATAAAAATGTGTGAATGATGTAACACCATATATAAATTCTGTAACAAAAAATCCTTCCATGCACATCATCTTTGTACCAGCAATTATTACTTTATAAAATTGAGCATACACACGTCAGGTTTTGAATTGTGGCCCTTGATCTTTTCAGGGGCTATTTTTTTCAGGATGCGTGGCGTAAAGGAATAGTTGCTATAAATCAATTTAAACTATTAAAAACAAACGACAATGAAAAAGTATGTAACAGTGGCCTTGGCCGCAATTTTAATTACCGCAACGGTACAGGCACAACATGTAAATATTGGTATTAAAGCAGGGCTGAACCTGTACAATCTCCATAATGATAATGGTGTTGAATATGATTCAAAAGCCGGGTTAAATGCCGGGCTGATCGGCCATATACATCTTGCCAAACAACTGGCATTGCAACCCGAAATTGTATATTCCGGCCAGGGGGCAAAATATACCACAGCCAACGTGGAAACAAAATTAAAAATGGGCTATATCAATGTACCGGTAATGGTGCAGTATATGTTTGATAACGGCTTCAGGTTGCAGGCAGGCCCGCAGGTAGGATTTTTGGTAAGTGCCAAATCCGAAACCAATAATGTGAATACAGATTTTAAAGACAATTTGAATAAAGTTGATTTTGCACTGGGTATGGGTGTGGGTTATGTATTTGTACCCACCGGTTTTGGTGTGGATGCAAGGTATAACCTTGGCTTAAGTGACATCAGTAAAAACAGCGCTGTAAAAACAACCAACAGGGGTTTTCAGCTGGGAGTATTTTACTTGTTCGATCATAAATAATCAGGTACGTATTAAAATAAACGGGCGGGCATTTTGCCCGCCTTTTTTTTGCATCTGCTGATAATTCTCATGCCGTATTATGACGATCATCAGCAGGTATAGCTGCAGATAATTTTTATTTTGAGCCAATAAAACTTGTTTGCTATGAAAGAAACGTTCAGCATCAGCAGCCGTTCGCTTACCGTATTGCGTTGCAGTATCGGCATCATTTATATCTGGTTTGGCATGTTGAAATTCTTTCACGGTTACAGCCCCGCCGAAGACCTGGCGGTTAACACCATCCATAAACTAACGGCAGGCTTAATACCGGCGCAAACCAGCCTTATACTGCTGGCGTGCTGGGAAACCCTGGTTGGCGCTTTACTATTACTGGGTTTACAAACAAAAAAAGTACTGCTGCTGCTGGTATTGCATATGCTGTGTACTTTTACCCCATTAGTTTTCTTTCCCGGATTATCTTTTAAATTTTTGCCTTACGGGTTTACATTGGTAGGGCAGTACATCATGAAAAACATTATCATCCTCAGCGCTGCCTGGGTACTATGGCAGGCCATACCCGAAAAAGAACCCTTACCCATAGCCGATTAAGTTAATTTATTATATAGGCATAAAGGGTATATACAAAAACATAAGAAGGCTTTTTTCCATCCCATCTATAGCCATATTGCACATCAAAAATTCAAATTATCCCTGCTCGGTTATGGGGTACCTTATATGTTCTCAATACCGCTATGGTTCAGATCCCTTCCTTATTTTTCTTTAATTGAGTCTTTCATTAAATTAATATCTTTACGGGCAAAGATGTTGCCATGAAAAAATTACTCTCTTTTTTACTTTTACTCATTGCTGTTACCGCAAAAAGCCAGCTGATCACCGATTCTCTTTTAATTGAACAGCACTACCGTACTTTCAGTTACAACACCCCGACAGCGAATTTAAAAAACGGCAGTCTTATGTTTGTGATGCATGGCTCCGGCGGCAGCAGCAGCGATATCATAAAGCGCACCACCAAACTGGAATCCTTAGCTGCCGGCCAAAAATTACTGGTGGTTTACCCCAACGGTTACCTGCACTATTGGAACGAATGCCGCAAATATTCCACTGCAGTGGCCAATAAAGAAAACATTAACGAACAGGCTTTCTTTGAAGCGATGATCAGCTATTTTCACACTAAATATAATATCAGCGAGAAGAAAGTCTTTGCTGCAGGTTTTTCCGGCGGGGGGCACATGGCGTATAAACTGGCCGCAACCATGCCGGATAAAATAAAAGCCATCGCTGCCGTGGTGGCCAATATGCCCGACAGTGCTTCCTGCGACTGTACACTGGCCGGTATTGCCAAACCGGTACTTATTATTAATGGCACCAAAGACGAAACCAATCCTTACAATGGCGGCGAAATGTTTGTGAACAATGCCAGCTTTGGTGTGGTACGCAGCACCGAAAATACTTTTCATTACTGGGCATCACTGGCAGGCTATACAGGCGAACCGGTAAAAACATTGTTGCCCGATACCGATCCTAAAGACCAGAAAACGATTGAGGAATATGATTACCGCCGCAAAAATAAACCCCCGGTTACATTGCTCAAAGTAGTGGGAGGGCACCACGATTATCCCAACGATATTGATGTATATGTTTTTGCCTGGGCTTTTTTTAAATCCGTAAAATAAGCCGGTAATCCATTTTTCTTTTTTATCAGGTTGCTTTAAACTACATTAGTAAATCAATTGCCGCTATTTATAAAAAGCATTAATTACTATACCCGTATTATGTTTATTGCACTGCTTGTAATGAGCAGCAGTGCAGTTACAGCGCATGCCCATACCGGTTCTTTGCCTCCCAAAAAAATAGCTATTACAGTACAATCATTGCAGGATGCATTTGCCACCGATTCCGTTACCTGCACCATTCCCTTTAGCCGTGCCGGCAACCTCATTTTATTAAGGGCAAAAGCAGATACTACTGACGGGAATTTTATTTTAGATACCGGCGCTCCCGGCCTGGTACTCAATATTACATACTTTCGTGACTATCCCTCCACCACCGAAATAAATGAGGAACAATCAGGCATTACCGGTGCCGCTTCCGGGGTTAAAAAAACACAGGTGGGGGAACTTACTTTTGGTTGTATACAAACCGGCCTGGTGCAGGCCGACCTGCTTAACCTTGGCCACCTGGAAAATACCAAAGGCGTAAAGATACTGGGGCTTATCGGGCTCTCGTTATTCAGGCAGTTTGAAATGATCATCGATTACGAAAACAATCTTCTTTACCTGCACCGCTACGCTAAAAAAACAGCCGCCATTTACAAAAACCCGATGCTTAAAGATACCAGTACCTACAGCGTGGTGCCGATAGAAATATGGAATAATAAAATGGTGGTGCGTACCATAATGGCGGGGAAAAAATTACGTTTAATTATTGATTCGGGGGCCGAATCAAATGTACTGGACAGCCGGCTGCCCAATAAAATATTTGAGAATGTGGAAGTGCTGAGGCGTGTGCAGCTGCTGGGAACCGGCGATAAAAAAGTGGATGCCCTGTATGGTAACTTAAACAACCTTACTATCGGCGATCAGAATACGGGCAGCCTTCCGGTACTCATTACCAATCTTGAAAAAACATGCCTGGCAGATAATAGTTGTATTGACGGTATTTTAGGATTTGATTTCCTGTCTTTACATAAAATAGGGTTTAACTTTGTTAATAATAAAATGTACATCTGGAAATGAGGCGTTGTAAAACGATACTATCCCATTGGTTAAAATTGAGCCCTGTATTATTGTTCCTGCTTTTTGTACAGCAGGCACAGGCCCAGGTACCGGTAAGAAATTACAGCATTAAAAATGGTAAAATGTTTATTGCCATTGGCAAAGATCTCCCCGCTGCAGCACTGGATAGTTTTATAAAAAAATACGAACTGGCCGACCTGGACCTGCAGCATTTTATAAAGAACAGCATTCCCGATTCCCTGCACAAACTGGGCTGGACGGTTGATGTAAACAATAATGAAGTATTCGTCATCAGCAAACCATTGTTCAGTGCAGCGGATATCAGCAATCCATTAGATAAGATCATTTTTACACCGCAGGAAGGTGGCGACCTGGTAGCCCCGGCTAACCAGGTGCATTTTGGTGCCAATAAGTTTAAAAATAAACCGGCTTTTACGGTTGCCGATTCTGTGGTAGCCTTCTTTTTACGCGGCCAAACCAATGCCACTGCCGTAAAACTGGCCGGCAGTTTTACCAACTGGCAAAACGGGGCATTGCCCATGAGTAAAACAGACAGTGGCTGGATAGCTTATGTAAAACTGGGCACCGGCAAACATTTGTATAAATTTATTATTGATAATAACTGGAGGATCGATAAAGATAACAGCCTGGTTGAAAACGATGGCAGGGGCAACGATAACTCGGTGTATTTTAAAACCAATTATACGTTTACACTAAATGGTTATGCCAGTGCAAAAAAAATATACCTGGCCGGTAGTTTTAATAACTGGCAGGAAAAAGACCTGCTGATGCAACGTACTGCCACCGGCTGGAGCCTGCCCGTGTATCTGTCTGAAGGTACACACACCTATCGCTTTATCGCCGATGGCAGCTGGTTTACTGATCCGGCAAACCCCGATAAATTACCTAACGAATTCAACGATTACAATTCGGTGATACGCATTGGCAATCCTTACATATTTAAGCTGGATGGTTTTTTAAACGCCCAAAAAGTGGTGCTGCTGGGCTCGTTTAACGACTGGAGAGACAATGAACTGTTGATGACTAAAACCGCCACCGGCTGGCAACTGCCTTATACCCTGGGCCCCGGAAATTACGAATACCGGTTAAGTATAGACGGTAACCTTACTGCCGATGAAATTACCAAAGGCAATATGGCATTGGTGATAGCCCCCAATTATACCTTCCGTTTAAAAGGGTTCGACAGTGCCCGGACGGTATGTGTGTCCGGCGACCTTAATAACTGGAACCCCACTTCCTTCCGGATGAAGAGGGTAGGTGATGAATGGGTTTTTCCTGCACATTTAAACAAGGGCAAGCACCGTTATAAGTTTGTGGTAGATGGTAATTGGATACTCGACCCCGCCAATAAATTATGGGAACAGAATGAGCACAATACCGGTAATTCGGTTTTGTGGATAGAGGAGGAGCAATAGTCTTTTTGTGGTTTTTTGTGCAATCTTATTTTCAATGGTATCCTTTCAGCATTGGCTTTTAGTAAACTCTTTTAAACCTGTTGCTTTCGCTTCCATCCCGAATGCTTTAGGGACCTAACTGCGAAGGGGCTGGTGAAAAAATAAAACCGATGGCATCCCAATATTGCCGTTGTGTCCTGCTCAGCAAAGCGTTTTGAAGTATGGGCCCCGGATAAATTTTTACCTGTCCCGAAGAGCGAAGCGAAACCCGGGAACTTTTTTCTCAGCAGCCCTTGATCCTGCCTGCCGGCAGGCAGGTTTTGTTTCTTTTCATCAGGGAAAAGAAAAACTGGCAACCAGCATACAGCACAAAAAAACAAAAACAGTAACCCTCCAAAAGCCGGGCATTTCATTGAACATTGATTACTGAACATTTGCCTCTTTATGTAAAAAGCCGACAACCTGGTACCTTCCAGCTGCCTTTACCCAAACCCATACAACCACTGAACAAAAACACCCGAGCCGGAAAGCACTGTTAAGCTATCTTCGCCACCAATGAAAAAAATACAATCAGTAATTGCAGCCCTCCTGTTATCTGCAGGCATATTGGCGCAACAACCTGTACAGGAAGCCGCCACCGGTTTCACGGTTACAGTGGTGGATAATAATACGCAACCTGTTGAAAACGTTACGGTAACAATACTTTCCGGAAATAAAATAATACATACTGTAATCACTGATGCCGGCGGCAAAGCCAGCTTCTCCAACATCAGCAAAGGCACATATACATTCAAACTTTCGCATACCGGCTACCAAACCACTACTACCCAGGCGTATGATATTTCAACAGCAGGCAATAAGATAACTCTGGTATTGCCCAAAGCCACCACCACGTTGCAAGCCGTAAGTGTCACTTCTAAAAAGCCACTGATACAGCAGAAAGAAGGCAAAACCATCATTAATGTAGATGCTGCAGTAACCAATACCGGCACCACGGTTTTGGAAGTGCTGGAAAAATCTCCCGGTGTAATGGTAGATAAAAACGGCGGCCTCAGCCTGCAGGGCAAGGCCGGTGTGCTGGTAATGATTGATGATAAGCCCACTTACTTATCCGGCGCCGACCTCAATAATTTACTCAGCAGCATGAACTCTACCCAGGTAGACCAGATTGAACTGATGCCCAACCCGCCGGCAAAATATGATGCCGCCGGCAATGCCGGTATCATCAACATCAAAACCAAAAAAAATAAAGTAAAGGGTTTTAACGGAACGGTTACACTATCCGGTTCGCAGGGCGTGTATCCAAAAAATAATAACAGCCTCGTCTTAAATTACCGCACCGGAAAATTCAACACCTTTTTTAATTACAGTGCCAACATCACTAAATACTTCACCGAAATTTATGCACTGCGTAAATATTACGACCAGGGTATGGTAACAGCCATACTCGATCAGCCCACTTATTTTTCGGGTACGGTGGTAAACCATACTATAAAAACAGGTATCGATTATTATGCAACACCCAAAACAACCATCGGCCTTGTACTCGGGGGCACAAGGGTAAAACGCAATGGCACCGGCGATGCTACCGCCACCTGGCTGAATGCTGCAGGTACTGTTGATTCTGCGGTGGGCACCAATGTTATTAACATAAGCCATTACAAAAGCAATTCGCTCAATACTAATCTGCGGCATGCCATTAATAAACAACAAGACCTCGCCATCGACCTCGATTGGTTAAGCTATCATATCACCAACGAGCAGCAATTCAATAATCATTTGCTGGCTGCCGGTGGTTACAACCAGGCGGCAAGGGGCAATATTCCCACAGCCATTACAATACTTAGTGCAAAGGCCGATTATACCTTGCGCTTTGCAAAAAACAGTACACTCTTATCCGGTTTTAAAACCTCTCATATCCGTACCGATAATACCGCAGCCTATCAAAACTTTGATGGCAGCAACTGGCAGGAAGATTATGGCAGGAGCAATCATTTTATTTACGAAGAAAATATACATGCGCTGTACAGCAGTATAGAAACCAGGTACAAGCGCTTCAGCATGCAGGCGGGCCTGCGGTACGAAGCTACCGGCTACAATGCCCGCCAGCTGGGCAATATACAGGTAAAGGATTCGGCCTTCAGCCGTAATTACAACGGGCTGTTTCCCGGTGGTTATATCAGTTACCAGGCCGATTCCTCCAGCAGCTTTACGTTTACGGCCGGCCGCAGAATTGACCGTCCGCCTTTTCAAACGCTGAATCCGTTTACATCCATCATCAATAAATATACCTTTCAGAATGGCAACCCTTTTATTGTGCCGCAATACAGTACCAACCTGGAGCTGAGCCATCAATACAAACAATTGCTCACCACCACCATTGCCTACAGCATAGTGAAAAATTATTTTTCGCAGATATTTTTAAATGATACCGCCACCGGGCTGCTCTACTATTCGCAGGGCAATGTGGGGCGTACACATAACTTTGGTGTAAGCACCATGCTGTCTGTAGCACCCGCCAAATGGTGGAGTTTTACGCTGCAGGCATTGTACAACCATAAAGAATTAAAAGGCTTTAACGGCGATGCCAACTTTAAAAGCAATATCAACCAGCTTAACCTGAACATGAGCAACCAGTTCAGCTTTGCAAAAATATACAATGGCGAGCTCAGCGGCTTTTACACCACCCGTGCCCGTAACGACCTGCAGGAAGAACTCTATCCCACGGGGCAGCTATCCCTTGGCGTTAGCCGTCCGGTTTTAAAAAAGAAGGGCACGCTAAAACTCAGCCTGCGTGATATCTTTTTTACCAATGCCATGGAAGGGCTTACACAATTTCCCAAAGCCACCGAGTACTTTATCCTGCGCCGCGATAGCCGGGTCATCAACCTGTCTTTTACCTACCGTTTTGGCAAGGCGTACAAAGCCACTAAGCGAAGCGGCGGAAGCGCAGGCGATGAAATGGAGAGGGTAGGCAACGGGTAGGAAAAAACAAATGTTCAATACTCAATGTTCATTGAACATTATTTTAAAACAGCTTTCATTAATCAAAGGGTCTCAAAAAAAATGCCCCGTAAATACCGGGGCTATCTTTATTAAAACAAGATCAGGAAGCTATTTTAAAAATATTTTAAACACATGGCCGCAGCTGTAACAGGCGGCATAATCGTTGCCCTTGCCGCCGCAGTAGCTGGCCGTATAACTGGTACTTACTGTGGCCCCGGCTGCAATGGACTCCTTTTCAAAGCCCGTCATTTCGGTGGTTACATTAGGAATGTTATAAGTAAACACCACCAGCACTTTTATTTTATCAGCCGAAACATTCTTTGTTTCCACCGTTATCTTGCAGCCTTTTTTTGAAGCCGATAACATGGCCCGGCATTCTATCTTGGTTCCATTGGGAAATTCGCCCTGTTTCCATGCCGTCCATTTATCATAAGCGCCATCACTGTCAAATTCACCATTTAAAGAGGTGAACACTTTTTGGGCATTGGCCTGCAGCAGGCAACCAAGGCACAGCATAAATAGCAGTATATACTTTTTCATAATTGTTGTTGTAAGATTAGGAGAATAATTTTTTGTAGTAATTATAAACTGAAAATGTTCTTTACCGTTGCCTTGTACTCGGCATTATTATCTAAGGCACCGGCCGGTGCATCAAATTGAACCAGTATCATTCCTTTGGGTAAATAACCAAAAAACTTGCGCTCTGTTCTTGCTGCGCCGTTCAATGTAAAACTGATATCAAAACACCGGCCTGCAATATCACCTGCGGTAAGGTCTTTTACTTCGGAGTACGTTATGCCGGTGGCTGTTGTATTAATGGAAACAAAGCCGGCCTTTATCTGTTCTACCAGTTGCAGTTCGTTGCCTTTTTCGGTAACGGCTTTTTTGGCTTTTAATGCTTCGGCATTGTATCCGGTACCGTAGAGATCTTTAAGGTAATTATCCAAAAAATCGGCCAGCGGGTCATTGGCCTTTTGCCCTTTTTTATAAAAGAGTATGGAATAACTGTAATCTTTTACCTGCTTTTCGCAATACAACGATACATAGCGTACGGTACCGTTATTAAATTCTGCTGTGGGGCAAAGGTTTTCAATATTGCCTTCCAGTATCTTAAAACCACATTCATTATCCAGGTAAGTGGTAATATCGCTGGTAAGCCTGGCGTACGGCGCATACGGGTTATCGTAATACAGCATGGCAATGGCATCAAAATTTATTTTATTGCCCGGCGCCGCCGCATAATCGATAGTAGAAAAGCCGCCGTAAGAATTATCTGTAGTAGTAAACAGCAGGCTATTGTTCAGGTAAAAATTCCAGGTAAGTGTTTTTTTCTCTATGCTGATGGTATTGCTGCCTGCAGCCACAAAGCCTTTGGCGGCAGCAGCCGTAAACAAGGTTTCTTCTGCATCATCAGGTTTTACCCGGGCAGCGATGATCTTTACATCGCCATTGCCGTTAATTAAAAACGTAAAGCTGCGGTCGCGGTAATCCATTTTACCATCAATGGTTTTGCCCCAGTTGGAGCGTACGGTAGAAATATCCGAACGCCTGGTGGTTTGCAGGCCGCTGTACATAGTGGCATCACCCGCCACCTGCTTAATAGTTACACTCAGCCTGCCATTGGCATACTGCCAGCATTCCTGCTCGTACTTTTTATTGGTGGGGTTGCCTATCCACAGGCGCTTATCGTTTTTGGTATTATTAACGGCCAGCCCATCCCCGCCCAGCGAAATAGAAACTCCCTTGGGTGCAGTTACCCCAAAATCCATTTTTTTCGCTTCCTTCCATTCGTCCTTACGGTCGGCAAAGGCATTGGTAATGGTGGCCAGGGTTTTATACTCCTGCGCCTGTATGGTGCAGGTAAAAAGCAGGCACAGGCTTATGGCTGCGGTGGTACATACTGTCTTCATCAATCAGTTTTTAAGGTTATTAATGATGGGTAAATGCTTTTTAACGCAAAGCAAAAAAGATGCTGTAATGTAAGGCGGGTGGAGTTGGGGGAGAGTGTGAAAAAAGTAGTAGGGGGAAAATGACATCGCCAAGATATTAAGGCTTTGAAGCATGCAGATGAGATAGATGGAAATTGAAATTGAAATGATTCGTATATAAGACAAAGATTTGATCTCTCCGCCGCCGTGGGGTAATATCCGCATAAATCTTCGCCGCCGTCTGGGTTTTAACCAACGGCGTACACTGCAAGCAAAAAAGTGCTAAGCAGCTAACTCACATGCAGCCAAACTTAGCAGTTTAATGTTTAATTTGCAGCTGTAGTTAACTACAATTTCTATTCTAACAACCACCCATGCGCCAAACATAAATTGTTACCACGGCAACAGATAATGTTTTTGTGATTCCGGCACCACACAGCAACTTTCAGCTTTAGTGCTTAACTTCAACCAGGCAAATTATTCAGCAGCGCCAATTAAGTGACCGCTCTATAAGAAGTCATATCTGTCATGACAACAACAAAAATCATCACCAATACTATTTATTTTGCAGGGCTTTTGGCTGCTGTAATTGTTGACTTAAAAAATTTTCAATTTTATTATGCAATTATTTTTATAGCCATTCAAATTATATTAATAATTACGGAGTATATTCTTTACAACAGGACAATTCCGAACGAAGCAGTGCTCATTAAACAGCCCTCTGCCTTCACTTTAAAAGATCTGCTGATAGTAATTCCTTTAATGATTGTAGTGTTTGCAGGTTTTAACCTTTTATTCAAATGGTTTAATACAAAATATTTAGTGATGATTATATTCATTAATATGCTCTCTATGATAATTCAATATGTAATAGTAAACGGTAAAACCAGGGCTACATTATTAATTGATAAAAACAAGCTGGTAGTTAATGACCTGTTCCTGAAAAGCTATAATCTGGAAAATTTAAAGAGCATAAGTTTTGACGGGTTTAACGAAGTTTATACGGCTGTATTTGCAAAGTCAAAGAAAATAAAAATTAAGCAGGAAGATTTTGTTCAGGACGATTTAAACAAGTTTATTGCGGTTATGGCAACCAAAAGCAATTGCGGAGTCGTGCTGTCTGACAATATCAGGAATGAAATAACTGCTGCCAACATTCCTGCAAGCGGGGTTGGAAATTAAAGCTTCCGCCAATGTGATTAACACCGCTCCAGCTTTACCAAAACAAAAGAAGGTAGGATTGACTACTATTTGTAAAAGCCAACGATGATACACAACAGCAACCTTAAAAAAACAACAATAAACAACAACCGGTTACCGGATTTTTACCTGACCATGCAAACCGCCTTAAAACATATTGAAACCTATTATCGTAACAAAACGGCAACATGCCTGGCAGCGTTTGACTATGGCGAAACCAATATCAGCATACATTGTAACAAAAATATCCTGAAAGAAATTGATACCGCATTAATAAAAGAAAATGCAGCAGTAATAGCCTGGATAGAACACGATAGTAATGCCAATAACTTTGCCATAATAACCTGCAATACCGTAACCGGTGCAGCAGCTTCTTTTGCGTTGTATGGGGCGCCGGATTTTGACGGCTACTACTTTTATACTTTTGTATGGATAAAAGATGCATTGTTTTGTATCTACGAGGGCGACCATAATTATTTTTATATTCACACCATTGAAAATAATAACGCAAAATATATAGCGGTAAAAGGAGATGCTGTAAGAGTATTTGAAAACTTTATAACCTTTCAGCACTACGGAATAAATGAACCGGTTTATAAAGTTGATATTCCCGGCTTGCTCACCAGCATTCCATTGACTGAGGCAGAAGCAACGGCTTTAGATATTATGCCGGCGGGTTTAGGTTTAATGTACTATGCCGGCCATAATTTTTACAGGCTGGCTAATGTGCCACACAAAAAATAAAAAATAGCAGCTGCCAATTGCGTAAACACGCCAAACCAATTAACCCCACCCGTTAGTACCGCATTCGCTGCAACTACCTCCATTCAATCTTATTTTTCCCTATTTTTATATTGCAATAACGCAACTAAAACAGTACATTTAACATCTGACAAATATGACTATGACAGATAAAAAAATACACGAAGGCCACAACATAAAACGCTTTAGAGAAATGCTGGGCATTAAGCAGGAAGCCATGGCACAGGAACTGGGCGAAGACTGGAACCAGAAAAAGATTTCCTTGCTGGAACAGAAGGAGACCATTGAACCGGGTATACTGCAACAGGTTGCTGCCGTGTTGAAAATACCGGTGGAAGCTTTTCAGAATTTTGATGAGGAACAGGCTGTGAATGTGATTGCAAATACATTTGGTGATAATGCCTTTAGTAATTCTTTCAACAACGGCACCATGAATTTTAATCCCGTTGATAAATTAGTTCAACTCCACGAAGAAAAAATAGCCTTATACGAGCGCATGCTGAAAGAAAAAGACGAGATGATGGCCAAGCTGGAAAAAATAATAGCAGCGCAGGAAAAATAATATTGCAGCAACAGCACATTTTAATTACTCCGCCATATGCACAGCACCCGGTATAAACTATACAGCTGCACTGGCTGCGGTACATCCGCCGGTAATGCCGCACCGCCTGCATTCATCCTTCGCCATCCTTCGCTGCAGCGTGCAGTATCCTTCGCTTAGCACTTATGCATCCTTCGCTCCTCATTGCACCCCACCATACTAACCATTGCTTAGGTATACCAGTACCATTGCATACGGGTACCACAAGCCTTTGCTGGTATGCCGCATAGCCTTATGCACAGGTGTACCGGCAAGCACCCCAAAGCCCGTTCTGCAGCTATGCCTGATCATCACCGGCAAACCGGCCTTTTAAACAAACCATATTCGGCCGTTTAAACAAAACCACCACAAAACATCCGTTCTACTTTTGTTCCGTTAAAAACAATTAAAAAATATACAATGGAACAAAACAATTACCAGGGCGCATTACAGCAACCCACAGGCTCGGGCTTTAATGCTGCCTCAACAGCAACCGACGTTATCAAAGGCATTAACCTTACCGGCAAGATCGCTATTGTAACCGGCGGCAACACCGGCATTGGTTTGGAAACTACTAAAACACTTGCCGCCGCAGGCGCCACCGTAATAGTGCCGGCAAGAGATATGGAGAAGGCCCGAAAAAATCTGCAGGGTATTGCTAATATAGAAATAGCAGCCATGGATATGATGGACCCCGATTCGATAGATGCATTTGCCAATCTATTCCTGGCATCGGGCAGGCCGCTGCATTTACTCATCAACAATGCCGGCATTATGTGGGTGCCTTTGCGCAGGGATAGCCGTGGCATAGAATCGCAGCTGGCCACCAATTATTTAGCCGCCTTTCAGCTTACCGCAAGGTTATGGACGGCGTTGAAAAAAGCGGGCGGGGCAAGAGTGGTGAATGTATCATCCCAGGGGCACCAGTTTGCACCTTTTAACTTTGATGATCCCAATTTTTTACAGCGGGAGTACGAAACGCTGCAGGCCTATGGCCAATCTAAAACCGCCGCCAATTTATTTGCATTGGAACTAGATAACCGTGGCAAGGCATTTCAGGTAAGAGCGTATTCGTTACATCCCGGTTCTATCAACGGCACCGAATTAAGCAGGGAAGCACCGGTTGCACTATTTCAGCAAATGGGATTTTATGATGCCGATGGCAATATGCTGCCGGAAGTAGCCGCATCATTAAAAACAATTGCACAGGGCGCTGCCACCACCGTTTGGTGTGCTACCAGCCCGCTGCTGGATACTATTGGAGGTGTGTATTGCGAAGATGCTGATATTGCTGTACCGGCTGATGATGTAACCGTAACCAATGGCGTAAAATTGTATTCGCTGGATGAAACTAAAGCAAAGCAGTTGTGGGCAATGAGCGAAGCCATGACAGGACTGCAATTCAATGTGGGTTAATATAAAATAAACTGTATGATAGTTTCTATTTTTGCAGTATTGATTTCTTTTTTAAAAAGGAACAAAAAACAAACGCATGGAGTATAAAGCGAAATACATTACGCCGGATATAAAACTATCCTGCTACGATGATAAGTTTTTTAAATCGGATATCCTGTTCGATCATCACATGCTTATCTGGTTCATTTCAGGCGAAACAAAAATTGTGCAGGCAGATGCTACCTATTATTTTAAGCAGGGCGATATATTTTTAATTCCCCGTAACCAGCTGGCCACCATTATTAATTATCCTAAAAACGGGCAGCCGCATAAAACGGTGGTGATGCATTTGTCGGCCACCAGGCTGCAGGAATTTTATACTCACCTTAACGTACAACCGAAAATTGCTGCTACGCAAAAAATACTGCGGTACAGCAATCATCCTTTACTGGAAAGTTGCCTGGCATCGCTGATACCTTATTTTAACATGCAGGATATCCCGGAAAATATTGCAGCGCTTAAAATAACCGAAGCCATCAGCATTTTAAGGTCAATTGATAACAGCATTGATAATGTACTGGCCAACTTTGAAATACCCGGAAAAATTGACCTGGTAAGCTATATGGAAAAGAACTTTATGTTTAACCTGCCATTGGAAAAATTTGGTTACTTAACCGGCCGCAGCCTTACCACGTTTAAACGGGATTTCAGTAAAGCTTTTAATACCACGCCGCAAAGGTGGCTTACACAAAAACGTTTGGAGCTGGCGCATTATCATCTTGTGGAAAAGAAAAAGAAACCCATTGATGTTTGTTACGAAGTAGGCTTTGAAAACATGTCGCATTTTTCTTTCGCTTTTAAAAAGCAATATGGATATTCACCTTCGGTATTAACGGGGCGGCGGGGTACTGTTAATGAAGCGCAATAAAACACCTGTATAATGAAATACCTGAAAATTATTTTTATCACCGGCCTGTTAACGGGCATTGGTTATTTCGTATTCCGGGATTATATCGGTTTATATACCAAAGGAAGTTTTGCCTATGTGTTTGAAGCAGATAAAGATGATTCCTACGATAATTTACTATTTGTAAAAAAAGTAAAAGGAGAGCAGGAGTGCAACCGTCTTTTGCAGGAATTGCTGGAGGAAAAAAACAGGGACCTGTTAAGTAAATTAACGGCGGTCAGGTATATCAATGAAAATAGTAAAAAAGAATTTTTGCATACACTTACTTCAGTAAAAAATAATTTTGAAAAGATCGGGCCTGATTCCAGCTGGGCAGTACATATAAAAAACAATGTTACCCGTTTATGCTATTTAAAAAATACTGCTATTGTGCCTTATCTTGATGAAACTATAAAAAAGCTGGGGGCGGGGCAGTGATTTTTTCGCCGCTTCGGTCTTCGCCGCTGTATGGCCTTTGGTGGTATGCCGTGTAGCCTTGTGCGCAGGCGTACCAACAAACATTCCGAAGCCCGCTGCCACTAATCACCAAAGGAAGATTTTTTCAGCGCTCCCGAAGGAGTACCTCTGGCCTTTTTTGGTATGCCGTGTAGCCTTGTGCGCAGGCGTACCAACAAACATTCCGGAGCCCGCTGCCACTAATCACCAAAGGAAGATTTTTTCAGCGCTCCCGAAGGAGTACATGGATCGTTCCGTGGGTTCAACCAATGGCATATATCGCTACCATAAAAGTAAAGTGCAGTAATTTGAAAAGTACAGATCCCTTTGTTGCAGCTGGTATTGTAAAGCAAACCGATCAGCATAAACGATAAATATCAGGAACTTTTTAGCTTAAGCGTGGTGCTGCGCCTATACATTTTAGGGTTATATTCAATAATAACCATATCTTGAAGCCTAACCTTAAAATTTATGTATGAAATACTTTGTATCGGTAGGTATGCTTTTGTTTGTTTTTACAGGAATATTGTCAGCACAAACACCTCCAAAACCTGTAGTCATCAAAACGGGCAATATGTCTGTTGCTGATGCGGAAACAGAACGTATAAAAAAGCTGGAAGAACAAAATGCCGAACTGAAAAAGCAACTGGAAGAATTAAAATCCACCGTAACAATATTGTCGGGAAAATTTACCGAAGTGCAAAAAGATAATGCCGCCCTAAAACTTACGGTTGTTGGATTAAACAATAACATGGGTACATTAAAAAACAGTATCAGTGCTGCCGAAACAAATTTCGCAAGTTTTAAAAACGGGGAGTATGCAACACATACGCATAAACTGCATGGTATGGTGGGCAACGAAATGACCACGGATCGTCATTTACTGTTGAATTCATCCGGCGGCAAAACCGGGCTGGCCTTATCTGCCTGGGCAAGCACCACTACAGCCCCGGAACCTAAACAATAAGCTATTTGTTCCTAAGTAATAAAAAGATGGTTCGTGTGTACGAACCATTTTTTTTATGTGCTTTCCGGTACCGCCTGCTGCTATAAGTGATTTTTTCGCCGCTTCGTTCTTCGCCACCGTCTGGCCTTTGTTGGTATACCGTGTAGCCTTGTGCGCAGGCGTACCAACAAACATTCCGAAGCCCGCTGCCACTAATCACCAAAGCAAGATTTTTTTCAACGCTCCCGAAGGAGTACCTCTGGCCTTTGCTGGTATGCCGTGTAGCCTTTTGCGCAGGCGTACCAACAAATATTCCGAAGCCCGCTGCCACTAATCACCAAAGGAAGATTTTTTCAACCCTCCCGAAGGAGTACCGGTGTACGGCTGGTTATAACCAACAGTGAATACTGCTACTATAAAAAGTTTATTGCTATTAGGTTCACGCTTCATTATTGCGCTTCTATCTTTTATGCACACAAAAAATCATCCACTACAGCAGTTGTAGAATTCATTCTAAAATAGCATAGTAGCCTTTGTAAAAACAGTTATGGTGTGTAAACAAATACATTGTTTGGTATAATTTTGAATTCAAATCCAATATGTATGTATCCCTTTTTACCCAAAACCGCTATGCGCCGGCATAAGTCTGTTACCGTATTTGCCTGCAGCATTCTTTTTTCCACCATATTTTTTTTAAGTGCCGGCACGGTACAGGCGCAAACGCTTAATACAGGAGATTTTGCCGTGATTGGTTTAAATACTTCTTTCAATACTTCCGTTACATCACCCTTAGGGCCAGACGAATTTGATATTCTTGCCCTGGCCAGTATACCGGCAGGTACAACGGTAAAAATTACCGACAGGGGATGGAATGGCTCGGCCTTGCTAACCACCAGTACCGGTGATGGTGTAATGAGCTGGACAACAACCGCCATTATTCCTCCGGGCACCGTGTTTAAAATTACGGTTACTGCCGGTACCACACCTGCTTTAACTATCAGCCCTACTACCTATGGTACACCTGCAATTACCGCCGGGTGGACGGCCACTTCATCCCTGGGTGCGTATGCCAATGTTGGCGACCAGGTGATCATTTACCAGGGTAATGATATTACCCCCTCTAATTTTGTGTATGGCTTTAACAGCAGCGGCAGCACTGCTACCGCCGCAGGAAACTGGCAGATTGCTTCCACTTCTGCAAGGGATAGCGACCTGCCCACGGGACTTACCAACAATACCGCATTAGATGGCACCGTTGCGGCTACAGCAGTGGCTTTTACCAACAATGCCGGCGGCTATTTTGCCAATAACTTTGTTTACAGTGGCATCAGAACGGGCAATAAAGCAAGTTTATTGGCCGCTATTGCCAACCGCTTTAACTGGACGTACACCACTACACTGGCTACCACGTATGACCTGAATATCGGCGGTACTTATTTCCCGGGAGCCAATCCTGTATTTTCGTTGGGAGTGCTGGCTGTAAACCAGCTTAGTTTCAGCGGCAGCACCACAGCTTCCTGCAATGTGCTGGAGTGGCGCAATAAAGGCGAGAACGACCTGTTTGAATACATCGTGGAAACAAGTACTGACGGCCGCTCTTTTACAGCCATAGATTCTGTAAGGGCTACAGGTGCCGCAGATTATATATTTGGTGTGCCGGGCCCTTTGCTGCCACGCAGTTATTATCGTTTAAAGATGGAAGACCGTGATGGCAGCTTTACCTACAGCAGTACTATTCTTTTGGTACAGAAAGATAACAGCAGGCAGCTGCAGGCATATCCCAACCCGGTAACGGATGTACTGAATATTTCTGCCCCGGAAAAAATACTTCGTATAGTGGTAACTGATATTAACGGGCGGCAGTTGTATGAAACCACAGGTAATGGCTTATTGCTGCAGAAAATCAACATACAATTTTTGCCGCAGGGCAGTTATATAGTTACAGTAAAAACTGCTGCAGATACCAATACGTTTAAAGTGGTAAAGCAATAATTGCGCATAATATGTCACCGGGGAAGCGCTGCTGAAAACGGGAGGTCTTGCAACAGGTTATTAATGATCGGTATACCTGGAAAATATCTTCTGTTTCTGCTGCAGCAGTTCTTTTGTAATATCAATATGAAAGATGGAACGCCAATGTGCATCCTGTAAATGTATCCAGATATAGGAATTGTATAGGGCAAGGGAATCTTTAGATAATGGAAGCGTTACAACATGAGTGGCTGAATCTATAGGTACTGCTGCATAGGTTAAAGTAGAATCATTTTTTCTTTGCCGTATGTACACGCTGCCAATGGGGGTTTTATATGTGCAGGTAATGGTATTGTTTTTTACATCATAATAAACCCTTTTGTCTTTGGCACCCCGGCCCGTGGCATCAAAAATACCTCCGCAGCTGCTAAGCAATACTAAAAAACATAAAGACAGGGTAAATAGTTTGTACATAAGATTTCTTATCTCCATTTAAAAGCATAATAGCTGCAGGGTTTTTCGCTGGCATTGCCTACGCCATGCAGGGTACCACTTGCTGCAATAAATATGTCGCCGGCAGTGCCGGAATAATTTTTTCCATCAATGGTCATTTCAGCTTCGCCTTCAATTACCAGGATAATTTCGGTATCCACATGCCGGTGCGGTGCATGGCTGGGCCCTTTTTGTTTAAGGTAAGTGATATGCATTTCGTAATTATCGCACATGGCAGTGGGGCGGTCAAAAAATTTACGGGTGCCTTTGTTATTGGCTTCGGTATACTTTAAAGAATCATAATTAAGCAGCAGGGCACCGCCGGCCAATGTGCTTCTTTCCATATTCATTTTTTTACTGCGGAACTGCAACACATAATAGGTGAGCGGGCCTTTGCCAATGTTTTCCAGTTGCTGTGCTTCCAGCGGCGGAATCAGGATAACACTGCCTTTGCCCAATACAGCGGTTGTATTGGCAATGGTACATTTCATGGTGCCTTCTTTTATAATGATCAGCTCTTCAATATCTTTTTGTGTATGGGCAGGCCTGGCCGCAGCACCTTTAAATTGTGTGGTGGCATGTATGCTGAAGTACTCCAATTCGGCTGTGGTGCCCTGCAATATTTTACGGCTCTCCCTGAGGCTGTCTTTTTTTACCTGCAACTCATTCCAGTGATATACACCGGAGCCAATGGGTTGCAGTTGTGCCAGGGCGTTGCAGCAAAAGAAAATTGCAGATAGCAGGATAAAATGTTTCAACGGTTATAATTTATTATTCTTTAACTAAAGGTAATAATTTAACAGCGATAGTTTGCCATCAGCAAAATGCCCGGCGATATCATTCTACCCGTTTTACATGCTGCAGTTTTTTTACCTGCCTGTTGAATTTTTGCCGGTTGATCAACAGCAGCAACGGGATAGATAGATAACAGCAGCCTGATAAAACGGGGGCGCCTGAAAAGGCCAGCAGCATACTGGCTATGGCCACCAGGGCATTCCACCAGGCACCTCTTCTTTCTTTTTGTGTAAACAGTAGTTCGTAATTATTCAGCTGCAATTTTCCGGCGCAGAATAAAGCCCTGCTGTAAAACAAAAAGATAAGCATCCAGATACAAAAATAACCTGCACCAAATAAAATGATCAGGTAAGGAAAATCATGATTGGAAAGTACCATCAAACCTTTTTCAGCAGCTTTGGGAAATAAATTGATGCCCGTCCAGGAACTGAGTAAAACGGCAAACAGGAATTTTAAAGGGTATACATAAAACAGGATGAGCGCCAGGTAGGCAAGATTAAGCACAATGGTAATAACATCGTGTAACCCATAATAGCGAAAAAAAAGGTATTGCTGGTACCACAATAAAAAAAGCACTGCTACTGTAGCAAAAAAAGGCAATGCCCCTTTCACGATCAGTAATAATTCTTCAAAGGTCTGGGGTACTTCAAGCGAAGCCACCAGCAACGAAACAGAGAAGGCAAAAACGGCATCGCTTAATGCTTCTATCCTGAGTATTTCTTTTCCCCTGTGATGAAATTTTTTATTGCCATAAAGGCTGGTGATTTTTTTACGGAGCATTTATTTTTTTTGGGGCGAAAAATAAAGCAGGGTACAATACAGTAAAATGATATTCGTCAGCCATTGAAAGTATACTCGTTATCGCTGCCTGTTTTGGTACAGTAATTAGGCTGTTAAATACATGAGCCGTAAATTTTACGGCTCATGTAAAACTGTTGTTTAAGCAACAGGTTCTGCTACGGGTTGTTTTTTCTTATCCAGGAATTTTTCCAATAGTTCAGGCACTTTTTCAAAAGCGGCACTTAAGCCTTTGCTGGTTGTAGCAGGAATAAATGAGATCTGGCTGCCACGGGTAGCCAGGAAACCCATTGGCGCCACACCCATACCGCCGCCGGCACCGGAGCCACCACCTTCGCCCTTGCCTTTACCGGCCATATCTCCATGGCCTTCGCCGCCACCATAACCCAGGCCCATACCAAATTTAATTACCGGTACGCAGGTAAATTCTCCCAGTTGAAAAGGTTGCCCCATTACAGTTTCTGTTTTCATTTCTGATTTAAAAAAATCAGTAAGTTGTTTTACGGTTTCTTCAAGATTAACTGACATAAAATTGAGTTTAAAGGTTATAAAAATGATCTTATTTTATCCATGCATATAGTATTCGCCATAGCGTATTTCTGGTGATGATAACGGCATAGTTTTCATCTTTAAAATTCACGGTTACATATTTACTAACCGGGGGAAGAAAATTCAACGGGTATAATTGTGCATTAAGGGGATAGTTGCCGGTATCAATAACAATCCTGCATTGTATCACCCTGAATGTTTGAATTATTTTAAGCAGCCTGGGCCATGGAATGGCTTTTGCTTTTTTTGTTTTTACTGCTGCCGGTTTTTTCTTTTTGCTGCTTCGGGAAAAAAGTTGTTGCAGCAGCCATTGTTTTTTAAAGCACAATATTTGTAACCTGAACCACCAGGCATTATCTTCATACTGCAACATCACTTTGCCAATACTGATCCACCTTACACTGATCAACGCAGTTCTGGTGTCTGCGTATAACTCAAGTGTGGCAAACAGGCACCAGCACAACAGCAGCAATACCAATGCAACGATTATTATAATGATCATCTGTAAAATTGCATGCTGCAAAAGGCAGAAGCAATGATTGTGCTCAACGATAATGATGAGCGTAGTTATGGCTGCAGCAAATAGCCGGCAGTAAATGATTTTTTATGCTGCGGATAGTTATAAAGTGTAACACCGGGACTGTTCAACATGCTACAACCTGATCTTTACCGAAATACCCGGCTGCATTTTTACAACAAGATTATTTTGCTGTGGCAATACTATTGGCTGCCGGTTAAAGCTTACGGTAGCGGCTTTATTGGCATTGTGTGCTGCACTTATAAAAAACGGTATGCTGCCCAATGAACAGCCCAGGCCGGTTAAAAAAAGCACGCCGCCGGTTGCGGCTTTATCATCGTTTTTGCTGCTGAAAAGTTCAAAGTTATTGGAGAATAAAACACCTCCCGAAACGGCCATCAATGCACCACCGCCCAGCAATATCCAGCCCGCAGTACGCTGGTTCCTGCTTTTTTGCAGGTACACAGCCTTGTTTGCCGAAGTGTCAATTAAATGCCCGGCCGCAGCGGTTATGGTATAGTGAGGTATGAATTGAAAATTCTGCTTCACTACATTATCATTGTTACGCTGTGCATATGCAGGCTTTGCGTAAAAAGCCGTTGCAACTGCAGCGATCAGCATCAATAAAGTTTTCATGATAAATGTTTTAAATGATCAGCAATAAGTTTACTACAGGTAAAATACGGTGCAGTACTTTACATCACTATAATGGCTGTCATTAAAACAATTGATTGTTATCAAGGGTATTTGTTACCACACATCAATTCTCCTCCCTGAAATACACTTTGTAATAATTCAGGTTCATTGCTTCATCAAATCCTTTTTCAATTAATTCCTTATCGCCGTGGATATAGATGTGAAAATTCTTATCCAGTTTTAAAACGCTTTTAAAAGTACGGGCCTGTTTTTTTACGGCTGCATTGGAGATGGCGAAGGAGTCGGGGATAGGGGTATTGTATTCCTGTTCGTAATTGGCTTTATAAGTTTTAAAAGATTCTATACCTGCTTCGTTATTGATCACTTCGTAAGCAAATTCATCCATATTAAAGGTTTCATTCTCTTTAAAATATTTCATCGAGCGGTTCAGCAGGTCTATCTTATCTGTTTTGGTAAGGTCAAAAGAGTTTTCCAGTTCTTTGGTCACAAAATCTTTGTATACACTTAAGGTATTAGTGGTTTGATTAAAGCCGTCGTTACGGATCTTCAGCTTTAAAAAATCATCTACCCAATAAGCTGCATCGGTGCTGCGGTTGGTTACATCAACGATGGCTACTTTATAACCGGCTTCTTTTTCGGTATTAAAAATAATACAGCCCTTATCTAATTTTTTTATGTTGATGGCTTCCTGCTGGTAGCCCATTTCAAAATTGTTATTCTTATTTTGTACGGTAAGGTAGGGCTCTTTGGTTTCCGATTTAAACATACCAATGGCATCATGCAATTCGCCTTCTATCTGCAGGTTGGTAAAATAGGCTACATACAATTCACCTGGTTTTATTTTAGGGTGATTGGATGCATCGTATAAATGTTTTGCCAGTTGCCGGCTGTTTTCATGAAAGGTTCCGGGATCGTTGAATATTGTTTCAGCAAAATGAAATACTTCATTCAGGTTAAGGTCTTCGCTGCTATGCCACAAACGATACACCTCATTTATCTTTTCAAAAGGAGAGAGGAAGTATTGTTGCAACAATTTATTTAAAATATCATCGTCTATTTCAAGGGGCTGTTCCGACAGTTTATATTTTTCGTCAAGTAGTTTATTGCCGGTCTGGTGTATGGAAAGTGTTTGTAATACTGCTTCAAAATTAGAGATCATCAGGCTGTTGTTTTTAAAATTTGTGGCGAAGTTAATGGTGTTGCTATAATTTCCCTGTTTTCACAAAACTTTTACAAAAAAAGCAACCTAAATATTTGTTCGTACGAAATATTTCCTACCTTTAGATCATGAAACAGGATAACAGTAATAAACTAAATGAACCCACCCGGTCGGAATTGGAAATATTGCAGGTATTGTGGAAGCATGGCCCGTCTACAGTACGTTTTGTGAATGATACCTTGAACGAAATGAAACGTGCTGTACAATATACTTCCACATTAAAACTGATGCAGATAATGACGGAAAAGCAAATGCTTACCCGTGATGAAAGCAGCATGAAACATATTTACCATGCCGCCATTGAAGAGCAAAAGACCAAGGGCGCCCTGCTGGAAAAATTTGTGGATTCAATGTACGAAGGTTCGGCCAGCAGCCTGATGCTGCAATTGCTGGGCAATAAAAAAACATCTAAAAAAGAATTGCAGGCCATTAAGGATATTCTTGCCAGGTTCGACAAAGGCAATAAATAATTATACCATTATTATATGCAGCAACTTGTTATAAATACTATTTTCCCGGGTAAACTGGTGCAGGCCTTATGCTGGATGCTGGTGCATTCCTTATGGCTTGGGCTTGCCTTAACAATAGTAACCGGTAGTATTATAGTAAGTACCAAAAAGCAGACTGCAGCGTTGCGGTATAACCTGCTTGCGGCAGCATTATTTTTATTTACGCTTGCTGTAATGGTGATTTTTATAATGCAGCTTACGGTAAGTGAATCAACGGCCGGCAACAACATTATCTCAGCCACAAATAGTATTGCAGCTGATAATAATGGCCCAGTGTATACAGTCAATACTAATGCCAGCGGATTTACTTCCGGTGTAATTAATTTTTTTAATACACATGCTGTATGGGTGGTATGCTGCTGGCTTTTAATGATCGTATTCCGTTGTATACAATTTGCCGGAGGCTTGTATACCATACAACAAATTAAAACCACACAGCTTACGCCGGTGGATGCATACTGGCATGAACGCATTACCCGGCTTGCTGCTGCTTTAAATATCAGGCGCAAAGTGCAACTGGTACAATCGGGTATTGCCAGGATGCCCATGGTGGTGGGGCATTTTAAACCGGTGATACTTTTTCCGCTGGGTGTATTAACCACGTTACCGGCAGCAGAAGTTGAAGCTGTGCTGTTGCATGAGCTGGCGCATATCCGACGCAAAGATTACCTGGTAAACCTGTTGCAGCATTGCACAGAGATCGTATTCTTTTTTAATCCGGCTGTGTTGTGGGTATCAGCATTAATAAAAGCAGAGCGGGAAAATTGTTGTGATGATATTGCAGTGGCGCATGCAGGCAGCAAAAGAAATTATATCAATGCGCTGGTCTCTTTCCAGGAATATCATTTGCATAGCATGCCATATGCTACTGCATTGGGCCAGGATAAAAATCAATTATTACAAAGAGTAAAACGTATGCTTTACAATAACAATAAAACACTTAATACCATGGAAAAAACATTTTTAGCCGTATGCTTCGTTGCCACCACATCGCTGGCTGTATTTTTTACCACTACTTCTACTGCACAAACCAATGGCGCAGATACCATACAGATAAACATGGATACAACCATTTCCATTGCCAGTAAACATTACGATCCGGCTGATTTTGCAGAAGGCTCTGCCACCAGTTACTCAGAAAAAATAAATGGTATTACACATACGCTGGTTATTTATAAACAAAACGGAAAATTGTATGAAGTGTATGGCGATATCACCAGCCTTAAAATTGATGGCAAAACCATTCCCCAACCGGAGTGGGGAAAGTATAAGAAAGTTATCAGTGAGTTGAGAGCCGCACACAAAAATGAGCTTACAGTAAACAACGATAATAGTGAGCTGACTCAAAAATTAAAGGCAGAAGAAATGGCATTGCTATCGCAGCAGGATAAGATACATGCAGAAATGCAAACGCTGCAATTGCAAAACGGGGATAAACAAAAGCTGGAAGAATTGCAATTACTGTCGCAGAAAAATACGCTGAACGCAGACATGCAGCAACTGCAGTTACAGGCTGCAGATAAAAAGAAGCTGGAAGAGTTGCAGTTACTATCACAAAAAAGCAAGCTGAATGCCGACATGCAAAAACTGCAATTACAGGGTGCGGATAAACAAAAACTGGCAGAGCTGGAATTGATGGCACAAAAAGATAAACTGAATGCTGAAATGCAGCTATTGCAATTCCAGCGTGCAGATAAATTTAATGCAGAACAACTGCTGCTGCAGGCATCGCAGGATAAATTAAGTGCAGCACAAACGCAACTGTCACTTGAAGAAGCAAAGGCAAAAGCTTTGGAATACGATAAGGCCACTATGTTACAATTGCAAAAAGCGGCCTCACTGAATAAGGTACAGCAGCTGAAACTTGAAAGAGAAAAGAAAGAACTGATACAGGCGGATATACAAAAACAAAAAGCTGAATTAAAAGAACAACAAAAAGAACTAAAGCTAAAGCAGGCTGAACAAAAGCAAAAAGACGCCGAACTAAAGGAACAACAAAATGAAGAAAAGCTGAAACAAGCCGAAATAAAAAATGAAGCAGCAGAAAAAAAAGCTGCCGAGGCAGAAAAACAAGCGGCAAAAGATGCGACAAAGTAAATGCTGCAGCTGTAAACCAGTGCTGCGAATAATAATTGCTTATTAAATAATGTTATTGGCCGGCAAAAAATTATTACCGGTGTAACTTTTTTATTTTCTCCACGTATAATAGTGTTTTAGTTCGGGGATTTTGCAACACCTGCAATTATATCAATAGCAGGTTACTGATTACCTGCTTAATATTTTTGTATGCAGCAACAGGACCATGTGTGGCAATTGATTGCCGCTTATCTTACCGGAGAGGCTTCGCCTGAAGCATTGCAGGAGCTGCAGCAAATAATACAAATTGATCCCGGGCTTAAGAATACTATGGCATTGCTGGCTGATTTCTGGCAAACAAAAACCGGCGAAAATACAGCTGAAATAAATGATGCCTGGGCTAAACAGCTGCAGCGTATGCAACAAGATTAAAACAGGGCTCATTTTTTTAATATTAAAGGGTATTCGTAAACTCACCCTGTAATTTTTAGTAGGCCTTACATGTGCTGTGCGTAAGACTACCAGCGGGTGCAAAGAGAGTGATTTTTTTTACGCCGTGTTATCACCATTAAAATTTTTGTTTGCTGCAGTAAAAAATGGGTGCAACAATATATTTTAAAGCAGTGCCTGCTATAAAATACAGCTGTTATTTTACCACGTATATTTAGTTGCCATATTTTTTCCGCTACGGGTGGCCTTGGTATAGTTTTTGAAAAATAATAGCAAATCCAATTCTATGAGAGCTATTTCTTTTCTGATCCTTGCAAGCCTTATTTTATTCATCTTATTCTTTGTGCTGGTGAGTATGTTTTTTACCATGTTCTTCAGTTAAAAAAATTACCTGCGCCGGTAATTTATGATGCAGTAAAAACCTGCATTTATTGCCGTATGTTGCCCCGGATCATTTATTGCTGCTGTACCTACCCGTTGCTGTTGTAGTAGGATGCTTACAACTTTAACCCATTTTGCACTAACAGATATCAATTTATAAAGCGCAAATTTGTGTGTTGCTTTTGTAATACCCCCATCAGCGTTGCCTGTTGTAATTTAATGGATTTCATAGTAAAGAAAACATTCATTTGCCGGCAACTTTAGTGGTATTGTAAAAGAAAATGAATAAGCACTCATCAATCCATTATCATTTATGCGTTCCGGAACCCGAAAAACCACTGCGGCCTCAAGGCACCTGCTTTTTAATATTTTCAATACCTCACCGGATAATAGAAAATTTTCGGGGCTTGCAACAGCCACTAAGGAAAATCCTGTACTGGATGCCGTTTTCAATTCTGATTTAATGGCCATAGCAATTGCTGATGATCACAATGATTTTATAGAGGTGAACACAGGTTTCTGCTCTTTATTCGGGTTCACTAAAACCGAACTGTTGGGTAAACCACTTGAGTTTTTATTGCCGTCCATTCAGCAGCAGCCGGATGAAAGCACCGTTACAATAGCCATTAAAGCATCAGAAACAGTGGTAGCATTTAATGGTGTATTGCGGCATAGCTGTAAAAACGGTGGGTATAAAGATGTGGAGATATCTACGCAAAGTATTGATCATAATGGCAAAAAAGTATCGTTGATATTAGCAGTGGATATTACCGGCAAAAAACTGGCAGAAGAAAGGATAAAATACAGCGAAGCCAGGTTAATAGAGGCGCAGGAAGTTGCCAAAGTGGGTAGCTGGGAAACAGATCTTTCTACATTGGCAGTAACCTGGTCTTTACAAACCTATCGCATATTTGAAATTGAACCGGGTAGTTTTGCCACCTCACACCCCGGTTTTTTAAAATTTGTACATCCCGATGACAGGGCAATGGTAGATAAAGCTTTTACTGATTCATTGCACAACAATGACGTTAATGTTATTGAACATCGTATCTGCACTGCCGGTAGTAAAATAAAAATAGTAGAAGAGCGCTGGCGTATTTTTCGCAACCAGGAAGGCTTGCCGGTAAGGGCAACAGGTACTTGCCGCGATATTACCGATCAGAAACTTGCGGCACAAAAAATTCTGGATAGTGAATTAAAATACCGTTCGCTGATTGAACAGGCTACCGATGCTATTTGCATTACCGATGCCACAATGCGTATTATTGATATCAACCCGATTGGTTGCCAGTTGCTGGGGTATAGCAAAGAAGAATTTTTAAAACTGACTCTCGCTGATTTGTTTTTTGCAGAAGACCTTGTTACCAATCCTTTTAAAACAGATGCATTGCAAACCGGGAAAGTAGTAAGTAACGAACGGAGGTTTAAAAGAAAAAACGGCAGCAGTGTGGAATTGGAGATAAATGTAAAATGGCTTGATGATGGCAGGTTTGTGGTATTTGGCCGTGATATTACAGCACGAAAACTGGCAGATATGGCATTGCAGGCAGCCTATAATGAAAAAAATACCATACTGGAAAGTATTGCCGATGCATTTTTTGCTGTTGATAAAAACTGGACGGTGACTTACTGGAATAAAGAAGCGGAAAAAATGCTGCACACACCTAAACATACTGTTCTGGGGCGGCATTTATGGGAAGTATTTTCTGATAGTATCGATTCCATATCCTGTAAACAATACCAGCTTGTACTTACAACTAAACAGCCTGTTATTTTTGAAGATTACTACCAGGCATTAAATAAATGGTTTGAAATAAGTGCTTATCCTTCAGCTTCGGGCCTGTCTGTATATTTTAAAGATATTACAGAACGTAAACAGGCCGCCCAGCTGATAATAGAAAGCGAAGCCAAGTACCGTACTTTATTTGAACAAAATGTGGCCGGTGTTTATCAAACCACTATTGAAGGTGTGATATTAAACTGCAATGATGCTTTTGCAAAAATGCTGAAATATGATTCCCCAAAAGAGTTGCTTTTAAAAAATGCCGGTGAATTGTATTTTTCTCCTGCAGAAAGAAATGATTTTGTTAATACAGTAATTACACAGAAAAAAATACATAACTACGAAAGCACTTTAAAATGTAAGGACGGTACTTCATTACATTTTATAGAAAATATTTCGCTGCGTAAGGATGACCTGACCGGCGAAGCTTTTTTTGATGGTATATTAATAGACATTTCAGAAAAAAAGCAGGCCGAATTATTGCTGAAAGAAAGTAATGAAAGGTACAATCTTATCAGCAAAGCCACCAATGATATGGTGTGGGACTGGGATCTTGCAACAGGAAAAGTATACCGCAATAAAGAGGGCTGGAGAAAAATTTTTCGTACGGCACCCAATGAAATTGAGAATGGCTTAACAGGCGCATGGGAAGAACGTATTCATCCCGAAGACCTGGAGAAAGTGCAGCGGGTAACAGATGCTATACACAAGGCAGAGAAGAATTTTTTTGAAGTGGAATGCCGTGTAAGAAGGGATGATGGCACCTACGCTTATGTACACGACCGGGCATACATTGTACGTAATGCCGGTGGTATAGCTACCAGGTTAATTGGCGCCACGCAGGATATCACCGGCAGAAAAGAAGCTGAGGCAATTTTAAAAGCATCTGAAGAAAGATACCGTTACCTGTTTGATAATAATCCTGCCAGTATTTTTATCTGGGATATTGATACTTTTAAAGTTCTTGAAGTAAATGATACAGCTTCCAAAGTATGTGATTTTAATAAGAAAGAATTTTTAAATAAAACGGTTTTAGATATTTGTTTGCCAGGGGAGCACGAAAAAATACGCCAATTGGCCAATGCGGCCAGGAAGGACCCGGGCTTCAGAAAAAATACCACCTGCAGGCATATCAGTAAATCCGGGGCTGTTATGTATATGGATGTGGCATTGCATGGCATAACGTTTAAAGGGCGGCCTGGGGTATTATCTTTAGCCACCAATATCACTGAAAAGGTACACCTGGAGAAAATGCTGGAAACAGAAAAATTAGCCAAACAAAAAGAAATTACAGCAGCTGTAATTTCTGCCCAGGAAGAAGAGCGGCAGGAACTGGGCAGTGAATTGCATGATAATATCAACCAGGTACTGGCAGGGTCTTTATTATACCTGGGCCTGGCTAAAAAAGATCTTAAAGATGAACATGCCTACCTTACGGAAGCAGAGCTGCTGGTAAGTTCTGCTATTGATGAAATAAGAAAATTGTCACATTCCCTGATACCACCATCATTAACACAATCAGAATTTTTAGAAGCACTGAGTAATATAATACAGGCCACAGAAAAAAGCAGCGGTATCATGATCTGCCTTCAGGCCGGTGGTTTTGATGAAAGTATGGCATCGGATAAAATGAAACTGAATATCTATCGCATTATACAGGAACAGTTTACTAATATCCTTAAGCATGCACAGGCCGAAAAAATTATGGTACACTTAACACGGGAAGATGAAAAAACAATACTGAGTGTTAAAGATGATGGAAAAGGTTTTGATACTGCTAAAAAATCCGGCGGCGTTGGACTGATGAATATCAGAACAAGGGCTTCATTATTCAACGGGGAAGTGACTATTATTTCATCACCGGGCAAAGGCTGCGAATTGAGAGTGGTCTTTAATGCTTCACCCGAATAAAAAGCCACCAGTAGTTGCTGGTGGCTTCCCGGCTGCATTGGCCGGGCAGATTATTTGCCGGGCATTCGGTTAACTTATTGTTACCGAAGGTGCCCATGACTGATCTGTAGATTGCATGAATACCTCCTTTTTATTTGATGAATACTAAAGTTACTGAATTATTAATGGTAACTACAAAAAGTTGTATCAGAATTTCCCCAAATTGCTGCTGCTGTTCCGCAATGTTTTAAGCACTACCTTATAAAGCTGTTGGCAAATTTTTTGTTTATTACAAGGTAAGTATTTACTCTTAAAAAATTAATTATGAAAAGAAACAGCATTATCAGCCTGTCAGTAATAATGATGGTATTGGCAGGTGTTTTTATTCCGGCACAAAGCAGAAGCCAGGATAGTAAAGAAAAAATTACAGGTGACAGTAAAGCAGCTAAAGCCGCATTTATTAAAACCGATCCTTCAATGAAAGACTTGTTTGACGGTTCTTATGGTTATGTGATATTTCCCAATATAGGCAAAGGAGCTGTTGGGGTAGGGGGTGCAGCGGGTAACGGTACTGTTTATGAAAAGGGAAAACTGATCGGTACTGCAAAAATGCTGCAGGTAAGTGTAGGTTTTCAATTTGGCGGGCAGGCGTACAGGGAAGTGATCTTTTTTGAAAACAAAGCTGCTTTAGATCATTTTAAAGATAATAAAGTTGAATTCTCCGGGCAGGTATCAGCTATAGCTGCAAAAAGTGATGCCTCTGCAAATTCACAATACAGGGAAGGTGTAAAAGTATTTACCGAAGGAAAGAATGGGTTAATGCTGGAGGCTGCAATCGGCGGACAGAAATTTACTTATACGGCATTGTAATGAGTAACTTTTATAATAACAATAAAAGCTGCCGGTCTATTCCGGTAGCTTTTGTTGTTAATGGCTATTGCCAATAATCAGCCGGGCAAAAACGGGGAAGAATCTTTTCTCAAAAATTAAAACCAATATTTGTTTACACCAGGTTGTTGTCGCAATTAATACCTTAACTTGTCGTAATAGTACCGTATTTTTTATCGGTTATCGTTTTATTTTTATGAATAATATTCATTAAAAAAATCTTTACATGGAAAGAGCTATTGTAATTGCTATTGATGAAACCACTACTGAACTGTTGCAGGCCATTGCACAATTTACTGATGAACAATTCAACCGTATTCCTTTTGAAGGAAGCTGGACAGCTGCACAGGTTGCTGAACATTTATATAAATCAGAAGCCGGTTTCCCCGTGATATTAAAAAGCAGTACCGTGGCTGCTGATCGTGCTGCAGACGAAAAAGCCGCCACCATCAGGTCCCTGTTCCTGGATTTTACTACTAAATTAAAATCGCCTGATTTTATCCTGCCTTCAAACGAACCGAAAGAAAAAGAAACACTGTACAATGCCATAAAAAATAACCGGGAAGAAATTACAGGCCTTATTGCCTCCACAGATCTTACCAGGATATTCCCGGAGTTTCCTTTTCCGCAATTAGGAGAATTTACAGGGCTGGAATGGCTTACTTTTCTTGTTTGTCATTCTAAAAGACATACGTTTCAATTAAAGACTATTTACGAAAAGGTAAAATAAAAAGTGTAGCATTTCAATTTGCCTACCTGGCAGTTTTTGGTACAACAGATTTCCGGATAAAAAAATAAAACATCTCCCTTCTGTAAAATTGAAGAGAGATGTACAGTTAAATTACAGGCTGGCTTTTATTTCTTCTACGGTTTCAATAAATGCGCTGTTTCTCTTGATATCTTTCTTCCAGGCAAGGTCACGCTCAATAAGATCAATTTCTTTTTTGATGGTAGCCCCGGCTTTGCCAGGCTCTTCACCCATAATGAGTACGGTATCAGAAATAGCAACCGATGTGTTAATATCATGCGATACAATGATGAGCGTTTTCTTTTCATCCGATACAGAAACCTGCAGCAACAGGTCAGTTACTCTATCCAGTACACAAATATCCAGGCCAGAAAAAGGTTCATCCAATAATAAAAAATCAGAGCCTTTTAATAATTGCTGTATAATGCTTACCCGCTGTCTTTGCCCGCCGGATAGTTGTTGCGGATATTTCTGCAGTTCGCCACTAAGCTGGAAATCAGCAGCATATTTTTCTATCATTTCTTTTTCTTTTCCTTTCAGCAAAATGTTTTGCCGGGCTGCCAGTAACAGCGATTGCAATACTGTTCTCCATTCAAACAAATAATAGTTTTGAAATATCACTCCCATATCACCGGCCTGTACCACTTTATCATTTTGTATGGTAACTGATCCGCCGCCGGGCTTTTGTAAACCGGCTAATATCTTAAACAATTGCGTTTTACCAATACCGCTTCTGCCGATAAGTGAAACTACTTGTCCCTGTTGCATACCGGGGCGTACAATGTCTTTGATACAAAAATTAATGTCACGCAAAATAATTTTATCAGCATAAGAAAGCTGAATGTTTTTTGCTTCTAATAATACGGTTGTTTTTATACAGTCTGTCATGATGTTACTTGTTTTAATTTACTGTGAGGAAATAGCCAATGCCTTGTAGAGCCTAATAAAAAGTCGAAGCACAAACCAATAATGAAAATCACTAATTGCAATGCGATCACATTGGTAAGATCATTATACTTGTTATACTTGATCAGTAAAGAACCAATACCGCCTTCGCTCATACTCAATCCTTCCACCATGGTGATCATTAACCAGGAGATAGCAAAATTCTGGCGCAATATTTCAAATACCTGGTCGGCCTTACCCACAATGATCACTTCATACAAAGTTTGCCAGTTGTTATAGCCCAATGTTTTGCACAATTCATATTCCTGTTTGTCGATATTGATAATTACCGCAAGAAAAGATGTGGTAAAAAAGGGTACGATACCGAATACCAGTAGTGATAATTTCAATTCACTGCCATCTTTGGTCAATAATGTAAAGATGAAGATCAGGCCTGTTAAGGTTAAGTACCTGCATTTTACAATAAACTGTGCAATACTTTTAAAAAACGGTATCACAGAGGCATAAGCAAAGAACAAAGTGATAACGATAGAGTAACACATGGCTTTTAAAGTAAGTACTAAACTCACCACCATATTATCTAAAAATAATTTGGATGTAATGAGTGTGCCAAAAGCCGTTGCAACATTGCCTGGTTTGGGAATCAATCCTGATGATGCCGTTTGCCATAACAGTAAAGTGGCCACTACCTGCAACACGATCATAATGGCAAGTGTTTGTTTGCTGATGACGCCAAATGGTTTAAATATATTTTTCATTGTAATTAATAGTTTAGAGTTAATAGTTCATGGTTGATAGTTCATGGATGATAGTTCATTGTTCACAGGGTATGATAATCTTCCCATGAACAATGAACTATTAACTATCCACTTTCTTATTCACCCAACACGATCTCCACACGGCGGTTTTTACTTTTACCGGCTTCAGTGGTATTATCAGCTATGGGTTTAGCGCTACCAAAACCTTTTGCTTCCACCCGGTTTACAGGCAAGCCTTTTTTCTGTAAGTATGCTTTTACAGCGTTGGCTCTTTTTTCAGACAATGGTATGTTGGTTACATCAGTACCACTGTTGTCAGTATGGCCATACACACCAATCTTTAAACCTTCAGCAACTACAGCCGATTCAAAAATTTCGTCCAGCAACCTGTAAGAAGCAGGTTTGATGTTGGCAGAACCTGTTTCAAATTCTATGCTGTAACTTTTTGATGAAACAGTGGCTGTGATCTGGTCGGCATATTTTGTTTCAATCGCCTTGCCCTGCATAAGGTCAGGGTGATTACTGATCACACTGAACAAAAAGCTTTTATCCACCGCCTTTTCATACGGCATGAAAGTGGGCATCAGCGAAGGATACATTTTTACCATCAGGTTACCGAAAGTATTGTACACAGCTTTGTAACGATCCACTTTATCTTCACCTAAACCGTAGGTATTCGCCATGTCATTAAGGTTGAATACCATACTTCCGCCAAGGCTTACCTGCTGACCCTGTATATCTTTTTCCACAATACCATTATAGTATTTCAGCCAGTAATCGGCATCTTTTTCCTGGTATACATCGGCACTCACTTTAGCAGCAAATGCTTTTGCTTCGTTAAAGGAACGTACCTGGTCGCCAGCCTGGGCCAAAGCAATGATCATGTTTTCCACGTCTGTTCTGTGGTCGTAAGCCCATTTTTTAATGGCAATGGTTTGGTTTGGCATTTGTGATGCATACTGCCTGGTATTGGCAATAGTTACCAGTCCGCCTTTTTTAGTAGCAATGTTTACGTCGCCGGGTGTCCAGGTGGCCACACCATCAACAGTAACAGTGGTATCATTGCCGGTTGTTTTACCATTTCTTACGATCTTTCTTTTTTCGCTGTACCCTGTGATGTACTTATTGGGCGCATCAAGGAAATCATTCGCCGCAATGATGTTGATCGCATCAGCATCATACGTGGTTTCATCAGGGTTTACTTTTAAACCGTTGTCACCAGCCCATTTCAGCAGGATGTTGATGTCACCGTCACGCAATACACCGGCCACACATTTACCTAAAGCATTTTTGGGGTCCTGTTTCCATGATGCAGGTGCCATCACCTGGTCTTCACCATAGGATTTACCGTGTGTTACCGGTATAATGATAGGTTGGTATTCAGGGCCCAGTGGTTCCAGTTCTTTAGACAATGAAGTCATAAAGGCGGGCATACCATCACCCATAAAAGTGATCAGTACAGCAGGTGTGTTAGGATTGTTCTTATAATCACTGGCAAATTTTACCAGGTCTGCCATCTGCCTGTTACAATCATCCTGGCGTACATAAGTAACATCAAGGTGGGCTTTATCAAACAGGGAATTCTTTGTCGTTCTTACGCCACCGTTAGCATACATACCACTGAACTGGCTGTTCCATGCCATACGTTGCCATGTGATCTGCGTACCGCCATTTACGGCGTTTTCACCCGAAGGTAAAGGCAGTAATACGGCATTGCCACTTAGTGATGCGTCCGGTGCATCGGGCAGGGTTACTTTACCAGGGTCTACTGACTGGCTTACTTCTTTAGGACGGTTTTGATACCATCTCACACTGAATATTGCTGCGGCTACTACTGTAGCGATAATAAATAATTTTCCGGCGGGTTTTAATTTAACTGACATAGTTGTATGTTTTATTTTGTTTTTTAATTTTTTTTACTCGAATTGTTTTGTTTGTTGTTTTCCTGTTTTGGAAAGTCAATACTAATCCAGCAGGCCTCTGTATTTATCTGTGATGTTTACATCTTTCAATTTGCCGGTATTGCTGTTGTTATCCAGGGCATTGCTGGTATAGTTGAAATCTGTATCCAGGTCAAAGCGGTTGATGAGTTCGATAGCCTGTGCAGATTTTGCTTTATCTTCCAGTACCTTATCATCCATAAACCTGGATGTAACATCTATCGCTGATTTTATGTGGCCTATCTTTTCGCCGATCTGCTGTTTCAATACAGCCAGGGCTTTTTCTGCATCCTGGTTCAGTTCATCATCGCCTTTAAACGCTTTCATGGCGCTGGTTACGGCTGATAAACCTGTGGTTACAGAATAATACAGGTCCTTCTTTGCTTCCAGGTCAAGCTTTGCATCTTCCAGCATGATACCGCTCTCTTCATAAGCTGTATCAGAGAATTTGATGAGCTTGTTCAGGTCGCCCACTATCGGTGTTACATTGTCGATATATTCCCGGCAACGCAAAACATTGTTGGCATACAGGTCAACCTGTTTCGACTTATCCTTTTCCTGTTGCAGAATTTTTACTTTCTGTACATTCAGCATCAGCTCCTTTTCTTTATCCTTTAGTTTATCCATCAGTTCACTTTGCTTGCCTTTTAGTTTTGATGATTGCTGAAACAACGTATTCCTGTCTTTATAACCCTGTTCAATTTTTAATTGCAGGATGTTGAAAGGATTTAACTCGATAGCCAAACCCAATGTGTAATTGGCAATGAACTCAGAAAAATAACGGATAGCCCTCCAGAATTTTTTATTGGTTACTATCATCAGCAATACGCCAAGGATAGTGCCGCCGATGATAAGGTTCACCAGGTTCCAGGTTACAGTTACCAGCCACGGTAACACGAAAGTGAGGAACGCATAGGTCAATCCTGCAAAAAGCGACAGCCCGATAATGGTGGTGGCGATATTTTTAGGTTCGCTGAACCAGCCCGGTTTTTTTGTTTGTTTAATAAGTGTGTTCATCATTGTTGTTGTTTTTGATGGTGATTAATAGTTGTTAATAATTGTTAAGCGATATGTTGTTTTATTTTTTCAATGTCCAGGGCTATCTGCTGCTTCATGTTTTCTGAAGCTGTTGTATACCCGCCGGTATTGTTTTCAATCTTTTCCTCATTTTCCTTTACTTCGGCATGCAGCAATTGAATCTGATTTTGCAGATCAGCGATCTCTCTTTGCAATTGCTCCATACGTTGCTGCTTATTTAAGATTTCCTGTTGTTTGGCCTGTACTTTTTCTGCCAGTGCGGCATCAACAGTAGAACTGAAATTGGCGGCATCCGTTTCCAATAGCTTTAAATAAGCGGCCGCTGTTTCAAGCAGTTTGTTCTTATCAAGGCCCTGTACATTTAATCCTGCGAATGCAGAGCTATACCTTAGCTTTTCATCTGCAATGCCACTCATTGCCTGGGTCATCTTTGCAAATTCAAAGTAATCGGGGCCGGGCAGGTTAGCATCGCTGAACAACTTGTCGAAATACTGTTTAAATTTTTCGCTGTTGTCAGCAGTTGCTGCTCTTGTCGTAGCCGGTGTGGAATGCTGTTGCGTTTCTTCCGGTACCGTAACAGATTTTTTCTCTTCTGTTATGTCCACAAATGCCGAAAGGATTTTTTTTCCAAAACTTGCCATAGTGTTGTTTTTTAATGGTTAATTACTCAGGTTTTATTTTTGTTTGGGCATAGCATGGCCTGTATGGCTTTCGCCATATTTTTTTAGCCCGCATTTGCTTAATGAAAAACTATCAGTAACGCAGGGGTGCTGTGATATTGAACGGATAGTCGGTTATACTATCAGGCTCAACATTATCCTGCGGCGCAATGGTTATTGCATGCTGCAACGATTGCGCAAACACCTTTGTTTTTTTGATGATCACCATCAGTATACACATGAGTATAACGGTACCGGTTATCACCAGTTTAAATAGCTTCATTTTGTGAATGCTGTTTGTTAAGGTTGAAAAAGATTTACCACTGCTTGTAAGCGGAAGTAAAATCGTTACGATTAAATCTTTACTGTTTGAAGAAGTTTACAGGCTGGAGATATTCCCGGGTGGATTTTCTCTCAATCTTACGAGAGTAAATCTTTTTACCAGAAATGCATGTGTCATAATAGTTGGAGTAATACTCCTTTTTGATTTGGAGACGTAAAGATATATTGGCGGCAGAAACTGCTATAGCGAATACGGTACAAACGGGACTTGCGGTTTCACAAATGGTAAAGTACGCCTGATGAATGGTATGTTAAGGTTTGGTGGAAGGTAAATAAGGTGGACGAGTGGCGGAATAGAACAACAGAACTGCTTGTTTATCAGCTATAAAGAGAAATCAGCTTGGTTTTGCTAATAAAATTAGCAGCCCGTCTTACACATCGTCCTCGTTAAATGAGAGTACCAGGTTATTAATTGTGGTATGCACTTTTCTATAGCTGACACCAGCTTTGTCCAGCATCAGTTTTGATGCTTTTGCTGTGTCGGTACCGGCATATTTATCCGACAGGTAAACTACTTCTGCAATGCCCGATTGTATTATAGCTTTGGCACATTCATTACAAGGGAAGAGGGCTGTATAAATTTTGCAGCCGTGCAGGTCCATACCAATATTATTAAGGATAGCGTTTAATTCTGCATGGCAGATATAAGGATATTTTGTTTCCAGGAAATTACCTTGTTTATCCCAGGGAAATTCATCATCACTGCAACCAATGGGCAGTCCGTTATAACCTGCACCCACAATTTTATTTTTATCATTTACAATACAGGCGCCTACCTGCGTATTGGGGTCTTTGCTTCTGCAGGCGCTCAATAACGCTACACCCATAAAATATTCATCCCAACTGATATAGCCTTGTCTTTTTTGTAATGCTGGCATAATTGTTATTAATTACTGTGGCTACGAATGTAGGGAATTTAGTTTTTTAATGACCGCTTTTTTATTTGCTGCGCCAACAAAAAATATAGTGATAAATTACAGTGTCAAAAAAAAATATAAAATCATTGTTATGAATAAAATTCGCTGGGGCATTTTAAGTACCGCTAAAATTGGCAGGGAGAAAGTGATACCGGCCATGCAGGCGGGGAATTATTGCAGTATTGATGCCATTGCATCCAGGGATATGCAGCTGGCGCAGGCAACAGCTGATGCATTGGGTATACCTAAAGCCTACAACAGTTATGAGGCTTTATTAAACGATGCGGATATTGATGCGGTGTATATTCCTTTGCCCAATCACCTGCATGTGCCCTGGGCAATAAAAGCCCTGCAGGCCAACAAACATGTGCTTTGCGAAAAGCCCATTGCGCTTTCGGCGGATGAAGCTAAAGTGTTGCAACAAGCTGCACAGCAACAGCCACATTTAAAACTGATGGAAGCGTTTATGTACCGCCTGCATCCGCAATGGATAAAGGCTAAACAATTGGTGAAAGATGGTGCGATAGGAGAGCTGAAAAATATACAGTCTTTCTTTTCCTATTATAATGCAGATGCCAACAATATCCGCAATAAAAAAGATGCAGGTGGTGGCGGCCTGATGGACATCGGATGTTATTGTATATCCGTGGCCCGTTTTATTTTTAATGAAGAACCCCTGGCTGTTTTTGGAAATATAGAATTTGATCCTGTAATGCAAACCGATCGGATGGCCTCAGGTATTTTAAAGTTCAGTAAAGGCGATTCCACCTTTACCTGCTCTACACAACTGATGCCTTACCAGAGCGTACAAATTTCCGGTACCACCGGCAGGATAGCAATGGACATTCCGTTTAATGCACCACCGGCAACTCCAACACGTATATGGTTGCATACAAAAACAGGAGCAGAAGAGATATTGTTTGAAGCCGTTGATCAATATACTTTACAGGGCGATGCCTTTTCAAAAGCAATCCTGAACGATACAGCGGTACCAACTGACCTGCAGGATGCGGTAAATAATATGGTGGTGACAGATGCTGTTTTTAAAAGTTCGGCAGCAGGGAAGTGGGTAATGATATAAAAAGTAGTTTGTCGTGATTACCCCTTTTAATTTCGTTTTTACACAGCAGTATTATAAAATTGTTGATAGATATTTGTGTTGTTACAACAAATAGCAACAATAACAATAAAAATTAAAAAGATGGAAACACAAAACAAAACCGTGCTTACAATAGCAGCCACTATTAATGCACCGGTACAAAAAGTATGGGCGTACTGGACAACGCCAAAAGATATTGTGCAATGGAATGCCGCATCAGATGACTGGCATACCACAAAAGCAGAAAATGACCTGCGTGTGGGTGGCCATTTCAGCAGCAGGATGGAAGCAAAAGATGGCAGCTTTGGCTTTGATTTCGGGGGCGTATATGATGCAGTAACTCCCGGCGAGTATATTGAATACACATTGGGCGATGGAAGAAAAGTGAAAATTAATTTTACGCCGGTTGGTGATACCACAAAAGTAGTGAGCAACTTTGAAGCAGAGAGCCAGAATCCTGTAGAAATGCAGCAGGGTGGATGGCAGGCTATTCTCGATAATTTTAAAAAATACACCGAAGCCAATTAACCATTACTGTTGATTAATAAAAAGCCCTGTGCACACGGGGCTTTTTTTATTGCAGCTGCCTTAGCTTTGCAGTAAACAATTTTAACCTGGTAAATACAATGGCTGCAATTATTAATTTTCAACCGCTTTTAAAAAATGACCTTGTAATTGCAATGCCGCTGCAGGCTGAAGATTTTGAAGCATTGTACAATGCAGCATCAGATCCTTTAATATGGGAACAGCATCCTAATAAAAACAGGTACCAGCGTACGGAGTTTGAAAATTATTTTAAAGGTGCCATAGAATCCGGCGGCGCATTTGTAGTGAAAGACGCTGTTACCAATGCCATCATCGGCAGCTCCCGTTATAGCGATTACGATGCAGCCACTGATACCGTTGCCATTGGGTATACTTTTTTTATACGCAGCCATTGGGGTACCGGCCATAATTATGCGCTTAAAAAATTAATGCTGCAATATATCTTTCAATTTGTTGAGGTTGTACATTTTTATATTGGTGCCGTAAATAAACGGTCACAAATTTCCCTGGAAAGATTTGGTGCTGTAAAAACAGGTGAAAAAGAAATGGCTTACTATGGAGAGCCTGCCAAGCTGGATTATATCTATACTATTACCAGAGCGCAATGGGCACAATTAAATAAGTAATAATTTTATCTATGTAAAACGGTAGTTAATGTGCTGCTGTTACTGTAAGCTTCACAACAAAAAATATATTTTTGATGTAACCAGGCACCGGAAATTTTTCCGGGGTTAAATTAAAAATTATGATTGGCTTTGTGAATAGTAAGTTAGTTGTTATTTTAAGCATACCGCTCACTTTTTTACTCATCTGTATTGAATTATACATTGGCTACAGGCAACAACAAAAATATTATGCTTATACAGATACCAGGGATAATATTTTACTGGGCCTTTTATTTGCCGGTGCAGAAGCACTGTTGGGTGGTGCCTGCCTGCTGATGCTGATAGCGGTATATGACCATGGTTTTAAGATGGCCCCGGTACATATTTACCTGTATTGGTTAACCCTTTATTTTGCCGAAGACCTTATTTACTATACCATGCATTACCTCGATCATCATGTAAGATTATTATGGGCAGGGCATATCACACATCATTCTTCTGACCAGTTTAATTTTTCAGTAGGGGTAAGGGCCGCTATTTTTGAACCGGTAGAAAAATTCTTTTTCTTTATACCATTAGCCTTGCTGGGGTACCGGCCAATTGATATCCTGCTTATTTACATCATCTCTCAAACCTATGGCACATTAGCCCATACAAGGCTTATAAAAAAGATGGGCATACTGGAATATTTTATGGTTACGCCATCACACCACAGGGTTCATCACGCAAAAAATATAAAATACCTGGATAAGAATTTTGGCATGACCATTATTTTATGGGATAAATTATTTGGCACTTTTCAAAAAGAAGAACAGGAAGAGCCTGTGGAATTTGGAATAAGAAAAGCAACACCGTATAAAGATTTTGCAGATGTGGTTACGTACGAAATAAAACAGCTTGTGAACGATACCCGCAAACCTGTTGCATTCAAACAAAAAATGAAATACCTTTTTGGCCCGCCTGGTTACAGCCACGATGGCAGCACACAAACTACCCGGGAATTGCAAAAGCAACAAGCCCGTGTAAGGGATGTTAACTGATACGTTTAAACAGCACTATTTTATTAGCGGGAAATTGTATAATTTCACAGTATAATCTCACAATATGAAAAAACTTTTTTTGGTGGTATTGCTGCTGCAATTTACATGTACAGGTTTTGCACAAACGCTCAGCCATGTTGCTTTATCCAATGGTATCACCCTTACCTCATTTTCATTTATTACTGATCAGCAGGCTATCATCAGGATTTCTCCCGACGGGAAGATGATGGAATGGGGAACTGAACTGGAACCCGGAAGGATGGGCTATTACCAGGGCAAACTGCAACCTTATATGGGCAGGGTGGAATATTACGGACAGGAAGCTGATGAAGCATTTCGTGGTAAAGTAAAAAGTATCGGCACCTGCAATATTACTTATTACACCTCCTCTCAACCCGAATCACAAAAGGGGAAAGTGAGAACTATCGGCTCGGTATTGCTGGATTATTATATGACCTATGATAACGAAAGCTTTGCCGGTAAGTTAAAATCTGCCGGTAATGTTGCGATTACTTACTATGCTTCATTTGATAACGAATCTTTTAAAGGCAAATTAAAATCTGTTGGTAACACATCGCTTACGTACTACTCTATATTTGATGATAAATTCAACAAAGGAAAAATAAAAAGTATCGGCTCTTATAATTATGCCTGGTATAATAATTTTGACCGTAAAGAATTGCAGGGTGCTCTGAAAACCGGTAATATGTTGCAAAAGATAAATGGCGTTACGTATAATATCTGGCAATAAACCAATGCCCCTGGTATAAGGTTACAGCAAATAAAAAGACCGTTATTAAAACGGTCTTTTTATTTGCTTTTTTACACAGTATATTGGTAAGATTTTATGGTTTATTTTTTTCTCCAGCTTCCCCTGATCCACGTATTACCACGGCGGGAATTTTGCCAATGCCCGGGTGTTCTTACATAACCGGTATGCGGTGATGTTTCCCAATGCCCCCCGGTGTACCGGTATTTTTTACCTTTCGGCTGCCATTCTTCATCTACCCATACATGATTGGGACCGGGTTGCGGTGGTCGCTGTACTGCGTGGTAAGCAGGCTTTACATCTACAAATAATTGTGCCGAAGCTGAACCAGATACCATACAAAGTACCGCAACGGCTAATAGTAATCCTGGTAATCTTTTTTTCATCAGTGAAATATTTATTTGGTTAAAAAATAATGAAGTAACCAAAATATATCACTGCCTGTTTTATAAAACGGTTTGCCGGCAAGCCATTTAACGGTTTTATTTATTGGTTGAATCATCAGATGCAAGATGAGCCATGTTCAGCCATTATTTGTTACACAATGGTTGGTATAAATTACATAATTCACACTTCAAATGCCTGCGGCTGAAAAAAAATAAGCCGCCTTAATTATACAAAGAAAGTTCATGCCGCTGTGTGAACTTTCTTTTTTTATGCAGCATAGATGAATAAAAGTGGTTAGCCCGGAAAGTTTACTTTTGTACTGATGACGCTTAAACAAAAAATATACGATCATTATGTACAGGTGATCGAAGATAAAGTGCAATTGCTGCAACAGGTGCTGGCCGACCTTAAAGAAAGTGGCGCCAACGAAACCAAAAGTACGGCCGGGGATAAACATGAAACGGCATTAGCCATGCTGCAGATTGAGCAAGCCAATAACCGGGAGCAACTGGAAAAACTGTTGTTGCAAAAAGCAGCTATCGGAAAAATTAATCCGGCTATTGTTGCCAATATAATTGTTAACGGAAGCCTGGTTAAAACCAACCGCGGATTTTTGTTTGTAAGCATTGCTGCAGGCAAAGCTGTAATTGATGGTAATACGGTAATAGCACTTTCGCCGCAATCGCCGCTGGGCATGCAGCTAATGGGATTACAGGCAGGTGATAAGGCTGAAGTGAATGGCAATGAGTATGTCATTGAAAATATTGCGTAAGCCAGTTACAAGGTGCGGCTGAAAGCCAGTAAAATCAGGTGTTCCGGTGAAAATACCACTTAGCGGTAATAAAAAAGTAAATCCAAAACTTTATCTTAACAGTCGTAATACCCGGGGCAGAACAGGCGTCATTAAAATTTCAGCTTTATGCCATCACCATTATTTTTTATCAGCTATACACGTACAGATGCAACATTTGCTTTGCAGCTTGCCAAAGACATTAAAAATGCCGGCATCAATTTATGGATAGACCAACTGGATATTGCCGCTGGTGCAAGATGGGATCTTGAAGTAGAAAAAGCTTTAAAAAGTGCCGATGGCATTCTTGTCATCTTAAGTCCGCAATCAGTAAGCTCCAACAATGTTTTAGACGAGATATCCTATGCTTTTGATGAAGGAAAAAGAATTATTCCCATTCACCTGGCTGCCTGCGAAGTGCCATTTCGCATAAGAAGACTGCAATACGTTGATTTTTCAACTGATTATAACGAAGGGCTTACCCACCTGCTGCAACAAATACCAAGAGACGATAAAAGTATAATAATTGAAACGGCAACAGGAGAGCAACGTTTAACGGAAGCGATTACTGCGGCACCTGTAATTAAATCGGCCGGCATTGCTAAACGATACTATATTTTAACGGGCTTGCTGGCCATTATTCTCGCCGTAGCCGGTATTTTCATTCTGCCACGCCTGTTCAGGAATGAAAATGCAAAAAATACAACGGTAGCCACTACTGACAGCAGTATAAAAAAAGATACTGGTGCCGGTACACAAGATACAGATACTGCTAAAATCATAGCGGGTACAGCAGCTGCTGAAAAAGATGCACCCGTAAAAAATAAATTTCCGGAAGAAAAAAACGTAAAGGAGCCTGCTGCTGCAATACCCGGAATTACAGGAACAGATTTTTATAAAAAAGCACTGGTATTCTACAATAGCAAAAACTACGGCGCAGCCATTATAAATTGTTCAGCCGCCATTGACAGGAACTACAGGGATGCTGCGGTGTATAAATTAAGAGGAGAAAGTTACCAGGATAATAAAATGCCCAATGATGCTATTGCTGATTATAACATTGCACTGGGTAAAAACGCCGGCGATGTGGAAGTAATATTGAAACGGGGTATCTGCTATCTCTCCACGGCAAATAAGGAGCTGGCTTGTAAAGATTTTGAAAAAGCAGCAGCTGCCGGTGATAAAACTGCAAAAGATTTTTCTGCAAAGTATTGCCTGAAACCCGCAATGATTGATGCTGCCACAATTGTAAATAAGATATCGGTAAAAGTAACCAGGGTTATAGTGAATACAATATTGATCAAAGGCAAAGCAACCTACAGTTACATGTATTCATTAACGGGAGAAAAAAAATACCTGGAGAATATAAAAGAGATACACTACAAATTTGTTGATGCTGCCGGCAAAAGTTTTTATACTACTTCGTTGGATGCAGCAGGTAGTTTTGCTATAAAGAGAATTCAATCTGAATCAATGAAAGAAATTTACATCACTGTGTATGCAAAAGACGGAACCATTTCTGGTTTACAAAAAAAACAATTTGCCAGCCCGGGAGGGCCGCAGTTATTGAATCCTGTTTTGCATCAATAGTTTTTAATTATTTCACCAGGAAAATTTTATCCGAACCGGCTTTCCTGATATACACCGGTAGGCCTTTGTCGCCGGTTGGTCCGTCTTTACCATGTGAGCCCCTGCCTGCTTCAGGATCGGTGGAAGTGGAGTAATCTGCAGCAGCACTTCCTCCTGAACCTCCATAGCCACCACGGCCACCTTCATTGGAATAAACAAGGCATGGGCAATTGATAAATGCAAAAGCAGTGGAATCAAAATACACTTCAATATTTCCTCCCTTGCCGCCTTTACCACCATCGCCACCCGACCCGCCGGAAGTAGCACTTTTTTTACCATCCTTTGATAAACCTGTTCCGCCTGCACCACCGCTTCCACCATTACCACCGTCGGCAATAAATTTTATTTGCCCCTTCTGCGGATCTAAGTAAAAAGTATCTTTTTGAGCTCTGGTATTTGCAGCAGCAATTATTTGTAATACTACATTATTAGCTTCGGCGGGTATTGCAGCAATATTAATACGCACTGCAGCACCTGCTTTTCCTTCGCTGCCATCCCTGCCACTGTTAGCCATGCGGAATAATCTTATTAATACCCACCTGTGATCACCATCTTTTCCATTTTTAGCAGCTTCAGGTTTATAATTAACGATCTGTACACCGCCGGTTTTAAGCTGACCAGAAGTTTTGGAAAATGAAAATAAAATGATGAAAACCAGGAATAGGTATTGCAATGCAGCTTTCATAAAAAAATAATATGCGGATGGTTGAATGGTTTGTATTGCCCTGGTAAAGGTATAAAAAATGCCGGCATTAAAACCGGCACTTTACATTGTATAAAACTAACTAAAAAAATGGTTGTTCATCAAACGATATAATTCCATTCGTGTATATCGGCAACTTGTCCTGTGCGTATTAACTCCAGTTGCTCTTTTAATTTATTGTGCACACTGTTTTGGTTGTATGCAGGCAGGGTGTGATCAACACCATTAATATTGATGACGGCGATTGGTGCAACCACTGCAGCAGTACCTGCGCCAAATGCAGCGCTGATTGTTTTAGCTGCAAATGCATTTTCCAGTTCAGTAATGCTTACCGGCCTTTCTTCTGTTGCATAACCAAGATCGTTGGCCAAAGTTAATAATGAGTCTCTTGTTACACCATCTAAAATAGAATCCGAAAGCGGGGGAGTAACCAAGGTATTATTGATCACAAACATCGCATTCATCATGCCCGATTCTTCAATGAACTGGTTGTCTTTTCCTCCTGTCCACAGTACCTGGTCGTAGCCTTGTTGTTTGGCTAATTGTGTGGGATAAAATGCACCGCCGTAATTACCACCGCATTTTGCAAACCCGGTACCACCTTTGGCGGCACGGATATAAGTGTTCTCTACTTTTACTTTTATGGAATTTGCAAATAAGGATGGCACAGGCCCGGTGAAAATAATAAAACGATATTCGTCGGCGATCTTTACACCAAACTTTGCTTCGCTGGCATACATGAATGGGCGTATGTACAAGGCACTGCCGCTTTCAGTTGGCACCCAGCCTTTATCTGTTTCAATTAAACGCATTAACCCTTCAGTAAAAATTTCTTTAGGTATTGGGGCCATGCACATCCTGTCTAAAGATTTTAAAAAGCGGTCGTAATGTTTATCCATCCTGAAAATATTAATGCGGCCATCTTTCATTTTAAATGCCTTCATGCCTTCAAATACCGTTTGGCCATAATGCAAGGCCAATGTAGTAGGGCTTAAAGAAAGATTTGCAAACGGAACTACCTGCGGCATTTGCCATTCGCCATTGGCATAATCGCATAGCAGCATGTGGTCGGCAACATACTTTCCGAATTCAAGGTTTTTAAAATCCACATCCTGTAATTTAGAATGCCTGGTTTTTTGTACGGGAATATCAACGGTTAATTCCATATAGTTTTGTTTTTGGTTAGCCTTAATTTATTAATAGATGCAAACCTGTCCCTGGCCGATTGGCAAAACAGAAGCGATCACATCTTTTTTCATTTTTTCATCATATAATTTTTCAAGTGCCCAGCCAACAAGGTCAACTGCTGCAAGGCAACCTGCTGCTGTTCCAATATTGCCATGGGTTACTAAATGCGTATCCTCCATTACTGTAACACCAAAATTTCTCAACGCTTCAAACGCTGTAGGGTACGTTGTGGCAGAAAGCCCTTTTAAATGGCCCAGTGCAGCAATGATCAGGGCGCCTGAACACATGGAACAAATGATCTGCTTTTCAGGATCTAATTTAAAACGGCTTAAATATGCTGCATCATTGATCAGCGTTCTTGCTCCTTTGCCACTGCCAAAAAATACCATGTCTGCATCATTACATTCCTCTATCAATCCATGTGTAGCAAGGTCAAGTCCGCAACTTGATCTGTGTGAACCTGCAGTGCCCGCAATCTTTACCTGGAAATCCTTGTCACGCATTCTTACCCTGTTCAGCAGGTCCCAGGTAAGAAAAATATCAATGTCGGTGAAATTATCAAAGGCAACGATAACAGCTTTTTTCATGTTTAATTGTTTACTAATTGAGTATTGTTTTTTTCTGTAAGCCTGTTTGCCAATAGTTGCTCAGTGATATCGATCTCCATTTTCACATTGGCCCTTGCATATACATTGTTCTCCACCGGTAAATGTTTAAACCCGATCTGCTCATACAACTTTATGGCATTGGCATTTTTAGTATTAGAGTAGAGGATCACTTTAGTGGCACCCAATGTTTTCGCTTTTTCAAAACTGGCATAGCTTAATGCTGCTGCAATTCCTTTACGCCTGAATTTTTCACCCACCGCCATTTTGGTAAACTCATAGGTTTGTGCATCTACTTTTCTCAAGCCTACAGTTCCTGCTGCCTCACCATTGTACAAGGCCATTAATATAGCACCGCCATCTTTCAATATGGCTTCTTCAGGATTGGTGAGTACGTATTCATCCACCGGTTCCATGGTAAACCAGGCTTCAATCCATTGCCGGTTAAATTCTTCAAAGTAAGGCTGGTATTTTGCTTCGTATGGCACAATGCTGATGCTGTTCATAGCTGTCTTTTTTCTTTTTCACTTTTACGATACAAAATTTGTACTTTTATTTTGTTTAAAACAGATGCAGATTTGTTATTTTTGACTATATCAGATTTATTATGAAGAAAAATAAATTTCATTCAGAAGATCATTTATACCTGCAGGTAGCCGATGGATTAGAGCAGATGATTGCAGGTGAAGTATTGCGTATCGGAGATAAATTACCCTCTGTACGTGTATTGAGCGAAGAGTACGGAATCAGCATGGGCACTGCATTCCAGGCCTATTATCATTTAGAGGGAAGAGGGCTTATTGAATCAAGGCCTAAGTCGGGTTACTATGTCCGTTTCAATCACCAGCGCTTTCCGCAATTGCCCGACCAGGTAAAACCAGACGCTTTGTCACATAATGTGAGTGTGAAAGAAATGATCGCTTCCATTTATGCGGATATTGCTGCAAAAGATGTGATCAATTTTGCATTGGGTGTTCCTGATCCTTCATTATTACCTGCGGCAAAGATTAATAAGTCGGTAGTGTATGCTTTACGGAATTCGAAAGACCATTGTATCAGTTACGAACACACGCAGGGCAACCAGGAGTTACGCCAGCAGGTTGCAAAATTATCTTTTAACTGGGGTGGTAAAATAAAACCGGAAGAAGTGATCATTACCAGTGGTTGCCTGGAAGCGGTGATGATGTGTTTAAAAGCAGTGACCAATCATGGTGATACCGTAGCTGTTGAATGCCCCACTTATTTTGGCATTTATCAATCGATAGAGAACCTGGGCTTAAAAGTGGTGGAGATACAGGCTGATCCCGTTGACGGGCTTGACCTGGTGGCACTGCAGAAAGCGATTAAAAAATTTCCTATCAAAGCCTGTGTAGCGGTGCCTAATTTCAATAATCCGCTGGGTACATGTATGAGTGATGAGAATAAAAAGAAATTAGTAGAGATCATCACCAAACATAATATCCCCTTGATTGAGGATGATACTTATGGCGAATTACATTTTGGCAAGAACCGGCCCACGGCGTGTAAAGTATACGATACCAAAGGCCTGGTGATGTATTGTGCTTCCCTGTCAAAATCACTGGCGCCGGGCTACCGTATTGGCTGGGCATTGCCCGGTAAATTTTTTGAACAGGTAAAACAGATCAAACGCATTCAGAATATCAGCAGCCCTTCATTAACCCAGGCGGCAATGGCGCACTATTTAAAAAACGGCCGGTATGAGTATCATTTAAAAAATCTGCGCAAGGCATTGCATACGCAAAGCCTGCGGTATATGCAGGCGCTTATTGAATATTTTCCTGCAGATACAAAAATTTCCAGGCCTGCCGGTGGCTTTACTTTCTGGATTGAACTCAATCCGAAAATAGATTCGTTTAAGCTGCGTACCGAAGCAATGAAACATAAAATCTCTATTGTGCCGGGAAAAATTTTTTCTGCCAGTATCGATTACTCTAACTATATACGGTTGAGTTTTGGTAAACCCTGGAGTGATGATGCCGATTATGGTTTGATGATGTTGGGCAAGATCATCAAAAAAATGCTATAGTAGTATTTACAGGTAATATTACGTAGCAAAAAAAGTTAATTAAAATTTGTCTCTTTGTTTCAGATTGTAAGATTCAGTTTATATCTTACAATCGTAACCTTAAACCAACCATGAAAAACCAGCCCCAGGCCAATTTCCCTCAAGTGGATAAATATTCCTTTACAAGAGACAACGATGCCAATAAAACGAATGCGTTGTATAATGAACTGCTGCAACTTCCTGATGTGATCTTTCAGACAGACCTTGATTTTATGATTACCGGCTGGAATGATGCTGCAGAAAAGATATGTTCGCTTTCTGAAGTAAAGGCAAAGAATATTTTTGAACTGGACAATATTAATTTTTCAGCCGGCTCTATTGAAGCAATGAAGCAGCAATTCCGCAATAATGGTATATGGAATGGCAATATTCATTTTAACCGGAAAGACGGAATGGATATTTATTTTCGCTCATCCGCTAATTACATTATGGATGCTGAAGGAAAACCTGTTTCCATAATCATTGTGAACCATAATATCAACCAGCAGATAATTGCATCGCAAAAACTGGTGGAAACAGAAGCCATGTATAAAATGGTGATTGATGCGCTTGACCAGGGAGTACTGCTTATAGAAGCAAACGGAATGATTATGGCTGCTAATACAAAGGCATCAGAAATTCTTGGCGTGCCACAGGAAAACCTGATAGGCCAGATTCCTGTAAGCGGGGGCAGATGGAAAGTATTCCGTGCCAATGGAAAACCTTTTCCTGATTGTGAACTGCCGGCAGTGGTAAGCCTGCAAACCGGTTTTCCCCAGAAAGATGTTGAAGTTTGTATTGAAAAACCTGATGGCAAATGTTTCCGGATATTGATCAGCAGCCAGGCAATTGTAAGGGAAGGTGAGTTTAATCCTTATGCGGTGGTGGTATCTTTTACTGATATCAGTGCCGGCAAAGTACATGCTGTATTTGAATAATCCACCGCTTACCTGCTAACGCACATTCTCCCGGAAATTTCACCTGCAAAATATTGTGGTTTACCGACGATTTGGTTACAATAGCCTAATGCCCTTTTTCTATGGTGCAGGCACGATATACATTTGTATTACAAAAACAACAAGCAATGGAAAATAATTTTAAAAGCGACAGGAGACAGGAGGGCAGGATATTTGCCGGTATAATTTTAGTAGGCGTTGGTGCAGCACTGCTGCTGCGTAACTCAGGGTTCCCTTTCCCCAAGTGGCTGTTCAGCTGGCCGGTTATACTGATACTGGTAGGTATTTACAGTGGCTTTAAACACAACTTTAAAAACAATAGCTGGATCATCATGATTGGTATTGGTGGTTTTTTTCTTGTAGACAGGTTTATACCCGATATGAGATTGGCCCCTTATTTCTGGCCGGTGATCATTATTGCGGCAGGGGTACTTTTTATACTTCGCCCCGACAGAAATGGTTGGCTGCATAATAACGATGATGGAAAAAAAAATGAACCGGCTAATGTAACCGGTACTACATGGCAAAAAACAGAAAGCAATAATTATGAGACCGACGATACTGATTTTTTAAAACTATCATCTGTTTTCAGTGGTGTCGAAAGAAGTATGGTATCTAAAAATTTCCAGGGGGGCAGAGTAAGTTGTGTTTTTGGCGGTGCCGATATCGACCTTACGCAGGCTGATATACAAGGTAAAAAAGAGATCAGGTTTGAAGTGGTGTTTGGCGGCGTAAAATTAATTGTACCTCCAAACTGGGTGATATACAATCAGCTTGATGGCGTATTTCATGGGGTGGAAGATAAGAGAAGGTATAATGCTGCCATTGATGTGGCTGCCGAAAAAGTTTTAATACTTAAAGGTTCTGTAATATTTGGCGGGGTGGAGATCAAGAGCTACTAAATTAATAATAAGCCTTTGCAAAATGACCAGCTAAAATAATCCGATGAGAAGAAATGTTCAACGCTCAATTTTCAATATTCAATACTTAATGTAAAACACTGGTGCTTTTTCGCCGAACATTGAAAATTGAGCGTTGAATATTGATCATTTTCTTACAACAGCTGAAGCGTAAATAACATTAAACAGTGTCACTATTAACTAAAAACTATCTGCAATGAACTGGTATATGGCAAAGTTGGTGTATCAATTTATTTGCGGTAACGGCCAGCACACTGCACAATTTAACGAACAACTCCGTTTGATTGTTGCCGAAGATGTATTGCATGCTTTTTATAAAGCCAGGCTGATCGGGGAGAGAGAAACTTTGGATATTGTAAATAATGGCATGCTGATACAATGGAAATTTATTGATGTAACAGAAATTTTACCCGTAGATAATTTATCAGACGGAGCCGAATTATGGTCGTTCATGAATGAAGATACAGATGCCGCATTGTATATTCGCAATACACAGCAAAAGGCCGGCAGGTTACTGGAGCAGGGCATGTATGAAATTGATACCTACTAAACACAAAAAGTATTGGCGCAAAAAAATAATATCCGCAGCAACAGAAAAGCAAATACCGGCCTGGTGTTTATTGCATGGTGGCTGGCATGTGCCGGCATTCATGTATGGATATTGCAGTATTTTGGCAGTACCTATAACCAAGCAGTAGCAGACGCCGCAGTAAGCTATCTTTTACTTGCCATGTTTTGCCTTTTCATCATCAATAATATGCGGTATTACCTTCCCAAAAAAGAAAAATACCTGTACGTTATTGTAATGTCGTTTGCCATAACTGCTTTATGGCTGGCATTGATGAATTTTATTTTAAAGGCCATTTATAAACAGGATGACATGTACCTGCAATTGTTGCAACGTACATTAGTGATCCGTTACGTGGTTTCGTTTTTAATGATTGCCTGTAATATTCTTTTAAGCCTGATCTGGTACACGCAAAAAGAACAACAGGAAGAAAACGACAGAAGAACCGCCACTGAAAAATTAGCCCGGGATGCAGAATTAAATAAGTTACGCCAGCAATTGCAGCCCCATTTTTTATTCAACAGCCTTAATTCGATAAGTGCATTAACAGGGCAGCAACCGGAAAAAGCAAGGCATATGATTCAGCAGTTGTCTGATTTTTTACGGGGCACTTTACGTAACGAAGGGCAGCAATGGGTAAGCCTGAAAGATGAGATGGAATATTTGCAGCTGTACCTGGATATTGAAAAAGTACGTTTTGGGTACAGGCTGCAATCTAAAACCGATTGTGAAGCCACAGCCTTGCAAATGATGTTGCCTTCCATGTTGCTGCAACCATTGGTAGAAAATGCCATTAAGTTTGGTTTGTACGATACCATTGGCGAGGTGGAAATATTAATTACAGCAAAAAACAGCAACGGCATGCTGGAGGTTACAGTACAAAACCCTTTTGATGAATCTACTGCAATGCCAATGAAAGGAACAGGGTTTGGGCTTGCCTCTATCAGGCGACGATTGTTCCTGCTATTTGGCCGGCAGGATCTCTTGCAGATAAAAAAAGAAGCCACACAATTTGTAGTGATCATCAGTATTCCGCAAATTGCAGGCGAAAAAAAATAATGCCAGAAATACGGCTGTATTTATTGGTGTCCATTTGTGTAATGGGGGGCCATCCGGAAGCTACACAGTAGTTTAAATAAATTTGAAATGATGAAAGCAATTATAATAGACGACGAACCATTGGCAAGATCAATAATAAAAGAATACCTGCAACCTTATACTGATATTGTTTTGGCAGAAGAATGCAGCGATGGCTTTGAGGGATTAAAAGCCATACAGCAACACCAGCCCGATCTTATTTTTTTAGATATTCAAATGCCCAAGATCAATGGCTTTGAAATGCTGGAACTGGTAGATAATCCGCCATTAGTAATATTCACTACCGCATTTGAGGAATATGCCATCAAGGCATTTGACGCACATGCTGCTGATTACTTATTAAAACCATTCAGTAAAGACCGTTTTGATAAAGCCATTCAAAAAATGCTGTTGCATAAAACCAATATGGCGCAGGCTGTTGCGGCTACTGCATTGCAAACTCCCGCAGCAAGCAACCGTATAGTGGTAAAAGATAATGGCAAAATAAAGATCATTCCATTGTCGCAGGTGCAATACATTGAAGCTGCAGACGATTATGTGAAAATATTTACGGCAGAAGGGAATTTTTTAAAAAAGAAAACCATGCAGTATTTTGAAGACAATTTACCACAACAGGAATTCATCCGCATACATCGTTCCTGCATTGTAAATGCACAGCTGATCACACGTATAACACCGTACGAAAAAGAAAGTCATCTGGCCTTGCTCACAACAGGCGCACAATTGCCAGTGAGTAAAGCGGGTTACAGCAAATTAAAAACAGTGCTGGGTATTTAAAAATTAATCCCCGTAAAAAATAAAAGAGAAGGCGGATCATATTTCCAGCTTCTCCAGCACGAGCAATGTTTCTAAAAATTCATTCCAGGCCTGCTGCCATTTATCTTTTGCAGCGCCAATTTTTTCATGGTGTTCGGCTCCGGCTTCGCCTTTAGCCTTCATGTACTCTTCCATTTTTTCAAGCGCTTCTTTGTTTAACTCCTCTAAACGTTTTTTGGGTTCCATAACATTTATTTTTATAAAATTACGCTTTATAAACAGCTGCTGCAAGTAATCTGCAATCAATCTGTATTCTTACCGGCAACTGTTTTTTTTGCGGCGGCAAAAACACTTTTCCATAGCAGGTAAAAAAATGATTTGCTAACATCTCTTTCCTGGTCAATCACATTTTTCCGTAATACGCCATTTTGCGGATTATTATCTTTTGCAATTAAGTTAGCTACAAAGCTTTCCACACCCTTCTTCTTATTGTCAGCAGAGTCATTCTTTAAAATATCTATTTTTAGATTTTCGTACAAAAATGTAGAAGTGCCTTTGGCAACGGCGTCATTTCCTGTAAGTTCAAAACTTAGCTTGTTTACCTTGCCGGTTCTTATCGCAACCATTCCTAACGGGATCGTGACCGGGTTTAGTACGGTGGCATTAAACCCTCCCGCAATGCCGGACACATCAAAAGCGCCGTTCTTTGTATCCAGGGGAAGCTTCCAGGTGGTTTGCAAATTGCTTACTCCCATAAACAGGGCATTGGCATTTAATACCAACAGGTTATTTTTACTGATGAGGCTTTCAATATTGGTTACATTAGTGATTGTTGCGTTTACATTTTTAAAAAATACCGTGGCAGTTTGTTTAGAGACGGCTGCTTTTTCTTTATAGGCCACATAACCATTTTTAATGACCACATTTTTTATGTTTACCGGAAAATCAATTTTACGTAGTACCTGGTGCGGATAAGATCCGACTTTACTGGAAAGGTTGGGCGCAACAGTCCTGTCATCAAAAATCCTGATATCCGGCTCAAATACCATTGTCTCAGCTTCCAGCTTCTTATCTTTTAAGAATAAATTATTATTGATGCCGTTCAGCTCAATATTTTTAACATTCAATGTATACAGATCTTCCTGGTACCTGGAGCTTTTAGAAAATGCAGCTTCCGGTAATTGCGGTATCATTGAAAAATTATTTACATGCAATGTTGCATTGGCGCTATTGAGTGCAAAAGCACCTACGTTAATTTTGTATCGTTTATTTGCCGACAGGAATGAAAATCCATCGCCGGACAGTATCCATTTACTTCTGCCAATAAGATTTCTTATGCTGGTGCCCGAATATAATTTCTGGATGTCCGTAGCGGAAAATTTTACATTGGCAATGGAAAGGGGAGGTTCAGCAGGTTTTGATTTATTGTAGACGAGTATCTTTGTGTTACCAATATTGATCCTGCTGAGTACAGCTTCATCAAAATAATTATTGTCGATATCTATTTCATCAGATGAGGTATCAACAGATTTTTTTTTATTTTGTTTCAGATAAAAGGTCAACAGGCCGCCATCGCTGGTTAATTCATCGGCCTTCAGCAGTTGCTTTAATATAAAAGAATCGGTAGCTATTGCATTGATGGCTGTGTTATTTACATTAAATACCAGTTGTTGCTCATTGTTTCTCTGCTGAAAATTTTTCACCTTCATAAACCTACCCGGGGCATTATATTCCAGGTCGGTAAAAGTTGCCTTGTGTTTTTCTCCCTTTACAGCAATCTCTTTTACTTTTACCACCACGTCGTTTATAAAGTAACTGATGATGTTATTGTAATCTTTGCTACTGTTGATGCTGAAGTTTTTTAAGTGAATAGAAATGTTTTTTAAAGCCGTATGCGGATCGCCGGTTTTATCTGCAAAATTTAAAAAGCCATTTTCTATTATGATCTCACCTGCATGGATGCTGTTGTATTTTCCCAGCAGTTTTTCGTAGATGGCGAGGCTATCATTACTGTTCAATATTTTTTCTTTAGTTGTTCCTGAACGGATGATATATACAACCGGGTGAATGATCTCTATAGATCCGGCATCCACAGCCGTATTATGCAGCAATGCCCCGATATTGGCATTTTTAACTGCAACTTTATCTATGCGTACATTGTAAATGGTATTTGCAGAAGCCGTATCAAATTGTAATAATTGTTGTTGCAAAGAATCTGATTGCAGTACCACATTATAGAAAGCTGCATTGCCGTTTTCTTCATCAATGGCCGAACTATCGTAATGCACATAGTACAAGTTGTTGGTGCCTTTATGCAAAGCATTTTCTATAGCATCCCTGATGATATTTTTTTTGTGTTGCTGCCAGTAGAACCAGCCTGCCAATAATGCTATTGAAACAACAACAAAAGCTATTTTTATAAATTTTTTCACAGTACGGTTCATTTAAAAAGGCATACCCAACGCAATATTTAAAACAAGATTCTCTTTTCTCCAGGCACTGCTTCCAAAATCAACCTGGTTCAACACCCATCTTTGCGATGAGGGTAAAAAAGGTTTCCTCAACGGAATACCAAGATCCGCCCTGATCACCAAAACAGTAGCATCAAAACGTAAACCAATACCCGAAGCCACTGCTAATTCCTTATACCAGTCTTTACCCAGTTTTGCACCGGGGCCAAATGCCAGGGTATCTTTTGTCCAGATATTGCCGGCATCAAAAAATATGGCGCCGCTAACGATCCGGGTAAGCGGAATTCTAATCTCAGAATTGAATAGCAATTTATAATCACCACCGATGATCTGGAAAAACTGCTGGTCTGCAGCTGAAGGCTGGTGGGTACCCGGCCCTAAGCTACGTACCCGGAATCCACGAACAGAAGCTGATCCACCGATAATATATTGTTTGGCAAAGGGCAACATAGCCGAATTATTATAGGGTATGCCAATGCCAACCTGGAAACGGTTTGCCCAATCCCATTTATTGGTAAAGCGATGCGTATAATGCAGATCAAAATCTGTTTTTACATATTGTGCAAATGGTGTATTAAAAACTTTTTTTTCTCTTACTCCTTTTGCACCTGTTATTAACCCGGTTATATTGCCGGAGAGATCGATGCTGGCATTAAAATACCACTTGTCTTTCCTGCTGCGCTGTGTGCTGTTGTAGGTGTAGGAAAAAAAAGTGCCCAGTATGGCTTCGGAATATACATTTAATAAAATGGCAGGAGTAATAAGCGCCTGTTTGTAAAAACTATCCGTTACATTACTGGCATTCAGGTAACTTAATGCTATTGGTGCCAGCGTAAATTCATTTCTTATATTTTGTTTCCAGGTAAAATCGTATTGCAGGCGGAATAAATTCTTGGTATAAAATAATTGCTTCCGGTATAATTCGTAACCGGTTAATAAATTAGTATTGGGGGTGTAATAATTGTTTTCCCTGATATGAAAGAAGGGGATAGCATAGCGGGGAAATTTGATCCCCACTTCGCCACCAATACGAAAACTATTGTTATTACGGGTTGAATCTGCAAATGACACTTCAACCCCGGTATAAGCTTTTACTGTAAGCAACTCTGCACCGTGAAAAAGATTCCTGTTCTTCCAGTTTACGCTTACCTGTGTACCCAACGAATTATTATCTTTAGAAAAACCATCAATCTCCCCCTGGAAGGATTTCTTTTTAGCAGGCGTTAAATAATAATATACATTCAGTTTATGATTAGCAGAATCTTTTACCGCTTCAAAACGATTCTTTACAAATTTAAAAGCACCCAGGCTGATAAAGCGGTTTAAAGTGGTGTTTTGTGCTCGACTGCTATATACACTTCCCGGCCGGTAGGTAATGGTTTGTGCAAACAGGCGGGGATTAAATTTCTTCGCAGTGTCTTTAATAATCAGTCCTTCGTACGGAATTGCGCCCAGCATACTGGTATCCAGTTTTGCTGCAACTAAAGAGTAATCTGCAAATACGATGATCTTATTAATACTGTAAGGATATTTTGCTTTTTCGGGTGTGGATTTTTTCAGGTTCAGGTACAATGCCAGTTCCCTCTTACCAATCGTGGTATCTGCATAGGCCATCAGGTAATCGGGATTAAAATAAAAATATCCTTTTGTTTTCAGGAAAATATCCAACTCATCTCTTTCGGCACTGATATCACTTAAGCGATAAGGCTGCCCGGTTTTAAGGATACCTCTTTTCTGTCGCTGTTCTAATAATTTCAGCAATGCAGAACTATCACTCACCCAGGTAATGCTTTTAATATGGTACTGTGGTTGTATCTGTGCTTTGTAAACAGCTTTTACAAAATAGCCTTTGCTGCTGGTGTCTCCCTGTACTGTAGAATGAAAGTAACCGGTGTTTTCCATAAATGCCTGCATGTTTTCTGCAGTAACGGCTGCGTTTACCCTGCTACTGAGTACAGGCGGCTCACCTAATTTTTTTCGTAAAAATGCCCGCAGGCCTTTCTCGTTTTTATTGGCATCCGGTTCACCAATTTTATACCACCACCATACTTTATATGGTTGTCCTAATAAAAATTTATTGCGTCGTGGTGTTACAGCAAGTTTTAATTGTTTTTTCAATTGCTTGCTGCTGGTTGTTACTGCGTCATTCTTTGTAACTTTAATGGTAGCACCAGTATATAATTTTTCCCCTGCAGGCAAATAGCGCCTTACACTGCACGATGATGCAAAGACCAATATTATAAATACTATAAAATTTATTCTTTTCATGAATAGTTGCAATGAATTATTTTTTCTTTTTTCTTCTGAATAATTCATTGAATCTGTCATAGTCCATGGTTACTAAAAATCCCAGGCCCGTTTCTACCACGTAGCCATCCAGCACTACTTCAAACTGGTTTTTACGATAGGCCCGCAATAAATATTTTCCATCCCCGGTTAATTTATATGCAATGGTAACATCCGGTATAAAACTGTTATTGGCTTTGGAAGCCGCATCCTGCCCCTGTACACCAAAGTTTTTACCTACACTCACAGTTATCCTGTCGTCTAAAAATGTTTTACTTAATGCCACATTCAGGTCAGTACGTTGTGCGTTGCCTCCGTTACTGTAATCACGGTAGCTGTTAAGGTTAAGGTCTATATCAACGCCCTTTAAAAGATTGCCCGCTATTTCATTTAACGCACCTGATAAAAACTGGCTTACGCTCTGCCGTGCGATATCATTAAAATCATTTCCGTTTCCTTTAAAGAAATCACTGCTTTGTTCCCCGGTAAATCTTCCCAATAGTAACAGCGAAAAAACCTGTTTATTGGTAGCTGATTCATCGCCCCTTATCTGGGTGAGTTTATTTTCAATCGTTGTTCTCAGGTCGCTGCTGATCACTGCATTTTCTTCTGTTAATTGGATGTCAAATTTTATAACGGGCTTGCTGATCTCGCCGGTTAAATACAACACTACTTTAAAAGGAACTTTCTGGTTAAACGAATTGGCAAGCAACGGATCAACGCTTCCTACTTCATTACCCAGCAGGTCTTTTGCTGCCGTATTAACTGTGTAAGCCGCAACAACATCCAGTTTGGCCCTGGTAGGTTCGCCGCCAAATACAATGGTGCTGCCTTTTTGAAGAATGAATTTTCTTTGAAGGAACTGGTAATTGAAAAGATAGTAGCCATTATCCAGGTCGTAATTACCGGCAAGAATTATATTGCCACCGGGATCAACACCTGCATTCAGCCTGGCGTCTCCCTGCACTTTAATTTCATCGCCGGTTACAGGGTCAATAATAATAGTTAATGCTGCTTTCTTTTGAATTTCAATATTCAGGTTGTAATTCAGAAACTGCGCAAAATTTGATTGTACATCTCTTTCCTCTACAAATGGCGTTACCGGGGGATTGATATCAAACGTATCACGATCTATAAATCGTACAATGGTTCTTCCCTCATCTTTACCATAACTTTTTTCAGGAATAACAATGGTGATATTGCTTTTATCTTTTACGTAAATATCACCTTCAATATCGGGAGAAACAGAATTGCCTGTAATGGCAATATTGGCATCAACTGCCGCAAATCCGTACAACTCGTTGGTCAATGATCTAGGGGCATTGATCACGATAAAATCTGTGGCACTGATATCCAGTCTCAGGTCAAAAATATTTTTTGGATTAACAGTAACAGCGCCATCAATTTTCATCTGGTGGTTCAATGAATCCCTGATGGTAAAATTATCCAGTTTTATTACCGGGTAATCAAAAATTATCTTCTGGTTGTCTGCTTTAAAAGCTGTACCAAGATCGGTAACAGTAAACCGGGTGGTATCAAAATTTATTGCACCCTTCCACCTGGGGTCAGCAAATTTTCCATTCACAGTAAAGTCGCCGTGAATATTGCCTGTAGCATTCTTTAATTTACCGCCTGAAAAGCCTTGCAATGTGGCAATGTTTAACTTTTTTATATCGGTAAACAGGTCGAATTCCTGCTGCACGTTATTCAGGTAATAATTCCCATTTGCAGTAATATCATTTCCGTTTCCGATTAGTGTAAGGGTTGCCGTGATATTGTTTTCAGATTGTTTTTGCGCTGAGCCGGTTAATGTGCCCATGGGCTGTTGCATTACCTGTAAGTCAGTAATTGTAAGATGGCCTGTAAAGGCGGGAATATTTTTATAGAGATCGTTCACTTCCATTTTTGCATCCATGATGCCTGAAGCAAACAGCGTATCATTACTTATAATTGCACTGATACTTTTTAAATTGAAATTATCAATAGCAATATCGATAGGGCTGTTCACTATTTCTGCCCTGCTTTTAATGGAAATAGCAGCAGTATCACTGGTGACCAAAAAATTATGAATGATCAAACCGGCGGGAGAATAGTTGATATAGTTATCTGTTGCAACATTCCACTTTTCGTAATTGAGCAGTAAACTATCCTTTAGCCTGAAGGAATAGATACTATTGTTTTCAGAAAGAGAGGCCTTTAATCCAAACCAGTCTTTTCTTTTATTATCCTGCGTTAAGGCACTCACTGAAATGCTGTCCCTTGCAGCACTACCTTTTAAAGCCGTACCATAAAAAATATTGGTTCTATAATTTAAAGTGTCAAAAGTTATCGCATAATTAATGCGTTCATTTTTTGATCCCAAATTGATATTGCCATTTCTTAAAGCCTTATCCTCATAGGCAAGATAGGGGAGTGTTATGCCCAGGTTTAATGCACTATCTGTATTGGCAGATGTAAAACTGCCTTTAAAATTAATATCATTGTAATCCTTTAGCCCGGGTATAATACCAATAAGGAACGGATGTTTTTTTATATTGCCATCAAAGCTGAGTTGCTGATCGGGAATGTTTTTTACATTTATCGAATCGGATATTTTATAATAATGATTTACATATTGTACAATGGCATCACCCACTTTATCATAGTCAAATGCACCGTTTGCATGCAGGTTGGCAAAGGGTGCATTAAAATTAATGTCGTCTTTCCCTTCAGCAGATGATGCCACCAGCGAAATACTATCCAGCGCATAAAAATTCCTGCCGCTTTGCATTTTTATCGAATCAATTACTGTATTGATGTTAAGGTTACGGGGTTGTAAATTATCCGCATGGATATTGGCAGCTAAAGAAAAATTCAGGGTGTCTTTATATAAATGTAATTTTTGTAATTGTGCTGTATCCACTTTTACAAATCCATTGATTGAGGGATACTCTTTCTGCACAGTAGCTTTTATAGTGTAATGCAATTGTAAACTGCTGTCATTGATAGCTCCTTTGCTATCAATAATCCCGGCATTAAAAACAGCAAGTACTTCAGCATGGCGGTAGTTGTATTTATTATACTGTAGTTGTTGTACAGATGCGGTAATGGTGCTCTGCATGGTTTTATAGTTAAAGCCTTTGCCCTTTGCAGTAAATGCACCGGTTACTTTTCCAATTATAGTATCCTGCCTGATCAGTTTGCCAATCTCATAATTATTGGTGGTAATAAACAGGTCGTAGACTGAAGTTTCAGGATCGGTCATATTTTTTATAAATCCTTTTACAGTTGCTTGCCCGTAGCTGTCATTAATTTTAACATCAGCAACCAGGTTTTTTATATCGCCTTTTAAAAGGCCGCTGATGCTCACTTTATCCGGAAGGTTTATTTCCGGTGGTAATGCTCCCGGTGGTATAAATCCAAGAATGATATTCTTATCTATCGTGCCGCTTCTTATGGCAAAGTCATATTTTAGTTTTGCAGGGTCCGACATATTTTTGAGTGTGAAAATGCCATTGAATGCAATACCCTTTCCATTGGTTTGTATATCGGCCACCAGGTTTTCTTTATTGCCTGTAATGTGCCCGGTTAAATTAAATACATCGGGTAATTGCGCAAGCAGGGATTGATTTTCTTTAGGTACAAATTTTAAAAGATCGGATTTTAAAAAATTACTTTTATCAATATACAGGTCGTAGTAAAATTTTGAAACATCGGTAAGATTGTATAAAGTGCCGTGTGCATTTAAGCTGGTGCCGGAAAAGCCGATAAGTTGCAGGTAAGGTAAATACACCTGTGCAAGATTACCGCGTAACTCAGTATTAAAATGAACCGCATTATTGGCAAACTGCTGTGGTGGAAAAGATGTTTTTAACCCTGGAACCAGGAGATACAGGTCATTAAACGCAATGGTGGAATTTTTAAGTACTGCAGATAATAAACTGTTCCTGGGATTAGTGGCAATACCATTAAGGCTGTCGTATTTTATTTCAAAGAGATTTTGCAAAAGTGTTTGCGGCGATTTTACATATAACTCTTTAGCAGAAAGAATAGAATCTGTCATTAAAAAATTGGCATGCACCGTATCCAGTATAAAACCGCTGGTGTCTTTAAAACTTAATTGTTTTACTAATGCGGCCGTTTTATTTTTCGCAAAACTGAATGCAGTAATATTGGCAGCAAGGTTTTTTATATTGAAATGCCCGAAATCGAATCCTCCTGCTTCAGGCAGATTATTATTATCGTAACTGATATGATTATTGTGCAGCACAATTTCTTTTGCATTGATCAGCCAGGGCATATCGTTACCGGCTGCGTTGTTATTTGCAGCAGTTTTTTTATCTGCATTCTTTGGGTTGGTAAATTGAATAACAGAACTGTCCAGCAACAATTCATCAGCTGTTGCCAGAGTATGATCCAGGTCAAACAAAGCATTTTGCAATCCTAAATGCGTTATGGTATTGGCATAATACAGCCCTGAAATTTTATCAGTTACCATTACGTTTACATCCCTGATATCAAAACCGGCTGCTGATACATGTAAGCCGTAAGCAGGTTCGCCTGTGCCGGTAGCCGTATTGGAATAAACGGAGTCTTTTACAGTATGCTTGTAAGTATGCATAAAGAAATCAATACCCGAGGCATCAAGATCTTTAATACCAAAATTTACCCTGTCGGGTTGAAAGGTATTTAAAGTAGCATCGAATTGCTGTATGCCCGCAGTAAAATCCCTGCCGTCATTTTTATCTTTAAAGCGTAAAGAAACATGGTCAAGTATCAGCCTGTCTAAACTTATTTTTAAAGCCGCAGTATCTTTCACTACAGGGGCGGCTGGTTTGGCTCCCGCAAATGCATCAATCACAAACTGGTAATTGAATGCCGGATCTTCTTCGGTACGGTTGATATTCACGATAATATTTTTCAGCAATAATTTTTGAATACTGGTATTACCCCTTATCAATTGAAGCATATTGATATCCACCGCGATCTTTTCACCGAAAATCAAAGTGTCTTTTTTTTGATCTTCTATATAAACAGATTTGATTTCGATCCATTCAGGTAAGCTGTAATCTATAGCGCCAATACTAACCCTGGTTTTTAGCCTGTCTTCCAGGTAATGCTGTACCTTATTTCTTACTATTCGTTTGCCAACCGGAAGGTTAATGAACAATAAAAAAAGGCATAACAATATCACCACACATCCAAGTATGTACAATATTATTTTACCGGTTTTTTTTATTATTTTTTTATACGACATTTAGTTGTAACGAGCCGCTCCTGCAAAACCTCTATCCGCCATAGGATTTTTTGGATTGTTTTTTATTCACAACGCCGGCAAGTTTCTTTTCGGTTTTAGTTTGTGGTGTAATGCTTTTTTTATCCGAAGGCAGATGCGGAAAGCCCGGGTAATCCTGGTCTATCTTTGCATCAGGATTTTGTTGCACTTCCTCTTCTTTTTTAATTGGTTTGGCCATGTTATCTGGTTATATAAAATCAATAAGGTCCTGGTTCAATTTTTCTTTTTCTGTAAACCAAAGTCCGTGTGGTGCCCCTTCATACACTTTAAGTACAGCTCCTGCTATCAGCAGTACCGATTTTTCGGCTGTTAATTTTATCGGCACTGTTTTATCTTTATCGCCATGTATGATCAATGTAGGTACATTTATTTTCAGCAGGTCCTTTCTGAAATCGGTAGAAGAAAAAGACCTGGCGCATTCAATGGTGGCAACAGGCGACGCATCCATGGCTTTGTTTAAGGCACTGTTTAAATAAGCTTCGCTTACCGGCTGGTTTAATATACCTAAGCTGTAAAAATCTTTATTGAAGCCTTCTAAAAATGTAGGCCGGTCATCCATCAGGGCTTTTTGATTGGCAGTAAAATGTTCCTGCGGCACACCATCAGGATTATCATCTGTTTTTAACAAAAATGGTACAACTGCACTTATCAAAACAACTTTTGAAACTCTTGCATCACCATACAATGAAAAATATTTTGCAATTTCTCCGCCACCCATCGAAAAGCCAACCAATGTAACGTCTGTAAGATTTAAATCATCCAGTAAAGCCTTAAGGTCGCTGGCCAGAGTATTGTAATCATAACCTGTAAACGGCCTGTCTGATTGGCCAAAACCCCTTCTGTCGTAAATAATACAGCGTAAACCATGTTGTGGCAATTGCGTTACCTGGTATTCCCACATCGAGCCGCTTAATGGCCAGCCATGGATGAAGACCACCGGCTTTCCTTTACCAAGATCCTCGTAATAAATTTTTACAGGTTTTTCATTGTTTTGAACAGAATGTATAAAGGGCATATTGATGGTTTTATGTAATTGAAATAGAAAAATCTGACGCTTTAATGTTGATTACCGGAAGCTTAAGAACGGTAGATTTATACCTTGTTAAAGGTCAGTATATCTTATACGAAAACTGTTACATAACTTTATTAAGAAGTTACATTATTCACACATTGCAAAATACTATCCGGTCAATGCAAATTCTGAACTATCTTCAATGCATGTAGTAAATTCATGAAGCCCTTCTACCAAAATACTATACCTGAAACCCTGGACCGGCTGAAAACATCAGCATCAGGTTTAAACAGCGATGCGGTGGTAGCATTACAACATGAATTTGGTGCGAATGTGTTGCAGGAAGCCCCGCAAAAAAGTAAATTCTCTATACTTTTTTCACAGTTCACAGATGTGATGATCCTTATATTGATTGGTGCTGCTGTCATTTCATTCCTGGTAGGTGAACATACCGATGCCTATGTAATACTGGCCATCATTATCGGCAATGCCTGGATCGGTTATTACCAGGAGTATAATGCGGAGCAATCCGTTCGGATGCTGCAGAAAATGGCGGCTCAATTTGCGGTAGTGCTGCGTAATAATGATCCAGCAAAAATTGAAGCCGGGCAGCTGGTGCCCGGCGATATTATTTTATTGGAAGCGGGAGACATTGTACCGGCCGATGCAAGATTGATGGAAGTACATTCTTTTAAAACTGAAGAAGCTTCTTTAACCGGCGAAAGTCATTCTGTTGAAAAGATAACTGACCCTGTAAAAGATGAAAATCCTGTTCCCGGCGATCAGCAAAACATGATCTTTAAAGGAACTGTTGTTAGTAATGGTTCTGCCAAAGCCATTGTTACCAGCATTGGTATGAATACCGAAATAGGAAAGATTGCAGGCCTGCTGAAAGTAGCACCGCAGAAAACGCCATTGCAAAAAAGGCTGGCTGTTTTCAGTAAACAGTTAGCCGTTATTGTTATAATAATTTGTGCCGCAGTTTTTGGTATTGGCATGTGGCGGGGTGAAAATGCATTTGAAATGTTTCTTACCGCATTATCATTGGCAGTAGCAGCATTACCTGAAGCATTGCCTGCTGTTATCACCATTGCATTGGCACAGGGTGCCAGGCGAATGGTAAAACAAAATGCCCTGATGCGAAAATTACCTGCGGTGGAAACCTTAGGTTCGGTTACTTATATCTGCAGCGATAAAACCGGTACACTTACACAAAATGTAATGACGGTTGAGAAACTGGAAGCGGCAACAGGTAAAGAAGAGCTGTTAAAGCATGCGATGGTGTTAAACAACGAAGTAAGATTTTCGGGTGAGGGTTTATTGGGAGACTCTACAGAAACTGCTTTAGTAGATCATGCTTTAGAAAAAGGGCATACCAAGGAAGGATCAGATGCCGCATTTCCGTTAATAGCCAAACTGCCCTTCGATTCTGACCGGATGCGAATGAGTACTTTGCATCAGCATGATGACAAATGGATCTTATTTACAAAAGGTGCCCCTATAAAAATGACAGAGGTACTGAGTGAAAAATATAAAGAACAGGTTCCCGGGTGGTTGAACACAAACAGGGAATGGGCCGCTGATGGTTTACGGGTATTATTTTTCGGGTATAAAATTTTCGATACCGATCCCGGCGAAATAAAACTGAGTTTTGAAAATGAACTCGATTTTTTAGGCATCACGGCAATGATAGATCCGCCGAGGGAGGAAGTGATCGCTGCCATTGCACAATGCAAAACAGCTGGCATCAGATCTGTAATGATCACCGGCGATCAGCCACTCACTGCTACCGCTATAGCCACACGCCTGGGAATGATTAAAGAAGGCCACCAGGGCGTAAAGACCGGGGCCGATTTGGAAAAACTGTCACCTGAAGCATTTGGCGAAATTGTAAAAAATACAACGGTGTATGCAAGAGTATCTCCCGAACAAAAATTAAATATTGTAAAAGCCCTGCAAAAAAACGGGGAGTTTGTTGCCATGACGGGTGATGGTGTAAACGATGCGCCATCATTAAAGCAATCGGATATTGGTGTTGCAATGGGCATTACAGGAACCGATGTATCTAAAGAAGCTGCGGATATGATATTACTGGACGATAATTTTGCCACCATTGTAAAAGCGGTTCGAGAAGGCAGGAGGATCTATGAAAATATCAGGAAATTTATTTTGTATGTACTGTCCTGTAACCTGGGAGAAATCCTGACGATTTTTCTTGCCCCCATTCTTGGTTTTGCAATTCCGCTGTTGCCTATTCATTTGCTATGGATAAACCTGGTTACAGATGGTTTGCCGGGCCTGGCACTTGTAGCAGAACCTGCAGAAAAAGATATAATGAACAGGCCGCCACGGCCACCCAAAGAAAATTTATTTGCCGGAGGAATGGTAACAAAAATTCTGCTCACGGGTGCAATACTTACCACTGCATCCATCTTTGTACAATGGTGGGCGGTAAACCAGGGATACAATGTAAAAGAGCAACAAACAATGGTATTTACAACACTCTGCTTTGTACAGCTGGTTAATGCACTCTCCGTAAGATTTGTTTATCATTCGGTTTTCTCCCTGGCAATTTTTGCCAACAGGGGCATGTGGGGCTCTATTATTTTAACGGTAGCCTTACAATTACTGATCATATACGTTCCCTTTATGCAGCCCGTTTTTAAAACGGTTCCCTTGCAATGGCAACCAATGCTCCTCATCATCGCAGTTACAATGGGTGCCCTGTTATGCATCGAGCTTTTAAAGTTGTTGCATAAAAAGCAATAATACCATTACTGTAACTATTTTACAAACAAGTATGCCTGCAAAGGGTAGTATTAGAATTATTCAATTATCTTCATAACCTAAATTAAAAATTGCTTGTTATGAAGACCATAAAATTTTTCACCATTTTTTTATTGATTATGATCAGCGTTATAAATGCCGCCCCGGCACAACAAAAACAATTTAAAGCATTAGTAGTAACCACCACCAGGGGCTGGCACCACGAATCTATACACAATGGATTTATCACCATTAAAGAATTAGGGGTAAAGAATTTTTTTGATGTGGTACTTTGGGAAGATCCGAAGGGATTTACAGATAAATATGTGGAGCAATTCCAGGTGATCATCTTTTTAAATACTACAGGCGATATTTTTGATTCGTCACAACAAAAAGTAATGGAACGTTTTATACAATCCGGCAAGGGTTATGTGGGCATACACAGCGCTTCGGATACAGAGTATGACTGGGACTGGTATAATAAACTGGTAGGCCGTATGTTTTATATTCATCCGGTAATTCAAACAGCACAACTGAATATCGTTGATGATAAATTCCCCGGCCTGCAGGGTTTTGCCAATAATAAACTATGGACCGATGAATGGTACCAGTTTGGCCCCGAAAAAGTTGCTGACTTAAAATATATTCTTGCTGTGGATGAATCTTCTTACAATCCCAAAGCAAACTGGGGCGAAAAGAAAGGCGAGGGCATGGGCAAAATGCATCCTGTCAGCTGGTACCACAATTTTGATGGCGGACGGGCTTTCTACACAGCACTGGGGCATTTGCCTACTGTTTACAACGATCCTGCATTTTTAAATCATTTGTATGCAGGCATATTCTGGGCTGCTACCGGAAAAAAATAATCCGGATACTAGAAATTAATACTACTGCCGCCAGCGATTAAAAACCTGGCGGCAGTTTAGTAAAATATAAAAATCAGTTTCAGTTATTGTAAATGTGCTGCCGGATCAATTGCCGGCGGTGATAAAATTTAAAAAAATAAATTGTGTATTTTTTACACAATAATCAATAAATTTACATCCTAAATTTAAAACGATGCTATATAAAAGATTGCTTGCTGCTGTGTTTGCAGTAGTAATTGGTACTGCTGCTTTAGCCCAGACCAAAACAACTGTTCTTTCTCCCAACAAAAACATTACACTTAATTTCTGGCTTGGTGATAACGGGGCACCAATGTATGAAGTGTTGTACAAAAACAAATCCATCATGCTGCCTTCGCATATGGGCTTAGCTATAAAAGAAACCATGACCGATAAGGCCTTGCCTTCCTTAACTGATAATTTAACGGAGGTTGCTAACATGCAAATAAGTTCAAACACCACGTGGAAGCCGGTTTGGGGCGATGTAAAAGAAATACGGGATAATTATACACAACTGAGTGTAAAGCTTAGCCAGAAAGTTACTGATGCTATTGAATTTACCATTGTGTTTAAGGTTTTTGATGACGGCGTTGGTTTCCGTTATGAATTTCCTGAACAGAAAAACCTGAAACATTTTATTGTGGCAGACGAAAAAACGGAGTTTCACCTTACCGGAAATCACAAGGCTTTCTGGATACCCGGTGACTATGATAGTAATGAATTTAGTCCGAATGTAACTAACCTGGATGAGGTTAACGGTGAAGACCCGAAATATGCTGCCAGCATTTTTGCTCACCAGTTCTTTGATAAAGATGCCGTACAAACTCCCCTGATGCTTAAATCGGCAGATGGCTTATATATCAACATTCATGAAGCGGCATTGGTAAACTATCCTGCTATGAATTTACATGTTGATAAAACATCTTTCAATTTAACTTCAAAACTGGTACCGGATGCCTTGGGTAATAAAGCCTATTTGCAAACGCCTGCTAAAACACCCTGGAGAACGATCATCGTTTCTGATAAAGCAACCGACATTCTTGCTTCCCATACTATCTTAAACTTAAACGAGCCTTCGGTAATTAAAGATCCCAGCTGGATTAAACCCACCAAGTATGTTGGCGTATGGTGGGAAATGCACGTAGGCAAATCAACCTGGGATTATGCAGGCAGCCAGAATGCCACCAGCTTTGATACAAAGAATTTAAAAGCTTCGGGCAAACATGGCGCTACTACGGCTAATGTTAAGCGTTATATTGATTTTGCATCAAAAAATGGTTTGGATGGTGTGTTGGTAGAAGGATGGAATGTGGGTTGGGAAGATTGGTTTGGCCAATACAAGGAAAACGTATTTGATTTTGTTACACCATATCCTGATTTTGATGTAAAGGAATTACACCGTTATGCTGCATCCAAAAAAGTAAAGCTGATCATGCACCACGAAACATCAGGATCGGCCACCAATTACGAAAGGCAGATGGATACGGCCTATCGTTTTATGAAGGCCAACGGCTACGATGCTGTAAAGACGGGCTATGTAGGCCATATCATTCCCCGTGGCGAACATCACGACGGGCAATGGATGGTAAATCACTATGTGAGAGTGGCGCAAAAAACCGCCAGCTATAAAATTATGCTGGATGCACATGAACCCGTCAGGCCTACAGGCTTAAGCCGCACCTATCCAAACTGGCTGGCGTGTGAAGCAGCACGTGGTATGGAATTTAATGCATGGAGCGAAGGCAATAAACCAAGGCACGAAACTATATTTCCATTCACCAGGTTTATGGGTGGCCCGATGGATTATACACCAGGTATTTTTCAATTAGAATTAAATTACTGGGATAAAAATAAAAAAGAAACCATTCATACCACATTGGCAAAGCAACTGGCTTTGTATGTAACTATTTGCAGCCCGTTGCAAATGGCAGCCGATCTGCCCGAAGTGTATGAAAAGAAAATGGATGCATTTCAGTTTATTAAAGATGTGGCGCTTGATTGGGATGATAGTAAATACCTGGAAGCAGAACCCGGTGAATACATTACTGAAGCAAGAAAAGCCAAAGGCACCAACAACTGGTTTGTAGGAGCCATCACTAACGAGAATGCAAGAACAGCAACTGTTGATCTGTCTTTTTTAGATGCAGGTAAAAAATATACGGCTACTATTTATGCCGATGCTGATGATGCAGATTTTGAAAAAAATCCTGCTGCCTATAAGATCACCAAACAGGTGGTGGATAGTAAAATGGTACTAAGCCTTAAACTGGCAAGGGGAGGAGGTTGTGCGATAAGTATTACACCTGCGAAATAAAACAAAACATCAACAGGTCATAAAAAATTAACCGCTTCATTTTTACATGAAGCGTTTTTTTATTAAGCACAATAGTCAGGAGAAACTATTCATGTACCATCTTATTTTCTTTATTGATGTAAAATACTTTTCCTCCTTTAATCACCCTTGCCTCGCCGTTTTCAAAACAATCTGAAAAATCGTAGGAAGGTTTTATTAACCAGTTTCCTTTGGGATCTATATAACCCCAGTAGCCTTTTACATTGGAAGCAGGAGCAAGGCCTTCTGCAAAACTGCGGGCACTGGCAAATTCAAACGGTATGGCAGTTTCGCCTTTGGTATTAATAAAACCAAAGAGATTGCTTTTTGAAACAGCTGCCAGTCCATTGCTAAAGCTTACCGCATCATCAAATATTGGCTCGGTAATGGCTTTACCGGTACTGTCAAGGTACAACCATTTTGTGTCCAGTCTTACTGCAGCAAACCCTTCCTTAAAAGTTAAGCCTTCATCGTATTGGGGTTTTACAATCTCCACACCTTCTTTATTTACATAACCTACCTTATCATTTTTTTTAACTTTAGAAAGCCCGCAGATACAGTTATCTACAAAGTCGTAATTCTTTTCCCATTTTTGTGCATAGTTATTAAGTATAGGAAAAAAGAAAAGCAGCAGGAATATCTTTTTCATAAAATAAGTTTTAGATGAAAAAATAAATTGTGCCTACAAAGTATAGCTGTGTAAGCACAAAAAATATGACGGGGAGAAGTGAAAATGATGATTTTGGTTCTATTGAACGCAGCACTTTACTAAAACATGGCAGCCGCATTAAGAAGCAGGGATTTGGCTGAAAATGGGCCGATCGACCGCAGCAACCGGGGCAAACACAACAGCTTTGGAGGCTTATTTTACCCCGTTTCAGCAACCTGTATTAATGTTTTTTACCAGTTAACCTGCCCATTTACCGTTCGTAAAATCAGCAAAAAAACGACTTGTCTTAAAAAATAAAATCTCAAATAATTAATAATCAATTACTTATTCTGTGTGTGTGCCCTGAAATTTTCAATAATACTACCTCAATCTATACTACTTTGTTTTGCATAGTACTAAATTCCGCCTTATCTTTGTGTTATCAAGGTAATCAAACAAAAGGGTTGCCGGAAACAAAAAGTATAAACCATAAAAACTTCAAACAATGAACACACAAAACAAAAGCTTATTTACATCAATAAGCAAAAGCGAAACAAAAGCATTAACTACCATCGTTAAAGAAACTTTAGCCTTTGGACTGGTTAACCAGGAAAAACATTTTACTGCTGCTGACTTGTGGAATATCCAACGCCAGAAAAGAAGTACACAAAGAAGGCATTTTGCATAATTGCATGTTTTGATGATTGCCATAGGAGTTCACAACTTATGCTGTTAAGTATAGCCACACTCAACCAACTAAGTACAACCGAACACCTATGGCCCCTGGCGGTGAAAGCAGCTTTGCCGGAATGCAATTACAATAATAATAACCTCTTTAAGCGGATAATTATCCCCAACGGATTCATCCTGAATTCCTGATTCAATTTCGGATTATTTACAGCCATTTAAAAACGGTGTATGAAAAATACCATTTTTCAACAGCCACATTCCCGTGCAATAAGGTTATGGCACTGGCTTACAGCAATAGTTACAGCGCTTTTATTATTTACTATTATCGTGAGCAAATCTTTTTTAAGCGGCTGGCATGCCGGTTATGTAATTGATCATGCTGCCCTGGGTGGTGGTACCAAACTAAACGTAGCGCAGATCAATATTATAGTTGATGCACTACGCAATACCATCTGGAAATGGCATACCAGGTTTGGTTATGTGTTAACTGGCTTGCTGGTTTTCAGGATACTGCTGGAATTTTTTCAGCCCCGTAAACAACGTTTTATTTATAAAATGAAAAATGCGTTTACTGCATATAAAAGCAATGACAACAAAAAAACGGCCCGTCATTTTCTTATAGTAAGATTTATTTACCTGCTCTTTTATGCTCTCATTATTGTAATAGCCGGAACAGGGTTGTGGTTATCTTTCAATAACGATGTGCCCCCGGGCCAAACTCCACTCCATCATACCATACACGATGTTCACGAAGCCTGTTTTAATTTTTTACTGTTATTTCTGCTGCTACACCTGGTTGGAATAATAAAAGCAGAACGGGGTCAACATAAGAATATCGTATCCGGAATGATACATGGCGGAAAAGCGATGGATAATGAACCCGGCCTGTAAACCTGCCTGGCACTTTTTAAAGCTTTTTAATAAAAGTATGCCAATGTAATTTCTCATTGGTAATTGTAGTGTAAATTCACCGCATGAAAATTGCATTCTTCTCCACGCAACCTTACGACAAGGAATATTTTAAACGCTATAACCTTCAGCACAAGATCACATTTTTTGAAGCACAGTTAAATGAGCAAACGGTAAATCTTGCCAAAGGCAATGATGCCATCTGTGCTTTTGTAAACGACAGGTTGAATGCCGAAGTAATTAAAGCATTAGCAGAAACCGGTGTTAAAATTATTGCACAACGTTGTGCAGGTTTCAATAATGTTGATCTTGTTGCAGCAAGAGAAAACAATATGGCTGTGGTACGTGTACCGGCTTACTCACCGCATGCAGTAGCAGAACATGCGCTGGCATTGATCATGACGCTTAACCGCAAAACGCATAAAGCCTATAACCGTGTACGGGAAGGCAATTTTTCACTCGATCGCTTAACCGGTTTTGACCTGTACGGTAAAACTGTTGGCGTAATTGGTACCGGTAAGATCGGGCAATGCTTTGCACATATCATGCTTGGCCTTGGTTGCAAAGTTTTGGCTTTTGATATCATTGCCAATAAAGAGCTTGAAGCAGCAGGCGTTGAATATTTACCATTGATGGAAGTATTGCAGCAAAGCAATGTTATTTCTCTTCATTGTCCGCTAACGGAACAAACCAAACATCTCATCAACAGTACTACATTGGATATGATGAAAGATGGCACCATGCTCATTAATACCAGCCGTGGTGCATTGATAGATACCAGGGATGCTATTGAAGCATTGAAAAGAGGAAGGCTTGGTTATTTAGGCATTGATGTATACGAACAGGAAGAAAAATTATTCTTTCACGACCTGAGTGAAAATATCATTGAAGACGATATCATCATGCGCCTGCTCAGTTTTCCCAATGTGCTCATTACATCCCACCAGGGGTTTTTAACTGACGAAGCACTCACCCAGATTGCATTGGTAACCCTGCAAAACCTCAGCGATTTTGAACAAGGTAAAAAACTGGAAAATGCAGTGTAATCACTAAAAGATCGCTTTGTACAAAAAGAAACATCCATTTTAAATATCTTTTTACCGGATTAGCAGCATCAGGTAAAGCCCTCATGCGCTTTCCTTATATAACTTAAATGCCTGTTTGGTTTAAAACAGTGCATTAAAAATCTCTGTGTTTAAACAATTCTTTTCCTTAAATTGCTTATTACTTTAACGATCTGGTATGAAACAAATCTTCCTTGTCCTTTCTGTTTTTATTTTTTCTACTGCCACCGCACAACAATGGCAATCACTTTTTAATGGCAAAGACCTTAGCGGCTGGAAACAAATTGGTGGTGCTGCCCAATACAAAGTAAGCAATGGCGAAATAATGGGCATATCTGTGGCCAATACCCCCAATTCGTTCTTAACTACAGAAAAAGATTATGGCGATTTTATTTTTGAAACAGAAGTAAAATTAGATGCTGCAGTAAACTCCGGCATACAATTCAGGAGCGAAAGTGTTGCCGGTTATCAAAACGGAAGGGTACATGGCTACCAGATGGAAATAGATCCTTCTGCTCGTAAATGGAGTGGTGGTGTTTATGATGAATCAAGAAGAGGCTGGTTATATCCCATGGAATTGAATGAAAAAAATAAAATGGATTTTAAAACCGGCCAATGGTACAAATACAGGATTGAATGTGTAGGTAATAATATAAAAACTTTTATCAACGGCAAACTGATGGCGCAGGTAATTGATGATGTTACTGCAAAAGGTTTCTTTGCATTGCAGGTGCATTCAGTTGGCAGTGAAGCCGAAGCCGGAAGAGCTATCCACTGGCGCAACATCCGTATTCAAACTTCCAACTTAAAAACAACACCTGACAACCCCGAATTACGTGTGGCTAATTTTATTCCCAATAATATTTCTGCTGCCGAGGCAAAACAAGGTTATAAATTATTATGGGATGGTAAAACCACCAATGGTTGGAGAGGAGCAAATAAAGAAAAATTTCCTGAAAAAGGCTGGGAAATAAAAGATGGCGAATTGCATGTGCTGTCATCTGCAGGTGCCGAATCTCAAAACGGCGGCGATATTGTAACCACCGGCGAATACGGTGCTTTTATTTTACAATTCGATTTTAAAATAACCGACAGTGCCAACAGCGGCGTAAAATATTTTGTTACCGAAAAAGAAAAGAGCAGCGGTTCTGCTATAGGGTTAGAATACCAGATACTGGATGATGAAAAACATCCTGATGCCAAACTGGGTTCTATTGGTAACAGAACACAGGCTTCCCTATACGATCTTATACCGTCTGTAAAACATCCCAATGCCAAAAGAAATATCGGCGAATGGAATAAGGGTATGGTGGTGGTTTATCCTGATAATCATATTGAACACTGGCTGAATGGCATTAAAGTACTGGAATACCAGCGTGGCACACCATATTATTATGCGCTGGTGGCAAGAAGTAAATATGAAAAATGGCCCAACTTTGGGATGGCCGAAAAAGGGCACCTTTTATTACAGGATCATGGTAATCATGTAATGTTCAGAAGCATTAAAATAAAAGAACTGCAATAATATTTAACTACTAAAACATTTGTTATGCCATTAAACCGCCGCAGATTTTTAAAACAATCCACCAAAGCAGGTATTGCTTTGTATGCCGGTATTGCCGGGCTCAATGCAAAATCCTATGCCAACATTTTAGGCGCTAATGATCGTGTAAGGGTAGGCGTGGTAGGTTTTTCTGACCGGTTCAGGAACTCTCATTTCCCTTCCTTTATGAACCATCAGCAAGAGCTGAATTTTGATATTGTAGCGGTATCGGATATCTGGAAATTAAGAAGAGAAATGGGGGCAGATTTTTTAAAAAGCAAAATGGGGCATGATATCACTGCCTGTAAAAACAATGATGAGTTATATGCATTAAAAGACCTGGATGCTGTGTTCATCAGCACTGCCGATTTTCAACATGCATTACATACTATTGAAGCGGTTAAAAATAAAAAAGATGCTTATGTGGAAAAGCCTTTTGCAGAAACAATGGAGGATGCAAGAGCAGCATTAAAAGCCGTAAAAGCCTCACAACAAATTGTGCAGATAGGTTCGCAACGCAGGAGTGGCGCCAACTATCATGCAGCTGCAAAATTTATACAGGATGGAAAATTTGGTCCCGTTACTATGGTGGAATTATCATGGAATGTAAACCAGCCCGGCCGCTGGCGCAGGCCCGATTTAGTTGCGCAATGCAAAGAGGAAGACCTGGATTGGAAAAGATATTTAATGAACCGGCCTTACGAAAAATTTGATCCCAGAAAATACCTGGAGTACCGTTTGTTCTGGCCCTATTCATCCGGCATGCCCGGTCAATGGATGAGTCACCAGATTGATACGGTGCATTGGTTCACCGGTATGGAGCATCCGAGAAGTGTGGTAGCCAACGGCGGTATTTATCAATGGAAGGACGGCAGAAAAAACTGGGATACTACAACTGCTGTATTTGATTACGGTCCTGAAAATGACGCCAGCAACGGTTTCCAGGTAGTATTCACTTCACGTATGCACAATGGTGATGAAAATCCTTCTGAAATTTATTATTCCAATGGTGGAGAATTAAACCTGATCACCAATAAAGTTTCGCCAAAGGGCGGCTTAACACAAAAGATGGCGGAAGCAATGAATATGCAGGCCAACTTATTGCCTGAGCTTAACCTTTCTGATATTGCAGTAAAAGCCGTGGCTTCTGCCAACACAGGTGCAGATATTTTAACTTCCAGCCACGTACGCAACTGGATGGAATGTATACGCAGCCGCAAACAACCCAACGCTCCGGTTGAAGCTGGTTACATGCATTCCATTGCCTGCATCATGGTAAATGCAGCAGTACGCACCGGGCAAAAAGCTACTTTTAATACCACCACACAGGAAGTGATGGCAGGAGGAAAAGTGTTTAAATACTAAAACGTCAATCGTGAATGGTCAATCGTGAGTGGTGAATCGTGAATTTGCACGCTGTGGTCAAAAGCTGCAACGGGAACAGTTAACTCATCATTTACGATTGACTATTCACGCCTCACGTCTCACTAACTTACCTGTACTGTCCTGATTCAGCCCGTTATTTTTACAATTGGCCGCCAGTTATTTCCGGTTGCAGCGTCTAATGTTAAATAACTAACCGGTATGAGGAAATTTTGCCTGCTTTTTCCCCTGACAATTTTATTATGGACGGCCACACAGGCGCAAAAAACAACCGGATTGATAAAGGGTGTGATAATGGATACTACCGGCAAACAACCCCTGGCCGGCGCTACTGTATCTGTAATATTTACAAAGGATTCCACCATGGCCACTTTTGCCGTGAGCGATAAGGAAGGCCTGTTTGAAATAAAAGATCTTGCCAGTGAAGCGTATAAGATTCATATTACTTTTAAAGGCTTTGAGCCTTACCAGAAATCATTTGTTATCACCGATACAAAGCAAATAATTGACCTGGGTAAAATAATAATGAAACCCGACCTGCATACACTGGATACTTTTGTGGTAACCAGCGATGTGCCTATCCAGATAAAAGGCGATACTACACAGTTTAATGCTACTGCGTTTAAAACCGTACCCAATGCCACAGCCGAAGACCTGCTGAAAAAATTACCCGGTGTGGAAGTAGATGTTGATGGCAATGTAAAAGCACAGGGCGAAGATGTAACAAAGATATATGTGGACGGTAAGGAGTTTTTTGGTAAAGACCCTAAAATGGCTACCAAGAATATTACAGCAGACATGATACAAAGTGTACAGGTATACGATGACATGAGCGACCAGGCAAAGTTTACCCGTATTGATGATGGCAGCCGCAGTAAAACCATCAATATTGTACTAAAGAAAAACCGCCGTAAGGGCTATTTTGGAAAAGCAGTAGCCGGCGTGGGTGATAATGAACGTTACCTTACTTCGCTTACGGCTAACCGTTTTAACGAAACCAGGCGTATTTCGCTGGTGGCTTCTTCCAATAATATTAATAAGCAGGGCTTTGGCTCCAACGATATTGTAAGCCGTATGGGTGGCTATAGTGGTGGCGGGGCACGTACTGTAAGTACCGGTGCCCGTGGTGGCGGCGGTGCTGTTGCAGGTAATGGCCTTACTACTTCTTCTTCAATTGGCGTTAACTATATCGATAAAATAGGCAGGAAAATAGATGTTACCGGAAGCTACAATTATTCTGAAACCCGTAACCGGAGAGAACAAACCAGCTACAGGGAATCTACCTTTTTTAATGATTCTTCTGCAACAGAAAACAGCAGTAATATATCCTTGAATACCAACCGCAATCACCAGGTTAATGTAAGGCTGGAATTTTATATTGATTCAATGAATTCAATTTTGTATACGCCGAATATTTCTTTTCAGCATGCTGACAGTTATACCGAAGTCAATTCATCCGCGATGGCCATTAAACCTTCGGTTAAATATTTATCCAATAGCCGCAATGCTGTTTATAATAGCGAAAGAGATGGTTCAAGTATCAATAACGAATTGCTTTACCGCCGGAGGTTTAAAAAGGTTGGCCGTACATTTACTTTAGGATATTCCAACGGCATTGACAAAAGTACCGGCAGTGGTACCAATATTTCTCCTATCATATTTTATAATGCAGATGGTTCTGTTGCTGCCACGATTGACCAGAATTTTGAAAGTGCACAAAAAACAAGAAGCGCCAATAATGTGATCACCAGTTCTTTTACCGAAATGTTTGGTAAAAATATAATACTGGAAATGAATTATGCTTACACCAACAGGCACAGTACTTCAGATAAAGATGCTTACGACTATAACGCTTCTTCCAAACAATTTGATATCATTAACAGGCAACAGACCAATTATTTTGAAAATGATTTTATAGCACATCGTTATGGAGGCAATTTCCGTTTCCAGAAGCTTAAATATAGTTTCCAGGTGGGTACTTCTGTACAAACATCGCAACTGGATAATAAAAGCATCCGCGGTATTTACCAGGTTAATGGTAAGGATTCTGTCATCAGGACCAAACAGGATTATACCAATCTTTTCCCTACCGCTAATTTTACCTATAATTTTTCCAGGAAAACCAATCTTGCCATTCATTACCGTGGCCGCACCAACCAACCAACAGTCAACCAGTTGCAGGATGTACCCGACCTTACTAATATTCTGCGTATCAACATTGGTAATCCCGGTTTAAAACAGGAGTTCGGGCATAATGTAGATATCAGTTTTAAAACTTTAAATGCGGTAACGTATAAATATTTGAACATTACACTTAATGGTTCGCAAACCAGCAACCGTATTGTTAACAGCACCGACAGTTTAACTTTAACTACGTTGAAAAATCTTGGCTTACCCGATTCTTTGTTGCGCCCGGGTGTACAGATCATCAGGCCATTGAATTTAAACGGTGCTTACAATATGTCTTCTAATATTACCGTGGGCATTCCGTTTAAAAAAATGAAGGGCAGCAGTGTGAACTTTACCAATGTGGTCAATTACAATCACAGTTTAAGTATGCTGTACAAGCAACTGAATGTTACCAACACGTTTACGCTATCGCAATCGGCCGGTGTTAATCTTGATATCAAAAACAAATTCAATTTTGGACTAAGGGCAAGGGTAGCGTACTCCCAGGCAAGGTATAGTATAGCACAGGGTAAAAATAATACCGATTATTATACGCAGACCTATTCAACGGATATGAATTATTACATAACCAAAACGCTGATCATTTCCACTGATTTTGATTATATCCGTTATACCGGCCAGTCTGCGGGGTATAACAGAAATATTCCATTATGGAATGCTAATCTTGCCAAACAACTTTTTAAAAAGAAGAACGGGGAGGTTAAGTTTTCTGTAAATGACCTGCTTAACCAAAACCAAAGCATAACCCGTATGCAGGGAGAAAATTATTATTACGACAGCCGGACGGTGGTGTTAAAACGCTATTTCTTACTGACCTTTACCTATAATTTAAACCGCTTTGGGGGAAGGCCGCCGCAGGGTGCTGGCGGTAATAACAGGATGCAACGGGGTAACGGAGGTGGAAATGGCGGCAACAGAAGAGGAAACTGATCAATCAGTTCGCCATTGTAATTGCAGGTAATTTTTTAAAACTATACCTTACTCTGTTTCGTACATGCGTAACCGGTTATTAAGCTGCACAATTTGTTGTTGCATGGCATGTATGCGCTGCAGCAGGTAGGTGATGGTTTCAATACCTTCCAGGTTAATATCCATTTCGTAATATAAACGCACCAGTTTTTCCAGCCGGTTTAATTGATTAACCGGCACAAATGTTTTTTCTTCCGCATGAATGATCTCTACAAGCCCGCTTTGCTGTAATGCATAAATAAAAGACAGCTCAATATTATGGTGCATACAAAATTCATCTGCAGGTATCATTTCTTCTGTTTGCATACAAAAGGTTTTATTTGAGTTTTGATAATTGAGTGAATAATGCTTTTTGTTCTTCTGTAAGATTAACGGGTAATTTTACTTCGTAGGTCACATACAAATCGCCGGCTGCTCCTTCTTTTTTGTACACCGGAAATCCTTTTCCTTTCAACCTTATTTTTGTGCCGCTTTGTGTTTCAGGATTTACTTTCAGTTTTACTTTTCCATCTAAGGTGTCAATAGTAGTTTCTCCGCCCAGTAAGGCAGTATACAAGTCGATGTTTTCTGTAGTAAACAAATCGCTGCCCGAACGTTTAAAGCGTGGGTGAGGGGCAATGGAAAATGTAATATACAGGTCGCCCGAAGGGCCGCCATTTACACCGGGAGCCCCGTATCCCTTTAACTTTATGATCTGTCCGTTCTCAATTCCAGCAGGAATAGTGATGCGGATATTTTTCCCGTTTACAGTAAGTGTTTGCTGGTGCGTTTTCATGGCATCAGTTAAATTCAGCCTCAGCTCAGCATTATAATCCTGTCCACGATATTTAGCCTGGCTTTTCCTGCCGGAGCCGCCAAACATCGATTCAAAAAAACTGGAGAAATCACTGTCATCATCTCCCGAAAAACGATTGTCGCCTGCATAGCGGGAACTGGTTCTGGCTTGTTGCTCAAACTGATCTGCATGTTGCCAGTCCTTTCCATACTGGTCGTATTTTTTTCTTTTTTCTGCGTCGCTTAATACTTCATTGGCCTCATTGATCTGTTGAAATTTCTGATGGGCATCTTTGTCGTTCGGGTTAAGATCCGGATGCAGCTTCCGGGCCAGTTTACGGTAGGCTTTCTTAATGTCTTCTTCCGAAGCATTCTTATCAACACCTAAAATTTTGTAATAATCTATAAATTCCATCGGGCTGATTTTTGGCTTTTGATAATACCCTGCAAAGGTAGGTTACATCAATACAACAGGGATTGTTTTTTTAAACAACCTTTGGCAAAAGCAGGTTTTAAATATGTGAATTATGCAAATTGTTTACAATGTTGTGTAACGACACCAATAAATAATTTTCCACCTTTGCATTACCTCACTTACACAAGAATAACCTTTTCTCATATGCAGTTAGTTTTTGGTAAAACCCCTGTTTCTACAGGGGTTTACATTTTCAGGCATATAAAAAAGAACTAAAAAAAATCCCCGGTATTTTACAACCGGGGATTTTTGCTTTTATAATTTCAGTGCATTATTCTTTACTGATCTTTTTATTGATCACACCGTCTTTAGTTTCGATACGTAAAAAATATTGCCCTGCGGCTACATTATCAAGTGGCAAACGATAGCTGTTTCCGGCAGGTACAACATCGGCAACCAACTGGCCGGTGCTGCTGTACAATTGAATGCGGCTCATTGCAGACCTCGATTGTACCAGTACAAAAGCGGAAGCCGGATTAGGTGTAATGCTGATAGTATTGGGATTATCAATTTTTATAGCCACCGTTTTGCTATAACTATACCGGCCATCCACATCTACCTGTTTAATGCGGTAATAGTTAAGTCCGTCTGCAGGGAAAGGATGATTTTGTGAATAGGCTTTCTGTGCTGTATTGGCAGCAGATGCCGGCACTGTATATAAAGGTGAGAATTTAGTGCCGTCTACGCTATATTCCACTTCGTAACGGCTTACATTAATCTCATTTTCCACTTTCCAGTTTAATGCAACCTGTTTGTTGGTTTTTAATGTGGCTGTAAAGTCGAGCCAGGTAACAGGCAAAGGGCCGGCAGCGGCACAATTAGCCAATGATACACTAAGGTTGTATGACGAACCTGAAGTGGGCAATACATTTACATCATGTACCACAATGGTAAATGGCTGCCCTGCTGGAGCTGTAAAACTATATTGCATAGAAGCGCTGGATGATCCCGGGTCGGCCAGGTAATTGGTACTGGGTGTTGCAGGAACAAAACCCACATTATTAAATGCAGCGGTATAAAGGTTAACACCATTGGCTGCAGTAACAATTACCGTAACACATTGGCTGGTAGTATTGGTATTGGTAAACGTATATGCATCATATTGCCTTGAACCTACCGCTGTGGTTAAGCCGGGGTTTGCTTTAGGAACCGCACAGGTAGAAGATACCCCACTTCGGCTAATCCTTCCCGTTTGTTGTCCTGAAGTGGACGTAAATCCTGCACCTGTTGGGGGTACAGCACCTAATGAGGAATTGATACTAAGGCCGGGTTGAAAACCAAGTGCTTTCCTTATAAGAAATACTTTAGGGCTGGTGCCGCCACCGCCAAAAGTAACGGTTAGTGTAAAATTCATTATTGCACCACAGGCTAAAGCATTACTTACTGTAAATGCATAAGGCGTACCGGTATTGGTGGCATTGCCTCCCGATGCAGTGATAGTGCCATAGGAGGCGTTACCCTGTGTAATGGTTACTCCTGCCGTGGAGGAAGTAAGTACGGCAGTAACACCGGTAGCATTTACCAGCGAAGGGTCTGTTAACTGAACCAGCATGGTACCGTTTTCGCCCGGCTCCACATAGGTATTACTATTGGTACCGGTTGCACCTTCCGATACGGTTACAGTGCCTACAACAATATTGGAAACAGGAGTGGGGCTTAAAGATTGCATGGCCTGGAAAGCCTGGACAATACCACTGCCACTTAAATTATCGTAACCTGCACCTTCAATGTCTAATGCGGTAGACACCAACGCCGTTCTTATTTGAGCGGCGGTTAATGCAGGGTTAGATGATTTTAATAAAGCCGCAATAGCACCTGCATGAGGCGCCGCTGCAGAAGTGCCATAAAACGGGTTCAATCCGCTGCTAGCCCCCAATGTAGTGGAAACACCATCGGCTGCAGTGATATCCGGTTTATTGCGTACGGTACCACCGTTAGTACCAAATAAAAAATTACCCGGTGTGATTGCCGTACCTGTTGGATTGTAAAACACACGACGCAAACCATCAGAGCTGAATGTTTCTACCTGGTTAGCAGCTACAAATACTCCGGGAAAAGGGCCTGGCGAAACAGCTGGCGTTGCAGCCACGCTAAACGCATTTACTGCAGCAGTATGCCCATGTATCTGTCCGTTGGTGGCTACCGTAAGTGTTCCCCTGATGGTATTGATGGCAAATGCCCTTACTGCAGCCGCAGTTGTTTTATAAACAATTAAACGGTCGCCGGCCACAAGTGTGGGGGATGCCGAAACCTGTTCGTAGGGGTTTTGTGTGCCCGATTGTACGTTGGTGGAAGATCCTTTTATTGTTCCGCCGGAGCTTACCAGGAACAGGTCATAATCATTACCTGAAGCACCCGATGGATCGGCCCAGTTTAAATTGTATACTGTATTTTTTGACAGGATAATATCGCCGTTAACCGGTGTGCCTACTGTACCAAAATTGTGAATGGTGCCGGTTTTTCCGCCCGGCGGATTAAATACAGGCGATCCTGCATCATTAAAATCTCCTTCATAATATCCCGAAGTGCCTTTTCCCAGGGAACCTTCGTTTCCGGCAGAAGAAAAATACAAAGCGCCTCCGGCAGTAACTGTATTTACAGCTTGTGCAACAATACCATCCTGGAAAACCGGTTCATCAAAATAAAAAATATCGTCTATGATAATGTCGCAATTGTTGGGTGCATTACGCAAAGCAGTAATGTTGCTGGCAAATGATGCTTCGCTTATAAATGCAGAAGCAAAATATAATTGTGCTTTCGGTGCTACATCATGAACGATCTGCAACATGGCTCTCCCTTCATCGCTACCCGTTGCAAAATCAACCAGAACGGTTACCGGTGTGGTATTGCCAAGTGGGTTGCCAACGCCCGGCAATTCGCCATTGGCAACATCGGTTGCGGCAACGCCCAATGCGTTATAGCTATCAGATAATACGCCGATCTTTATACCCTGACCTTCGTATCCGTAAGTATTTCTTACATCATCTGCACGGTGAGCATGGTCGCCCTGTGAATTTACAAGTCCTGTTAAAATATCTTCGGTTGTGTTATACTGCTTTAAATAATTGGTTAATTGGGCACGTACTTTTACGGCACGTTGTGCAAAAGGAATACGAACTTTTTTGGGCGTAAAAGAAAACGCCTTTTGTAAGATACTGTTTACATGCGGTTGCATGGGCATAGCGGCTACCACAGGATGCGGCAGGTGTGTGTTATCCGACCCAACCGTCATTGCAATTACAGCGGGTTGTATAAAACTTACATCAGTATGTGCTGCTAATGTTTCTACTGCCGACAGATTCAGCTCGGCCCTGATGCTGTGGTATTCCCACGACGGGTATATCACATGCCCGCCCAGCGCTTCAATCTTTGCCAGCAGGTCTTCTGTAACAGTGGCACTGATATCTACGGTAAGTTTGCCGGTAGCATCTGCATTTACATTGGCGGGTTCAAGATCTACACCATCCACCATTTTTTGTCCGCGGCTTTCTCTTACAGCCTGCAGCAAACGGGAATCAATTTTTTGCTGTGCCGGGGTACGGGAATTTTTTTCTCCCAATAGCAGCTCTATGTCATGCCTTAATTTAGGACTTTCCTGGGCCTTAACAGTATTGACAGAGCAAATCAATACCATAGCAATGGCACATAAGATGTAGCACTTAGATCTCATAAAATCAGTTTTAGTAGATAATAATAATAAAAGCGGTGCAGAGAAGGATTTTCCAGGAAAATAGATGGGCCTATAAAAGTAATAGAAAATCTGGTTATTAATAGTTTTTATTTATTCATAATTACTTTTATTTTTTTTATGGCCCTGCAGTCAGAAGAAAATACCCGTAGCAGGGTATACCACACCGGCTTTTGATCGTATACATTTATACAAAAATTATAGATGAAAAAATTATGGAAGCTTTTGACTGTTGTATTGTTTTTACAAACGGCAGCTACGGCACAACAAAATAATAATACAGAGTTGCCCGCCATTACAGCTGCCAATGCCCGAGCCTTTTTTATTCCTGCAACAGTGTGCAGCAGTTTTAAAATTACGGAGGCAAAAGGCGATGCCTGGATGAAGGTATATAATAACACGGCCGGCGACGCTAAATTGCAAAGGGTAAATGACATCCGCTGGCAGGCTGCATCAAAAGAAGAAGCATTGCAATGGTACCAGGATAATATTACTATGTTGAGTGAAGGAGGAAAAGACATTACAGACCAGGTGAGCAAACCTGCTGGAGTTGCCGCGTGGAATGTATATGAAGCCAGTGATGCCATGAAAAAGATGATGGCAGGCATGGGGATAAAACAAAATCAGTACACGTATACTTTTGTAGCAGATAAATATGTGGCTAAAATATTTGTTGGCGTAAATGATGCAACCTCATTAAAAGAAACCTGGAGCTTTGTAAAAGAAGGATTGATTGCTGTACTTAAAGCAAGCGGTAATCCTAAACTGGCTTCGTTGGTATTGTAGTCGTGAATCGTCAATCGTGAAACGTGAGTAACAGTCTTCCGGTTAAGCAGCTTTCAAAAATAAAAAACTATTTCACCACGCACAACTCACCACTTACGAATGAGAAATTTGCATGCTTTCGATGCCCCCCATTCACGATTCACGCCTCACGTCTCACGATTCACGCCTCACGCCTCACGATTCACGCCTCACGAAATTCCCTGTTAGTAGTATTGCAGATACACCACCAATTTATTAATATTGAGGCATAAAATTCCTCATGATAAGAAGGGCTGTGTATACATTGGTACTTTGCTATGCAGCAGTGTTTGCACATGCGCAGGTAAAGCTGGATGTAAAGAGCAGCAATAACGGCATTCAGTATGGCTTCGGGGTAAAGGCCCAGGTTGAATTCAGCACAGTACAACAAACACAACCACCACATATAAGGATTGCTGTAACAGGAGGCATTGGTTCTTCTTTTATTGATAATAATATTTATCCCACGCTTAATACAGAATTGCAATTGTATACTAACGGCCTGGGCAGCAGTAAGCCCGGTAAAAAGAAGCCGTGCGTAAATATTGATTTTGTTACCGCACTTACTTTGACCGCCGGCGTAAAGGATTTTTTGCAGCAAAACCGGCAGCAACTTTTCGTCAACCGCAATGTGCCCCTTTATTATTTTGCTGATTTTGGTTTGCCGGCATTAAAAAATCCTTTTGCATATTCTTTCTCCGTGGGTACCAATTTTATTTTTAACAACGATCCTGGTAAGCAATTTCAACGAACCGGTTTTGTGAATTTTCATTTTAACCGTTTCCAGTTATCGTATTCCAACGACGGTGGTGTGCCTTTATCCAATATTTATTTGGGAGACAGGAAAGACCGTTATTATACCGGAAGCGTATTACTCAGTTATCATGGCCGGCCATACACTGCCGTAAACCTGGTAGAATTGAGTTATCATAAATTTACCGGTTATACCCAAAATGCTTTTGAAGCCAGCAACCAGTTTGATTTTGCCTATGTGAATTACAAAAAGACGGAGCAACGCTATTACAATAAAAGTTTGTTTACGCTCAATATTGCCAATCCTGTAAAAGGTTATGGAATAAATGTAAAATTGTACAATAAAACAAAATGGGATGTGCAACACCTGATCCACTGGTCCATTTACAATTCCTATCATATTGTTCCGTATAAAGAGCACCTGTCGTTCAGTGGTACTTATTACCTGTCACAAACAACCATTGGTTTAAAATGAAAAGCATAAGTACCATATTATTTTGTGCCGCCTTATTTTTTTCCTGTGCCAGGAAGTTCAGCATTTCTGCTGCCTTTAGAAAAGGAATACCGGAAGGGATGCAGCAACTGGTATTAGACAGCAGTTACCATCTTTACATCAGGGAAGTGTTTTTAGATACCAGCGATGCCGGCGATAAAATGGTACTCATCAATAATAATAATTCCACTGCAGGCAATAAATTAATTGAGATTGAATACCTGCTATTATCGCAGCTACAAAACAAGGCTGTGTATATTGCCACCATACCGGATAAGTATCAAACCTATTATGCAAAAAAAGCAAAGTACCTTACAAGAGAATATCTGAATGCTTACGATTTCAGCACTTTTCGTTTTGGGAAAAGGGCAACAGGCGACAGTGCCATAATTTTTGAAAACACCATTACCAGGCACAGCGATACCTGGAATTACAAAATTGAAAAAGACAGCATCTTACATGTGTATGAAGTAGTGGAACGCATCAACGGCGATGCCGGTAACGTATACTTTGCCGATGAAGCATTAAGCCGTAATGCAAGTTTTGTACGCACAGATAGTTTTCGTATTGCCTTCAGAAATATGGATAAGGAAAAGAAGGTGGAAACAAAAAGAGGACGGCCGCCACTGCAACGCTTCAGCAAAGACAATATTATTTATTACCGTAACGATGGAAATAAATACACCATTTATTTCAGGTTTAATAAAACCCTGCCTCCACGCTATAAAGATTCAACGATCAGCTTTGGCAATACCCGGCTGGTAAATGCTCCTTTCTAAAAAAATCCCTGTCATTATAAATTTGAAAACTGTGAAGATATCCGTACCTTAATGGTACAGAATATTTGTATCTGCACCCATCCAAACCCGTTTTTTAGACATCTATTGTAAAAATATCTTTACCCGCAGGCATCCTATGCATGCTCTTGTACGTATATAAGATTGACTGCTGTTTTCTGGTATTTAAACTTTATCTTTAGTAACACAACTTTTTCATGTGCTGAATTTTAAAACCTTTATCTGTAACCGGTTTTATTGTTTTTCAAAGCAAATACTATTTGCTGTTGTGTTCTTTACTTGCAGTATCACTTCCCCTGCACAGGATTGCCCGCCTAATATAGATTTTGAAGAAGGTACCTTTAACGGATGGACCTGCTATACCGGAGGTGTTGCCGCTGTTGGCGGCCAGAATGTAATTTCATTAACAGCATCGGGGCCTATTGCAGGAAGGCATACCATAATGTCTGCTTTCCCGGGAGATGGTATGGACCCTTATGGTAATTTCCCTGTTAACTGCCCCAACGGAAGCGGCCACTCCATTAAATTGGGTAACACATCCGGCGGTGCAGAGGCTGAGGGTGTGTCCTACGAATTTGTTATTCCTGCCGGTGTTAATGAATACAACCTTATCTATCATTATGCCGTGGTTTTCCAGGATCCTAACCACCAGCAATATGAGCAACCCCGGATGGAGATAGAGATCACCAATATAACTGATAATAAGATCATCACCTGTTCTTCATTTGCATTCTTTCCTTATGGTACACCTTTACCGGGTTTCGAAATGTCAGAAAATCCCGGAGGCAGTACTCCCGTGTGGTTTAAAAAATGGTCGGCGGTATCTATCAATTTAGATAATAATGCCGGAAAGCGGATACGTTTATTTTTTAAAACAGCCGATTGTACTTTCAGAAGGCATTTCGGGTATGCATACATCGATGTTAACTCCGAATGCAGCGGCAGGTTTGAAGGCGCTTCTTTTTGTCCCGATGATTCAACAGTGAATGTAGTAGCGCCTTACGGCTACCAGGGCTATACCTGGTACAACAGCACTTTTACACAGGTATTGGGTACACAGCAAACGCTTACATTTACGCCACCGCCTGTAACGAGTATGTCTGTTGCCGTTGTATTAACGCCGTATGATGGTTACGGTTGTGTAGATACTTTATATACCGATATCACGGATAATTTAGTTGTGGAAGCCAATGCCGGGCCGGATACGGTTTCCTGCAATCATAATCCTGTACCCATAGGGTCGCCACCAAAGCTGGGTGTAAGGTACCAGTGGTCTCCGGCTACCGGGCTTTCCAACCCGGATATTGCCAATCCTCTTGCTTTGCCAGATGTTACCACCACCTATGTACTAACGGCAAGGAGTAACGGCGGAGGCTGCCTGCATACTGATACCGTAATTGTAAAAGCGGCATTGGTAGATAACAGCATACAATTACTGGGCAAAACTGATTTTTGTATTGGCAGTGGTGATAGCGCCGTACTGGTGGTGCAACCGGCAGACAGCATTCAATGGTTCAGGGATAATGTGGCTATACCTGGCGCACATTCCACCATTTACAGGGTTACACAAACGGGATTGTACTATGCCATACTATTTGGCGGCAATGGCTGCTCTTTAACTACAGTAACCAAACAGATCAATATTGCTTCTGTGCCGGTATCCGCTTTTTCTGTAAACAAACCCAACCAGTGCCTTTTTGGTAACCAGTATATTTTAAAGAATAACAGTACCAATGCTGTTGGAGACATGATATACAAATGGACCTTTGGCGATGGCAACGAAGCCACTACAAGAGATGTTACCTACAGTTATAAAAAAGCAGGAAAATACACGATCAAACTGGTCGTGAGCAGTATCAGTGTTTGTGCAGATAGTACCAGTTTTGATATCGTTATTTATCAAAATGCTGTAGCCGCTTTTGCCGTAGAGCCTACCTGTGTTAACCTGCCGGTGCTGGTAACCAATAATACGCAGGACACAGTTGGATCACCATTAAGTTATTCCTGGTCTTTCGGAAACGGGCAGACATCACTTGTAAAAGATCCGCCGGCACAAATTTATACGGCGGCAGGAATTTACAATATAAGCCTGGCAGTAAGCTCTGCACAATGTCCTTTTCCTGTACACACCACTACGCATACCGTTGTAATAGACAGGCCTAAACCCGGCACTACCTATCCTTTGGAATGGGCTGTGATCAACTTACCGCTCGACCTGCATGCCAGGTCTTTCGGTGAAACTGTTTTATGGAACCCGGCTGTTAATCTTGATAATGCTTCCAGTTTCAACCCGGTATTTAAAGGAACCACCGAACAATTGTATACCATTGATATCAAAACAAAGACCGGCTGCCTTACCACCGATACTCAAATGGTAAAGATTGTAAAGAGCATTGAGATTTTTGTACCCAATGCGTTTACACCTAATGGTGATGGCTTTAATGATGACCTGAAACCGGTATTCTATGGTATCAGGCAATTGAAATATTTCAGGGTGTATAACCGCTGGGGGCAATTGTTTTATCAAACCCAAACCATGAAACAAGGCTGGGATGGTACTTTTAAAAATGTAAAACAGGAGATGCAAACCGTGGTATGGGTATTGGAGGCTTTAGGCGTGGATGGTGTTATGTATACCAGGAGAGGAACAAGTATTTTACTAAGGTAAGAGAGTGGGTCACTTCAGCAAAGGTGGCTCACTCCGGTTAATGTATAGCGATTATGCCACAGGGTGAGCCACCCTTTAAGGGGTGACCCACCCGCAACAAATTCATATTTCAAAATAAAAATGATTGTGGTTGCTGCAGCCCGGGTTAAACGCAGCTTTGCAAAAAGGGCAACTGTAATTACTTTGTAAGTATTGATGGATGGTCATTTCTGTACCACAGCTGCCACATAATACCGCTTTGGTATCAAACTCATTTTTGGGCCATACTATGGCAGTATGCCTTGCGTCCTGCTGGTGGCAATAAATACAAGGGTAATACGTATTGCAGCATTTCATTTTAATGGCGATGATATCCAGTGGAGAATGGTAATGCTCACACCTGGTATTATCATCCACCGTTTTTCCCTTTACCGGTACTGTTAGTTTTGAGGCCATGCAAAAAAAGATTAAGTATTAAGGCCTCCGCTTACTTCAATTCGCTGTCCGTTGATCCATTTAGCATCATCGGTACATAAAAAAGCCACCACGCTGCCGATATCATCTGCTGCGCCTACACGGCCCAGGGGAGACAGGCTACTCATCATGGCTTTTGCCTGCGGATTGCTCCGTATAAAAGCATTATTAAAATCAGTTTCTACCGGCCCTGGTGCCACTACATTGGCACCGATACCTTTTGCGCCTAATTCTTTGGCCAGGTATTTTGTAAATACTTCAATAGCGCCTTTCATAGAGGCATAAACAGAATAACCCGGGTTAGAAAAACGGGTGGTACCGGTTGAGATATTAATGATCCTTCCACCGGGATTTAAAATGGGTACACAATGCTGTGTTAAAAAATAAACACCTTTAAAATGCACATTTAAAAAATCGGTGAATAATTCTTCGGTTACATCCATAAAAGGAACAGTGGCACCCATACCGGCATTGTTTATCAAAAAATCAAATGAGCCGGTGTTCCATTTTATCTTCAGCGTTTCTTTTACAGTTCTTACAAAGTCGTTAAGAGAAGCAAACAGGCTCATATCCAAATGTAAGGCAATGGCATTTTGTCCCAAGGCTTCTATTTCTTTTACCACTTCCTGTGCTTCGGCTTCTTTGGTACGATAGGTGATAATAACATCGATACCTTTTCTGGCAATGCTGAGTGCCATATCTTTTCCCAGGCCGCGGCTGCCACCGGTTACCAATGCAATTTTTGTTGCTGTGCTCATGTAAATATTTTAAAAGTGAAGAACAAAGTTATATTGAAACAATTGGCCATCAAAAATGTTTATTAATGCAATACATTTGTTGTGTAAATAGTACATAATGATGGATAAGCGGATCATTTATATCATGGGAGTGTCGGGGTCGGGAAAAACAACAATAGGGGAGTTACTGTCAGCAAAAACAGGCATCCCTTTTTTTGATGCAGATGATTTTCATTCACCGGCTAATAAAGAAAAGATGAGATCGGGGCATCCGTTAACTGACGAAGACCGTAAAGACTGGTTGCAAAAAATACATACGCTCACTATGGAGCAAATGCAAAATAACGGGGCCATCATTGCCTGCTCTGCACTTAAAGAAGAATACCGGCAAACCTTAAGCAGGGGCATTAAAAATATGTTATGGGTATTTTTAAAAGGCGATTACGCCACTATATACAAGCGCATTCAGAACCGTACGGGACACTATATGCCGGCATCACTTTTACAATCGCAGTTTGATAGCCTGGAAATACCTGCCGGTGCATTTACCGTAGATATCGAGAAGACACCTGCTGAAATTGTGGAGCTGATTCTTCGGCAATTAGAGCCACAATAAATTTTCAAGGCCATTAAAAATCAGAAAATTCCAGCGGCTGTATAAACATAATATCAATATGCGATACATTATGCTGGTATTCCGGCAGGGCCGATAAAGTTTTCCATGCAGGATCGCTGCTGAATGCTTTCCAGTGTGCATCCCGGTCTGCTTTATTATTGTAACAGGTCATGTACATAAGGTTTGGCATGTGGCTGCCCGCAATTACTTCCGAATAAAAAACAGCATTGGCATTAATACGTTTAAAAATATCAATTTCGTTGCCCTGGTTAAACATCTGTACTTTATTGGCAAATATTTTTTCTGTAGCCCCTTCGTAACTGCGGAGTTCGTACACCCTTTCATTTTTAGGTACGGTAAGAACGGGCAATTGCATTTGTGGCGCCAATGGAAATGCTTTCAGGAATATCACTTCCATTCTTGTATAAGGTGGTGCTGTGTATGGGGCATTGATATAACCTGCACCTGCACGCTGGTATTCAGCATCTTTATTTAATTTTTCAGCTATAGCATACTGGTTGTTCAGGCTTTTAACGGGCATGTATACATACATGGTTTTTACAACCGATGTATCATTGGCCAAAGACTTGAACACGCCAATATTTTTATACCCTAATTTATGAAGTGCCGGTAACAGGGCATCTTTAAAATAATTCGTCAAAACAGTTTCCTGTGCTGCTGTGGCGTATTGATATACTGTAAGCTGGTACATTTCCCGTTTAGGTTTTTTACCTGCAAAAGCAGCAGCAGCCAGTAAAAAAAATACAGCGTAAGATAGAAGGAATTTGGTTGAAAAAGATTTCATGATGATTTAACTTTTAAATTGCAGCAACAATTTATAAGAAAATATTCATTGGAGCATATTTTGTTTTAAAGACAGCCTTAACAACATTATGGAAATACTAACTGAATACTCCACGCTCAATTGGGTATTGATCTTACTGGGGGCTTTTATCATCGGGCTTTCAAAAGCGGGGCTAAAAGGTATCGACATGATGAATGTAACCCTGATGGCCATTGTATTTGGAGGCAAAGCGTCTACAGGCATTGTATTGCCACTGCTATGTGTGGCCGATGTAATGGCGGTATTGTATTACCACCGCCATGCCCAATGGCCGCATTTCCGGAAGCTGCTGCCCTGGATGGTGGCAGGCATTTTAATTGGTGTGTATGTAGGAAAAGATATGAATGAAGCACTGTTCAGGAAGATCATGGCAGTGATCATTGTGCTTACGGTGATCATTATGTTTTGGTTAGAGATGAGAAAAACACCGGTGGTACCCGGTAATAAACTCTTTGCATCGGGGCTTGGGCTGGCATCAGGCTTTACAACCATGCTGGGTAATCTTGCCGGTGCATTCTCCAATATTTATTTTTTAGCCATGCGCATGCCTAAGAATGATTTTATTGGTACGGCTGCCTGGGTATTCCTGGTGATCAACTGGTTTAAACTACCCTTCCAGGTCATCTACTGGAAAAATATCACTGCAACGTCATTACAAACCGATCTTTTTTTATTGCCGGCATTGCTGATCGGTTTTTTGGCCGGTTTAAAAATTGTAGCCAGAATAAAAGATGATGGGTACAGGAAAATAATACTGGTATTAACATTGGCAGGAGCCATTGTAATTTTTCTGAAGAGATAATTGACTTGCCCCCAAAAAAATTACAAAACAATCGTCCGGAAAGTGAGGTTAACTCTTGGTTTTGATACCTGCGTGGTAGGTGGCAGGCGGTGCAGCCAGTTGGTTTGTGTGGCATCTTTCATCACCAGTAAACTGCCATGTTGCAATACTACCGAAACAGTTGTTTTGTTTACCTTATGTTTAAAAGAAAATTTCCTTTCGGCACCAAAACTCAGGGATGCAATAGCGCCGTTTTTCTTCAACGCTTTTTCTGCATCACTATGCCAGGCCATGCCTTCGCTGCCATTATGATATAAATTCAATAAACAGGAATTAAATTGTTCGCCGGTTTTTATTTCTGTCATTGTTTTTAATGCCAGTAATTCCGGTGTCCATAGCAAGGCTTTTTTGGTAGTATTGGAATACGTGTAATCAAAATCACTATCACCATACCAGGCTACTTTTCTTTTGGTAACGATATGTTTGCCCATAATAAAGGCTTCATCATTTTTCCATTCAATGCTATGCAATAAAATATCAAGGTAATGATTCGCTTGTTGCACAGTCATTAACCTTCCATAATAATTTACCGTTCCGCCTTCGGGTAATAAATTGATATTTTCAGTGGGTTCGTTACTGAACAGATCCATGTTGTGTTTTTTTATACAACAATTAGTAAAATGAAATTGTTTTTAATTTATGGCCTGCATTTTATGCGTCCACCAAATGTCCTACTTCGGCATCAAAACTGATATACTGCGAAAACAATTTAGCCAGTTGCCCTTTTTCTACTTCTGAACGGATCATTTTTTTAGGAATGATGAGAGCGCTGGTGGAATGCAAAAAAAGGTAAATATAGTCCGGCGTTTCCTGTTTTTTTATAAATGCGGCCCATTGAAATTTTGTTTCCTTAACACTGTCTTTTACCACCACACCGGTTTCAGAAAAAATATAATCTGTCATATTAAACACTGCGGCGTTCTCGCTGTTGGCCGCATATTTTAAAGCCTGCTTTTTTAATCTTGGTTTGGCAGAAAGTATAGGAAAAAACAAGAGGAATACAATGATCGGTACTCCAATAAAATCAAACGGGCTGATATTGCCTGACTGAACCGCCAGCGAAATATTGTAAATGCAAACAATGGAGAAAATAATGATCAGCGGGCGCAGGCTTTTATAGATCAGTTTCTTTTTGCCCGGCGCATCTATTTGTACATACACCGAGAAATTTACAAAGTCTTCATTGGTAAGGGCATAGCGTAGTGAGATCATAATGATTTAAAGATAAGAATATTTTCAGTGATAGTAATTAGGCAGGCATACCAATAATGATTTATAGGGCGCATACATCACTTAGCCTGCAGGACCCCATTGAGCTACCTTCCAATATAATTCATTCTCAAATTTAATGGTTGCATTATTGGTTGTGTCAGTAAAGATAATAGTACGCACAAAAATGGATGCGGTTGGCTTATCTGTTCCCCTGTATTCGGTGGGATGATAGAATTTTACATAAATATCACCAACAGCCCCCCTGATATTTTTTATGGGAACAATACCATTGCCATAATCATTGCAATATTCAAACAAAGTAGCTTTACCGGGTGGGTAAATAATTAATTCAGCCGTGCTGCCGGTCGCCGTGTCAATATGAATTTTAAAGCAGCTGTCATATTGTACGGCAGCAGCGAGGTGCAAAACCAATACATATTGACTGTCGATGATCTTGTAAAAATGATCTGCACAGGCCCTGGCATATATTTGCCGGATTGTATCAGCCGATTTGAAGCAATCAAACCTGTAAGGTTTTATAATGGTATCAATTGCCGGTGATTTTTGTTGCACAGCAATGCTATGATCAGCACTGTTACCCCGGCAACTAAACAACGCAATAGTAAAACAATAAAAAAGTAATTTAAGCATTAGTGTTTATTATTAAGATGCAGCAACGGTATTATTTCCACTACATTTTAAATTGCCACTTACAGATCGAAAGAGAAAAAATATACTCTTTTCTTTTTGGTATCGTGCCATAAATACGAATTGATATGGCCCTGCACTTTTCCATAAGCCGTATGGTTATTAATAAATGCAGTATCCCACCAGCTGGTGGGGGAGGAATTTAAGCCTCCCTGTAAATAGTTACTGTGGTAATACATCGTGTCAACTATCTTTCCACTCATATTTCTCACAACAGAAAATTGCTGCTCCCTTTTTAACTGAAGCCCGGCCTTAATTTTTTCAGCGGTACTATCGGCACAAAAAAAACTAAACCAGTAAGACGCATCAATGCCCATCCTGTCGGCATAGCAATACAATTTCTTTACATCAGCAGTAGGGGTAAAGTCAAAAAATTCACGGAACCTTTGCCGGTTATATTTTGTATCGGGTGTAGCTGCATCAAAATGAGGAAACAATTTTTCTGCTACCTGTTCTTTTTTCTCCTTTGCAAAAACTGCGGCGGAATCAATTACGGCATGGCCTTTTGTTTTAATACGGTTGCAGGAAGAAAAGGGGAGACCAATTAAAAGCACCAGTAAAATTGTTGTTATACATCGCAATGCCGGGTAAACCATAGGTAATAAAGATAAAACTAATTTCATTTTCGGGTTAAAGGCAGCAAAGGGCACAGGGCTTTATTGGCGATAGCTATTGTGTTGATTATCAATAATCAAAATACTTGCATCGGTATTTCTCCCTGTTAAAAGAGAAAAAATTACCTTTTTTTCAAATAAAACAGCAATATATACGTTTATGGAGCAGTAACCCTAAAATCCGTCTGTATGAAATATTTTATACCCACACTGGTAGCGCTATGCTTCCCGGTCTTTGCATTTTGCCAGGATATTACCGGCCTCTGGAAAGGCACCATGTACAACGATTCCACTAAAAAAGCTTTACCGTACGAAGTGTTGATCACTAAAGTGAATGGTAAGTATGCCGGTTATTCGCACAGCTGGTTTGCCATCAACGATAAAAATTATTACGGCATTAAAAAAATAAAAGTGCATGTGGCTAAAGATGGCAAGATCATCATACAGGATGCTGAGCTGATTGATAACAATTACCCGGTTCGCCCTGATAATGTATCGCAATTAGATGTGCTGGATTTTACTGCCGGTGCCAGCGAAACCACGTTGGGTGGTCCGTTTGTTACCAACCGTACCAAAACCTATAAAGAACTTACGGGGCAGATCAATGTAAAAAAAGTAAGTATGCTTAGTGATAGTGAGTTGCTGACCTATTTACAAAAAAATGGTATCAGTAACGATGTTACAGTAGCAAAATAAATCAACGATTTTTTTATACAGGATTCTAAAGCAATACTCAGTGTTGCTTTAGAATTTTTTTTGTAATAAAATCTGCCGCCCGTTGAGGGCCGCTAATTTTTTATCTTTGATAACCCTTATTTCCTGGTAATAGAAAGAATAAGAACAGGAGGTTTAAAATATTGGCCTTGTTCCGGGTGAAGTTGTTGAATTTTTTTTACTACCTCCATGCCTTTAATTACTTTTCCAAAAGCGGCAAAGCCCTGTCCATCTTTATTTCTTTTACCACCATAATTCAATGCAGGCTGGTTGTTGATACAAATAAAAAAACTGGAAGTTGCGGTATTGGGGGCAGACCTTGCCATAGAGATGGTACCATTTTTATGCAGGATGCCTGTTTGCTTTGTGGTTTCAAGTATAATGGGAGCAAAGTCTTTTGTTGAATCTGTGTTGCCGCCTTGTATCACTTCAATCTTAATGGAATCTTTGGGTTGATTTTGTAAGGTAACCGAACGAAAGAAAGAACTGCTGTCGTATAAATGTGCATCCACATACCTTAAAAAATTAGCAACAGTAACCGGTGCTTTTGCAGGATAAAGTTCTATTGTGATATTACCCAATGCAGTTTTAATAATGCAGTTTGTTTTTTGTTGTGCATGCAGCTGCGTTAAAAATAAGAGCAATACAATACAGGTAAACGATAAGTTTTTTTGTATGCTGCAATACCAGCGATTGTTATTCATTATTTCCGGGTTTACCGGTACTTTATGCTGCATGACTTATTTTTTTCAGATCCTCCCTGGCATAATTAAACCATATCCTGTTATTTCTTTTTTCTTTCCCGTCAAGGTGTGCTAATTCGCCCAGCATTTCTTCATATATCTTTTTTGCATCGTCATTCCGGTTCATTCGCATTAAAAAACTGCCATACCAATACCGGCTTTCATAATTAGAGAACCTGCCTTTTAATAATTTAAATTCCTTTTCTGCTTCAGCAGCATTGCCGGTATGTGATAGCGCAATGGCATAAAGCATATGTGCTCGGGAACGGGCAAATTGCGGCAAATTATAAATTTGTTTTGCCAGCGGAATAATAGCATCATACTGTTTCAGGTCTGCGTAGGCATTTATCAGTTGTATGTTTACATATTCATGCGTGGTAAAATTTCCCGACAGGCAGGATTCATATAAAGCAATGGCCCGTTGCGTTTGTTTTGCATCAAGATACGCATCGGCAAGTGCAACTTTATTGGCAAAGGTATCTGCAAAGCGTAAATTGTCTTCCAGCTTTTTTACTTTGCCCGATGGGTTAAAAACAGCGCCCATGCCTGATTGCACTTTTTGCATATCGTTACCACTGAACATTTCTGAAAAAATATAAATGAGGCTGCCCACAAGAGGCAAAAATATGATCAGCCAAAGCCACCTGGCCTGGTTATCTCTTCGTATACAATGGATGGCACAAACCACTTGCAAACCTACAGTAACATAATAAAAATAAGGAGACAGGAAGAACATACAGTATAATAATGGTACAAGCTTCAAAAATAGGGATATCTGTGCTTAACCCAAATTTTTTTGGGCCCAAATAGCCGGGCTATAGATTTTCGGATGTAAACAACAGGCAGGCAGCAGTATTTTTAGGCAGGGTATACCCATAAAAAAATGAGGCTGGCAAAGCACTTCACCTGTGCTGTTCACCAACCTCATTATTATAGTAGCTTATTAAAATTAAGCGGAGATTTTTATCTCATTATTGTTGCAGTAATTTATTTTATCACCATCACTTTAAACGATTCTGTATTACCTGATGCAGTGCTAACTTTTAAAGTATAACTGGCATTGGCCAGTTTGCTGATATCTACCGGTATAATATTTTTACCGGTCTCTACAGTCACATCCTGCTGCAGGGCTATTCTTCCGGCATTGTCTACCAGGTAAACAGTCAGCTTACTTTTAGCGGGTGCATTTACCTCCACATTAACAGTGGTAATAGCAGGATTGGGGAAAACAGCATCTACTTGTATCACTAATGGTTTATCTCCATCAATGCGTACCACATTACTGAGTTTGCTATGGTTATTAATGTCTACCTGGCTGAAGCGGTAATATTGCCTGCTGCCGGCAGGATTATTATCAGTGAAATTATAATTGAGTGTACGGGTGCTGTTGCCGCCTTGTGCCTGCGAATTTACAAAGCCGATTGCTGTAAAATTCACACCGTCAGTTGAACGTTGTACTTCAAAACCAAGATTATTATTTTCAGTGGCTGTTGTCCACTGCAACTGGTTTCGGTTACCATCTTTATAACCACTGAAGTTTACAATACTCACAGGCAATACCACACCACCATTGATAACGTATGCCCTGCCTGCTCCGGGCCAGGTAGTATTATTATCATTTGGTGTTACTGTACTTGCCGTATTAGTGGTAGTAGTAATGCTTATAAAATCTGAAAGGCCGTTTTTTGCTATGGCAGCTGAAAAACCGGAATTGAGATTGTTTCCTGCACCATACACAAACATGATTTTATTTGAGGTTTCAAACAGCCAGATCTGGAAATGTTTATCCGCAGTTCCCGGATTTGACAGCGAAGAAAGATTATATTCCACCACCAGTTTTCTGCTGCCGGCAACACCCATTAACTTATACTGAACATTGCCATTTACATCAGTATAATTATCATCCCAATATGGTGCCAGGTATGGACCCGATAAATTGGCAGTTGTATTATCAAAGTCTATAATTGCCGACGTGCCAAATGCAAGCAGTCCGTTAGACGTAACACTGAAATTGGTGTAATTGGTTCCTCCGTAATTGAATGTAAACCCGATATTGGTCATTGCCGAAACATCGTCATCAAGGTTAGTGCCTAATAAATTGGTAAATCCGCCTGTTTCCAAAGCATTTCCGGTAGTGGTGGTGCCAAAACTGTAAGCATTTACCTGTGCTTTTACACCTGTGCTACTTAAAAAACTTAATAACACCAGGCAGGTGAAATAAACTTTTTTCGGTAAGCACAAAAGGCGCCGGATTGATTTTGGGAATAGGGTAATGGGAGAGTTTTGTAAAGATGTAATCTTCATGTTGCTGATTTTTTAAGGGATATGGTTTTATAAATTGAAATACAGGGAAACAAAACGGGAGCGGTTATGGGTTATTGCTTTTTTTGTGAAAATAGAAATTTTTAGAAATTCTTCTACAAGCCGTGTAGTGTTGTAAGCGTTTCCCTGTAAGTGAAACCTTTGTGTGGCTTCTTTATAACGCCTGCTTCATTAATAATTGAGTGCGTAGTGATAAGCCGATTGTTCGTGTATGCATTCTGTATTTCTTCTGCCGATAAAAAAATACAGCAAGCACTGTTTTTATCAATAGAAAACGAATTCACAAATTGTTCCTTGTATCGAATTTCTTCTACCAGTATAAATACGTGTTTTTGATTGAGGTATTGCAAAAGCAATTTTATCGGAATACTTTTATAGAAACAGGTAGCCCATTCATCACCCCAAAACTTTCACCAAATGAAAAAAATATTTCTTCTTTCAACTGTGCTGGTAATGTTGATAGTGGTAGCGGTTATTGCTTACAGTTGTAATGGTAACGACAAAGCTGCTGAAGGTGAAAAAAAGGCAGGCCCTTTGGCAATGGCAGCAACTCCAAACGGTGCCTTTCAAAATTACCGTGATTCTGCACCATCGCAACAACAATACAGTGGCCCGCTTTTCGTACTCAGCCACGATTATCCCACCACACCTAAAACTGTTGTAAACCCGGGCTGGCAGCAGGCCTTAAAAGGGCAACCCATTTCCGAAGCCAATGTATTTACGTATATGGACGCTTTAAAAAACTATGTTGCGCCGAATGTATTGCCATTTTTTAATGATAACAAAAACTGGACAGCAGCAAAATACGGCTGGTTCCAGGAGCCGTGGATGGGATCGCAAAGAGAAGCCATATTGGGAACTTACTTAGGCAACGGCAACCAGGCCAATAGTTTTAAAACCCTTAAACAGGATGAGGCAGGGTATGCATTGGTGTTATATGATTCAACTGCGGCCTATACCGTAGGACAAATATGGGGTAGCACCGGGCAAAAAATTAACCTGGTAAATGATGCGGCACAATTTAAGGAGGGCAGTGTGATTGTAAAATTTGCCTTTTCAAACGTTAATTATCCCGATTGGCCGGTAATGAAAGATGCGGCAACATTCAGCATTTACGATACTATTGGTACCATAAGAAATTTTCCGACTGATACTGTTTATAAAGTTCGTACCGTAAGCTTTTTTCAAATGGATGTGATTGTTAAGGATGGTAAAACAGCACCTAAAACAGGGTGGGTGTATTCTACTTTTGTATACGATATGAATGTAAAAGGTTCCCTATGGGATAAGATGGTACCATTGGGTGCCATGTGGGGTAATGATCCCGATGTAATAAGCCCCATTGCTCCGCCTTATCCTAAACTGGCAGAAACCGTGATCAATCCCAAAGCTCCGGAATACAGCAGGGAAACCTTAGGCTGGGGAGGCCGGTTGAGTGGCCCCAATGATGGCGCTGTTGCACAACAGGCGGTTGATATTAACACCGGAAAAAAATACGATAAGCTGGCTTTATCATCCTGTATGAGTTGTCATCTTCCTTCGCAGTATGCTTTTAATTCATTCCTGTTACCTGCACCATTTCCTAAGCAAACAGATACCGCATTTTTTGTTTTTACACCGGGCAGTGCCAAATGGAATTTATGGTTCAGGGATAATTACGGCACCGTTCCTTTTGATTCGGGGCAGGTAGCTATGGATTATGATATGGTGATGGCATTTAAATCGGCTTCGGCATGGCAGCAGGCACAGCCACAGGGCGCCAGCAAATTATTGCAGACAAACTTTGATGCGGTACAAAAATTCAGAAGGCACAATACCAGGAGCCGGTTCTGGCATTAAGCAAAAGAAATTGACCAGGTTTCGTAAGTATAAGCACAGCAGCCTCAATATGCTCTTCAGTATTGGGGTTGTTTTTTTATTGTGTGCCAAACGTTTTTATCCCGCTATATTCCGAAAACACGCTGCTTATCAACAATATCGGTTGAATTACATTTTAATCAGTAAGGAAAATGAATAATTAACAGGCAGGCCATCGGTTTTATTCCCCGGTATTTGTGAAAATAGAGATTAAAGTAATATTTTCACACCCATTTTAATCGTATAATCCTGTCAAATGAAATTTATAACGCTACAGCTTTCACTTTTATCCTTATCTTTTTTTGCAAATAGTGTGTATGCACAAAGCATCAGTTCAGAAAATGTGGATATTCAATTGATACAATCACCCAGGGTATCTGTTAATCCCGATCTGCGTAATTATAAGATCACTGTAACCTCTCCATATAATCTTACAGCAGAAGATATTACCAGGCAAGCGAAGGCCGATCACCAGAAAGCAGTAACAGACTATGAAAAAACTGTAGCAGAAAGTGAAAAAGAATACCAGCAGAAACTAAAAGATTATGATGGTGAAGTGAAGAGGGCACAGGATAAGTATGATAAAGAAATGGCAGAATTTAAGAAGCTCTCTTTATTGGAACGGCTTACCATGACAGACCAGGGAAAAAATCCTAAGCTGGTTATTCCTTCTAAACCACAATATTTTAAACCGGCAGAGCCGGTGTATAGAGAACCCAACCTGAATGATTATATTATAGTAGACAATGCGGTACTGGCTTCGCAGATCAATATAGAAGGATTAAAAAAAGGCGGTGGCTATTTTGATATACTTATTGATATTAAGGCAGCACATTTCCAGGATAATGCGGGACAGACCTATGTAAACCAACCCACAAAAATTATAGTTAAACAGGGAGGGGTAGATAAGAATAATATTTCCTTTTTTAATGAATTTGAATTTGTATCCTCTTCACCCACCAATAATATTAACAAACCGGCGGAAGAAAAAAGATACCTGGATAAAGTAATATCGTTTATAAGTAAGTACCTGAATGAAACTTACGGTTACCGGACCATAAAGAAAACGGTAAAATTATTGAGTGTTAAAAATAAAGGAGCTTATGACGATCTGGAAAGAGCAGATATCTATATCACCACAAATTTAAAAAAATTACAGGCAGACCCGGATTCAACAGTTAATACCATTGCCTTTACCAATATGCAAAAGGGAATAGACATCTGGTTGCAAACGCTGCAAAAAATTGAATACAAAAACCCAAAGGCTGACCTGAATCCTAAAATTGCCAAATATATTTTTTTCAACCTGATGCGGTTAAACCTGGCATTGAATAAAAAAGGGGAGGCCGAAAAATACCTGAACCAGCTACAGGAACAATTGGTTGATATTAAATTATCCGGCGACGAAGAAAAAGAACTGGATGCAATTGAAAAAGAAATTTACAGGAAAAACTAAATATAAAACCTAACTAAAAAAATAATTTATGAAACATACTATATTAATACTGCTTGCTGTTTGTATTTCCACCATTTCATTTGGGCAGATCAAATATGATAATGGTGAAAAATTTGCTTACAATCTTAAAGATGAATCTGATCCGCAACTGATTCTTTTAGATACATATAACAGCTACCTGATGACTATTACGCAGGTAGATGGTATGTTGAGCAGCCATAAAATAAACATCAGGAAATTTGATCAGAAGAATCAATTGACCGATACCTATACGTATGAGTTTCAAAAAATTGATGCCGGCACATTGTATAATTATCTTGGTTTTAAAGAAGTGGACAATAAGCAGGTAGTTGTTTTTGCAGAAAGCTATTCGGGAAAAGAAAAGAAAAAGGACATCTATAAATATGTGTTTGACAAATCAACCGGAAAATTCACTACTTCATTGGTTGTTTCATTTCCTATAGAATCGGCGATGAAATCGGGCACAACAGAAGTGGAGGTTTCAGGTAATGGCCGTTATATCGGTATCATCAATAAAAAAGATCCATCAAGGAAAGAAGCTTTGCAGGATAATGTTATTATGATGGATGCAGCCACTCTTGCCGTGCTATGGAATAAAGAAGTAACACTGGATGAAAAATCTTACGACCGTGCTTTTACAGTTACCAACTCCGGTAAAGCAGTATTATTAAGGGCTGCAAAAGGAATGAAGTTATCTAATTATCTTATAGTGGTAACACAGAACGGCCAGGAAGATAAACAGTTTGATGAAGCGGTTATGCTGCACGATCCCAAAGCTATATCAATAGGGCAGTCGGATTACCTGGTTGATTTTAATTATGATGCTAAAGGAGTGAGAAGAGGCGATTATGAAAAAATAATGCTGTATGATATCGGATCGGGAAAAATATTAAAGAATAATACCATTACGGAATTCAATACACTGAAAGATATTAATGAAATTAAGATCACTAATGTATTTCTCCAGAATAATGAGATACATCTTTTTACCGAAGCAAAAGTACAGGCAGGTACAAGGCAGGTAAAAGTAAATGCCTTTAGTTCTATGACGATGGATGAGCCTTATTATACGTATGGGCCTGCTCACCTGATCATCATGAGTTTTGAAGGAGAAGTGAAAACCATAAAAAGCCTGAAAACTGATAACAATGCACTGGCCAATGTGTACCACTCATTCGGGTTGCTTAACATCAATGGCAAATACTTTATCAATGCCGGCGATTCCTATGGAATTTATGAACTGCCTGTTGATAATATTGAAATAAAAAATTACACTATCATTCATGCAATTGGCGACGAGACCTATCTTAAAGAAAGGCCAAAATATCTTTGCCAGGTATTTGGATATGTAAAGGATGCCAGAAAACTGATTGTTTGCCACATTAATTCTAAAAGCGATATGGCTTTGGATAACCTGATCGGTTTCCCCGAAACAAGATAAATAGCAGCACAACTGGTGGATGCTATATTGCAGCATCTACCAGTTATACTGCTATTTTGGATTCGTTATAATGAACTGTTCTAGAAATAGATCAACCAGGATCATGATTTCTTTGGCGGCAGGTCAAAAGCAACCGCTTCATGTTCAAAATGCCCGTTGTGAGAACCATCACAAAAAGGTTTATTCTTTGAAAGGCCGCAACGGCAAAAAGAAACAACTTCCCTGCCTTGTAAATTATATATACCCCCATTTCTATCCACCACTTCAAAATCGCCTTCTATTTTCAACGATCCGTTATTGTTAACTGTAATTTTTGTTGTAGACATTTTATATTTTTTGTAAAACTACTTACAAAATAAAAACTATCCGCAATTAATATTAGTTATGTATAAATAAAAAAAGAAAACAGCATTCAGCGGAAGCATATATTTATTTTTTTGCCGCGGTATCTGCCATCATATTTAATTTGTATAACGACTTTCCTTTTTTATTCACTACCATTCCAAAAAGAGGTTCGGGAGTATAATCATCAGCTGGCGCAGCACCCAGGAACATACGGTAACCCTTACCTCCTGCAAAAAAACCTGTTTCGCCATCTTCCATTACAGAAATACCTGTTGCATCGGTTCCGTTTTCTCCATCCAGTGCCATTACCACACGGTTTTGTTTTTCACCTACATTCAGTACGCCGATACCACCTCTTTCAAAACCTTCGTTATCACAAAAAATAAGCCCGGTTTGTTTGCCAATGCGCTGGCCGATATTGGCATCAGGCACACCATCACCTAAACAAACCTTATCATATCCCTGTTCGTCCAATATCAGTATTCCGTTTGCCTGGTGATTATAATCTTTATACCATTTCATGTACTGGTCGGCGTTTCCAAAACGGTGCGACCATAGTGCCCTTACCCTTGCCGTATCAGTACGTACCCTGTTAACCGCCTGTGGCAGAGTAGCACCTATCAATATTCTTTCTCTTCCATGGTCATCAACAATTACAATCCCTTTAGCCCGCAATATTCTGTTATCATCATTTTCTTTAAATGAAAAAAGGAATTGTGATGATAGTACCAATACCAATAATGCAGTAAACAAGAGTAGCCTGTTTACCCGTTTTTTTTGTTGCTCTAACTGGTGCCGGAGCAATTCAATTGGTGTGTTCATGTTTTTTCAGTTTTAATGAGAAAGCTAAGAACTACAAATATTGAATGCCATACAATAACCGGAGGTGTGAATTGAATAAATCCATGTATGAATTGAAAGGAAAGCGTAGTAAAGCCCGGAAATAATATCAGCTTATTTTTTCTTTGCTGTAAGTATCGTGTGTATCTCTTTTTGCGAAGCTGATCTTTCATACGCCACTTTAAATATTTTCAGCACTTCAAATCCATTGGCAATGAACAGTGCTTTTAATTTGTCCAGGTCATAATAATAAAAATAGGTCCTGTCGCCGGTACTGGCAGTAAGAAAACCCGACGTTTCCGGGTCACCCTCTACAAAACTTAAATAAATAAAGCCATGGTCATTTAGTAATGTACTGGCATCAGCAATTAATTTTTCACTATCTGCAGGTGATAAATAGGGTAAACAAAAACCGGCTACAATAGCGTCAAACTTCGTGCTTAGTTGATCGATGGCCCTGCTGTCCATTACAGCAAAATCTGCAGCGGGATTATTTTTTTGTGCCAGGGCAATCATATTGGGCGCAATATCAGTACCAAGAATTTTAAGGTCGGGCCGTTTGTGTAACAGGTATCTGGTGATGTTGCCCGGGCCGCAGCCGAGCTCTAATATTGCAGCGTCTTCAACAGCGATGGAATCGCAAATAAAATCATAAGTGGCATCATACAGGTGCAACTCCATAAACTTATCCTGGTATAACGATGCTACTTTGTTCCAGGTTTCAAATGTTTCTTGATAACTGTCCATTCTTCTTACGGTTTTTAAAAATGCAGGTTGTGGCCTGATTAAAGTTACAATTAATTGCAGTTTTGTAACTACGGACAGCAATACTTTATATGCATATTCACATGATTCAGCATCTTTACAATATGAAACTGTTTTACCTGTTTGTTTTTACCTGCTGCACTATTCTATCCTTTGGTCAAAAAACTGATACCACCTGGTGGGTAAAATACCAGCGCATTCAAACCATTACACAAACAAAAGGCAATACCGTCAGCATCAGGTGCTGGCATGCTAACGGGCAGCCGATGTGTGATGTTGTACTGACATTATCAACAGGGTATGTGCCACAATCAGATGTTATTATATTAGATGCAACAGGAAAAAAGGTTCAGGTGTACTTAGCAAAAAAAGGCTGGCTGATCAATTATATGCCTTCTGGAAAAATTAAGGATATACTCCGCTCCTCGATAAAAGATACAACACAACGTTATACAGAGTATTATACTAACGGAAGCATCAAAACAAAGTCTTTTGCAAGAAAGGACAGTGGTAAAAACGGCATCTACTTTTTTCCACCAAATTTCCAGGGAAAACCTATAGCTTACATGTACCAGCGGGAAAGTTATACCCCATGGCTATATCAAACGTTTTATCCAAATGGCAGCACCTACTTCGTACGTAAGAATAATCCCGGAACCAATAATATATCTAAAACCACCTGGTACAAGGCATCGGGCAAGATAGATACAGGTGCATATATAGATAAAGGTAAATCGGGTTATTCGTATGATAAAGCGGGCCGCAGGCTGGAGTGGTGGAATAATACGCACCTGAAGTCTGACGAAAATTTTAAAGCCAATTACCCTGATGGCAGGCAGCGGACATGGCATGAGAACGGCAGGTTACAATCGGAAAAAATATTTAAAGCAGGCGTTGCCGATGGCATTACCCGTTTATGGTATAGCAATGGGCATTTGCAATATTATGCTGATTGCAGGAATAATGCCAGCAGCACACCTTCTCTTAGTTTTTATGAAAATGGCATGGTAAAAACGCAGGAAAATTGTATCAATAGCGGGTATGACGAAACCGGCCGGCTTACTTATGAAACCGTCAGGCTTGGCAATTACTCCCGCTCATTCGACTTTAGTAACGGGCAGCAAAATAATAATCTTTATAAAGGGAAGTTTGATAAAATACGTATAGGAAAGTGGAAAGCATATGATGATAAAGGGCGTATTATATACAACGTGTTTTATAAAAATGGTTTGTTATCGGGCCTGGCATTGTTTTATGATACCACGGGCAAACTTAATACCAGGGCACATTTTAAAGAAGGGCGCTTGCATGGAACTTACCTTAGTATGAACGACAATGGAACAGATACACTTGCCCTGGGCAGCTATATAAATAATCAACGTACCGGAATATGGCGTATGTTTTCTTCCAGGGGCTTGCTATTGTCGGTACAAAAATTTACGGGAGGCGGATATTATGATGAACTGGAAAAATACGATGAACAGGGAAACGTTTTGGTATCATCAAAATATGACCCGGTTGAAAAAGTATTTCGTTTCTATCACTACAGTAACAATAAGCTAAGGGATATGAATGCAAAGCACATTGGTAGCAAGGCCGTGGATATGTATGAATATTACGACAACGGCAATGTAAAAACCATTCGCTTATATGATACCGCCGGCGGATACACGAGTAAAGGTTTTTACGAAAATGGAACTCGCCAGTGGGTGGCCGGTTTTAAGCCGGGTAACTACGCACATGGCAAACAGTACCGATGGTACCCGGATGGACAGCTACAAATGGAAGGGTTAATGACTGACGGATACCGGGAAGGCAAATGGATAACTTATAATGCTGATGGAAGCGTAGCAGCTCAAACCTATTTTGTAAAAGGAATTGAACAGGTTTCTGCACCGGACTATCCCAATTGTTTTTGCAACACCCCGATGCCGGAGATACCCGGACCGTCATTCTTCAATCCGTCAGAATCGTTTATGCCATTCAAATCTATTAATGCAGTGATGCGGCGTTTTCAGCTGGATACCGCCTACAAGTATACCTTTGTGCGCTGCAATTACTGTTCGCCATCACCCATTATTGCAGTACGTAACCAAAAGTTGTGGATCGATAAAGAAGGGATGTACCTGGACCTTACGCCTTGTATGCATGGTATTAACCGCTCACTTATCACAATAGAACATGCGCAACTTAACACAGTTAAAGCGTGGTATCGCAATTATGATAACGATACAGAACTGGTGCAACCTGTTACACTGGCACAACTTTTAGAACGTGCCATTGCCGGGTATGACCGAAATGAGGATTATATGAATTACCAGCAACTGCTTGAAACAATTTCCGGTGATACGCTATTGCTTTACCATTTGCTGCAACAGAATTACGGGATTGCCAATAATGCTGCAAGACTGGATGAAGACAAAGAAAAAGAAGCGATGGCAAAAGCTGTTGAGCAATATAATAAATCAGAACATGGACGTATTTCATTCGACCGGCATTTTTCAGTGGTACTTGCTGATGGGGTACTCCCTTACTTTCCTGCAGAAGCAAAAGTTTTAATGACAGACAGTACCAACAGGGAGGCAATATTGACGATCTTCCGAAAATTGTTTGCTTCAAAAGAGCCGGAGTATATTGAAGAACGACTATTCGGTTCAATTGATGCAGAGCTGGATTCAGGTACTGTAGCACTTAATCTTCCTGCATCATTCATTGCCACATGTGATACTTTTAACGGTAAAAAAATTTTACGCGACGGAAAGCCTGTAGCAGCCCCGTTCTTGATAAAATTTGCTAAGGCTGATTACCACTCTTACCCGGCTGATAATTTTACTATACCGTCAACAGATGTATTAGGTTATTGTGCTCCGGCCTTCACCATCAGCAACACAGGGGCCTGGATACAACCGCAGCATTTCCGCTATGCTTTGGGCAAGGCAGAACGTGGCAGGAATAATTATGAAGAGGAACCCTTCACCGCTTTTAACTATCCTGCACATTACAAAAATTTTAAAGTGCTGCAGGAAGACATGTACCGTCACACTGAAGCAGACCTGGATGAATACATTAAGCATTTTATGGGTGTGGTAATAAAAGAAGGAACCATGCATTTGCCGGGGGTGCAGGAAAAAATTCCTGTATCAGAAGTAATTGTTGATGCCAAAGAGATCAATGGTTGTATTAAAGTGCCCCAAACTGCTTTAGGCATTACGGAGTTATCGTTAAAAGAAAAATTGATTGCAGCCGGGTTTAGTGTTTTTAGCAGGCAGCAAGGGTGGGATAATTATAATCAGCCGATGGTAATCTTATATTTTCATCGCAGGGAAAATTGATATTGTTATAAAAAAGCACCCGTTTAAAACGGGCGCATTTTTTATAACTGTCAAAACAAGGGGATGCCTGTTCATGTACTATTTACGCCTTTTCGATTTTTACCGATGTCATAGTTAATGAACCTGCAATAGCTTTATCATTAAATACACTCACTTTTTCATTCTCTTCTTTTAACGCCATGGTATACAGCAAAGGCAGGTAATGATCCGGCGAGGGAATGGCCAGTTCAAAAGCTTTGCCCTGTGCTTTATAGTTGATCAATGACTGATGATCGCCATTTAAGATCCATTGTTTCATTTTATCATTGGCTTCAATAGCCCAATCGTAACCATAACCCGAAGTATTTAATTTATCCCATGCAATCATACGCAGGTTGTGAACCATATTGCCGCTGCCAATGATTAAAACACCTTTTTTGCGCAGGCTGGCCAATTCCTTTGCCAGCCCGTAATGATATTGCGGCGCTTGTGTATAATCCAGGCTCATTTGTATTACGGGCACATCTGCGTTAGGGTATAAGTGTTTTATCACACTCCATGCACCATGGTCAAGTCCCCATTTTTCATCCAGGCCAACCGCGGTTTTTGTGATGATAGTTTTGGTTTCCTTTGCCAGTGCAGGATCGCCGGGTGCAGGATATTGCACCTCAAATAAAGCCTGCGGAAAACCACCAAAATCATGAATGGTTTGCGGCTTTGCCATAGCAGTTACAAAGGTGCCTTTTGTTTCCCAATGTGCCGAAATACAAAGAATGGCATTGGGTTTTGGAATTGTTTTTCCTATATCCCTGAAACCTTGTACAAATTCATTTTCTTCAATGGCATTCATCGGGCTGCCATGCCCCATAAACAGCACGGGCATTTGCGTTGTGTTGTTTAATGGAGCTGTAAGTGTACTCAGTTTATTGAATTGCATTGTAGCGCCTGCCATACCTGTAAGTGCTAAGGATTGTAAAAATGATTTTCTATTCATGGTTAACTGCATTATTTGCCTAATCCCAATTGATTCATGTAGGTCTGGTTATCCCAGAACAATGATTCTTCTATCATGATGCCATCTTTCCATATACCAATGGTGGCCATTGGCAATTTAAAAGATTTACCGGTTGGTGGAATAAATTTACCATTACCTATCGGCATAGGTTTGGTAAAAGTACCTTCCATAATACCTGTTACAGCAGTATAATTGCCCGATCCAAAACGGATAGGATGTTCTTTGATCCTGGTATCGGGTGCGTATACAAACATCGCTTTCAGGTCTTCAATATGTTTATCAATACCGGTGGTAAAATGTCCGTCGGGCCAGTTTACCTTAATATCTTTTGCATGGCTTTCATGTAACCTGGTCCATTGCTGGTTACTGAAAACGGTGTAATCCAGTGTGTCGAATGTAACCAGGTTCTTTGCAATACTTTCATTGCCTGCAGTTAATGTTACGATCTGTTTTTTTAATGAGTCAATTGTTGATTGACTTACACCGTTGCTATTGCCTGTACAACCGGTAAATGTAAGTATTGCTGCTGTAACAATTACTGCGGCAAATGTTGCTGTCTGTTTCATGTAATAATTTTTTATTTGATGGTTTAAATTGATAACACAAAGGTGCTGCCATAAACCGCCGGTATGGTTACACTTTCAGGTAAACCTGTTGCACTTTTAGGAAAGCATGGACGACATCTGCTGGCGGAAGTCGGTAGGGGTGAGGCCCGTTTTTTTGGTGAATACACGGGTAAAATAAGCTTTTTCATTATAGCCCAGCTCGTAGCCGATTTCCGAAATGGAAAGATCGGTATTGAGTAATAATTGCCGGGCTTCTATCAGCTTCCTGGTTTCTACAATTTCTGAAACACTTTTATTAAATATGGCATGGCATATAAGGTTGAGGTTGCGTACCGACATATTCATTTTGCCGGCATAAAATTCCACCCCTTCCGGACGTTTAAAATTTTCTTCCAGTATTTTTAAAAAATTATTGAAAGAGATCAGCTGGGTATTACTGGAAGCACTTTCCTGCCGGAAACGATGTTTACCTTCTTCTTCCAGTTTAGATAATAATGCCAGCAACAGATGTTTGATCATCGTGTAATTGATCTGCGGTTGCTTAAATTCATCCAGCATCATGTGGCACAGGCCGTTCAATTTGTCCAGGCAATTATCTGTTTCAAACGTATAATTGATATTATCAGAAAAATTAGAATAGAAATGAAAACGGCTTTGCGGAATAAATTCATTCTTATACCGTATAGCCCAGCCTTCGGTATTCACATCAGGCAAAAACTGGTGTATCTTTCCCTGGGCCACATAAATAACCAATGGCGGTGTTATGGTTTCCTTATTAAAATCTATAAAGTGCTGCGGGCTTCCTTTAGCAACAATTATTATCTCTTCGTAATTATGCCGGTGTGGTTGGGAAGGTGTACCGGCATATTGCCTGGCCAGTTCCGGTGTTAATTTTATAATGTTGAAAGATTGCGTCATGCCAATTAAAAGTACAATAAAATTAACTTTAAAACAGCAGCGCAGGCAGTAATCAACTGCCTGCGCTAAAAATGTACCGGGTCAACAATAGAACGGTCAATAAAAAAATTGCTCCATAATAATCTTGCCGTCTTTTAATTCAAAAACAGCTACTTCTTCCTTATTCATCCGCGGCATACCTTTAAAAGTGATATCCCTGCCCAATACCACCGTAAAAAAATTACCGGCTACCAATGGTTCGCTGCAATGCTGACTGTGAATGGTTTTAATCTTTTCCCTGTTGGCAATGCCTTTGGCTTTTATCGCATCCAGTCCTTTGGTAATTATTGCAATGCCTCTTGCCATAACATGCTGCGGTTCTTTATTTACTAAATCCGGGCTGCAGAGTTCATCTAATATTTGCGGCCATTTGTTTTGCTTTGCCAATTCGCAGTACCGGTTGGCTACTTCCTGTGTTGTCATAATTACTTTTTTAATTTATTGATATGGTAAAGATGAGTTGGAGGAATGACAGCCCTATGTCAGCAGAACGAAAATTATTTATAAAGTTAAAAAAGCAATGACCGGTGTATTGAAGCATTAATGAGGTGTACCTTAGAGCAACTAATTTTACCTTATGCAATACTTTGTTGAAAAAAACTCTATCGTTAGAAAAATATGGGGCAAGAGCGATACCATACTTTTTATTTTTGCAGGTGCAGCTGCAGAATTTGCCCTTAACAAAGCAGTAGACTGGTTGTACTTTACGGGCAAACTGCCTGCCGATCCCTTAGGCAGGTTATTCTCTACTGTGCGGTATGCCAGGAGGATTGTTTTTTCGCCAATGGAGGATGCCAATAAAGCCATTGATACCATGCGGCAGATACATACTGCAGTAGAACAAAACCGTGGCGCCACCATACCCGACTGGGCTTACCGCGATGTATTGTTTATGCTCATTCATTATTCTATTGCATCTTACGAACTGCTGGAAAAGAAATTAAGTGATCAGGAAAAAGAAGAAGTATTCAATGTCTTTTATCGTGTGGGTGCCAGGATGGGATTAAAAGCATTGCCGCTTACTTACACCGAATGGCTGCCGGTACAAAAGGAGCATTTACTGCAGGACCTGCAAAAAAGTAAATACACCGAAGATCTTTTTAAGCAATATAAAAAACACCTTGGCGCCATGAGGTTTAAGGTTTTGATAGAAGGGCAGAAGCTGGTGGTACCGGATAGGGTAAAAGAGTTGCTGCAGTTTAGCGATTTTTCTTTTCTTACACCCGTAGTACCCGTGTATAAGGTCAGCAGGCTGATGAAGATGGACTGGCTGTTAAAAAATATTTTGTTACCTGCTGATTACAAAGATCAGATTAATGAACTGGATGTAAAGCAGGAGTAAAATGATGGCACCTGCTATTATTTATGAACGCCTGTTGGAGACAACCGCCAGTTTACAAAAAAAGCTACTCTGCAAAGAGTAGCTTTTTTTGTATTGGAAGAATCAGTTAGAATAAAAACTTAAATCCAAAGGCAAGAGGAGTGGTAAGTGTTGGATTACTGCCACCCAATGCGCCGTTATATGTAGCGTCTACATTAGCCACATGAGCTAAGGCAAAATCTGTGACGGTAGTTTTATCTCCTGTTTTTGGTGTTAAGGTGGTTACAGATACATTGGCCAGGTTATAAGAGAATTCCACTGAAAAATGTTTACCCAGTATCATATCAAATCCGCCGGAAGCCGCCACACCAAACTGGCTTACTTTTAAATCGCTTTGTTTTTCTTTACCAGTAATTACAGGAACGGCTAACTGCCCCATAAAATATAAGCCACCGGTTACATTCCAGTATTTTCTTACCAATGGTTGCACCACCAGTAAACCTGTATTGGCATGGGTAACCGAACCGGTTTCTGATTTAATACTTGTATAACCTACTGCAGCACCTACTGCCACTGATGGAGATATAAAATTGCCTGCAATTGGCAATACCATAAAATTGGTGCTCTTATCATTTCCCGACTTGGTTTGCTGGTAGCCCACCTGTGATGTTACAAACCATGTACCCTGTAATCCTTTCTTTTGTGCATTTGCCGACAATGTTACCACTGCTAAAAATGCCACTGCAATAATTTTTCTCATATTTTTTAATTTTATTTTGCAGCAAAAATATTTTCAGCAGCAGCTTCACCCGATGAAAACATTCACAGGTTTACATGATTTCCGGCAGGGTAAATAATAAAAGATAATTGTATCTTTATATATTTTTTTAACAGCAGTGTAGTTTATAATTATCAATGCAGTACCTGAATACTGCAGCATATTATTTTTGCCCGGCTATTTTTTGCCAGATAATTCACTGATTACTTCTGCAAAATTACTCACCCCCCAATGCTCAACATATTTTCCATCCTTAAGCCTGATAATATCAATCACATTAATGGAGATCCTTTTTCCGGTAGCAGCAATGCCCATCAGGCCGGCCGTATGGGTGCCATAAAAAACCTTACGGGTGCTGACTTTATCGCCTTCAGCTACCTGGTCAAGTATTTCCACTTTTATATCCGGAAAGGTTGCCCGTAAAATATGTTGTAAAAAATGAAACATCCCGTCGGGACCGGTGGAAGAACCGGGAGGCGCCGAATGATTATATACCTCACCGGCAATGATTTCATTAAAGGCTTCAATATTGCCTCCTTCAATAAACTCTTTGTTAAAACGGATGACCGTGTTTTTGTTTTGTTCTGTAGTGGATTGCATAGTTTTAATTTTACGGCAAAACTACACTGCAGCTCAACCCTGCAGTAGGGCTATCCGTTCAAAAACTATTGCTGAAAGTTCAAATGTTGTAGCTGGAATGCTTTGGGAGTGGTGCCAAAAGTTTGCTTAAAGGATTGTGTAAAACTGGAGTGATTTTCGTAACCCACTTTATAAAATACTTCTCCCGGCTTTTCATTATGGTGCAATAACAAGTCCTTTGCCAGTTCCATTCTTTGCTGCAATATCCATTTATTAGGGGATGTGCCGTATATTTTTACAAAGCGCCTTTTAAAAGTTGATACACTGGTATTACATAAAAATGCCAGTTCTTCCAGGGCCAGGTTATTGGTAATATTGGTTTCTACAGCTCTCCTTATTGCCATATCATCAAAACCGGTTTGTTTTTCATGTTGAAAGGCCAGTATTTTATCAGGGTACCGTTCTAAAAGATGTAACATCAGTTCTTCAAATTTCAGTTGTTTCATTTCAGGCGACACGGGCGTCTTTTGCTTAAAAAGCAACTGTAGGGATTCAATAAAATGTACCACAAAAGCGTCTTTTTTAAAAGCAAGATAAGGCTCGCTGCTTAGCTTTTGTTTGCCGGTAAATGCAGCAACAAGGTCATGATACTTGCTATAGAATTTTTGCAGTACCGCGTTATCAAAAAACAGCAATATACTTTTAAACTGAATGCTTTCATCCAGCTTCATCGAAACAATGCAATTGCCGGCAGAAAGAAAATGGAATTCTCCGGGGTTGACCTTTACGGTCTTTGCAGCAAAGTGCATCGTCTTTTCACCACTCAGCACCAGGCTGATGGCATTTTTACTTAAAATGCTTTTTCCTTTAAAGGAACCTAACGGTGCTGCATAATTGTAAAATAGTATGCCATTGCTGCTTTGCTCCCCGCCACCAAAAATATCTTCAGGTAAATGAAATATTTGCATCACTAAAATTAGGTATTTTCTTTAATTCGGGCAGCGCCCCGCATTAAAACCTACACCGGTATCATCCTGTCCCTGGCAATATTTTTCCATGTGGTCACAGCTTTTCCCTCTTTAATAATATTGATACGCTCATATAAGGCCACCGTAGGGCAAACGTGCCAGGGAATTGCATACAACAGATCTCCGGGCTTAAAAACTGTTGTAGTATTATTTTGTAACAGCAGGTGTTCTTCGCTTTGTGATAATACAGTTAAATGCTCATGTTCCGGAAAGAAAACCCTTTTCGGTTTTTCATTTTCGGCAGCAACAGATTTATGCCCGAGGTCGGTACAGATCAATCCCGGGCCAGGCAAAGAAATTACCCTGGTGATCAATACCGCCGCCGGTATAAATTGCTGCTCGGGGCAATTCTCCAGGTAACTTTTATCCCAGTAAATAAATGTACCGGGGCTGCATTCTACCTGTGGCCTCTTGCAATGGATAGAGAAAGCAGGTGAGCCTCCTAAAATGATGGTTGGCTCAGGTAATGTATCGGCTTTAATTTTTTCAACAAGCGTTGCAACTTTAGCAAAAACGGCATCGGCTTCTTTTTCCCGCTCTTCAAAATATGGGTTAGTAATATGCCCGTCATAGGCATGTAAGCCCTGTATCTTCATTCCGGGTGCAGTGGCACAAAACCGGTATAATTCCAAAGCTGCTGACCCGGGCAAAATGCCGGTCCTGTTCATGCCCACATTCAGGTCGATATAAACAGGAACGGTAAGCCCTGCTGCAGCAAAGGCTTTGCTTTGCACTGCTGCGCTCTCTGCGTTATCGGTTAGGCAGGCGTATAAAGTGCCGGGATATTTTTTTATTAACTGGATAAAGCGTTGCAGTTTGGGGCAAACAGGCTGGTAAGCCAGCAGTACATCTTCTGCATTGGCCATACCCAGCATTTCTGCTTCGGCAATAGTGGCACATTTAAATTTGCGGATGCCTGCCGCTGTCATCATTGCGGTAACTTCGGCACACTTATGTGTTTTAACGTGGGGGCGTAGCCGCTTTACATCCCCGGTCATTGCTATGGCAGTCTGAATATTTTGTTGCACCCTTTCCGGAAAAACCAGCAGGGCAGGAGAATCAATTGTTGTTGCATCAGCAAGGTGAAACCATTGTTTAGTATTGCTCATAACAGCAAATGTAATACAGATAAGTACGCTGAAAATCCTTTTCGGCTTTTTGGGTACCAGCTTTATAACCCTTCTGGTACACAATAATTAACGGAAACAAAGGAGGACTTCAATAAGCACATCAGTAAGCCGATAACTTATCGATCACTTTTATCGACACCGGGTTAAGCGCTGCATCTGCCTTGCATACCAGGTAATGTTTGGCAAAGCCATCTAAAAAAGTATTGGCCGGCATATTGAATTGTATGGTTTTTACACCCTGTGTGGGATGATAAATACCATTGGCATCTTTAAAATGCAACACCAGTTCTACCTGTTCAATTTTCCAGGCATCGGTAAAAATATTGGCTTTATACTCTATTACCGTACCTAACCCGTTGAGGCTGAAAGAAGCAAGACTGGTGGGCGGGTTGGTGATCATATAGGTACTGGCCATAAAAAGGCCCAATGGTAAAGTGCGTGGCGAATTGGGGTAAAACTCCAGCTCATTCTTGGCAATCTTTTTCATGAATTCGTTATGATCGTCGTTGCTGAGGTTTTTTATTAAACTGGGAATAACACGGATGCCTACTTCAGATTCTTTCTCTTTATTATCGGCGCCGGTTTTTATGGTGATGAATGCATCGGTAAGATAATACTGCGATGGATCTACCGATGGATTGTATTGACCCTGGTAACCCCTGAATAACCAGTTTACTGAATTGTTGTTTTCGTTTGTTTCGTTGATGATATTGGCTTTGTCAACCACCAGGATATAAGTATAGTTACTGGCCGAATTAAAATAATGCGATTTGGCCAGGTTAAAACAATGTATAGCATTTTCTTTTTCCTGCCCGCCATTAAGTATGGTAGAAAAAGTAGCCAGGGAATACCCGCCGGCCGGATAATAATTCTTACCATTCAACGGGTAATCCGGTGGTGTGGCGGTAGGCAGTGTAACAGGATCATCAATATAACCCTGTACCGTTACATTATTCAGGTCCAAAGCATCGGCACCGTTATTCTTTACCACATAGGTAACATGAATAGCGCCGCCATTGGCCGGGTCGTACTGGAAACTTTTAATACTTATGCTGAGATCTTTTCCTGCAGGTAAAGCAGGGGGAGGAGGTGGCGGCATCACTTTTTTTATTATTGCCGGCCTTTCAATTTTTTGAATTTGCGCCAATGCACTGCTGCAGGCGTATAAGATGCAACTGCTTATGATCAGGACTTTTTTCATTACAACATTTTTTATGCTGTAAAAATGCAATGGTAAATCCCGGTTTTCAATCCTGTAAAAAAGGGATTTTTGAATAAAGGAATTTTTGCGTTACACGGGGTTTTAGGGTTGGAGTTTTTTTTATTCCCTGGTAGGTGCTTTCACCGGCCGGAATGCAATAATTATCTTTTACCATTACCGGTTATAACTGCCGCACTAACTACAGCAAAGCAGAGAAATTAAAGGATGATGATATTAACCGGATTGTTTTAACTGTTCATGTTAGTATGTATTATTCCTGCCTGTCCGCTACATAATTCAGTTCCGTTACACCACTGGTAAATTGCCGGGTACTTAATAGTTGCAGTTTTATTTTGTCTTTGATATCCTTAAACAATGGAATGCCTTGCCCGAGAATTACAGGGTTAACAAATAACCAGTAGCCGTCAATTAAGTTGAGCTGCATCAGTGAATGTGTTGCCCGGGGGCTCCCAAAAAGCAGTATCTCTGGCCCGTCCGCTTGTTTTATTGCCGTAATGCGCTCCAAAAGGTTATCGCTGATAATAGTGGTATTGGTCAAACCTGCCGGTGCTGCGGAGGCGCCGTCTTCTTTCATTGTTTTCGACAATACAATTTTGTGCGCCTTGTTATACCATTTTGAATGATCAATATCGTGTTGGGTTGCATTGGGCTTTGTGCCGGCAGCAGGCCAGTAATTCTCCATCATCTGGTAGGTTACCCGTCCGTACAGGGCAGTATCGCCTTCGCCTATACGCTTACCTACATGGTCAAAAATTTCTTCATCCACTTTTATCCAGCCCATTTCTCCGTTTGGCCCTGCCACAAAACCATCGAGCGACAGGTGCATAAATGAAATGATCTTTCTCATATATTTTGTTTTTATGGTTGTTTATGATTGGTTACCTGCTACTGTTGTAATATAATGCGGTTACTTGATTCCACACAAAATAAATTGAATGGCCCGGTAATTCATTGGGAACTGTTTATTATTTTCAGGTGTGCGTAATAATACCGTTCACTGTTTATTGTAAAGCTGCAAACCTTGTTCCGGTCCATTTATAAAACTCCGGCACTATTTGCCATTGGTCCAGGTACCTATTCATACTGTCATTCAGCAACTCCGAGTTGCCAACCAATAAATTGCTGCCCGGCTGGTACCGGTATCCCCATTTGCCATCACCTTCAGTTGGAAAAACAAAAATCTTTCCCGTTATTCTGTCTACCATATAAAAATAAGCACACATGGCACCGCAGGATTTTTCAACGATAGTGTATCGTCCGCCAAAATTTATTGGCATATCTTTCAGGCGCTCCAGCAAAAATGCACTGAACCCTTTTTCATTTCCATACGCAACACTTTTAAAATCGGGTTGGGCAAGTTTTCCTGTAATCATTTTGGCAGGCAATTTACCAAACGAATAATTAGTATGAAAAGGTACCCAGCTATTATCCCTGTCAATTTCAGCAACAGGCACTGCAGTATCTTTTGTAACAGGTTTACCAGTTACGTTGTGTGCATCAGCAGGGCGTTTTGCTTTTTGGGTGCAGGACGCTACGCAAATAAATAATATCATGTACAGGATTCGCATGTTGCAGGCAGTGCTATTGTGGTTGTGAAGCCTTAACCCCGTATTGTATTGCCGCTTCAAGTACTTTAATGTTTATATCCTTCAGTGCTTTAAATTTAATGCAATATCCGCTGACACTAGCCTTGCCCAGTTTTTCTCCATATGCTGTGGCTAAGTACTTTTTATCTTTAATACCCATTATATAGATAGAAATTCCGGTAGTGTTGGCACTCATACCAACCTGGTAAAACTCCCGGGTGGTGCCATCCGCATATTGTATGTGCTGAACGCCATAACCGATATTAGGATTAGATACCGTTTTATTGTCACTGTTTTTACCATCCAGGAACCATACTTTACATGCCGGCATCAGTTTCAGTATGTTGCGGTGCAAGGCTTGCATGTCGCTGCTTTTGGCTGCAGGCTGGCTGTTAATATACGCTTTGATCTCTTCTTGTACATTCATATAAAATATAAAATTACAGGTGTTTAATTCCGGGATAGTATAGCCCTGCCTTCAGCCGCTGGTACTTGCAAAATACCAATTGCCACTGCCTTATTAAAGATGCGTATTTTAATTTATTCTGCAAAGGCAAATTATAAACGTAGCTGCTCACCCATGCAATAAATAAAAAAAGTTGCCCGTATAAGGGCAACTTTTTAAAGAGGAAGCTGGTAATTAAGCAATTTGAATTAATCTTGGTGGTTTCTGTTTCACTTCCTCTTTTTTAGGGATCACAAGATGCAGCAGCCCGTTATCATACCTGGCCTCAATTTTATCAACATCCACTACATCTTTTTGCAAATTAAAAGTTCTCTGGAAAGACTGGTAACTGAATTCCTTGCGGAAATATCTTTCTCCATCCTTCTCTTCTTTTTGATTACTTCTCTCGGAACTGATTGTTAATGAGTTTCCGTCTAACTCCACTTTGAAATCTTTTTTTGTCATTCCGGGTGCAGCAACTTCAACTTCATAACTTTCTGCTGTCTCTTTAATATTAACTGCGGGGATAGTGGTGTTAGTGTCAGAAAAATTGGCACTGTTCCAGTTAAATACGTCCCTGTTAAAGAAATCATCAAAAAGCATGGGGAATGGATTTAATAAATTTCCATTTCTTTTTACGAGTGTCATAATTACCTCCTTTTTAATGGTTAAAAAATAAATTTCAAAAGGTAAATATCAACTGGTATGCCATTGCAATTCCGGTATTTTAAAAATGAAAAATTGTCTTTTTTTACGAAAAAATTGTCAGGGTAAAAGGTCAGAATTGCTGTCTTTCTGTATCAAACAAAAGCAGTGGCATTGCTGGCCTTTTACCAAAGTATACCTGTTCACAAATGCCATCTTGCTAAAACCATTTCCATTTTCAGCACAGGGGGCGGGCGGGGCGTAACAATGCAGCATCTGCCTTGCAAAAGCAAGCCGGTATATGTATCTTAGCAGGTATACAACTGCAAAAAATACCACCAGCTATCAGAACATTTATCTGCATATCAGCCTTTCTTTTTTTTCTGCCGGTGGGCTCCAGGGCATTAAATTACTATTGGATAGGCGGAACAGGTAACTGGACGGACCTGAATCACTGGGCAACCAGTTCAGGAGGTGCTGTACTACACACACAGATACCTACCGCTTTGGATAATGTGTTCTTTGATGCCAATTCATTTGCGGCAGCAGGGCAGGTGGTTACACTTAATTCGGCTACCAGCCTGGTAAATAATATGAACTGGACGGGGGCCACCAATACTCCCACACTGGCCGGGCCAACCGCCAACCTGTTGAAAATATACGGGTCGCTTACACTTATTCCGGCAATGAATTTTACATACAGCGGTGCAGTTAGTTTTGAAGCTACCGGTGCCGGGCAAACGATAAACCAGGCAGGTAAAAATTTTTCCAATACAGTATCTTTTAACGGAGCAGGTGGTTCATGGACGTTGCTGGCGGCTTTCTCCTGTTTATCAGGGATTGTTTTAAACAGCGGTTCGCTCAATTGCAATAATCAGCCGGTGTCGGCCTCGCAGTTTACTTCTACATCCGGTACTGCCCGTACACTCAACATGACCTCATCGGTATTTACTTTTACCAACCCGGCCTGCTGGAATGTTTCGCCTTCTGCCGGGCTTACCCTTAATTCCGGAACATCCACCATAAATGTTTCAGCATCCAATGCCGGTTTTGCAGGCGGCAACCTTACTTATTATGATCTTAACCTGAACGCCGGTGGAAATATTTCTGACAATAACAGTTTTCATAACGTAAGCTTTGCGGCGGATGGGTCTGTATTTAATGATAATAATTTCAACCAGCTTACTTTCGCAAAAAATGGTTCACTGATAGGCAACAATAGCTTTACCGACCTGGTGCTTACCGCAGGATATAATTATATACTTAAAGACGGGATGACCCAAACCATCAGTGGCACACTTACAGCAAATGGCAATTGCGGTGCCATGACCACATTGAATTCTTCTGCACCAGGAAGCCAGGCAACCATCAGTCATCCGCCGGGTACAGTTACCGTATCGTTTATAGTATTGAAAGATATGAATGTAACCGGCGGGGCTGCATTTACTGCTAATAATGCGGTTGACCTGGGCAACAATACAGGCTGGACGCTGAATGTAAGTGCACCCAAAAATCTGTATTGGATTGGCAATGCCGGCAACTGGAACGATGGTAATCATTGGTCCTTAACCAGCGGGGGAGCAGCTTCGGGTTGTGCACCGGCACCTGCAGATAATGTGTTCTTTGATGCCAACTCCTTTACACTGCCGGCACAAGCCACCACCATCAACATTCCTACGGCCTATTGCAATAATATGGATTGGTCTGCGGCCACTAATAATCCCGTTCTTAATGGTTCGGCCTCCAACCAGCTGAAGATATACGGGTCGCTGGCATTTACCGGTAATATGACACAATCTTTTGCCGGCCCGGTTAGTTTTGAAGCGGTAACACCGGGGCAAACAATCACCTCGGCAGGAAAAGCTTTTAATGATATCGTAAACTTTAATGGGGTGGGAGGCTTGTGGACCTTGCAGGATGCGTTCACCTGCAGCAATGTGATCAGCCTTAACAGCGGCACACTTAATACCAGCAGCAATACCGTAAATGCGGCAGCCATTTATTCATTAACGGGAGGCAGTAAAACACTTAATATGGGGGCTTCTGTTTTTAATTTAAACGGTGGCACCTGCTGGTATGTGTCGGGCCTCACGCTTAACTGCGGTACATCTGTTATTAATGCGCTTGCTGCCAATGCTACATTTAACGGTGGCGGACTAACTTACTATGACCTTAATTTCAACGGCAGCGGCAATATTTCTTTCGATAATGCATTTCACAATGTCAATTTTCTTTCTGATGGCGTCATCAACAACAGCAATACATTCAACAATGTAGTATTCAGTAAAAAAGCTACCATCTACAACAATAATGTTTTCAATAACCTGGTGCTTACACCCGGCTATACCTATACTTTACGGGAGGGTAAAACACAAACTGTCAACAACATATTAACGGCTACGGGTAACTGCGGAGCGCTGATCACCATTAATTCATTACTTGCAGGCAGCCAGGCTACCATCAGCCATCCACCGGGGGCAGTAACAATTTCGTTTGCTGCACTACAGGATATTAATACTGCAGGCGGCGCTGTATTTACGGCTAATAATTCCATCAACCTGGGTAACAATACCGGGTGGACGATAAATGCCGCCACGCCACGAAATCTTTACTGGATAGGTAACGGGGGTAACTGGAATGATGGCAACCACTGGTCGCTAAGCAGTGGCGGGCCACCATCGGGCTGTTCGCCAACACCGCTGGATAATGTATTCTTTGATGCCAATTCCTTTACCGTTGCCGCACAAACCACTTTTATAAATACACCCACGGCCTATTGCAGGGATATGACCTGGGCGGGTGTGGCCAATACACCCACACTTGCAGGCGCAGTGGCCAATCAATTAAAAATATATGGATCGCTGGTGCTTTCGGCAGGTATGAATCAATTGTTCCAGGGGCCGGTAAGTTTTGAAGCGGCTGCAGCAGCACAAACGATCAGCACTGCAGGCAGGTCATTTATTAATTCGGTAAGTTTTAACGGCACAGGTGGGTGGACCTTACTGGATGCACTGAGCTGTAATAATACGATCTACCTGTATAGCGGCACTTTAAATACCAACGGGCAAGCAGTAAATGCAATTACTTTTAACTCCAGTACTACTGGCCAGCGTACATTAAATATGGGGGCTTCGGTTTTTACATTGTCGGGGCCTACCAGCTGGAATGTAAGTATACCCACCGGGCTTACTGTAAACAGCGGCACTTCAGTTGTAAATGCAACGGGGGGAGGGCTTAGCCCGGTTTCTTTTATTGGGGGCGGTTTTGTTTATTATGATCTCAACTTCACCAATGCCACTGCCACAGGCGCTGCTATTTTTGATAATAACAGCTTTCATAACGTAAGTTTTGCATCCAATGCGGTGCTCTATGATAATAATACCATCAATGATGCCGTATTTAATAAGAACGGGGATCTCTACGGTAATAATCATTTCAACAACCTCAGCTTTACGCCCAACTATACCTATACCTTAAAAGAAAACAAACAACAAACAATAACGGGCAGGTGGCAGGTACAGGGAAGTTGTACGGCCTATATTATTTTACAATCCGCCACACCAGGATCATCTTCGTCTGTTACTAAAACATCGGGTACGGTAAACGGTTATAATATTCACCTGCGTGATATTGCGGCATCGGGGGGCGCTATTTTTAACGCCTACAATTCTGTTAACCTGGGCGGCAACAGCGGCTGGGGTTTCAGTACATTGCCATCGCTTGGCGATCCTGCGCCAATCAACGGGCCTGCTGCAGTGTGCCTGGGGCAAACCGGGGTGCAATACCATATACCACCAACAACAGGGGCCATCTATTATACGTGGACGGTGCCGCCGGGAGCCATTATTACCAGCGTACAGGGAGATACCATTATTACGGTGGATTTTCCGCCGGCTGCAACATCCGGCAACGTAACCGTAACAGCTTTTAATGGCTGCGCTTTTAGTAACCCTGCTGCACTTGCTGTAACGGTGGGGGCGGGCTTTGTACCCGGTGTAAGCATTACGACCAATACCACCACTACCTGTACCGGCGCCATGGTAACGTTTACGGCTACACCGGTAAATGGTGGTACTGCACCTGTATATCAATGGCAGGTAAACGGTGTAAATGCAGGCACCAATTCCCCTGTGTTTTCAACCAATACCCTGGTAAATGGAGATAATGTAACCGTAAGTATGACGTCGACCTTACCCTGTGCCAATCCGGCTGCGGCAAGCTCTAACAGTATTACAATGGTGGTTGCTGCACCGCAAACGCCTGCGGTAAACATTGCGGCCGCACCGGGTAATATTATTTGCCAGGGCACAGCCGTTAGCTTTACTGCTACTGCTTTTAATACCGGCGGTGGCACAGTCAACTATAATTTTAAGATCAACGGCAGCACAGTGCAAAACGGAGCCCTTAGTACCTACAGCAGCACTACATTAAGCAATGGCAATACTATTACCTGCGATATTACTATCAGCGGCGGCAACTGTATCAGCAGCACTTCAGCTATATCCAATACCATTACCATGCAGGTAAATGCTAACCTTACGCCGTCGGTAAGCATTAGTGCCAGCCCGGCAGCAAGCATTTGTAAGGGCAGCCTGGTAAGCTTTACTGCTGTTGCAGTAAACGGCGGTACGGCTCCCGTATTTCAATGGAAACTCAATGGGGTTAATACAGGTACCAATGCAGCGGTCTATTCCAGCACATTGATGGCTAATGGCGATATCATCACGGTGCAACTGAGTTCCAATGCAGCCTGTGCACTACCTGCCACCGTAAGCTCCAATGCAGTGGTTATGAGTGTAACCGACCCTGTTACTCCTGCAGTAAGTATTGTGGCCAGTGCCACATCGGTTTGCCCCGGCACACCCGTAAGCTTTACGGCAACACCGGTAAATGGCGGCACTGCACCAACATACCAATGGAAAGTGAACGGCGTAAATGCAGGAACAAATGCGGCCACCTTTACCAACAGTTTGTTTAACAATGGCGATGTGGTGCAGGTTGGTTTAACTTCCAACGCTGCATGTGCCACACCGGCAACAGTACTTTCCAATACTATACCTGTAAATATTATTGTGCCACTACCCGTATCAGTTAGTATAGGTGCTACTGCCAACCGTATCTGCCAGGGCACCACGGTTATTTTTACAGCCACGCCGGTTAACAACGCTGCCACCCCTTTTTATCAATGGAAAATAAACGGCACCAGTACCGGCACCAACAGCCCGGTATATGCAACCAATAACCTCGCCAACGGCGATAAGGTAAGTTGCGACATCAATGCCGCCAACACCTGCGCCAATACCGTACCGGCAAATTCAAATATCATCAGCATTACTGTAGACCCTAATCCTGTCATCAGTTTTAATCCGGCAGCACCATCATTGCTGGCCGGCAATGCCGTGCAACTGAATGCTGTTGTAAGCGGTAATATAGCTGCTTATTTATGGACGCCTGCCACCGGGCTTAGTAACACCGCTATTACTAACCCTGTTGCCGGGCCAGCTGTAACCACTACCTATACGCTGCAGGTAATATCAGCCGACAATTGCAGCACCAGTAAAAACCTGCAGGTAAAAGTGTTCAATGGCTTCTATATACCCAATTCGTTTACGCCTGATGGTGATGGGCAGAATGATGTATTCCGTGTACCGCCCGGTACGCCTTTTACCCTGGTATCTTTCAGTGTATTTGACCGCTATGGCAACGAGGTATTCCGCACTGCTGATATCAATGACGGATGGAACGGTACTTACAGGGGAGTAAGGTCGCCGATGGGTACGTATACCTATATCATCAGTGCCACCGCTACAGGTAATAAAGTGCAGCTTAAAGGCACGGTAATGTTGTTGCGGTAAGCAATAGCTGTAGTTTGCACAAACCGATTAGGCCCAAAGGCGCAACAAACCTGCCTTTAACAGACACCTTGAAAGAAAGGTATTTTGTTTGTATTATGCTCACTGGTGTTCTGCCTTTAGCAGTAGTTCCTTTGCTGCTTTATTAGCCGGGTTATAGTCTGTTGCTTTTTTCAGGTACAGCCTGGCATTGGTAAAATCATGAAGCATAAAATAACATTTACCGGTATAGTAATACACCCCATCAATATTATCATGAATAATATCCACCAGCCCGGGTCTTTTTGCCTGGTACACTAAAAGATAATCCAATCCTTTCTTCAGGTTAAAATTATTGTTGACTGCAAATTGCCCCAGGTAATAATAAATATCCGGGTAATAACCGATATAAATATTGTCTTTGTGCAGCAAGCAGGTAGCCAGTGCTTTTTGAAGCAGCGCCCACCCGGCACGGGGATCGTTGTTCAGTACATTAAATGCAAGTTCCCTGTAACAGGTGATCAGAGAGGAAGGCCCCATATTCTGCGACATTTCACTGGCAGATATTTTATCAATAGCCCTTTGATATAATTCTTTTGCTTTCTCTTTTAAACCCACTACTACACAGGAATAGGCAAAGTCCCTGAGCTGCCTGCCACCGCTTTTTTCAGTGAGAAAATAACTAATGACAGCCTTCATAGCAGAACTATCCTTATGTTGCCAGGTATAGGTAAGAAAAGGCAGGTACACAGTAGCCACGTTTTTTTCAGGTAATGTACCATATAAATTAGTAAGCGAGGTGGCGTATTTATTGATGCTGGTTAACATATCACTTTCGCCGTTTAATTCCGGGTCGGGGGTATATTGCTGATAGATAAAATCCAGTGCCAGGGGTAAACCCATAGCGGTAGAATTATTATGACCGGCCTCAGCAAGGTTATAATATTGGTAATGGAATGTGGAGCTGTCCAGCTGTTTTATTTTGCCTGCTATTTCTTTGGTATAATCCTGTCTACGCTGCAGGTCCAGCGCACCCGAAGCCAGGAAATAAAAAGTAGGCCTGGTGCTGTAAAATGCGGCAAGCCCGGGTGTAATGTCAAATGGGGGATGTGCAGCAGATAATTTTTCCGGCGACATCAGTATATAGCCCGAAAACAATTCAGGTTGATGCATGAACAGGTAATTGCCATAACTGGCACCATAGGACTGCCCCATATAGGTTCTGAACTTACTGGCCTTATACTTCTGTTCCACCTGCGGAATGATCTCGTTTTTTAAACATTCCAGCATCCTGGTACCATTTACCGTTAATAAGCCGCTTTCATAATTATATCCCATCCTGTCCATATCCGCCCATACATTTACAACAATTACCGGTGGCAGTGGCGTTATGTGCAGTTTATTCAGGTATTGTATCTGTTGCACGGTAAATGCGGCATCGCTTGCACCGTAACTAAAGGTGTAAATGGTAGTGTACTTCTCATCGGGCACCCAGTTTGCCGGCAACCAAACCGTATAGGGAATAGTTTCATTTACATACCGGGAATGTAATTTTACAGTAATACTTTTTTGAGCCATGCACCCCGAAGAAATTGTGGTGCAAACAAATACAGCCAGGATATATTTAATCATCATTCGCTTCTTTTAATGCAAATTGCAAAGAAGTGTACCAGCAGAATTGTACTTTTCAGCCAACTTATTTTTATTCTGTAATAAATTTAAAAATAAGCTGATCATCAGCCAGCTTCCCGGTTTTCTTAAAAAAAGCAGAAGGGGTTTCATTGGTGAGTTTACGGTACATTTTAATAAAATAAGACTGGTCGTAAAAATTACTTTGATAACCTATTGCGGTTAACTTTTTAAATTGGTCATCAAACAGCCTGTTTTTTAACGAATGCCTGAACCGGGCAATCTTTTTAAAACTTACCGGCGCTATACCCACCTGTTGGTAAAACAAACGGTTAAATGTACGGGTGCTAATGCCAAGGTTGCCGGCAATGGTTTCAATAGAAAGTTCTGAATCAAAATCAGTAAGTTGTTCAATGGCATTTGATAACATGTGGTACTCGCTGCGTTCATGATATTTTGATAGCAAAAAAGTTTCAAGTAATGTTACCCGTTCCCGGTTATTATTGGTATTGTAAAAAGCATGGAGAAAATTGGTATAGGCAATATCATGCTGCCATTCGCCGAATAGTTGCGACGGTTTTTTTGCTATTGCCGCAAAAGGTTGGTCAATAAAATGGTTAAGGCCAAGTGGTTTAAAAATAATGGTCACCTTATCCAGCCTTCCTTTTAATTGGATGAATAAAGGGGTTTCATATTTTCCCTGTATAATAGTGGTATAATTATCCTGTTCGGCCTCATTAATATGAATATAATCTGCCCCTATTTTGCAGCTGATATTTTTGTGGATGTTAAAAGAGTGATTGGTGTTGGGGAAAGAATAATAGGCTTTGGAAAAATTCGCTGAGTCCGTTTTCAGGAAATAATAATACTCAATATGATTACATAGTGCCGGGTGCACCGGGTAAAATGTTTCTACTTCCATCATAATCAAATGTAAGCAATGTGCTGTTATTGCTAACACAGTATACCTGCAATGGCTGCCTTCTTCCTACGATGGGGTTAACATTTTCTTCCACTTTCTTATCTCATCCACTTCAAATACCAATTTGTTTTTACTATCATCTTCAGCTATAAATTCCCCGCCGGCATTAAAAATTGACCAATGAAATCTGAAAGCATGTAAACCGTTCAAAGGCCAGGAATATTGTTCCTGCTGAAAGGAAATAAATACCAGGCTGTTTTCAGTCAGCAATAGTTTTCCCGAAACCAGGTGATCGTCGATCATATGATTTGCGGGTGCATCCAGTTTTACTGTTGCCGCATATTGCAGGGGTATCGTAATTGCCTCCAGGGCTTTTAAAGATTTTGTAAAACGGCTTTGTATAAGCCCGTTAACAATAAATACTACAACACCTATCGGAACAGCGTTAAGCAGGGCCTTTTGTAAAGGAAAATTTAAAATATAATAACCGGCAAAGCCCAACAGGAAAAATATGATACCGTATGTTAAGCCATTAAAAATAAAATTCCTGATCCTGGTGTTCATATGCAGTCCTCAGCTTTTTTGTTTTTAAAACTCAGTATGGCAGTCTGTAAATCCGGTACCGGCGGCTTTTAACTCACTTTCATCATCGTCCAGGTTCCGGTACAAATAAAAATCTGGTCCATATTATCCTCGTCTTTAAATCTTTCTGTAATGCTCCATTTGCCGGAGAAGAAAAGCTTACGGCTAAAGAATTTTACTTTAAGCCGGCCGGTATAATCAACACCGTCTGATACAAAATCTACATTGTTCAACAGGTTATTGCTATCGTCGATCATTAAATGGTACTTGTACCTTTTTTTGAACGTTATTTCTTTTCCTGAAAAATTACCCAGGATATAAGATTCATTGCCCGCTTTTGCTTTTACCAAATTATCTATGCAGGACCCTGATATATGACCTGATTGGTCAACGATGTCAAACTCAAAAGGCTCTGATGTGCCCCATAATTTCCCATACTCTTTACCATAAGTATATTGCCCTTTCCAATGCCCGGTAAGATTCATGAACGACTGTTTTTTAATTATTGATGATGAAGATAAGAAAAGTCATAAACTCATTTACATTGTGGTGCGGCGCATTGCCTGTGTTACGCACAAAAAACGGGAGCTGATCAGCTTACCCACCTGTTATACAGGTAAACCTTTGCCCAAACGTAGCCTGTTTTCTTAAAAATGCAACTGAATCCATATCCTGAAGCATTCAATCTTACTATTGCAAATTGCTGATCTTTAGAAAATACAGGGGCAGAAAAACTAAAATAATTTTTATCCTCAGGCCTTATTTTGCCGGCATACGCTTCTCTCTTCGCTACTAATTTTTTTGCTGTTTTTTTTCGGCCCCAGTGTTTTTTTACAGGCAATATAATTTCATTAAAGGCCCTGTTTTCCTCCATCAAAGCAACTTTTTCTTTTGGCGTATTAAAAGGCACCAGGTGATTGATCCGGATCTGGCTTTCAAACTTCGGGATAGATTTATAATCAAAGATCCTTGATTTTTCAATTGCGTAATCCTTCCAGTTTAACCGGCCAGGAAATTGTATCTGTAAAAACTCCGATATCCGGAAGCCAGGATTGTTTATAAAAAACGCTTTATCGTCAAGTGTATCCGGTAGCGATATACAAAAAGGAAAGGTGTGATCAATACTTGAATCTATTAGATTAAAATATTCAAAACCGGCGGGCACGATCTCTTTGTAAGCAACATTCATTACGCTTTCAATTTCTTCTTTTTGCGCAAAACAAAATGTGGAGAAAAAGAAGAAAGCTAATACAAGTATACTTTTGTTCATCTCGGATTTGTATTGTGTTGTATACAATTAACACAGGTAAATATGGCATGCTGCAATGATGCACCAAAATTCCACCTATTTCTTTTTAATAGTAGTATCAAAAAACTCCAGCTCTTTTTTACTTACCCATTTAATAAATTTGGTAATGTCTTCATGCTCCTTAATGCGGTCTGTGGTATGGTAATAATTTTTAAGTTCCGTTTCTGTAAACACCGCATGCACTTTGGCCTGGCAAATTTTGTGCATGGGTACGGTAGGGGTATCCCTGCCGCCCTTGCTGGGTGGTATCAGGTGGTGGCGTACAATGGGCTCGGCTAAGTCACGGTTACACAGCGGGCATTTATCGGTATCAGGCATGGTGATGATGTTGTTGGGCCATAAATATATTGTTTGCCTGTGACTTGATAAAATAGTTTTGGAAAAACATTACGGGCAGGTATTGCCGATGTCAGGGGATTTTATATTCGTCTGCCCCGTAACCGCTGCCTGGCTTTTGATAAAGTTAAATAGTTAGAACTAAAGCCGGGCTTTACTCTTCAAGCCCCAATATTGGCAATATCATGTTACGTGCCGTTATTTTGCCTGCTCTTGTTTTTCTATCATACTTAATCCGTAATTTCTGATTGTTGTAATAAGTTTTATGATGTCTTTACCTTGCTCGGTCAAACTGTATTCTGTCTTTGGTGGTACAACTGCATATACTTTTCGGTTGATGTAGCCGTCTTCTTCCAATTCTCTTAATTGTGTCGTTAGCATTTTGTCTGAAATATGAGGAATGTCTTTTCGCAATTCGCCATAACGCATCGTTTGGCCTTTCAATCGCCACAAAATTGGAGCTTTCCAGGTACCGCCAATTTGTTCCATTACTAATTGTACTGGATTGTAATAAACTTTTCCGTTGTATTTAAAATCGGGCATGGGCTGTAACCAATTATTTTATTGATACTTACCAAAAAGTATGTATCGCACTTTTTGGTTGTACACATTGCAAAGGTAGATATAGTTTGCACTTTTGCAACATAAATTTAAAAAAGCAAATATGCTAAAGTCAATACTTTCAATATCGCTAATTGTTCTCACCACATTAGCCTTATCGGCACAAACAAAAAAATTATCTAAAAAACTAAATTCTAAAAAAATGGTAACAGAGGTAAGCAGTTATGTACATTTTCACGGTGCACCTGCCAAAGGCAAAATTTTAATGGTGGCAAGTTCGCCAGCTATTAGCAAACAAACACAATGGCCAATTGGTTTTTGGGCAGCCGAACTCACACATCCACTTCGTGTATTTCAAGAAGCAGGCTACCAGGTAGAATTGGTTTCTACCGAAGGTGGAAAATTAGAAATGGATGGTTACTCAAATCCAACTGATGCAAGTGGTTACTCTGCCGGGGATGTAATTTCGTTAGGTTATATGCAACAAAAATCGTTTAATGATATGTTGGCAAATACCAAAAAATTGACAGAAGTTGATGCCAAAAACTACGATGCCATTTTCCTGGTTGGTGGTCAGGGCCCCATGTACACATTTAAAGGAAACAAAGCCTTAGAAAAATTATTTGTGACTTTTTATGAAACAGGAAAACCAAGTGCTGCAGTTTGTCATTCAACTACTTTATTGCTGGAAGCCAAAAAATCAAATGGCGAATTATTGGTACAAGGTAAAACCTGGACAGGCTTTGCTGATGCGGAGGAAGAATTTGCCGACAAGGCAGTGGGTATGAAAATTCAACCTTATAGAATTGAGGCCGAAGCGAAGAAAATTGCAGGCACTACTTTTAAAGTTTCAGCACCTTTCAGTTCTTATGCCATTGCCGACGGTAATTTAATTACCGGACAACAACAAAACAGCGGTGCAGCAGCAGCTGAATTATTGGTAAAAATGCTGAATAAATAATGCAATACAGTTTTAAAACAATGTTTGCAGTAATAGCAATGTTTCTTTAGGGAAACATTGCTATTGCACAAATTACTGTGGAAGTTTTTGCCGGGCATTAAAAAAACTACCACAGTAATTATGTTCTTTAAGTTTATTAACAGCAAAGAAATAAAAAAAATAAAAAAATGAATATAGCAATTATAGGAACAGGGAATGTTGGCGGCGCTTTAGCCACCAATTGGTCCAAAAAAGGACACAATATCAATTTAGGTGTACAAGATGTAAACAATTTTAAAGGTAAAGAATTGTTGAAAAATGCAAATACAATTGCATTCTCTGTCAAAGATGCAAGTGCAAAATCAGAGCTCATTTTAATTGCAACACCACCCACAGCAATTTTTGAAATTTTTGAACAATTGGGCGATGTGTCAAACAAAATCATAATTGACGCCACCAATGCAGTAATGAAAAGCCCTGAACCTTACAAAACAGTCTATCATTTTTTAGCAGATAAAACTAATGCAGAAATTGTCAAATGTTTCAATACCACAGGCTTCGAAAATATGCTCAATCCAATGTATAATGGCGAAGCAATAGATATGTTTATGGCTGGCGAAAGTGAAAAAGCAAAATCTGTTGCTAAGCAATTAGCCTTAGATTGTGGTTTTGGTTCTTGCATTGATTTTGGTAAGTCCGACAAAGTAGAACTGTTGGAAAAATTCGCATTGTCATGGATAAATTTAGCAATTATGCAGGGGCACGGAAGAAATTTGGCGTTTAAAGTGGTCCGCAGGCAATTGAGCTAAGCAGATGGGTGCTGTATAATGGCACATTACAGGTTCCTTGTAATAAGAATACTTTTTACCCGGAAGAAAATACTTACCCCCGCTGCATGAGTTTGAACCAAACAATAGGAGCATACCCAGGAGGCAACACCAACGTGAGCTTTGTAAATTCAACAGCACGAAATATGCGCAGCTATAGCTGCCAACGGCAGTTTGAAAATATACACCTGCAGGTAACAACAAAAACCCAAACAGGCAGGCAAGGTGCTGCCGCTGTATACCACGGCCGTTGCAGGCATTAATGAGCTGGAGGCTTATTGCTAAATGCATCGTAAAAAGCGCCGCTGTTAAACTACCGCTGCTTTTAAACTTTTAATGCTTTAATACGTTTACGGTAGTACAAGCAACAACAATTTTGAAAATACTACTTACAGGTGCCACCGGTTATATTGCGCAACGATTACTGCCCGAACTACTGGCTGCAGATCACTATGTTTATTGCTGTGTGAGGGATAAGGCCCGCTTTGATATTGACCGCTTTGAAGACCCGGATATCAGCGTGGTAGAAGTAGACCTGTTACTGGAACAAACATTGCAAAACATTCCTGCAGATATTGATGTGGCTTTTTACCTGGTACATTCCATGAGTACACGCAGTGGCGATTTTGAAAAAATGGAAACCACCTCGGCAGAAAATTTTAAAAAACGGATGTTGCAAACCAATGTAAAACAGGTCATCTATCTTACCGGTATTGCAAATGAAGCTCATTTATCCAGGCACCTTCAATCCCGGCTTAATGTAGAGCATATTTTAAAAAGCGGGCACTATGCATTTACTGCATTGCGGGCCGGTATAATTGTAGGGTCGGGTAGTGCTTCTTTTGAAATAATACGCGACCTGGTAGAAAAACTACCCGTGATGATAACCCCCAAATGGCTTAACACCAAAACACAACCTGTGGCTATAAGAGATGTGCTGGCCTACTTAAAAGGTGTGATAGGTTTACCCGTGGCATACAACAATAATTTTGATATAACCAGCGACGAAATATTTACCTACAAAGAATTATTATTAAAATTTGCCGTTGTACGGGGGCTTAAAAGAAAAATTATAGTATTGCCGGTGTTAACACCGCGGCTATCCTCGTACTGGTTATACTTTGTAACTTCTACCAGCTATGCACTGGCCAAAAACCTGGTAGACAGTATGAAAGTAGAAGTAATTGGTAAACCCAATAACCTGGGCGAAATATTACACATAACTGCCACCCCATACGAAAAGGCAATTGCACTGGCATTTGTAAAAATTGAGAACGACCAGGTACTCTCCAGCTGGAAAGATGCGGCCACAAGTAATATTTTATACAAAGGGGTAACGGTGCATTTGCAGGTACCTAAGGAGGGAACATTTAAGGATACACGAAAACTTAAAGTAACAGATGCCAATAAAACCCTCGACAAAATATGGCGCATTGGCGGCACAAATGGCTGGTACTATGGCGGATGGCTTTGGGGCATAAGAGGGCTGATGGATAAAATGGCGGGCGGCGTAGGATTGCGCCGCGGCAGAAGAAGCCCCACCCAATTATACCCCGGCGAATCGCTTGACTTTTGGCGGGTACTCATTGCAAGCAGAAAAGACAGGAGACTACTTTTATATGCCGAAATGAAACTGCCCGGTGAAGCATGGCTCGAATTTTTTATCAACGACAATAACGAACTGGAACAAACCGCTACTTTTCGCCCGCTGGGTTTAAAGGGCAGGTTATACTGGCTGGCTGTTTTGCCCTTTCATGGATTTATTTTCAGGGGCATGCTGCGTGCACTATGCAAATAAGCAGCAGTTGTAATAATTGTTATTGCGGTGGCGCCGGTACACAATGTTGCCAATACAGCCATAGTAATACAACATAGGCACACCATTATGCCGTGCATTTAAATAACCCCATACCGCTAAATACCTTACCCCAGCCCGTTAGTACCATCCGCCTGCAAATACCGCCCACACATTCTTGTTTTTTTTGTATTTTTATGTTACAATAATGCAGCAAAAGCAGTACATTTACTACCTAACAAATACTGTAATGACAGATAAAAAAATACACGAAGGCCACAACATAAAACGCTTTAGAGAAATGCTGGGCATTAAGCAGGAGGCCATGGCACTCGAACTGGGCGAAGACTGGAACCAGAAGAAAATATCTTTACTGGAGCAGAAGGAAAGCATTGAGCCAGGCATACTGCAACGGGTATCGGGCGTACTTAAAATACCGGTAGAAGCCATTCAGAATTTTGATGAGGAAGCGGCGGTAAATGTTATTGCCAATACTTTTAATTGTACTGACTTCAAGGATAATTCTTCTGTTGTCAATATCAACCCGGTGTTTGACCCCATCGAAAAACTTGTAAAACTTCACGAAGAAAAAATTGCCTTGTACGAACGCATGCTGAAAGAAAAAGATGAAATGATGGCCCGGTTGGAAACAATAATTGCAGCACAGGTAAAATAGTACAGTACCAGCAGCACCTTTTAATTACTCCACTTTATAAGTGGCACCCGCTATAGCCTTTTTACAATTGCACCGCTTGCGGTAAACCCGGCAACAACTGCTTATAATCCATATTCATCCTTCGCCATCCTTCGCTGCAGCGTGCAGCATCCTTCGCTTAGCCCTTATGCATCCTTCGCTGCACATTGCACCACACCATATTAAGCATTGCTTAGGTATACCACTGTCATTGCACGGGGGTACTACTTTATGCTATTGATTGGTGAGGGAGTGGGGTTATGGATGTGTTGTGGTTTATTATCCCTCGTAAGTTTATACTGCGGTTAAAAACCGCTAAGATCAATAGACACGAGTGACCTTCCTTCGGAAGAACACTTGCGCCAGAGGTGTTAGCAGTAGTACCTATATCGACGTCGTTTTGTCAAACGAAACTCCACCTCGGTCATTTATCTCTATGGTCTGCGTCGGTAAATAGCTCGGAAGCTGTCGAACGTATTGTTTGTAGCCAACAGACTTAAAAGAGATTGTTCCTTGTTGTGTTTCAATAAACCAATCCATCTCAATATCCCGCCCGATGTGGTCAGCGTTGTTCGGTCGTTGCGGATTTTTACGAGTTATGTCGTCTATTTCAAGTTCTATCCCGGAAAACTCGAGGTCGAATTTCAAATCGTAAACATTCTCGAAGACGAGGGTACAAGGCGATACCCAAAAATGATAGGTTTTTCCTGTCAGCACCCATTTGAAAATATAGTCAATGTCAAACAATAGCTGAAAATTCTCGCCGAACGAAATAGCGTAAACAATGCTGTCATGCCAGCCCATCGTGTCAAAGTCTTTCTCTGTCCACAGACTTTTCTCTAACTCATATCGCTTTGGTAAGTACGTCATTTGGTATTGCTGATAACGGGCAGGGCTTTATGCAGGTTGGGAATTATCCCGAATGCTTTCGGGACTTCTGCCCATAACCGCTGCTGATTGAACCTGCCTGCCGGCAGGCAGGAATATGTTGATAAAGTTAAGTACAAAAGCTGACAGTTTTTCGTCTGCTGAAACTGAAGCTGGGACTTGCAAATAGCTGATGTTACAAGGTCAAGCCCAATTTGCATCAAACCCAATGTTGTACGCTGTAATATTCTGCTGTCTGTCTTAATCGAAGTTGTCTGATTTGCCATTTTTTATTGTCTTATTAAATAATACCCAAAAATATTTTACAATTTTTTTGTACGATGTTCTCGTGGGTTTTAATAAGTCATATTTGTTTGTTGTCTCCACGAAAATGAATATAGTGTTTGTTTTACTGCGGTCTAAATTTATATCTATTGATGAACTAGTTCTAATAATTATTTTATTTTTTGACCAGTTTTTATTGTGTCCATTGAATTGAAGAAATTCACCATCGCTTTTAGGTGTTGAAAATCTTTTATGAAGAGCGTCAAAAAAAGGTGTTGTCACATTTTGAGTTCTAAAACTCAACGCATTTACGTGTGTCCTGTTACCAATTGTCCCGTTAGCTTCCGGATAAAATTTGCTTGTAGAGTCTTGAGCAAATAATAGTTGTCCTAAAATGCAAAATAGAAATAATGTTAGGATGCGTTTTATTGTCATTTTAATTTTTGTCAAATAGGGAAGTTTCAACTTATAGCGTACAACGTTAGCGGCTTTGCTAGGGCAGGGAATTCATTGCTGTCTGCCCCGTACAAATACCCATTTAAAATATATTGTTAAAGTTAAGAACTAAAGCTGAAAATTTAACGTCGGGCCCGAACTACTGCTGATACTTGCACAGAGTTGATGTTATAATGTCCGGGCCTGCTTTTGCAAATACCATGTAAGTGGTTGTGCATTTTAGTCGCTTGTGTTGGTTATACTGTTGTCCGTTTTATGGTTTGGTAAAAACCAAGCAGCAGCCATTAAAACCATTATGATAAATGCAATTTTTGGGAAGCCCAATAATGCTATAATTCCTGCTGAAAAATTAACGGCTATGGTAATGTAACTTTTAGAGTGCCCTTTGTAAAATTTTGAAAATTCCGAATTTGAGCCGTGCAGTTTGCATAAACTGTTTACCAAAAATATATTCGTAATCGTACTTAAAGTCATTACCAATGCATAAAGAGCAACGGTTATGTTGGAAAAATGATTTTCGCCCATTGAAGCCGTTACAAACGGTATTAAACTTTCCCAAAAAAGTACAAACATATTCAGCCAAAGTATTTTGTTGTTTACTTTGGTTGCAGTGTGAAATAAATGATGATGGTTGCTCCAATATAAACCTACAAAAACAAAACTCAACGCATAACTTGCAAATACAGGATAAGCATTTAGGTAATCTTGCCACGTTGGGTTGTGCGGAACTTTTAAATCCAAAATCATAATGGTAATGATGATGGCTAAAATTCCGTCCGAAAATGCTTCTAATCTATTCTTGCTCATATCAATTAGTTAAACGACTGCCTAAACTCCAAAGGCGAAACGTTTGTTTTGTTTTTGAATAATTTATTGAACGACTGCGGAAATTCAAAGCCCAATCGATAGGCAATTTCGCTTACAGAAAGGTTGGTTGTAGAAAGTAATTCTTTGGCTTTTTCTATCAGCTTTTCGTGTATATGTTGTTGTGCGGTTTGTCCTGTAAAATTTTTCAACAAATCGCTTAAATAGGTTGACGTAAGGTTTAACTCGTTGGCTAAATATTGAACTGTTGGCAATTCATTAGGTTCATTATTAAAATAATCGGTCAATAACTTATCAATTTTTGATAAAGTATCATTACTTATTTTTTTTCGGGTTAGAAATTGGCGGTTGTAATATCGGTCAATATGCACCAAAAGTAATTCGATATTTGCAATGATTACTTCCTGACTGAATTGGTCAATATTATTCTGATATTCTTGCTCTATGGATTTGAAAAGGTTTAAAATAATTTGCTCTTCTTTGTCTGACAAAAACAAGGCTTTGTTATTGCTATAAGAGAAAAATCCGTAGTCTTTTATGGTTTTTGCCAATGGATAACCTTGAATAAAATCGGGATGAATAAGCAATTTGAAGCCTGTTAATTTTATGGCTTCTACTTCTTCTATAGCTATTACTTGCTTGGGTGCGGTAAGGGTCATTATTCCCTCGTCAAAATCATATTCGGTTTGTCCGTATTTTATTCTACCTGTTTCGCCTTTCTTGATAGAAACAGAATACATATCGTTTACAAAATGTTTCCATACATCGCTCAACATAAAATCTACTTCTTCAAAGTTGATAACACTTATCAATGGATGTAAGGGTTTTGGCACGCCAAACAAACGATGAAATTCGGTTACCGATTTTATTTCGGGAATTTCTATTTTTTGTTTACTCATATTCTATACGCTGTTATTATTCAAATTTATAATTTTAAAAAGTTGTTGCAACAGAATGTAGAATAATCCAATTGTCATCTCTTTTTTCTAATTCCATTTTTTGTTGTAATCGCCAAGCATTTCTACTACCCCAAATTCTTGCATCTAATAAATTCTGTCCTACAAATATAGCTTTGTCTCCTTCGATTTTTACCGAAGTTTTTACTTCTTTGTACGAATAGTATTTCATACTTTCAGTTTCAATTTCGTGAAACCATTCGGCTTTACTTTGTACATAACCTGTGATGTGTGTAAGCGTAAAATCTTTGTCCACAATATTATTCATCGCCTTTGTATCTCGTTCTATCATTAATTGAGTTAGTAGGCGAATTACTTCAATGATTTTATTTTCTTCTGTTTTATTATCTGTTATTTCCACTACTGGGCTATTTTTTGATTGCGAACAAGCTACTCCTGTATTTAGAAGTAGCATTGTTGCAAAATATTTCAATAAATGATTCATTTTACTTGTCAATAAAAGTCATATGAACAGGCGATAATCTTTCGCCAACAATGTTTATTTTATCGTAAGTATTTTGAATTTCTTTTAAATCGGTTGCGGTAAGTGTTACGTTTACTGCTCCGTTGTTTTCAGTCATTCTTTCCATTGTTTTTGTTCCTGGAATAGGTACAATAAATTGTTTTTGAGCCAACAACCAAGCCAAGGCAATTTGTGCTAATGTTGCATTTTTTTCTTTGGCAACGTTGGCAAGCAATTCAAGAATTGGCTGATTGGCTTCCATTGCTTCTTTGGTAAATTTTGGGAAAGTAGCTCGTAAATCGGTGTTCGGGTCAAAAATTTGGTTAGTATTTACTTTTCCTGTAAGATACCCTTGTCCAAGTGGACTCCAAGGCACAAAACCGATACCTAATTCCTCACAAACATCCAATACTTTTTCTTCTGGGTCTCTTGTCCACAAAGAATATTCGCTTTGAATAACCGAAACAGGATGAATAGCATTTGCTCTGCGAATGGTGTTTGCACCTGCTTCTGACAACCCAAAATGCTTAATTTTTCCTTCTTGAACCAAATCTTTTATTGCACCTGCAACGTCTTCAATTGGAATAGTTGGGTCAACTCGGTGTTGGTAAAAAATATCAATTACATCGGTTTTTAATCTTTTCAAAGAGGCTTCCGCAACTTGCTTTATGTGTTCAGGTCGGCTATTCAATCCAACTATTTGGTTGTTTTCAATTTTAAAACCATACTTGCTGGCAATGATTACCTTGTCTCTAAAAGGTGCAAGAGCTTCGCCCACTAATTCTTCGTTTGAGAAAGGTCCATACGCTTCGGCTGTATCAAACAGCGTTACACCTTGTTCATAAGCAGCTCTAATAATCTCAATGGCTTTTTTCTTTTCAACGGTTTCGCCATAACCGAAACTCATATTCATACAGCCAAAACCCAATGCAGACACTTCAAGTCCGCTGTTTCCTAATTTTCTTTTTTGCATTGTCAAATTTTTTAATTGTTAATTGATGATGCAAAGGTCAGCTTACTTGTTTTTCGGAATGTGTCCAAAATAGGGGAAGTTGTATCCAAAAATTATTTTGCTGATTTTTATGTCGATCGTTAAAGTTTGCAGTGTCGCCGGTTACATTACCGCTAATGGCCACAGCTTTGCGTTCGGCAGGGTATTTGGAAAACGTTCAGCCCGGAACTGTAGCCTATGTAAGATACAAAAGTTGAAAACATATTGTGTTGCTCATCGGTGTTCGGTCAGCCGGATATGTAGCTGGTACTAGTACTGCCAATGAGGATTTGTTCGTCGACCCCTGCTGACGCAAAACTGAATGTTAGCGGCATGTCTTTCATTTGTCGATAATGACTGTGATGAATTCAGGTATGGGATGTTCGAGAATATCAGGCTGCCTGGCGAAAAACCATAAATAAGTTCTATCGCTTGGTTTGAGTCTCCCAATTAGTAATTCATATGCGCCGTCTAAACCCGTCAATCCTAATAAACCGTCAGGACCTCTATAGAATTCATATATTTCTATGGTGTCACCTTTTGGGATGTCGTCACTTGATAAATCAATGGAGTCTTTAACAAGATTCATATTATATTTTTTGAAAGAGGCCGTCTTATTATTGATGTTTATTATTACAGAATCTAATAACGACAATCTTCCTTCCCCATGAAACTTAAAATGATTTCCATCTCGCATAATTGAAAGTCTTCCATTTTCCTTTTTCGGTTTATCGGAGGAAAAAAGTTCGTTTAGTTGGTTATACTCTTGTTTGCTAATTCCAATATTAGAGTTGTATTCCGGTTTTCCACCTTCCTCAATTTGATGGAAGTATTTTTGTGTCCGACTATTCGTTTCAATGAGCTTTGAGAGTTTTTTAATTAGTTGTTTATGTTTAGTACTCACTTCTTTGCTAGTAAAATATTCAACTTCCTTCATGCCTTCTTTCAAGAATGGACGAAATTCGTTACTAACGTCAGGATTCTTTGGCGTTGGCAATCTCAAGCCACCTGAATTGTTATTACACGAAGTAATTATCGTAAGTAATAGTAAAAATATTAAAGGGTGCATGGTTGTAAGATTGCCGCTAACGGGCAGGGCTTTATGCAGGTTGGGAATTATCCCGAATGCTTTCGGGACGTCTGCCCATAATCGCTGCTGATTAGAAATATAAAGTTGAATTTAAGAACTAAAGTTGAAAGTTGTTTGTCCTGCCCGAACTACAGCCTGGATTTGCAATTGTCTGATGTTACAGTGTAGAGCCCAACTTGCATAAAACCCAATATTACCTGCATAGCCTAATTTATTAGAGATTTTCAACCCGAATAATTCGCACTCCAGGTTTTAAAACATGTACAAGTTTCTACCGGGCACATAATCCAACCTTCTTTCACAGTTTCGGATTCGTCATTCCTAAATGTCATGAGTTGATGTTCATTGAAGTCATGACCACAGTCATTACAAATTGTTTGGTCGGCAGATTCGTTGGTTTTGCGTAATCTATCCAACTTGTTGCTAAGTGCTGTTATGAATGTGTCGTAAGATTCATTTGTTATTGGTCGGTCGCCGATTTCAAAACTTGTAAAGATGTCAATATTTGTTAGGACTTCGTCATTCGAAAAGTTGTCAACCAAATAACTATAAAGTAAATAGCAAGTTCCGTTTTGCAGTGCTTTTTTGAAATTGGAAATTGTTGGAGAGAAAAGAACTACAAACCAAGTTTGACTCTTGTTTGGATTAAATAAAAGGGAATATGCAAATTCTTTAGAATGTTCTGTCTGTACAGCATTAAACATATGGCGAATCACTTCTTCTATTTTGTCTGCAATTAAATCGTATTGTCTCATGTCATGCTATGCGTTGATGTTTTGTAGACTGTTTAAAGGCTTGCCTATAACGTGCACGGCTTTGGGCTGTTGTGGAATTTTCCAACTGTCCGCCGGAACCGCTGCAGATTATTTTGTTTAGTTGAAGTTAAGAACTAAAGCCCAAATTTGTTTGTCAAGCCACACTTGCCCAAAAACGTTTGTTGCACGCTGCCTTATCGAAAGGTGTCAGTACCTTCTGATAAAAAACGTTTTACCTGGTTGGCAAAAAGCTTAATCTCAATTTCGTTCGATTGAATTTCCCGTCCATAATAATTGAAAACAAGTTTGTATTTCAACACTTTTGTCCCTGCTTCTTGATTTATGGAAGCTATTTCAAAAAGATTGGCTTCATTAGGAAGCATTCGTTTTTTGTAGTAGCTATTGCCACATGAAGAGCGTAAGTTTTTTCTCAATTGAAACCAGTTGTTATCTATTTTGATATATTCGGATATACTATCCAGAGTTGCGTCAATTCGAGGAATATAAAGTGTCTTATTTGAGAAATTCAATAAATAGACTTTAAAATGTTCCTCACCAGACTCGATAAATTTGTAGTTGTTAGGAATAATAAGGGTAAGAGTTTTTTTTCTTTCAATTTTTTCCTCGGTTAGAAAAGAAGCGTCAATTGTAGCTTGCTTATCAAACCAAACTTGCATTCCGCCTAAAGAACCAGATTCCATTAGGAAAAACTCCCAACGTTTATTGCTGTCAATAACCATTGTTTTATTTGTGTAAAGTAAATTCCAAAGACTATCCTCTCTGTTTTTCCAATTAGTTTGTGACTTGGCAGGCAGTATGCAGGAAAGTAAAACCGTCAGTGTATAAAATAGTCTTTTTAATTTCATATGGAACGCTCTTAAAGGTGACGTACAACGAGCAGGGCTTTTTGCAGGTTGGGAATTATCCCGAATACTTTCGGACGTCTGCCCATAACCGCTGCTGATTGAACCTGCCTGCCGGCAGGCAGGAATATGTTGATGAAGTTAAGTACAAAAGCTGATAGATATTCTTTTGCTGGAACTGAAGCTGGGATTTGCAATTAGCTGATGTTACAAGGTCAAGACCAACTTGCATAAAACCCAATGTTGTAGGCATACTCATCGTCTTCCAATTTAAATTCGCTTTGCTTTTTTAGGAACTTTGCCGTCTTGAAATTCTTGCCTTTGATTTGTGTCGCCTAAGTCCATCACAAACTTTTCCCACTTGCCTAACCAGTTTCTTACTGCACAACTCCAGTCACCTGTAACGGTATCAGAAAATTGCCAAAGAATATGATGGCCATCTTCATTTGAAAAACCCTCATTGTCAGCTTGTAAAATACCTTTAGTCTTGTTCCAGATTTTCGTTTTAATGTTGTCAATAACTTCAAAGTTTCCGTCATCAAAAGCTGCGTTGAGCATTTGAAAAGCGTAAATTACTTTTACTTTGTCAAAGAAATTTGTCAACCATTTTACTGCAGATGCAGGTTTGTAGTCTTGAATGTCTTCCTTAAACTCATTAAGTTCTTCTTGCCCTAATTCACCTTCAATAACTGGATTTCTTTCTAATTGTGCTAAAGGTTCCCCGTCTGCGTTTAATATGTCAAGCATTGTCCACTTGCTTGGTTCTTCGGTTGGGTCAAACTCAAACTTTGCAGTCAATCCGTCTGCGGCTAATGATTGAATTAGTTCGTCAACTTGAATGTCTGGGTTTTGTGAACCTAAAATTCTGATGTAATATCCCATAGGAAAGTGTCACTTTAGAGTTGCCTACAACGAGTGTATTTATGCTATTATACGCTATCAAGTTAAATGAAATTGCATTGATAATCAACGCTTTGATGTTATACATTTTAGATATATCGTAGCATCAATGCAATTTACTGTAATTTTTAATGTGAAAATAATGCAATTAAAAACGCCTCTCATTTGTAGCAGCGTCTTCAACATATTCCAATACAATTGTTGCTTCTGCTTTGCCGCAGCCACTTTACCGCAGTCTGCTTCACCCAGGCTTTCAGCTGTTCTACTCTTACAACACGCAGTTCAGTTTTTGCAAACGGTAAAAATAGAAAATGCCGCAACAATAGCCGGTTAAATACAATTAATTCACAGCATCCGTCTGTTTGCATAAGAGACTGGCGGCAACCAGCAACAGCATTATTTCCAACTCACTAAAACTCTTATTCGTTGAAGACCTGGCATTATAAGCTGTTGAACAAATACAAGTTCATTCTCCCAGATTGATTTTGCCGCTTTTGTTTCCGTTTCGGGAATCTCATTTGGCATGGTATTGAAATAAGTTGAAATGGTCTCCTTGTTCTTCTTTACAATTTCATAGTATGCACTATCCGTAGCATTTTCATCGCCTTCCCATTCGTATTCAATTAATCTAACTAAAGAGTCGGCTTTGGTATAAAAAAAGGATACTTCATTTTTGAAATTATCAACTTTCTTACCATAAATTATTGGTTGCGCTAAAGCAAATTTTGTTCTGTTTGGGAAATAGTCTTCCGAAATATCTATTGTGTAAGTGTGCTTTATTTTGTTTGCATGGTCAATTTTTCTTAAAGAGTCAATAGCAACAGTTTTAATTTTTGTAAAATTAAACGACTGGCCATAAATTAAAAATGGCACAAATAGAATTAGTATAGTAATAAAAAGCTTCATAAATATTGCTGTTAACGTTCGGGGCTTTGTACAGTAGGGGAACTAGCCAACTGTATGCCCGGAACTGAACCTGCATGCCGGTAGGCAGGGCTGAATGTATACGTAAAAATTGATGATTTGTACGTAACTAAATTAATAACGTTTTGCCTGATATGATGCCAAATTGAACTGCCGGTGATTGCTTCAATGTAATGTCTTAATTGCCCAAAAACTTTTTTTGTGTTCGGCATTTTCACCTGGTCTTTAAGTATATGCCGTCAATTGTTGCATTAAGTCCAAACTGGCTTTCACAAAAACCTTTCGTATAGTTGATATAAACAAAGGCGTTATAAAAAATTACTTTAAATTCACAACTATCACTGCCCGGAATTTTGTAAATAAAACTGTTGCCTGCCATAGTTATGGTGTCTTTTTCAACTTCAGCAATGTTTGGCCCTCTTTCAACATTTGTCAGGGAAAGTATGTTGAAAGCAATTTTGTTGTTTCCTGCTTTGCTAATATCAAAGTCTCCATTGTAACCATTTTCTCCATATTGGTAGTGGTAGTTTCCGAAAATTTTAGTTTCGTCTGGCTTAAGATTCGGGCTAACTATTAATGTGTCTTTTTGAGAAAGCGTCATTGCAAGTTCTTTCTTAGTTTTAGGTGAAACCCAAAGTCCACTAAAAGACTTGTCTGCCGGTTTGCCTTCAATAACACCTGTGATATTTCCTGTGTTGTCAAACTCTAACAGCCTATAACTTTTATCCTCTTCAATTGTACCTAAAAGCTTAATTGGTAGTTTGTCTTTGGTGTTTAAATAGGTGATTTCTCCAATGATTAAATTACTATCAAGCTGATAGTGAATGAAAACAGGCGTCTTACTGTTTAAAGTTCCTGCCCAGCAAATGTCTTTTTTGACGCCTGTAAAAGTTGAAGGCTTAGCAGAAACCGATGTGTCACTGCCATTGACTTTTTGATGCTGATTGTTGCAAGAGCTTATTGTTAATAAAAGTAAGTAAGTCCAATGTTTCATTTTAAGCAGGATGTTTCTTTATGCTGGCACGTAACGTTCGGGGCTTTTCGCAATAGGGGAATTGACCAACTGTTAACCCGGAACTAAACCTGCCTGCCGGTAGGCAGCGCCAAATTTATGACTAAAAGCCGAAGTTAAGAACTACTGCCAGTATTCCGTCCGCCGAATATAAAGCAGGGATATATGCACTGCCGATGATTGTTTAATGTTATGCCCCAATTGCAGAAAACTGCATGTAAGCCGCTGTATTGGTCAATCTTGCAGGTCTGTAATTTTTGTACTTATGCTTGAAAGGGTAGTGTCGTCCAAATATTCAATGTTGTCTATTAGTTCTTGCATGATTCCAATAATTTTTCCAGATTTTGAAGTGTCGCTTGGTGAGTGCTTACCAACAATTCTCTGTCCCTCGCTATAAAGTTTCGATAACCTATAAACAACGCCGTCTAAAGTAAAACCATTTGCCTTTGGTTGTCTCGCATCAATGATGGTGTTGTCAAGCAGCGAAAAAAGTATATCTCCGGTTTTTTTATTCAATTCAGACTTTACTGTAACTTTTGGAACATCTATTATTTTATTGTCGGCATAAAATAAGGCCCAATAATTTTTAGTCAAAGTTGTATGTGTCAACAAGTATCCGTCTTTTTGGTATTCAAGTGTCAATAAGTTTTCTGGCTCAAATGACGGTCTTATCAAAAAGTAAAATTGATTGACTTGGATTTTGTCGAAAAGGAAAATGTTATTCAGATTTTTCTCATATTGACTTATTATGTCGTCACCTAAACTTTGTGTTAGAGGTTCAAAAAATTGTTCGTCTTCAATGTGTAAAAGATGTTTTTCATATTGGTTCTGACAAATAGCAAGTTTTTCAGCGGTGTCAATTTTGCTGAATTGTTCAAAATGTGTTTTAAAATCTTCAAATGTCATAGCGGTCGTGTAATATGGCGGCTAACGTTTGAGTATTTCTTAAGGCAGGGAATTCATTGCCGTCTGCCCTGTACAAATACCCATTTAAAATATGTTATTAAAGTTAAGAACTAAAGCTGAAAATTTAACGTCGGGCCCGAACTACTGCTGATGCCTGCACAGAGTTGATGTTATAATGTCCGGGCCTGCTTTTGCAAATACTTTTGTAGGCAGCTTTTTATTTAAGGATACCAGCGAAATTTTCTTTCAGTCGTGTCCTTTTGCGTTTGATATGAAGTGTCTATTGGTATACTTATGCGCCATTTCAAAATTTCTTTTGCTTTTGGTTTTATTTTTTCTCTGAGTTTTACATAAGCAGGACAGGGATGTTCCCAAATAGCAGTTACAACGTCACTGATAATATTTTCTTTGTCTGGCAGACAGGTTTGCTTTGGTAGGGAAGTAAGCATTGTGTCTAATAATTTTGCACTCTTGTCGGTTTGCTGTACTACCAACGCTTTAATAAAATCTTCAGGGGCGGCTCTGTCGGCTGCATACCCTGTAAACCCATGAGGTCTGTTTCCTGAAAACTTATAAAACTGTCTGCGGTAATAAGTTTGCAAAACATCAAAATAGGCTGTATCCGGAAATTCAGCCATGAACTGAAATGATATGTCACTTAATCGCCAAACATGCTCCATTAGCCTTTTCTTGATAACTTCTGCATCTTGCTTTTTCTTAAACTTGGCAAGTCCGTAAAGTGCATATTCAATGTCGCCAAAGCCCAATTCGTAACCTTCATATGGGTCTAACCGTCTTGGACGTGTCGCCATGCTTTTTATGAACTGATAATATTTTTCTTGAGGCTCTAGGCCTGGCAGAATAATATAAGCTGACCGCAAGTAGTTGTGCTTAGTAAGAACTTCGTCAACTGTTTTGTTTTTTTCGGCCTTGGTTTTCCACTTTGCTTCCCGCAAAATGTCGTCTGATACAGTTCGGTCCCAAATGCCAAACTCACCACCATCTGTGAAAACAAGGGCGGTGTCATCCAGATGTTTTATTATAATGTCAAAATGGTCAAAGGATGTACGCCTCAACATTTCTCTGAAAGCCGCTGCTCTGAGTATCGGATGCTCGGACTTGCCTAAACGCTCCAGTTCCTCATCAGTAACCATTTTTCTGAAGGCACTGTCGCTGTACATGACTATTCCTTTCTCAACCATTTTTATCAAACGTGGTTGTAGAGAACTTCTAAAATCCGTTATTGAATAGTTATACTTATTGTCTGTCTTACAAGACCAAAATAAAAGTATGATGGATAAAAACAAAAGTAGTCTTGGCTTAAACATAAAGTTTTATAGTAGGATTCATCAGCGTAGGGTTTCCACAAAATAGCTGCTAACGTTCGAAGGGTATGTGATGCTTTTACAAACGCTATATTATGCGCTTTTGTCTGTCAATTGCTTAATTTGTTCTTCGAGGTCAGCAATGTAATCTTCAGGATCAAATTCCTTTCTTTCTTCATTGAGTTTTCTTGCCTCTCTGAATAAGGTCTCATAGCTAAGATGCAGTGACAGTAAAACGTCCTTCCAAAACATCACCCGTTCTTCTGGTGTATGACATGGACCGTCGTGGTCATTCTTAAAACGGTCGGGGTTCAGGATGAACAGTTCTTTGGTGTCAAGTCCCAGTTCTTTCACTCTTAGTTCTAAGGGCGTTTGCAACTCCCAGTTGTCAAACCAGTGCTCGCCGTAGTCGTTGTCTAATGTAAAGAATCGTCCAATCCAGACTACTTCATTCCATTCAGTTAATCCGAGTTGGTCAGCGATTTTCTTGTACGTTGGGTCAACTATAAAGCAGTCCAGTTCTTGTATGTAGGAAAATATTTTTATCACGTTGTTATTATAGGCTAGTTGTGCAAGTTGCGGCTAACGTTCGAGTATTTGCGAAGGCAGGGAATTCATTGATTGCCCAACCCGGTACAAATGCCCAATTGAAAATATGTTGTTGAAGTTATGAATTAAAGCTGAACACTGAACGTCGAGCCCGAACCGCTGCCGATGCTTGCACTTTGCTGATATTATAATGTCCAGCCCTGCTTTTGCAAATACTTTTGTTGTAAACAGGTTTAAATGCCTGACCACTTTTTTCTTTTATAAATCAACCCTTTTCTTTTTGGGTCATACGCAAAATATATAGTTAAACCACCTCCATTCCCCATACTAATATTGTTGTTCTTTTATGTTGCGGAAAAAGGAATTATTCCGCAAGAGAACTCACCTTTTCTGAAATCGAATGGAGTAATACCAACGATAGTTGTGCTTCCATTATTTTCATTAATCGCACTTACATACTGACTGTCTGTTTCCAAATATTTTATGTCAAAGCCCAGGATTTTTTTCGGCCAGCTGTCACCAATAAAATGGTCATCTCTAACATAAACGACTTTAGACTTAGTAGAATCCAAAGATTTGCAATATTCTTTTAAGGAAAAGAGATAAACATTATTAAGATTGTTTAAACCGTCAGTGTCTAACACTGTCTGGCCAATAGAGAAATTGAAGTTAAATGCTAATAACAGTACGAAGAATATCTTTCTCATCTTCAAATTTTAGGGTGTCGCTAAAAACTTGCTTACAACGAGTGTATTTATGCTAGCATCAATGCAATTTACTGTAATTTTTATTTTGAAAATAAGGCAATAAAAAACGTCATTCAATCAAGGTAGCGTTTTCAACAATATTCCAATACAATCGTTACTTCTTCTTTGCCGCAACCTTTTTTACCGCTGTTTTTTTAGCCCTCGCTTTCAGCTGTTCTTCTCTTAAAGCACGCAGGTCAATTTTTGCGCAATCAGCAATCAGCTCCTTTACAATTTTTAGTGGTATTTCAGCGGCAGTATTAAAATTAATGCAGCCTTTCTGAAAGCTGGCGTCTTTCAATAGCGCTTTATATTTTTCGTATATCACAGGCGAGCCATACATAGGCAGTACGTGCAACGACATATAATTTTTTACACTGGCAAGCCCGTACTTAAAAGTTCCCGGCGCATTATAAATGATCATCTCTTTGCCCATCATCGGGGCAATAACGGGTGTTACGGTTTTGTCTTTCTGTATAATAATTTCATGCAGCCGGGTTAATAATTCCTGCCGCTCTGCAGGTTGGGTGGCTATAAATGCTGGTATGGTCATGGTTTTATATTTTGGCGTAAATGCAATGTACTATCTTTTTTAATTTGCAGGTGGACCGATAAAAAAACACTACTCCAATGATAGGGGCTTCTGATCTGTTTCAATAAAATTTCTACTTCTTTTTTATCGTAGCTTTTTTCACAGGCCGGTTTGCCACCAATCAAATAAAACACTTTCGCTGCTTCACTAAAAGCCGGCAGGCTGCAGCAGGGGATAGGCTAATCTTTCACCAAATGCCCAACCTCGGCATTAAAAGAAATATGCTGGCCAAAAATTTTTTCTGTCTGCTGTTTGTCCGTTTCAGATTTAAATGCTCTTTTAGGTATCAGTATAGCCTGCTCACTATTTAAATACAGGAAATAATAATCCTTATTTTCTTCTTTTTTAACAATGCCGGGCCATTGGAATTTTGTTTCGGCAAATTCACCCCTGGTAAATATCCCGGTCTCTGCAATATTAATTTGCATTTCTCCAAAAAAATGAGCATTCATGGGATTGTCTGTAATTGAAGCTACCAGTCTTCTGTAATTGCCGGATATTGAAAACAGGGGAACTATAAATATACAGGCCAGCAGGGAAATACTGTAATAGAAAAAAGAATCAAATGTACCATGCTTTGATAACAGTTTAACAAATACCAGCATGGCAGCAAAAGAAAGAAATCTTGTAATGGCTGTCTTTATAGCTTTCTTTTTTTTATACGGGTTAAGCCAGCCTGCCTGGTAATAAAAATTAAAATAGTCTTCTTTTGTGAGGGTATAATTCAGGGTTATCATGAGTGCGCTTTAAATAAAAATACAACATATTTCCCTTCCTGCCGGTGGTGCGTCAGCCACAGCAAAAGCCCTTACCGGCTTTACTTGTAGAATAATAGTCATATGTTTCGTTGATCACCGTCATTCTTTTGTTGCCGGTCATTTTTTTACTTAGTACTATTATTCATCATGCTAAAAAATTAAATTATGCCAGACGTTGTAAAATTTGAAGTATCGCTGCAGAATATAAAACTAACTGCCGCCCAGATTGCTGCTGCCAAAAAAGCGCTTGAAGCCGCATTGCTCAACAGTGTTTTAGCCGACTATGCCAGGAATCATCCGGCTGGCCCGTATGTGGGCATTAAGCATCCCGATTTGATTAACGGTTTTATTGCACAGGCATTTAAAACCATCCCGGAAATAGCCATCAATGGTTATAAACAGGTTACAATAACCAAATGATCCTTGTATATGAAATCAGCAGGCAATAAAAGCTGCCCCAGTGCTGTAGCTAAACCCGGGGCCACCTTATTAGGCGTGGTCAACAGCAACGGAGTGGTAGGGTACATTGATACGCCGCTTACAATAGATGAAACTTTTATTGAAAAAGCCGGTGGTAACGATGTGGTGCTGGAAAAATCATTCCGGTTTAGTGCTGCATGTGCAAAAACCGGGTGCCGCCAATGGAGTAATGGTACATGCGGGGTCATCAAAAAAATAATGACGTTAAACCCGGGATGGCATGAGGATCATCCGCATTTACCCGCTTGTTCTATACGCAATACCTGCAGGTGGTATTTTCAGGAAGGTGATAAGGCATGCGCTTATTGCCCTTATGTGATCACTAAAGTAAACGGATAAACGCAAAAAGGGCAGCAGGGAAAATAGTAGCCCGGCAAACTGCCGGGCTACTATTTATTTCTTGTTACATTATGGTTGGTGAACACACCGGCCATGGGTGGAGGAGATTCATTACTTCTTCTTTGGGGCAGCTTTTTTTACCGCAGTTTTCTTCGGCCCTTTAGATGCCGCCTTCTTTGCCGGGGCCTTTTTATCAAAAGCCTTCGGTTCCTGTTGCAATATCATTTTCTTTACATCATCAATTTCCAGGGCCTGCAATTCTTCCGGCGTGTATTTGCCTTTAGCACCGCCGCCGGTTAATTTGTATTTCTTTTTGCCCATTTTTATAATGGCACCCCAGCGTTCGTTCTCAATAGTGATCTTATCTTCAGGAAAAGCCTTGATAACCCGGTTGGCTTCCTTTACAATCTTAGCCTGTATCAGTTCATTAATATCGTTCTGCGAAAGGTTATCGTAATTATACCGAACGGGAATGTTGATGAACATATCGTTCCATTTAATAAAGGGGCCAAAGCGGCCTTTGCCTTTGGTTACCGGTTTGTCTTCATACATTGCCACCGGCATATCCGCTTTCTGCTTTTCGTTAATGAGTGCAATGGCTCTTTCCAGGTCAACCGTACCCGGCTCTTCACCACGGGGGATAGAAATAAACTGATCACCAAATTTTACATAAGGGCCAAAGCGTCCAATGTTCACCGTTATTTCCTGCCCTTCGTATTCACCCAGCGGGGCGCCAAGTTTAAACAGTTCCAGCGCATCTTCAATAGAAATGGTTTCAATACTCTGCGTGGCTTTCAGTTTGGCAAACTTTGCTTTTTCTTCGCCTTCGGTTACACCTATCTGTACCATCGGGCCATAGCGGCCCATACGTGCAATAACGGGTTTGCCGCTTTCGGGGTCAATACCCAATGCTCTTTCACCTACGGCACGTTCTGCATTTTCTAAAGTATGTTCAACTCCTTCGTGAAAGGGGGTGTAAAAATCACTCACCATCGTATTCCAAACAATCTTGCCATCGGCAATTTCATCAAACTCTTTTTCTATTTCGGCAGTAAAATTATAATCCATCACCTGCGTAAAATGCTGGCTTAAAAAATCTGTTACCACCAAACCCAGGTCGGTAGGGAATAATTTATTTTTTTCTGCACCGGTATTTTCCTGTTCGGTTACTTTTACAATCTTGTCGTCCTTCAGCTTCATGATCCTGAAATCCCTCTTCACACCTTCCTTATCTTTTTTCTCTACATAAGTTCTTTTAATAATGGTAGAAATGGTGGGAGCGTAGGTACTCGGCCGGCCGATGCCCAGCTCTTCCAGTTTTTTTACCAGCGATGCTTCGGTATACCTGGCGCTGTGTTTGGTAAATCTTTCTGTAGCCAGCATCTGGTTAAAATCTAATTTTTGCCCTACAGCTAAATTAGGCAGGCGGCTTTCATCTCCGTTATCTTCATTATCCTCGTCATCACTGCTTTCCAGGTACACTTTTAAAAAGCCATCAAATTTTATTACCTGTCCGCTGGCGGTTAAATCTTCGCCATTGGTACTGATATTTATTTTAGCGGTGGTATTTTCCAGTTCTGCATCTGCCATCTGCGAAGCGATCGTACGCTTCCATATCAATTCATACAAACGGTTCAGGTCGTAATCATCCACCGATTTATTTTCCATATAGGTAGGGCGAATGGCTTCATGCGCTTCCTGTGCACTTTCGTTTTTGTTTTTGTATTTGCGTATTTGTAAATATTTATCGCCGAAACTTTTACCTATTTCTTTTTTTATGGCATCCATTGCCGTTTCGCCCAGGTTCACACTATCCGTACGCATATACGTGATCTTACCACTTTCGTACAGCTTTTGTGCCAGTAACATCGTCTTGCTTACCCCATAACCTAATTTACGGCTGGCTTCCTGTTGTAAGGTAGAAGTGGTAAACGGCGCTGCTGGTGTACGTTTGCCCGGCCTTACCTGTATATCTTTAACGGTGTATTTAGCACCAATGCAACTTTGTAAAAACTTTTCTGCATCAGCAGCCTGGTTAAACTTGCTGCCTTCGGCTTTAAAATTTACCGAACGGTTATTGATATCTGTTGCTGCCAGCGAGGCTTCTATTTTAAAACTGCTAACAGGTGTAAACTGGTTGATCTCTCTTTCTTTTTCTACAATTAATTTTACCGCCACGCTTTGTACACGGCCGGCACTCAGTCCACCTTTCATACCGATCTTGCGCCATAGTACCGGGCTTAATTCAAAACCCACGATCCTGTCCAGCACACGGCGGGCCTGCTGTGCATTCACCAGGTCCATATTAATGGTACGTGGATTGGCCACCGCTTTCTGAATGGCGGGCTTGGTAATTTCGTGGAATACGATACGCTTGGTGGTTTTAGGATCTAATTTCAATACTTCTGCCAAATGCCAGCTGATGCTTTCTCCTTCACGGTCCTCATCCGATGCCAGCCACACTTCATCACTTTTTTTAGCTAACGCTTTTAAATCATTGACCACTTTGGTTTTATCGGGAGATATAATATACTTGGGTTGAAAATTATTAGCAATATCAATACCCATATCATTTTTCTCCAGGTCACGGATATGCCCGAAACAACTTTTTACTTCAAAGTCTTTTCCTAAGATGCCTTCAATGGTTTTTGCCTTTGCAGGACTTTCTACTATCAATAAGTTTTTTGCCATACTTAGATTCCTTTTTTTATATCCGCCTGCGGCGGTTGTTTTTTTGAACGCAGATTACTATGATGGTGATGATCTGTTATGATTTTATCTGCGCAAATCATAATTATCATGACCATCTGCGTCCCCGTTTTATACCGCCTGCGGCGGTTGTTTTTTTGAACGCAGATTATTATGATGGTGATGATCTGTTATGATTTTATCTGTGCAAATCATAATTATCATGACCATCTGCGTTCCCTGTTTTATACCGCCTGCGGCGGTTGTTTTTTTGAACGCAGATTACTATGATGATGATGATCTGTTATGATTTTATCTGCGCAAATCATAATTATCTTAACCATCTGCGTTCCCTGTTTTATCCGCCTGCGGCGGTTGTTTTTTTGAACGCAGATTACTATGATGATGATGATCTGTTATGATTTTATCTGTGCACATCATAATTATCATGACCATCTGCGTCCCCGTTTTATACCGCCTGCGGCGGTTATTTTTTTGAACACAGATTATTATGATGGTGATGATCTGTTATGATTTTACCTGCGCAAATCATAATTATCATGACCATCTGCGTCCCCGTTTTATACCGCCTGCGGCGGTTATTTTTTTGAACACAGATTATTATGATGGTGATGATCTGTTATGATTTTATCTGTGCAAATCATAATTATCATGACCATCTGCGTTCCCGTTTTATCCGCCAGCGGCGGCTATTTTACCAGTGCAAATCCTAAAAATCATGATCATCCGTGTTCCCCGTTTTCAACCGCCAACGGTGGTAATTCCAACTGCAATATTAGTTTAAAATTGAAAAATCAAAATTTTTTATCCAAAACAGAAAATCAATGGACCGGTTTTATACAAAGTTTTCGATGGCTTTTTTCACTGCTTTATCGTGGTAAATTTTGCGGTGGCCAAGTCCTTTGGTGATCATAAAATTTATATTGGTGTGATTGTCGTCTTTTACTTTTAAGGCATCACGCAATGGGGTGATATCATCATCTTCGTCATGTATCCATAATATTTGTGCCTGTATATTATGTACCGCACGGCGTATAGAAAACCAGGCGGTTTCTTTACCGCTCTTTTCAAAAATGATCCTGTCAAATTCTTTTCGTACAGCGGCATCCTTTATTTTAAGCATGGCAAAAGCGCCATCCACTGCCGAAGTGGTTTCTGTTGCCGGTGCAATAAATACAATCTTGCAAGCGGCATCATGCGGCACTTCTTCCAAGGCAAGGCTTAAGGAAATGCCGCCAAAGGAGTGGCCGATAAAACAATGGATGGGGCCATATAATGCAATTACTTTTTTAATCATGGCACTGTATTCAATGGCATTGGTGGTCTTGCCATCGCTGTCGCCATGTGCAGGCGCATCAAAGGCCAGTACTTCATAACCTTTTGCTGCCAATGGAGCCACATAACTTTCAAATTTATACGCTGCCGATCCAAAGCCATGTAATAACAATGCTTTTTTTGTTTGGGGATGATTCCAGCGGTGCCCCTTTATATTGCGGCCATCAATTGTAAACTGTAATGGCTCGGCCTGCTTCGGTGGTACCTTTCTTTTGGATTTTAAAAAAGGGGTGCCAAATAATTCAAATGCTTTTTCTGCCGCTTGTCTTTTAGACACAATACTAAGGAGTTTAAATTTCGTTTGTATATAAGCGATTCCTAGTTTTTGTGTTATTTTCATAACATCAAAGATAACGTTAAGCAATTGCCAAAGCATTGAGATTAAGTATTTCTACTCGTTTTTTTAAGCAATTAAATAGTTTTATTTGTCGTTATCCATAAATAAACAAAATGGCTATATGCGTATTGTAATTATAGGTTCGGGCAATGTGGCAACTGTGCTGGGGCGCCTATGTAAAAAAAATAACCACCAGGTAATACAGGTGATGAGCAGGCACAAGGAGCATGCAAAAATACTGGCTGATGAATTAGGAAGCAGTTATACCAATTATGATGGTATTACCGATATGACGGCCGACATTTATATGGTTGCCATTACCGACGGCGTATTGTTCGACCTGAATAAATCTTTTAAACTCGGCAATAAATTAATTGTACATACTGCAGGGTCGGTATCTAAAGATGTATTGCAGGAAATATCGCATAACTATGGCATACTCTATCCCTTTCAAAGCCTGCGCAAAGAAATGACAGGCATACCCGAAATACCATTGTTGGTAGATGGTAACACAGAAGAAGCTACGGTACTGATTGAAGATTTTGCAAAAACACTGTCGCCCATTGTAAAACGTACCACCGATGAAGAACGTTTGAAGCTGCATGTGGCAGGCGTAGTGGTAAATAATTTTACCAATCACCTGTATGCCATGGCCGAAGAATTTTGTACCAAAGAAAACCTTGATTTTAAATTGTTACTGCCACTGATACAATCCACAGCACAACGTATTACTGATATATCGCCCAAAAACCTGCAAACTGGCCCTGCCATACGCAACGATGTGTTTACATTGGATAAGCACCTGCGCATACTGGCAACGCACCCTAAGCTGAAATATATTTATTTGAAGCTGACAGATAGTATCATGAACCCCTAGGATAATGGATAATTATTTCATTATCCATTAAACTCTAGTGTCTGGGAAACACAATATCCGTCCTCACTTTATACGGATCGATGGGTTTTCCCTTTGCATCCACGGGGTCTCCCACATAAATTTCGTAGGGTGTTCCGCCGATCGCTTTCTTTTCATCTTTCATTTTTTCTTTAATGGCATCGTAGCCCTGGCTTAACAAAGAATAGGGGCCATAAAAATGTGCCATCACCACACTGTCTGCACCCATTTCTCTTACAAAAACGCCGGCAGGAAGCTTAGCCGGTCTTTTAGTTATGGCAACACCGGCTTCAAAAAAGTAGGGTGCTTTCTGGGTTTTGTACCAGGCCATGGGGGCGCCGGCCATTTTAAGGCCGTTCTTTTTAAGTACTTCGGCCAGTTTTACGCCGTAGATAGTACCCAGTTTTAAACTGATACGGTCGAAGGTTTTTGCACTGTCCTTCATATACAACACCATTCTTTTAGGAGCAACGGTATCCAGTATATTGATGATGCCGGGTTTTTCGGCCACCGGCCCGTCTTTCTTTTTTTCGGCAGGCACGGCATTCGTTCTTACCGGCTTTACAGTATCTGCTGCATTTTTTCCGGCATTTTTATCGTTGTTGCTGCAGGAAGCTAAAAATAAGAGTGTGGTTGTTGCAATGAGGGTATATTTCATTTTCGAAAATATTTAAATAAGTGCGGAAATTAGTGAAACCTTTTTGAGTTTACAAACAAGTTTACAATATGTTTTCGTAATATTTTCCTTTATTGGTAATTTAAAGTAGGTTTGCAATCCGAAATTTGCAGTATGTACACGATAACATTTAAATTTGAGCAGAAGGGGCTGGAGCCGATCACACTTAATAATATAGAACCTGACCAATCGATATTAGAAGTAGCCTTAAAAAACGACATTGACTTACACCATAACTGTGGCGGGGTTTGCGCCTGCAGCACCTGTCATTTGTACCTGGAAAAAGGGGAAGACCTGGTGGAAGAACTGAGCGATAAAGAAGAAGATTTTATCGACCGGGCCATTAATCCCAGGTTAAACTCCAGGCTGAGCTGCCAATGTGTGTTGCTGGAAGGCGATGGCGAACTGGTGGTAACTTTACCCGATCAAACACAATTTTTAGGAGAATAAAAATAGTTTGGCGGTTTAGGAAGTTTAGAAGAACTGCCTGCTAAACCCTAAACTCCTAAACCGATTAACTAATTAACTAAATAACCATCATGAGTTTTGAACTACCCATACACTGGAACGATTACGAGGATATTGCCATGAAGCTGTACGAACGTTTTGGTGATGATTTTAACGAAAGCAAAATTTACCGTATCCGTTTTACCGACCTGTTAAAATGGGTTTTAGAGATCCCCAACTTTACCGGCAAGGCCGAAGAAAGTAACGAGGGCCATCTTGAAATGATACAAAGCACCTGGGTGTATGAGTGGAGGGACAACCAGAAATGATTTTAGATTTTAGACTTATGATTGCGGATTTATAATTGAATCCGTGCGTTACAATCCAAAATCATAAATCATACATCATAAATTTCCCGCTATGCTCGGCCTCTTTAAAAATATAAAGACTTTTGTTTTTGATATCGATGGCGTACTGGCTATTGATACCATGATTGTGATGCCGGATGGCGAACTGATCCGCAGCATGAACAGCAAGGATGGCTATGCTTTGCAACTGGCAATTAAAAAAGGCTATCATGTAGTGATCATTACCGGCGGTAATTCCGAAGCTGTAAAGCAAAGACTGGTGAAGTTAGGGGTGAAGGAAGTGTTCTTAAGTGTGCACAATAAAGAAGAAAAATTAAAAGCCTACGCAGCTGAGCAAAACCTTGATTTAAGTGAAATGCTGTACATGGGTGATGATATCCCGGATTATATGGCCATGAAATTAACGGCGCTGCCTTGTTGCCCTGTAGATGCGGTACCCGAAATAAAACAGATCTGCAAATACATTTCTCCTTACAAAGGCGGCTATGGCTGCGGCAGGGATGTTATTGAAAAAGTACTGAAGCTGAATGGTCATTGGGATGTCGATACATCGCTTACCTCTACCTGAGCATTTACTAATCTATTTTACTTTTAAGTTTTCTATTACTAACTTCGGCACACAAATCAATTAATGAAATTAGTAGCTGCATTCTTCCGCCTTATCCGATGGCCCAACCTGGTGTTTATTGTGGTTACGCAGTGTTTATTTTTTTATTGCATTATACTCCCATTTAACAGGATCGGTGGTGTTTTCTTTTTTGATAACAGAAGCCTGGTTTGTCTTATTTTATCTTCTGTTTTAATTGCGGCCGCAGGCTATATCATAAATGATTATTTTGATCTGAATATCGACCGGGTAAATAAACCCGAAAAATTAGTTGTAGAAAAAATCATCAAAAGAAGGTGGGCTATTGTATGGCACATCCTGTTATCGGTTACCGGCGTTTTGTTAAGTGTGTATATAGATTTAAGGGAGCGTACGCTTTGGGTGGGGTTTGCCAATCTTTTGTGTGTACTTCTTTTATTTGGTTATTCAGCTTCGCTGAAAAAGAAATTCCTGGTAGGCAATGTGCTCATTTCACTGCTTACCGCCTGGGTGATAATAATAGTTTTTTTGTGTTATTATTTTAACAGGTATTATCACCAGTTTGGCGATTATGCAAATTTGTACAGCTATATAAACAGGTTTATCAAATTGGCTTTTGTATACGCTGGTTTTGCCTTTATCATTTCGCTGGTAAGGGAAGTGATAAAGGATATGGAAGATATGGAAGGGGATGAAAAATACGGTTGTAAAACCATGCCGATTGTTTGGGGTATTCCTGCATCAAAAGTTTTTACGGCAGTTTGGCTGATCGTTTTAGCAGGTGCGGTGATCATTTTACAATTTTACGCCCTGCATTTACATTGGTGGTGGAGTGTGATCTATTCGGTAATAACCATTATCATTCCTTTGTTATGGATACTACGAAAATTATATACCGCACAGGTTGCAAAAGATTATCATCAGCTGAGCACGGCAGTTAAACTGGTAATGCTTGCCGGAATTCTGTCTATGATCTTTTTTAAAATTTACTCCTGATCTTACCATGAATAAAATTATACTGGCCTCACAATCGCCAAGGCGCAAACAGTTACTTGAATGGGCCGAAATACCTTTTGATATTATAGTTGCTGATACCGATGAATCTTATCCTGGTGATTTATCTCCCGAAGCTATTGCAGTACACATAGCCAAAAATAAAGCGCTGGCTATTCAGCAGGCCGGCAATATCACCATTCCCATTCTTGCAGCCGATACCATTGTGGTGTTGCAAAACGAGATCATCGGCAAACCCAAAGACAGGGAGGATGCGATCAGTATTTTATCCCGCCTTGCAGGCAATCACCACAAAGTAATTACCGGCGTGGTGATTTTAAATGGTGCAGAAGAGATCAGTTTTGCAGATGTTACCGATGTGGAATTTCACCCCCTTACTAAAACACAAATTGAATTTTACGTAGATAAATACAAACCTTATGATAAAGCCGGTGCCTATGCAATACAGGAATGGATCGGTGTGGTGGGCATCAGATCTATTACCGGCGATTTCTACAATGTTATGGGGCTTCCGGTAAGCAGGGTAGTGCAGGCTGTTGGTTTGTTGGGTGGTTAATTGGTTAATTAGTATAATTAGTGTAATTTAAATTGTCTTTAGCGCCTTATCTGTTTGATTAAACTGGTTAACCCATAAATTAACTATGTTATGACAGAAAGGTTGTTGCAATACATCTGGCAGTTCCAGTATTTCAATAAAAGCGAACTGCTTACCATCGAAGAAGAACCGTTACAGATCATTCATCCCGGTACTTACAATACCAACCAGGGGCCCGATTTTATTGATGCCAAAATAAAGACCGGCAATACCCTTTGGGCCGGAAGTATCGAACTGCACATCAATTCCTCCGACTGGAAAAATCATAAACATACCGGTGATGCTAATTATAAAAACGTGATACTGCATGTGGTGTGGCAGCATGATACCGACCTGCAATTACCATTCTCTACACTGGTTTTAGAAGACAAAGTATCTAAATTATTATTGGCGAAATATAATGAACTGATGAATGCCAACAGTTTTATTGCCTGCGAAAAAATGATTCACCAGGTAAATACATTAGGCTGGCTATCCTGGAAGGAAAGGTTATTGGTGGAGCGATTGCAAAATAAATCACTCCTTATCTTTGACCACCTTAAAAAAAATAATAACCATTGGGAAGAAACTTTCTGGTGGCTGCTGGCTAAAAACTTTGGTGCAAAAGTTAACAGCGATGCTTTTGAAAAAATCGCACAATCCATTTCCATTACTATTTTAGCCAAACATAAAAACCAGATCCATCAGCTGGAAGCTTTATTGTTAGGACAGGCAGGTTTACTGGAGCAAGATTTTACCGAAGCCTATCCTCAATTATTGCAGAAAGAATACCGGTTCCTTAAAAATAAATACCAATTACAAAAAGCAGAAGCACCGCTTTATTTTCTGCGTATGCGGCCGGCCAATTTCCCTACGGTGCGGCTGGCGCAACTTGCTATGCTGGTACATTCCAGCCTGCATTTATTTTCTTCCATTAAAGAAAGTCAGACCGTTAAAGAGGTAAAAGCATTGCTGGATATTACTGCCAATGATTACTGGCATTATCATTATGTGCCGGACGAAATCTCGGCTTTTAAAAAGAAGAACCTTGGCGCACAAATGACCGGTAATATACTTATCAATACCGTGGTACCGGTTTTATTTGCCTGGGGATTATACCACAAGGAAAACAGCTATAAAGAAAAAGCCTTGCAATGGCTAACAGAAATTGCCGCTGAAAAAAATGCCATCACCAAAGGTTTTGCTGCGCTGGGTATAGAAAATGTAAATGCTTTTGATTCGCAGGCTTTACTGCGGTTAAAAAATGATTATTGCAATAAAAAAAGATGCCTGGATTGCGCTGTGGCTAATAAACTGCTGAAGGAACGGTAAAAAAGGTTATCAACCCTTGCAAATACTATTAAAAGAAAAATTACAGCCACAGGGTTGGCCACCTTTAATAAACACGCCACCGATTTTGTACCTTTGCTGCTTACAAAACTGAATTTAACAGTAGCAGCAAATGAAATTTTTTCCGGAATCCGCCTTGGTGCAGTTAGAATTTGAGAAGGTAAAAACCTACCTGGCATTGCATTGCCGCACAGAATATGCCAAAGCAAAAGCCAATACGCTTCGTATCCATACCAAAAAAGAATTTATACAAACCGAATTGCAGCAGAGCAATGAGTATAAAGGTATTTTGCAGACCGGCTTGTACTTTCCCAATGATTTTGTACTCAACCTGCAGAAAGAATTAAAGTTGCTGGGTATTCCCGGTGCTGTATTAACCGGCGAACATTTTTTGCATATTAAAAAACTGGCAGAAAATACCGCTAATATCTTTCGCTGGTTTGATAATGAAAAAAGGATAGCCTACCAGGCATTATCCAGGGTAATTGAAAATACCTACTACGAAAGAACCATCATTGAGTTAATTGACGAGATACTGGATGAAACCGGCTACGTAAAGGATACCGCAAGCGAAGACCTGGACAGGATACGAATGAACCTGTACAAGAAGCGGAATGAGTTACGCCGGCTTTTTGATAAAATAGTAAGTAAGTTAAACAAACAAGGTTACCTGGCAGATATTGAAGAAAGTTTTATGAACGGCAGAAGGGTGCTGGCCGTTTTTGCCGAACAGAAACGTATGATAAAAGGCGTACTGCATGGTGAAAGCGATAGCCGCAAAACCACTTTTATTGAACCGGAAGAAACCACAGAACTCAACAACGAAATCTTTTCTTTAGAGCATGATGAGAGCAGGGAAGTGTACCGCATATTACGCACCCTTACACAAAAGCTGAGTGTGTATGCGCCATTGTTAAAAACCTACCATGATGTGGCAGGAGAGTATGATTTTATAAGGGCCAAAGCAAAATTTGCTGCAGAGTACAATGGCAATTACCCGATGGTAAGTGATAAGGCGCATGTACAATTGATGAATGCCTATCATCCTTTACTTTTTTTATACAATACAAAAAATAATAAGCCTACTATACCAGTTAACCTTACACTAAATGATAAGCAGAGAATCCTGGTCATCAGCGGGCCTAATGCCGGCGGTAAAACCGTTACCTTAAAAACTGTTGGTTTGTTGCAACTGATGATGCAAAGCGGTTTATTGGTTCCTGTGCACCCGGATAGTGAAATGGGTATTTTTAAACAACTGATGATACACATTGGTGATACGCAGAGTCTGGAATTTGAGTTGAGTACCTATTCTTCTCACTTAAAAAACATGAAGCATTTTATGGAAAATGCCAATGGTAAAACATTATTCTTTATTGATGAATTGGGAAGTGGCAGCGACCCTAATCTTGGTGGTGCCTTTGCCGAAGTGATCATGGAGGAACTGGCGCACAAACATAGTTTTGGTATTGTAACTACGCATTACCTTAATTTAAAAGTAATGGCCAACAAAGTGCCCGGCATTATTAATGGCGCCATGCAGTTTGACGAAAGGAATTTATTGCCCATGTACAAATTGATTGTGGGTAAGCCGGGTAGTTCCTATACTTTTTCTATTGCAGAAAGAATCGGGCTGGAAAAACGATTGATAGAAAAAGCAAGGACATTGGTAGATGAGGATCATTTTACATTAGATAAATTACTGAACCGTACCGAACAGGACCTGCAAAAGATTGATAAAGAAAAAATAGAACTGCAAAAACTGCTGAAAGAAAATGAGCGCCTGAAAAAAGAAATGAACCAGGTACTCAACAAGGAAAAGCATGTGCAGGAAGTAGAAAAGTTGAAATTGCAGAATAAGGTATCAGAAGATAAGCTGGCCTATTTAAAAGATATGGAACGCCGCCTTAAATCGATGATCATAGAATGGCGGAAGGCGGAAGATAAAAACAAAGTGGTGCAGATGATCAGTGCTTTATTATTTAATCAGAAAGAAAAATTTACGGTAGAGAAACAACAGAAAAAACTGAACGAAAAGTTTGAAGAAATTGGCGGAGATATTGTGATTGGAGCAAAAGTGAAGATGAAACAGAACCGCCAGGTAGGAATTGTAAAAGAAATTAAAGGAAAAAAAGCGATCCTCCAGGTGGGTGTAATGCCCATCACTGTTGACTTAAAAGACCTTGTGGTGGTAAAAGACAAAGAACAAACACAAATAGTTGAGTAAAATTTTTGGTTTGAACTATTTCAAAACGTACTTTTGCAGCGGAGAGTTGGCAGAGCGGTCGATTGCGGCAGTCTTGAAAACTGTTGACTGTAACAGGTCCTGGGGTTCGAATCCCTAACTCTCCGCCATTAGCAATACAAATCAATTTAAACGCCTGTAAATCGTATGATTCACAGGCGTTTTTGTTTTTACTACTATCCAGTTCATTCACGAAATGTAACACTTAGGGGACAGATTCGGTTACCCGGAAATACCCATGGTTTGGGTAACCGGATTTCTCGGAAACACAATACCAGCAAGGTGTTTAATAATTGAACATCTTGTTTTAAGCGGCAGTTGAAACTAATTTCAATAACGATTAAAAGGTTACCACGAATGAACAACAAACTATCCATTCTCTTTTATGCCAAAAGAGCAAAAGCCGTAACTGGTGGGCTTATCCCTATCTATTTACGGGTTACTATTGATGGCGAACCCATAGAAATCTGCACTAAAAGGTAAGTAGAAGCAAGCCGTTGGAATACAGAACAAGGCAAAATGAGGGGTAACTCCGATAAAGCCCATTCAATTAATAGCTACCTTGATATTCTTGATGGAAAAGTATATGACTATCAAAAAGAAATATTGCACGAAGGATTACCGGTTACGGCAGCGTATATGAGGAATAAGCTTTTAGGAGTTGAAGATAAGAAGTGTTCCCTTGTAAAAATTTTTCAGGAACATAATAACCAGGTGGAAGCTTTGATTGGCGATGAATTTGACCAGGTACATTAGAGCGTTACAAAACTTCATTGAAGCACACTGTTGACTTTTTAAAATGGAAATTCAATATTTCGGATATTGACACCCGCAGAATAGACTATGCCTTTATAACAGAATACGAATTTTATTTGAGGAGAGTTGGCAAATGCAATAACTGTAACATTAACTAATGGCGTTTGCAAGCATTTTTTGTGTATTCTTGCTTTCTTTAAATAGTATTTTTGTTCTCAAGACCTTCATATCATCACTCACTTTTCTATCCAAAATTTTGGCATAGTGTTGAGCAGTTCTCAAATTTTTATACCCCGGCATTTTTACTTATACTTTCAATTGGTACGCGTAAATCAAAATATCAATAACCTTAGAGATTTTCAATAACGTCCCTATATCCCCTCCCAATAGGAATAGATATGCCATTCACTTCAACTGATTCTGCAGTGTAGGATTCCAGCTTATTAATTGAAATGATAAATGAGCGGTGGATGCGTTTAAAAATATGCCCAGGCAAAAGGTCTTCTATTTCATGTGTACTCATTCGGGATATAAATTCCTTTTTTTCAGTAACTACTTTTATGTATTCCCGTTGACTTTCTATATAGTAAATTTCAGAAAATAATATTTTCACCTTTTTCTTTTGTACAGTAAGAAACAAATAGTCTTTTAATTCATCTGCTTCAGTCATTTGCTGATTATTGTCATTAGTAACTCTTACTTTATTTACAGCAATTAAGAAACGCTCAAATTCAATAGGCTTAAGCAGGTAATCTGTTACATTAAGGTCAAACCCCTCTACAGCATATTGGTGATAAGCGGTGGTAATGATAACGGCAGGCTGTTTTGTAAGTGTTTTTAAAAAGGCCATCCCCTTCAATTTTGGTAAATGAATATCTAAAAACATTAATTGAATTTCATTTGTTCGTAGCCATTCTGTTGCAAGTATGGCATCCTTAAAGCAGCCCTCTAATTGCAAAAAAGGCACTTGTGCAACATAGTCCGCCAATACTTTAACGGCAAGTGGCTCATCTTCTATTATTATGCATTTTATTTTAGGCATTACTTGTTAAATTGATTCTTAAAGTTGATGTAAAAACAGCATTCTCTTGCCCTACAGACAATTCATAATCTTTATAGAGAAGTGCTAACTGTCTACGGAGATTAGAAAGCCCGATATTTTCTTTCACTTCCTGTGCGGTGGTAGGTTCTTCTATTGAGTTTTTTACAATAAACAACAATTTCTGTTGCTTCACTATAAGATTAATATCTACAAATGGATTGTTTCTTGTTTCTGAAACCCCGTGCTTAAAGGCATTCTCTACTAACGGAATAAGCAATAAAGGCGGTAAATGTTGTTTTGAATTCTCAATATCAGTATGCAGTGTAACAAACAACGAATCATCGTAACGGAGTTTTTCAAGGGCTATGTAATCTGTAATTATTTTCAGTTCATCATCTATTACAATAGATTCACCACTGGTTTCATACAACATAAAACGCAATATTTTTGATAGCCTTAAAATTGATTCAGGAGCCAGATCGTTTTTATCCCTTGCTAAGGAGTAAATATTATTGAGGGTGTTAAATAGGAAATGTGGATTTGTTTGGGCTTTTAAATAATTCAGCTCGGCTTCTTTTTTTTCTATTCTTAATTGATTGTATTTCTCTCTAAGTCTCATGTTATTATATACGCTCCGGACTATTGCAAAAAAAATGACATAGAGAACAGCAAATTGAGAATGAACAGCTACACCTTTCAAGAATGAGAGGTTGGTCGCATAATTTGTATAAACATCTAATTGTATCCATAGTTGTCGCCAACTAGCCAATCCAAATGTGTAAAATAGAATAACTATAAGCAGGTAGAGAAAAGCCCTTTGATTATTTTTGCATGGCCAGCTGAATAAGCGTAAAACTTTCTCAAATAAAATGTAGTTAACTACAGTAAGATAGCTAACCAGGAAAATGCTATTGATAAATCTGCGAAAAAGTGTTTCTTTCTCGTATCCAAAAAATTCACCAAAAGAATACAACAACAAATATCCCAAGCCTGTGTATAAATAAAACTTAATTAGTTTGCTATCAATTATTTTTTTCATTCCTCCTTTTGTTTAATAAAAATACCTAAAACTTGCTTATTGGCTTATAAAGTCTATAAAAAGGTCATTACTGTCAACAAACAACATAAAATTTGAAATGAATCAAGCATGCAAGAAAACCGCCTGGTCTCAAAAATTATCTCATTGCGGCAATTTAGCGTTCTGTTTACAAAGAACTGCTTTTCATTGACACGGCTCTTTCAGGGATAATTATTTATCGAATCTTGCATGGGAATTACTATTCGCCCATGCAATTATTTCAAATCAATATAAACAAACAGCAAGCTATTAGGTGCATCTCATATAGCAGTATCATCCCGGGTAAAACAGTAATTATTGCATCAGCCGCGGGAGTGCTTCAATCATTTTATCAAAAGCTGGCCCAATATTTCCAGTCTAACGGAATTTCGGTAATTACATTTGACTATTCAGGAGTTGGCAAATCCTTGCATGGGCATATCAAAAAAGTAAATAGCAGCTTGTTAAATTGGGGAAGCAGCGATTTAGAAGCTGTAATTAAATATACCATTGAAACTTTTCCTCGTCATAAAATAATTCTCTTAGGTCACAGCATTGGTGGTCAACTAATCGGTTTAGCACCATCATCAGTTTTGGCAGACAAAATTATTCTTATAGCTGCCCAATCTGGTTATTGGAAATTTTGGAAAGGGGTTAGTAAAATAAAGATGTGGGCCAATTGGTATTTGCTGGTTCCTGCATTAACAAAAGCATTCGGGTATTTACCTTCTAAAAAAATCAGCAGAATGGAAAGCCTGCCAAAAAATGTTGCCCTTGAATGGGCAACATGGTGCAGGAGCAGCGATTATTTATTTGCCGGCTTTTCATACAACAAGCTATACTTTGACAGAATAAAATGCAAGCTCACTTCTATAAGTATTGATGATGATTTTTTGGCTCCAAAAAAATCCGTTGAATGGCTGACTGCAAAATTTGCGAATGCAAACATTAAAAGCCTGCATTTTTTTCCTGAAGTTTTTAATGTTTTAAAAATCGGGCATTTTTCATTGTTCACTGAAAAATTCAAGGATAGCATTTGGAATATTTTATTAGAAGAAGCCCATAATTAAGCGAAATGACGCAATACAAATATTTTGGCGAAATAGTTAAAGACTACTCAGTTTCTTCAAAAATTAAAATATGAATACAAATAAAAATACAGCCAGGGTCGCTGGTTTTATTTACCTGCTTGTAATAGTTACAGGAATGTTTAGCCTGGCCTATGTCCCCAAAAAACTTATTGACTGGAATAACAGTACGGTAACATTTGATAATATTCGTACTTCTACTTTGCTATTCAGGATAGGTATTTACAGCAGCGTACTTTGCTATGTGGCGTTTACTTTTTTGCCACTTGTTTTATACAGGCTTTTTAAAACAGTTAATGAGGTGTATGCAAGGGCAATGGTGATACTGGCATTATTAAGTGTGCCTTTGTCGTTTAACAATCTACAGCATAAATATGCGGTGTTAACACTCACAGGGAAAGATTCCTTTCTGCCAAACATTTCAACAGAAGATTTACAAAGCAAAATAATGTTTGCTCTCCATCAGTATAACGACGGGCTTTTGCTTGCAACGGTATTTTGGGGCCTTTGGCTGTTTCCGTTTGGTTTGCTGGTTTACAGGTCAGGATTTATTCCGAAGTTTTTAGGAGTTCTACTGATGTTAGGTTGCATGGGTTATCTGATAAATTTTACCGGCAATACTTTACTTGGAAATTACTCCCAAATCGGGATAGGGAAATATACGGGTATGCTGCCGGCAGCAGGAGAAATAGGTATATGTTTCTGGCTGTTATTTTTTGGTTCAAAAGCAAAAGCAAATGGAAAATAAAAAAATGCAATTCGAAGATTTCAAAATCAATGTCAAACTGGTGCTCTCGGCACTTTGGGTTTCCGTAATGTTTTTGTACATCTATGGCGACTATTTTGAATTATACGTTCCTGGAAAAGTAGCGGGACTGCAGAATGGAAATAACATTTTAAATACACCATACAAATTGCTTTTTGCAACAATTAGTTTGACTCTTCCTTCATTGATGATTTTTCTTTCACTTATGATGCCGCCAAAATGGAACAGGATTTTAAATATTTCAATTGGGGTATTCCTAACCCTGTTCACTTTGCTCGTAGGGATTTCATCTTTTAGTGAATGGAGAATATTTTATGTAATGCTATCTTTTTTGGAAAGCATTACTACATTCATTATAGTATGGAAGGCGTGGCACTGGCCGAAGAATTAATATGTCCAATCAATTATGCACTTAAATAACAACTCTAAAACTTTTAATAATGAAACTAATCAAAACACCTCTTTTTATCGGACTCATCATTTTGCTTGCGTCCTCTTGCAAAAAATCAGGCTCTGGCAATGATAATGCTTATCCGAAACAAGTGAGTATCACTTACAGGGTTAGCAGCACAACAACTAATAGCCTGGTATCAATAACCTATGATAACGAAACCGGGGGGCAGACTACCGTTAACAACCCAACACTAACATTCACGAAAACCATCACGAAGACTGTGAACAAATACAATATTGTAACGCTTGGATATTTTGTGAATCCTGCTCAAACGGTAAAGCTGGAAATATTAGTTAATAATGAGCTTGTAAAGTCCCAGGTATATACTGACCCTAACTCTTCAATGTCATATACTTTTCAATAACAAAGAAAACCTGGCTTGTATCTGAACCAAGAACATAATATGAAAAAAAAGTTCTGTATTTATTTATCTCTCATCTTCTTTTCGCTATTCACTTTTTCCTGCAGTAAAGAAAGGTATATTGATGCGCCTGGAAACTTAGTGCCAAAAACGGTTGACCAGAATGTCCTGCTGCCCTCGATTTCGGTTAACGGTGCTTTGCTGCATGCTGAAGCTTTTGGCCCCGAAGACAGTACATTGATTATATGTATTCATGGCGGGCCGGGTGGAGACTACCGTTATATGCTTAATTGCAAAACCCTTGCAACAAAGGGCTATCGGGTTGTTTTTTACGACCAACGGGGTGCAGGTCTTTCTCAACGTTTTCCCAAAAGTTGGTATAAGTCACAAGGCAGTGATGCTATTAATAAAATTTTTTATGATGAATTAAAAGGAGTAATCGCTCATTATAAAACTTCTGCTTCGCAAAAGGTTATTCTATTAGGACAGTCGTGGGGAGCCATGTTGGCTACTGGCTACACTGGCAAATATCCAAACGAGATAAATGGCTTAATTGTCGCCGAGCCTGGTGGATTAAAATGGGATGACGTGGTTGACTACGTTGCTGAATCCAGGTCTTTCAAGTTCTGGAGTGAAATGTTAAATGATGCTACTTATATGGACCAGTTTATGAGTGGCAAAGAGGACCAGCACGAAATTTTAGATTATAAAGCGGGTTTGCTTGGTTCTGTAAATACAATAGTAGGTGATGCAGGTGCTGACTTAGGTAATAATGCACCATCTTATGTAGCCTCCCGAACTGGAGTCGTTGTTAATGCAGCATCTTATGAATTGGGGCAAGATACTAAACCTGATTTTTCAGCAGGCATTAACTTGTTTTCAAAAAAAGTATTGTTCATCTATAGTAGCAATAACAAAGCATATCCTGATAGTTGGGCTACAAAAATTTCATCCGCATATTTTAAGAAAGAAATTTTTAAAGCACAGGGGGTTGGCCATTCTGGAATGTTTGACCAGGTGAATTTCTGGTCAACGACTATGGAGCCCAAAGTTATTTCATACATACAATCATTATAACAACAATGAAAAGGCTTATCATTAAATCAATATTTATAATTGCCATTTTTTCACTCTTACAAAATAAAATATTTGCACAGGTTATAAACTGGGGAAATACTTCAAAACAAAATAAGCATCTGCTACATGTGCATGCAGGAGCGGAATATGGAGTAACCGCCGGTATAGGTTATCATCGATTAGTATCTGCAAAAAAAAATCCGTTATGGCTTGGTTGCGAATTTTCTATGCCGTTAGGCAACGAATTAGCAGATGATTTTAAGTTGAAGTTAGGTGCACAAGTAAGAATTACTTCATTCAATCATTTTCAATTTTCGGCAAGGCTGCAAGGCGTATCAAGACGTTATCACAATCAGTCCGTTACACTTTTCAATTTTGGAAGTGATTTTGCCGGAACGGTGGGCTATTATCGCAAAAATTGGTTTTTGGGAGCTGAAGCAGGTTTTGATAAAGCCATTGTAACACATTTTAAACACAGCGATTGGTACAAAAAAAATATCTATGATAATGTTGAGGATGGCTGGTACGAACCTGCAACCGGAGGCAATTTTTATTATGGATTGCAGGGTAATTATTCGATTAAAAAACTGGATTTTACGCTCAAAGCCGGAAAGCTTTTGCAGCAGGATTTCAAGTCACTGCCTTTGCTTCCTTTTTATGGGCAAGCAGGGATAAACTTTAAATTTTAACTGATAAATATTACACTATGCGAACGATTCGTATCATGTTTTTCATATTTGTATCCCTGCATACAAACGCACAATCCCTGATTATTCCGGGAGCTAATGCTATTAATAAAAATTTTATAAAAAGCACACATTTTGAGATGGCATACTTTGCTGTTTCAGGCCGTCAGACTGTAGAAATAAGCTCCTTTGATGTAGAGATCAAAACAAATGAAAAAACCATAGCTGTACTTACAAGGATAAGCTCTCCTGCAGGAAATTCAATTTGGGCAGATACAAGCATAGCAGATATAACCACATTAAAGCCTGTTTACCGGTCTTCCAACAATTCTGATAAGCAATATCACATTGTGTATGGAAATAAAATAGAAGGCTATTATTACGATAAGCGTTCCAATATGGGCAGGCAGGTGAAGGATAATAACAATGGGGGCTTTTTCGACAGTTTTATTTATCCGTACCTGCTTGGTGCTCTTCCTCTTACCTCGGGGTTCAAAGCGATTTTACCGGTATATGAATACAAACCCGATGCTAATAGCCATATTTCAAATACCCGGATTACCGAAGTAAAAAGCGGTATGCATAAAAGTGATATTACGGGTGAACATGAAGTATGGCAGGTTAGCGTATTTGAAGAAGGAACAAACCTTAAGTATGAATATTATATTGATAAAGAAAACAGGAAGCTCTGGAAAGTGGAAATACTGGCAGCTAACGGCAAACAATACTTACTGGTTGATAAAGAAATTGATTATAACCCTTTCGTTGCAACTTTTGATAAAGAACAAACGTATAAAATGGTTAGTGCCGGCTCAGCCACTATCAGCGGCCAGATTTATGCCCGGGATAATGAAAACACTACCAAAGGAGGAATAGCCATACTTAATGTAAACAAAAAACAATATGCACAGCAGGGAACAACTGTAGTGCTTATTCCTTATACGGATTATTTTAAAGAATGGATAGCATTGAATGAAAAACTCCGTAAAAAAGGACAAGCCGTGCCGCTTTCAAAAGAAGCTGCCGGGTGCATAAAAGTAACTTCAGTTTATAATAATGATGGGAACTTTGAATTTACGAACCTTATGCCAGGGGAGTATTATTTGTTCACTGAATTCGGCTATACCCATACTGCTTCACGAACGGAAGTGGTAGGATATACAGACACTTACATTAATGGTTTGTTTCAGGGAACTACTGCTAATACCCAGGTAAACAGATACAAAACAAGTGCTACAGCTGCTTTAAAAAAGATGGTGACCATTAATAGGGAAGGAGAGAAAATAACAGTAAAACTGAAGAAAACACTTTAATGATCAATAAAGAAAAATATTTACAAACACTTTCCTTTTAGATTTGGGGTAGTGATAATTTTTCTCTCCCAGAGCTTACACGGCATTTTTAGGGGCAATGCTATCAAAGCAGCCACACTATCACGAACAACTTTGCCAAAATACTGGTCCAACGCTGGTGCATCTGGATTCATCAGCCTTACCCGTTGTATCTTACCATTCAACAGCACTTTGTAAGTATCCCAATCATGTACACTAACTATTATTTGTGCAGTTGCAGAAACGGAAAAAAGAATAATAAATAAAAACGCTTGCATGTATTTCATATAGCAAAGCTGATATGGAAAAAGTGGCTTTGCATCAAGGCTATTCCGTTACCAACCGTTATTGCCTTATAATGTAATAATTGCTGTTTACTACATATGCTATTTTGATTAAATTTGTTTTGCCGCTATTGCAAATAATATCCCTATTTAAAAATTGAATTGCTGGAAAATAAGAATATCGCTCATCGGCAAAAAGCATCTGGCTGGCTTAAAAAACTTAAAGAAGCAGGTGTTTTAAGACCTCAAAAAATAGGGAGTACAATGTACTACATTAATTACCGGCTTATGGAACTATTGTCAACTGATGAATAATGATGCTCTTTCAGCGAGTGTTTTATAGCACAATAATATTATTTTATCATTTTGTTGTATTGTTTCTCCAAAAAATTCTACATTTGAAAACGATTGCTATTGTATATGGATAAGAGAAGAATGATATCCCCGAATGATTTGCTGGAAATTCAGCAAAGTATTGCTGATTACGAGGATGCTGCGGCTTACAAGAAGCTTTTCTTTCATTTTTTTCTCCCCCTTAAAAGTTTTTCATTTTCCATCTTAAAATCAAAAGAAATTGCAGAAGAAGTGGTTTCTGATGTACTGATAGAGATATGGTCGAAAAGAAAACAATTGATGGAAATAGAGAATTTAAAGATGTACCTCTATATAAGTGTGCGAAACGCCTCGCTACGCAGGTTACAGCAGCTTCAAAAAACCACCATGCTTTCTTTAGACGACCTGGAGGTTGAATTTGCCAGTGCCGACCCTAATGCCGACACTTATTTAATAACCAATGAGCTGGCGCAGAAAATTGATACGGCCATTGAATCGCTTCCCCAGCAATGCAAGATCATTTTTAAACTGGCCAAGCAGGATAATCTTAAATACAAAGAGATCGCACAATTATTAAATATCAGCGTAAAAACGATCGATAACCAGCTGTCAACGGCACTTAAAAAGATAGCTGCCGTGCTTAATACTACAGTTAAAAGGCCTTCTTCCAATTAATTATAACTTTTTTTTTCTTCTTATAGGGGATTTGTTCTTTTTTTGTCTCTATAACCTTAGAGATATATGAATAGAGACAGAATCTGGACTTTAATGTCCCGGAAATTATCGGGAGAAGCTACTCAGGCTGAATTGGTCGAATTGCAGGATTTGATTAAAATTCATCCTGATACTGATATTCCTGTTCAGTATATCCACGAATTCTGGTCTATTCCGGCAGAAAGTGATGAAGAATTTTTAGAAGCCACTTTTCATTTACATAGCGAAAGGTTAAAAGAAAAGGGATTTGACCTGGAGATAAACAAACATGAAACAGGCTCTTTAAACCTGGATATGCCCGTGGAAAACAGAGGCAAAAAACGATTGTTATGGGCAGGCGCAGCAGTGGTGATAACCGCTGCTATTCTCATTTTTACGCTTTTACCCGGCGCTAAAAACACCTATTCACAGGAAAAGGTTGCACAAAGCGAAGTAAGTACCAAAAACGGCTCCCGTACTAAAATACAATTACCCGATGGCACTTCGGTTTGGCTTAACAGCAGCAGCAAACTGGTTTATGATAATGAACATTTTGGCACAGGCATAAGAGAAGTATCCTTAACAGGAGAAGCTTACTTTGATGTGGTAAAAAATCCTAATAAGCCTTTTGTTATTCATACTGCAAAAATGGATATCAAGGTTTTGGGCACCGCTTTTAATGTAAAATGTTATCCCGGCGAAAAAACTACGGAAACCAGTCTTATACGGGGTAGTGTGGAAGTAACGTTAAAAGACAGGCAGGAAAAGATCATTATGAAGCCGAACGAAAAGCTGATATTGAATAATGAGGATATTAAACCGGTTAAAAAATTACTTTCTTCATCAAAACAGGCAAATGAGGTTGAAAAACTGAAACCAATCATTGAATTAGGGCATCTTACTCTGTATCCGAAAGACAGTTCTATTGTTGTAGAAACCGGCTGGGTAGAAAACCGTTTAATATTCAGCGATGAGAAGTTGGAAGATATTGCTAAAAAAATGGAACGCTGGTATGGTGTAACCATTGTAATCACCAATGAAAAATTAAAGAAAGAACTACTGACAGGTTCTTTTGAAAAAGAAACATTTAACCAGGCATTAAACGCATTGCAACTTACTACTGCATTCAATTATAAGATCAATAAGGACGTAATTACTATTTCAAAATAAAAACCAACGCTGCTAATGAAAAAAATAACCTCCGCTAACACTTCGTAAAAATAAAAAACGGGAAATGTTGACGCATTTCCCGAACAGGCAAAATAAGGAAAACTTCAATCGCTCCGTGGAAAGAGACTTGGGTTTATCCTCTTTTTAATTTACCAAAACATAAAAATATGGAAAAAAACAAACAATTGTTTGCTTTGAATCGTCAAAGCTGTATTAAATTTTTACTGCATATGAAATTAACAATTGCTTTCATACTGATAACGGGATTACAGCTATCGGCAAAAACATATTCTCAGCAAAGAATTACACTTAAACTTCAATCAACAGAATTAAAGACCGCTTTAAAACAAATTGAGAAGAAAAGCATTTTTCGTTTCCTGTATAATAATGATGTTCTTTCTGCCGATCAAAAGATAAACATTGATGCCAATAATACATTGGTGACTGATGTTTTAGACAATCTTTTCAGCAATACAGCTTTAACCTATCGTATACTGGAAAATAACCTGGTGGTTATTACCCAAAAGAATTTTGTACCACAGGCCGATGTAAAAGTCACGGGCCGTGTAACCAATGCCGCCGGAGAGCCGGTGCCTGGTGTAAGTATTAAAATAAAAGGATCTGCTGTAGGTACATCTACCAATGCGGCCGGCTTTTATTCTATTGCTGTACCCGATGGTGCAAGGCTGGTTTTTACTTCTATCGGTTACGAAGAAGTTGAAATAGCTGTAAACAACCGCACCGAAATAAATGTAACCTTAGCTACTTCTACAAAATCTATCGATGCTGTAGTGGTAATCGGTTACGGTAGTGCCAATAAAAGAGACCTTACCGGTTCTATTGTAAAAGTTTTAGGAAAGGATATTGCAGACAAACCCAATACCAACCCGATCGCATCTTTGCAAGGCAGGGTGGCTGGTCTTTCTGTAGTTAACAATGGTACACCCGGTGCAGCACCGGATATCAGGATAAGGGGTACCGTTAGTATCGGCCAGGTGCATCCTTTATATGTTGTGGATGGTATCTTTAACGATAATATCGATTACTTAAACCCTAACGATATCGAGTCAATTGAAGTATTGAAAGATCCTTCTTCACTGGCGATCTTTGGTGTTAAGGGTGCAACGGGTGTTATTGCTATCACTACTAAAAAAGCTAAAGCAGGGCAGGTGGTCATTAATTTTAATACTAACTACGGTACTAAAAAACTGGTAGATAAAATTAAATTGGTTGATGCTGCCGGTTTTAAATTGCTTTTTGATGAAGAGAATGCCAATAACGGTGTTGCTACACCTGATTATTCTGCATTAACTGCCAATACCGATTGGATCGATGCGGTTACCCGTACCGGTAAATTCAGCAACAACAACCTGAGCATTTCAGGAAGTACAGAAAAAAACAGGTTTAGTCTTGGTTTGGGTTATATATATGATGAAGGCATCATCAGGCATGAAAAACTGGAAAAAATGCAGTTGTCATTTGCTGATGAATTTAAGATCAATAAAGCCATTAAAATTGGCGTAAACCTTAATTCTTCAAGACAGAATAATCCTTTTGGTGCAGGTGGTGTATTGGATGATGCAAGAAAAGTAATGCCACAGATTTCTGCTGATCCAAAAACATTCAGGGTTGCTAATCCTTACGGTGGCGATAGCATTAATGCCAATATCTATTCTGGCCTTGCCACTTTCTTACAAAGTGCAGGTGTGGTAAATCCGCTTTTAGGAGTAGAAAATACCTGGAATAAAAAAATAAATATCGAGTACAGAAATGTAGCCAGTATTTATGGTGAAGTGAACTTCCTGAAATATTTTACCTGGAGGTCTACTATGTATGCTGATATGAGTACTGTAAACAACAGGAGTTATAACCCGCTTTATTATGCCTACAATCCTTTAACTAATACGCCATACCTGTACGGTGAAAAAACACAGGTATCAGAAAATGATGATAACTACAGGAAATTCCAGCAGGATCATATTTTAACTTTCAAGAAAAACTTTGGTGATCATGGTTTAACTGCTACCGCAGGTTTTACCACTTATTACTTTGGCCATTTTGGAAGGTATGGTGTGGCTAAACCTTATACTACCGGTAATGCTTTACCAATTCCGGATGATAAAAGATTCTGGTACATGTCTACCCAGTTTAATGATCCTAACACTACAATAGCAAGTTCTGGTCAGAGTGAGTATTCAACAGCATCAGTTTTAGGAAGGCTTTTATATAACTACAAAGGCAAGTATTTTTTAAATGCTTCTTTACGTGATGATGCTACTTCTCAAATTCCTACAAGTAACCGTCACCAGCAATTCTGGGCATTAGGTGGTGCATGGGATATCACTAAAGAGAATTTTTTACAAAATATCCGCCAGATCAATTTTCTTAAATTAAAAGCTTCAATAGGAGTTTTGGGTAACCAGAGTGCTTCTTACCTTGATGGTACACAGATCACTTATCCGTTTTACCCAAGTTTAAATACCGGTGTTTCTGCAGTTTTTGGTACCAGCGTTTATGGTGCTGCTGTTAACTCATGGGAACCGAATCCTAATTTGAAATGGGAAACTGTACATGCACAGGAAGTAGGTATCGAATTAAATGCTTTCGATAACCGCTTGCATTTTGAAGCTAACTACTTTAATAAAACCACCAAAGACCTGATGACTTATGTTAACAGGGATGTACAAGGTTTAAAACCATTGTTGGAAAATGGTGGTAGTATCAGGAACTGGGGTGAAGAATTTTCTGCAACCTGGAACCAGAATATCAACAGGGACCTTTCTGTAAATGTGGGTGGCAACATTACTTTCCTTAAAAATAAAGTGATCAGCCTGTCTCCCGATATTCCTGGTGGTTTCTTAACAAGAGGTTTTCAAAATAACGGAAGTGCAGAAAGCAGAACAATGCCTGGAAGCCCTATAGGTTCTTTTTACGGCTATGTAGTGGAAGGGCTTTACCAGAGTTATGCTGATATCTTAAAATCTCCTGTTGCTTCTGCAGTAGGTGCTTATGGTCCTGGTGATTTTAAATTTAAAGATATCAATGGTGATGGCAAGATCACTGCAGATGACAGAACTGTAATTGGTAACCCTACACCTAAGTTCACTTACGGTACAAACATCAATGTAAACTATAAGAATTTAAGTTTAGGCTTAGACCTAGGTGGTGTTTATGGCAACCAGGTGTTCAGAACATGGGGCTCATTGGAATCACCTTTCCAGAGAGTAAATTATTCTGCTGAAAAATTAAACAGGTGGCATGGTGCCGGTACTTCTAACTGGGTACCTATCATCAGCCAGGCACACAGGTTTAACTATAATGGTTCAACATATAATATCGAAGACGGAAGTTATTTCAGGTTAAGGAATGTTCAGTTGGCCTACAACTTCAGCCAACGTTTGATCTCAAAAGCTAAAATCAAAAATCTGCGGGCTTACCTGAACTTCCAGAATGTAAAAACATGGAAGAACAATTTAGGCTATACTGCAGAATACGGAGGAGATGCAACAGCATTTGGATATGATAACGCCGGCGGTGCAATACCAGTTGTAAGCACTATCGGATTGAACGTAACTTTTTAAACGATTAAATTCACGAATATGAAAAAAAATAAGATTATATTTTGGAGTTTACTCCTTGCATTACCGGTACTGGTTGCAGTTACTGGTTGTAAAAAATTTCTCGACAGAAAACCATTGACCGCAACGTTAGATGATTTGAACCAGGGTACATTGGAAGCGCAGAGCTTTGGTTTATACAGCACTTTACGCTATGCCGGATTTTCTACCTTACCATGGATAGATTTTCACAGCATCCGTGATGATGATGCACAAAAGGGCAGCAGTACCACTGATGGTGCAGAGATCAATACTGAATTTGAAACTTTTCAATATAGTAAAGACGACTGGGCTCCGAATACATACTGGAACGATCATTATACCATGATCAACCTGGCTAATAAGGAAATTTATTTTGCTGATTCACTAAAAGCTACTGATCCTGCATCTTTGAAAAACGTAGGTGAGGCGCTGTTCTTCAGGGCATATTCCTTCTTTGAATTAGTAAAAACCTATGGAGATGTTCCATTGATCAATTTCTACTTTACCAACGCCGTTGATGGTATCAAACCAAAATCACCTGCCAGTGCTATTTATGCACAAATTGATGCTGACCTTACTTTAGCATCGCAATACTTACCTGTTAACTGGGTAGTAGGCGGAACCAATATTTATCCCGGCAGGTTAACCAGCGGTGCAGCAAAAACATTGTGGGCACAAACCTACTTATTCAGGCAGAATTGGGCTAAAGTGATACAACTTTGTAATGAAGTAATTGCTTCTAATCAATATTCCCTGGTGGCCAATTTCCCGGATATCTGGAAAGATGGATTGGCAGGTGCAGGTAAAAACGGCCCGGAATCAATATTTGAAATGAACTGTAATGTGGGCGCTAATGGTACCAATAATAACGGTGTGGCATGGGCTACCAGCCAGAACGTAAGACAGGGTGGTGCCAGCAATGTTTGGAACTTGGGATGGGGCTGGAACACACCTACACAAAAATTAGAAACCGCATGGCCGGCTACCGATCCACGTAAAACTCAAACCATTCTTTATTCAGGACAGTTTGATGGCGGACAGGCTGCGGGCGGGTATGGTGCAACGTTACCTGCTTATGCTCCGGGCCCTGGCCTTGACCAGCCTTACTGGAATAAAAAAGTATATTCTGATCCTGCAATGCGCCAGTTTACCGGACAGATTTTCGGAAGTGGTGGTGCAGACTGGGTTAACCACAGAATATTACGCTATGCAGACGTTATATTAATGCTTGCAGAAGCTGCTAACGAATCTGGAGATGGTGTAACTGCAGCAGCAAATCTTGAAAAGATCAGGTATAGGGCAAGCGGTGGCAAAGCTATAGGCCGTACAATTGTACCTTATATTGCTTTCGTAAACCAGGCTCAGATGCGCCAGGCTATTAAAGACGAAAGAAGATGGGAGTTTGCAATGGAAGGCTATCGCTTTTACGACCTGGTTCGTTGGGGCGATGCTATTACAGAGTTAGGACCTTTGGGTTATACTAACCGTTGCAGGTTCTATCCTATACCTCAAAAAGCAATTGACCTGTCAGGTGGTGTGTTGAAACAAAATCCTGAATGGTAAAAAATATTCCCTGCCTGTTATTTAACGGGCAGGGATTTTATAATACTCATTTATAAAAAAAACAATTATGAACACTTTTAGTAAAATACTTAAAAATGCCTCTTTTATCCTGGTGTTTTTTATTGCAGCATCAGGTTGTAAAAAAACTACACAGCCGGCTTTAGGTGATTATCCAAAAGATGCCAACCCTCCGGGCGGGCCTTTAAAATTTTATGTAGCTTTTGATGGTACTACTACCAATCCTTTAATGAATGCGGTAGACAGCACCCGTGCTAATTTTCCTGCAACCAATACCGGCGCTGTAGCTGATGGTATATCAGGCAAATGCTATAAAGGAAGCGAAACAGCCATTGCTAAATATGCAGGTGTTAACGATTTTGGCAAGGCTACCAGCTTTACCATTGCATTCTGGATCAAAAAAACGCCACAAGCATCCGGTAAAGGCACCAACTTTGCTTTTTCTATGGATAAAAAAGATTACAGCTGGACAAACACTAAATTATTTTTAGAGTTTGAAGACTGGAGCACAACCAGCGTTGGTAATTGCAAATTGTATATCATGGATCAATGGACAGAATATATCAATGGCAATGGTATGCCAAATGTATTGAATGGTAACTGGCATCACCTGGCATTTACTTACAACGGTACTAATTCTACCTTAGTAGCCTACATTGATGGTACCATGTTCAGAACAAATACATTGAGCACACCTTCTCCATTAAAAGATGGTTTTGGTGACTATGATGATTTTGTAATTGGTGGCCTTAGTGATTACACCCATAGCAAAAACACCTGGATGAATAACTGGGATGGATCAATAGACCAATTCAGGTTATATGGTACTGCTTTAACAGCAGCAGAAGTAAGCGCCTTATACGCAAGTAAATTGTAAGTTTTTTTCATATAGCAGGCAGCAAATCCACAAAGGGCTGACAAAAGTTTTTTGTTCAGCCCTTTTTTAAATTGTACACTTTCCGAAATTGAAATGCAGTTGGGTAATCAGCTCAAAATATGAAAGGCATTCTTAAATACCGGTCTTCATTAATTACGCTTCTTTTTATTGTGTCATGCATGTTGCTCTTTACAAAATGCATCAATAACGAAAAGGATAAATCGGCTACTGCAACAGTAACTGCCTATAGCGATTATGCCGGTTCTGCATCCTGTGCCTCTTGCCATAAAGCCATTGCAGCGTCTCATGTAAATACGGCACATTTTCACACTTCTGAACCAGCCGCAGCTACAAATATCAAAGGCAGTTTTGATACCGGTAAAAATACTTTTGCTTACAATACTATGGAGATGATAGCCATGGAAAAAGCAGACAGTGGTCTTTACCAGGTTGCTTATATAAATGGCGTGGGAAAAAAGAGGGAACGTTTCGATATTACTATTGGCTCCGGAACAAAAGGGCAATCGTATGCTTCCTGGGTGGGCAATAAACTGGTACAACTCCCCATTACCTATTTTACCAGTGCAGGGGAGTGGAGTAACAGTCCCGGTTACCCTAATAAAATTGCTTTTAACCGGCCCGTAACATCCCGTTGCCTGGAATGCCACGCTACTTATGCTGAAAAAATTTCGGCGCCGGGAAAGGAACCTGAAGAATTTGATCAGCGCCGTATTGTATTGGGTGTGGATTGTGAAAGATGCCATGGCCCCGCCGCTCAACACGTAAAATACCAAACGCAAAACCCCAATGATAAAACAGCAAAATTCATTATTAATCCTGCTTCATTTTCAAGGCAGCAAAATTTAGATATGTGTGCTTTATGCCACGGAGGAAGATTACAAAAAACAAAACCTTCCTTTCAATTTAAAGCAGGAGATAAACTACCTGATTTTTTTGCCATTGATACTACAGGTAGAGATATTAACAGCATTGATGTACATGGTAACCAGTTTGGCCTACTGGCAGCAAGCAAGTGTTTTAAAATGAGTAGCACACTTACCTGTAACACCTGCCACGATCCGCATAAAAACGAAAAAGGTAACGACTCATTATTTTCGCAACGTTGCATGAATTGTCATAATGATAGCCATAAAGACGCCGTGATCTGTAAAATGACCAATCAATTGGGCAGCAAAACTATCAGTACACGTTGCACTGCATGCCATATGCCCGAACAGCCATCAATGGCCATTGCTGTTTTACTGCAGGGAAAAACAACGCCGGCGGCAGCATTAATGCATACGCACCTGGTTAAAAATTATCCCGAAGAAACACAAAAGATATTAGCATTACTTAAAGAAAAATCAACGCACTAAATGCAGCATTACAAAAAATATATTGCTTGTTTATTGGTTTTACCAAGCCTTCTTATAAATGCATGCAAAGAAAAAAAAGATACTTTATTCACCAGCCTGCCTTCTTCGGATACACATATCAGTTTTGCCAATAACCTGGAAAAGAAAAAATTATTCAGCATTTTATATTACCTGTATTATTATAATGGTGGCGGTGTTTCAACCGGCGATATTAATAATGACGGCTTGCCCGATATTTATTTTACTGCCAATAGTAAGGGCAATAATAAATTGTACCTGAACAAAGGCAATATGCAATTTGAAGATATTACTGATAAAGCAGGCGTGAAGGGCATTTCAGACTGGTGTACCGGGTCTACCATGGCGGATGTAAACAGCGATGGCTTACTGGATATCTATGTATCATCTGTGAGTGGTAAATACGGATTAACAGGCCACAACGAATTATACATTAATAACGGCAACGGCACTTTTACAGAAAAAAGTGAAGCCTACGGATTAAATACTGCCTGCTTTACCACGCAAACCGCTTTTTTTGATTACGATCATGATGGTGACCTGGATTGTTATATTCTTAATCAATCGCATAATCCACATGCCACCATTGTGGATACCAGCAGGAGAATGGTATACGATTCTTCTTCTGGCGACAGGTTATACAGGAACGATTTAAAAACTACCGGAAAATTTACTGATGTTTCAAAAGAAGCAAACATCTACCAAAGCAAGTTAGGGTATGGCCTTGGGCTAGCTATTGCAGATATTAATAATGATGGCTGGGATGATATTTACATTGGCAACGACTTTCATGAGAATGATTATTATTACGTTAACCAGAAAAATGGCGTGTTCAAAGAAGAAGGCGCCAGGCATTTCGGGCATTACAGCAGGTTTAGTATGGGTAATGATGTCGCCGATTATAATAACGATGGACAATTAGACCTGGTTACAGTAGATATGTTACCACCTGATGAAAAAACCCTGAAGACATACGGCAGCGATGAAAATGCCGACATCTATAAATTCAAATTAGAGAAAAATGGGTTTCAGAATCAATATTCAAAAAACTGTTTGCAGCAAAATAATGGCAATGGTGTAAGTTTTAGTGAAACTTCTTTGCAAAGCGGCGTATCAGCCACCGATTGGAGCTGGTGCCCTTTGTTTGCAGATTTTGATAATGATGGCAATAAAGATCTTTTCATTTCCAGTGGTATTGTAAAGCGCCCTGTTGACCTGGATTATGTGCGTTTTGTAAGCGACCTGGAAGCAAAGAAAGGCATGAACCAGACCGATGCATATGATGATATAGCGATTGAAAAAATGCCGGATGGCAGTGCACACCCTTTTTTATTTAAAGGAGAAGGTAAAATTAATTTTACGGACGTAAGTGATAATTGGGGAACCGGTGCCATGAAAGGTTACTACAATGGCGCAGCCTATGCAGATTTAGATAATGATGGCGACCTGGATCTTGTTATCAATAGTATTAATGCCCCCGCAGTGGTGCTAAAGAATAATTCGGTAGTTAAAAATTATATTTCGCTTTCGTTTAAGGGTGATAGCAGCAATACTTTTGGTATTGGTTGTAAGGCATGGATATTTCAAAAAGGAAAAATGCAGTTTGAAGAGCTGATGCTGACCCGTGGTTTTCAATCGTCATCTGATACCCGTTTACATTTTGGATTGGGTGCAGATTCTACTATTGATAGTATGTTGATTGTTTGGCCTGATCAGCAATTTCAATCCATCAAAAATATTGTACCCAACAAACAGATCAGTGTAAATAAAAAAGATGCTGCAGGTGTTTTTACCTATACTGATTACTTTAAGCCTGCAATGCCTGTTTTAAATGATGTTACTGACCAGGTCAACATCAACTGGCAGCACAAAGAAAATGAGTTTGTGGATTTTAATGTGCAGTATTTAATTCCGCATGCAGAATCAACCCGTGGGCCAAAAATTGCTGTTGCAGATATTAATAAAGACGGCCTTGATGATATGTATGCCTGTGGCGCTTACGGGCAAGCGGGAACGTTATTATTGCAAAATACTAACGGAACTTTTTCATCGATTGATACAGCAGTATTTAGTAAAAATGCTGATGCTGAGGATGTGGATGCTGTTTTCTTTGATGCCAATAATGATACGTATCCCGATCTGTATGTGGTAAGTGGCGGCAACCAGTATTTTGATGGCAGCAATATGCTGGCCGACAGGTTGTATATCAATGATGGTAAAGGGCATTTTACTTTAAATGAAAACGCCTTACCCAAAATACTCACCAATAAATCATGTGTAACGGTTGCTGATATTGATAAGGATGGTGATATTGATATTTTTGTTGGCGGCCTTGCCAATTCCAAAGCATACGGCGAACCGCAAACCTCTTATTTACTGATCAACGATGGTAAAGGAAATTTTAAAGCAGCTGCAGCTGCAGTAATTAAAGCAGATCACATCGGTATAGTAACCGGTGCTTCATTTGCAGATATTAATAATGATGGCTGGCAGGACCTGGTGGTTACCGGAGAATGGATGCCCGTAAAAATTTATCTTAATAACAAAGGCATTTTTTCCGAAACCGATATAGCCGGTTCAACCGGGCTTTGGCAAACAATTTATACCACCGATGTAAATGGCGATGGCTTTACAGATATACTTGCCGGAAACTGGGGCCACAATTCAAAATTATATGCCGGTAAAAATGGCCCCTTAAAATTGTATGTAAAAGATTTTGATAAAAATGGTTCGGTAGAACAAGTGATGGCGTATACCATTGATGGAAAAGAATATCCTTTTCTTGCCAAAGATGAATTGGAAAGGCCGCTACCTGTTTTAAAGAAGGCTTATCTCACCTACAGCGAAGTGGCGGGTAAAACAGTGCAGTATATGTTCTTCGACCTGTTTAAAGATTATAAAGAATTAAAAGCAGAAACACTTTCATCAACCTGCTTTATTAATGATGGTAAAGGAAATTTTAAAGCCACCAATTTACCTGATGAATTACAAATGGCTCCGCTGATGTCATTCGCAACCGCTGCTGCAACTAAAAATAGTGCTTATATAGCCGGCGGGAATTTTTATGGTGTTATTCCGTACGAAGGAAGATACGATGCTTTGTTTCCAACATTATTCTCATTCGATAATAAAACGGCTGGTTTTACCGAACAAACTAAACTGCCGGCCATTGACGGAGAAGTAAGAGATATAAAATGGCTGAATGCCGCAGGTGGTAAAAAGCTACTGGTTATTGCACGCAATAATAAAAAACTGATTTTTTTACAAGCTCAATAAAACTATTACAAGTGACTATAAAAATGATTACTATGAAAAAATATTTTAAGATTGCCGGAATTGTATTGATACTGGCGGGATTGATTTCTGTGCAGTGCAATTGTACAAAAAAATCAACTACCAGTTCAGGCGGAGGTACCGGCGGCGGAGGCGGAACACCCACGCCTGATAACAGTGATGTGGCCATGTGGGTTACCAAGGCAGACCAATCTATATTATTACAAAAACAAGCCAGCCTGTTGGCGTTAAGCAGTGGCTCAGGTGCCCCTGCAACCATTACTTTAGATAGTACCCAGATTTTTCAAACAGTAGATGGTTTTGGTTATACCTTAACCGGGGGCAGTGCTTCTTTGATTAATGCATTACCGGCAACAGAAAAAGCCAATTTACTCAATGAATTATTCGGATCTGCTGCAAACTCAATCGGGGTAAGTTATTTAAGGGTAAGCCTTGGTGCTTCTGATCTGAGCGCCAGCGTTTTTAGTTATGATGATATGCCTGCAGGGCAAACAGATATCAATCTGACCAATTTCAGTTTATCGGAAGATACGGTTGATGTGATACCCGTTTTAAAACAGATCCTTGCTATCAACCCCAATATAAAAATACTGGCCAGCCCATGGAGTGCGCCGGTGTGGATGAAAGACAATGGTAATTCAATGGGTGGAGGATTACAAACACAATATTATACAGTATATGCACAGTATTTTGTAAAGTACATACAGGCCATGCAGGCAAAGGGTATTACCATTGATGCGGTAACCATTCAAAACGAACCGCAGCATGGAGGTAATAATCCAAGTATGGTAATGTCTGCTTTGGAAGAAGCCGCCTTTGTAAAAACTGCTTTGGGCCCTAAGTTCCAGGCGGCAGGATTGAGTACAAAAATTATTGTATGGGATCATAATTGCGATAATCCCACTTATCCCATTACAGTGTTGAATGATGCTGCTGCAAAACCATTCATCAATGGTTCAGCATTTCATTTGTATGCCGGCGATATCAGCGCCTTGAGTGCGGTACATAGTGCACATCCCGATAAAAATTTATACTTCACCGAGCAATGGACAGGATCTACAGGAACATTTAACGGCGATTTTTTATGGCATGTAAAAAATGTAGTGATCGGTTCCATGATCAACTGGAGTAAAAATGCACTGGAATGGAACCTTGCCAATGATGGTGGTTTTAATCCGCATACACCCGGCGGTTGCACACAATGTAAAGGCGCCATCACATTAGATGGTACCATCAACAGGAATGTGGGGTATTATATCATTGCCCAGGCTTCTAAGTTCATCCCTGCAGGTTCGGTGCGTATTGCAAGCAGCACTACCAGTGGTTTATCAAATGTGGCTTTTAAAACTCCCGCTGGTAAAACAGTAGTATTGGTATTAAATGATACGTCAACACCACAGGTAGTAACCATTAAATCCAATACCCGCTCAATAGTATCTGCTTTGCCTGCCGGCGCTGCAGCAACTTATGTTTGGTAATAACTCATTTTAAAATAATCACATGAAAAAAATAAATGCAGGAGTAGTAATTGCAATGCTGGTTTCGTTTTGTTATCACAATGCAACTGCACAAACCAAAAGAACAACAGCACCTTTTTCCGCTACCGGAAAAAAAGTAACGGTATACACCACCGCAGATAGCAGTAATTTACGTTTATCTGTAACCGGTACATCCACATTCAGCGCTATGCCGCAGCCCCTGGAAACACAGGTGTGCATTTTTGTGGATCCCAATAAATCTTTTCAAACCTTTTTAGGTATTGGCGGTGCTCTAACTGATGCATCGGCAGAAACTTTTGCAAAATTGTCAAAAGAGAAGCAGGAAGAATTTATGCAAGCCTATTTCAGCAAGACAAAAGGTATTGGGTATAATTTTGCCCGAACCAATATTCACAGCTGCGATTTTTCAAGTGATACCTATACCTACATTACTGAAGGCGATGCTGCATTAAAAACTTTTAGTGTACAGCACGATAAACAATTTCGTATTCCATTTATCAAACAGGCTATTGCAGCAGCCGGAGGCAAACTTACTTTATTTGCAAGCCCGTGGAGCCCACCTGCATTTATGAAAACCAATAATGATATTTTGCATGGAGGCAAATTGAAAAAAGAATTTTACCAGCCCTGGGCAAACTATTATACAAAATTTATAAAAGCTTATGAAGCAGAAGGAATTCCTATCTGGGGCATCTCTATCCAGAACGAACCGATGGCTACACAAAAATGGGAGAGCTGCATTTTTACCGGAGAAGAAGAAAGGGATTTCCTGAAAAATAATTTGGGGCCTACAATGAAGGCTGCAGGCCTTGGTGATAAAAAAATCATTGGCTGGGATCATAACAGGGACTTATTGTACCAGAGAGCAAGTACATTATTAAATGATCCTGAAGCGGCTAAATATTTATGGGGCATTGGCTTTCACTGGTACGAGCCATGGAGCGGCGGAGAACCGATGTATGATAACCTGAAATTGGTGAACGAAGCTTTTCCCGGTAAAAATTTATTATTTACCGAAGGTTGCAAAGAAGCATTTGATCTTACAAAAGTACACGACTGGAAACTGGGAGAGAAGTATGGTGCCAATATGATCCACGATTTTAATAATGGTTCTGTAGGATTTACCGACTGGAATGTTTTATTAGATGAAACCGGCGGCCCTAATCATGTGGGTAATTTTTGTTTTGCTCCAATCATTGGTAATACTAAAACAGGCGAACTGATCTATACCAATGAATATTATTATATCGGCCATTTTTCAAAATTCATACAGCCGGGTGCCAAAAGAATTGTAAGTGCAGCAAGCCGCAGCCAGTTGCAAACTACAGCCTTCAAAAATCCTGATGGTACCATTGCTGTTATTGTAATGAATGATGGCAATGCCTCCACCAAATTTTATTTATGGATCAATGGAAAAGCAGCTGAAGCCACTGCATTGCCACATTCAATTTCTACATTGGTTTTTTAACTATTCTATATGAAAAAAGTAAACGGAAATTATATAATGCTCTTGTTTTCGGTGATCTTTTTTGCCACAGCTTGTGGTAAAAAAGATACCGTGGCTACCCCTCCGGCAGATCCCACACCGGTTCCGCTAAGCAATACAGCAATTAAACTTGATAACAGTATTGTTGCTGCCTCCGGTGTTACTTATAACATAAAAACTACCGCCGCCATCAGGCTTTCTTTCAATAATGTTTTGGACAGAGCCACCGTTACTGCTGCGGTTTCACTTACCGAAAACGGTACAGTGGCAGTACCGGTAAATTTTACTTACGAAAATAACGACAGCACATTGGTCATTACTTCTTCAGCAGCATTGAAAAATTTAACCCGGTATAATGTGGTTGCATCTACTGTATTGCAATCAGTAAAAAAAGGAAAACTGAATACTGATCTTAATTTTCAATTCATCACACAAATAGATTCTACTGATAAATTTCCTTTGATCAGTGACAATGCATTACTGGATACCATTCAAAAAAGAACATTTAAATACTTTTGGGATTATGGCCACCCGGTAAGTGGTTTGGCAAGAGAGAGAAGTAATGCAACACCAGAAACAGTTACTTCAGGCGGAACGGGTTTTGGTATCATGGCAATTCCTGTTGCCGTAAGCAGAAATTTTATTACACGAACTGAAGCCGTGGTAAGGATGCAAAAGATCGTTGGATTCTTAAAAAACACTGCACAAAAATTTCATGGCGCATTTCCACATTGGCTGAATGGAACAACAGGCGCAGTAATACCATTCAGTACAAAGGATGATGGTGCTGACCTGGTAGAAACCTCTTATTTAATGGCAGGCCTGTTAACAGCAAGGCAATATTTTAATGGTCCTGCAGCAGATGAAACCACCTTAAGGGCAGATATTAATACGTTGTGGAATGCCGTAGAATGGAGCTGGTTCAGGCAAGGCACCAGTAATGTTTTATACTGGCATTGGAGTCCTACTTACAACTGGGATATGAATGTGAAAATACAAGGCTGGAATGAATGCCTGATCACTTACATCATGGCGGCATCATCCACCACATTTGGTATTCCCCAGGTGGTGTATAAAGAGGGTTTTGCAAGAAATGGAGCCATGGTAAACGGCGCTACCTATTACGGTTACCAGCTACCGTTAGGTGCTGCCAACGGTGGCCCGCTGTTTTTCGAACATTACTCATTCCTTGGTATTAATCCTATGGGTACTTCTCCTAACGTATTAACTGATACTTATGCCAATTATCAAACCCAGGTAATTAATCATACAAAAATTAACTATGAATATTGCAAGGCCAATCCCAATGGATTTTTTGGGTATAGTAATTTATGCTGGGGCTTAACGGCTAGTGATGTACCCAATGGCTACAATGCCAGTTCACCTAACAATGATATCGGTGTAATTTCGCCAACCGCAGCACTATCATCAATGCCATATACTCCTGCAGAAAGTATGGCTGCATTAAAGTTCTTCTATTACAAATTGGGAGATAAGATTTTTAAAGAATATGGTTTTGTAGATGCCTTTTCTTTAAAAGATCTTTGGTATGCCAGTTCATTCTTAGCTATTGACCAGGGGCCTATAATTATAATGCTTGAAAATTACAGGAGCCAGTTGATCTGGAATTTATTAACCAGTTGCCCCGAAGTAAAAAACGGGATGAAGAATGTATTGGGTTTTACTGCTCCTTACTTATAAAAAGATAAATTAAAAAAATGATGAGACGGTTGCTTTTTGTTTTGCTTTGTTTTACCAGCCTGCAGCTTACAGCGCAAAAAAATGCCGTAAAGCCTGCATCATTTGATGCAAAAGCCCGGCCAAAGGATCTTTCTGATTCTGCATTACTGGACATCGTACAGAAACAAACATTTAAATACTTCTGGGATTTTGCCCACCCGGTAAGCGGTATGGCCAGGGAAAGAAGCAATGAGAATTTTGGTTATGGCAATGAAACAGTAACCACTGGTGGTACTGGTTTCGGCATCATGAGTGTGATTGTTGCCACAGAAAGAAAATGGATCACCCGTGATACCGCAGCAAAGTTCATGCTGAAGATGGTGAATTTTTTATTGAAAGCCAATTCCTATCACGGTGCATTTCCGCACTGGATGGATGGCGGTACCGGTAAAACAATTCCTTTCAGCAGAAAAGATGATGGCGCCGACCTGGTAGAAACTTCTTATTTATTTGAGGGATTATTATGTGCAAGGCAATACTTTAACAACGATAATAAAATTGAAAGGGAATTGCGCAATAAAATTTCGTGGATGTGGCCCGATATAGAATGGAATTGGTTTACCAAAGGCGGCCAGGAAGTATTGTACTGGCACTGGAGCCCCAATAATGGCTGGGCCATGAATTTCCCGGTACATGGTTTTAATGAATGCCTGATCATGTATATTCTTGCAGCATCCTCTCCAAATGAAAAATACCAGGTACCTGCTGCGGTGTATCACCGGGGCTGGGCAGAAAGTAATTTTTTTAAAAACGGGAAAGAATTTTACGGGTACAAATTACCGCTAGGTTTTGATTATGGCGGCCCTTTGTTCTTTTCCCAATATTCTTTTTTGGGATTAGACCCGAGAGGATTAAAAGACCGGTATGCTGATTACTGGGAGCAAAATAAGAACCATACGCTTATTAATCATGCGTATTGCCTGGACAATCCGAAAAAATTTAAAGGCTACGGAGAAAATTGCTGGGGATTGACAGCATGTGACACTTACAACGGTTATGATGCCTATTCACCCACTAATGATGGTGGCACCATTGCACCCACTGCTGCATTAAGTGCATTTCCTTATGCACCGGAATACAGTATGAAAGCCTTAAAACATTTTTATTTTGACCTGGGCGATAAGATATGGAGCGAATATGGTTTTGTAGATGCCTTTAATGAAACAAAAAACTGGTATGCCGGTTCTCATCTTGCTATTGACCAGGGGCCAATAGTGGCCATGATTGAGAATTACCGTAGCGGTTTGATCTGGAAATTATTTATGAGCTGCCCCGAAATAAAAAACGGGTTAAAGAAATTAAGCTTTGAAAGCCCCTGGTTAAACTAAAGTTGTACAACTGAGTTGTAAATTTTATAAATGAAGACAACAACAACGATCTGCTGTATATATTTTCTTGCTGCTGTATTCTTTTGCAATGCACAAATAAAATCATCTGCCTTAACCAAAGGTAAATATGGTGATGGCCCGGATAGTATTGTGCCGGTTGGTATCATCAAAGGATTGACAGATGATCAGTTGCTGGAACTGGTACAAAAACAAACCTTTCGTTTTTTCTGGCATGGTGCACACCCCGTAAGTGGCCTGGCATTGGAAAGAGACAATACTGTTTTGGCAGAACATTACTGGGATTATATTAATGAAGCCTGGGATGAGCCCAACTTCAGCCATACTGAATTCGGGCCCGATGCAGGTGCAATAGGAGGTACCGGCTTTGGTATCATGAGTACAGTTGTGGCCGTATCACGTGGATGGATCGGAAGAGATACGGCTGTTCGTCGTTTAATAAAGATCGCTGATTTTTTAATTAATGCAGATTGCTATCATGGCATCTACCCGCATTTTATGAATGGCAGAACAGGAAAAACAATTAAATTCGACAGGCTGGATGATGGGGCAGACCTGGTGGAAACCTCTTATTTGCTGATGGGTTTTTTATGTGCACGGGAATATTTTAATAATAATACTGCAAGAGAAGTATACCTGCGTAAACGCATCAGCCAGATGTGGGGTGCAGCTAACTGGAACTGGCACACGAACGGGCAGGATAAATTGTTCTGGCACTGGAGTCCCAACAATGGTTTTGATATGAATTTTCCTATATGGGGCTATAACGAATGCCTGATCACTTATATCATGTCTGCTTCCTCACCATATCATTCCATTTCAAAAGCTGTGTATGATGGTACATGGGCAGGAAGTATGGGCTTTACAAACGGGAAAGAATATTATGGTTACAGATTACCGCTTGGTAATTATGATAAAGATAAAGGCGGGCCATTATTTTTTGAACAATACACTTTCCAGGGTATTAATCCCAATGGCCTTACAGATTCGTTAGGTAATGATTATTTTTTACAGGGAAAGAACCACACGCTTATTAACCGGGCTTATTGTATTGAAAATCCCAACCACTTTAAAGGTTACAGCGAACAATGCTGGGGACTTACAGCAGGCGACAGTTACAAAGGTTATGTTGCACACAGTCCGGAAAATGATCGCGGCGTAATACAACCTACTGCGGCTATTTCATCAATGCCATATACGCCAAAAGAAAGTATGCAGGCCTTACGGTATTTCTATTATGAGCTTGGCAATAAGTTATGGAGTAAATACGGATTTGCAGATGGATTCAGCATTCACCATAACTGGTATGCAAAATCGCATTTAGCTATTGACGAAGGCCCGATTGTAACCATGATTGAAAATTACAGGACAGGATTGTTGTGGCATTTATTTATGAAGATTCCGGATATACAAAACGGGTTAAAAAAATTAGGCTTTAAAAGCACCGCTATAAAAAATTAATTTTTACAAACAACATGCCGGATAGTTTAAAGGTACATATCAACAACAAGGCCACCACGCAAAATACTTACGATGCTATTGTAATTGGCAGTGGTATCAGCGGGGGCTGGGCCGCAAAGGAGTTGTGCGAAAAAGGACTGAAAACTTTAGTGCTGGAAAGAGGCCGGGATATTCAACACATCAAAGATTATCCTACGGCTAATTTGTCAAGATGGGAATTGCCTCACCGCGGACAAATTACCAACGAAACAAAACAAAAAAATCCTTTGATCAGCAAAGCGGCAGGGTATGGAGAAGATACACAGCATTTTTTTGTTAAGGATGCTGATCATCCTTATGTACAGGAAAAACCTTTTGACTGGATACGTGGTTACCAGGTAGGAGGTAAATCATTAACCTGGGGCAGGGCATGTGCCAGGTGGAGCGAATATGATTTTACTGCACCGGAACGGTATGGTTACGGGCAATCTTTTCCATTAGGCTATCATGATATTAAAGACTGGTACAGCTATGTAGAAAAATTTATTGGTGTATGTGGCAACAGGGAAGGGATTCCATCAATGCCCGACGGGGAATTTTTGCCGGCCTATGAATTAAATGTGGTAGAATTATACACGCAGCGAATAATCAAAGAGAAATTCAACCGCCATTATGTTTCCGGCAGGTGGGCACATATTACCGAGCCTGAACAAATTCATATTGACCAGGGCCGTACCCAATGCATGAACAGGAACCTGTGTATGAGGGGATGCCCGCTGGGCGGCTACTTCAGCTCAGTAAGCAGTACGTTGCCATGGGCAAAAAAAACAGGCAACTTAACTATACGGCCGCACTCTGTAGTTCATTCCATTATTTATGATGAACAAAAACAAAAAGCCATTGGTGTAAAAGTGATCGATACCATCACCAAACAGGAAACAGCGTTTTTTGCAAAGATCATTTTTGTAAACGCATCAACATTAAATACCAATTTAATTTTACTCAACTCCACATCCAACCGCTTTCCCAATGGGTTGGGAAATGACAGTGGCTTACTGGGCAAATACATTTGTTTTCACAACTATCGTGGAAGCATGTACGGAAATATAGATGGTTTTACAGAGATGTATTATAAAGTAGCCAAACCGGCAGAATGTATTGTGGCCAATTACAGGAATGTAGAGAAAAGAGATACTGATTTTTATGGCGGTTATGTTATCTATTCAGGAGCATCCCGTGAATTTCTTAGTGACAGAAATGTTCAGCCCTTGCTGGGTGAAGCATATAAAGAAGCCATCAGCGAACCCGGCAAATGGGGCGTGTACATGTACATGCAGGGAGAAACGATCGCCAAGGCCACCAATCATGTTCGGCTGAGCACAACTGAAAAAGATCAGTGGGGCATTCCTTTACTGATCACATCCGTTGGTTATGATGATAACGATGATAAAATGGTACAGGATTTTTTAGAACAGGGCCAGGCAATGCTGGAAGCAGCCGGTGTAAAAGATATTACTACCAACGATAGCAAACAACCCCCGGGCCTGGACATTCATGAAATGGGAGGTGTGCGCATGGGGAAAGATCCTGCAACCTCTTTACTAAATGAATTCAATCAACTGCACCATTGCAAAAATGTATTTGTAACAGACGGCGCTTGTATGACCAGTACCGGTAGCCAGAGCCCCTCTATTTTATATATGGCTTTTACTGCAAGAGCAGTAAATCATGCACTAGAAGAAATGAAAAAAGGAAATTTATGATCATGAAGAAATTATTTTTCGCTATTGCGATTATTGCAGGTGCTTTGTCCGGCAATGCACAACAAAAAACGTATTGTAATCCCATTAATATCGATTATGGCTATACGCCCATTCCTAATTTTTCTGAATGGGGAAAACACCGGGCCACTGCCGATCCGGTTATTGTGAATTATAAAAATGAATATTATTTGTTCAGCACCAATCAGTGGGGGTACTGGTGGAGCAAGGATATGCTGAACTGGAATTTTATTTCCAAAAAATTTCTACGTCCCTGGAACCAGGGCTATGATGAATTATGTGCACCTGCGGTTGGAATAGTGGGCGATACCATGCTGGTATTCGGTTCTACCTATACCAGTAAGTTTACATTATGGATGAGCACCAACCCTAAAGCCAATGAATGGAAACCTCTGGTAGATTCATTTGAAATTGGTGGCTGGGACCCTGCATTTTTTACTGATGATGACAGGAAATTATACATGTACAATGGCAGCAGCAATCAATATCCCTTGTATGGTATAGAGCTAAACAGGAAAACATTTAAGCCCATTGGTACACGAAAGGAAATGATCAAGTTACAGGACTGGCGTTTTGGATGGCAACGATTTGGAGAGCATATGGACAATACATTTTTAGATCCGTTTATTGAAGGATCGTGGATGACGAAACACAATGGAAAATATTACCTGCAATACGGCGCCCCGGGAACAGAATTCAGTGGTTATGCCGATGGTGTTGCGGTAAGTAAAGAACCTTTGGGTTTTTTCGACAATCAATCAGATCCGTTAAGTATGAAATTAGGGGGCTTTGCAAGAGGCGCCGGGCATGGCAGCACTTTTACTGACAATTATAATAACTACTGGCACATCAGCACCATAATGCTTTCAGTAAAAAATAATTTTGAACGGAGGTTAGGCATCTGGCCGGCAGGCTTTGATAAAGATGATGTAATGTGGTGCAATACTGCTTTTGGTGATTATCCGCATTATATACCTTCGGCTTCAAAAAACGAATATGGAAGCGGATTTGCTAACTGGTATTTACTCAATTATAAAAAGCCCGTTACAGTGTCTTCAACATTGGGCGGTTTTCATGCCAATAATGCTAATGACGAAGACCTGAAAACTTACTGGAGTGCTGTTAGTGGCAATGCGGGAGAATTTATTCAAACAGACCTGGGTAATGTATCAACGGTAAATGCCGTGCAAATTAATTATGCCGACCAGGATGCCGCTTTCTTAGGTAAGCAAACCAATATTTATCATCAATATAAAATGTATTATTCTGTTGATGGCAAAAAATGGACGGTGTTAATTGATAAAAGCACTAATAAAACTGATGTGCCGCATGATTATGTGGAGCTGCAAAATCCCGTACAGGCAAGGTTTATAAAAATGGAAAATGTGCACATGCCCACGGGCAAATTTGCTATCAGTGGCTTACGTGTGTTTGGCAATGGTAACGGCACAAAGCCAGATGCTGTTAAACAATTTATAGTGTTACGTACCGAAAAAGATAAACGCAGTGCCTGGATAAAATGGAGCCCGGTAGAAAATGCCTTTGCCTGCAATATTTATTATGGTACAGCGCCGGATAAATTGTATAGTTGCATTATGGTAATGGATAATAACGAATACTGGTTTAAAGGAATGGACCTGCAAAAGCCTTATTATTTTACCATTGAGGCGATCAATGAGAATGGGGTATCAGAAAAGTATAAAACAATCAAAGCTGAATAATAAATCATGATAAAAAAAATCATATCGGGTTTCCTATGTGTGTTGTTTGTTGTTGTTGCCAATGCCCAGCCATTTGCCAGCGATATCGCTGCATTTAAAAAACAAGACGCTATCGATGCTCCTCCAAAAAATGCTATACTTTTTGTGGGCAGTTCGTCTTTTACCAAATGGAAAGATGTACAAAGTTATTTCCCCGGTCATACTATTATTAACAGGGGTTTTGGCGGCTCTGTTTTAAACGATGTGATACGTTACGAAAAAGATATCATCTTTCCTTATCAGCCCAAACAAATTGTAATTTATTGCGGGGAGAATGATGTGGCTTCATCAGATACGGTATCTGGTAAAATCGTCCTGGCCAGGTTTAAGAAATTATATACCGATATCCGGCAACAATTGCCGGCCACTTCCATTGTATTTATTTCATTAAAGCCTTGCCCTTCACGTTGGCAGATGAGAGACAGGATGATAGATGCCAACAAACGGATCAGGAAATATTTAAAGAAAAAAAAGAATACCAGCTTTGTGAGTGTATGGAAAGCCATGCTGGATGCGGATGGTAAACCGATCGCCGGTATTTTTATAGAAGACAGATTACACATGAATGCCAAAGGCTATGCCATCTGGCAAAAAATACTCGAACCATATTTACAGAAATAAAAACGATTCTCACATGAAACAGTTACTTACAGGATTATTGGTAGTGATAGCAATGAGTGCAGGCGCACAAACATCCAATGATGCAAAAATGAAAACCTTCATTGACGCCTTAATGAAGAAAATGACATTAGAAGAAAAGATCGGACAATTAAATTTACCCGGCTCGGGAGATATTGTTACGGGGCAGGCCGGTAATTCTGATATTGGTAAAAAAATTAAAGAAGGAAAAGTAGGCGGTCTGTTCAATATCAAATCAGTGGAAAAGATCCGGGCGGTACAAAAAGTGGCAGTGGAAGAAAGCCGCTTAAAAATCCCGATGATCTTTGGTATGGATGTGATACATGGTTATGAAACCGTGTTTCCCATACCGTTAGGTCTATCTTGCACCTGGGATATGAAAGCCATTGAACGTAGCGCACAAATTGCTGCACAGGAAGCCAGTGCAGATGGCATCAACTGGACATTTTCTCCTATGGTGGATATTGCCCGTGACCCACGCTGGGGGCGCATTGCAGAGGGTAATGGTGAAGATGCCTATCTCGGCGGACAAATTGCCAAGGCCATGGTAAAAGGGTACCAGGGTAACGACCTGTCGAAAAATAATACCATTATGAGTTGTGTAAAGCACTATGCCATGTATGGTGCAGCAGAAGCCGGCAGGGATTACAATACAACTGATATGAGCAAACTGAGAATGTACAACGAATATTTGCCTCCGTATAAAGCTGCAGTAGATGCAGGTGCCGGAAGTATCATGGCTTCATTTAATGAAGTGGATGGTGTGCCTGCAACCGCCAGCAAATTTCTAATGACTGATGTGTTAAGAAAACAATGGGGCTTTAAAGGTTTTGTGGTAACAGATTATACCGGCATTACCGAAATGGTGTTGCATGGCATTGGCGATACACAAACTGTTGCAGCCAGGTCATTAATGGCAGGCATTGATATGGATATGGTTTCTGAAGCTTTATTAAATACCACACAAAAATCGTTAAAAGAAGGGAAAGTTACTTTAGCGCAAATTGATGCAGCCTGCAGAAGAATTTTAGAAGCCAAATATAAATTAGGATTGTTTGAAGACCCTTACCGCTACTGCGATGCACAAAGGGCAAAGACAGAGATCTTTACCGCCGCCAGCCGCAAGGAAGCAAGAGCCATTGCAGCACAAAGTTTTGTATTGCTTAAAAATGCCAATAATATTTTACCATTAAAGAAAACCGGAACCATTGCTTTAATTGGCCCGTTGGCAGATAATAAAGAAAATATGCCGGGCACCTGGAGCGTAGCCGCAAATTTTTCAAAAGCTACTTCGGTATTAACCGGTTTGAAAGAAGTGGTAGGGGATAAAGCCAGGATTGTATACGCCAAAGGTTCTAACCTTGATTATGATGCCGCATTTGAAGAACGTGCAGGCATGTTTGGCAAATCATTGGGAAGAGATAATCGTGCTGCTGCAGATATTATACAGGAAGCAGTAAACATCGCCAATCAATCTGATGTGATTGTGGCAGCATTAGGTGAATCTGCAGAAATGAGTGGCGAATGCAGCAGCCGCAGCAATATTGAAATTCCCGAAGCACAAAAAGATCTTTTAAAAGCATTATTAAAAACAGGTAAACCGGTAGTACTGGTTTTATTTACCGGAAGGCCACTGGCATTAAAATGGGAAAATGAAAATGTGCCTGCCATCTTAAATGTGTGGTTTGGTGGCAGCGAAGCAGGTTATGCTATTGCTGATGTATTGTTTGGTGATGTAAATCCTTCAGGAAAATTAAGTACTACTTTTCCGCAGAATGTAGGGCAGGTTCCTTTGTATTACAATCATAAAAACACCGGCCGCCCATTGGAAGGACAATGGTTTCAGAAATTCAGGAGTAATTATTTAGATGTAAGCAATGACCCAGTTTATCCTTTTGGCTACGGTTTAAGTTATAGCAGTTTTAATTACAGCGATGTAAAATTGAGCAGCAGTTCATTAAAAGGTAATCAAACGTTAACGGCAAGTGTTACTGTTACCAATAACGGGAAGTATGATGGTAAAGAAACGGTGCAATTATATATCCGTGATGTTGTGGGCAGCATTACCAGGCCGGTAAAAGAATTAAAAGGGTTTCAGAAAATTGAATTGAAGGCAGGGGAAACAAAAACTGTTAGTTTCAATATTACTCCCGAAGACCTGAAATTTTACAATGCTGATTTAAAGTATGATTGGGAACCGGGTGCATTTGACATTATGATCGGTGGCAATTCCCGTGATGTAAAAACGGCAGCTATTAACTGGAATAAATAATAATCATGAAAAGATATTTTTCTAAAAACCTGTGCCTGCTGTTTTTTGCAATGGCACAGGTTGTTTTTTGTACAGCACAGAAAAAAACGATCGATCAGAAAGTGGATTCTGTTTTAAAGCTGATGACGCTGGATGAAAAGATCGGCCAGATGAACCAATACAATGGCGATTGGCAGGCAACAGGGCCTATCACTAAGGATGGCGATAAACAAACGCAGATAAGGGAAGGGAAAATTGGTTCCATGCTGAATGTAACCGGTGTTGATCATACCAGGACCTTACAGGAAATTGCCCTGCAATCGAGATTAAAAATCCCTTTATTATTCGGCCAGGATATTATTCACGGCTACCGCACCACCTTTCCCTTACCATTAGCCGAAGCAGCAAGCTGGGATTTGCAGGCCATAGAAAAAAGTGCAAGAATAGCGGCAACAGAAGCATCTGCAGCCGGCGTGCACTGGACCTTTGCGCCGATGGTGGATATAGCCCGTGACTCACGCTGGGGCAGGGTAATGGAAGGCGCAGGTGAAGATACTTACCTGGGGAGTTTAATTGCCACAGCAAGAGTAAAAGGTTTCCAGGGAAAAGGATTAGGGAACACGGATGCCGTAATGGCTTGTGCCAAACACTTTGCAGCGTATGGCGCTGCCGTTGGAGGAAGGGATTATAATTCAGTTGACATGAGTATGAGACAACTTTATGAAGTGTACCTGCCCCCGTTTAAAGCCGCCGCCGATGCAGGTGCTGCAACGTTCATGAATTCTTTCAATGACCTTAATGGTATTCCTGCAACAGCCAATAAATTATTGCAAAGAGATATTTTAAAAGGCCAGTGGAATTTTAAAGGTTTTGTAGTAAGTGACTGGGGAAGCGTGGGAGAAATGATTAACCATGGCTATGCAAAAAATAATTACGAAGCCGCCATGCTTGCCGCCAATGCAGGCAGCGATATGGATATGGAAAGCAGGAGCTATATCAAAAATTTAGCTACACTTGTTAAAGAAGGTAAAGTAAAAACAGCTGTGATTGACGAAGCCGTAAAAAGAATTTTAAAAAAGAAATTTGAAATGGGGTTGTTTAATGATCCCTATAAATTCTGCAACGAAGAAAGAGAAAAGCAACAATGGAATAATGCCGATAATATTAATTTCTCCAGGGAAATAGCAACAAAAAGTATTGTGCTCTTAAAAAACGACAACCAGGTATTACCCTTATCAAAACAAACAAAAAAGATTGCGTTGATAGGCCCTTTGGTAAAAGCGGTAAGAGATAACCTGGGCTTTTGGAGTTACAGCTGGCCCGATGATACGGCAAGAATTGTTACCCTCTGGAATGGCATGCAAAATAAATTAGGTAATACATCAAACCTGCTTTATGCAAAGGGTTGTAATATCAATGATAACAACAAAGACGGATTTGAGGACGCCATCGCCATTGCAAAACAAGCCGATGTAGTAGTACTAAGTGTTGGTGAAGCACCTGATATGACAGGCGAAGCAAAGAGCAGGAGCAATTTACATTTGCCCGGTGTACAGGAAGACCTCATCAAAGCTATTATGGCAACCGGCAAACCGGTTGTTGTTTTAATAAGTGCAGGCAGGCCATTGGTATTTAACTGGACTGCTGATCATGTGCCTGCAATTGTATACACATGGTGGCTGGGTACACAGGCCGGCAATGCTATTGCTGATGTTTTGTTTGGTGAGTATAATCCTTCAGGAAGATTGCCCATCAGTTTTCCAAGAACAGAAGGGCAGGTGCCTGTTTATTACAATCATTATAACACAGGGCGGCCTGCAAAAAATGACAGCGATGTAAATTATGTTTCTGCCTATACAGATTTGGTTAACAGTCCAAAATTTGCTTTTGGTTACGGATTGAGTTTTACAAAATTTGATTACAGTACAATAAAACTGAGTAAAACAAAACTTACTGCAACTGATAAACTGGAAGCATCCGTTATTGTAACCAATACCGGAAATTATGATGGGGAAGAAGTAGTGCAATTATACATCAGGGATATGTTTGGCTCTGTGGTAAGGCCGGTAAAAGAATTAAAAGGCTTTCAAAAAATATTTTTGCAAAAAGGAGCCGCTAAGGAAGTGAAATTTATAATAACTACCAGCGACCTTAAATTTTACAATAATGATCTCCAATACGATTGGGAACCAGGAGATTTTCAAATAATGATCGGCAGTAATGCCATGCAACTGCAAAAAGCCGCTGTAGTATGGTCTAAATAGCTTTATAGCGCTTTTTAATCTCTTTTTAATCCTGCTGTAAGCAGGGAATAAAATAACTTTATGTAATGGAAGACATAAAGATATTACTGATTGAGGATGAAAAGAAGATTGCGGATACACTTTCCAAAGGATTAAGTGAATTGGATTACCATGTGGAAAAAGCTTATGATGGCAATATAGGTTTACGGCTTTTTGAAGCCAGTAGTTTCAATCTTGTAATTACTGATATCAACCTGCCGGGCATCAATGGATACGACCTGGCAAAAATGATCCGCAGCCGCAACCAGCACATTCCCATAATGATGCTTACAGCATTAAGCACCACCGATGATAAAATTGAAGGTTTTGATGCCGGTGCTGATGACTATCTTGTAAAACCTTTTGAATTTAAAGAATTGCTGGTGCGTATCAGGGCCTTATTAAAACGCACCATGAACCAGCAATTGCCTGCCGGCAACGTATTAAAAGTAGCCGACCTTGAATTGAATGTAGATAGCAAAGAAGTAACCCGTGATGGTATTCATATAAATCTTACCGCAAAAGAATTCCAGTTGCTGGAATATTTTATGCGTAACAGGAACAGGCTGGTATCAAGAGTTGACATTGCAGAAAAAGTATGGGACCTTGATTTTGATACCCGTACCAATGTGATAGATGTGTATGTAAATTTTTTAAGAAAAAAAATTGATAAAGATTTTGAGCCTAAACTCATTCACACTCAGGTTGGTATGGGCTACATTATGAAAGAGAAATAAACTGCATGAGTATAAGATACAAGATAGCTTTTTTATTTTCCGTACTGGTTACACTTATTTTGGCGTTGGTAAGTATTGCAGTGTATTTTTTTACCGTGCAGGAAAGGCAGGATCTCTTTGACAGCCGCCTTAAAAAGAGGGCATTATACACCGCAGGCATTTTTGCAGATAAAAGTGATTCGGCATTTTCGGTATTACGCAGGTTAGACGCTACAGGGGTAAGTGCTTTTTATGATAAAAGTGTTTCGATCACCGCATACAATGATGCCTATGCGTATATGTATGCAGATAGTACAGGCGATTCCATATTTCTTAATAAACAGGTTTTAGAAAGAACGAAAATTAACGGGCAGTATTTTTTTGACTATAAAAATAAAAAAGCGGTAGCCGTACACCACACCGACAACAACAGTAACTTCATCGTAGCATTTGCCGCATACGACAGGGATGGAAAAGAATATCTTTTTGAATTAAAAAGAATATTACTGATCGCACTTTTACTTGCCGTGGTACTATCATTTCTTGCCGGTATTGTTTTTGCAAAAAGGCTGATAGCTCCTATAAAAAGAATTACAGGAGAGGTAAATCTTATCACATCTAAAAATCTTTCGCAGCGTATTAAGTTAGATAAAGAAAAAGATGAGCTTACCACGCTGGCCGAAACCTTTAATAACCTGCTGGATCGTTTACAGGATTCTTTTGCCATTCAGCGAAGGTTTATTTCCAATGCGTCTCACGAATTGTCAACGCCGCTAACTTCAGTGTCGAGCCAGCTTGAAGTGGCGATGCAAAAAAGCAGGACACTGGAAGAATACCAGGAAGTAATAGCCAGCGTGTATGATGATATCAGGGAGTTGCAATTGCTTACGCAAACCTTACTGGATATTGCCAAAGCAGGATCACACGGCTCTATTGACCTGGCAGAAGTTCGTGTAGATGAAATTTTATTTAAAGTAGTTTCAGATATTCAGAAACAAAATAAAGAATACAGGGCAGTACTTAATTTTCCGGTGTATTCAGACGAAGAAAAATTACTTACAGTTTTTGGTAATACTAACCTTTTATACAGCGCACTCAAAAATCTTATTGAGAACGGATGCAAATACGCCAGGGATAATACTACAGAGGTGTTTGCGGCTTTTAATGCCAATGAAATAGTGATACAGGTGATCAATCATGGTGATATTATTGCTGCAGCAGACCTGCAAAATATCTTTCAGCCTTTCTTTCGTACCGATTCGGCACAGGGTAAACCCGGCTTTGGGCTTGGGCTTACGTTAACTAAAGGGATACTTTCATTGCATAAAGGCACTATTCATGTTGAGTCCGGCGCTCAAAAAGGCACTGTTTTTACTGTTTCACTTCCAAATATAGCATCGGCCAATTAACAGATTTTAACGCCGTTTTAATGGGGTTTTAATACCGGCATTTTACCTTTATAGAAATTAGATTATGAGAAGGTTCTTAATCTATGCAGGCTTTCTGGTAACTGTACTTTTCCTGGGCATTTCACTTTTGTTCACCGTACAGTTTAATAAGAGCTTGATTAAAACGAAAGAGTTGCTGATACTGAAAAATGATTCTTTGCATATGCTGCAATTGCAAACAAAGAAAGAACTGGCAGGCATGAAAAATTACCTGGATAGTACAGTAACAAAAGGAGGGAGAGAATACAATTTTAAATAAAGAGTCTTCTTATAAAGGGCGGTTTTCATTGTTGGTTTTAAACAGCGGAGGGGGTGCCAGCAGCACCCCCTATTTTTTTGCCGGTATCTCCCTGTTGTACAGAGTAAAATTTAAGTCATAACTTAGTTGTTTACATATGACTACTGCTTTAATTATTGCCATTTTTATTACCGGGTATATTGCCATTGCTTTTGAACATGTTTTAAAAGTAAATAAAGCGGCGTCTGCTTTGATCACCGGCGTACTTTGCTGGACGGTTTATATTGTACAGAGTAATGATGTACACGCTGCGGCTGAAGGATTAACACATGGTTTTGGCGAGATCGCTTCTATATTGTTTTTTCTTTTAGGCGCCATGACGATCGTAGAACTTATCGATTCTCATAACGGTTTTGACATCATCACCAGGAAGATCAATGCAAAAAGCAAAAGCAAATTATTATTCATCATTGCTGCCATCACTTTTTTCCTTTCTTCATTATTAGATAATTTAACCACGGCCATTGTAATGGTGTCGCTTTGCGCCAAATTATTAAATGATAAAGAAGACAGGCTTTGGTTTGCAGGCATTATCATCATCACTTCAAACTTAGGCGGAGCCTGGTCGCCATTAGGTGATGTAACCACCACCATGTTATGGATCGGCGGACAAATTACCGCGGTAAAGATCATCAGTGTATTGATATTGCCCTGTGTGCTGGCCGGCATAATTCCGGTACTCATTGTAGCAAAAAAATTAAAGGGAAAAAAGATGGAATATCCTGTCCTTCCAGAAAGTTCCGTTATCGAAAAAAGAGAAGGTAAAATAATATTGATCTCCGGTATAGGTTTCCTGCTTTTTGTGCCTTTGTTTAAAACGATCACTCATTTACCTCCCTTCATGGGTATGTTGCTGGCCCTGGGTTTAATGTGGGTGATCACTACATTTATTCACAAAAATAAAACCACTGATACCCAAAAATTTACGGTGAGTAATGCGTTGCAAAAAATTGATTCTCCAAGTATTTTATTTTTTCTTGGTATTTTATTAGCTGTTGCTGCACTGCAATCAACGGGCATACTCAGTTCCCTGGCAACTGCATTAAATACCACTTTTAAAAACGATTATATTATCGGCACGTTGCTGGGCCTGCTCTCTTCCGTTGTGGATAATGTGCCTTTAGTGGCCGCTTCGCAAGGTATGTACGATCTTTCTGCCTATCCTGCAGATCATTATTTTTGGCATTTTTTAGCGTTTACTACCGGTAGTGGTGGCAGCGCTATCATTATCGGCTCTGCAGCAGGTGTTGCTGTAATGGGTATTGAACAGATCAATTTTATGTGGTACCTGAAAAAAATAAGCTGGCTGGCTTTAATTGCTTTTGCAGTGGGGATCACCGTATTTCTGTTGCAGAATTATTTACTGCAATAATTTCTATAGGATTACTTTTTCCTGAGCACCAATTGCTCATTTAAAAAATTGAATACCATTTTATAAGCTTCTTTTAATGCAGGATACAAATCAGCCTCGTAATAGCTTTTATTAAACTCTATCCTGATATTGGTATAAACAGTATTATTTTCTTTATTGAATGTAACCTGTCTCGAAAAAATAATATCTTTTTCCGGCGTTACCATATTGCTCAACGCGGTCATTTCATCCGGATAATAATCATGAGGCAGTTCGATAGAGGCATTCAGAATAATAGTTTTTTTATAGCCTAAATTAATATTTGAAAACCGGGTATCGCTTACAAACGGATTTTTATTGAATGTTGAAAAAAGATTCAAGGGAACAAACCTGTAATTGCCCGTTTCCGGTAAAGAGGCAGAAAAATCAAATGTCTGATCCATACTCAAAGAATCATTGTCAAGATTTTTTACTTCAAAATTATCGAGGGTAACAGGAATGCCTTTGTATTGAAGCAGCGGAGTTTTAAAATCTTCTTTGTCTTTTTCATACTCCCGTTTTTTTTCAATTCTTGCATAGCCCTTACTCTTTATTAGTGCTTTACCTTTCAATAAACCATCATCAGCAATTTTCATATCCAGGTAAATGCCTTCATTATATTGTATAGAATCGTTGGTAACATTTATTAATCCGCCGGCATTATCTGCTTCCATAAATGCCAGGGTATTCAAAATACTTACCGGCGTAATATAGGCCGGGGTATACTTGTCTGCAGCATTTAAGAAATATTTCTTTTTTGCAATAAGCACAATTGCAAAAACCGAATTAAACTGATCCAGGTAAGGATAGGCCGTATCAACTTTTCCATGAGACCTTTCACTCACCAGTATCGGGTAAGCATTAACGTCAACTCGTTTTAAAAGATTGATAAGAATGAGGTTAATATCACCACTTGTTCCTTCATGTTTTTGCCAGGCCATATTTACGCCTGTTACTGATGTTCTGCTGTTGAAATCGTTCCAGCGCATATGCTTCCGCACGTAATTGTATACCGTAGTCATTCTTTCTTCAGGCGAAGAAAGCAACCTGGTTTGGGCAATAAAATCGTTGGTACCCGAAATAGTATCTTTTAATTGCCCCCAGAAACTCTGTTTATTCAACAGGTACTCGTATAGCCTGTTCCAGGATAAAAGCGGGGCTGAATAGCTGGTTGATCCCCAGCGGGAATAAAAATTATTGATTTGAAAACTCACCCGTTGTATGTTGTCAATCCTTGCATCCATAAACGGTTCATCTTTTAAGGCGGGTACATTCATCATTTCAAAAAATACCTTTCCGGGTTCCTCCAATACGGTCGTTTCCAGCTCGGGCTTTTTTTTAAGCCTGTAGGAAAACTGCTTATCGTTCAACATTCTCAGGTGATACCTGCTGATCATTACAGGCATTTCATCCTGGAAATACCAATCGCTGAGCCCTCTGTAATCTTTCATGATACTTTCATATTGGTATTCAATAATACTACCTTCCTTTACCGAAGGAAATGCAAAGCTGATCTCTCCGATTTCGTCGTTTACTTTTGTTGTGTAAACAGCTCTTTTTTCAACCTTTTGCCTGGTTAGCGTTCCGTCGGCGGCAGTATTAATCGTCATTGCTTCCAGGTTAATGATTCTTTCAAAATAATCTTCCCGGTAAAATGGTATAGCGATATTGGCGGCCTTAACCCCGGCTTGTTTTAAGATCTTTATCCGCAGGTGATGTGTGGTGATCAGTTGCATGCCATCTTCTGAATAAGAAAATGCTTCATGAATTAAAACAACTGATGCTGCGCCTTTATCAAAAGGGCAATCTTTAAGTTCCAGGTCTTCTTTGGAAGGTATTCCAAAATCAGGATAATCCTGTGCCCGTACAAATGAAAAAGTGAAAAGGAAAAAAATTATTACAGAAAGATTTTTTTTCATCCGGGTATATTTTGAACAGCGTTTTGCTGTTCAAATATAATTAATTTAACTGTTGCTATCTTCGTAATATGGTATCTCATCATGCGATACAGCTTCTTTCTGATGCCAGTAAGCCAGCGTAACTACGTGGCCATCTTTGGTTTTTAATGATCTTCCAAAAATGGCATTAACAGGATTAAATGTATAATCAGTAACACCCACCGTAAATGTTTCAGGTGCAGGTGGCGCAGCAACAGGCGCGGGGGCAATTGTTTCTCCTTCTGCCTTAGGCGCAGGCGCTGCCGCCACCTTAGGTGGAGGAGAGGCTACAACCACAACAGTAAAACCATTATATTCCAATATACTTTTCAGAAACTCCACTCTTGCCGGTGCAACATTTCTTTCAACGATACCGCATTTAACACCGTTTAACTCTTCAAACTCGTGATTTTTATTGATGGCCATTTTACACAAATTGTAAATTAAAAATTAAAGTACCTGCAGCAACGAAACAATATAATCATACACCCAGCTCAGTAAACCCGTTAACACAATACCTGCCCCGCAAATAATTAAACCCAGTTTTGTATATGGATTTATGCTTGCTTTGGCAACCGGGTTTTCATTCTTATCCATGAACACCGATCTTATTACCCTGAGATAATAATACAACGAAACGATCATGTTTAAAGCGGCAATAGTAATAAAGGCGTAATTGGCCTGTGATGCCCCGGCTGTTAATAAAAACAGTTTACCAAAAAATCCTGCGGTAGGAGGAATACCGGCTAAAGAAAATAATGCCAATGCAAGTACCCAGCTTAAAAATGGATTGGTTTGATATAAGCCTTTATAATCGTCAATTTTTTCTTTGCCGGAATGAGCTGCAATTGTTGCCGCCACGCCAAACGCTGCAAGGTTAGAAAATACATAGATCAGCACAAAATATACCACAGATGCAGTGCCTTCGATGGTAGCATTACTGCTGATGCCCACTAAAATAAAACCTACCTGTGCAATAGATGAAAATGCCAGGAAGCGTTTGATATTTTGTTGCCGCAATGCAAACAGGTTACCAATGATCATGGTGATAATGGATAACACCATCAGCATATTATACCAAACTGCATGCATGGGTTGAAACACCCTATACAAGGTAGAGATAAATACAAATGCAATAGCACCTTTGGATATTACAGAAAGAAAAGAAGTTACAGCAAACGGGGAACCTTCATATACATCAGCCGTCCATAAATGAAAGGGAACAATTGAAAGTTTGAAAGCAAAGGCACTGAATAAAAATACCAGGGCTAATATCTGGATGGTGCTGCCATTAAGTAATGCTGGCAATTCTGCAAAACTTATTGTTCCGGTAACGCCGTATAAAATAGAAATACCAAACAATAAAATGCCCGAAGAGAAAGCAGAAGATAATATCATTTTCATAGCTGCCTCGGAAGATATTTTCTTCTGTAAATCAAAATTAGCAAGCGCAGCCACAGGTATGGTGGCCAGTTCCAGGGATAAATAGAACATTAAAAAATTACCGCTGGATAATAAGAGGAACATACCCAGCAATGCCGACAACAGCAATATAAAAAACTCCGCCAGGTGCTCTGTCTTATTAAACCAGTCTGCAAACAATAGTGAAATTAAATAAACACCGAGGTTGAGAATATTCTTTTGAAAAGCTATCATGGGGCTTGTCTGGTACATATTATCAAACATGCCGGCTTCAAAATTCATAAAAAATCCTGCAATAAAATTTACCAGCAACAACAGCTGAATGATACCCAGTAAGGTTTCATTTTTTACACCTTTACTCAATTTAATAAAAAGCAACAGGAAGATGATACCAGCCAGTATCAGTTCACTTTTCATTATCGTAATAAATTCACTCATTCCATTTTTATTTTAGTACACAGTGCACCGGAATTGTAGTCCGGTTTTTAAGTGCACTGAAATCATATTTCGGTTTTTTTATGCCGGAATATCATTTCATCGCACAGCCTGTATCTTTTGCATAATTATTTCTGCCCCGGGTTTAATAAGATCATTTAACCAGAATGGCGCAATACCAATAGCCAGTATACCCACGATCAGTATAACAGCCGCCAGTTTTTCATTCCATTTAGCATCCGCTACATTAGCATAACCGGCTTTTAACGGCCCCATAGCAGTTTGCCCCACAGCCCGTAAAATATATACTGCTGTTACCACAATACTCATACAGGCAGCAATGGTAGCAATGCGATGGAATGCATCTGCATTTTCCCAGGAGCCAACAAACACGGTCATCTCGGCTACAAATCCACTCAGCCCGGGTAAGCCTAAGGAACACAGGCCAACAATAAATAACACCGTTGAAATAAAAGGCATCACTTTAAGTAAGCCGCCCATTTCGTTCACCTGCCTTGTATGTGTACGTTCGTAGATCATGCCTATAACTGCAAAGAAAAGTGCTGTCATTAAACCATGACTCACCATCTGCATTACCGATCCGGCGATAGCAGTTTTAGTGAGCATACCAATACCTAATAAAACAAATCCGCAATGGCTTACTGATGAATAGGCATTGATGTATTTAAGGTCCTTCTGCATCATAGTAGCGAAGGCGCCGTATAAAATAGCAATGGAAGAAAGAACGATGATGATGTTTGCATACTCTTTTGCACCTTCAGGCATAATGTAGGTAGCCACACGTAAACAACCATAACCGCCCAGCTTCATGGAGATACCTGCCAAAAACATTGACCCTGCTGTGGGCGCAGAGGAGTGACCATCGGGCACCCAGGTATGAAAAGGAAACAATGCCGTGAACACACCAAAGCCAACAAACAATAACGGGAAGCAGATTTTTTGTGTTGCTGAAGGAATATGAACATTTGATAATTGCAGCAGGTCGAAAGTTTTTCCGGCACCGCCGTAATACATACCCAGCAAACCAATCAATACCAATGCAGAACCACCCATTAACATCAACGCCAGTTTATTAGCCGCATATTCTTTTTTACCGCTTCCCCAAACACCTATCAGTAAATACTTTGGTATCACCGCAATTTCTAAAAAGAAGAAGAGGATGAAAAGATCTAACGAAATAAAAAATCCATATGCACCAAAACTTAATAAGATCAGCAAAAAGTAAAACTCTTTCGTCATCTTTTCTACATTCCACGATACCAACACGCCGGCTACAACCACAAAAGAAGTGAGTAAGATCATGGCAACAGCAATACCATCCACACCAAAATGTAAACTGATATTCCAGTCGGGAAACCAATTGTATTTCTTCTCAAAAATAAATGCTGCTGTTTGTCCGCCCATCCTTGCCGCCCTGTAGGCTGCATACAATCCTATGGATAGTGCCAGCTGCAAACCTGCACCAATAAATGCAGCCCATCTTATCTGCTGTTTATTCTGCATTACTAACACCGCAAGTGCAGTAACTAATGGGACTAATAAAAGTAATAATAAGTTCATCGTTCAGGTTAGTAAGGAGAATCAGGTTTTTAAACCAGACTTTCCTGTGTTATTTTTATGTTGGATAGAGAATTGAGGTTTCAAAAACCTGGCCTCTCTTATTTATTTCCACAGGTAAATGAACAATACTGCCAAACCAATTACGCTTGCTAAAAAGTAAATAGCATATTGCTGTACCTTACCCGATTGTAATCCTTTTATTTTTTCAGCTATCAGGGCAGTTGTATTTCCTGTTGCATTCACTAAGCCATCCACTACGTTTTTATCAAACCATGCAGCAGGCCTTCCTATTAAATTGAATAATATTTTTTTAGTAATGAATACATAGAGCTCATCAATGTAAAATTTATGATAAGCAGCTTTATATAAACCATTGAGTGCAGCTGCAATTTTATCCGGCTTATCATTCTGTTTTAAGTATAACCACATCGCAATAAAAATTCCGATTACCCCCAAGGCAACAGGAGCAATAGAAAACGATAAATTAAATACCGGTTCCAGTGCGTTACCATCAGTGCTTACATAATGACCGAAAGGAATAAAACCTGCACCTGCGGCACCTACAGCTAATAATAGCAATGGAAGCATCATTGCAAAACCACCTTCTCCTTTGTGTTCGCCATGTAAATGTGCTTCTTTGTTCCAGAAAATAGTAAAATACAAACGGAACATATAAAATGCAGTAAGTCCGGAAGTGATCAATGCAACATAATAAATAGCCGTGCTGTGTTGTGATGCGGCTAACAAAATTTCTTCTTTACTAAAGAAACCTGCAAACGGAGGCACACCCGAAATGGCTAAACAGGCAATTAAAAAAGTGATATGCGTAATGGGTAAATATTTTCTTAAGCCACCCATATCTTTCATTTCGTTGCTGTGCACATAATGTATTACTGCACCGGCTCCTAAAAACAATAATGCTTTAAACATGGCGTGTGTAAACAAATGGAACATTGATGCGGTATACCCCAATCCATCTTCGCCGCCATATTTTGAAACGCCTAATGCAAACATCATGTACCCGATCTGGCTCATGGTGGAATAGGCCAGCACTCTTTTAATATCCGTTTGTGTGCAGGCAATTACTGCTGCAAATAATGCGGAGGTAGCACCAACTATGGCAACAATATTTAACGCAGCCGGATCTGAAATGGCAAACACCGGAAATAATCTTGCTACCAAAAACACACCGGCAACCACCATAGTAGCAGCATGTATCAATGCCGAAACAGGGGTAGGGCCTTCCATAGCATCGGGTAACCATATATGTAAAGGGAACATCGCACTTTTTCCTGCACCACCAATAAATACCAATATCAATCCCCAGGTTAATGCAGAGGCACCAAGGAAAGAAGCACTTAATGCACTCTTTAACTCATTGGATTCAGGAGAAGTTAATGTGGCAATTAAAGTTTTAAAATCTAATGTGCCGGAATAGTAAGACAATATTAAGATACCGATCAAAAAACCAAGGTCTGCAAAACGTGTTACAATAAATGCTTTTTTGCAGGCAGCAACAGCAGATGGTTTTTCGTAATAATACCCGATCAGTAAAAAGGAAGACAAGCCTACCAGTTCCCAGAAAATATACATCTGGAAAATATTGGACGCAACTACCAGGCCCAGCATAGAAAAAGTAAATAAGCCCAAAAATGCATAGTAAGTAGCAAAACGTTCGTCACCTTTCATGTAAGCCAGGCTATAAATATGCACCATCAGCGAAACAAAAGTTACCACCACCAGCATCATTGCCGAAATGGGATCGAGTATTACGCCAATATCAATGGATAATGTTTTTGAACCCGCCTGTCCGGTAGGCAGAAATTCCAGCCAGTGATAAGTTAATGGAATTATTTTTTGATAACTGCCATCCACTTTTCCGTATTCAAAAAAGTAGCCGTAAGCAATGTAAATTGCCAGTAGGGTTGAGGTCAGCAACAAAACGGTGGCTATGATACCCGAAGTATTCTTAAAATATTGTCGCCCGAATAATCCCAGCAGTAAAAATCCTGCCAGCGGCAGTAAGGGGATCAGCAGTATGTAGAATGTATTTGGCATTTTTTATTCTTCGCTTCAATCTCCGCTGGTTACCCTTGAAGGGGCGGAGGGGTGGTTAATATTTTAATTCTTCAGCATTTTCAACATCAATAGAATGATGGCTCCTGTATAAATTGATGATGATGGCAATGGCAACAGCAGCTTCAGCAGCAGCAATGGCAATTACAAAAATGGTAAAGAACAAGCCATCTAATTTATGCGGCCATAAATATTTATTGAATGCAATAAAATTCAGGTTTACGCTATTCAGTATAAGTTCCACACTCATCAGCATAGTGATCAGGTTTCTCCTGGTAAAAAAGCCATACACACCTATAAAGAAAAGTGCGGTGCTGATAAATAATATTTCATTTAATCCGGGATGCATCAGTTGGTTTCGGGTTTAATTCTTATTGCAATAACGATACAGCCAATTAATGCAGCTAACAATAGCATACTCACCACTTCAAAAGGTAAAGCATAACCACCCACATCGGTACCCAGCATCTGGTTACCGATATTAGCTACAGATGGTTCCACAGCTGCAGCACTGGTTCCGGTAAATGTATATTTGTATAGCTGTAATAATATTAACGCAAGGCCGCAGAATGCAGCTAACGCAGCAAACAATTGTCTCCCTAATTTTTGTTCCGGTAATTTTTCGCCGGTTTTGTGCGTTAAAAAAATGGAGAAGATGATCAGCACCACAATGCCACCCACATACACTACAATTTGTACCGCAGCAATAAATTCATACTGCAGCCAGAAGTAAAGCCCTGCAATACCTATAAGCGAAAACAATAAATAAATAGCAGAACGAAATAACTGGCGGCTGGTTACAGCCATTAAGCCACTTACCAGGGTAAGCGCTGCAAGCAAATAAAATATAATTGTTGATCCTTCCATTTAAGTAATAAGCTGAAATTTTATTTCGGCCCGTTTTTATAAAAAATTATACACACAATTTCTTCCATCCCTAAACCCCTAAACCCCTAAACCCTAAACCTCTAAACTTCTAAACTTCTAATCCTCGCCCCATCATTCCACACCATCCATAATCTTGCTACCCGGGTTATTCAATACTTTCGTTAATTCACTCCTGTCAAACACACTATGTTCAAAAGTTTGTGCCATCTTAATGGCATCAGAAGGGCAGGCAATCACACATAAATTACACATCGTACACAATTCCAGGTGATACACTAATTTATCAATGGCTTTTTTCTTTTTCCCTTCCGGCGAAATATCAAACTTGGTGATCACTTTTATTGTTCCGTTAGGGCAGGCAAGTTCACATGCGGTACAACCGGTACAACGGTGTTCATTTTTTTCATCATGCGGCATCACTACTTCGCCTTTAAATCTTTCTGCCATCACTAATGTATCCCTGTTATCAGGATATTGTTCGGTAATGATCTCTTTATGATGCGTAAAATAATAACCGGTACGCCGCATGCCCACCAGCAGGGATTTTACTGCGCCGTAGACTTCTTTGATATATTTAACGATAAACATAAATACAGATTTATGATTGTTGATGTATGATTTATGATTTTTTTGAATTTACAAAAGCGTTCTCATTTGCAAAACTATTTCAGATTACAGGTTTTAAATCCGAAATCCCAAATCAAAAATCATAGATCAAAAATGCCATTTCAAAATCGCCATCGCCGTTACCAGCAAAATATTAAACATGCTGATAGGCAATAAATATTTCCATTCTAAATTTAATAACTGATCAATACGCAATCTTGGAAAAGTCCACCTGAACCACATGATCACAAAAATCAAAAAGAACGTTTTTCCAAAGAACCAGATGCTCGACGGAATATAATCCATCACATGATTAAAGCTTTGCCAGCTGCCGATATGAAAAGGCATCCAGCCGCCTAAAAATATTGTGGCACCAATGGCACACACAATAAAAACATTGATATATTCTGCTAAAAAGAACAAGGCGAATTTCATTCCTGAATACTCGGTATGAAAACCTGCAGTCAACTCACTTTCCGCCTCTGCCAGGTCAAATGGTGCCCTGTTGGTTTCAGCCGTTACTGCAATAATGAAGATCACAAATGATATCAATACCGGAATATGCCCTTTAAAAATCCACCAGCCATCCTGCTGCGAATTAATAATAACATTTAAATTCAAACTGCCACTCAATACAACGATTGATAAAACAGAAAGTCCTGCCGACAATTCATAACTTACAATTTGTGCACCGCTACGCATAGCACCCATCAATGAATATTTATTATTGCTTGCCCAGCCCGCCATTAAAATTCCGATAACTGAAAGCGATGAAATGGCCGATACATATAACACACCAATATTCATATCCCATATCTGCAAACCTTTTGCAAATACTATCGGTGCCATCAGCAACATTGCTACTATCATGGCAATAAATGGCGCCAGGTTAAATAAAAATTTATCAGCGCCCCCAGGTGTCATGCCTTCTTTCACCAACAGTTTTACCGTATCCGCCAGCGATTGTAATAATCCCTGCGGACCTACTCGATTGGGGCCAAGGCGAATCTGCATCCATGCAGCAACCCTTCTTTCCATTAATACCAGTACCAGGCCAAGCGCAGCAAACAATCCAATCACACACACACCAATGATCACCATTTCAAATACCAAGGCCCAGGTGGCACTGAATGTTTGATGCAACCACTTGTCAATTACGTTCGCTATATTAGATAAACTCCACACTTGGTAATGAATAATTAATTAATGAATAATTTATAATGCGTGCAACTTTATAACGTTATTTACTTTTATACTTTATCACCTTACTACCGGTCAATATCCGGTATCACCAGGTCCAGCGTTCCCATCATAGCCACCAGGTCACCCAACTTACTGCCTCTTGCCATATGATCCAATGCTGAAAGATTTGAAAATCCCGGTGAACGGAATTTAATCCTGTACGGTGTTGTACCTCCCTCACTTACAATGTACACACCCAGTTCGCCTCTTGCTGTTTCTACTCTTTGATAAAATTCTCCTTTAGGTAATTTCAACACTGCTTTTGTTTTTGCCTGGAAATCTCCTTCGGGAATATTATCAATTAATTGTTCAATGATCTTTACAGATTCGTTCATCTCTCTTATCCTCACCATATACCTTGCAAATGAATCGCAACCGGTTTCGGTAATTTCATCAAACTGAATTTTATCATATACTTCATAAGGATATAATTTTCTTACATCACAGCTTACACCACTTCCTCTTGCAGCAGGCCCGGTACAGCCATAGGAGATGGCATCTTCTTTAGATAATATTCCAACACCCTTCATCCTGTTCTGGAAAATAATATTGCCCGTCACCATTTCATTATACTCATCTACTTTTGATTTATATAATTGAAGGAAATGTTTTACACGTTTTTGAAAATTAGGATGAATGTCCTGCATCAATCCGCCGGGAACAATATAGTTCATGGTCAATCTTGCGCCGCAGGTTTCTTCCATAATATCATTGATACTTTCTCTTTCTCTGAAGGCATGGAAAAAAGGTGTGAAAGCTCCAAGGTCCATTGCCATAGCACCCCACCACAATTCATGCGATGCAATTCTTGTCAATTCATCTACCAATACCCTTATCACTTTGGCTCTTTCAGGAACTTCCACCTGCAAACCTTTTTCTACAACCAAAGCACAGGCATTGTTATTGATATGAGAAGATAAATAATCCATACGGCTGGTAACATAACTGAACTGCCTGTACGTTAAACTCTCACACATTTTTTCTATAGAGCGGTGAATATATCCCAGGTGAGGTTCTACTTTTTTAATGGTTTCGCCATTCAATGTTAATACCAGGTGCAGTACGCCATGCGTGGCCGGGTGTTGTGGCCCCACATTAATTTGCAGATCTCCTTCTGCTGTTGTACCTATTTCTTCAAACATAAATTTGTACTATTGCGGTGCATATAGCTAATGCACTTCTGTTATTGAACATTCACCATTCACAACCTGCTTTACAACCTTATCATATTTATCGGGTCTTCAAAATCTTTTCTCAATGGATTTTTTCCTTCCCATCCGTCAGGTAATATTAATAACCTCAGGTCAGGATGATTGATAAAATCCACGCCAAACATTTCATACACTTCTCTTTCATGAAATTCTGCTGTTCTCCATATATTGCACACCGATTCTATTGCAGGTTTATCAACGCTGAGCTTTGCTTTAATAACAATATTGTGCCGGTATTTTGTCGAGTCCAGGTGATACACCATGGTAAGATGTGTCTTCCAATCGATGCAGGTAAGGCAGAAAAGAAAATCAAAATGTAAAGCAGCATCGTTACGCAATTGTTTTGCAAGAGGCAGCCATTCAACCGGCTCAACATTAACAGTCAACCATTGCCCGCCTTCTTCCAAAACTGCTGTTGGCACCAATTCTCCAATCTTGATTTTTAGTTCTTCAATATTCATACAACTCTTGTATATTTTACTATTGCCTTATTTCTCCCCTTTGGGGGATGGGGGCAATTGTTCACGGGTCATGCCGCTTTTTATTTTCTGTTGTAAACTTATCAATGCATGTAACAATGCTTCGGGCCTTGGCGGGCAACCTGCTACATATACATCTACAGGAATTACATGATCAGCACCTTTTACCACCGAATAGGTATTGTAAAAAAATGGTCCGCCGCTTATGGCGCAGGCACCCATTGCAATTACATATTTGGGATCACCCATCTGGTCGTACAATCTTTTTAAAACTGGCGCCATTTTATTTACAATGGTTCCTGCAATAATGATCACGTCTGCCTGCCTTGGCGAGGCTCTTGCCACTTCAAAACCAAATCTCGAAAAATCGTATTTGGCACCGGCCACTGCCATATATTCAATACCACAACAACTGGTAGCAAAGGTTAATGGCCATAAAGAGTTTGACCTGGCCCAGTTGATCACATCATCTAATTTGCTGAGCACAATACCTCCGCCGGGTAAATCATGCACCTGGCCGGGGAAATCACTTTTTATTTTTTCTTGTTCGCTCATTATATTAAGTATTCAACAATCAATAGTTATTACAACCACTTTAAAGCACCTTTTTTATGGGCATATAAAAAGCCCATGAATAAAATAAAAAAGAAAATTACAATTTCCACTAAAGCCATCCACCCAACTTTTTTTGCCACTACTGCCCAGGGATAAAGAAATACCAGTTCCACATCAAAGATCAAAAATATCAATGCAAATAAATAGTAGCCTACATTTAACTGAACCCAGGTTTGACCCGTTGTGGGAATACCGCATTCATAAGGCTCAAGCTTGGCTTTATTGGAAGTTGTTCTGGTAACAATTTTCGCAATTAAAGTTGCAATAATTGAAAAGGCTAAAGCAGCAAGAATAAGGATAATCATGGAAGATGCACCCATAATTAGTATCGTTTTTTATAAGAAATGAAGTTACTGCTAAAAATGAATACAAAAATTCAATTGCAGCATTTTTTTATCCAACCTGATGAAAATCATTTTACTACCGAATGAAAATCACATTGTACTAAGACCAGCATCATGTTTAAATCGGTTCTAACTTTTTTTTTATAACTCAGCAAAAAAATAATAACTTACAAAAGCAATTGCACTGTTATATGCTTAGCCGGGTAAGCATCTTTATGTAACGCTAAACAACATTAATATGAAAAAAGTATCGCAGATCCTTGGCAGAAAAGGCAGTAATGTGGTTACCATTACTCCGGATATTACCGTATTAGATGCGTTAAAGCAAATGGCCGAAAAAAATATCGGCTCCATTGTGGTGCTGGAAAATGGTCAGTATGTTGGCATATTAACCGAAAGGGACTATGCCCGTAAAGTAATATTGAAAGGCAAATCATCCACTACAACTTTAGTAAATGAAATTATGAGTACCGGCTTACCCCGTATTACGCCGGACAACTCTTTAGAAACCTGCATGCAGATAATGAGCGAAAATAATATCCGCTATTTACCCGTTTTTGAAAACGACCAGCTATGCGGCATCATCTCTATTAATGACGTTATTAAAGAAACCATCCTTACACAAAAAGAAACGATCGAGCATTTGCAGAACTATATTCATTCGTAGCAATAATGGGTAACGGGTAGTTTAATTATGGAAAAACGGGCAGCTTAAAAAAATAAAACTGTCTCAAGCTGAAAACATTATTCATTTTCCATTCAATAATTATCCGTTAACTCAAGTACCTTTGCCCCGATGAAGCACCTTCGATCGCTCCGTAAATATTTCTGGAAATACCGCTGGCTTTTTTTGCTGGGTATCTTCTTCGTGGTTTTAACCAATTACTTCAGGATACTGGCTCCGCAGATTACCGGTTATGTGGTAAATACCGTGGTGCATACTATTAAAAAAGACAGCAGCAACGTTGCATCAACGGCAACCACGGGAAAAAACTACGATTTCCTGGTAAAAAAGGTAATTGAGTTTTTTGAAGAAAACCAGGATCACAAAATCTTATTGGCAGGCGTTACACTTTTTATAATCGCCATCATCAGTGGTTTGTTCATGTTCCTGATGCGGCAAACCATTATTGTAATGAGCCGCCATATTGAATACGACCAGAAGAATGAGATCTTTTCTCACTACCAGAAATTAGATACCAACTTTTATAAAACACATAGTACCGGCGACCTGATGAACCGGATAGCAGAAGATGTAAGCCGGGTAAGAATGTACACCGGTCCGGCTTTAATGTATTTTATTAACCTTGCCGCAGTAATCGGGTTTAGTGTTTACTTTATGCTGCAGGCCAGCGTAAAACTCACTATTGTAGCCCTGGCGCCATTACCCCTGCTGGCCATCACCATATATTTTGTAAACACCATCATCAATAAAAAAAGCGAAAAGATACAGGCCCTGCTCAGCGATCTTACCACCAATGCACAGGAATCTTACTCCGGCATCAGGGTCATCAAATCTTATGTGCAGGAAAAAGCCATGCTCATTTTCTTTAAAAATAACAGCGAAGCTTACCGCAGCAACGCATTAAGCCTGGCTAAAATTGAAGCCATTTATTTCCCCAGCATGGCTTTACTAATTGGCTTAAGTACAATTATAACCATTACCGTTGGTTGCCTGGATATTGTGCATCACAATATAAATGCCACTACAGGCAAAGTAATTACCGCAGGAACTATTGCCGAATTCGTATTATACATACAAATGCTCACTTTTCCTGTAAGTGCTATCGGGTGGACGGCGAGCATGACACAAAGAGCGGCAGCATCACAAAAAAGGATCAACGAATTTTTACATACCCAACCGGAAATAAAAAATACCGGCAACGAATTAAAACCGGTACTGCAGGGCAATATCAGTTTTACCAATGTAGATTTTACTTATCCGCATACAGGCATCAATGCCATTAAGAATTTTTCTTTGCAGATCACCAAAGGCCAGAAGATCGCCATTATCGGCAGAACAGGAACCGGCAAATCTACCATTGCACAATTGCTGTTGCATATGTACAATCCGCAAAAAGGAATGATCACTTACGATGGCATTCCCATTAACAAAATTGATATCAACTCCTTAAGGGAACAGATCAGTTATGTGCCGCAGGATGTATTTTTATTCAGCGAAACGGTAAGCAACAATATTGGTTTTGGTGTAGAGAATGCCTCGCAGGAAAGGATTGTAAAAGCGGCCAGGCAAGCCAGTGTACACAATGAAATTGAAAAATTTCAGCACCAGTATACCACCATGATAGGGGAAAGGGGCGTTACACTCAGTGGTGGCCAGAAGCAGCGCATTTCCATTGCCCGGGCTCTTATCAAAGATCCGCAAATAGTAGTTTTTGATGATTGCCTCAGCGCCGTGGATGCCCGTACAGAGAAGGAGATCATTGAAAACCTCTACAATTACCTGGAGAACAAAACAGCATTGATCATTACGCATCGCATCTTCTCCCTGTTTAAATTCGACAAGATTGTTGTACTGGATGATGGCGCTATTGCCGAAGAAGGCACCCATGAAGAACTTATAGCAAAGAATGGTATTTATACGGAAATGTACAACCGGCAGCAGGCTGAACGGAATTAGTTCATGCAGGAACAGCATCATTTTCAGCGATGAGCTATCAGCCATGAACCATAAGCCATGAACTATCAACCACCTTGCCGGAAATACTTTCATATATATTTTGTGGATTCAAAAACAATTTTATCTTTGCTCTGCCCTAAAAAAGGGGAATCGTTAAAAAACTAAAACAACAACAACAGTGGCGTACGAAAACAACGACAAAAAAATGGAAAGCGTTTATAGCCAACGCATCCGTGCCGGAAAAAGAAGGACTTACTTTTTTGATGTAAGAGAAACCCGTGGCAACGACTTTTATTTAACTATTACCGAAAGCCGTAAAAAGTTTGACAGTGACGGGTATGAAAGGCATAAAATATTTTTATACAAAGAAGACTTTAATAAATTTTTAAAGGGGTTGGGAGAAGCTGTTGATTATGTAAAAACAGAACTGATGCCAAACTTTGATTTTGATGCTTTTAACCACGATACTCCTTACGAAGGAGAAGGCGGACAGGCAATTCAAAATACAGAGGCTGCTGCACCAGTAGCAACACCGGAAATAATTGCAGAAGAAAAACCTGCATCTCCTGCCGCATCAACACCAGTTGATAATGGCAGTACTGAGGAAGTAGACAAGTGGTAAACCAACGCCAAAACTAATTGCTGGAACCCTCTCATTTTTGAGAGGGTTTTTTATTTCATACATTAATCAGATTTTAATCTCCGTTCATGTAAATGATTTTTTTCGTGTGTGCTTAACACCTAAATTTGAAAGAACCAGAACTAAACTTATGCAATGCAAAATATATATTGTTTTGTAATGCATTGCATATACACTTTCTCCTGAAAAAAACTTCCGTCATATTACTGCTTGTCATTGTGTTTTTAAGCCAATGGGGTTACTACTGTTACTGTGGTATTCAATTATACATTGTAAAGCAGGAAGCCCGTAAGCAATTATTAAAAAAGATTCCCGGAGATTTTTTGGTTAAGATCGCTCTTGATGATAACAAGGCCCTGCAATGGGAAGAGGAGGACGAAGAATTCAGCCTGGATGGGGAAATGTATGATGTTGTGAAACTGGAATATCAGAATGGCAAGAAATATGCCTTTTGTATCAATGACAAAAAGGAGGACCAGGTAAATGCCGCCCTTGATAAAGTGATTGAATCCAATTCATCGGGTGCGTCCAATAATTCCAAACCCCATATTCCTGCAAAAATTGCAGCACCCGAATGGATATTTGAATTGCAATCTGCCATCCCATCACAGGAAGATCTTTCAGCTATACTCAGGGAATATCCTGTTTATACTTCTTCCTTGTATTACCGCTACATAAAAATTCTTTCACCACCACCAGACATAAACTTTAAACCAAACACAAAAAATGAGAAAATTTACACAACTTCTGCTGTTGCAGTATTTGGTAGGCACATTAATTTGTGCAGGCACCTTTGTATCCTGCAAACAACAGCCCGATCACAGGGCACCATTAATTGTTGAAAATTCAAGGGAAGAAGAAGAAGAAGGGGAAGGAGATGAGAAGTATGACAACCCGGATCAGCTGATGATGCTTGATTTTCAAAAAATGAAAGACCCTGCGTTAGGATATGTACCTTACGACCGCCTGAAAACTGCCATTGATTACACCAATGACATGAAGCAAAATGCAGGCAATTCTATTTTAGGTACACTGTTATGGGTTGAACGTGGCCCTGTTTATGATTCTGTAGGTCCAAGCAACGGTAACACCCGTGGCGGAAATGGCTATACTTCAGGAAGAATCGCCGCCGTTCTGGTTGACACGCTGAACGATCCTACAGGTAACACTGTTATTGTAGGCGGTGTTGCCGGCGGGGTATGGAAATGTACAAATTTTCTTTCCCCGGTTGCAAACTGGTATAATGTAAACGATTATTTTGCCAACATGGCCATTTCATCGCTTTGCCAGGATCCTGCTAACCCTTCTATAATGTATTTCTCTACCGGCGAAGCCACCAGCAATGCCGATGCACATTTTGGTGCCGGCATCTGGAAATCTGTTGATAAAGGAGAAACCTGGAACCAGTTACCGGCAACGTCCAACTTTATGCGTAATTTTAAAATGCTTTGCGATGCTTCAGGCAATGTATATGTAGCCGCACGTATCACCACTACACCACTGGCACAACCATTTGGCCTGCTAAGGTCAAATGATAAAGGCCTGACATGGACCAATATTACCCCTGCAGGATTAACCAGTACCAATGCACATTGTACCGATATTGAAATCAGCAGTACCGGAAGATTGCACGCCAGCTTTGGCTACCTTGGTTCTGTAGTTAATCATCGTTATACCACAAGTCCTGCTACAGTAACCACTACCACTGGGTGGAATGTGAGTACCGGAATAAGAACCTCTGCTACAGCTGCCATAAGACTTGAAATGGCATGCCTTGCAGATACACTATATGCAGTAACAGTTACCACCGCTTACAATTCGGATAGTTGTTATAAATCTGTTGATGGCGGTGCCACATGGACAAAACAAAATACTACGGTTATGCCGGCAGGTGTATTAAGTGGCCAGGGATGGTATAATGCCACACTTGCAATTAATCCTGCTAATGCTGCCGAATTACTTTGCGGCGGGTTGGATGCCTACCGGTCAATTAACGGCGGTGCCACATGGACAAGACAAACCTATTGGGTAACTACCATTCCTTATGTACATGCCGATCATCACTTTATGCAATGGATCAAAAAAGGAACTGAAAGCAGGGTGTATATTGGTTGCGATGGGGGTATTTTTTATTCCGCCGATGGCGGTACCAGCTGGGTGGATAAGAACAGGAATTTAGCGCTTAAACAATTTTATGCCTGTGCCATTCATCCGGCCGCAGGGTCTCCGTACCTGTTAGCAGGTGCACAGGATAACGGCTGTCATCAGCTTAAAAACCCGGGATTAAGCTATTCCACCGAAGTAACCGGCGGAGATGGCATGTATGTTTATATCAACCAGCAAGACCCCAACATTCAGTTTGGCAGTTATGTTTATAACCAATACAGGCGTAGTACCAACGGCGGACAAACATGGTCGAGTGTAAACTTAAATACAAGCCAGGGCTTATTTGCCAATCCGTTTGATTATGATGATGGGCAGAACATAATGTATGCCTGCAACAGTGCCAACCAGTACAGGCGCTGGTTAAACGCAAATACTGCAGCAGCAACAACGTCTACAACGGTTACGGTTACACAGTTAGGCGGTGGCCAGGCAGGTGCTGTAAAAATGTCGCCCTATACAGCCAACAGGCTTTATCTGGGTGGTACCAGCGGTAAAGTGGTTAAGATAGATGATGCCAACGGTGCAACTCCTGTGGCAACAGATATTACCGGGGCATCAATGCCGGCAGGATACATCAACTGTATCAGTGTAGGTTCTTCAGATAATTACCTGGTAGCTACTTTCACCAACTATGGTGTTAATAACGTTTGGTACAGCTCTAACGGAGGTACTTCATGGACAGCAATTGATGGTAATCTGCCTGATATGCCGGTGTGGAGTGCTCTATTTGATCCAACTGATAATAATTCATTAATAATAGGTACCGAAACCGGTGTGTACACCACCAATTTAGTTAATGGTGCAAGTACGCAATGGACCGTTAGTCCCGGTTTTCCAACTACCCGTGTAAGCATGCTCAGGTTACGTGCAAGCGATAAAACAATTGTTGCGGCCAGTTACGGACGGGGTTTGTTTACAGCGCAGATCAATAACTCAACTGCACCGGAAGTATCTTTTGTAACACCGGTTACCAACGTTTCCGAACAAACATCCAATGTAATTGGTTGCAGGGGGTATAAAGATTATAATATCAATGTAGGAATAATAAACCCTCCAACTGGTGATGCCACTGTTACGTATAGTGTACAGCCAAACAGCACTGCACTGGAAGGGGTTGATTTTGATTTTACTACTAACGGAAGTTTTACAACACCATCAAAACAACAGGTATTTACCAATGGAGTGGTGGCAATAAAGCCTGTCACCGTAAGGGTATATGATGATGTTCAGGTAGAGCCATCCGAATTATTTACACTCGGTTTCAGTATTTCCGGAACCACCAATGCTGTTGCAGGTATTACACCATTGCATACTTTTAATATTGCCGATAATGATGTGTTGCCGGTAGCCCTTGGTTCTTCCAGTTATACCATCGGTACCTTTAATACAGATATGACAAGTTTGAATACGCCATTTGATGGTACCAAACTTAAACATCGTGTACAGGTATTGTATACTGCTGCAGAATTACAGGCGGCTGGTATTATACGCAATGCTGTTATCAGCTCATTAACCCTAAGAGTAAAAACAAAAAATACCACGCAGCCATTTAAAGGCTTCACGGTTTCTATGGCTAATACAGCCAACACCAACCTGGGTGGTGGCTTTGCACCCGAAGCAGTTACGCCGGTGTATACCAGTGATTACTCCACGGTAGCGGGTAACAACGTTTTCAATTTCACCACACCATTTGTATGGAATGGTACTTCAAACCTGGTGGTGCAATTCTGTTTTGATAATTCTCCGGGCACTGCTGAAGGTGTAACCGATGTGGTAGAAGGCATGGGTGCTCCGTTGGGTACCGGTATAAGGGCTTCAACTTATAGTAACTGGACAACAGCTACAGCATCAGGGTGCTCAATTGCTGCGGCATTTATAGATGATAACCGCGTTAATGCAACATTGCTGGCCACATTCGGCAGCCCGGTTGCTACAGCACTCAACAGCACAAAAACAGAATTCCTTGGCGGATTTAATGATCTGTTCTTTTATACACCTACCGGTGAAATACTGGCCCGTGTGCTCAATCTTTCAAACCAGAATTATGGTTGTACCCAGGTGTTAATTGACAGGGCAGGTACCGGTGCGTCGCAATTCTGGAATACCAACCCGGCCAATTACCTGATGAATAAAACCTACCAGATATTGCCCGCCACAAACAGCCCCACAGGAAAATACGAAGTCACCTTCTATTTTACTGCTGCAGAAAAACAAGGATGGGAAGCTGCAACAGGTCAGCTATGGGACAGCATTAAACTGGTTAAACTACCTTCTAAGATCAGCAATGTAACACCTCTGATAACACAGCCCGACGGGCCTGGTTCGGTAGAAGTGGTGAATCCGGTAAGGAGGACATTTGGTGCCAACTATTACACCTTGTCTTTCATTTTTGATAAAGGCTTCTCCGGCTTTGGTTTTGGTGTGCCCGGTAAAATGAATACGCTGTTAAATCTTAACGGTCATTTTGATGCCAATGGAAAAGATATAGACCTGGACTGGACAACATCTGTAGAGATCAATAGCCTTAAGTTTGAAGTGGAAAAATCTTATGATGGCGTAAATTTCTCTAGAAGAGGCACAGTTGGTGGCGCCGGCTTTAAGTTAACACCAAGCAGTTATGCTTATGCAGACAGGGAAATAGTACAGGCTAATTACTTCCGCATTAAAATGATACATACTGATGGTTCTGTTATTTACAGTAATGTGGTATTACTTCGCAAAGATGATATTGCGCAAGGCATTATTGTATTGCCTAATCCGTTCACCACTTCATTAGGAGTTCGTTTTAAACGCCTGGTAACAGGGCCGGTTACCTTCTCTTTATACGATAATGCAGGTAAACTGGTGAAAAGGGTAGTAGAGAGTACACCCGCTGTTAACTACTCCATAAACACGGCAAATATTATGAGCAGTGCCGTGTATATATTAAAGGTGAATGTGGATGGCCAGAAGTATTCAGCCAAAGTATTAAAGAACTAACGTGATGCAATTGCATTGGTCACTGTTTATGCAGTGATCAATGTTTTATTGCAACAGTTAAAAGCGGACCTGGAAAAATATCATTAAACGTCAAATCTTAATTCATGCTTAAAAAAATTCTATACAACCTTATTGCTTTTCTGTTGTTCTTTTCGGTAATAGCCCAGGCACAGGTTCCTGCCTATACCTTTACAGCAGCAAGTGGTACTTATACACCTGTTACCGGCGGTACAACTGTTTCATACCTGTATGGTACAGCTGCCAATGCTGATGATGGTTATGCTGCCGTAACTATCGGTTTTAATTTTATTTATAACGGTGTAACCTATACAGTAATAAGGCCATGTGCCAATGGCTTTGCAACATTTGGTACAGTGCTTACCGGTACTACAGATACCTGGACAAATGATCTTTCCGGTGGTTTAGGAACAGGCAGGCCGGTTGTTGCCCCGCTTTGGGATGATATGGATAACTCAGGTGGCAACACTACCTATTTATTATCTGGTACAGCCCCCAACAGGGTACTTACTATACAATGGTTCAATAGCAAATGGCAGTACAGTGGTTTAACCGGTGCCATTTCTTTCCAGTTGAAATTATACGAAACAACCAACGTTATTGAATTTGTATACAACCAGGAAGCCGGCTCTGTTGCCAACGCAGGTGACCTTGGTGCGTCAATAGGCATCACTTCAACGGGAACGGGTAGCGGCAGTTTTATTTCTCTTACTAATCAAAGTACTAACCCCGGTTTCAGTTATACTACAGAAACCAATTCAATAGCTACAAAACCGGCTACCGGCCAGATCTACAGGTGGACGCCTTATTGTACCGCCGGTGCAACTGATCTTACCAGGGAAAAAATTGCGAAGGTTCAGTACAATACTATCAACAACTCATCCACCTCTTCGGCAGGCTATGAAAATTTCGGTAATCTGTTTACCCAGGTAGAGCCTTCATCTGTATATACAATGACGGTAACACCCAATGCAAATGCTGTTGCCACCGACCAGGTGATCGTCTATATAGACCTAAACCAGAATGGTTCATTTGCCGATGCAGGGGAAACCGTGTATACTTCAGCACAAGGTGCAGGCCCGTATACCTTTCCTTTGCCTGTTCCTCCCACAGCTTCCATTGGTTTAACACGTATGCGTATCAGGTTGCATGATGCTGCTACCGGAGCAAATGCCACGCCATGCGGCACTTCAACCTATGGCCAGGTAGAAGATTACAGCCTCAATATTCAGTTATGTTCTCCCGCAAATATTACTAGCCAGCCGCCCGCTGCAACAACCGTTTGCGTAGGTAATAACGCAGCTATTGCATTGGCAGCTACAGGTACTTCATTAACATATCAATGGCAGGTAAGTACCAACGGCGGTACAAGCTATACCAATATTATTGCGGCCCCTCCGTATTCAGGTGTAAATACCAATACACTTTCAATTACAGGTACCACGCTGGCTATGAGCGGCAATAAATACAAGTGCATTTTAAATGGCACCTGTACGCCTGCTAACAGTACATCAAATGTATCTACGCTAACAGTAAATAGCCCGGCTTCGCTTACACTGCAGCCGGTAAATGTTGCAACCTGTTATAATGGCGATGCCATATTTACGGTTGCTGCAACCGGTACAGTTACTTATCAGTGGCAGGTAAGTACCGACGGAGGATTTGTATTTTCCAATATTAATGGTGCCACTGCAGCCGCATTAGTACTAAGCCCTGTTAAAGAAAACGTAAACGGAAACCGTTATCGTTGCGTTGTTACAGTTGCTTCCTGCGGATCAGTTATTTCTGCTCCCGGAATATTAACTGTAAACTTATTGCCATCGGCTTTCATCACTGCCGATCCTGTAAGTAAACTTAAACCCGGCCTGTTGGCTTCTTTAAATGCCACGGCCATACCGAGTGCAACAACCAATGCCTTTACCTGGTATAAAGATGGTACGCTGGTTGGTACGGGTGCCAAACTGGATGTTAACTATATGGGTATCGGAGATTATACACTTAGTGTAACCGATGCAAAGGGATGTTCTAATACTTCAACCGTTTTTTACCTGGGAGATTCTGTAAGCAACAGGTTGTTTATTACACCTAACCCCAACAATGGTAAATTCCAGGTTATATACCACAACACAAGGTATAATTCATTGCATAGAAAACTTACCGTTTATGATAGCTGGGGTACAAGGATATGGACCAGGGATTATACCGTAAGCGGCACCTATCAGCCAATGGATGTCGATATGCGTAATTACCCTGCCGGTATTTACCTCATTCAACTGGGAGATTTTAATGGCAAACCATTAGCTTCGGGTAATGTGTTCATTCATCCTTAATGTTTAATTTAAAATAGTATATCCGCTTTAGAGCAATTGCTTTAAAGCGGATTTTTATTTAGCAATTTCATAAGAATATTTAATAGTAAATTTGAGTAATTAAGCCAATGAAAAAGATACTGGTTATATCCGTTTTATTTTTTTGTTACACTGCATGTGGTGCTCAGGTTTTGCGTATCCAAAAAGCGCAGGCTTTTTTTACCTCCTCTATACCCGGCATGCAAAGGGTGGATGCCAATGATAATAAAATAGACCCTGAACCAATTATAGAACGCTTTATTTTTTTAGAATGTAAATACAACGGGAAACCAAAAATTGATACCATCCGGTATAATGGTATTTTGTTTTCGGCAACTGTGGCAGATAAGGAAGAACCGGGTGTAAAAATAGGTGTAAAAAAAGATAACGGCGCCCCGGTATACCTGGCTCCTAAAAAAGGCAATCATATCTGGAGAGTTGATGTAGTGCAGGCAGATGGCCATGTATTAAAACATAGTGCCATTAAAAAAATCACAATCAAGGGAAAGCTGGATAAAACAAAATTCAGTTGTACCATTACTACCGAAACTGAATTAGCTGCACCCGACAGGTATTGACCACTGCATTTACATTCATCCTATTTTTTCCTCATCAGATCCAGCATTAAATTTTTAGAAGGCAGCGGTGTAAACTTTACAGGATTTAAAAAAATATTCTTATTGGTAGGGGTTGTAAAATAATCCTGCTTTGGAATAGCATTGGGCATAGTGCCATTGGCAAGCGGGGTTGCATATACCGGCATTGCATTCAGCAAACTCATATCAGGTACCAGGCAAGGCATATTATCCTGTGGCATGGCATAAATTTTACCTGAAGTAGTTTCACAAATTAGCTTAGCCTTAGGCGCATTGATGGTTGTTAACAGGTCGGAAGCCTTGTCTGGCTGCAACAAACTTTCCGGGTTAGAAGGTTGAACCTGCGCTGTTGCTGATTGTACAATAAGAACAGCACCCGCTACTATGCATATTGCTTTCATAAAAAACGTTTTAGTTTTATTAAAGTTAAGCCGTTTCTACAAAATTATTTCATTTTCTTATACGCATTTATCAGTCCGTTGGTGGATGAATCATGCGATGCAACTGTATCTGCATTCAATAACTCGGGCAAAATTTTATTGGCTAATACCTTGCCCAGTTCAACTCCCCATTGATCAAAACTGTAAATATTCCAGATAACACCCTGTACAAAAATCTTATGCTCGTACAAAGCAATTAATTCTCCTAAACTGAAAGGCGTTATCTCTTTTACTAAAAAAGAATTGGTAGGGCGGTTGCCTTCAAAAACCCTGTACACATTATCATGTGTGGTGCCATTCATCAAGGCTTCTGTTTGCGCAAAAAAATTGCTCAGTAGTTTTTGATGATGATCGGATATCACATTGTGGCTGATGGCAGGCGCAATAAAATCGCAGGGAATGATCTGGGTGCCCTGGTGTATCAACTGGTAAAAAGCATGCTGGCCGTTTGTACCCGGTTCGCCCCATATCACCGGGCCGGTGGTATAAGTAACCTTTTCACCATTTCTGTCTATGTACTTTCCGTTGCTCTCCATATTACCCTGCTGAAAATAAGCAGAGAAGCGATGCATATATTGATCGTAAGGTAAAATAGCTTCGGTGGTGGTACCATAAAAATTACCATACCACAAACCTATCAATGCCATTAAAACAGGAATATTTTTTTCGAAAGCAGTAGTACGGAAATGTTTATCCGATTCATGGGCACCTTTCAGTAATTCTTCAAAATTATTATAGCCAACTGTTAAAGCAATTGATAAACCGATAGCACTCCACAAACTATACCGGCCACCTACCCAGTCCCAAAAGCCAAACATGTTTTCCGTAGCAATACCAAATTTTGTTACCTCAGTTTCATTGGTAGATAAGGCTACAAAATGTTTGGCCACCAATGCTTCATCTTTTGCAGATTGTAAAAACCAGTTTCTGGCACTATGTGCATTGGTCATGGTTTCCTGTGTAGTGAATGTTTTACTGGCTATTAAAAACAAGGTTTCATCAGGCGTAACTTTCTTTAAAGTTTCAGCAATATGCGTACCATCCACATTGCTTACAAAATAGGTTTGAATACCTTCCACCCAATATGGTTTTAAAGCCTCCGTTACCATTACCGGTCCCAGGTCGCTACCGCCAATACCAATATTGACAATGTATTTTATTTTTTTGCCGCTATAACCTTTCCATTCACCACTATGTATCCTGGTACAAAAATTTTTCATCTGTTCCAGTACTTTTTTTACATCAGGCATTACATCAACCCCATCGGTTAAAACAGGCGTACCCGAAAAGTTCCTTAATGCAGTATGTAAAACTGCTCTTCCTTCGGTACCATTGATTTTTTCGCCGGTAAACATGGCTTCAATAGCATCGCCAAGCTGGCATTCGCCGGCCAGGCCAACTAATAACTGCATGGTTTCGGCAGTGATAATATTCTTGGAGTAATCGAATAAAATATCGTTGAACTGTAAAGAAAATCTATTGAATCTTTCTGCATCTGCTTTAAACAGGTCTTTCATCTGTACCGTTTTCATCTGGCTGAAATGATTTTGCAAAGCATGCCACGATGGGGTGGAAGTGGGGTTGATTTTAGGGAAGCTCACGGTTGTAAAATTTTATTTGCCATAAAGTTATTCAAAAATCGGCGGACTTCTTATTTCTTCAGCACCTCAATAGTTAAAAACTCATTGGGCTTCAGAAAAAATTTATAAAATAAATAGGCTAAAGGCAGGTTGGCAAACAATAACAGCGGGTAAAACCTGGTAACAAAAAATATAATAAAAAAGATAGCGCTGAAGATAATACCACCCCATAACCTGCCATTATCAGCTTCGCAACCAATACCTATCAAAACAGCGTCAGCAGTTGGTTTGGTGATATGTTTTGGTTTGGAAAAATGAAAGCCATTTTTGGCAACTAATTTTAATGGCAGATCATGTTCATCTAAAACCAATGGTTCCTGTTCTTTTAACTGGTACAAATGCGTGTCATTTACCAGCACGTATAATTTAAGCACTCTTAACAGGAGTTGCCTTTCTCTTAAAATAATTATGGTTGAAGAGGGTTGGATAATGGTTGCGTATATTAATTTTCGATCATCAATACAAGTGGTTCTAATTCCACAGAGCCGCCTGGCCCCCTGACAAATATTTTATCAAATATAATGATATCATTTGTTGCTAAAACTGAAAATGCCGCTCTTAATTCGTCACCGATTTTATTAGTTTTATTAAAATAGGTCTTTGTTTTGCATGAATCATTAAAAAAAATTCCTACCCTAAAACTATCTATGCTGAACTTTACATCATAGCCATAATAGCCGTCCATATCTGCCCTTACAACTTCCTGATTTGCTATAACCACTTTTTGAGCCCTTCTGCCATATCCATAAGGCCCGATTTTAAAAGTTGGGGGAGGAATTAGTTTTACACTAAAACCCCTGGAACTGATTTTTTTTAATTTACCCGCCGTTCTTTTATATACTGTAATAGTGGCAATGCCGGGGGAATTTCCATAATAAGTAAACTTACAACCGGAACCATTTATTTCTCCATTATCAGCCTTTATCACTAAATCTTTACAAGGGCAATTTTCTGCTGCTATAGTCAGGGGATTTTCAATACCAACATAAAAAATACCGGCTTTATCTGCAGCCATTGCAACTTGCTGGTTAAAGGCAGTGTAAAAAATGAATTGAAAAAGAAATAGAAGCAATGCAGTTTTCATTATTTATCGTAAAATGGTTTATCACATTGTTTCTATCACACTTTTAAACTTTACAGAGCTGAATACAAAAGGGCATTATGCCGATTATTTCAATTTCATCTGGGCATAATACGGATGGTCGGGGTTTACAATCAGTTCTTCTCTTAAAGGATGAATTAAAACATCCATATCCTCTAAAGGAATTGCACCTAAGTGTGGTTCATTATCGCCATGTAAAACCATTGCATAACATACTGTTTTACGGTTTTTAAACAGCACCTGAACCGGGCCAACAATATCAAACTCCTCAATATGCCCATTGGCAGAAATACCTTTGCGTTTTTCTAAAAAAGGTAAGTCCAATTGCGCCTGTATCGTTTCATTAATACATAAATTATATGCTCCGGTATCTACCAGGATCCTGATTGGCATTCGTTTAATTTCATCTTCGCCAATAATATACTTTTTAGCAAGAGCCAGATCATCTGCATTTACAAGCTCAACATCAGCATATACAAACCCCATAAATTATTTTTATTTAAAATTACAATTTTTAAAGTAAAATCACATTGCTTCAATTATACCTACCAGCTTTGCCACCATTGCAGGCGTTACATCCAGGTGCGTAACCATCCTTACCTGCGTTGGAGAAATAGACAGGCATAAAATATCATCCAGTTTAAGCCGATCACAAAACTCTTTTGCGGTATAGGAGCCCATTACTTCAAAAATGATGATATTGGTTTCCACCGGCATTATTTTGCCGATAAAATCTTTTTTTGCCAATGCCTCAGCGATCTGATGTGCATGTAAATGATCTTCTGCCAGGCGATCCATATTATTCTCCAGGGCATAAATGCCGGCAGCGGCTAAGTAGCCGGCCTGGCGCATACCACCTCCAAAAACCTTTCTTACCCGCCTGGCTTTTTTAATAAAATCAAATTTCCCCAGCAACAGGCTGCCAACAGGTGTGCCCATTCCTTTGCTTAAACAAACCGAAATGCTGTCGAACACAGCACCGTACTGTTTGGGTGATTCTCCTTTTGCCACCAATGCATTCCAAAGCCTGGCACCATCTAAATGAAGACCTAATTTATTTTTTAAGCAAATCTCTTTAATTAGTTCAAAATCACGGAATTCATAACAGCTTCCACCACCCCTGTTGGCAGTGTTTTCAAGGCTTACAAGGCTTGTCCTGGCTTTATGTACATCATCAGGATTGATGGCTTCAGTAACCTGCTCGGCACTGATCCTGCCACGGTCGCCATCCAGCGCTTTTACCTGGCAGCTGCTGTTAAAAGCAATACCGCCTCCTTCGTAAATGTAAACGTGGCTTACTTTATCGCAGATCACTTCATCGCCGGGCTGGGTATGGCATTTAATACCAATCTGGTTGGTCATGGTGCCGCTGGGGCAAAACAGCGCCGCTTCCATTCCAAACATATCGGCGGTCATGGCCTCTAACTGGTTAACTGAGGGGTCTTCACCAAAAACATCATCACCAACATGGGCTTTAAACATGGCATCCAGCATTGCCGGGGAGGGCCTGGTAAATGTATCGGAACGTAAATCGGTTATCATGCACCAAATATAAGCTTCAAGTGGCAAGCTGCAAGGGGGCCCATGTTTAAATTTAAAGGGTCTGTTATTTTAACAAAGCCCCTAAATCGGCAGGCTTGCCCCTTGCAGCTTGTCACTTGAAGCTCCCTCTTATCCACCATTCATACCTTTTTTACACAAACACTATGAAATACGGCTGTTTTAATGTAATTTTGCAAACTATTTTCAAGGATTTTGAAGCATTAACCATTCATTTGCAACATTTTCCCCAATAAATATGTCTATATAGTGTTATCTATTCTGAATTAATACATTACAATGAGGCAACTTAAGATCGCAACGCAGATTACCAACCGTGATTCACAAGCAGTTGAGAAATATTTGCAGGAAATTTCGAAAATCTCTATGATTACTCCTGAAGAGGAAACCATCCTGGCCCAAAAGATCAAGATGGGGGATCAGAGAGCATTGGACAAATTGGTGCAGGCCAACCTTCGTTTTGTGGTATCTGTGGCTAAGCAGTACCAGCACCAGGGCCTTTCTCTTAGTGATTTAATTAACGAGGGTAACCTCGGCTTAATCAAAGCAGCACAACGCTTTGACGAAACAAAAGGTTTCAAATTCATTTCTTACGCCGTGTGGTGGATTCGCCAATCTATACTACAGGCGTTGGCAGAGCAGGGCAGATTAGTCCGCTTGCCTCAAAACAAAATTGGCACCTACAACAAAGCTAACAAAGCTTACATGGCTTTTGAACAGGAACATGAGAGAGAACCATCAACAGAAGAGTTAGCAGAATTACTGGAGATGAGTGAAACAGAGATCAACAACATTTTTCAAAGCAACACCCGTCATACTTCCCTTGATGCACCCGTGCATGAAGCAGAAGATGTAGCCATGGGTGATTTATTGAAAGGTGGTGACGAAACTGATGAAGATGTAATGCATGATTCATTGAAAAATGAGATCCGCAGGGTTTTAAAATCATTAAGTCCACGGGAAGCAGAGATCGTTAATGCTTACTTTGGTCTGGATGGAGAAAATGGTGTTACCATTGAGCAAATTGGTCAGAAGTATGACTTAACCAAAGAGCGTATCCGCCAGATTAAGGAAAGAGCTATCAAGCGCCTGCAAAAAGCCCGTTACAGCGGCGCATTAAAAGCCTATTTAGGTTAATAATATTTTGATGGGTTATTCCTCCTGGTCCTTCTGCCAAAAGCAGGAGGACTTTTTTTTAGGGGGCAAAATGATCAATGCTCCACAATTAATGTACAATGTTCAATTAAAAGGCAAGTGCATTTTATTGAACATTAATTGTTGAGCATTGAATATTTTTTCTCTTGTTTGAAAAAGATTTATTAAACAAAATACTAAAGTCTGTCCCGCAGCCATTAATTTTGCCATGCAATGAAAACACTTGTTATTTTATTTTCTGCCTTATTCTTTCTTTCTTCCTGCGAAAAGAATATTGATTTTAATTTGAAGAATGCCGATGATGTATTGGTGGTGGATGCCCAGATAGAGAACGGACAACCCCCTACGGTAGTACTTACCAAAAGTTTTGATTATTTCAGCAGCATCAGTGCTCAACTGCTGGCCAATTCTTTTGTGCATAATGCAGAAGTCACTGTATCCAACGGAACATTAACCCATAAATTAAGGGAGTATCCGTTGCCGTTAGGTGGTGGCTATACGGCCTACTATTACACGTTGGATTCTGCTAACCTTACCACTGCCTTTGTTGGAGAGTTTAATAAAAAATATACCTTAAATATAAAAGCTGAAGGAAAAGACTATACAGCTGCAACCAATATACCTGTTCTTGCAAAATATCCCGATTCTTTATGGTTTAAAAGAGCACCTTTAAATCCCGATACCAACAAAAGGGTACTGATGAGTAAAACAACAGACCCGCCGGGCCTGGGCAATTATATCCGTTATTTTACCAAAAAGAACAGCGGTAATTTTTTACCCGGTGAAAATTCTGTTTTTGACGATGCTATTATTGACGGTACTACCTATGAGATACAGGTTGATCCGGGTATTGACCGGAACAACAGGCTTTCTGCAGACAGCAATTTTTTTAGAAAAGGAGACACGGTTACCGTAAAACTATGCAATATCGACAAAGCAACCTATACCTTCTGGAGCACCTGGGAATTTGCACAGCAAAGCATTGGCAATCCATTCTCTCAGCCTAATAAAGTATTGGGGAATATCAGTAACGGGGCGTTAGGTGCTTTTTGTGGCTATGCAGCCTGGTATCGTACAATAATTGCTAAATAAAACAACTCTAACCTATTAATAATCATCTATTTATTTAGTAGCAGCCAAAAAAAGCTACCGCAAAATTTAATTCTTTCAATAATATATATATATTTGTGGTACTCCCGATAAAACTGTGTAGCTAATTCAGCTTACCAAATCCGTACCATCTAATAATAATTCCCTTTACTATAAGGCTGGTATCATTTGGCAATTAATTTATATTTTTAAAAAATAAAACAGTTTTTACATTAAACCTTATAAACCTTTCTTACATGAAACAAAAGTCTACAAGCTTGCAGGCGAACTTTAAATTTATTCTTACCATCGTTCTTTTCTTTTCTCTTACTTCAAAAACCAATGCGCAGGGTAATGCCTTAAATTTTGACGGTATTAATGACCACGTGGTAATTGGCCCGGCAGCAGGGTTATATACAGCTGGTGGCGCCTATACTAAAGAAGCGTGGATATTAAAAGGCAACTGGTTTACTGCCGAAAATATTATTTCTTCCAAAGACCCTTTCTTTATTGAATACGATCAGCATGTAAATGCCTCAAATGATTATATCATTCCTAACCAGGAGCATTATGATGTTATTAATCCCCAGAAATTAGAAAACAATCACTGGGTGCATATGGCAGTAACTTTTGATGGTGTATCTACCATGAAGATGTACCACAATGGTGTTTTAGTTGATGTTAATACTGCGGTACCATTTACTTCTGCAAGCGGGCAGAATTATATCGGTTGCTTTTTTGATACTGATGCCGGCCAGGTGGATTATTTTTTTACCGGTGCTATGGATGAGATACGTATTTACAATATTGCGCTTACACAAGCGCAGATACAGGCAGATATGGTAAGCCCGACACCGGCTGTTCCTGCTAACCTGCTGGCGCATTATAATTTTAACAATGGTGTTGCAGAAGGCAATAATGCCGGTTTAAATACTTTAACCGATTTAAGCGGTAACGGAAATGACGGCGCATTAGTAAATTTTGCAAACACCGGTGCTACCAGTAACTGGGTAGGCAGTTATGCAATGATTGTACCAGTGGGCAATGCCGCTACCACCGTACTTACCAACAGTTTCCAGGCAAACTGGTCTAACCCGGTTTTCGGATCAGGATTTGTTGACCAGTTTCGTATGGAGGTTTCAGATACTATTGATTTCAGCAGGCTTATTGCAGCGCCTTTTTATGTTCCCTTTGGCACCAATTCTTTTACAGTATCAGGCTTAAATCCTAACACTACTTATTACTACAGAGTTTCTGCAGATAAAGCGGGTTTTGCTAACCAGGGCGCTTTCTCTAACGTGATTACTGTTACCACATTGGCTGTATTACCTGTTAACCTGCTTAGCTTTAATGTAAGCAAAACCAATGGCAGCAACCAGTTGTTGTGGTCAACAGCATCAGAAGTAAACAGTAAATATTTTGAGTTGCAGAGAAGTGAAGATGGCAGAAACTTTACAACAATTGCAAATGTTAACAGCAATGGAAACAGCAGCAGTGTAAAAAATTACCAGTATGCTGATGCACTTGCTGCAAACCCGGCACCAATTTATTACTACCGCTTAAAAATGGTGGATATTAACGCCAGTTATATTTACAGCGATATTGTATTAATTAAGAACACTAAAGGAGGTAGCATTACAATATACCCTAATCCTGCACAGGAAAAAGTGATTGTAAATATTACCGACAAAAACCTGTTGCGTACCACTGCATCACTGAGCGACATCAGTGGTAAATTATTGCAGACTATAAACATTACACAAACCGCAACTACCATCAACATCAGCAGTTACCAGAAGGGTGTGTATGTTTTAAGACTTTCTAATGACGAAAGCATAAAATTTGTGAAAGAATAAGTTTTATTGTATAAAATAAAAGTTGAAAAAAAAGCCCCGGTACAAACAGGTACCGGGGCTTTTTTTCTACAGGCATTTTAAAAGGGAGGTATCGTAAAATTACTATGCTGTATAACCCATCAGGTTTTTCAGGCAAATTAATTATGGCATAAATATTGGGGCACTTAAAGTGAATATCCTTCAACCCACAACGGCAATGCAGCAGCATCACACAATTTATAAACGCAACATAATTTTAAGCAATGGTTAAGAGCAAATAATTAATAACGTTTTTTAAATAAAAAATGTAATTTTATATAACAAACCTTACACTTTAAACTTTGTCTATGAAAAAAAATCTTACACTTTTTTTGTCAAAATTTTCATGCCTTTTTTTTCTCAGCATCAGTGTTGCTACTATCAGTAACGCACAACCTGTAAATGGGTTAAGTTTTGACGGCGGCGATGATTATGCCATTGCAGGCCCGGCCGGCGGTTTTTATACAGCAGGCTCCAGCTATACCAAAGAAGCCTGGGTACTGTATACATCAGCCAATAATATTGATGTGGAAAATATATTGTCCTCCAAAGACGGATTTTGGGTAGAGGCCGGTAAAATTCACGTAGCAAATAATTTTGATGGCACTAACTATGATATTGTTGATGCAGTTCCGTTTACAACTAACCGTTGGGAGCATGTGGCAGTAACTTATGATGCGGCTACCAACACCATGAAGCTATACAGGAATGGCGTTTTAGCTGCTACAAATGGTGCAGTACCTGCATCAGCCAGCGGACAAAATCTTATCGGCGGCTTTGATGATACCGGGTTGGGAGGAGGAGGATTGGGTGTGCAAACTTATTCCTGGAAAGGCTCAATGGATGAACTGAGGGTATACAATGTTGCACTTACACAAGCCAATATACAGGCAGATATGGTAAGTACCGCAGCATCTGTACCGGCTAACCTGCAGGCCTATTATAATTTTGATATTGGCACCGCAGGCGGAACCAATACAGGATTAACCAGTTTACCTGATGGCAGCGCAAATGCGTATACTGCTACATTAACCAATTTTGCACTTACCGGCGCTACCAGTAACTGGGTTGAAAGCTACGCAATGGTTATACCAACGGCTACAGCAGCAACCAACATCACCGGTGGTTTTACAGGCTTTACAGCCAACTGGAATGCACCTGTACTGGGAACAGTAAATAGTTATACCGTTGAAGTATCATCTACCATAGATTTCAGCAGCCCCGTAGCAGGCTCACCTTTCAACGTTGCTTTTGGTACCAATTCTTTAGCCGTTACAGGGTTAACAGCCAGTACCAATTACTATTACAGGGTTTCGGCAGATAAAACTTCTGTTACCGGCCAGGGTGCTTTTTCTAATACCATTACTGCACTTGCGGTTTTACCGGTTAACCTGCTTAGCTTTAGCGTAAGTAAATCAACAGGTGCTAACCTGCTGCAATGGTCTACAGCGTCCGAAATCAACAGTAAATATTTTGAACTTTTGAGAAGTGAGGATGGTACCAATTTTACACCTGTTTCAAAAATTTACAGCAATGGCAACAGCAGCAGTGTAAAAAATTATCAATATGCTGATAATCTTTCTGCAAATCTTCCGCCGGTATATTACTACCGTTTAAAAATGGTGGATATTAACGGAAGCTTTACTTACAGCGATATTGTATTGGTTAAGAATGGTAAGGGCATTACTATTACAGTATACCCTAATCCTGCACAGGACAAGGTTACAGTAAATATCACTGATAAGAACCTGTTGCGTACAACGGCTTCATTAAGTGATATCAGCGGTAAGATTTTGCAAACTATAAATATTACGCAAACTGTTACTACTTTAGACATCAGCGCTTATCAGAAAGGTGTGTATGTGTTAAGGCTGGCCGATGGCCAAAGTGTGAAGCTGGTTAAAGAATAGTTTGTAACCTGATCATATTTAAAGAGAGGTTCCAATGCCAAAAGCGTTGGAACCTTTTTTTATGGGCATGTAAAAACGCCGACATAATAATTACCAATTATCCTGTAAATTTGTGATCCTTATAGAAAAAATTATGGATAACGAAAAAGTACATTGTTTAATAATAGGATCGGGTCCGGCAGGTTATACAGCAGCAATTTATGCATCAAGGGCAGGCTTAAACCCGGTTTTATACCAGGGTATTCAGCCCGGAGGGCAATTAACCATCACAACAGAAGTGGAAAACTATCCCGGCTACCCCGAAGGCATACAGGGGCCGGATATGATGGTGCATTTTGAAAACCAGGCCAAGAGGATGGGCGCAGATATCCGTTATGGATTGGCTACTAAAGTTGATTTTTCTGCAAGGCCTTTAAAGGTGGAAATTGATGAAGAGAAATGGATAGAGGCTGACTCGGTGATCATATCTACAGGTGCAAGCGCCAAATGGCTGGGTTTGCCCAGCGAACAAAGGCTGAATGGCTATGGCGTAAGTGCCTGTGCAGTGTGCGATGGATTTTTCTTTAAAGGAAAAGAAGTAGCGATCATTGGTGCAGGAGATACTGCTGCAGAAGAAGCTTTATATCTTTCTAAAATTTGCTCGGTAGTACACATGATCGTTCGTAAAGGAGAAATGAGAGCGAGCAAAGTAATGCAGGAAAGGGTTTTAAAAACCGCTAACATAAAAGTTAACTGGCACAGCGAAACAGATGAAATTTTAGGCGATAAAAAAGTAGAAGCAGTACGCATTAAGAATAATCAGACCGGGGCAACCACCGAAATTCCGGTGAGTGCATTTTTTGTGGCGATAGGGCACCAGCCTAACAGTGATATTTTTAAAGGCTGGATAGATATGGATGATGCCGGGTATATCAAAACCATTCCGGGTAGTTCTAAAACCAATATTGAAGGTGTATTTGCCAGTGGCGATGTACAGGATAAAATTTACCGCCAGGCAGTAACAGCAGCAGGCAGTGGTTGTATGGCAGCGCTGGATGCGGAACGTTACCTGAGTGAGAAAGGACTACACTAGGTAAGGTATAATTGATAAATTAATAATGGATAATGTTTTTAACCAGTTATCTTTTTAATTATTAAGAATGCCTGCAAATTGAAAAATTATTCATTAATTCATGTTTACCATTCATCTTCACCATTTGCGGTTCTTCTCCTTTCATGGTGTACATGAAGAAGAAAGTATTTTAGGTAACGATTATGAGGTAAATGCAGATGTGACATTTACTGCTACAGAAGCTACTGTAACGGCCTTACATCAAACGATCAACTACGTAAAAATTTATGATATTATAAAGCAGCAGATGCATATACCAACTGCTCTTTTAGAAACCGTGGCACAGGATCTGGCGGAAAAGATATATGCCTATGACCAGCGTATTACATCAATCAATATCAATATAAAAAAAGAACATCCTCCTATTCCCAATTTTACAGGTTCGGTTGGAGTGAGTTATAAAAAAGATTTTTAGAATGAAATTGCTTTATGTATTCCTTATTTCGATCTTTACTTTTTTAAGTGCTGCTTCGCAGGATATAGATGCGCTTATTAAAGAGGCCGACAGGTTAGAAGCTGTACCCGATGAAAAAGCGGCACTGGCAAAATTTAAAGAAGCACTGAAAGTGCGCCCCACGCATTTGCATGCATTAAGCAAAAGCAGCGAATTATGCAGCCGCATCGGGCAACGCCAAACCAATACCAAAGTAAGAGATGATTATTATACTGCCGCAAGAATATATGCCCAAACTGCATTAACTATCGATTCCACAAATTCAGAAGCCAATACTTCCATGGCCATTATGCTGGGCAGAAGTACTTTAACCAAATCGGGAAAAGAAAAAGTAGCATCGGCAAAAGACCTGAAGAAGTATGTGGAAGCAGCTATTAAAAGCAATCCTTCTAATTTTTTAGCCTGGCATGTACTGGGGCGCTGGCATTACGAGATCAGTAACCTTAATATGGTAGAGAGGGCAGCAGTAAAAGTTTTTTACGGTGGCTTTCCGCCTTCGTCATTAAAAGAAAGCATTGCTGCTTTTGAAAAATCCAAAGCCCTTACTTCGGGTTTTATTTTAAACTACCTGGAATTGGCAAAAGCCTACCATAGAAATAACCAGGATACCAAAGCCATAGCATTACTTAAAGAAATGATGCTTATACCTAATCACACTGAAGACGATCCCACAATTAAAGAAACCGGTAAAAAATACCTGGAAGACTGGCAATAGATGAGTGCCGCTATTGTTTAATTTATATATACGGTTACAACAATAAGCTTGTTTTATCTATCTTCATTGTATAAAATAAAGCTCATGCAAAAATTATTGCTCTCTCTTATTTGTTTAGTCATTTGCAGTACGGCAACTCTTGCCCAGTCTGAACCGGGGGTTGATACCAAATATGATCCTCATGCATTATTCTCTCCAACATTTTATCCTGTAGGCGGCACCATCAGCAGGGCTGCCACCGGCGAGCCTAATGTTGGATATTGGCAAAATAAAGCCGACTACCAGATCAGCGCTTCACTAAATGATGTAACACACGAAATAAGCGGCAGTGTAACTATTACCTATAAAAATAACAGTCCGCATGTACTGCCATTTTTATGGCTGCAGTTAGAGCAGAATTTATTTAATAAAGACAGCCGTGGGCAGGCACGCATGCCCATCGACAGCCGCAGCCGCTACGGCGACAGCAAAAGTGCGTTCAGTGGTGGCGATAAAATAACCAGTGTTAAATATGAAGATGGCAGCCCGGTAAATTATATCATTACTGATACCAGGATGCAGGTTCGTTTACGCACTCCCGTTAAGCCCGGCGGAGATGTGATCAGGTTAAAAATAGATTTCTCCTTTACGTTACCGGAATATGGTGCCGACCGCTGTGGTATTTTAAAAACAAAGAACGGCGATATTTTTACGGTGGCACAATGGTACCCTAAAATGTGTGTGTTTGATGATGTACGGGGATGGAATACTGATCCCTACCTGGGGCCAAGTGAATTTTATTTAGAATATGGCGATTTTGATGTTGCCATTACCGCACCGGCAAGCCATATTGTGGTTTGCAGCGGCGAATTACAAAATGCAGCTGAAGTATTAACAGCAACACAGGTTGCCAGGCTGGAAGAAGCAAAGAAAAGTGATAAAACAGTAATGATAAGAACAGAGAAAGAAGTTACTGATCCTGCATCAAGGCCGGCAGGTACCACACTTACCTGGAAATATAAGATCACCAATGCAAGAGATGCAGCATGGGCTTCATCAAAAAGTTTTATATGGGATGCGGCTAAAATAAATTTACCCAGTGGCAAAAATTGTTTGGCCATGAGTGTATACCCGGCCGAGAGTAATGGCAAAAAAGCATGGGGCAGGGCAACAGAATATACCAAGGGAAGTATTGAAAACTACAGTAAACGCTGGTACGAATTTCCTTACCCTGTGGCTACGAATGTGGCCAGTAATGTAGGCGGAATGGAATATCCGGGTATTGTTTTTTGTGGTAATAAAGCCACTGAAGCCGGGTTGTTTGGTGTAACGGATCATGAATTCGGGCATACCTGGTTTCCAATGATTGTAGGCAGTAACGAACGCCGCTATGGCTGGATGGATGAGGGTTTCAATACATTCATTAACTCGTTGGCTAACCAGGATTTTAATAAAGGTGAATACAAAGGCGATCCTACTAACATGGAAGGAACAGCAGGGTATATGTTTAACGAACGTACGGAGCCGGTTTTTTTAACCCCCGATGCAATGAAAGAAGGAAACATCGGTATTGCATTGTATTTTAAACCGGGTTATGGTTTGGAATTATTGCGCAATGAAATCCTTGGGCCAGACCGTTTTGATTATGCATTCAGAACCTATATCAACCGCTGGGCATTTAAACATCCCACACCATGGGATTTTTTCAGAACCATGGAGAATGCGGCAGGAGAGGATCTTGCCTGGTTCTGGAAAGCATGGTTCCTGGAAAATTACAGGCTTGATCAATCTATTGTATCGGTTAAATACGAAAAAGATATTGCCGCCAACGGCGCCATTGTTACCATTGCCAACCTTGATGAAATGGCAATGCCTGTAAACATCAGCTACGAAACAAAGAGTGGCACAAAAGGCATGTTGAAATTGCCGGTAGAGATATGGAATAACACTGCAATATGGAAAGTAAAACTTCCTACTACAGAAGAATTAAAAACAGTAGAGATTGATGCGGCTAAAGTGTTTCCCGATATGAATTTTGCCAATAACGTTTGGAAAGGCAATTAACCCTGTAGCTAAAAAGAGGGATTATGAAATCTTTGATGGTTGCTGTACTTATTTGTTTAACCAGTAGTTTGTCTGCACAACAAACTATTGCAACTAAAACATCTCCCAGGCAGGATTCTTCATTTTCAATGGCATTACAGCGACGTGCTCTGCTGGCAATAGGAAAGCCATTCCCGTTGTTTGCCGCCACTTACCGGAATGAAAAATTTACGAATAAAAATTTAACCGGGAAGATTGTGTTTATCAATTTCTGGTTTGCCAGTTGTGCCCCCTGTATTGCCGAAATGGATGCGTTGAATGAATTGTATGATTCATTAAGAGACAACAGCCGTTTTGAATTTATCTCTTTTACTTACGAGAGGCAGGATAAAATAGATGAAGTGGCCGGGGAACACCGGATGCAGTATACAATTGTACCGATAAGTTTTGAGGATTGCTACAGGCTGAATCAAAACAATGGATTTCCCACCAGTATCATACTTGACGCAAAAGGAACGATTACTTATTTAAAACTCACAGCTTCTACCAACGCGGAGGAGGCAAGGAAAGCGGTGTTTGAAGAGTTTTATCCCAGGCTTAAAGCCATGCTGCAATAAGTTGTAATCATTTTTGAGTGTATCATTTATTTACCTTGTTAATGCAATCACTGATAACAATCATTATACGGAATGATTTAAGAGTAATATGCAGTATAACAAAGTTTTATTGTATACCGGCATTAAAAACAGGCAATTCCTGTTTTAATGGCCGCAGATATTAGTTTACACAGCCAAAGTTGCGTAGTTTTACCCGGTCTGTTTTTGTTTTGATGTTGATGGCAAACGGTGCAAAACCATTTTCCGCTTTATAACAAAGGTCTTTATATACTACAACCCGAATAAAATTGAAGCTTTACATCAAATACATGGTAAGCATCCGCTGTAAAATGCTGGTGAAGGAGGAATTAAAAAAACTCGGGTTACACTACACTACAGTCAATTTGGGTGAAGTAGAGATAATGGAAAACATTACACCCGAACAAAGAGGGCTGATACAAACGGCATTGCTGCAATCGGGGTTGCAGTTACTGGATGATAAGAAATCTATCCTTATTGAAAAGGTAAAAGGGGTGATCATTGAGATGATCCATTATTCTGATGATCTGCCCAAAACAAATTTTTCTGATTTCCTGAGCGAAAAGCTCAACTACGATTATACCTACCTTGCTAACCTGTTTTCGGAAACGGAAGCCACTACCATTGAACAGTTTATTATCCTGCATAAAATAGAAAGAGTAAAAGAACTGATCATTTACGACGAATTGAACCTTACTGAAATTGCCAGGAAAATGCATTACAGCAGTGTGGCGCACTTATCGCACCAGTTTAAAAAAATAACCGGCTTAACACCTTCTTATTTTAAATCGTTGAAGCATAAAAAACGCAGTGCACTGGAAAATCTGTGATCGTTAATTAAATGCCCCTGATAAATTTATAAATCAATTACATGGATACAAACGAAATTGAAAAAGCCAAAGCACACATTATTGTAGAGATCATTGAGTACATTCCTAATGCAGTATTAAGCAAAACCATTATTAAAAGAACTACGGGAAATATTACCGCTTCTGCATTTGATGCAGGGGAGGAATTGCCGGAAAAGACTTCTCCTTTTGATAATTATATACAGATCATTGACGGCGCTGCGGAACTGATCATGGATAAAAAAGTATACCAGCTGAATTTAGGGGAAGGCATCATTATCCCTGCACATTGTACCCATTGCTTTAATGCCAACCAGCAATTTAAAATGATATCCACTATTATTAAAAGCGGTTACGAGGATTAGCAGCACAACATAAACAACATTGAAACTCTTTATCAAATACATGGTCAGCATCCGTTGCAAAATGGTGGTTAAAGCAGAGCTGGATAAAATGGGGTTGCATTACGGCGCAGTAGACCTGGGCGAAGTGGAAGTAAAGGAATTGATGAGTGCTGCAGAATATGATGAATTAAAAACTGCATTAGCCAGATCCGGACTGGAGCTGATGTACGATAAAAATGCCTTGCTGATTGAAAAGGTTAAGAGCCTGGTTATTGAAATGGTACATTATACAGATGAATTGCCTGATATAAAAAACTCTGCATACATAAGCGAAAAACTCCAGCACGAATACAGTTCCTTAGCGGCTCTTTTTTCGGAAGCAACGGGTACTACTATAGAACACTTCATCATCATCCATAAAATTGAACGGGTAAAGGAAATGCTTTTATACAGCGGCCACAACCTTACCGAAATAGCCTACCAGCTTAACTACAGCAGTGTAGCCCACCTTTCTAACCAGTTTAAAAAAATAACCGGACTCACACCTTCTTTCTTTAAAAAATTACGGGATAAGCGGCAAACAGCCATTGATAATGTGTGAAAGATGCAAGTTATTTCTTCTATTCTGTAAATACTTTTTCAAAATTACCTTCACCTTTGCTTTGCAAAAAGTTTTTTGTAAGTAAAAAAAATACTATGCCAATAAATGGTGAAATAGAAAAAGCTAAAGCGCATATTATTGTTGAAATAATTGAATACGTACCCAACAGTGTGTTAAGTAAAACCATTATCAAAAAATCAACAGGTAATGTAACGGTTTCGTCTTTTGATGAAGGAGAGGAGCTGGCGGAAAAGACTTCTCCTTTTGATAATTATATCCAGATTATTGACGGCGCCGCCGAGGTGGTGATCAATGAAAAGAAATTCAACCTTAAATTAGGAGAAGGAATTGTAATTCCGGCCCATTCCAGGTATTGCTTTAATGCCAACGAGCAATTTAAAATGTTATCCACTGTTATAAAAAGCGGGTACGAAGAATAAATACATCATTCATATTTCATTAAAAAATACGGCACTGATATTTTATAAAAGCTGCAAAGCTTGCCGGCAATCTATTGTATACACAAAATCAATTTGAATTATTATCCTGAAAAATTTTGAAACTCTACATTAAATACATGGTTAGTATCCGCTGCAAAATGGTGGTTAAAACAGAGCTGGATAAGCTGGGATTGCGTTATGGATCGATAGACCTGGGAGAAGTGGAGATTGACGAAGAAATCACCGAAACAGCGTACGATCAGTTAAAGAAAGCTTTGTTACAATCGGGGCTGGAGCTGATGTATGATAAAAATGCCATGCTGGTTGAAAAGATAAAAGCTGTGATAATAGAGATGATACATTATGCCGATGAATTACCCGACATGAAAAAATCAGCGTTCATCAGTAAAAAGCTCAACTATAATTACTCAAAACTCTCTACAATTTTTTCCGAAGCCACTGGTATTACAATTGAACAGTATATCATCATACACAAAGTGGAAAAGGTGAAAGAATTGCTTTTATATGACGAGTTGAGCCTTATCCAGATAAGCAATATGCTGCATTATAGCAGCGTTTCACATCTTTCCAGTCAATTTAAAAAAATTACCGGTTTATCACCTACTTATTTCAAACAGCTTAAAAAGCGCAAAAGCAAATAATGTGTGAATTGTGTAACTGTTTCCGGTAATTGTGTAACTAATGCGGTGGAATGAAATTCATCTTTGTATATCATGCTTCATAAAGAATAACATTTGAAACTTCACATTAAATACATGATGAGTAACCGTTGCAAGGCGGTGGTTAAAGAAGCGCTGAAAGAGCTCGGCCTGCATTTTATAATAGTAGACCTCGGGGAAGTGGATATAATGGAAACACTTTCTGCAATGCAATTGGATACATTGAAAGGTATGCTGTTGAAGTCGGGCCTCGAATTAATGGATGACAGGAAAGCGGTATTGATAGATAAGATAAAACAGGCGGTTATCGAAATGGTGTATCAATCGGATGAACTGGTAAAAATAAATTTTTCTGTTTACCTCACCGAAAAGCTGCAACAGGATTATAATTCCCTCGCCAATCTTTTTTCGGAAGTACAGGGAGCTACTATTGAACAATTTGTGATCGGGCATAAAGTGGAGCGTATAAAAGAACTGATGATATACGGCGAACTGAATATTACTGAGATTGCGTGGAAGATGAATTACAGCAGTGTGGCACATTTATCTAACCAGTTTAAAAAAGTGACCGGCCTTTCGCCTTCTCATTTTAAGCAATTAAGAAATAAACGGGAATCGCCGGCTGAAGAAATTTTGAATTAGCATACCTAAAATTTATAGCTGCATATATATGGCTGAAATAAAAGATCCGCAAAACGAAGCGTTACTGCTTCTTCGTAAAGAACTCTTACTGGAAAAAGAAGAAAAAAATAAACTGGCTGCAGAGCTGGCTATGGTGCGTAATGAATTAGCCTTTCAAAAAATAGAGAAGGGAAAGCGGGTAGCAGAGCTGGGCATTGCCAATAAAGAATTACAATTTCAGGATGGTGAAAAAGAAAAAAGGGCAACGGAATTAGGTATCGCAAACACAGAGCTTTTATTTCAAACCGGGGAGAAAGAGAAAAGAGCTGCCGAATTAGTACTTGCAGATATAGAACTGGTACATGAAAGCAAGGAAAAAGAAAAAAGAAAGATTGCCAGTGCGAAAGTAGTGGAAAGTGAGATCAATTTAAGAAGCCTGATTGAGAACCTGCCTGTTGCAGTGTACACCTGCGATGAGAATGGTTATATAAAAGTATACAACAAAGTTGCTGAAAAACTCTGGGGCTATAAACCGGAAACAGGTAAACAGCGGTGGAGTGGTACCTGGAAAACTTTTTCTATTGAAGGCGAGTTTATACCCTCAGATAGTTGCCCGATGGCAATAACCATCAGGGAAAAACGTAGTATTCCTGTTGTTGAAATGATATTGGAAAGGCCGGATGGCAGCCGTTCCAATGTGATCTGTAATCCACAGGCTATATTTGATAACCAGGGAAATTTTACAGGTGCTATCAATACCCTGCTGGATATAACACAGGAAAGAAAATTACACGACGCATCAAAATTATTATCTAAATATTCACGTAGTTTAATTGAAGCCAGTCGTGACCCCTTGTTTACCATCAGTGCCGAAGGTAAAATTACAGATGCCAATGAAGCATCAGTGAATATCACCGGCGTTGCAAGAGAACAACTAACAGGAACCGAATTCATAAAATATTTTACAGAGCCACAGAAAGCAAAGGAAGGTTATGAACAGGTTTTTGAAAAGGGATTTGTAACAGACTATCCGTTAACTATAACAGACCATAAATTTACCGAAGTATTATTTAACGGGTCGGTATATAAAGACGAAGAGGGGCAGGTAATTGGTGCGGTAGTGGTAGCAAGGGATATAACCGAACAGAAGATTATTGAGAATGAATTAATAGAAGCAAAAATATTTGCCGAGTTGGCTACCATTCTTGCAGAGGACGCCAAAAGCAAGGCAGAGAGTGCCACAAGGATTGCCGTAGATGCAGTAAAGGCCAAGCAACAGTTCTTATCTAACATGAGCCACGAAATAAGAACGCCGATGAATGCGATCATCGGGTTTACTAAAGTGGTGTTGAAGACAGATCTTACTGCAAAACAAAAAGAGTATCTAACGGCCATTAAAATGAGCGGCGACGCATTGATCGTTCTCATCAACGATATTCTTGACCTTGCAAAAGTAGATGCCGGTAAAATGGTATTTGAAGCCACGCCTTTTAAAATGGCCTTATCCATTTCGGCGATGTTGCATTTATTTGAAACTAAAATCCAGGAAAAGAATTTAGAATTGGTGAAACAATACGATCATACTATTCCCGAAGTATTGGTAGGAGATCCTGTAAGGTTACACCAGATCATTTTAAACCTGGTAAGTAATGCCGTGAAGTTTACTTCCAAAGGGAAAATTGTGGTGAACATAAAAATGATCAGTGAAGATGAGCACAAGGTAACCATCGAATTTTCAGTTGCAGATACCGGCATTGGCATTTCGGAAAATAAAATAGAAACGATATTCGAAAATTTTCAGCAGGCATCCAGCGGTACATCAAGATTGTATGGCGGAACCGGTTTAGGGCTTGCTATTGTAAAGCAATTGGTAGAAGCACAAGGCGGTACTATTACTGTGCAAAGTAAACCGGATGAAGGTTCTGTTTTTAGTTTTATATTAAGTTTTCAAAAAACAACCGATATAGCAGAACCGGAAATTCTGCTAACTCAACTGGACGAAGAAATAAAAAATATTAAGGTATTGGTAGTGGAGGATATTGCACTGAACCAGCTGCTGATGAAAACATTATTGGATGATTTTGGCTTTGAAAGAGATATTGCAGCCAATGGAAAAATTGCAATAGAAAAACTGCAAAGCAAAGATTACGATGTTATTTTAATGGACCTGCAAATGCCGGAGATGAATGGTTTTGAAGCCACAGAATATATTCGCAATACCATGCATTCCAAAATTCCCATCATTGCATTAACGGCAGATGTAACTACGGTAGACCTGGCAAAATGTAAAGATGTTGGCATGAACGATTATATAGCCAAGCCGGTAGACGAAAGGTTGCTGTACAGTAAAATAGTAGGGCTGGTAAAGAAACCGCCGTTTGTAAAAGCACCCGAGGAAATTGAAAGTCCTGCAACAAAAAAAATAAAATGTATCGACCTGGATTATTTGCTGCACCGCACCAAATCCAACCCTGCGTTGATGATGGAAATGATATCATTATACCTGGAGCAAACACCGCCATTAATATCTGCCATGAAACAAGGTATGGAGAACCAGGACTGGAATGGTTTATATGCAGCAGTGCATAAAATGATCCCTTCTTTTTCAATAATGGGTATCAGTACTGATTTTGAAATTATGGCAAAAAAAGTACAGGAATTTGCCAGCACACAAAAGCAGGCAGAAGGTATAACCGATATGATCTTACAGCTTGAAAATATCTGTACACAGGCATGTATGGAACTGGCAGAAGAGTTGAACACAATTAAAAAAGGTAACTCATGAAAAATGAAAAAATAAAAATTTTTTTGGTGGATGATGATGCGGTGTTTTTAAAATTACTGGAAATTGAATTTTTATCACACGCCGATTTTATAGTAGACACTTTTGCAACAGGCGAATTTTGCCTGGAGCAGCTTGCCACCAACCCCGATGTGATCGTTTTGGATTATCACCTGGATGGTGTGGTTAAAAATGTAATGAATGGCATTGAAACATTAGACAGGATCAAAGCACTCAACCCTGATATACCTGTGATCATGTTATCATCCCAGGATAAAATTGAGGTGGCCATCAACTGCATGCACCACCGGGCAGTGGATTATGTAGTGAAAAGCGAGACCGCTTTTATGCGCCTGCAAAAAATTATCACCACTATTTTCAGCTATAAAAAAATGGAAAAAGAACTGAACTGGTATATGGAAAGAATGTAGTTTTTGCACCCCGGAATCCTTTCAGACAAAAGTGGGAATATTGCAACTTAATTGGGCAATTGTGTAACAGATATGTAGCTTAAGCAGCTCATCTTTACTGTTCACAATAAACACATTCTTTTTATGCCCATCCTTAACATCATAATTATTTTAATTGTTGTAGGTGTATTACTCTGGTTAGTAAATACCTACATACCTATGGATCGCAAGATCAAAAACATCCTGAATGTAGTGGTGGTAATTGTAGTGGTAGTATGGTTGTTAAAAGTTTTTGGCCTTTTAAGCTCTCTGCAAAATATGCATACCTGATCAGTAATGTAAAATATAATTCACTTTAAATTATTGTATTGATGAAAACGGAAGCTGAGCTGAATGATGCTATAGTAAAACTTACTATGAAGATACAGGAAAATTTTCCTGAATTAAATAAGTACCTCAACGAAATGCCGGTTACAATACCCGATACGGATAACCCTGAAATGAATATTAAAAAACTACAGGAATATTACGATTCTTTAACCGACCTGGTAAATAAATACAGCCTGAGTCATAACAGTACTGACCAATAAAATTAAAAATTAACCTATGCAAAAAATAGCGGGATTTGCGCTGATTGTAATTGGAATAATTATGATAGCATTTACGGGGTTTAATTTTACTACCCGGGAAAAAGTGGTGGATGCAGGGCCAATACAAATTACTAAAGAAAAAGACCACGCTATTCAATGGCCGCCAATTGCAGGCGGGGTGTTGATAGCTGCAGGCATCATAGTTCTTGTGATTGGTAAAAACAAAAAAAACTAATAGGCTTAATACAATTCGTCAGCACATTTAATTAAACAACAACATGACAACAACAAAGAAATTAGGTATATGGATGGATCATTCCAATGCACATTTAATGGAATTTGAAAATGCGGCAGAAGGTTCAAAAACAATTGCCTCACCTTTTACACACGACGTAAAAGAAGAGAGCATGGAAAAAGGCCAGAAAGTGATGCACCACAAAGAGCAACAGGAACAGGCTGCTTATTATAAGCAATTGGGAGAAGTGATATTGAATTACCAGGATGTGGTTTTGTTTGGCCCAACCAATGCCAAAACAGAATTATTCAATGTTTTAAAGAAGGATCATCATTTTGATAAAATAAAAATTGAGATAAAGCAGGCCGATAAAATGTCGGAGAACCAGCAGCATGCTTTTGTAAGAGAATATTTTTCCACCAATTAATGGTAACTTTAAAATACAACTATGGAAAAGAAACCAGGCAATATTAAAATACCGGGGCGTACTGCTACAACAGATGAGCAACTTGCTTTTGAAGGCATTCCCGTTTATCCTGCAAGTGAGGATATTTACAACAAAGCAAAAGAAGAGCAGGATATTGATCCGGAAGATATTACAGCATTAAAAGCGCCTAATGAAAAAGATCCTGACGCAGGAAATGAAAAGGATTTTAAAGAAGATCCCTTTGGCAACGACCTTGATATACCCGGAGCTGAATTGGATGATGACGAAGAAATTATTGGTAGTGAAGATGAAGAAAATAATCATTACAGCCTCGGTGGTGATAACCATAATGATCTTGATGAAGATAAGGGGTAATGAATTTAAAACTTAAAATACTAAAAGATGAAAACAGTATTAATTGCTTTGGATTACGATCCTACAGCAGAAAAAGTAGCAGCAGCCGGAGCCGCATTGGCAAAAGCACTGGGTGCTAAAGTGATATTGTTACATGTAATTGCAGAACCGGCGTATTATTCTTCTACCGCCTATGCACCGGTAATGGGTTTTGGTGGTTATGTAGATATTAATTTTTCAGAACCGGATATCATTGATAATTTAAAAAAAGCATCACAGGAATTCCTGGACAGGTCTAAAGAGCACCTGGATGACACTGCTATAGAAACACTGGTAAAAGAAGGCGATATTCCTGATTCTATTATAGCTGCCGCCAAAGAACAAAATGCTGATGTGATCGTTATTGGGTCGCATAGCCGCAAATGGCTGGAATCTATTGTGATGGGTAGTGTTACAGAAAAAGTATTGCACCATACTACCACGCCGCTTTTTATAATTCCCACAAAGAAAGAAGAAGCGTAGTTTTGATCAGTGGTTATAACTGGTTCAGTGGTTATAATTTTTTCTCCCGCTGACAAAGTGTGAATGATACAATTTATGTAAAGAATGGTATAATACCTGCTGCCGTAAATTGCTTCATCTTTACCTACTGTTTATTACCAGTAATCATTTTAAAAAAACGACATGAAAAAATTTGTAATGTTCTTTTTGATTGGTGCACTCATCAGCACCACCGCACTATCTCAAAGCAGTGATGAAAAAGTACTTAAAGGTACCATCAAAGATAAAAAAGCAGACCGTAAAGAAATGGGTAACGATGTTACGCACCTCTGGGCAAAAGCTGCCGTAAGGCATCGCAGGGAAGTAAAGCGTCACCGCAAAAGTATTCACCGCCAGGGAGAGAACCTGCAAAATCAGGGTGTAAAACATCCTGTCAGAAAAGCAAAGCACCAGGCCAAAGCAGATAAAGATGCTAAGAATGGCAGGGATTGAAAGTTATAGAATTATTGCAAAATGCCTGTCTCTGAAAGACAGGCATTTTGCTTGGACTCACAGTTTTTATTTTTATAAAATACCTTGCAATGAAAAATATATATTTATTCCTGGAACGGCTTTTTGAAAAACTCACTTCCAAAGCAACTACTATACTCGGTAATTCTCTTACTTTTATTATTGCGCTTTGCCTGGTAATATTCTGGCTTTCCGAAAAGGCATTTTATAAGCAGGGCCTTCACGCCTGCATTGGCGATATTATTCTCAGTATTACCTTTTTGAGTTTATTCATCATTCAAAAATCTTTCAACCGGTTTTCCGGCTCATTACATTTAAAAATAAATGAGTTGGTGGCATCACACGATACTGCCAGTAATGCGGTAATTGGTGCCGAGCGAAAAACGGAAAATGAAATTATTGAATTGACCCGGGAACACGACGAATTGATCGAGGCATTAAAAAAAGAAAAGGAAGAAGAAAAACTATGATTAAAAACGGTACTGTTTGCGCAGGCAAATGTGTGAATGATGCAACTTATTTTCTAAATTCTGTAATACTAAAGCGATTGCTGTACCTCATCTTTATAAGCCTGAAAATAATTTAATAAACCTGCTAAAAATAAAATGTATGAACATATTAATGGTATTAACCTCTCATAGTGCTTTGGGAGATACCGGTGAAAAAACCGGCTTTTGGGTAGAAGAATTTGCGGCGCCTTATTATGTACTGGCAGATGCCGGGGCCTCAATAACTATTGCTTCACCATTGGGAGGGCAACCCCCGGTTGATCCTAAAAGTGAAGTTGCTGCGGCGCAAACCCCTGATACAAAAAGATTTTACGGCGATATGGAAGCCATAGACAAGGTTGCCAACACTGTAAAACTCAGTGATATAAAAGCTGCTGATTACGACGCTGTCTTTTATCCCGGCGGGCATGGCCCGTTATGGGATTTAACAAACGATAAAAATTCAATTCAATTAATTGAACATTTTTATAACACTCAAAAACCGGTAGCCTTTGTTTGTCATGCACCGGCTGCATTAGTAAATGTTAAAGCCGAAAATGGTGAACCATTAGTGAAAGGGAAAAAAGTAACCGGCTTTTCGGATACAGAAGAGGAAGCGGTAGGCTTAACAAAAGTGGTACCGTTTTTATTGGAAGCGGAATTAAAAAAACTGGGTGCGCATTACAGTAAAGGAGCAGACTGGAGCGATTATACGCAACAGGACGGACTATTGATTACAGGGCAGAATCCGGCTTCCTCTGCATCGGTTGCCCAATTGCTTGTAACAACACTAACCGGCAAAAAATAAATATGAAGGGATACAAAGCTGATATAGAAAAAGAAACTTTAGAAAATGAAGATTTTCGCAAAGTAGTATACACCGGCAAAAATTTGCAGCTGGTATTGATGAGTTTAAAAGGCGGAGAAGCAATCGGAGAAGAAGTACATCAAAACAATGACCAGTTCTTCAGGTTTGAAAGCGGATCAGGAAAATGTACTATTGATGATAACGAATATACCGTAAGAGAAGGTGATGTGATTGTTGTACCGGCAGGCGCAAAACACAATGTGATCAACACCGGTATTGTAGTACTTAAAATGTACACCATTTACGGGCCACCCAATCACCAGGATGGTACTATACATTCAACAAAAGAAGAAGCAGAAAAGAGCGAAGAACAGTTTGATGGAAAAACAACTGAATAAACCGTACAGTATGGAAGCCCAGAAACAACTGGAATTCCTTGCTGTACATTTAAAGAAATTATTGAGAAGCAGGTAGGCGATTACCGGTAGCAATATTCCTATGCCGGTACGATGATCGGCGGCACTGCTTTATTTATCCCCTGCTTTCTCAGCAGCCCTTGCAATGGCTGACAAATATTTTCAACAGTAAAAAGTGTCCGGCAAATCAAACCACCGCTAACCCGGATGATTGCAACTGAAAATCTTCATTAATAAAACTAAAAGTGGGAATGATGTAAGTTATTTTACAAATCATGTAACGCTTAATTGCCCAAAGAAAGCCAATTTAGTTGCGTACAATCTTTTATAAATACATCAATACAATAACGTAAGTAAAAAGCATCGGTGTTAAGGCAGGGCACCCTCTAAATAAAAACTATAAATGAAGCCTGGTTCAGATAATACAGAAGCTATTCCCCAAAAAAAATCTTTTATTTCCAAAAAGGTAGATTCCTTTTTTTCAGGGATCTATAATGTATACATCTTTATCAAACGTTTTTTCAGGCAGGTATTTTCGCCACCGTTTGAATTTAAGGAGATCATCAATCAATGTTATGATGTGGGCTACCGTTCGCTGCCACTGGTATCTTTAACGGGTTTTATTACCGGGCTGGTTTTTACCAAACAATCCCGCCCTTCATTGGCAGAATTTGGCGCTACTTCATGGCTGCCTTCATTAATATCCATTGCTGTTATAAGGGCGCTGGCGCCATTGGTTACGGCATTAATTGCAGCAGGTAAAGTGGGTTCTAATATGGGAGCAGAGCTGGGCTCCATGAAAGTAACCGAACAGATAGATGCAATGGAAGTATCAGGCACCAATCCATTTAAATTTTTAGTGGTTACCCGTGTGCTTGCCATCACCTTTATGTTGCCCATATTGGTAATTTACACCGGGTTGATAGGAATGCTGGGCGCCTACTTAAACATTCATCAGAATGAACTTACCAGTTTCACTGCATTTTTTAACAGTGCCTTTAAAACAATTTCTTTTCTCGATATTATTTCATCCATTTTTAAAGCGGCCTGTTATGGTTTTACTATTGGCATAGCCGGTTGTTACCAGGGCTACTATGCAAAAAATGGTACACAGGGTGTGGGCCGGTCGGCCAATACAGCCGTGGTGCTTTCAATGTTTATGATTTTTGTAGAAGAAATGGTGATCGTTCAATTTGTAAACGCAATAAGATAGTTATTATAACAGCGCAATGGAAAATACGCCGGTACCTGCAAATAATAAAGAAACAGTGATTGCTGTAAAAGGATTAAAAAAATCTTTTGATAACCTTATTGTGCTCAATGGTATTGATATTGATATTTTAAAAGGAGAGAATATCGCTGTGCTCGGCCGTTCAGGATCAGGCAAATCTGTTTTAATAAAAATAATTTCAGGATTGTTGAAACAGGATAGCGGCACTGTGACGGTACTAGGGCAGGAAGTGGATAAACTAAATGAAAAAGAATTACAGGAACTGAGGATGAAAATCGGTTTCTCTTTTCAAAACAGTGCGCTGTATGATAGTATGAGTGTAAAAGGTAACCTGGCCTTTCCGCTGGTGCGAAATAAACGTAAGCTGAGTAGTAAGGAAGTAGATGCAGCTATCGAATCGGTATTAAATGATGTAGGCTTACCACAAACCATTAACCAGATGCCGGCAGAACTTTCGGGCGGGCAAAGAAAACGTATTGGTATTGCAAGAACACTAATACTTAAACCAGAAATCATGTTGTATGACGAGCCTACCGCAGGGCTCGACCCGATAACCTGTATTGAGATCAACAACCTGATTGTGAAAGTGCAAAAGGAGTACAATACCACTTCAATAATAATTACGCATGATCTTACCTGTGCAAAAACAACAGCCGATAAACTCACTATGATACTGGACGGAAAATTTTTAACGCCTGCAGGTTTTGAAGAAATTTTTAATTCAGACAATGCAGATGTAAAATCATTTTACGACTACAATTTTATTAACGATAAATCAAAATCATGAAAAATAACAGGCCGGTAGTAGTTGGCATATTCATATTAATAGGCATAGCCATCCTGGTAGTAACCATTTTTACTTTAGGGGGGCAGAAAAAAACATTTGTAAAAACATTTACCATTCATGCTGTATTTAATGATGTTGGCGGGCTTATAAAAGGGAGTAATATCTGGTTCTCCGGTGTAAAGGTGGGCACAGTAAAAAGTATCAATTTTGTCAATAATTCGCAGGTAGAAGTTACCATGAGTATTGAAAAAGATATTCAATCGCATATCCGTAAAAATGCCATGGCAAAAATTGGTTCTGATGGATTGATAGGAAATAAAATTGTAATCATTTATGGCGGAGACAGCACTGTGCCTCAGGTAGAAAAAGATGATTTTTTAACCATGGAAAAAGGGCCGGGCACAGATGATATGATGGCTACCTTACAGGCCAATAATAAAAACCTGCTGGCAATAACGAGTGATTTTAAAAGCATCAGTAAAAAAATAGACAGTGGTACAGGTTTGCTGGCCACATTGGTAAACGACCCGGCATTGTCGCAAAAACTGGGCGCCACAATGGAGGATTTAAAAGCTACGGTTGCAAACTTTAAAATAGTTTCTGCAAACAGTAAAAATGTGTTGGCCAACCTGCAGGATTTTTCAGGCAAACTGAATACACCCGGCAATTCAGTAAACGACCTGGCTTCTGATACTGTTTTGTATAAAAATATCAGGGGTACTTTACAACAATTGCAAAATGCAGCGGCCACTGTATCACAGTTTACAGTTAATTTAAAAACTACCAGCGAAAAATTAAATCAGAAAGATAATGCAGTGGGTATGTTGCTCAACGATCCTGCAGCAGGCAATTCAGTAAAACTCACCTTACAAAATATGCAAACTGCCAGCAAAAAACTGGATGAAGACCTGGAAGCATTGCAACATAATTTTTTATTAAGAGGCTTTTTCAGAAAAAAAGCAAAAGCCGAAGCAAAGGCTGATAAAATGATCACGGTAAAAGATACTACTGCCAATTAAGCACTGCTTTGCTGCAACTCAGTCTTAACATCTGAATGTGTGAATAATACAATTTATTCCACGAATTCTGTAATACCCGTAACTCATAAATAACACACCTTTAGGTAGTGAAGATCCGGTAATATTTCCTCTTTAATTATACTAACAAATAAAATATATAGAATGAAAATCAACATCGGAATTTCTGAAAAGAATTTAAAAGGCAGCGCCACATTATTGTCAGGAGCTTTAGCCAACGCAATGACCCTATACGTTAAAACAAGAAAAGCGCACTGGAATGTTAGCGGCGAAAGTTTTATGGAGCTGCACAAACTATACGAAAATCAGTACAAGCAACTGGAAGAAGCCATTGATGAAATTGCAGAACGTATTGGCAAAATGGGGCACAAAACAATTGGTACCATGAGTGAATTTTTATCGCTTTCTGCTGTTAAAGAGCATCCCGGAAAATATGAATCCACAAAAGATACCATTAAAGAACTATTGGAAGATCATGAGATGGTGATCATCCGGTTGCGTAAGGACATTGATGACTGTACCGAAAAAAATAAAGATGCCGGTACCGCAGATTTTTTAACTGGTTTGATGGAACAGCACGAAACCATTGCATGGATTTTGAGAAGGTATTTAAACTAATACCTGATCTGAAATAATTTTAAAAAAAAATAAATTTATTACGATGACAAACGAAACAAAATGGACGGTAGATACGGGCCATAGCGAAATTGCCTTTAAAGTAAGGCATTTAATGATAGCTCATGTAAAAGGCAGCTTCAGAATATTTGATGCAAATATTTACACTACAGGGAAAGATTTTACAACAGCACAAATTGATCTTTGGATAGATACGGCATCAATAACCACCGGTGATGAAAAAAGAGACGAACATTTAAAAAGCGCTGACTTCTTTGATGTGGAGCATCACAAACAAATAACATTTACCGCAAGTACAATGCAACAGCCCGATGAAAAAGGGCACCGTGATTTATGGGGAGCATTAACCATGAAAGGCATTACTAAAAATGTAAAACTAAATGTAGAATTTGGTGGCATTGTAAAAGATCCCTGGGGTAATGAAAAGGCAGGATTTACAGTAACCGGGAAAATTAAGAGAAGCGACTGGGAGCTTACCTGGAATAATACTATGGAAGCAGGAGGTTTGGTGGTAGGAGATGAGATCAGCATTACATGCGAACTGGAGTTGATCAATGCAGGTAAAAAAGACCTGCTGATGGAAGTTACAAGTGTGGTGAATGAACAGGCCGTTTTTTAAACGCTGCATGTGAATGATACAAATACTATCCGTAATTGTGTAATATCATGTCACGCAAAAAGTGGCAACTTTGCATTATGAAAATTCAATCATATCTAAATTAAAAAAATGAACACGACAGAAATAAAAGGAAGCTGGAACGAACAAAAAGGAAAGCTTAAACAAAAATTTGCAACACTTACCGATAATGACCTGATGTTTGCAGAAGGTAAAAAAGAAGAAATGTTGGGTAAGCTCCAGGTAAAGCTGGGCAAAACTAAAGAAGAATTACACAAATTACTTGCAGGGCTTTAATGCGCTGCTCTTTATGAAAAGCTACCGTTTAGCAGGAGCAATCCGGCTAAATGGTAGCTTTCTTTATTTACAAGAAAAAAAGTAATGAAGAGCCATATTTAAAAAAGTGGCGATCTGCTGTTGTATTTTTTAAAGGTAGCCTTCCAAATCAAGATCTGTAATTGGATACCTGTAAAGCAAATGCGGTATATCGCTTTTGCAAAATGTGTGAATGATGTAACATAAAGTAAAAGTTTTGTAATGTCACCAGGGCGTAATAGGCCCACCTTTGTGTATGGCCTTAAAACAAACTAACAAATAAAAAAATGAAAAGGATCACTATGGAAAGTTTGGGAACAGCTTTTCAAATAACATCAATAATTTTTATTTTCAGTTATTCAGCTTCGCCGCTACAATTCGGAGAAAAAATAAAATCAGTTGATAAAACAATAAGCACTGTAACTTATCCGGCAAAAACACAGCACCGGGCTGACAGCAGCAAAAACGAAAATTTGTATTTTTCACAAAATAAAAAATCCGGGTTCCTTTACACTAACCTTAGCATGAATTTACAGGGCACTAAAAAATAATTGCTCTTTAATGCAGACAGCAACTGCAGGAACCAGGCATTTATAACACTCATCTCCGCACAAAAACAATGAAACTTTGGCTACTTACATAAGAAATTTATTTAACGATGCAGGCGATGTTACCCTTTTTACAAGCCGTTTTTTTAAAGAAGTTTTAAAACCTCCTTTCGAAATAAAAGAATTCTTCAGGCAATGTTTTCTTATTGGTTATAAATCTTTACCACTGGTAGCCATTACAGGATTCATCATGGGCCTGGTACTTACATTACAATCAAGGCCTACATTGGCGGAGTTTGGTGCAGAATCGTGGTTGCCCGGGATGGTGGCCTTATCGTTGATAAGAGAAATTGCACCGGTGATCACAGCATTGATATGTGCCGGTAAAATCGCATCTGGTATCGGTGCCGAATTAGGCTCGATGAAAGTAACCGAACAGATTGATGCCATGGAAGTATCTGCAGTTAATCCCTACAAATACCTGGTGGTTACAAGAATACTGGCTACCACTTTAATGGTGCCGCTTTTAGTAGTATTTGCAGATGGGGTGGGAATTTTAGGCGGCTATGCCGGCATTAATATTCACAGCGATGTAAACCTCTTCCGCTATTTTGCGCAGGTGCTGGAATCACTTTCTTTTTTAGATATTATTCCGGCAACTATTAAAACATTTTTCTTTGGCTTTTTTATTGGTATGATCGGTTGTTATAAAGGATTTAATGCAGCCAGTGGTACCGAAAGTGTTGGTAAAGCTGCCAACTCTGCTGTGGTGGCGGCTTCGCTTACCATATTTATCATTGATATGCTGGCCGTACAGGTAACCGATCTTTTCTTTTAAAATAATAATATGCTGCAGGAAGAAACCGATATAAAAGAAAATAATATTGCCGGTACCGGCACGCCGGTAATCAGTATTAAGGGCCTGTACAAATCTTTTGGTAAGGATAACGATATACTTAAAGGTGTTGATCTTTATGTAGACAAAGCCGAAAATTTGGTGATACTCGGTAAATCCGGTTCAGGTAAATCGGTAACTATAAAATGCATGGTAGGTTTGGTTACTGCCGATAAAGGAGAAATAAAAGTATTTGGCACCGATATCAGTAATTTAACCAATACCGAATTGAATGCGATAAGGGTAAGGATAGGATTTCTTTTTCAAAATGCTGCATTATATGATTCAATGACGGTACGGCAAAATTTAGAATTCCCTTTAAAAAGGCATTTTAAAAAATTATCTGCAGAAGAAGTGAATGCAACGGTAACCGAAGCTTTGGATAATGTAGGCCTGGTAGAAGCCATTGATAAAATGCCTTCCGAATTATCGGGCGGCATGCGCAAAAGGGTAGGCCTGGCACGCACATTGATCTTAAAACCAGAGATCATTTTGTATGATGAACCTACTACCGGCCTGGATACGATCACATCACGGGAGATCAGTGAACTGATATTGGCCATGCAGAAAAAATATAAAACAGCATCGGTTATTATTACGCATGATATGGCCTGCGCCAAACTTACCGGCGACAGGATCATAATTTTAAAAGATGGTATCATTCATGCCGAAGGCAGCTATGATGCATTGGAAAAAAGTGATGATGAATGGGTACGCTCATTCTTTGTCTGATAAAAAAATAACAATATGAAAAAAGAATCCGGCTTTACATGGAAACTGGGCATGTTTGTAGTGATTGCATTGGTCACCTTTATATTCACTATTTATTTTGTAGGCAAACAAAAAAATTTATTCGGCTCTACTTTTCGATTAAAAGCACAGTTTAAAACCGTGAGTGGTTTAAAAGTAGGCAACAATGTACGTTTCTCCGGTATCAATGTAGGTACTGTAGACGATATCACTTTAATAACGGATACTTCGGTAATGGTGGAACTGGTAATGAAAAAAAATGTACAGCAATTTATTAAAACCGATGCAAAGGCAAGTATAGGTTCCGATGGTTTAATGGGGGATAAGGTACTTACTATTTCGCCGGGTGGCACCAGTACAACTTTTGTAAAAGACAATGACCTTATTACCACCAAAAGCGCCATCGAAATGGAAGATATCATGAGCAGTGTAAAAAACAGTGTGGATAATGCCGGTATCATAACAGCACAACTGGCACAGTTTACCTATAAAATGAATAATGGCAATGGCGCCTTATCTAAACTGATCTCAGATGAAAAATTCTCCAGCAGTTTAGAGGGTACACTTGCTAACCTGCAAACCAGCTCAAAAGAATTTTCAAAATTCAGCAGCAAAATGAATGATGGTAAACTGGGTAAAGCTTTGGATTCTACCATGACAAACATTCAAGGCGCTACAAAAGGTCTTAATGAAAATATGGAAGCGGTAAAACATAATATTCTGCTCAGGGGCTACTTCAATAAAAAGAAAAGGGCCGAAGCAAAAAAACAGGCGGCATTGAAAAAGAAAACGGATGTGATAATTTATCCTTTAAATCCCAAAGACAGTACAAAGCAATAGAACTTACAACTATACCTGCCGCAACTTTTTCAGATAACCAATGTTAAGGTGATGCCTTTTAAAGCATATCTTTTGTGCAGGCTGGCAGGTATTATTATACCAATACCGCTGTTTAAAAAATTGTTTACTGCTTGTTAATATAAATGAGCTTACCTTTAATTAAGAGCCGTGCTTTCCTTCCTTCGGTTTTACTACACTTAGTTATCACCCACTACTAAAATAACGAACATGGATACAGGCGAAATCGAAAAATCAAAAGCGCTTATTACTGTAGAGATCATTGAATATGTGCCTAATTCAGTAGTGATTAAAACCATTCTGAAAAAATCAACCGGTAATATCAGTGTGATGTCATTCGATAGCGGTGAAGGTCTTACAGAAAAAACCACACCCTTCGATACCTTTGTACAAATTATTGAAGGTAAAGCCGAAATAGTCATCAGCACGGTATCTCACCTTTTACAAACCGGCCAATCCATCGTTATACCTGCGCATGCTTCCAACCTGGTAAAGCCCAATGGCCGTTTCAAAATGATACTTACTGTTATTAAAAGCGGCTACGAATAACAGGCCGTAGCAAAAAAAAGTCCCTGTAAAAACAGGGGCTTAAACTAAACTAAAACGCATATGAGAAAAAGATGTGGTTATTAATCAGTATACTGTAAAGTTCTTACTCTTTTTACGCAATGCTTTACATAATTGATAAAAATAATTACATCATTCACAGGTTGCGCTCTCCTGTTTATAAAAAAATCTTTTATAACATAAGTACTTATAACATCCCGTTACTCCTGCACATTATTTATACAACACCTGCCTGCGGCCCTGTAAATTATAATACTATAGAATGATAGGTTTGTATTTACACCTACTGCATAAAAAGCATGTGGGAATTATATAAGTTTTTTCAACTATTGTGTAACACTTATTGCATCAGGAGTTTGCAACTTTACAATACAAAACAGCGGTTAACTAAATAAAGTTTATTCCAATGAAAAACCCTTCAGCTGTTCAGGCATTTGATAAAACAGGTAACAAATAATCAACTAACAAAACCAGTGATAAACTTAACACACACTTTTCTCAATTACCTGTTGGTCAGATTTTTTAATAGTTCCTTTTACAGCAGAAGATTAAGCAGGAGCTTTTTATTATGGCACAGTATTGGTAATTCAAATCAAACTACTGTTGCAATAATCAGTTAATAAATGTAAAGCCATTATAGTGATTGCAATATTTTAACAATCACTTCTATATCTTTTTTAATCAATAAAAACAATCATCATTATGAGTAATTTGCTTTACACCGTTGCCGTTATTCTTGTTATACTCTGGGCAATTGGTTTCCTGGGTTTTCATGCCGGCAGTATCATTCACATCCTGCTTGTAATTGCAGTTATTGCAGTGCTTTTCAGGATCATCCGCGGCGACAGATCAATTTAAAACAACTTTAAACAACTTAAAACAAATACAATGAAAAAAACTGCTTTATGTTTAATGGCACTGGGTTTGTCATTAGCATTTACTCCAATGCAATCTAATGCCACAGCTATTGTTGCACCTTCTTCGGTAGTGGTTCCAACAGAGCCTGCTGATGTAAGTAAATCCATCTCCAGGTTGAATGAAATTAAGGAAATGGACAAATCAAATTTAACCGGTGCCGAAAAAAGAGAATTACGTAAAGAAGTAAAATCATTAAAAAAAGAGATCAGGAGTAACAGCAGGGGCATTTATCTTTCGGTAGGCGCTGCCATTATTATCGTGTTGTTACTGATACTTATATTGTAAACTATAAATTAAAAAGTATGAAAACAGGAAAAGTAGTATTGGGATTATTAGCAGGTGTAGCCGCCGGAGCTATATTAGGTATTTTGCTGGCACCAGATAAAGGTAGCAATACCCGTAAAAAAATCATGAGTAAAGGCGAAGGTTATGTTGATGATGTAAAAGAAAAATTCAACGAAGCAATAGATGCTATCAATGATAAATACAAAAGCATCAGGCATGGCGCAGAAGATCTGGTTGCCGATGGCAAAATGAAATTTGAAGACGCTAAAAACGAAGTTAAGAAAGCAACGCTTTAAAATGTAGTCTAATTAAAAGGTAAACAATGAATAACAATGCAACAGCAATAGAAACACTTTTTGAAAAAGCCAGTGAGTACGGTAAAACCAGTATTGAATTATACAAACTTCAGGCAATAGATAAAACTGCTGAAGTGGTTTCATCTTTGGCAACCAGGTTGGTGATTACTATTGTTGTTGCATTATTTATTGTTAGTGCCAACATCGGGCTTGCATTATGGATAGGAGAGTTGCTGGGCAAAACCTATTACGGCTTCTTTGTTATTGCCGGCGTGTGGGGGCTTATCGCTTTACTGGTATATGCCTTCCGCAACCAATGGATAAAAGACCCGGTAAGCAACACAATGATCATAAAAATGCTGCAGCAAAAAAAGATATGACTATGAGAAACGAAAGTAGCGCATTACAGGAAACTATTGTTGCCCTGCAGCAAAAACAGGCGCAGGAATTACACTTGCTTAAAGAACAGTTTCATACCACCTACGAAGGTTTGAAACCCATCAACCTTATCAAAAATACTTTTCATGATGTTACTTCTTCTCCCGAAGTAAAAAGCAGCATTGTGAATAATGCAATCGGCCTGGCAACAGGGTATTTATCAAAAAAATTATTGATCGGCGGAACGCATAACCCGATAAAAAAGATATTGGGCGCAATCGTTGAATTTAGTGTGGCCAGTTTTGTTGCCAAACGTGCAGATGACTTTAAACCGGCTGCAAAAGAAGAATCCGAAGAAAATAAACAGCCGAAAGAAAATGAACAACCGGTATTTTAATCACCAAAATAACTCCACAAATGAAAAAATTATTTATTGCACTTACACTGCTATGCTGCTTTTCAATTGTACGTAGCCAGAATCCTTTGCCTGTTGGCAAAGCACAATTCAACGTTGGCGTAGGCTTCTCTGGTTGGGGCGTACCTGTGTATGCAGGCATAGATGTTGGCGTACATAAAAACATTACCCTGGGCGGCGAACTTTCTGTTCGTTCTTACAGGGAAAACTGGAAGAATAACCACTACCGGCACAGTATTATCGGTATTGCTGCCAATGGTAACTACCATTTCAATACCGTACTGAATATTCCAAAGGAGTTTGATTTTTATGCAGGACTTAACCTGGGATTTTATTCCTGGTCTTCACCCGATGGTTACCCCGGCGATCACAGTTCAGGCATTGGCCTTGGTGCACAGATCGGGGGCAGGTATTACTTCAATAATAAAGTTGGCTTAAACCTGGAAATTGGCGGCGGAGATGTTTTCTCTGATGGCAAGATCGGTTTAACATTCAAATTATAAGATCAGCATTCGTACAATTTAAACTTTAAAAAAGATTCGTCATACCACGAATCTTTTTTGCATTATACCCATACCGTTCTGGTAGCATTCTGACAGAAATCATCAGCTTATATGTTCAGCGTTATTATAAACCAGCCGCAATAAAAATATTTTTGTTAAACCAGTAACAAATAATTTTTTCTCTGCAAAAATGAAACCTTTAATTCGCATAAAGATCATTCATACCCTCATCTGGATTTTTTTCAACATAGTGCTATTCTATATGGCTTATGCGGTAGTGGTAAACAAGATCAACAAATTGGTATGGATCGGTATTGCCCTGGTTATAGCAGAAGGAATGGTGTTGCTATGTTTTAAAAAAATGTGCCCGCTCACCGTCATTGCCCGTAAATATTCCGACTCTGCTAAAGATAATTTTGATATCTATCTGCCCAACTGGCTGGCAAAATACAATAAGCTCATCTACACCAGCTTTTTTATCCTCATTGTAATCGGCGTATTGTACAGAACTTTCCCCATTCCCCATTGACGATTCACTCACGCCTCACCACTCACGCCTCACCACTCACGTCTCACCACTCACGTCTCACCATTCACGTCTCACCACTCACGCCCCACGTCTCACTTCGTCTTCCACCTCCCGCTCTTCAAAAACACAAACGCCATTATAAATATCGTACTCCAGTACACCACTTCATTGCTCCATGCCATGGCTAAAGAAATAAAATGCACTTTCATAAAAATCCAGCTGTACACTAAATACACTGTAATTGCAACGATCTCTATCAGCAGGTTCACTTTGGTTTTGCCGGTACCGGTTACGCCATTCAGCCATATATTGGCCACACTCATAAACAACATGCCAAGGCTAACCGTTCTTGCTACAGGAATGCCCGCTGCAACAAATGCTTCTCCTTTGCTGAATAACCTGAAAAATACTTCCGGGAAAATATTCAGCAACAGCACCATCACCGAGCAAAAACCAATACTCAGCAACATCGTTTTATTAATGGCAAGAATAACTTTATCTTCTCTCTTTTGCCCCATTAAATTACTCACCACTACATTGCTGGTACTGGCAAAGGCCCATACAAAAACACCGGCCAGGCCAAACACATTCCGCATTACATTGCTGATGGCTTTATCCAATACATTGCCACGGGCTTCAATTAAAAAGAAAAATATCAGCCAGGTAGTAACGCTGATCACGTATTGCGCTACCAGGGGCGCCGAAACCTTAATGATGGCCTTGCTGATCACTTTATCGTAAGCAAGATCTTTCAGCAGGTGATACTTCTTTTTTAAGCCGGTTTTATACAACACCAGCAATACCACTAAAAAACCAACTCCTTCTGCAATTACCGATGCCAGCGCAGCACCATTAAATCCCATTTTAGGAAATCCGAAATGGCCATAAATAAAAATATAATCCAGCACTATATTCAGCAGGGCTTCAAAAATAAAACCGATCATTAAATAACGGCTGTTCAGTGAGGCCACTAAAAATGCATTGCCCATCTGGAACAGGTATAAAAATGGCAGGCCGAAGATACGGATGCGCAAAAAACTGATCTCCTGCTGGTAGGCATTTTCAGCTGCAACAGGTTGCAAAATAAAGGGCGCAATAAACCAGGTAAATAATATGCCGATCAACGAAAGTTGCAGGCAAATACGGATACCCTGCGATAAAATGGTTTTAAAAGCACCGGTATTGCCACTGCCTGCATGGCGGCTGAATACCGATTGCATGGCATTATTCAATCCATGGCCTGCAACAGCAAATATCAGGTAATAAACACCTGTAATACCGGCATTGCCCAATGCATTGGCATCATCCGATTTGCCCAGGAAAATGCTGTTGGTAAGCATATTTACCTGCGGAATCAGGATAGCCAGCGTAATCGGCATCGCAATAGACAATATTTGTTTATTGGTGACTTTTACTTTTAAATCATCGTTTGTTGCTATACTTTCCATAAAGTCAGCAAAATTATCTTATTTTGCCTGCCGAAAATCATACAGTGAATCCATCATTTAATATAACAAGCACAACTGTACCCGCCGGTAAACCGGTTTTATTAGTGCAGGCAGGTAAGCAAGGCATTTCCTTTGCTCAATTAGATAGCGACACCAATACTTTTATATCGGTGCAGGTATATCATTTTGCCAAACAAATAACCGATACCGCTATTGCAGAAACGGTCAACTACCTGCTAACAGACGAAGCATTACAACAGCAGCACTTTAAAAAAATATTTATTACCTGGTGCTTTGATGAAAACATCCTGGTGCCGTTTGAATATTTCGACCAGGCACATACCGGCGATATGCTGCAACTGGTATATGGCGATGCGGCACAGGCAGCAAACCAGCACGAGCTGGTAATGGCGCATAACCTGCACAGCGTGTACAGGATACCGGTGGTAATAAAAAACGTTTTTGCCCACTGGTTCCCCTTCAGTATTCAAAACCACCAGGCCTCCTTGCTCATCAACATCGAAAAAGCGCATAGCAATTTGCTGTATTGTAATTTCTATCCTAATTCACTTACTGTAATGCTGCGCAAAAACAACCAGCTGCAGGTAATACAGAACTTTGAATTCAATGCACCGGAAGATGTGGCGTATCACTTATTAAATGTTTGCCGCAGTTTTGAAACGGATGTACAAACCCCGGTACTGCTCAGTGGTATGATTGATGCCAATTCCAATCTCTACAACGAGCTGCACAAATACTTTTTAAACATTGAATGGGCTGCCTTGCCGGGTAATTTTAACTACGCTCAAGAGATCAGCCTGCAGCCTGCACATTATTTCAGTCACTTATTTGCCACAGCCTTATGCGTATTATAAGCGGAACACATGGTGGCAGAAGAATTACGCCGCCCAGCAATATGCCTTACACAAGGCCCACTACAGATATTGCCAAAGAAGGACTATTCAATGTGTTGCAAAATAATTTAGAAATAGAAACACTGAAAGTACTGGACCTTTTTGGCGGCACCGGTTGCATCAGTTACGAACTGAGCAGCAGGGGAGCGCCTGATATTACCATCGTGGAAAAAGATACGCAGATGTATGAATTCATAAAAAAAACTGCGGCCGAACTGGAATTGGAAAACTTTAAAGTCACAAAAGGGGAAGTGTTTAAATTTATTGACACCGCAACAGAACAATACGATTTTATTTTTGCAGGCCCGCCTTATGCTTTAGCCACCATTGATGACCTGCCCATAAAAATTTTTGAAAAAAAACTACTGAAACCCAAAGGCTGGTTTATACTGGAGCACACCCCAAGGAATGACTATAAAAAATTTGCTCACTATAAAACAGAAAGAAATTATGGCACTACCATTTTTTCGATCTTTATCAATGGATAACACCAATTATTTTACTAAGTAACCAATAAACAAATTAACGAGTTAACCACATAATGCTTAGAAGCTTCAGATATTTATTATTTCCCCTTTCACTTATCTACGGCGCTGTGGTATGGTTACGAAACTGGTTATTTGATAAGAATATTTTAAAAGCAGCGCAATTTAATTTCCCTATTATTTGTGTGGGCAACATTGCTGTTGGTGGTACCGGTAAAACACCCATGGTGGAATATTTAATACGATTGCTGCAAAACGATTTTAATACCGCCACATTAAGCCGTGGGTATAAAAGAAAAACCAAAGGCTTTGCTATTGCTGATAATACCACCACCGCTTTGGAAATAGGCGATGAGCCTATGCAATTTCATAACAAATTCCCCGAGGTAACCGTAGCCGTGGGAGAAGAAAGGCTGGTGGCCATACCACAAATATTGCACGACAAACCCGATACTAACGTCATCATTCTCGATGATGCATTTCAGCACCGGCCGGTAAAAGCCGGACTAAATATTGTACTCACCGCATACAATAATCTGTTTACAAGAGACCTGATGATGCCTTCCGGCGACCTGAGAGATGTAAAGGCCAGTATGAAAAGAGCTGATATTATTGTGGTCACCAAATGCAAAACAGGTTTATCGGCAGAAGAAAAAAAAGCTATTCTGAAAGAAATAAAACCTTTGCCAAAGCAAACAGTTTTTTTTACAGAGATAACATACGCCAAGCCTTACCATCTTTTTACTAAACAGGAAGCTGCTGTTGACAGAAACACCAATATCCTGCTCATCTGCGGTATTGCCAATCCAAGGCCACTGAAAGATTTTTTAGTGAACAACTTTAATAGTTATGATATGCTGCGTTATCCCGATCATCATATTTTTAACAGCGACGACCTGGCAGACATCAAAAAACACTTTACTAAAATTCAGCAGCAGGATAAAATCATTCTCACAACCGAAAAAGATGCCGTGCGCCTGGTAAAATTTGAAGAAGACCTGAAAGATTTTCCAGTATATGTTTTACCCATTCAACACAGCTTTATGTTTAACGAAGCCGCCGCATTTGATAACCAGGTGATTGAATTTATTGCTGCTTTTAAAAAATAAACGCACCGCCTTCGGCGAAGAAAACGGACCGCAGATTTTTATGATAATGATGATTTAATAAGATTTGCTCTTATCCGTGTTAATCATAACCATCATAATAATCAGCGTTTAAAATAAACAGACAAACCGCCGTTGGCGGAGAGAACGGACCGCAGATTTTTATGATAATGATGATTTAATATGATTTTTATCCGTGTTAATCATAACCATCATAATAATCTGCGTTCCAATACAAACACCGCAGGTGCCGGACAACATGTAATCTTATCCGTGTTAATCATAACCATCATAAAAATCTGCGTTCCAATACAAGCACCGCAGGTGCCCAAAAAAAATCTTAAGTTGCACCGAAGGTTTTACTAAATACACTCGTCTAACCAAAAACACCCAACCCTTTTTGACAGAGCAGGAACTGGTTTATGGGCTCCGCAACGGAGATGAAATAGCTTTCAAGGAACTGGTACTCCGTTTTCAGGACAGGGTATTCAATACTGCTTTGGGGTTACTGCAACACAGCTCCGATGCAGAAGATATTGCACAGGAAGTATTCATACAGGTCTATCGTTCTATTCACCAGTTCAAAGAAGAATCCCTGCTATCAACCTGGATCTACCGCATCACTACTACCAAATGCCTCGACTTTCTGCGGAGCAAAAAAAGAAAAAAACGTTTTGGGTTCATCAGCAGCCTCTTTGGGGCAGGCAACACCCCGTTACACGAACCGGAAGAATTTGATCACCCCGGTGTGCAATTGGATAAAAAAGAAGATGCAGCACTGCTTTTTAAATTAATCGATCAGCTACCGGAAAACCAACGCACCGCTTTTATCCTCAATAAAGTGGAAGAGCTGAGTTACCGGGAAATTGCGGCTATTTTAAATACTTCAGAACCTGCTGTGGATGCCTTATTGCAGAGGGCAAAACAGAACCTCAGAAAAAAAATTAATGAATTACCACCATAGCAGCGAAGGTTTTTACAAAAACAAGCATCTAATAGTAAGATGTAAATAATGAATGTGGATTGAGTAACAAATAATAAGCAGTAATGAATAATAAGGAAGAAAAAATATTAAACAGCCTGGACGGTTTACAAAAAGCAGCAGCGCCTGATTTTTTCTACACCCGTTTAATTGGCCGGATGTCCGCCAACAAATGGGGGATATACAAACAGGAACAGGAGCCCGGAAGAAAAACTTTTCTATTGCTTCGTCCTGCATTTATTACCAGCGCACTATTTGCAGTGCTCGTTATAAATGTGTTTTCAATAATGCAGTTTAACAAAGCGCCACAGCAAAAAACAACGGTACAATCTGACAAGCCAGCCACGCTGGAATCTTTTGCAGAAGCCTATAACCTTAACACGGCAGCTGTTTACGAATAAAATTTACCAGTATGAGTCGCTTTACAAATAACCGCCTGCTCTCTGTAACAACAGTATTATTACTTACTGCAAATATTGCCACGCTGGGGTATTTATGGTCGCATAAAAATAATGGCGGCAGTAATACGCAACCACCGCCACCCGCAGGCCAGGTATTTCAATTTGTTACCAAAGAATTACAATTAGACTCAACGCAACAAGTAAGCTATAAAAAATTAAGGGAAGAACACCAGGCGGGGCAAAGGCCCTTGCAGGACAGCCTGAGGAAAGCAAAAGACGAATTTTTTGAATTATTAAAACAGCCAATGCCCGATGAAACTGCAGTACAGCAGCAAAGCAGTAAAGTAGCCGCAGCAGAACAACAACTGGAATTATTTACATTTAAACATTTTCAAAAACTAAGGGCTATTTGTACAGCAGCACAACAACAAAAATTCGACAATATTATACAGGATGTATTGCGCCGCATGGCACCAGCAAAACGGCCGCAGGGGCCGCCACCACCGGGTATCCGAGGTGGCATGCCTCCGCCGCCAGGCGAAGGGCCCGGCCCTGGTGGAGAAGGAATGCCGCCACCACCGCCAGAAAATAAATAATACTGTACCATCAACGCCTTCATAAAATCACCTTTATAAAACAGAACTATTAATTATGAAAATGATACCCTTAAAACTCATGGCCATTGCTGTAATGGTTGCAGGCATCTCCTGTAAAAAATCAACTGATGATACGTCATCAGGCAGTGGCGGAACAGCAACCGTACCCGATGTTTATAAAAAAATATACGGTGCTACCAGCATTACTTCCGACGGAACATACATCTACATCAAAACCAGCGGCGCACCCGATCATAAAAGTGTGTACTATCCAACTGCTAATGCTTTGTACGAAGCCTTCAGCGGTACCACATTTGGTGGCAATACATTTTCAAAAAACCCTAACTCAATTGCCACACAAAATTATACTTTTAAAATTCCGCTTAACCCGCAGGTTAATTCAGCACACAGTGCAACACCACTGGGGCCAATTGGCGTATCGCTCAATGGCGTTGCATTCTTTAACCAGTATGCAGGCCCTAACCAGCCACTTACCAACGAAGTGGTGAGCTTTGATAAATACTGGGGCCATCCGTCACCCACCAGTGAATATCACTATCATGTAGAGCCTTTATACCTTACCACAGTTAAAGCCACCAAATCTGCTTTACTGGGTTTTCTATTGGATGGTTTTCCCGTATACGGACCCGAAGAAAATAATGCTACCGTAACCAATGCTATGTTGGATGCATATCACGGGCATACAGCAGTAACTGCCGATTATCCCAATGGCATTTATCACTATCACATTACAAACACTGATCCTTACATAAACGGAAGTGGATTTTATGGTACACCAGGCACGGTTTCTAAATAGCGGTATCTCTATATTGCTGCTCATGCTGTTTACCGGTTGTACGCAAACCGGTAAACATGCTGTTGAGGTAAAAGTTACCAATGCAGTGTCACCTGGTCTTAAAATGGTCAATGGGGTGTTGTATTTAAAAGACAGTCTGTATAATGGCACCGTCTTTTCGCTTTATCCCAACACAACAGATACCGCTGCCATTATGAACTTCAGCAATGGAAAAGAAGATGGGGTTTGGAAAAAAAACTATGCTGATAAAACACCTGAAGAAATAAGAACTTTTAAGGAGGGTAAAAAAGTGGGAGCGTACCTGGCATGGTGGCCCAACGGAAAAAAGAAATTGCAATACGAATTTAAAGACGGCGAATACAATGGCACCTGCTACGAATGGAATGAAAACGGGCAGCTGACCAAAGAAGCCAACTATAAAGCCGGTTACGAAGATGGCCTGCAAAAAATATTTTATAACAACGGAAAAATACATTCCAACTTTATGGTAGTCAACGGCAGGCGCTACGGACTACTGGGCACCAAAAACTGTATCAATGTATCGGATAGTATTTTTAATTAGTTGTATAATCCTTTTGGTGCAGTGCAGCAGCAAACAAAAAATGGCCTTGCTGCCCTATTACAATACACCCGATTTTACACCGCATTTTGTAAATGCCGATGCCGCTGCAACAGAAATCCCTCATACCATTGCCGATTTTTCCTGCACCGATCAATCCGGCAACATCATTACACAAAAAAATATTGAAGGCAAAATTCATGTCGCCAATTTTTTCTTTACGGCATGTGGCAGTATTTGCCCTAAAATGATGAGCAACCTTAAAACAACTTACGAGGGTTTTAAAACTGATACCGGCATTGTCTTCTTATCCTACTCAGTAACACCGTGGAGAGACTCGGTGGCAAAACTAAAAACATATGCAGCCGGCAATGATATCAGTTTAACCAACTGGCATTTACTTACCGGCAACAAAGCCGATATCTACAAGCTTGCCCGTACCTCTTATTTTGCCGAAGAAGATTTTGGTTTCAGTAAAGACAGTTCGCAATTCCTCCATACCGAGCACATACTCTTAATTGACCGCCATAAAAAAATCCGGGGCATTTACAACGGTACTTTAGAACTGGAAACCCGGCAACTGGCAAAAGATATTTTGGTTCTAAAAAAAGAAGAGCAGTAGTAGAGTGAAAATACATTTTCGCTCCATCACCCCATCAAAAATATTTCCCATGCACCGAAGGTTTCGCCTAAATCCGGCATCTAAATACCAATACCGGCAATGGTATGTAAAAAATACCGTTTAACTATAAGAATAAAATGAACCTGCTGTTTAAACATTTACCCAAAATCAAACCAATATGAAACCTGTATGCCTAAGCGCCTGCCTTGTTGTAACCATTGTACTTTTTCAATACTGCTCTAAAAAAGACAGTACCACTACCACCGGTACCGGCACTACCACACCGGCGCAGCCCACTTTACCTGCCACTACACTAAACTATGTCATCAGCTACCCGGCGCATATACAGGCCGCACTACTGGCTAACGACAATACACCTGCCGACAATGCCATCACCAATGATGGGGCTACCCTGGGGCGTGTACTATTTTACGATAAGCAACTAAGTAAAAACAATACCGTAAGCTGCGGCAGTTGCCACCAGCAAAAACTGGCTTTTGACGACTCTTCCAGCTTAAGCAAGGGCTTTGAAGGCGGTGCGACCGACCGCAACTCCATGTCGGTACTCAACCTGCGTTTTTACAAAAGTGGCAAAATGTTCTGGGATGAAAGAGCAGCCTCGGTTGAAAAACAAGCCCTGCAGCCGATTCAAAACCATACCGAGATGGGCTTAACCCTGGCCGAATTGGAAACCAAAGTCAAGGCTTTAAGCTATTACCCGGCCTTATTTCAAAAAGCATTTGGCAGCACAACGATCGATTCGGTATTAATTGCAAAAGCCATCGCACAATTTGAACGCAGCATTGTTACCTACCAGTCAAAATACGATCGTGTAAAACAAGGGCTGGAAACCTTTACACCCATTGAGGCACAGGGCGAACAGATCTTCTTAACCGTTGGTGCACCCAACACCTGCAATACCTGCCATACCGCACCCATGTTCTTAAACAGCCAGGCACCGCCTTTTGCTTTTCCGGCAACCGATATTGGTATCAACGGGCAAAACCGGTTCAAATCAGGATCATTACGCAATGTGGCTACCCGTACGGCATTATTTCATAAAGGAACAGTGGCCAATGTGCTGGCCATGCTTACCGCCGGCGCTCCGGGTACCGGCACTACACCCATACCGGCGCATAGCGTAGCGCCGCAGGATGTACAACCGCTGATGGCATTCTTAAATACGCTTACTGACAATACCATTATAACCGAAGACAGGTTTTCCAATCCGTTTAAATAACATGAACCAGGTTAGTTACCGGGCTGAGCTTGTAGAAGCCGTTGTCACTTCGGGAAGCAACATGTAGCCACAAAGCCCCGAAGACACAAAATAAAATACACAGCAAATTTTTCGCCGTCCTGCCGCCAGGCAGGTTCGTGCCTTAGTGCCTTCGTGGCAAACCTTTTAACAGCGAAGCTGATAAAGCAATTATTGTCAAGGCGAAAAGCCTGAACCAAAAAGGGGAGAGGGTGATACTAATACCCTATCGCATTCCTTCTTTTTAATCTAAATAATCCATTGCGGATGTATGCAACTATAATAACTTTCCTATATTTATTTCCTGTTACTTATTTAATAAATGAAACCGGTACAAAGCGATGAACTTTTTTAAGAAATTATTCGGCGGAAAAAAGAAAGCAGAAGCAGTTCCTGAAAATCAATTTTCCGAAGAAGCATACGAAAAGGATTATGAACTAAAACAACTGGGATTAGAGCAGGTACTGGGCAAAATGCACGACATGGTAGGCCATGCCGTAATTCCATTTGCTGTAGGCGGTGCTACTGATATGTATTATTTCCTTAACGGTATTGCAGGCACCGGCTTTGCCACCATGGAATTGCTGGACCCTGATGGCAACGGGCCTAAACCAAACCGCCTCGGAACCTACGAATTAGTGGCATTTACAAAAGAAACTTACAATAAAAATGAAGATGTACAAACTGCTTTCAACCAGGTTGAAAGACGTATTTGCAGCATATTCACCACAATCGGCAACTATTCTTTTGAGGCAGTTTTAAACCCCAACGAAACCTGTGAAGTTCCCGTTCCACCGGAAGAAGGCAAAAAGATCTGCCTGGTATTTGATCATTATAAACCCGGTAATGCCGAATTTGAAATAGGCGAAAGAAAACACCACTTGCTCCTATGCCTGGAGGTATTTAAAAGCGAAATGGAATTTGCAAGAGAAATGGGCAGTCCTGAACTTTTTAAATTATTAAAAGAAAAAGGATTTTACCCGTACAGCGACCTTGATCGTGAGCCGGTTGTATAATTACCTACTTAGTGCCTTCGTGCCTTCGTGCCTTCGTGCCTTCGTGCCTTTGTGGTAAGCCTTAATCAGCGAAGCTGAGTAAAAAAAATTGTAAAAAGGTAAAAGGCCACCACCTACTTCGCCACATCAATCTTTACCTTCTTATTCTTTATCTTTTCGTCTTTTATCAGCCGCAGCGTATCGCTCACTTTTATTTTTTTGATGGCCACAAAAGAAAAGAAATCCTTCACTTCAATCAGGCCGATATCCTCCTTTTTCAACTGCCCCTTGTGCGATAAAAAGCCTACAATATCGATCTTGTTCACCTTATCTTTTTTGCCGGCGGCAATAAACAGGGTGCTCCATTTGGGCTTTTCGGGCAATTCATAATCGCCGTTTAACGCCTGTGCAGTAGCATTTTGGGTAATATATTCAGGCAGCACTTCTTCCTCTGAATAAATAACATAAGTGGTACCGCTGGCTTCCATACGGGCAGTACGGCCATTGCGGTGCGTAAAGATATCTTCTGAGGTGGGCAGGTGGTAATGCACAATATTCCTGATGTTGGGAATGTCTAACCCACGGGAGGCTAAATCAGTGGTTACTAATATACTAGACGTGCCATTTCTAAATTTACATAAAGCAGCATCACGTTCCTGTTGTTCCATTCCGCCGTGGTAAAATACCGATACAATCCCCCTGTCGCTTAGGATATTGCTCGTTCTTTCCACCGAGGTACGGTGGTTACAAAAAATAATGGTAGAGCGGTTACCCAAAAAGCAGATCAGCTTAAACAAGGTATCAGCCTTGTCCTTATCTTCAGAAAACACCGTCTTTATCTCCAGGCCAATGGCATTTTCAATCACCAGGTCAAGATAATCCAGCTTTAAAGGTTCTCGTAAACCAATAAAATCCGGCACAACAACTGACTGTGTAGCAGAGGTTAATATACGTTTGTTGATATTTTTTAACGAGCTGATGATAAACTCCATTTCTTCCTGGAAACCCAGTTCAAGTGATTTATCAAACTCATCCAGTATTAATGTGGTAATCAGTTCGGTAGAAAAATTATTCCTGCGTAAATGATCGGCAATACGGCCCGGTGTGCCTATAATTACTGCCGGCGCCTGCACCAGGTTGGTTTCTTCAATCTCACGTTTATGGCCGCCATAGCAAAGCGTTACCTTATAGCCGGTCTGCATTTTACGAAACACATCATCAATCTGTATGGCCAGTTCACGGCTGGGCACAATGATCATGGCCTGAACGCCCTTGCTGTCTTTTTGTAACAACTGCACCAGTGGCAATAAAAACGCCAGGGTTTTACCCGAGCCCGTTATCGACAATAAAATCACATCCTCGTTTTCTTTTGCCGCCAGCGATGCCAGCTGCATTTCGTTAAGCTTGTCAATATTTAAATTGGCAAGCATTCTTTTAAGTTCTGTTGTATCTGTTTGCATTTGCGCAAATGTAGGTTTTGTATCTCAAACTGCATATATTCATTCGTGCGGCAGGCTTCTTAATATAGCCTGTTTTGTGCTACTTTAGCGTATTATGTCTGCAAATTTGCACCCGCTGCTACAACATATCCACAAAATTACGGCCAGCCGGCAAATAGGGGAAGAAGCTGTTTTGCCGTTTTTTAAAACCTGCCTCTTTAAGAAAAAAGACATTTTGCAGCAGGAGGAAAAACCTTGCCTGCACTACTTTTTTGTGGTAAAGGGTTGCCTCCGGCTCTATTTTACCGACGATAGCGGTACGGAACAAACGCTGCAGTTTGCCTTGGAAAACTGGTGGATGACAGACCTGGACGCTTTTCGTGCCGGGCGGCGATCGGTATACACTATACAGGCGCTTGAACCTGCCGAAGTACTGGTAATAGATGCTGAAAACTATGCCTTGCTGCTGCAGCAACAGCCGCTGATGGAAAAATATTTCCGCCTGGTATACGAGCGGGCCTATGCCGCATCACTGCTTCGTGTACAGATGATATCAAGAATGCCCAAAAACGAATTCTACCAATTATTTGAAGCAAAATATCCCGACTTTCTGCAGCGCATTCCGCAAAAAATACTGGCTTCATTTTTAGGGTTTACGCCGGAATACCTGAGCGAATTGCGTAAAAAAAGAATTGAAAAAAAATTATCATCACCTTAAAACTACAGCATCATATTCAAGAAATATGGGCAGGGCATAAGGTGCCGGCAGATGAGATGACAAGTTTCTTTACAACAAGAACCGTAAAAAAAGCCAGGCTGCTGTTAAACGAAACGGAGCCTTGCCGCAACCAGCGATACCTTTCCCGAAGCTGTACAGGCTATCAAAGCCGCATACATTTCTTAAACCAGCTTAAGTTTTACCGGTAGCACGCTTTTCATCTTTGCAATATCAAATCACTTAAAAACTAAAAAGATGAAAATAGTAGTAATCGGCGGTACCGGCCTTATTGGTAGCCAGTTAGTAGCACAATTACAACAAACCGGCAACCAGGTAATTGCTGCTTCACCCAATACCGGTGTAAATACACTTACAGGCGAGGGGTTAGCAGCAGTATTGCAGGGGGCAAATGTGGTGGTGGATGTATCCAACTCGCCATCTTTTGAAACCACGGCAGTAATGCACTTCTTTAAAACTTCTAACGAAAACCTGCTGGCGGCAGAAAAAACAGCAGGTGTACAGCATCATATTGCCTTATCGGTTGTAGGCACACAGAAATTACAGGCCAGCGGCTATTTCAGGGCCAAGCAGGTGCAGGAAGACCTCATTAAAGCCTCAGGCATTCCTTACACTATTGTACATGCCACCCAGTTTTTTGAATTTGCCGGCGGCATTCTGCAAATGAGTATGGTTGACGGAAAAGTGCTGTTGCCCGACGCCAATATACAGCCCATAGCCAGTAAAGATGTGGCGGCATTTATGGCGCAGACCGCACTGGCAAAACCTGCCAATACCATCCTTGAAATTGGCGGACCCGAAAAATTCAATATCACTGCCTGGATAAAACAATATGCACTGGCCACCCATAAAAATCTGGACATAGTTGCTGATGCCGGGGCTTTATATTCCGGTGCGCCGCTTGATACCGATACATTACTACCCGAATCTGCCGTGTACTTAAGCCAGATAAAATATGGCAACTGGATTCAAATAACAGAAAATCAACGGTAATAGCATCTTTTGTTGAATTATTTATGGAGATACAAAAAAGACCGGCGTGTTATAAATACGCCGGTCATTTTCAATTGCATTATGTTAAGTAATTAACCTTGATAATAAATTGATTATGAAATTTACCTGCTGTTTTTGTTGAAGTGTTAAACCTTGCCGGGCACGGTAAATATTGCTCCACAATACCGGCAGAAAGGACGTAAAAAACCTTAACAGACCCGGTTACACTTTGTCCACTAATTTCTCCAGCTTTGCCATCATGTCTTCCTTTTCCTTCAGCATACGCTCATACAGTGCAATCTTTTCTTCGTGCAGCTGAATAAGTTTTTCTAATGGATTAACATTGAAAGTAGCAGTATGGCCGGTATTTAAAAATGAACCTTCATTAAAGGTATTCGCAATAACATTTACAGCCTTTTCCTCATCAAAATTCTGGAAGGCTTCTACGGGTATTTTAAGCACAGCCGAAATCTGTTGCAGCAGGGCAGCGTCAATGCTTTGTTTTTGCTCCAGCAGCGATATCTTTTTCTGGTTCCAGTCCTGGCCAAGGTTGGCAGCAAGGGCTTCTTGTTTTATACCCATCATTTCACGAAAGCGCTTTACGTTATGGCCTTCATGTACTTTACTTTGGGTGTTTGCATCTGGTGTCATATAGGGCAAATGTAAATTTTTTAGTTATCTAAAATACAAATTTATCTGCAATAAATGCAGGTATTTGTGCAGCTGTAAACGGTTAATATTACCGGTTGTAAAGGCAACCCGGCCGGTGGCGTGTACGTCTTACAGGTAGGCCCTTAACTATCACAGATCCACAGCAGCCGGCCGCAGGCAAAAGCCGGTACCATCCTTCGCCATCCTTCGCTGCAGATTCCACCATCCTTCGCTTACCACTTATGCATCCTTCGCTTACAAGCGCACCCAACCATACCAGCCATCCCATACACCTATATTACCCATCCATTACCCCCTTATATATGCGGCAGCAAAAACACCCGCTTGCAACTGCCGGGCAGGGCGCAATGCAAACCCGGCTGCCGGGTGCAACGCTTTGGCAACCGGCTGCATCTTACCCTTATAAAGCCATATTTTTTTGAAAACAGACAGTTTACTTTTAAGGGGCATCCGCGGCAAACTAGGCGAGATAGTGGTAAAACATTACGGTAAAAAAGTGGTGGTTACCAAGGCGCCCGATATGAGCAATATACAACCCACAGCAGCCCAGCAACTGCAGCGCAGCCGTTTTGCCCGTGCAGTGGCCCATGCCAGGCATGTAAACAATACCCCCGAACTGCGGCAGGCCTATGTAGACAAAGCCAAAAAAAGCATGTCCGTTTACCAGTACGTACTTAAAGAATACCTCAAAAACAATAAGTAATTCTCAACACCGGTTGGTTTTGTTTGCCCAAAAATGCTGCTGCCTGGTATCTGTAGTAACACAGTATTTTTTTAAACTTTCACACGCTAAAGCCGATAATATTCCCGGCGTAATAAAATTAAAAACAGCGCAGCATTTTTTTTGCAGCGTTGTATCGGGGCAACGCAAATGGCAATAAGCATGTTATTGCGCTGTAAAGCCTGAGGCTGTATTTGCAGCTAAAAGCTTGTAAACCAGCTGAGGTTGATTATTTAAACTTACTATTCTTACCTATAATTAATATTATGTTAAATAGCCCCTACGGGTAAAACAAAATAAATTGCACCCTACGCCACCCTATAGCGAAGATTATGTTTTATGATTATGTATATTTGAAATATGAGAGAACGTATTTGGTATACCCTAACTGATGCAAAATATAATTCAGAATACACCTGCTTGTTAGCCTCATTTAATAGGTCTTTTCTTAAATGGTACAACGTATGTATATTAGTTTTTTCTACATCAGGGATGTTTGGATGGAAAATTTTTAATAATTACGCTGAAGTAATTTGTGGTATTGTCGCAGTATTATCATTGATTAAATTAATAGAACAATATATAATACCAAATGATGCCCTTATACAGAAAATGGATAAGGTAACAGCTTTTTATAGTTCTATGGTTTTAGAAATGGAAAGCATTTGGTTTAAATTATATACTGGAAAAATAACAGAGCATGAGGCATTTGAATTAACCCAAGAGCAACATAGAAAAGAATTAGAAATAAATGCAATAATAAACGAGATACATAAAAACGTTCATAAAAAAATTGCGTTAAAAGCACAAGGAATTTCAAACGATTTTTTTAATAAAATATATAATACTAGTTATGCCTGAAGAAAAAAATCCACCAAGCAGACCGCAAACACCAAATCCGCCATCAATTCCAGAAAAAGGCAATGGGTACTTTGAAAAAGGCAATACATTGCCGGTGTATCAAACACCGCCACCGCCTCCACCGCCTCCACCGCCCGCAAATAAAGATTAAAATTATTTAGGCATTGGTGGTGGTGTTTGGTATTTAGGCAAGCCTACGGCTCGCTTATTGCAATTAACGCAAGTGTTATTATCATGCCTACCCCAAACATGATATCCAAAAAAACATTTGATTTTTACAAGTAAAAATTTCACCGTAATTTTATTACGATGAAAGGAGAATTAAGACTATTTCATCAAATGAATAATGAGGCACTTACGATGCCTCTTTTTTATTTAAAAACAAATAGGTTCGCCTTTGGCAAACCCTGTCCTTATGTTACTTGTTCTTTGCGCTTGAGGCGCAACACTCCGTGGGCTTCGCAATTCATTTTGTTTTACTTGCCCTCCATTCCCGTTTTTTATTTTTGTAAACAAAAATAAAAAACGGGAAACACAGCCCCGAGCTAAGTAACATAATATACAGCTATAGAGCTTGCGTGTTAGTACCGTAATCGGCGGTTTGAATTCAGAAAATAAAATGCGCTCACGCCACATCAGAGCGAAGATTGTGTTAGAGATAGATGAATATTTTGTAGAAATAAATGAGAGCATAATACTGCCGCCATTAAATAGTCTTACTTCGTAAAATAGGTTCATTTTTGTCTCTTTCAATAGCACTATCTCTTATTGGTGAATTTATAGTTTTTAAGTGAGTACACATTAATTCGACTCCTCTTACAAGTTCATCTATAAAAAAATCTACGTTTATTATTACTTTAATACTCCCATCAGGGTTTAAAACTTTTGCATGAGGTTTAATAAATGTCTTGTCATAGCTTAAAGCATATTTTTCATTTGAAGTATACCCATGAATTATATTATTACGACATCTATTATAAAGGTCAAGCCTTTTATAATTTGACATATAATTGGTTATAAACTTCTCCCATCTTTCGTTATTTGCGTTGATATTATAACACAGCGCCCCTAAAGTATCTATGCAGCATACACATAAGATAAATGCAGAAATCTTTCTGCTTCTATTATGCTCAATATCGCTTATTGCATAATTTATCCCTTGTATAATTTCTTCTATTTGCTTATCCTCAACTGTCATATTGCTAATATACAACCCCTATGCTGTAAATTCAAAATTGCATATATTATGTTTTGTTGGTAGGTGTTTGTATATTCGGTAAAAACTATACTGTATGAGATACTATCTATTAATCTGTTTTTTTATTTTTTCAAATGTTTCTTTTGCTCAAAATGATTTTAGCCAGGATTGGCTAAAATGTATTGTAGAATTACAAAAACCAGATTCCGCAGGAACTTTAAAAACTCATGGGACTGGATTTTGTATATATAACTATAGTGGCGGAGGTTTTACCTATTTAGTCACCTGCGCACATGTATTGAGAAATCCATTTATTTATGTCAGAATACCAGCCTCTGATTCAGCAACTGTTAAATTGGGTAAAACCAAAACAGATTTATCAGTCAAAGGACGAAAATGGGTATATGATGGATTTTCTTTCACGACTAAACTTGACCTAATTAAAAACAAAAATTTTGTGGTAGATGACTCTTTAGATATAGGAGTAATCAAGTTGTCATTTTATGATATGTTAATTACGCTAAATAAGGATACGACAAAATTAATTAGTTTTACTAGTATAGGTAACTCTAGAATAAGGAAAAAGGCAGATGTTGAGGTTGGTACTAATATTTATTTTGTAGGTTTCCCGCTTGGTATTGGAAGTGCATCTGGATATTATGGCGCAAAATTATTTTCAGATGTTAAAATAAATCCATTAGTCAGAAGTGGTATTGTCGCATGGAAGTCAGAAGAGATTAATACATTTTTAGTTGACGGGGTGTCCTACAGCGGAAATTCAGGAAGCCCCATTTTTACACAAGGTGATTTATTTGGTAAATACCAACCCTCTTTAATAGGTATTGTTTTAGGTCATTTAAGTGACCCAACAGTTACCGGAGTTGATATAAATCAGGGTTTAGTAAGATGTTTATGGATTGATGATATTTTAAAATTAAAGGACAATCTAAAATAGTTATTTTATTATAATGCCATAACATATTTGCTCCCCCACCTTTCCAACGCTACAACCAACGCAAGCCGCCAACGCACATGGGAAAAGTTTTCTGGAAAAACTTAACTTTTCCCCCTTCCCACAGGTTAACCTACGTTAACATAATATTGGAGTTATAAAAATTAATTTAATTCTATTATAACTGCCGCTATCGCTTTTTGTGCCAGCCACCTCAGAGCGAGGATTATGAACGAGATTATGTATCTTGAATGATGGGAGATTTTTATCTTAGCGACTTATTTATCTACTTGGGAAAATGCGTTTTGTTATTTTTTGCAATTATTATAATTGCAAATATTATTATTAAGAAAATAAAGAAATCAAGGAAACAGTGAGCTTCGCTCCTTTTAGTTACTAAAAACTATGTTTTTAGACTATGTTTACTTTACGCAAGGATAATACACATTTGTGGTACATTTTGTGCATATTTTTGAACCAAATCCAATAAAATCAGGTCTTTACTAAAAAATAGCTAAATTTTGCTTTGCAATTCCATCGGTATTGCGTTGTAAATTTGTACGTACAAATATTTTTGAAATAAACTTTTTATTCCGAATAATTATTGTAAACAAAATGAATACTAACAAGACCATAATAAACGTAAATACAAAGGTTATTGATTTCATCAAAAAGGAAATTGCCGACAAAAAAGAAAGGCATATAAAAATGATGCAAACAGTAAACCCACAGGTTATACAGACGCTTAAATCTATGAAAAAGATTGGCGGCTAAAAATGCCGTAAGATATGCATTTGCCCCTATCAGTGATGATGGGGCATTTTTATTTGTAACTGATGATGGCTGCTACTATACTATATAATTATCAAACAAGCATCAGAAATTCAATGACCATGAATTGCTTTTTAATGATGGAGAGGCTTTTGAGCTTTCAATAGACAGGCAGTGCGACGTTCCAATATAGAGTCAAAAGGAGATACATCTACATTTTTTTACGTTTGTGATACCACAGACGGAGACGGTAGTTTAAGAGCAAGAAAGTTTAATATGTGGTATCTGGCAATTAAAAAAGGGTTGCCTCTTTTAGAAAAATACAACTTCATATTACCAGGATTTGATAGAGAGAAATTTGATGTATCGCTGTTAATATTCAGCAATCATCCTAAGAAGGAAGAGTATATCGAGGAATTTTACAATAAGCTAAATAATGATTTTGGTAAAGTATAGCGATAAATCTCCAGCCGGTTTTTAATACGCTTAATTTAGCTGGAGCTTTATATGGGTTAGCTATGTTAGCTGTACCTGTTACAATTGGTGTGCTTATAATTAAAGCAAGAAGAAAGTATAAAAGAAAATAAGTCACCTGGCTCCCGTTACCCGCCTGCGGCCCGGTATGTATGAGTTTGATCAATACGTTTATGATGCCCGTCATAATTAGTTATTGCAGTAACAACTACTTTACAGCAAAGCTGCCTGTATGAAAAAGTACTTCTTTGCTATAAGGGATAATAAAATAGATTACCTGGATAACGGCACAAGTATCCCTGTAATGGAATATATGAACTACCACAACCCGGCGGGTAAGGAAATTCTTAAATACAAAATAATCAATGGCGAAGTGTCTGACATTATCTGTGAGGCAGATTATGTATCCACCGCAATCGGGGCGATTGAAAAATTTCTTCTTTTACAGCATGTTTGCAGGTAAGCCTTGCCGCCTGGTTTTCTGTAATGGAAAGATCATTGTAAAAAATAGCCCTGCTGCATTTTATTGTTGTATAAAACAATGTTATCTGAATTATCTTTTTTTATATTTTATTCTACACTCATTCTACAGGTTTTCATATCTAAAAACTATATATTTGATTTTGTCAGTGGGTATCCGCAGACAACAGTCTGAGATAAGGCTCGTGGGGTTGGCTTTTAGCCAGCCCTTTTTTATGCCGGCCATGTGCCGCTGTTTACATTAGTTATTTAATAGTTAACCGTTTTTAGCAGGTTGTTTAATATGCTAACTTGCTGTTCTGCTATCCCTATTTTTATAGGGGGATAGTTTTTTCTCATATTAGTTTAGCGGGCAACCCGGGAAAGGTTGCCCTTTTTTTATGTACCTGAGTGTGAATTATGTAAATAATTTGTGTTTTAATACAACATCTCCAATAAACATACCGGTATTTTTATACCGGTTTTTTCATGAGAAATTTGGAATAAACTAAGCTACCGGGGGCCGGATCTTCATCCCTTCCCCCTCTTATTTTTTACTTTTCACTTGGGTTTACTTTTTATATGGTGATGGGTAATTTATTTGTTAAAACCCTCATATTCAATAAAGAAACTTCTCCTTTTTTTAAATTTTATCCTTATTTTTAACAAACCCCTAAAGTTCAAGCCTTAAACCATGGAATTTTACAATTTTGCAGACGCAAATTACCTGTTGGCGTATTATACCGATAAGCTTATTGGTAAACCTATTTCTCATAAAACAGAAGCAGTGATCACTCACCTGGAAATTGACGATTGGGCAAATGGCAATTACCGGCTGATGGCAAAGTGCAGTTTAAAAACAGAACGTGATGTGTGTGAGGTTGCCAAATACCACGATATAGTGTATCCTTCCCATGTATTAAAAGAACGGCCACGGGTATTGTAAATAATTTAAGCACAGGTATTTTTTATTTGCCGGCACGCTTTTGTAAAGCGGCATACTTCTTCATTTCCTTTGGCATCCCCAGTATTTTGTAATTAGTTAGCAGCAGGGCCAGCGCCTCTTTATACATTTTTTTATCTTTTACGGCAGGCTGCTGGTTCACCAGCTCTTGCAAATAAATATTGGATTGCTTTAAGTTATTGGCTGCAGCAGTTTTTTTGCCCGCCTTTTCATTATCCACGGCCTGGTTAATATAAAACTTACCCAGCAAAAGTTTTGCTTCGGCAACGGTGTCGGCAGTTTTGTAAAACCTTACCAGTTCACTATACAAAGTATCCTTCAGCCTTTTTGCAGTTACAATTCCCCAGTTATGATCCCTGGCATCAATAAAAGGCGGGTTCTTTTCAGGGCTTGTATATAAGTAATTGTACAGGTCTTTAATTAAAAGCAGGCGGTTCACGGGCTTACCGTAATGGGCATTCGTACTAAACAGCTTATAGTATTGCACTATCATGGCTACAATATCATTTTTATCGCGGTAGTAATCAATAAGATTGAGCATATAATAATCTGACGACGGGTATAGCAACTCCATTGTACCATAATATTTATGCATTCCTTCATCATCTTTTTTTAAGCGTAAATGATACAGGAACCATTTATACACCGGCTCACCATCACCGTAAGGATAGCCGGAAATATGCTGGTCGGCCATTTTTTTGGCAAAATACATAGCGTCATCTTCCTTGCCGGCAGCTATGGCGGCCTTGGCCGAGTACAACAGGTTACGCACATCCGGGCTTTCTACCCAAATATGTGCGGCAATAAATTGCATTACAGCAGCGGCTTTTTTAAACCGGGTTAAAGCTGCGGCATAGCTGGCCTTATCATTACGTTCGGCGCCGGCATTAAAATAGGCCACAGCTTCGTCGTTGTAGCCATTGTATAGTTCAAAAGCCAGTTTGTAATTGTCAGCACTCAACTCCTTTTCGGTGTAGGGTTTATTTAATTGCATGGCTTTCTGCAAAGCCTGCAAAGCATCCATGCGGCCGTCGGCCACCAGGTCTTTCAAAAAAAGATCGCTGGTAATGGCATTGTATACCTGCGCTTTCAGCAACCAGGCTTCGGCACTGCTGCTGTTCTGCTGCAGAAAACTATCTACCGATTCCTTTGCTGCCACCAGGCTGTTCTGCTTAAAAAGCTGCCGGGCATAGGCGGGCTCCTGGGCTTTCAGCCAGGGTATTAAAAACAAAAAGCCAATACTTACAAGTATTGACTTTTTATATCCGGTAAATTTGTTCATTTACTGATTATCAGTTGATTCTGTTGTATTATCTTCTGGCGTTTCGGGTATATCTGCAGCGGTATCAGGTGCTATTCCTTCTGCAGCCACATCAGTAATTTCGCCTTCAATCGCTCCTTCTGTTTCTTCTTCCTTTTCGTCCAGTTGGGTAATAGCTGCAATGGCATCATCTTCATCCACCCTTATCAGTTTTACCCCCTGTGTTGCCCTGCCCTGTTCGCTTACGCTGGCCACGCTCATGCGTATGGTAACGCCGCTTACACAGGTGATCATCAGGTCTTCTTTTTCAGTCACGTCCAGCAATCCCACCAGTCCGCCGGTCTTTGGTGTTACATTAATCGTCTTCACCCCTTTACCCCCACGGTTGGTGATCCTGTAATTGGCTTCGCCGGTTTCTGCATCGTCTAACGGCGTACGTTTGCCATAGCCTTTTTCGCTTACCACCAAAATGGTTTTGCTCTTATCCTCACGGTTTACACAAACCAGCCCAACCACTTCGTCGTTTTCATCATCTACTTCAATGCCCGCTACACCAATACCGCCGCGGCCTGTGCTGCGTACTTTCTCTTCGGGGAAACGAATGGCACGGCCGCTTTTTACAGCCATCATTATTTCGCAATTACCATCGGTTAACCTTGCTGCCAGTAACTGGTCGCCTTCTAAAATATTTATAGCGTTAATACCGCTCTGGCGTGGACGACTGAAGTCTTCCAGGTCGGTCTTTTTGATGATACCCTTTTTGGTACACAAAACTATATAGTGGCTCTTCAGGTATTCTTCGTCTTTAAAATCCTTAACATCAATAATGGCTCTTACCTTATCATCCGGCGGAATCTGTACCAGGTTTTGTATTGCCCTTCCCTTGCTGGTTTTATCGCCTTCAGGAATCTGGTATACCGGCAACCAGAAGCATTTTCCTTTTTCGGTAAAGAATAATAAAGTGTGGTGCGTACTGGCTACAAAAAGATGTTCAATATAATCTTCCTGCCTGGTACTGCTGCCTTTGGCGCCACGGCCGCCGCGGCGCTGCTGACGGTATTCGGTAGCCGAAGTTCTTTTGATATACCCCAGGTGAGAAATGGTAACCACCACATCTTCTTCTTCAATAAGATCCAGCATGCTGATCTCATCATCCAGGTAAGTGATCTCGGTACGGCGTTCGTCGCCATATTTTTCTTTTATCTCTGCCAGCTCATCTTTAATGATCTGGAAGCGTAAACTTTCGGTTGCTAAAATCTCTTTCAACCTTTCAATCAGCTTCATAATTTCAGCATGCTCTTCACGTATCTTATCAATCTCCATACCGGTAAGGCGTTGTAAACGCAGTTCCAGTACGGCTTTGGCCTGAATTTCACTCATACCAAAATTACCCATCAGTCCTTCCTGTGCAATATTGGGGGTAGATGATTCCCTGATGAGTTTGATCACTGCATCCAGGTTATCCAAAGCAATGATATAGCCTTCTAAAATATGTGCTCTTTCTTCAGCCTTACGTAGTTCGTATCTCGTTCTGCGGATAACCACTTCATGCCTGAACTCGATGAATTCTCTTATCAGGTCTTTAAGGTTGAGGATCTTTGGCCTTCCTTTTACAATGGCTACGTTGTTGATACCGTAAGACGTCTGCAGGTCGGTTTGTTTGTACAGCTGGTTGATGACCACCTGTGCCACCACATCTTTTTTCAGTTCCACTACTACCCTTGTACCTTCCTTATTACTCTCGTTATTAACATCGCTGATGCCTTCAATTAATTTTTCGTTGATCAGTTCGCCTATCTTGGAGGTAAGCTGATCCCTGTTTACCTGGTAAGGTGTTTCGTAAATAACGATCTTTTCCCTTCCGTTTTTACCGGTTTCAACATTTACCCTTCCTCTCAGTACCACCCTGCCGCGGCCGGTGTGTAAAGCAGCTTTTACACCTTCAAAACCATAAATGATACCACCGGTTGGAAAATCGGGGCCTTTTACGTGTTTGGTAAGGTCGTCAATAGAAATTTCTTTATCATCAATATAGGCCACACAGGCATCAATTACCTCACTTAAATTATGGGGCATCATGTTGGTAGCCATACCTACGGCAATACCGCTGGCACCGTTTACCAGTAATTGCGGAATTCTTGTAGGCAGTACGGTGGGTTCTTTCAGCGAATCATCAAAGTTCAGCTGAAAATCCACGGTTTCTTTTTCAATATCATCCAGCATGGCTTCGGCCAGCTTTTGCATACGCACCTCGGTATAACGCATAGCAGCCGGCGGATCTCCATCCTGGCTACCAAAGTTTCCCTGCCCGTCAACCAGTGTGTAGCGCATATTCCATTCCTGCGCCATACGCACCATGGTATCATAAATAGAAGCATCACCGTGTGGGTGATACTTACCCATTACCTCACCCACAATACGGGCCGATTTTTTATAAGGCTTGTTGCTGTAGTTACCCAGTTCGCTCATACCATATAAAACACGGCGGTGAACGGGTTTAAATCCATCTCTTACATCCGGCAGGGCCCGGCCAACAATTACACTCATGCTGTAATCGATGTAAGAAGTCTTCATTTGTTCCTCAATATTTACCGGTATAATTTTGCCCCGGTTGTTGAGGTTTCCGTCTTTTAATTCTTCGTTATTTTCCATATAATTTTTGTCCTGTTTCTTAGTTGGCGAAAGTAACGATTTTCAGGCGTTTTTCCGCCTAAAAAACGGGGTTTTACCGGCTTAGTTTTACACATTTATTTACGGGCTGTGGACAAGATTAAGGATAGTACTTTATTAACCCGAATTGTGTAATTTTGTAAACGTTCAGGCTTAAAATCCCGTTGTGGTTTTACAAATAAAAAAATGGCGAGGTGGCAAACACTTTATTTAAAAAGAATGCGTTTATTATTGACCCTGCACTAGCTGATGCTATGCTTAAATAAATTTTACCCTTGAAAACTCTACTACTCTTTGGTGCCGGCAAATCAGCCACTGTTTTAATCGACTATTTATTACAACAGGCACCATCCGGCAACTGGAAAATTATTATTGCAGATGCAGATAAAAACCAGGTGCTGGCCAAAACCAATAATTCGCCTTTGGCAGAAGCCGTGCAGATTGATATAACCAAAGGGGAGCAAAGAGCCGAACTGGTACAAAGAGCCGATATTGTAATTTCCATGATGCCGCCTGCCCTGCATTTTTTAGTGGCGCAGGATTGTGTGACCTACAGCAAAAATCTACTGACAGCCTCTTACGTAGACGATCAGATCCGGAATCTGCAATCCGAAATCGATAATAAGGGTATCCTTTTTCTTTGCGAAATGGGATTAGACCCCGGCATTGACCACATGAGTGCCATGAAGATGATTGATGCCATAAAATCAAAAGGCGGGGCGATAAGTTCTTTTAAAAGCCATTGCGGTGGTTTAATTGCACCGGTGAGTGATAACAATCCCTGGCATTATAAGATCAGCTGGAACCCACGTAATATTATTTTAGCCGGAAGCGCAGGAGCCGTGTATAAAGAGAACGGGGAAATAATTGAAGAAGAATATCAAACAGTTTTTGAAAATTGCGAACTGGTAGCCTTTCCGGAATTAGGTACACTGGCCTGGTACCCTAACAGGGATTCGTTAAGCTACATGCCTACCTATACATTAGAAAATGCGGAAACTTTTATAAGAACCACCTTACGTTATCCTGCATTTTGCCGTGGCTGGGATTATATTGTAAACCTTGGTTTAACAGATACTGAAGACTATGATAATATTATGGATTGCGAAACCTTTGCAGATTGGCTGGAGAGGAAATTGTATTTAGTGGAAGACAGCGAAATGACACTGGAGGAGTATGTGGACCTGTATGTGCATGAAGATTACCACCAGGAAATTTTAAGCCAGTTTAATTTTTTAGGGCTTAACTCTAACAACAAATTACCCAAAGCGGCACAATGCTCTGCCGATATTTTACAGTTTGTGGCCGAAAGCAAACTGGCCATGCAGCCGCAGGATAAAGATATGATTGTGATGTTGCACGAGATAGAGTATCAAATGCAAGCTACAAAGTATAAAGTACAGAGTTGGTTGCGTGTAGAGGGCACAGATAGTTTACGAACAGCGATGGCTAAAACAGTAGGCCTGCCATTGGGTATTGCCGCAAAACTGATATTAAACGGTACCATAACGCTTACCGGTTTACAAATACCCACTGCAAAAGAAATTTATGAGCCGGTGTTGAAGGAACTGGAACTGATGGATATTAAATTTACTGAGACTGTGACTAATTTGTAGTGAGCAATAATTTCCTCAACTCCTCCACCCCTTCTGTGGCAGGCTTTTCAATTAAATGAAGATTTGGATAATTACTGACCGAAGGTATTTTTTTATCGACGATAAACTTGGGTAAAAACGGCGGTGCATAATGCAATAAAGATGCAGCCGGGTAAACCTGTAACGATGTACCCACCACTACAAAATAATCGCAGTTGTGTAATAATGCAGCGGCTTCTTCCATCATGGGTACGGCTTCTTCAAACCACACAATATTGGGGCGAAGCTGAAAACCGTCCGGTGCCAGGTCGCCCACATTGATATCATTTCTTATTTCATAAATGGTACTTACATCTGCCACGCTACGCATTTGAAAAATTTGCCCGTGCAGGTGCAATACGTTGGTACTGCCGCCACGTTCGTGCAGGTCATCAATATTTTGTGTGATGATAGTAACGTTAAAATCTTTTTCTAATTCGGCTAATCCTTTGTGTGCGGCATTAGGCTGTGCTGCTGCCACATCCCTTCTTCTTTCGTTATAAAAATTTAATACCAGTTGCGGATCTTTTTTAAATGCCCGGGGTGTGGCTACATCTTCCACATTATAGCCCATCCATAAGCCATCACTATCACGAAAAGTTTTTAAACCACTTTCGGCGCTGATGCCTGCGCCGGAAAGTACTACGATATGTTTTTTGGATGTTGCCACAGACGAAATAAATTTTCACAAATTTAATTTGTCTGACTCATTATCGTTGGTTTTTGGCTACTTTAATTTTTTATCTGTGCAATAAAATTGTTTTGAAAATAATGGCAGGCAATCGTTGGGTTTATTTTTTTGCTACAGGCAATGCTGCTGCTGTTTCCGCAAGATTAATGAATTCGGCGCGGTAACCATTTACATCTTTTCCTTTTGCATTTGTTGCCAATGCAATCACGTCTTCGTAACTGGTATTTTGTTTATAGGCAGAATTGCGCAATAACATTCCAAATGAAGCCACGGCAGCAGAAAAACGAAAATTATCTGAAGATTTTTCCAAGCTTATATTTTCATCCAATACAGGTTGAACAATTAATTTACTTTCATTGCCGTCTGGTTTTTTATACCGCAGTTTGATAGTAAGCATTTCGTTGGTAAAATCATTGTTGGTTACGGGAGTGGTTTGGTATTTCAGTGCATCTGCCTTGCCGGTAAATTCATCATTCACTCCTACAGGAATTATTTCATACAATGCCGTTACGGTATGGCCGGCCCCCAATTCACCGGCATCTTTTTTATCATCATTAAAGTCTTCTTTTTGCAGCATCCTGTTTTCGTAACCGATCAGGCGATAGGATTGTACTTTTGCCGGATTAAATTCTACCTGTATCTTAACATCTTTTGCAATGGTAAATAAAGTGCTGCCAAATTCTTTTACCAAAACTTTTTTGGCTTCAGCCAGGTTATCAATATAAGCATGATTACCATTTCCCTTATCTGCCAGTTGCTGCATTTTATTATCCTGGTAATTGCCGGTACCAAATCCCAGCACGGTTAAAAAGATATTGCTCTTTCTTTCTTCTTCAATTAAATTCACCAGCTCATCATCGCTGCTGGTGCCTACATTAAAATCTCCATCGGTAGCTAATATCACCCTGTTATTGCCATTTGCAGAAAAATTTTCCTTTGCAATTTTATAAGCCAGCTTGATGCCTGCTGCACCAGCTGTAGCACCACCAGCCTGCAAGTTATCGATCGCTTCTTTAATTTTTGTTTTGTTGTAGCCTGAAGTGGAAGGCAATACCAAACCTGCAGCACCTGCATAAACAACAATCGCTACTTTATCGTTTTCCCTTAACTGATCTGTTAATAATTTCATTGACGATTGTACTAAGGGCAATTTATCGGGTTGATCCATAGAGCCGGAAACATCCACTAAAAAAACAAGATTGGCAGGGGGTAATTTTTCAGTAGCTATTTCTTTTCCCTTTAAACCAATATGTACTAACCGGTGTTTTTCATTCCATGGGCAGGCTGCTATTTCTGTATGTACTGCAAAGGGATCATCATTTTGCGGGGGCGTATAATCATAATCAAAATAGTTGATCATTTCTTCCAGTCGTACAGCGCCTTTGGGAGGCAAGGTACCATTTTGAATAAAGCGCCGCACATTACTGTAAGCAGCTTCATCTACATCAATTGAAAATGTGGAAAGCGGATTTTGACTGGCAGCTAAAAAATTATTCTCTACAATATTGCCGTATTGTTCGGTGTTGAATTGTTCTTCATCATTTACTTTACCAATTTCAGAAACTCCTGCTGAATCAGCTATAGAATTAATTGTTCTGCTTAATTTTTCCATCTCAGGTGATCCGGATCTCTGATAAGCCTGGTGACATGAGGCCAGTACAAGCAATAGGATTACACCCTTGTAAAAAGGTCTTACATTAATAAACATAAAAATTGATTTTTTGAATTAAGAATAGAATACAGGATGCATCCATTTCATAATGCTGAAATCAATTAATAAGTAACCCAACTAAAATGTTAAAACGAAAAAGCGCCACAGATTACACAGATTTGCAGCGTCCATATTCCCCCTTCAGGGGGTTAGGGGGCATTACTCGCCGGCCAGCTTCATTACGATCGCCCACTCTTCGGGCTTAACTGTTTGCACACTCAACCTGCCTAATCTTACAAGGTCCATAGTAGCAAGTAGTTTTTCTTTTTTTATAATGTCGAGCGGAACAGGTTTCTTTAATTTTTTTACCGGTTTCAGATCCACGGCCACCCATCTGTCATCATCAGTTGTCGGGTCCTGGTAAGCTTCCCTGATCACTTTAGCGATGCCTACAATTTCCACCCCTTCATTGCTATGATAGTATAATACTTCATCTCCTTTTTTCATGGCCCTTAAATTAATACGGGCTGCATAATTGCGTACACCACTCCAGAAAGTTTGTTTGTCTGTTACAAACTGGTCCCAGCTGTAAACGGAAGGTTCTGATTTTACTAACCAATAGGCCATGAGAAAGAATTAATAATTAAGTAATGAATAGTGAATAATAAAAACAAAATTATAGATAATAATGATAGTGTTTTCATTCCTGTATAATTATTTAAACAGGTGGTTTGTAAAAAAGTTAAAACCATTTAACAACATTCCCCGTAAGTAACCCATGAAACAACCTGTTTCACTTTCCGAAAAAAATAAAAACACTACGACACATGATTTCAAAATTCACTAAAATCATTCTTCCGGTTTTACTGCTGCTGATGTTTGGAGAAGCATCCCTTGCACAATCCGGGAAAGAAAATCCCATTACCACCGCGGTACCTTTTTTAAGACTGGCAGCTGATGCCCGTACCGGCGGCATGGGTGATGTTGGGGTGGCAACAAGCCCCGATGTTAATTCGATGTTTTACAATGGCAGTAAAACTGTATTCAATGATGCCAAATACGGTGTAGGCCTCAATTACACCCCCTGGCTGAGTGAGCTGGATGTAAAAAACCTGTACCAGATCTCCTTATCCGGTTTTTATAAACTGAATGAGAAAGAAGCGATCAGTTTTGGCTTTCGCAATTTCAGTTTAGGCACATTTACTTTAACCGATAATATCGGCCAGGAAGTGAGTACCTACAAACCACAGGACCTTGCCCTGGAAGCAGGTTATTCAAGAAAACTATCGGATAAATTAGGTGTAGGCCTTTCTTTAAGGTACATCAACAGCAAACTGGCCAACAGTTCTGTAAACAGTAATTATAAATCGGGCAGTGCCGTGGCAGCCGATCTTTCTGCTTTTTACATGAATAAGAAAGGCTGGAATTTTGGTGCAGCATTAACTAACCTGGGCAGTAAAATAAATTATGGCGGCACAGACAGTTATATACCTGCTAACCTTGCACTGGGTGCGGCGTACAATAAAAAAATTGATGACGATAATAAAATTTCTTTTGCGCTAGACCTGAATAAATTGATGGTCCCCACTCCTCCCGATCCTTCTGATCCTGCTAAAGTAATGGCCTATGAAAATAAAGGCGTAGTGGGCAGCTGGTTCAGTTCATTTGGCGATGCACCGGGTGGCTTTAGCGAAGAGATCAAAGAATTTCAACTGGGCCTTGGTACTGAATATACTTACCACGATCAATTTAGTGTACGTGCAGGATATTTTACCGAGAATAAATTAAAAGGCAACAGGAATTATTTTACAGTAGGCGCCGGCGTAATGTACAAAGTAGCAGGATTAAATTTTTCTTACCTGGTACCAACAGGCAATAATACCAACAATAATGCTTTAAAAAATACCATACGCCTTTCGCTGCTATTTGATTTTAACGCTCCTTCAACTAAATAATTACAACTAAAATTTACAAAGATGAAAAGAACATTTTTTAAAACAAAGCAATTGGTGCTGATGCTGGCTTTGCTTACGGGCAGTATAGTAACCAATGCATCAAGCCACAGGGAAGCGCCGTTGATCAGTAACGACCCCTTGTGTGATAATACCGACGTATATGCATTCCGCAGCCCGGATGATCCGAATACAGTTACTATCATTGCCAACTATATTCCGTTTCAGTTACCCGAAGGCGGACCAAATTATTATACATTCGGAACTAATATCCGTTACGAAATTCATATCAAAAACAAAACCACCACCACGGCCGATGATATAGTATATCGTTTCACTTTTTCACAAACCAACCAGGACCCTACCACATTCTTCAACATTCGTTTGGGGGCACAAAATATCAAGACCACCTACATCTGCGAAAAGAGTGTGAATGGTGGTGCATTTACAACGGTGGTTACCAATGGCGTGGTACCTCCTGCTAATATCGGCCCACGTTCAATACAAAGTACACCGGTTGGTTTAGGCGTTGCTAATTATGATGCACTGATCACCGGTGCCATTGCAACAGCTACCAGCGGTGAAAAAGTTTTTTGCGGCCCAGTTGATGATCCTTTTTTTGTAGACCTGGCCGGTGCATTTGATGCCGGTAATTTCCGTCCGCAAGGCAACCCTACCAATGCACCTAAAGATGGTTTATCAAGATATAATGTACACAGTATCGCTTTAAAAATACCCATCAATTTATTGCAGAAAGATGGTAAAGCAGTATCACAGGCCACCAGCATTTTAGATGGTGATTTTGTAATTGGTGTATGGGCAAGTGCCAGCAGGCAGCAAATTAAAACGATCAACCCGGGTACCGGTACGGTAGCTTATTCAGGTAACTGGATACAGGTTTCCCGTTTAGGTATGCCATTAACCAACGAAGCCGTTATTCCTGTTGGCATGAAAGATAAATGGAATGCTACTAATCCTGCAAACGACCTGCAATTTGCTTCCTACTTTATGAATCCTGAGTTGGCGTTATACATGGACGATTCTCAATTTGGTGGTGCCGTTCCATCACTGAATGCATTAAGAATTCAGAATCACGCTTTAGGTGCCTATGATTTCAGGAATGGCAAAGCAGGATTATATTCTTTAAAAGGATCTGCTGCAGTAAAAGGCACTGCATTGGATGAAGCAGTTTTTGGTTCAATCTTATTACCGGATAATAAAAGCCCGAGAGCAGTGGATATTTTACCGATATTTTATACCGGTGTTCCTAACCTTGCGCCTTATCAACTGGCAACAGGTAAAACCGGCGGGCCACTTTCTGCAGGTAAACCTTTTATCAATAACTTTTTACCCACATTGGGAGATATGCTTCGTCTAAACATGGCCGTTCCTCCTACTCCGCGTAATGATGCAAAATTCAGCAGCCTGGGTATTGTAAATGCAGCGGTGTTAGGTTTAACTGATCCTGCCTACAATGGCAGCACAGCCATTCAGTTCATTCCCAATATGGATGGTTTTCCTAATGGCAGAAGACTGGAAGATGATGTAACTACTATTGAACTGCAGGCCGTAAGCGGTGTGGCATTGGCAGCAATTGGTTTATGGTATGATGATTATAAATTAGATGGCAGCAGCCCGGTAACCACCAACCTGGTGAATGTATTGAGTTTTTCTGCAGGCCCCACTAAAAATGATACCACTTTTAAACCAGCTTTTCCTTATGTGCAGGCACCGTGGAGAGGATATGATTACACTATTCAACCAAGATTCTAACTTATAACCATTACATCATTATAAATAATTAACAGTATGAAACAATATTTTAAAATACTTACGGCCCTGCTTATCTGCACCACGGCATTCGTAATGCCGGCGGCTGCATCCAGCCACAGGGAAGCGCCATTGATCAGTAATGATCCATTGGCCGATAATACCGACCTGTATGCTTTCCGCAGCCCTGCCGATAGCAGCAAGATCATTTTAATTGCCAACTATATTCCTTTCGAACATCCGGCAGGTGGCCCCAACTGGTTTTCTTTCGGAGAAAATATCCGTTACGAAATTCATGTTGACAATAACACAGCAACAACCGGTGATGATATCATCTATCGTTTTACGTTCACCCAGGTAAATGAAGACGGTTCTACATTCTTCAACATCCGCCTGGGTAAACAAAATATAAAAACCACTTACACCTGCGAAAGAAGCATCAACGGTGGTACAACATTTACTGCTATTGTTACCAATGGCGTGGTGCCTCCGCCAAACATTGGCCCACGATCTATTGAAGGCGGTGTTGGTTTAGGTGCAACAGATTACAATACATTGATGACAGCTGCTATTGCAACCGCTACCAGTGGCGAAAAAGTTTTCTGCGGCCCTGTTGATGATCCCTTCTTTGTTGATTTAGGAGGTGCGTTTGATGCAGGTGGTTTCAGAACTGCCGGTGCAAGAGATGGCCTGGCTAAATTCAATTGTCATTCCATTGCTATTGAAGTGCCCATTTCTACCTTACAAAAAACAGGTAAAACAACGGCGCAGGCTACCAGCATTTTAGATCCTGAATTTGTAATTGGTGTGTATGCTAATGCAAGCCGCCCTGCCATTACCACTTTAAGTACTACCGGCGATAAACCCGCTACTTCAGGTGCATGGACACAGGTATCAAGATTAGGTATGCCTTTGACCAACGAAGCCGTTATTCCTATTGGTATGAAAGATAAATGGAATTCCGTTGCACCTTCTGCCGACGGACAATTTGTTCCTTATTTTAAAAATCCTGAACTGGCCTTATACATGGATGATTCACAATTTGGCGGTGCTGTACCGGGCCTTGCTAAATTAAGGGTACAAAGCAAATCTTTAGGTGCTTTTGATTTTAGAAATGGTAAACCAGGTTTATATCCTCTTAAAGGTTCTCCCGCTGTTGCAGGTACTGCATTGGATGATGCTATATTCGGTAATATTTTATTACCTGATAATGCAAGCCCAAGGGCGGTTGATATTTTACCGATATTTTATACTGGCGTTCCTAACCTGCGCCCTTATCAATTGGCTACCGGTAAAAATGGTAATCCATTAGCTGCAGGCAAACCATTTATCAATAACTTTTTACCCACATTAGGTGATTATTTAAGATTGAATATGGCGGTGCCTGTTACTCCAAGAAACAGTGCTGATTTCAGTTCTTTGGGTATTGTACAGGCTGCGGTATTAGGTTTAACTGATGCCAGGTTTAATGGAAATCTTAACCTGCAGTTTATTCCAAACATGGATGGTTTTCCTAACGGCAGAAGACTGGAAGACGATGTAACCACGATCGAATTACAAGCTGTAGGTGGCGTTGCACTTGCTGCCATTGGTTTGTGGTACGATGATTATGTAGTAGGCGGAAGTCCTGTTACTACACAATTGGTAAATACCATCAGCTTTAACGCCGGGGTTACCAAAAACGATACTACATTTAAAGCAGTATTTCCTTTTGTGCAAACACCATGGAGAGGCTTTGTGGGTGCATCTTACACAGGGCCAAAAAGCAATGTATTTAATTTAGGCATTGCTGCTGAGCCAATTGCGCTTTCAGCTTTCCCTAGTCCGTTTAAAACCGCCACCACGTTCCATTATAAAGTGAGCCAGGATGCAAGCAGTGTAATGATCGACATTACAGATGCAGCAGGAAGAAAGATTGCCACTATCAATGAAGGCAGCCGTACCAAAGGCGATTATTATGTGCAATGGAGCAAAACCAATTTAGCTGCAGGTGCCTATTATGCCAGGATGTATGTGGATGGTTTAAAATCAACTACTGTAGGTATTATAAAAACAAATTAATCCAGCATTCAGAGAAGTCAGGTTTCAAAAAGGCTATAACAGACATTAAGGTACAGGAATTTGAAGATAACCATGAGGTAGAAGTACCTTGTGGTTTTTTATTTTCTAAAAATCCACCTGCCTGTATTTACAACTCTAATCTTTGGTGGATGGTGGAGGCTCGGAAGTCGCTCCCTCTTGCGAAAATCTTGAAATTGTCGATGCGTATATGTGGCTTATTGCAATTGGGTTATAAGCGTCTCTTATATCGGCTTCTGTTAAATCATTATAACCGCTTGATTGACCCATTTCATAAATAAGTTCGGTTAATACTGCTTTATGCTCACCTGTATTAAATCTTATTTCTTCTGTGTAGTACATATATTTTCTTAATAGCGCCTTTACTTTTTTATTATTATGGAAAACAATATCAATCATATTAAGAGCCTTAATCCAATCTATTTCAACTGCGCCTACACTTCTATAGGCCATTATAAGTTGCATTATACCTCTTTTATCTCTTTGCAATTCCATTTTCCTTTGATAGCGAAAAGCCATTATTGCACCAATTACAGCACCAATACAAGCAGCAGCTAACGGAATAATTATTTTTTCAAAAAAATCACTTGTTGTCATAAAAGTTGTTTTGAATATACTAAAATACTAAATATATGTTTAAGAATCTTAGAGAATTAATTACTTCAATGCCTGACGAAACTACTTGTAGGAACTACTTAATTAAAGAGCGTTGGGATGGTGTTATAATATGCCCTTATTGCTCTTGTGAAAGGGTAACTGTAATTGAAGGTGGTAAACGTTTTAAATGTAACCATAAAGACTGTAGAAAGAACTTTAGTGTACAGGTAGGTACTATTATGGAAGCCTCTAAAATACCCTTGTGCAAATGGCTTACAGCTATCTATTTAGTTACTGCACATAAGAGGGGAATAAGTTCTTATCAATTGGGAAGAGATTTAGGTATTAGTCAAAAAAGCAGTTGGTTTATGTTACACCGTATTAGGGAGATGTTACGAATGAAAGAAGATATTGTATTAGGTGAGCATAGCCCTGTAGAAGCAGACGAAACTTTTATAGGTGGTAAGTATGCTAATATGCACAACTCTAAAAGAAAGAAGTTCCTTGAAACTGGCGGCAACTTCGTAAATAAAACAACTGTATTGGGAATGATTGAAAGAACGGGAAATTTAGTTGCAAAGGTTATGGTTAATAGTGCTGTGGCAATACCTCAAACAATAGCAGAAACAGTTAAGAAAGATGCAACTTTAATTACTGATAGTTCTAACCTTTACAACCGTATTGCACATAGCTACAACTACCATGCAGTTAATCACTCTATGCAGGAATATGTAAGAGATAATGTACACACCAATACAATTGAAGGAGCATTTAGCCATTTAAAAAGAATGGTTATTGGCACTTACTTCCAAATAAGCGCAAAGCATACACAACGTTACTGTGATGAATTTGCATATCGTTTTAATAGCCGTAAAATTAAAGATGCTGATAGGTTTGCATTATCCCTAAAACAAATTGAAGGTAGGCTTACATACAAGGCTCTTATAGCCGCTATTTCTCCAAAGCAGATAGTATTAACCAAAAAGCCCGAAAACAGATACAAAGGAGTTATACAGCTTTCAGGTGATGAAATAATAGGACAATACAAAAGTGTGGAAGCAGCAGCAAAAGCAACTGGCTTTAATAAAACCAATATAGCTAAAGTATGTAAAGGTATTCGCAAAAGTGCAGGTGGTTTTGACTGGATTTATGCGTAAATTCATACCCCTCTTAATTACTACTTTTTTGTCGAATAAAATCTACAACTTCAACCACTTATCAAAAAATATTTGGTGGTATCATTTTTGATATTATTTTTACAGTAAATTATTCCAATGCCAGTAGGCTGGCTAATTACTTACCGCTGGGTGTCTGTGTAGAACGGACGGTCGGCGGTTACTTTTTTTAACCCCTTTAACATTATGGCAACCAGTAAAGTAGCAATCTTAATTGATGGCGGGTTTTTCTTGCAACGTTTTAAAACATTAAACCAAAAAAATCCACGGGTTGGTGATATGCCAGCATTTATTCAGGATATTATGAAGAAAGTCGCAGCAACTAACCCAGGTGCTCTGCCCGATATGTTACTAAGAAGTTACTATTACGATTGTAGACCAAATGGAGATACTAAGGTAGACCCTAATGGAAATTCTGTGGATTTTTCACAACATGGACAATTTAAGGCTGCAAATGCTTTTCATAATGATTTAAGAACCTTCCCACAATTAGCATTAAGACTTGGTGAGTTATCTTTTGATGGATGGAAAGTTGACCCTTCTAATAAAACTAATTTTATTCCAGACTTTAAACAGAAATCAGTTGATATTAAAATAGGGTTAGATATTGCATGGATGTCAAGTAAAAGAACTATTGATAAATTAGTATTAGTAGCAGGCGATAGTGATTTTGTTGCGCCTATGAAATTTGCACGAAGAGAAGGGATATTAGTTTATTTATACCCTATGGCTCAACCTCAAATAAAATTAATATTAAAAGAGCATGCTGATTTTATCCTCCCTTAATTTATAATAATTCCAAAACATCCTATTACCAAAATTTAGTAATGGCTAAAGCTACAAAACCAAAAAAGAAGGCAGTTCCCAATATTACTGTTAAGACCAACTTAACAGCAGACCAGTTACTAAAACTGGCTTTAAATACTCCGATTAAGAAAGCTAAAAAGAAGTAGTTGTTTTGACTAAACTTTATTAGTTTAGTAGGATGGCAAAACTAATGCAAACTACAGATGGAAACGGGAATATAACCAAAAGACCCGCAGCACAAGATATAAAGCCAAAAGCATTTCAATTTCCGGCTACACACATGATACTATTTGTAGAGCCTACAGATAGATATATTTTGTGGATTATAAGCCATTACCCATACTTTTTCAATGTCTTCTTTACGGATGATTTAAGACAAAGTTCACCTAATGCTTTTAATAAGGGTGCGATTGCTGAAAAATATACTTTATGGATTAAATCTTTAAGAGATAGAGGCATGATAAAATACGGGGATGAAAAGCCACCAATAACTTATAGACTAACTTTAAAAGGGAAGTTATTTAGATTAACTACTCATCCGCAATGGATATTAATACAAGTATCAGCACCTATAATTGTAGCGATTACTTTATGGTGGCTCACTAACCACAAACCCACTGTAGCACCTGAAACCCCAACAAAAGAAAAGCAGGAAACCATCCCCAACGCCGATTCCGGTCTAAAACATTCTGCTCAAACTGTGCCTTTGAAAGTGAAGGATTCTTCTTTAGTTGATAGCGGTAAGACCAAAACATTTAAGGCTAATCACTAAAAGTAGGTTAGGCTTCAACTTATATACCGTATAAACGTTCTACTGTCTTATCCTGTACCTTTATGTTAGTTGAGACCTTTCAAAAACCTGACTTCTCTTTTTATAAAATTTATAACAAAAGGAGAACCATGGTTCTCCTTTTGTCGTACATAAATAAAAACAACATAAAATGAAATGAGCCATAAGCAGAAGCGTTTCAAACTGGATGACTTTTGCCGGCGAATTCCATGTCACCAAAACAAATAAAAATAAAGACATGAAAAAGACTTTAACCCTCCTGCCATTTTTTGCTGCTGCTTTTTGCCTGTTTACGCTTACTACAACTATAAGCAGTTGTAATAACAGCGAAGCAAAATTAAAAGCGTATATCAGCGATCAGAATCCCATGGATATTCCCAATCTTTTAGAACGAAAAGGTGAACTGGCTACCGCAGCCGAATGGGAAAAGACCAAACAAAAAGTAGACGAATTAAAAGCGAAACTGGCGACCAAACCTGAAGATGTAAAAACACGTTTGCAGTTAGCCACCATTTTTATTACCGAACAAAGAATTACAGGTGAACATCATTTTTATTATCCTGCCATTGAAAAAATATTAAATGGAGTACTTAGTATTGATCCTGAAAATTTTGAAGCCAATGTTTACAAAGCGTCTTTAAGAATGAGCCAGCACCAGTTTGCAGATGCTAAAAAAATTGCGGAAGAAGCTAAAAACATTAATCCGAATAATGCCTATGTGTATGGCATTTTAGTGGATGCGAATGTTGAGTTGGGCAATTACGAAGAGGCGGTTGCAATGTCGGATAAAATGCAGGCTTTAAAACCATCACTGGAATCTTATTCAAGAGCAAGTTATTTACGTGAGATATACGGCGATTATCCCGGCGCCATTGCCGCAATGAAATTAGCCGTGCAGGCAGGTTTGCCGGGCAGCGAAGCACAAAGCTGGAGCAGGAATGTACTGGGCGACCTGTATTTAAACACCGGTAAGCTGCAAGAAGCAAAAAGTGCTTTTGAAGAAAACTTATACCTGCGCCCCAGCTATGCACCAAGTATGGCCGGCCTTGCAAAAGTGGAAACCAAAATGAAAAATTATACCAGGGCTTTAGCTTTACTGGATTCTGCCAATGCCATCATGCCACAATCATCTTTTGATGAACAAAAAGCTGATGTGTACTTAGCCATGGGTAATACACAAAAAGCAATGGATAGTTACAATGCGGTTCAAAAATTACTGCTCACTGATGCTAACTCCGGCCATCACTCCGTTTCTTTAGAATTAGCCAGGGCTTTTGAAAAGACCAATCAATGGGATAGTGCAAAAAAATATGCCATGATGGAATTCAACATCCGCCCTAAAAATATTGATGTGAATAATGAACTGGCCTGGATTGCCTACAGCCAAAACGATTTTGTAAAAGCAAAGGAATATATAAAGACTGCATTAAGTACCAACAGCAAAAATCCGGAGTTATTGCAGAGGGCAGCTGCAATCAATGCAAAATAATTACAAGTGTCATCACGGTTCAAATCCGTGATGACGCCTATTATAATTAATACTGTTTTTACATTTTAGTTTACATTTCAAATAAGGCAGATTGATTTTAAATGAAAAAATTATGCTTACATATTCTCTTGTTGAGCTATACTATGATGGTATTGAAACCGGTGCTGCCTTATGTAAGTGATTTTGTAAGCCATACTTTCTTTTATGCCCATCATATGGCCACCATGCATTATGAAAACGGAAAGTACCATGTGCATTATGAAACAGCCAGGGCATCAAAAGACGATAGTTCAGATAAACCGGCTTCCTCCTCTTTTTTAAAAAAAGATACTACTGTTAACGAACATATCGTAACGGTAGTTAAGCAACAACAGTCTTTTATGATTGCTTTAAAGGATATTGACTACCCATTAGCGGCTACAGCTTCTCTTGTAAGCTGCATAGTACAAAATAATTATCCTCCTCCCCGCTTATAGATAGATTATTTCACTGCATTCACATAACCCTTCCTGCAAAGCTGATGGTATGTGCCATGCATTTTTTTCATCTATCTAAAATTGTTTATGAAACGATCAAAACACTATTGTTGTTTTTTGATATTAATTTTCATATTCTTTACTGTAATAGCTGCGCCTGCTCAAACGGTGCTTAAGGGCAAAGTGGTGGATGCACAAAGCAGGCAACCGCTGGAAGCTGCTTCTGTAAGTGTTGCCAGTAATGACAACGATAAAGCATTGACAGACGAATATGGAAATTTTATATTGCAAATAAAAAACCAACCTGCAAATATTGCAGTATCGCATATTGGTTACAAAACTTATACGGCTGCCACAATAAACAACAATCTTTTAATAATTGAATTGCAGCCCGATGCTATTCAATTGGAAGATGTAAAATTGCAGGCCACGGGTTCTTCCAAATTCAGTTCGCTGGCAAAAATTGACCTGGCATTAAGCCCGGTAAAAAATACACAGGAATTACTACGCCTTGTGCCGGGTTTATTTATTGCACAGCATGCCGGTGGCGGCAAAGCAGAACAAATATTTTTACGTGGCTTCGATTGTGATCATGGTACAGATGTACAGGTGAGCGTAGATGGTATGCCGGTGAATATGGTGAGCCATGCACACGGGCAAGGCTATGCCGATGCTCATTTTATCATTCCTGAGACCATCAATAATATTGATTTTGGTGCAGGACCTTATTACACACAACACGGCAATTTAAATACTGCAGGTTATGTAGCTTTTTCTACTTTTAAAAATATACCAAAGAGTTTGGTACAAATAGAAGGTGGAAATTTTAACAGCTTTCGCACTTTGGCGATGATCGATCTGCTGAAAAAAAATAAAGATAAACAGAGTGCGTATATCGCCGGTGAATTTAATTATACCGATGGCCCAACACAAAACAAACAAAATTTCAATCGCATTAATGTATTCACCAAATACAATGCTGCAATAACAGCAAATACCAATCTTAGTTTTTCTGCATCAGCATTTAAAAGTAACTGGGATGCCAGCGGCCAGGTTCCGGAGAGAGCGATTGAAAGCGGCTTGATTGACCGCTTCGGCAGCATCGACCCCAGTGAAGGTGGCAATACAGAAAGATATAATGCTAGTCTTACTGTAACTCATCAATTCAAAAGTGGTGCAACAGTAAACAACCAGGTATTTTTAAATCGTTATAAATTTAATCTCTATTCCAATTTTTCTTTCTTTTTAAATGATCCTGTTAATGGAGATGAGATCAACCAGGCAGAAGCCCGGAATATTTTTGGTTACTCTTCTACACTACAACAAAAATATTTTTTTGGTAAATGGACGTTGACTTCTACAGATGGTATCGGTGTAAGACATGATGGCACTGATGAAAGTAAATTAGCCCATGTGGTAAAACGACAGTTCTTAAATTATATTAAACTTGGTGATATTAGAGAAACAAACGCATATGCATTCACACAACAACAAGCTACTGTTGGTAATTGGGTAATTGATGCCGGCCTTCGTTTTGATTATTTTCATTTTAATTATTACGACAGGTTGAATGTTACACAAATGCCATCGCAGGCAAAATCTATTGTAAGCCCTAAATTAAATGTACAGTATACTATCAGCAAAGCGGTGCAGGTATATGTAAAGGCCGGTAAAGGTTTTCACAGTAATGATACAAGAGTGGTGGTTGGCAATGATGGTAAACAAATTCTACCTGCTGCTTACGGCAGCGATTTTGGTGTGATATTGAAACCCGCCAAAGATCTCCTGTTAAATATTGCTGCATGGAATTTATACCTCGACCAGGAGTTTGTGTATGTAGGAGATGATGGCAATGTGGAACCAAGTGGCAGAACGAAAAGACAAGGCATTGATATTATAGCACGTTATCAGTTCACTAAATATTTATTTGCCAATGCAAATATTAATTTTACCAAACCAACGGCAAGAGATGAAGCCAGGGGACAGGATTATATTCCGCTGGCCCCCACCGCAACCAGTACCGGAGGTTTGTTTTATAAAAAGCAAACCGGTTTTAATGGCGGCATAAAATACCGCTATATAAAAAGCAGGCCTGCCAATGAAGATAATTCTGTTGTAGCCAAAGGATATTTTTTACTGGATGCCTCCATCAACTATACCCGGCCAAAATACGAAATTGGTATATCAGCAGAAAACCTGTTGAACGTAAAATGGAATGAAGCACAATTTGCAACTGAAAGCAGGTTGCAAAATGAACCCGGCGCTATAACAGAATTGAATTTTACACCAGGTACGCCTTTGTTTGCAAAGATAAAACTGGTAGTGTTCTTTTAATTTTTGGGTGGGTCACCTCTTAAAGGTGGCTCACCCAAAAATTAAAATCGTTTTATGTAGTAGTGAGTTTTTTCAGAAAAAAGTGGCAGTGATAAAACGACGTTACGTTCTTAAATATATTTTACAAACCAATACCCGGTACAATTCGTAAATTAAAATCAACCTTTACACAACATGAACAACAGTTTTAAATATCATTGCCGGGTGCTGAGCTTTATGCTTCTCTTCTTTTTAGTATGCAATGCAGCAATGGCGCATGATGTGGAAGGATTATCCCAATTAAGTAAAACAGAAGTTGCAGGCATTTACCTGCAATTAGGGTTTACACATATTTTGCCTTTGGGGTTAGATCATATTTTATTTGTGTTGAGTTTATTTTTGCTCAACCCCAAATTAAAACCTATTCTCTGGCAGGCCACTGCATTTACAGTAGCGCATACCATTACACTCGGGCTTGCGATGTATAAAATAATTAAACCGCCGACAAATATTGTTGAGCCTGTTATTGCATTATCCATCATGTATGTGGCTTTGGAAAATATTTTTTCTCCACGTTTAAAAGCCAGCCGAATTGGTATTGTATTTTTGTTTGGGTTGATACACGGTATGGGCTTTGCCAGCGCCTTAACACAATTAGGCCTTCCGCAGCATGCGTATTTCAGTTCTTTAATTATGTTTAACCTGGGAGTTGAATTAGGACAGATCACTGTTATCTTAACCGCTTACTTTTTATTGGGCAGAGCCTTTGGTGATAAACCGTATTACAGAAAACGAATCGTAATTCCTTTATCCATAATTATTGCAGCTATTGCTGCCTTCTGGACGGTGGAACGGATTTTCTTTTAGGGGTCTGACATGTTGAAGCCGTCCTGCCCCCTATTCCCAGCCACTTGCCAATACGTCGGCAATATGCATGGTCTTCAAATGCAGGCCTTTGCCTTTGATGTAGCCATCAAGGTGCATCAAACAACTGAGGTCGGTGGAGATGATCACTTCAGCGCCGGTATCATTGGCGTTTCTAACTTTCTGATCGGCCATGCCAATAGAGATGGCTTCAAATTTAACTGCAAAGCTGCCGCCAAAACCGCAACAGGTTTCCACATCATTCATCTCTGTCAGTTCCAAACCCTTTACATGCGATAATAACCTGCGTGGCGCATCTTTTATTTTACATTCTCTTAATGCGGCACAGCTATCATGATAGGTAGCTTTCATATGCAGTTCTGCTCCGTAGTTTTCAATATGCAACACGTCAGTTAAAAATTCAGTGAATTCGTAAATGCGTTTACTCATATCCTTTACCTGGTTGTGTTGCGAAGAATTTTCAAACAGTTTGGCATAGTAGTTCCTTACAAAACCCACACAACTGGCACTTGGTGCCACAATATAATCTGCGCCTTCAAAATCTTTTAAAAATTTACTGCAAACAGTTCTTGCCTCATCCCAAAAACCGGCATTAAAAGCCGGCTGGCCACAACAGGTTTGATTGGTATTGTACACTACTTCGCAGGTAGCTTTCTCCAACACCTTTACCATATTAAAAGCGGTTTGCGGATACAGCTGATCCACAAAACACGGTATAAATAATTGAACTTTCATTTCGATCTGTATTATTTGTCGGCTTTCCGGAGTTTTTCAAATGCAGCCGGCGTTACCATATCTCCCGAAATAACATCCTGCACTTTTATTTCCCTTGTCTTTTTATTTATTGTAAAATTATAGTAGGTCTCAAACCTGTCGGCACCATTGTAGCCTGCAGTAACCGTGTATTCGTTATCGGTAGTGTCGATGATATAAGCGATGGTATGTTTGTGATTGGTGAGCGAATCGATATACCTGCTGCTTTCTTTTACAAAAGGCAGTGCATTTAAAGTATCGATAATGTCGTTCTCCCTTGCAATCGGCACTACAATAGATTGCTGCACATTACCTGTGTTATTATTTGTTAATGAATCGGGTACAGCAACACTGCTTTTATCATTATTATTGCAAGATGTACCCGCCGCAATAAGGATAACTGAAAATAAAAAGCTGAGGTACCTGTTAGTCATACAATTTATTTAAAAGAGTTTTTCAGTGCCATCATCTTTAAAGCAGTTACTGCAGCTTCTTCGCCTTTATGGCCGTGTTTGCCGCCTGTTCTTTCATCAATCTGTTGCTGGTTATCTACTGTAAGTACTCCGAAAATGGTAGGTACCGGTAATAATAAGTTCAATTGCACCACGCCATCTGTTACAGCTTTGCATACATAGTCAAAATGCGGCGTATCGCCTCGCAGCACACAACCCAAAGCAATAAACACATGCGGTTTATCATCTTTATATTTATGTGCTTCCCAGTAACTTTTTATGGCAAAGGGAATTTCAAATGCACCGGGCACAATGATCGTTCTGTGGTGGGCTTTATTCTCATCCAGAATTTTTATACAGCCTTCTTCCAGTTTATCAATGGTTTCTGCATTCCATTCGGTACGTACAATTACAACACAGGCATCCTTTGGTAGCTGGATGCCTGTTGTATTATATAAGTTTGAAGAGTGTATGGACATGATGTGAGTTGTAAGTCGTGAATCGTCAATTGTGAACGGTCAATCTTAACCAGAGCATTTTCAAATTAACTAATAAACCTGTCAACTATTTAACCACTCCTAATTTTGCAAGGTATTTATCAGCGTCAAAATCAATCCTGTTATTCCTGAAAAATGCAGGGGTTATTTCGTCTTTGATCTGCTGAAAATATCCAATCGCTTCTTTGGTTTTACCGGTAGCATCACAAAATAATGCGGCTCTTGATAAAGCTAAGAACATGGTTGATTCATCTTTAGAAGAGGCAACTTCTACTGCTTTGGCATAATAATTCAGTGCATCATCATTTTTCTTAAGTTCCGCATACGCATCACCGATCATTCTGTAAGCCGCACTTTGTATTTGTTCTGCACTATTGCCGTCAAACTCCTTCAGGTATTTAATAGCTTTATCATAATCGCCTAAGTGCAGGTAACAGGCACCGGTAATGTATTGGGCACGGTTGCCTGCAGGAGTACCACCATAATTTTTAATAATGGTCAGCATGCCGGTTAGTTTTTCGTTATCCACTACGCCGCCATTTAAAACCAATCCTACTGAATCTTTTGTATAGCTGCCAACCTGCGCCATTTTACCAAACAGTTTTTCTGCCGGAAAAATAAGTTCGCTTGCTTTTAACTCGTTAGGTTCTTTTACAAGTTTGCCATAAGCATACCAGCCACCACCTAATAATATAATTGCACTGCCCACGTAAATGATCGGCTTGCTGAATTTGGCCCAAAAACCTTTGGCCCTTTCCAACGCTTCATTTACTTCCACCGTTTCTACTACTTTTGCTTTCTCTGCCATTGTTGTCTTTTATAATTTAGAATAAGTAATCGTTTTTACCTTATGTACTTTTATATCCTTTGTACTTTTTGGTTGAATTAGTCAACAATAAAAGGATAATCCTCCTGCACATATACATCTTTCAGCAATTCGTCATCAGATGGCCATGGGCTTTCCTCCGCAAATTGCACGCTTTCTTCCACTTCTTTTTTCACTCTTTCGTTGATCACTTCAATATCTGCATCTGCAACACTGTATTGTGTTTTTAATACATTCAGTACATGATCAATAGGATCTTTTTCTTTGTACTCTTCCACCTCATCCTTACTGCGGTATTTCTGAGGGTCACTCATACTATGCCCTTTGTAACGGTAGGTTTTAATTTCCAGGAAAGTTGGCCCGCCTTTTTCCCTTGCCCTGTTAGCGGCCCTCAATACAGCATTGTGTACAGCCTCAGGGCTCATACCGTCTACTGAATCGGCCGGCATATCATAGGCATCGGCCAGTTTATAAATATCTAATGTTTTACTTGTTCTTGCTACAGAAGTACCCATTGCGTAATGGTTATTTTCGCAGATGAATACCACCGGCAGATCCCATAACATAGCCATGTTAAAGGTTTCATGCAGCATACCCTGGCGTGCAGCTCCATCGCCAAAAAAGCAAAGGGCTACATTATTGGTGCCTTTGTACCTTTCGGCAAAAGCCAGGCCGGCGCCTGTTCCGATCTGGGCACCCACAATACCATGACCACCAAAAAAGCCCACATCCACACCAAAAAGGTGCATACTGCCGCCTTTTCCTTTACTGCAGCCTGTGGCTTTTCCATACAATTCGGCCATACTGGCTTTAGGAGTAACTCCTTTTGCAATGGCTAATGCGTGGCAGCGGTAAGCGGTAATAAATTTATCATCGGGATTAGTAGCAGTCATACAGCCGGCAGCTACTGCTTCCTGGCCGATGTACAGGTGACAAAAGCCCCTGATTTTCTGCATTCCATACAATTGACCGGTTTTTTCCTCGAACCTGCGCAAAAGCAGCATCAGTTCGTACCAGTATAAATAAGTTTCTTTAGAAAACTTTGTTGCCAAGGTGTTTAAATTTTAGGCGGCAAAGATAGGGGTTTTAGGTTTTCGGTTTATTGTTTGTTAGTTGAATTTTTAGCTGAGAGGCACTATATCCACAATTTATGAGACGATGTGAATATTCCCTCAAATTTCGCTGATGGAGCAGGGTGTTTTCAAGTTACAATGGACGGCAGATCACTGACCACCAGTGTTTACTGGTAATTGCCGATTGACAGTGGTCTGTCGTTTTCGTTCTATTTTCTGCGTCACCTGCGAAATCTGCGGGCATTTTTGTTGTTATCTTGCACCCTCAATGCTCCAGGTAAAAAAAATAACCATCACCCAATATAAAAATTACAGTTTCGATGCTTTCGATTTTACCGAAAGGGTAATTGGTATTTGCGGACTGAACGGCAAGGGCAAGACCAATTTACTGGATGCGGTATATTATTGTTGCTTCACCAAAAGTTATTTCAGTAAAACCGATGGCTTAAATATACAGTTTGATAAAGATGGCTTTAGATTAGAGGGCCAGTTTGAAAACCAGGCAGAGGCATTGAAATTAGTGTGTATTCACCGGGGCGTGGGTAAAAAAGAATTATTGCTGAATGATGCGCCTTACGAAAAGATGAGCCAGCATATCGGCAGGTTTCCTGCGGTAATGGTGGCACCGGATGATATTGAACTGATAACAGGTGGCAGCGAAGAAAGAAGGCGATTTGTAGATACGGTCATCAGCCAGATGGATGCGGAATATTTATTGCAATTGATCCTGTACAATAAGGTACTGCAGCAACGCAACAGTTTATTAAAGCGTTTTGCAGAGCAGGGTAAAACCGATTGGCCGCTGCTGGAAGTGCTGGATGAACAACTGGTACACCCGGGCAAATTTATTTACACCAAACGTAAAAATTTTACTGCGGCATTAATACCATTGGTTCAACAATTCTACAACCAGATAGCTGATAATAACGAAACTGTTACCCTGCAATACGACAGCCAGTTAAATACCGGTAATTTTGAATCGGTACTGAATGATAACCGGCAAAAGGATTTTATGCTGCAACGTACAAATGGTGGTATTCATAAAGACGATATCAGTATACAATTAAACGGGCAGTCATTTAAAAACACCGCATCGCAGGGGCAACGCAAAAGTTTATTGTTTGCGCTAAAACTGGCCGAATTTGAATTGCTGAAAATGAATAAGGGCTTTGCGCCATTGCTTTTTTTAGATGATGTATTTGAGAAACTGGACGATAACCGCATGCAGCATTTATTGCATTGGGTGTGTAAAGAAAATACCGGGCAGGTTTTTATTACCGATACACATAAAGAAAGGCTGGAAGATGCATTTAAATCACTGGCCGTTAAATACCAGGTTATTGAATTGTAAGGAGCAGACCAATAATATGTTTACTTTTACACTACTAAAAAAACACCATGAAAATTTATTCCCTCCGCTGCAGCCTGTTTTTATTACTGGGTGCAATATATTCCGCTACTGCTGTTGCACAAAAGCCGGTTGCTAAAAAAACGGTTGTGGTTGCAACAGCTGCAAAACCTTATGCTAATGGCGTGCAATTAAATGTAAAAGGATTTACCGTAAAAGAAGCGTTCCTGGTTTTTGATGATGAGACCAAAGTGCCTGCAGACAATAAAGTAGACATTAACCAACGGGTTACTTTAAGGATTGTATTAGCCAGGGGCTTTAAAGAAATTGAAGGAAAAGTTTTTCCGGGTGGTAAAGAAAAAATTGTATTAAGCAATGGCGAAACCATACTCGATTCTGAAGACCTTTTTACTGCGTATGAATCTACAGGAGTTAGCCCGGAAGATGCCAAATATATTTCTTTAAAGGCGGTGATCACTGAATTAAAAGACAAAAAGAATTACGTAAAAGTATCTTTTCGTGTATGGGACAAAAAAACGGTTGCCAACGAAATCACCGGATCTTATAAACTGTATATAAAATAATTATGGGAGAAATTTCTTTACAGGACGCCATTCAGCAGTTTTTACAGAAGAGCCGTTTAAAAAGCGGCATCCAGGCGGTGCGTATTGAAGAAATATGGGAACAGGTAATGGGTAAAACAATTGCCAAATACACCGATAAGATCCAGATCATCAATCATACCTTATACATTACTTCTACTGTTGCGCCATTAAAGAATGAATTGCTGTACCAGAAAGAAAAAATTATAGAACGGGTTAATGAAGCACTGGGAGAAAAAGTGGTGAGGGATGTGGTGGTGAAATAGCGGGATATTTAGTTTGTAGTACTTAATTGAAACCACATAACTAATTACCTAAGAACTAAAAAACTAATTCTCAACCGGCCGCAGCGTATACCCTTCCTTGCGCAATAAGTTTATCAATCCCATTTCCCCTACCAGGTGGCCTGCACCCACGGCAATAAATACACTCTCTTTTTTCATGATGGTATTCAGTTGCGTCACCCAGTTTTTATTTCTTTTATCCAGTAAAATGTCCTGGTTATCGTTTATCCCGAATTCGTTATCGTTGAAAAGTTCCTCCATTTTATGTAGCTGCTGGCTTTTGTACACTTTAACCATCATATCAAAGTACTTTCTGTAGGTTTGCAGGCTATCAATACTTTTTAATAGTTCTTTTGCTTGTTCGGTATAGGGAATACTGTCAAAAACAGCTGACTGAAATGCCATAGTTTCCAATCCCTGTATTTCTTTTTTATTATCCTTTGCCATTTTCATCAGCTCTTCTTCTACCCCACTCATAGTTTTACAAGGCAACATTTTAGGGTAAAGCATCGCTTCTAAAAAAAAGGGTTTCATACTTTGAAACATGGTTATAGGCATGTGTAGCGAATCATTGAAAAACCGGTCTACCCTTTTATACTCTTCTTCCGTAAATAGTTTTTTTAAGGTAGTATCGTTTCGCATATTCATTAATAACAAGCCCCCCATCATTGTTGCCGGGTCATCCATATCCAGTTCCATATACACTTCGTTTACTGATTGTACAGCTGTTTTCAATTGCGGCCCAAAAGGAATATCATCTTTACATATCAGGTGAAAAGTGCCGAACAAATAACTGGGCTTGCTGAGTTGTTTTCCGCTTATTTCCCACAGCAGCGTATTATCACTATTGTTTGTCTTTAATTTATTATTGTTGTTTTGCGCATTACACGAACCCAGCAAAAACACTGCAATAAACAGCTTTAAAATTTTCATCTGCTTTTATTTAAAATAAAATTACAATAAGATAGCATCAGTTTGTTTAAAAATAATTATTTTACAGGATATAACTACCATTATGAAATCAGCATTGTTACTTTTTACCCTCGTTGTATCCTCTCTTGTCACCCTGGCCCAAAAAGAAATTCCGGGTTTTGGAAAAATAGATAAAGCTGAGCTCGCCATGAAAGATTGCGAATTTGATAAAGCCGCCGAAGCCGTGGTGCTGTTTGATGTGGCAGAAGTATATTGCGATCTGAACACTACCAACCCTTACAATCCTTTACGCACCCAGCTGGACAGGCATGTAAGGATAAAGATACTGAACCAGAAAGGTAGTGATGCTGCCAATATCCATATCCGTTATTTAAATGGTGCCGGCCTGGAAGACATCAAAGGCATCAGTGCACAAACCATAAATACCGATGCCGGTGGCAACCCGGTATTTATTAAAGTTGAAAAGGATGCCATCTACCGCAAAAAAATAAACAAGAGGTATTCTGAAGTGATCTTTACTTTTCCCGAAGTTAAGCCGGGCAGTATCATTGAATATAAGTACAAAGATGATGCTACTGATTTTTACGCTTTAAAAAACTGGTATTTTCAAAAATCCATACCGGTAGTATATAGTGAATACTCCCTCAACTTTCCGCAGGAACTGATTGTATCTGCAACGCCAACAGGCTTACTGGATGTTAGCATGACTGAAAGTTCGAAAGGTTTACACAATATTAAAACCTTTACCATGAACAATGTACCGGCATTAAGAGACGAGCCATACATCAGTTGTGATGAAGATTACCTGCAACAGGTAACACCAAGAATGATTGCACTGGATTTTCCCGGGGTACCACGCCGCAGCCTTATCCGGTCATGGCCCGGCATAATAAAGGAATTGCAGGAAGATGAAGATTTTGGTTTGCAGCTTAAAAAGAATATTCCCCGTACCGCCGACCTGGATGCATTGCTGGCCCAGGTAAAAGATCCGTATACAAAAATGGTGACCATACACAATTATGTAAGAAAAAATATGCAGTGGAATGATACTTATGGCATCTGGGCACTGGATGGTGTAAAAGCTGCATGGAAAGATAAAAAGGGAACTGCAGGTGAGATCAACCTGATCCTGATCAACCTTTTAAAAGATGCTGATTTAAATGCCCAGCCTGTTTTGGTGAGTACAAAAGATAATGGCAGGGTTAATACCTCGGTGGCAGGAAACGATCAGTTTAATAAAGTAATGGCCTATGTAACCATCAATAACAATGTATATGTGCTTGATGCTACCGATAAATATACCCCTGCTAACCTTATCCCCTATGATGTAGCCAATACCTATGGTTTGGTAATAGGTAAATCCGGTGATGGCAGCACAGGAGATTTTCTGAACCAGGTGCTGGGGCAGGAAAATAATGCCTCGCCATGGGGATGGAAAATGTTATGGAACGAAAAACAACTTTTTAATAACACCACTTTTTTAAATGCGGTGATAGACGACAAAGGCAATATGAAAGGCGAGGCTGAGATCATTTCAAAAGATTACAGCCGCTACATACGCCTGGGCAAATTAAAAGAAGGAAAAGATAAATATACCGAAGCATGGCTTAACCAGAACAAACAGGATATTAAAATAGACAGCCTTGAATTTGAAAATGAAAATACAGACTCTCTGCCATTGAAGCAAACTTTGAAATTTGAAAAGAAGATCAGTTCTTCCGGAGATTATAATTATTTTTCCGTCAATCTTTTTTCGGGCCTCGATAAAAATCCATTTATTGCAGATGAACGTTTTTCGGATATCTTTTTTGGTGCCAATCAAAAATATGTGATCACCGGAAATTTTTTCATTCCTCAAAATTACCAGTTTGAACCCCTGCCCCAAAACATTAAAATGATAATGCCCGATACCAGCATTGTTTTTTCCAGGTCATCAAGTATTTCTGACGGCATGCTGTATGTGCAGATAACACTCGAATTCAGAAAACCTTATTACTTAAACCAGGATTACGGGTATTTCCAGGAGTTTTATAAAAAACTTTTCGATTTTTTAAATGAACAATTTGTATTCAAGAAAAAATAGTTTATCCCTTAGTAATTGTATTTATGAAAAAACATTTTATCCTGGTAGCAGTACTTTTTTTTGTTGTTGCGGCAACGGCACAAAAAAATCTTCCGGGTGTTGGCAAAATTGATAAGGCCGACCTGCAGATGAAAGACTGCGACTTTGATAAAGGTGCCGAAGCCCTTACGCTTATTGACTGGGGCAATTTGTATTACGACCGCGGCATTACTGATATCTCTTTTATGAATACCATTTATGAAAGAAGAACCCGTATAAAAATATTAAAGGAAAGCGGCCTTACCTACGCCAATGCATCTATCCCCTATTATGATAACAATAATGAAGAAAGGATCATTAAAATAGATGCATATACCTATAACCTGGACGAAAGCGGAAATATCAAGGTAACCGAAGTCAGTAAAAGTTCTATCTACTCTAAACGCATCAATAAATTTGCCAGCAAAATGATCATTGCCTTTCCTGAGGTTAAAGTAGGCAGTGTGATTGAATTTAAATACAAAATGGAAAGAAGGACAGACCAGAATCTGAAGGACTGGTTTTTCCAGGATAAAATTCCGGTACGATACAGCGAATACCAGATCAATATTCCCCAGTTGTATCATTTTTCGGTACAGCCAACAGTTGTGGATAGTATTGAAGTAAAAGAAGATGTTAAGGATGACCTGATCAGTACCAGCGAAGGTGTGTTGAATACCCAGGTGCTGAAGAAGAACTTTATCATGCGTAACCTTATCGGTATCCGGAGCGAACCTTTTATGGGTTCGGTAAGGGATTACCAGCAGCGCCTGGAATTTCAATTATCAGAAGTTGAATACAGCAGTACCAATATTGTTAAACTGCGTACCAGCTGGAGCGATGTAATTAAAAGCCTGATGAAAGACAGTGATTTTGGCAAACAACTTGAATGGGAAGCAGATGCAGCCACCGTTGTTATTAATGAAGCCAGGCAACTACCCGATACCGAAAGTAAAATGAAAGCTGTTTATAACTATGTAAGAAAAAATATCAGCTGGGATGGCGATGAAACCATCTATTCCTATAATGGTGTAAGTAATACGTTTGCAAAAAAAACGGGCTCCAGCGGCGATATTAATTTATTACTGGTTTGCCTTTTAAACAAAGCCGGCGTTAAAGCAAGCCCTGTTTTACTAAGCACCAGGGAAAACGGGTTGGTGAATAAATTCTATCCCTTCGTTAACCAGTTTAATACTGTAATGGCATATGTAAAACTGAACGACAAATATTTTATACTGGACGGTACCGACAAAGTATCCGGCTATAAACTGATACCGGAAAGTATTGTGAATACACAGGGTTTTATTGCAGATGGTGAAGATGGAAAATGGATCGAACTGATTGACCAGAAAAATAAATATAAAGTGATGGCTGCCATTCATGGCGAAATTGATGAAGCCGGTATCATGAAAGGCGATGGCCTGGTAAACTGTAACGGCTATGCAAGAAAGCAACGCTGCGAAGCCTGGCTGAAAAATAAAGAGCAGTTTAAAGAGGAATATTTTACCAAACCCTATACTGCTTTAAAAATTGATGACCTTACTGTAAATAACGCCGATGCAGATTCATTACCGCTGGAACAAAAAGTAAAATTCACCTCAGTGCTCAATAGTTCGGGTAATTACAAATATTTTACTGTCAATCTTTTTTCCGACCTGGATAAAAATCCTTTTCTTGCCGACGAACGCATGGCGGATATAGATTTTGGATTTCAGCAGGATTATACTGTATTTGGTAACTACTCCATACCGCAGGATTATGTCTTTGATGGACTGCCCGAAAATATTTCCATGATAATGCCCGACACCAGTATTATCTTTACCAGGTCGATGCAGGCAGATGATAATTTGCTGAATGTAAGAATATCGGTAGAGTTTAAACGCAGTTTTTATACGGCAGCCAATTACCCGGAGTTTAAAGAATTTTATAAAAAACTGTTTGCAAAATTGAATGAGCAGATCGTAATTAAAAAGAAATAGTCCCCATGAAGTATATTTTATTTTCTCTTGTGTTTTTTTGTACTGCAGTAGCAGCGCAACCACCTTCGTATAATGTAGCCGACATACCCGAGGCATTAAAAAAAGATGCCCATACCGTTAAACGGTTCGAAAATATTTTATTTGAGATCAATAATGTTGATAAAGCACACTATAGGGTACAGCAGGTAACCACAGTATTGGATGCATCGGCAAAAGACGAATTGGTGTTCAACCAGTTTACAGATAAATTCCGTTCCCTGGAAGATGTGGAAATAAAAGTGTATGACGAATCGGGCAAACTCACCAATAAATATAAAAAGAAAGACCTCAGCAGCCAGAGCACCGGATCGGGATTAGTGCCCGAAGGCAAAGTAAATTATTACGAAGTACCGGTAAATCAATATCCCGTAACAGTGGAATTTGATTATACCATTGTGTACCATGGCTTGTATAGCTATCCCAGCTTTCACATACAGGGGCCGGAAGAATCTATTGAGCGTTCATCCTTTACAGTGAGAGTGCCCAAAGAAATGGATATCAGGTTTAAGCCAATGAATGCAGTATTGGCGCCACAGATTGATGAAACAGACAAGGATACTAAAACCTATAACTGGAATATCAGTGCATTACCTGCAAAAAAATATGAAGCCGGCAGCGGTTACATAGAAAACAGCTATCCATGGATATTGATTGCGCCTAATAAATTTGAACTGGATGGCTACCCCGGCGAAATGAATAGCTGGCAGAACATGGGCATCTGGTATAATACATTGGTAAAATCCGATAATATACTGGATGCAAAATATGCTGATGAAATAAAAAAACTCACCGAAAAAGCCAGTACAGACAAAGAGAAAGTAAAACTCATTTACGAATACCTGCAAAAAAATTGCCGGTATGTAAGTATACAGTTGGGTATCGGTGGTTTTAAGCCTTTCTCTGCCGATTTTGTACATAAAAATAAGTACGGCGATTGTAAAGCATTAAGCAATTACATGCAGGCCTGCCTTAATGCAGTAAATATCAAGAGTTATTCGGCCTGGATAAAAGGCAGTACCAATCCCAATACTATTGACCCTGATTTTCCTTACGATCCTTTTAACCACCAGATACTTTGTGCGCCATTAAATGGCGATACGGTTTGGCTGGAATGTACCAGCAATACCGCAGAGTTTGGGGTATTGGGCAATTTTACGGAGAACAGGTCTGCACTCTTGTTAACCGAAACCGGCGGGCACCTTATTAACACCCCTAAAAGTAAAGCCGCTAATAACCTGTACACCAGCAATACAGTTATTGATTTGAAAGATGATGGTTCCGGTATTGCCAAAGTGGAACTGCAAACCACGGGTGAGTTTAAGGATGATATGAAGAATTATATTTTTGACCAGAAAAAAGATGACCAGAAAAGATACCTGGTAAATTATATTGAATTTTTACAGCCCGATGATTTTGATGTTACCTATAATAAAGATGATAAACAGGCACCTGTTCAACTACAGTTGGCAATGGAAAAAGTACCTGATTTTAGTGCGGGCAACAAACAATTTTTAAATCCCCGTATCTACAAAATATGGCGCTACGCTTTACCCAAAGCCGAAAACCGTACGCAGGATTATTATTTTCCACATCCCTTTATAAAAACAGATACCACCATTTATATGTTACCCGAAGGCTTTGGTGTGGAAACATTACCCAAACCCAAAGTGCTGAGTTTTGAATATGGTAATTTTAAAACTACATACCAGTTTGATGAAACCAAAAAACGTATCATCACTACGGCAAGACTGGAACTGGATGAATATAAAATTCCTGCGGCCAAATTTTTAGCTGCCAAAAAATTCTTTAATGATGTATTGGCGGAGTATGCGGAAAAGGTGGTGATAAAGAAATTGTAAAAAACAGTATTAAAACTCCCCTTTAGCAACTGCATAATCATATATATTGTCAGTTTCATTTTCAAGCAAGAAGCCTTTTTTTAATAAGAAAAGGATCAGATCTTTCTTTTTCTGTTGGCAGTTTATTGAATCTTGTGTTGGGTTATTTGAAATAAGAAATATATCTATTCTTAAATTGTCATCACCTTCAGTATACTTATCAATATTTATTCTTTGAAGATCCGGGAAGTCTTTTTTAATCTCATCTAATACTATAACCGGAGTTAATTTTCCTTTCATCAAAATTTCATGTTCATGTCCATATGCTTGCCAATCCCCATCAGGAATACCGTTTTTAAATGTATATGATGACATAGTTTTCTCTATTCCCCTGATAGTATCTTTCACATAAGCTACTCCGCTAAATGGCCACGCTGCACCTTCTGAAAAATACAAGAAATTCCTGGTGGTTAAATTTTTTAAATTATGTTTTTCCTTACACGAAGCAATAAAAACAGCAATGCTAACCATTAGTAATCCTTTCTTAACTATTTTCATTGTATTGTGATATTAGTTCCACTACTGGCGCAAGTGTTCTTCCGAAGGAAGGCCACTTGTGCCTATTGATCTTAGCGGTTTGCAACCGCAGCATAAACCTACGTAAAATAAAAGGCATGTCATTTCAAAAGCAGCCCAACCTCTGTTAAATATTACAAGTGTTCAATTTTTAACGGCCCATGTTCCACTACTGGCGCAAGTGTTCTTCCGAAGGAAGGCCACTTGTGCCTATTGATCTTAGCGGTTTGCAACCGCAGCATAAACCTACGTAAAATAAAAGGCATGTCATTTCAAAAGCAGCCCAACCTC